>CAYVTO010000003.1:0-283694 GCA_964454665.1 uncultured Chitinophagaceae bacterium
ATCGATGATTTAGCTTATGGAGTATATTTGGTGAAAGCGAAATCAGGGGAAGAAACGAAAGTGGTTAAATTGATGAAATATTAGTTCAATTTAGAAAGTATAAAAAGAGGGTTTTGTTAATACAACAAAATCCTCTTTTATTTAATGATATTCAATTTTTTCATTAAAAAAGAAGCACTCATTTTTTCACATACTCCTTCTTTTAAGCGATAATCGAAGTATAATTCATTGTTTTTGATTTCGACTTCAAAACATTTATTGTTGAGGTAATGAGGATATGTATTGGTCAATTGAGTAACGGACAAATCGTGTGTAGCAATGATGCCAATGGCTTTTCGTTCAATCAGTTTTTCAATTAAACCTACAGTTCCACTGTATTTATCATTTGAATTGGTACCTCGTAAAATCTCATCCAATAGAACAAAGGTTTTGGTATTACTCTCCATCAGTTCGATCAAATGTTTCAATCGGTTCAATTCAGCAAAGAAAAAAGATTCGTTGCTGTATAAAGAGTCGTTGATACGCATGCTGAGGTATACTTCGTAAGGATAAAATATAAAATGTTGTGCACAAACAGGTGCACCTGTTTTGGCTAGGATTAAATTGATGCCCAGTGTTCGTAAAAAGGTACTCTTTCCCGACATGTTTGATCCTGTAAGGATTGTAAATTTCTGTTCCGTAAATTCAATGCTATTACAAATTCTTTTATCTTCTTTAATGAGAGGATGCCCTAATTCTTCTGCTTTTAAGATGTCTTTTTTTGATGGTTCTGGATAAGTAAAATTGGGATTGTTGAAAGCAAAGTTAGCCAAACTATTCAATGCGTCGAATTCCCTGATCACATCAAGCCATGAGAGTAATGCATTGCTGTATTGCTTTTTCCATTTCATCAAGGCATAAATGCTATGAATATGGTAAAGGAATAGTCCATTGAAAATGACTGTTACCAATCCATAATTCATGGAGTCTAATCGAAAAAGAATGTCAGATAGTTGAGCAACTACTTTGCTCGCTTGGGGATGTGCTGAGAATAAGGTCTGGCGTAATCGCTGATTTTTTTCAGCTTGAAAGGGTTCGTTTTCTATATGTTCAATCAGTTGACTGTACATTTTTATGGTTTTGTAATGGTTATTCAATGCCTCGTATTCTTTTTTGATGTATTTGAGAAGAATACCGAATAGAGATAAGTTGATCAAAAAGAGAATGATGAACCCGTAATAAAATAATGATTGATCTGTTATGAAGTGTATAAGTCCACAAAAAACAAGCAATACAGGCAGGAGGAAAGAAAGACTTTGATAAGTCTTATGGGTGTTAAAGTAAGAAGGTTGATCATTCCAATCGGCTATCTTTTTTAAACTGTCTTTATGGTCAGGGGATAAAGATCCTTGAGCTGTATAATGTTGACGCCAATCAATTTTTTTTGAAAGTTCTTTAATGGCATTTTGATTGGCAGTGATCTCATCTGATTGTTGTTCACTGAGAAGACCTGCCAATTGTTTTTTACCAATTTGAGTTCCTGTTCTATTGAGGTGTTGAAATAAGGAGTGATGTCCAAAAATATCTAAGTCGTAGGTGTAGGGATGTGTTGTGTTGATAAATTCTTCTCCATCATCATAAGATGATATCCCTTCGTGAAGGTAGTTTAATTCTTGGGTGTTGATTTTAATAAGTTCTTGGTAAAGTTTTGTTTTTTGATGAATACCTTGATGTTTTTTTAATAGGATAAAAAAGGCAATGAGACTGGAAGAGCTAATAAAGATGAACGTATTGTTGTGTTTTGATGTGAAGTATAAATAAATAGAAATACCAAGGACTAAAGCGATGATGATACGTAATAGACCCATTAAAGTACTTTTGTTCTTAAGTTCTTTTAATGTCTCATTAAAGGCAACAATGCGATCTTGGTATACTGATGAGATGATCATGTGTTTTACTCTTTTTCTTTCAATTCTAACCAGCGGAAGGAGTGCTCTTCTAATTTTTCTTCCAACGTTTTTAATTCGTTGCCAACAGATAAGATCACATCGTAACTGTTGTTGGTATTGTTTAATTTGTTGACAAGTTCTGTTTTTGTTTTTTCTAAGCGTTCTATTTCTTTGTCTAGTGTTTCTAGCTCTTGTTTTTCTTTGAAGCTTAATTTTATTTTTGTTTTATTATTAGGCTCTTCTGTTTTGGGTTCAATTTTTACTTCTTTGGGCGTATAGGCTTGGTTTTTATTCGATTTTAAATATTCTTGGTAATCGGTATAATTTCCATTGAACAAATCAACGTTGTATGCTCTGCCAAAAATAAATAATTGATCCACGGCTAAATCCATCAAGTACCTGTCGTGAGAAATCAATAGCAAGGATCCTTCAAAGCTTTCAAGGAAATCTGCTAAGCTGTTGATCGTATCAAGGTCTAAATCATTGGTAGGTTCATCGAGAATCAAGAAATTAGGGTTACTCAATAGAGTCATGATGAGTTCTAATCTTTTTTTCTCTCCGCCACTCAATTTATAGTAAGGCGTGTATTGTTCTGCTCCATTAAATCCAAAAGTTTGTAAGAATACACTTACCGACAATTGTTTTTTACCGACTTCAATGTACTCGGTTACATTTTTTACAATATCGATGACGCGTTCGTTAGGAGGGTAGGAGGTTTCTTCTTGTTTCAGCCAACCGATTTGAGTGGTTTCTCCCATTTCAATGTGACCACTGTCTGGTTTTAAGTCGCCACAAAGGGTTTTAATGAACGTGGTCTTTCCTGTACCATTCGGTCCAACCAATCCTAGTTTTTCTTTTCGGGTAAAAATGTGGTTGAAGTTTTCAAATATTTTTTTTTCTCCATAACGTTTAGATAAGTTATGCACTTCCATGATTTTATTGCCTTGGCGAGCTCCTTTCACCTGCCATTCGATTTTGCTGGTGTCTTGCTTCTCGTTGGCTTTCTTTTCTGTTTCCTGAAAGGCCTCTACCCTGTATTTCGCTTTCGTACCTCGAGCTCTGGGTTGACGGCGCATCCAATCCAATTCTTTTTTGTATAAGTTTTGAGCCTTGCCAATGACCACTTCCTGTTGTCTGAAACGTTCCGCTTTATTTTCTAAATAAGAACCATAGTTCCCGGAATGTTTATGGAGTTTACCTTCATGCAGTTCGATGATGGTATTGCACACGGCGTCTAAGAAATAACGATCATGGGTGATGAGTAACAGTGTGGTGTCCGATTTACTTAGGTAGTTTTCTAACCAGGTAATCATGGAAAGATCTAAGTGGTTGGTCGGTTCATCGAGTAACAGTAAATCAGGTTCTGTGATCAGGACTTTGGCTAAGGCCATACGCCTTTTTTGTCCCCCCGACATCGATGCTGTTTTTTGATTGAAATCATTGATGCCTAATTCGGATAAAATACTTTTACAACGTTGTTCATAATCCCAGGCTTGTAGCCGATCCATTTCTGCAAAGGCTTTTTCCATTTTCAGACCGGTTTCGTCGTGCATGGCATCTTCATAGTCTTGTAGTGCTTTGGCAATGTCATCGCTGCCTTCGAAAATCCATTCTAGTACGGTTTTGTTATTGGGAGGTACAGGTGTCTGTTCGAGTAGTCCAATCCTGATTTCTTTATTTACCGCCACGTCGCCACCATCGGCCATGATTTTTCCGGAAAGAATGGTGAAGAGTGTAGACTTTCCACAACCATTTTTTCCCACTAAGGCGATTTTTTCACCTTGTTGTATACCGAAGGTCAAGTCTTCAAACAGTTTTTTTTCATTGAAACTTTTAGAAAGGTTACTGACGGATAAATAGTTCATAAAGAAATAGGAATGCTGTTATTGACTGGATTGATAAATACGCATGGCATTAATTTTCAATTCCAAGTCGGTGAGGATATTGATATAAGATAAATAAGCGCTATGCGGACTGTCGAAAGGGCTGAAGTAATTATGCACTTCCCCATCGGCATGCTGCTTATTGCTCATGTAATAGAAATGATCAGAACATTGAAGTGCCGACCATTGATTTTGCAAAGATCGGTTTTTTAATTTTAAAATGATATCCCTTAAGCCGTATAGTTTTTCAATGCATTCTTTTTGCATGTCATTTCCCCGCCAGGCAGAGTCGTCTTTTTCAGAATCGGCCCAAGAAGTGGTGTTTTCGATACTTAGGCTTTTTACAGGAGGATGCATTTTCACAGATTCAGAAGAAGTCACAAACTTGATCTCCTTCGATGCGATACTTTTATCGATCCAGTTTTTTAAAAAATAATGGATCCCGGAATCTTCTTCATAATGTTCGCCAAAGGTTTCGTAATCCAGTCCGATGTGTATGGTATTCTCTTCAGACTTATAACGCAGGAGCTTACGCGTAAATTTGTCGGCATTCAGTTTTGGGTGAAAACGAAAGGCAATGTCATCGGATAGAGGATAATTTCTAGGTAATAAAATAAACGATTCATGACTACAAGAAGAGTAGTTACGGTTGACATTGGCACGACCGATTCCATTCTCGCTTCCTTCTATCCATATTCCTTTGAATCCATTTTTTTGTAGGGTAGAAAGGATGTCATCGCGAAAAAGTAATTCCGTATTTCTAAAAAAAACGGGTTCTACATTGAAATACTTCTTTACTGTTTTTTTATGCAGTTTAATTTGTCTGTCAAATTCTTCTGTATTGAAAAATGCAGCGAGTGAATGGTAATAGGTTTCTCCAAGGATTTCGACTTTACCTGTTGCTACCAATGCTTGGAAAGAGGCCATGACATCGGGTCTGTATTTAGCCAGTTGTTCAAGGAGTATTCCACTCAAAGAAAAGGTGCATTTAAATTTCCCTTTATGTTTTTTGATGAGCTTTAATAAAATTTCATTGGTAGGAATATAACATAAGTCGGAAACTTTATGGAGTATCGCTTTATTGAGTGATGTATCAAAATAAGATTGCTCTTGTCCGATTTCAAAGAAGCTGTAGTTTTTAATACGTAAGGGTTGATGTGCTTGAAAATAAAGACAGAGCGCACTCATGGCAATTAGGCTATAAGTTTACGATAGAGTGCTAGTGTTCTTGTAGCGGCATTTTCCCATGTACACTCTTTGATGTCTTTTGTAGCTTGTCTTACACACTTGTGTTGAAGCTCCTTGTTTTCAAGCAAAGAGACAATATGTTCGGCAAAACGATGGGTTTGCCAATGGTCGGCATATAAGGCTCCGCGTAGTATTTCATACATACCCGATTGTGCAGATACGACGCAGGGCACTTTGAATTGTGTAGCTTCCAAAGCGGTTAAGCCAAAAGGTTCGGATACGGAAGGCATACAATAGACATCGGCCATGGCAAGTAGGTCGAAGAGTTGACTTCTGTTGATATGACCCGTGAAATGGATCCGGTCACCCATTTTAAGTTTTGCAATGGTTTCGATGCTGTTACTCAAAAGATTTCCAGTACCAGCCATGACAAAGCGTGTATGAGGTCTTTTTTCCAATACTTTTTGTGCAATCTCTATAAATTGAAGCGGTGCTTTTTGTTGTGTCATACGTCCTACAAAAACAACCAAAGCATCTTTAAAAGGCTTTTCTTTTTTATAGGCTTTGATGGGTTCTGTACCGTTGTGAATGGTATATAATTTTTTGGGATCAATGCCGTACTTCGAAAAGGCAATTCTTCCGGTATAATTACTGACAGGTACGACGACATCCGCTTCTTGCATTCCCCACTTTTCCAGTTGAAAAATAAGGCCTGTGCTTTCCGGTCCACTTCGATCGTATTCTAAAGAATGGACGTGATAAATTAATGGTTTTCCTGTACGTCTTTTAATTTCAATGCCTGCAGGAATGGTCATCCAATCGTGACAATGGATGACATCAAAGTCGAGGTGTTTGGATTCTTCTGCCGCAAGTTGTGTAAATTGTGTGGTATTTTTGAGCAAGTCATTCCCATACAATTCTTTCAAATCAAAAGGTGCTTTTTCGAGCACGAGCTCTTGTTTTATGTTTTTATGTTGGGTGATTTTCTGTACCGTTGGAGGAGGAGAAACAATACCTAAATAGGGATTGAGGTCGGTTTCAAGAGGATAGGTTTTGATGAATTCAGTATAAGCAACAGGAACTTCTTTGATGAGGGTTTCGAAGTATTTCTTCTCATTTAAACCGATCAACTGAAAGCCTTGTGGGGTCGTGGATGCTTTAGGTACAATGAGGGATAATTGAGTCAAAGAAGACAAGGCTTTGCTTAATCCTTGACAAGCAATCCCCAACCCTCCATTTACCAAGGGAGGATATTCCCAACCCAACATCAAAACTTTTGGCTTACTCATTGAAATACATCTCACTGCGATTCTTCAAGTTAAGCTTATTTGAGGACATCTGCTAATGAATAAAGCATTCCTCAGGATGATTTTTAGATTCCTTAGGCCGGCTCTTGCTGACTCAAACAATGAAAACTGCCTAAACCCCAGATGATATCAGTGGAGTCGAGCCCTATCACTTTGCGGTCTGGAAAACATTGTGTGAGAATGTCTAAAGCTTTATCGTCGTTTTTGTCTCTGTATGTTGGAACAACGACTGCGCTGTTACCAATGTAAAAATTAGCATAAGAAGCAGGAAGTCTTTGGTCTTCGTAGATAACAGCCGAAGGCATTGGAAGTTCTATAATGTTTAACGGTTTGCCATCCAGCAAGCGCATGGTTTTTAATGTGCTTAGGTTTGCTTGAAGCAATTCGTAATTGTCGTCGTTGCGATTTTCTTCTACCACGGTTACGACGGTATCGGTATTGACGAAGCGGGTAATGTCGTCGATATGCCCGTCGGTATCGTCACCTACAATGCCATCGCCTAACCATAAAATTTGTTCGGTGCCGTAGTAGTCGTATAAGTATTGTTCAATCTGAGCTTGAGACAGGTGAGGGTTTCTGTTTTTATTCAGTAAACAGGCTGTGGTGGTGAGTATCGTACCTTTGTCATTAAAGTCTACGGAACCGCCTTCCATCACAATCTCAGGGAGGAATAAGGGGAGTTGATAGTGTTTGGCAATTTGTGTAGGGATAACATCGTCTAAGTCAAAGGGAGGATATTTTCCGCCCCAAGCGTTGTAACCCCAATCGACAATGGCTTTACGACCTGTTTTTTGATGAACTAAAAAAGCCGGTCCATGATCTCTACACCAGGCATCATTACTAGGATGCATGAAAAATTCGACGCGCGACAAATCCGTTTGACAAGCATTTAACCAACGCAGGGCATCGGTTTTCATGTGTTCGGAATTGACATTGATGCGTACTTTTTCGCCTTGCGTCAAAATTTTTATAAACTCAGCATAGACGGGGTAAATGCTGTTGATTTTGCCGGGCCAGGATTCTTCCTTGTGTGGCCAACTGAGCCAGGTAGCTTCGTGTTTGGCCCATTCGGCAGGGAATCTGTAACCTAATTCTTTAGGAGTTTGCATGAGGTATGAATGACAAAGAACACGTACAAGTTAATCGATGAAGCGTTTTTGTATTGGTTCGTACGAATCGATACGACGGTCTCTTAAGAAAGGCCAATGGGTTCTGAAGTAATCCGATAGAGCCAAGTCTAGTTCTAAGACGGTTACTTCTTCTTTGTCGTGAGAACCTTGGTATAACAGTTTCCCTTGTGGATTGGTGACAAAAGATCCTCCCCAGAAGGTCATATCGGCTTCGTGACCTACACGATTGATGGATACCACGTGCACGCCATTCGCCACGGCATGACTGCGTTGTATGATTTGCCATGCATTGTATTGGTCTCTGTTGGTTTCTTCGTCTTGAGCATCGGCCCAACCGATGGCTGTAGGGAAAATTAAAATTTCAGCACCCATTAAAGAGGTAATACGTGCTGCTTCCGGATACCATTGATCCCAACAGATGAGTACGCCCAGTTTACCGAATTTGGTTTCAAATATTTTGTATCCGAGATCACCTGGAGTAAAATAGAATTTTTCATAATATCCGGGATCATCCGGGATGTGCATTTTTCTGTATTTACCGAGGTAGCTTCCATCGGCATCAATTACGGCTGTGGTATTGTGGTATAAGCCTTGGGCTCTTTGTTCAAATAGGGAGGCAACAATGACGACCCCCAGTTCTTTCGATAATTTTTGAAAGGCATCGGTGGTAGGGCCAGGAATAGGTTCTGCTAACTTGAAGTTTTCGTAGTCTTCTACATCGCAGAAATAAAGCGAACGAAACAATTCTTGAAGACAAATGATTTGAGCCCCTTTTTGTGCTGCTTCACGAATGCGCTCGATTGTTTTTTGCATGTTCACGGCAACATCTTTGTCGCATGACATTTGTATTAATCCAACTTTAACCGGTTTAGCCACTGTACATTGTTTTTAGTGCACTGCAAAAGTATAAAAAATGAGTAAACTAAGCGTGAATTTTTTCACTTTAACATGGATAAGCTTGATGAGCTGGTGAAGGTAAGGGCTATGTTTGGGATGTATGTTAAAAAAGGCGTTCCAATTGAATTTCTTTCTGGAAGGCTTGCCACTTTTCTCTTAAGAGATGTTCGCTATCGATAGGGGTTTCCGTAATTAATTCGTAATGTGCGGTTTTATGCTCACTTATAATGCTTCCGTTGAGTTCTTTGATCCAATGCATGACATGTCCTGTATGTTCGTAAGGAAATACCAAACGGTAGCGTTCTTTAGGTGCTATGGTGATGATTTCGGCTTTAGACAGGGCGTCTTCAGCAGCCGTTTTATAAGCCTGAATCAGGCCGCTGACACCCAGTTTAGTCCCTCCGAAATAGCGAATCACGACCACCAATAGGTTGCTCAATTCAAAGGACTTGATTTGATGGAGTATAGGAGTTCCTGCGGTATGGGCAGGCTCTCCGTCGTCGTTGGCTCTTTCCATCAGTATATTTCCTTGTAGAGAAAAAGCGTAACAAATATGGCGGGCATCGTAAAATTCTTTCTTGAGTTCGGTTAGAATTTTTTTGACTTCTTCTTCCGATGTAACGGGATAGGTTTTGCTTAGAAATTTGCTGCCTTTTTCTTTATATAAACCTTCTGTTGGAGATACTATGGTTTGATAGATTTTTTTATTCATAGGCTACATGTTCAGCAGGTAAATGGCCAGTAGGGCACACAATATTCCACCAATGAGGTATTTATTGATATGTTCTTTGAATACAACAATAGAAAGTAGCGTATTCAGGAGTATAGTACCTGTATTGATGAGCGGGTATACTGTTGCTCCATCATTGTTGTATTCGTCCAGTGCTTTGACTACGAAGTATAAACTGAAGAAGTTGGGGATGCCTAATGAAATTCCTCCAATGACCGATCTCATGCTCAAACGTTCCTGATGACGAATACGATTAAACAAAAGTACGGAAGCTCCGCTGAGTGCCGCCGCCGAGAAGGCACCTACGGGGATCCACGCAGAGTAATCCGGTGATGTGTAATACGTGGCCAGATTGATCCCCAAATCTACGAGGGCTCCACCCAGGAATACTAAAAAGGGGAAAATTAAAAGTCGACGATCGAAAGAGGGGTTACTTTTTTGTGGATTCAGGTTACTAAGTATAATGGCTCCTAGGGACAATAGGATGGCTACGACTTTCCAAGCGCTGAATTGACTCATCAATAAGGGATCGATGAGTAAAATGATGGTTGCAGGAATGACCATCGAAGTTTTGTTGGCGATGGCAGCGACTGTAAGTCCCATTTGTTGGGTGGTATAGCCCATGATCCAGAAAATGGGAAGGAATAATAATCCTGCCCCAAATCCAGCCCAAAAGGATGGAGCGATATGGTCTAAGGGAGCTGTATAATAGGTGAAAATAGATCCGACGACTAAACATACCATATAATTGACACTAATGGCTTGAAGAAGTGAAACCTTGAACAATTTGAAGCAGTTGAAAACGACAAATAGGCAAGAGGTGAGAATTATGGATAAAACGACGTTCACAATGGGTATTTTACGATTTATTCGTTTATTTTGACAAACATAACTAAAACTTAACAATTGGAATTGTTCACATTACCTTTAATTATATCTTTTAAAAAGATCGGAGTGGCCGGTAAGGGGGCACTCATTGTAGGAGAATCAGAGAAAGAGATCCCTTTTCCCATCAAAAGGGTATATTGGATAGAAGGGGCAATAAACGATTTGGAAGTACGCGGTAATCACGCACATAAAGCAAGTATTCAGGTTATTATACCCATTAAAGGTACTGTGCATGTAGAATTGGAAAGTAAGCCTGGAGAGAAATTCTCGTTTCATTTGAAGCATTCTGATGAAGGACTTTTGATTCCTCCTATGTTTTGGAGAAAATTGATACTGGAAAAGGATGGGTCTTGCTTATGTTTTGCGTCTAAAGAATATTCAGAAGACGATTATATTAGAGAATACAGTGTTTTCAAGCAATAACTCATCGGCTTGTTCTGTTATAGAAGCTCCTATTGAGGTTTTAAACTTTTCTGTGCCTCTTTTTCATCGACCCGAATTTGTATACCGAAATGGTCGCTCGTCTTTACTTTCGTTTTCACTTGTTCATCCACAAAGGAATACAACCGAAGCCATGGTATATTTTTCAATGCCAGAGCATCCTAAGGCATTGAGTATTCCGGCAGCTCCTTTTGGTTCTTTTTATGGTCGTTCTTCTTGTTCTGAAAAAGATGCCTATCAATTTGTAGGAGAGGTAAAGTTATTATTAAAATCTAAAGGATTTCAACGTATAGAAGTTAAACATTATCCTGCTTCATATAATCAAAAAGTACATGATTTGTTTTTGACAGCAATGCGTGCGCATGGTTTTAAGTTGATATACCAAGAATTCAATCAATACATAAACGTTGGAGCAATCCCGTTTGAGGAGACTTTACATGCTTCTGAGCGTAGACGTTTGAAAAAATGCCATCAAGCGGGATTTGTTGTAGAATGCTCTGCTCATTGTCATGCAGAAGAATGGTTTGATCGTATTGTCAGGGCCAGAAAACAAAAAGGTCATCCATTGACCATCGATTTAGAAGGCTTGAGAAATTTAAATAAGCCCAGTCCAGCGCATTATCATTTCTTTGAAGTAAAAGATCAAGGGAAAACCATTGCATCCGCTGTTGCGATAGAAGTGCTACCTGACGTACTCTATTATTATTTGCCGGCAGATGAAGTCGCTTATCATCAGTATAGTCCTATGGTGATGCTTCTTGAAGGCATGTATAGATTTGCTCAGCAGAAAAAGATGCGTATCCTGGATTTGGGAATATCTTCTTCTGAGGGGATACTCAATGAAGGATTATCTTTATTTAAAAGTCATTTGGGGGCGCAGGAAGAATATAAGTTTGTGTTGACTTGTTCGTTGTAAATACAAGGGCGTTTGATGTCGTATTATTATGAGTAGCAACAAGCTGATCGTATTTCATATTGTAAAATGGTATCCTCATAAGTATGATAACTTATCTGGTGTTTTTGTGAAAAGGCATATATTGTCTACTTTACCTTATACTGTTCCTGCTGTATTGTATGCCATGGCTACAGCCGATATCAAGGGATGGTATACAATAGAAGAAACGGAGGAAGAAGGCATACTTACTTACCGTTGCTACTATAAGAAAGAGATAACAGGATTTAAAGCATTTGATAAACTGATTAAATTGGGCCTGTATTTTTTACTTACTTTAAAGATGTATAGACGTGCTAAAAAAAAAATAGGCAAGCCCGATTTAGTTCATACGCATGTTTTGTTAAGAACAGCAGTTATGGCATATATGATCAAGGTATTGGATCATGTTCCGTATGTTGTACTTGAACATGCCACACGATTTATTCGTAAAGATATGAATGCTTTTCAAAATCAGATAGAACGTTTATTCACTCGTTTTGTTATTCGAAAATCAGCAGGTCTGATTACCGTTTCTTCATCCTTGGGAAAAGCGATGATAGAAAAATGCAACGTACTTCAACACCCTTTTGAAGTCGTTTATAATTGTGTAGACACTTCCATTTTTAAGCCTACGGTTCTTCGTAAAGAACTTAAAGAGTTTGTCTATGTTGCGGAGTTTAATGAAGATCATAAGAATATCAGTGGATTATTAAGGGTGATTGAGGCTTTGTATAAAAAGAGAACGGATTTTATTGTTCGTTTTGTGGGCTACGGGAAAGATGAGCAAAAACTTCAACACTATGCTGTTGAGTTAGGCCTGTTCAATTCGGTGGTGTTTTTTGAAGGGAAAAAAACAGGCAAGGAATTAGCTCAATGCATAGGACAAGCGGAAGCTCTTTTATTGTTCAGTAATTATGAAAACTTACCTTGTGTCATTACAGAAGCATTTTGTTGTGGCGTACCGGTAATCAGTACTTCGGTAGGAGGCATAGCAGAAATTATAACACCTGAAAATGGCCTCTTAATTGATCGAGGTGATGAGCAAGCCATGTTGAATGCCATGAATAGATTATTGGATGGTAAGGTTGTATTTCATCGTGAACAAATAAAAAACAATGCACATAGCTTGTTCTCTAATGATGAAGTAGGGTTGAAGTTATTGAACATCTATAACCGAATAGTGGCATGTTAAAAACGATCTCTGGTACATTCGCGAGCAAGTTCACTTTAGCATTGCTGAATTTTGCTACCATCATATTAAGTACACGGTTATTGGGTGCTGCAGGCAGGGGAGAAATTAGTTTTTTTGTGACCAATATGGTCCTCATTTTATTGTTTACCAATCTTGTTGGAGGACCATCGTTGGTTTATTTGACACCACGACATAATTTTTTTAAATTTTTAATTCCTATTTACACATGGACGTTATTAGTGACCATCACATTTTGCTTGTTGTTTTTATATTACAATCAGGTGGAATGGTCTGATTTCTATTTTTTGTTTTTTGCAACCTTGTTCAATAGCTGGAAATCGTCTAATCTAATGGTGCTCTTGGGTAAAGAAAAATTAGCGGCTTTTAACTGGTTGGCATTGGTACATAGTGTGTTTTTGATTGTATTGTTTTTGGTTTTTTATTATCCATTTCAATGGCTACATGTTGAAAGTTTTTATTGGGGCGTTGTATTATCCAATGTGTTGGTTTGGATTTGGAGCCTTTATTTATTGTTTAAATTGGGGGAACCTATAGATTTAAAAATCGATAAGATCTTATTTAAACAATTAATTTCTTTAGGTTGGCTGGCTCAATTAGCCAATATCATACAATTTATAAATTACCGTATCAGTTATTATTATCTTATGAATAGCCCTACAAGCGGAGCAGCAGAGTTAGGGAAGTATTCTATAGCTGTTTCCATTGCGGAGTCGGTTTGGATTATAGGACAAAGTTTAGCAACGGTACAGTTTTCAAAATTATCGAATGTGGACAACCCAATAGAGCGAAAAAAAATATCTTTGCGTTTATTTAAACTTAATTTTGTGTTGAATGTTTTTGCAGTGATGGCTTTACTCTGTATTCCTGCATCAATTTATGTTTGGATGTTTGGTTTGGGTTTTGAGGTGGTTTCTTCGTATATTCTTTGGATGGCTATAGGAATATTGGCATTGGGAATTTCAACGTCTATGAGTGCATATTTTTCAGGAAGAGGAATGTACAAACCGGTGATATATTCTTCTTTATGGGGTGTGTTTTTTACCGTAGTGGTATGTCAAATTTTTATTTATGATTGGGGTGTGCAAGCAGCAGCTTGGGCAACCACATTGTCGTATACCGCTTTGTGTATTTATTTTTTAATGCGTTTTCTCCAAGCAGAGAATTTGTCATGGAGTAAATTATTACCTGGATATGCTGATTTCAAAGTGCACCGGCGTTGGCTTAAAAAAGTAATCTGATATGGAACAGCCTCTGGTAACAGTGATTTGTATAAGTTATAATCATGCAGCGTATGTTTATCAGGCTTTGAGTTCTGTTGTTGAACAACGTTATTCAAGCATACAACTTATTGTTGCTGATGATGCCAGCACTGATGATACCTTATCTGAAATTCAGCGATTCATTCGGAATCACCCGCAACATACTGTAATAAGTATTGTTAATGAAGAAAATACAGGAAACTGTATGTTGTTTAATAAAGCGTTACACGTTGCAAAGGGGAAATACATCATGGATTTGGCGGCCGATGATTTTTTATATCCCTCGTGTATAGAACAGCAAGTATTGTTTTTTGAAGGTCAGTCGGATCGGGTAGGAGTGGTATTTACAAATATTGATTTGGTAGATCATCGGGGGGGAGCACTGCGCAAGCATTATGAAGTAGGATCAGATGGAAGAGCCATCGCAAAAATTCCTCAAGGAGATGTTTATCAAAATGTAGTGAGTAGGTATTTTATTTCACCGGTAGGCATGATGATGAAGAGAGAGGTATTAGATGTATTGGGAGGGTATGATGAATCTTTGGCATATGAAGATTTTGATTTTTGGGTACGTTCCTCCAGATTTTATGATTATGCATACCTTGATGCATGTTTGGCAGCCAAAAGGATACTATCAAATTCCCATTCTACTAAATTTTTATCGAAGCATAATGTGAATATGTTTGTATCAACGGCTCGTGTTTGTCAGAAAGCTTCTTGGTTAAATAAAACGGAAAAAGAAAACAAGGCTTTGTTGAAACGCATTCATTATGAAATACGTCAGGCCATAAGATATGATGCGATTCCTGCTGTGGAGATCTACCTTGCTTTATTGAAAAACAGGAAGGTGAATATTTTCAGTGTGTTTTTTTATGAGTTGATATTTTTTTGTAAAAGAAAATTTGATTTTTAAATCAAACCATTTGAGATTAAGGTATTAATAAAAACCGACATGTTGAGTGGTTTTTCTAGTAGTTCCAGTACCATAGGATTTGCTTTTGCTCTATTGATATCTCCAAAGTCCAGAGAAGAAGATACCATAATAACAGGGCATTTGCGTTCGATCGGTAATTTTTCGTAATGTTTTAAAAATTCAAATCCATTCATGAGAGGCATTTGTATATCAAGTAAAATGATATCAGGAAATTTCTCTATTGTATTTTTTTCAGCCAAATAGTGCAGGGCTTTTTCTGCATAATTGAACGAAGTGATCTCTTTGGCTATTTTTTGATGTGTTAAAAAACGTTCATGCAAAAAAAGATCAGTGGCGTTATCGTCAACCAGCATGATGGAGAGTCTTTTATCCATGGGATGCTCGCTTGTTAGGTATTGTTATTTTAAATGATGTACCTATTAAAGGGGTAGATTCTACATTGATACTTCCGCCAATTTTTTCCAGTGCTTCTTTTACAATGTATAGTCCAATGCCTGTCCCTTGGGTATTTTTGGGATTGTATGTTCTGAAAAACATTTTAAAAATTTTCTCTAAATGTTCTTGAAGAATTCCTATGCCATTGTCAGAAATGGTAATGACGGCATTTTGGAAGTCGGCTTTCACATGTACTTGAACTTTATGTTCATGAGCATCTGGATTTTGATACTTGATGGCATTGGAGATTAAATTCCCTAAAATAATACGGAGTCTAAACGTGTCTCCTGTGAAATCTTCAGATTGTTCTATACAGCTTTCAAATTTGATGGAATTATTCTGGTGTTTTAATACATCGAACGTTTCTTTGATGATGAGCTCGAAATCGATTTTGTCGGTGATTTCCATTGATTTGGAGTTACGATAGTAGTCGATTACGTTTTTGATGTACAGATCAAGTTTAATGATATTGTCTTCAATGAGCTGTAGGTGTTCTCCATCCATTTTCATCTCATTGTCTATTTTGGCAAGTTGAACGATACCAAGTATAGACATAAGAGGAGATCTTAAATCGTGGGATGCACTATAAATGAATAAATTTAATTCATCGTTGGTTTTTTGTAGGAGTGCATTTTTGTTTTTTAATTCTTTACGTCCACGATAGAGATCTGCACAATGTTCTAAGATAATCCGAAAGGTTTCCCAGTCCCATGGTTTTTGAAGGTACTTGGTAATTTGTCCTCTATTGATGGCACTAATTACAGTGTCAATATCGGATTGACCAGTAATGAGTAAGCGTATAGATTCGGGATAGATAGAAATTGTTTTTTCCAGAAAATCTGTACCCGCCATTTCAGGCATACGCTGATCAGAAACGATGATATGCATTTCAATGCTTTCTAATAAACGAAAGGCTTCCGCTGCACTAATGGCAGTATATACTTCATAGTCTTTTCTAAAATAAGCTCGAAAAGCTATTAAGTTGTTTTCCTCATCGTCTACGTATAAAACTCGTATGCGCTCCATTGGGGCTTTCTAAAAATAGATTGTATTACTATATACTAATTTTCTTTGGTAAAGAAAAAATTATTTTTGTTCCCCGACCAACTTCAGTATCAATATGAATGACTCCACCATGACTTTCTATAATTTTAAATACGATAGACATTCCTAATCCAGTACCTTCTCCAACGTCTTTGGTGGTAAAAAAAGGTTCGAAGATTCGTGCCTTGACCTCAGGAGTCATGCCTATACCCGTGTCTTCAACACTGACACAAACCGACTGTTCAAACACGTATGTGGATATGGTGAGCGTATGGTTTTTTACAGCCGTGTGCTTCTGCATTGCTTGTACGGCATTGTTGATGGCATTCATGAATACCTGATTCAATTTTCCGGGATAACATTCTATGGTGGGAATATCTTCGAGCTGTTTAATGATTTGAATATTCTCCGGTATGGCGCTGCGAATAAGGGTTAGCGTGGATTCAATACCTTCATTTAAATTAGCTTCTTTGATTTCTCCTTCATCTAACCGGGAGAAGTTTCTTAATCCCTTTACAATTTCGGCTGTACGTTTGGCACCTTCTCCTATCCCATGTAATAAGGTTTTGATTTCTCCTTGAATGTATTCGAAATCTATTTTCTTTTTGAATTGATCGATGTCTTTTATTTTTTGATCTATATTCTCTCCGGATTTAATGGTTTCGTATTTTTTAATGAGGGTCAAGAGGTCTTCAATATCCAGTTGCAGTGGTTTTACGTTTGCACTGACAAAATTTATGGGATTATTGATTTCATGTGCAATGCCTGCAGTAAGTTGACCAAGGGAAGCCATTTTTTCAGCATCTACAAGTTGTGCTTGGGTGTCTTTTAAGTCTTTAAGAGTAGTATTCAGTTCTTTGTTGGTTTCATTTAATTTTTGTGTTCGTTCTTCTACTTTTTGTTCCAATATGATATTTTGTTCTGTAATGAGCTTTTCATTTTCTTTTAAGGCGAGTAATACTTCTGCTTGAGAGGCTACTTTTTCTTTTTTTAACACATTTATTCGATCTGCCAGGGCAAAAGAAAGCAAAATGGTTTCCAGTGCTGATCCTGCAGGCATGGTATAGTTGGTGAAAATATTGGGAGGAAAAATTCCGAAATCTTTTAATACGAATACGACAATACCTATTAGCATGATAGACCATCCAATAAGAAAAAATTTGGCAGGCTTGAATCCTTTATTTGAAATGATAATTGCAACAATCAGCATATACAGTGCTATGATGACAGCACTTATTTGAACCATGGCATATCCTGTATTCATAAACCCTAGAAGGCTTACGCAAGCCGTTAAACTATAAAGGCCAATGATAAAATAGGAAAATTTATGGAGTGTGGGGATATGTTTCGGTGTTTCTAAGAAAAACTTAATAAAAAACATAGCCGTTATTCCTACGCTACAAGGAAATAAATAAACACTTAAGTTAGCCCAATATGGGAAATCGGGCCATAAATATTGAAATGGATAACCTAATAGACAGGCTTGTGTTAAGCCTACAAATAGAATGTGTATGACATAGTATAAGTATATTTTGTCTTTGACAGAAAAAAAGATAAATAAATTGTAAAAAAACATAACGAGCATGATACCACAATAAATTCCAAAAATAAGGTCCTCATGGTGGAGTCGCTCCAGTATTTTATGGGAAGTACCTAAGGTTAATGGAAGGAGTATTTGTTCGTCCCCCTTGATTTTTATGAAGTATGTTTGAGTATCGTGAGATTTTATATTTAGGTCAAAAACGAAGTTAGGGTATTTGTAGATCCTGTTGTTAAAAGCGTATTGATCACCTGTATTGTATTTGATATATCCATTTTTATGGGGAGTGTAAAATGTAATATCGTTGATGATGGGTTGCGCAAATTCTAAAAGAATGTTATCATCTAGTGTGTTATTTGATAATGTAAATTTAACCCAAAATGTACTTTGGGAAACACCAAGATTTGGAATGGCTGCCTTACTCCTTGCAAATTCGTGTGATTTTACAATTTCCTCAAAGGATTTTTGGTTACTAGCGTCTTCAAGAATATAAAGTCGATCTCCTATAGATATAGGATTTTCTGTCTCACTGTAGATAATAATACTGTCTTTGTATTCGGCTTTAACAGATAAGGAGTATAGAATCAGTATAATGCTAAATGAAAAGTATTTCAAATGAGTAGTAAAAAATAATTTATTAATCATCTTATTTTTTGTTTTGATCTTGTATTAAATAGTTAAGTCGTAATCGACATGTAGTTCTCCCTTGGGTCCTTTTTCAAAGGCTTGTTGTATTGGAGTATCTCTTAAATCGAGTATTCGTTCTCTATCATATTCTTCGGCTGTTTCCAGGGTTACAGCATTCATCTTTCTTAATACCCTGGCAATATAATTTTCTTTAGGGTATAAAAATTCTCCGTTATTACCAATTGATTTTTCTACTATGAAACCTACTCGGTTGACCATGGGCAGAGTGTAGTCTCCACAAATTGTGAACAAAGAATTTATTTTAATTTGGTTGACAATAGAAATTCCTGCTCTTACTAAAAGTAGGCTTACTCCATATCCAGCTACAGATTTAGCGTTCCATAAACCACATAATTCCCCTGTGCCTAAATCTTTATATTTTTCGATCAGTTTGTATACTTTATCGTCCATGTAACCAATAGCATTTTCAACAGGCAGAGGCTCTTTCCCATCAGCGATATGTACTCGTATTCCTCCCACTACCTTTCCTGTTGATTCATCTGTGGCTACTACAACATAAACACTGGTTATCTCCATCCACTTGCGGTTGTTTGTACTTATGTTGGTAATGCCGTAATCTTCCAATACACGTACATGTCCCTCTAGGAATTCTTCACAAGCTGGAGTGTTATTGATGGCACGAAAAGCTCTCATTTTTAATTTTAACATTGGGATACTTTATTTTTTAAATGAGAATACTTCGTTAACGTCTTTTCGCAAAGATTTAACCCTAGGTTCGTCTGCTATACACAATCTGAATAAGAAGATTTCGCCCGCCGAATCCTCTGTTTTAATGAGTTTAATAAATCTTTTTCGTAATTCATAAAGTTCAGTTATAGTTCTTTCTTCTAATCCTTCCCCTTTACCATGGAGTAGTCTGACAAAAAAAAAGGTGAGAGGTGATTGAGGTTGAAAGGATATATTCATGTTATTAGCAGCTAACCATACTTTTTGTACAGCTCGTCCGCCATAGATGAAATTTTCATGGCTATGTTGAGGCATGAAAATAAACCCTAATGCAGATGCACCAGCTACTGTTTTTTTAGCTAGACGCTCAAAGGCTTCTCCTTTACCCCATTGTTTTAATGTATTAATGACTCGCCAATCTTTTGAAATAATAAAACCTGCTTTTTCTGCTGCATTGATATCGACTGTTTCAAGATCAACACCGTTTTTAGTTTTTAAAACTTCGGAAGGATTCCATCTTACTTCATTGATGAAATCGTAGTGACCTCTAGGTTCCATGAGTCTCAGACGTTCAACTTTACCGATGATGTCAGCCATTTCTGCTAATTGTTCAGGGCTGTCCAATACTTTCATTTTAGCTCCTTCTATTTCCTCTGCTATAAGTTGAAGCTTTTTTAAAGCTATGGGGTCAATGATTTGTCGTTCAGAAATATTTCTATTGGTGGTTCGTTTATTGATGCCTTCTATTAATTGATGGGTATCGTGAAGTTCTAGTTTGAAGTTTTTGTTAAGCGAATTAGAATTGTAAAAACGGTAAATCGCAATGAGTCTTTTCTCTTCTTTGAGAGGGAAGTGTTGTACAGAAACTTCCAAGCCCTCTTCATGAGCTTTGAGGACAAGGTTTTCGGTGGCAGCTCCAAATCCTATATACGAAGCGAGGTTGTCGTAATCTAATAAGCTGGCTGATTTTTCAATGTCGTGAAATAGAAGTAATACTCCTTGTTGATATACCCATTTCCAAGGTTGGCTATTACCACCTGTAGGTGCTTTGATAGCAGATTCTATAAGTGTTTCAAGTATGTTCTTATCTAAGATGATTTCATGGTCGATGTCTTCAATTTTAAAAAATGATGCGATTTGATTCATTTCCTCGTCAAGAAGAGATTTTTCATTGTTGGAAGTTTCTAGTTTGAGATTTGGGTTAGTATCTAAAGAGGGTTCTCCTTTATTCCCAATTAACTCTTCGATATCGACATGGTATCTTCCCGATTCGGTAAAGTGATTCAACAGCATTCTTCGGCTGACATCTGCTGCAATTCCACCGCCCATGGTTACGGCAGAAGCCAGCTGTGGCCATGTATTAATGGTTTGGTCTATTTCTAACATCGATGCTTTTAAACGAAGAGAAGAGGTTTCTAAACCTACCATGTCTAATAAGTAAGGTATTTTGTCTTCTGTGGTTTTTAGCGTTTTTAAAATAGATACATCCAGGTGATCTACTAATCCATGCAGGATGCTTCTGTTGGGCTCTAAATCGAAACGTTCTACATCTACGGTACATCGGTCACTGGCTTCCATGATGACAGGTATTTGTAGTGATTTGGCTTTATAGCGACTCAGAATTTTAATATCAAATCCATCCGACTCTTCTATTAATAAGTCAAGCTTTCCTCCATCGGTAAAAAAACGGTCCATATTGGATTCATTGAGCCCTTCTGGAAAACACTGAATCGTTAAGAAAGGGTCTATTTCAGCAATTTCCCGGGCAACGGCATATACTTTGGGTAAGCCTAAATTATGGACTCCGGTACGAATGCGGTTGAGGTTAGTCAATTCAAGACGATCAAAGTCTGCTAGTCGTAATTCTCCACCAATACGCTCCATGGCCAACGTAAGCGATACCGATTGTCCTACGGATAGGCCGATAACCCCTATTTTTTTGTGGCTTAAAATTTCTTGTTCTTCAGGGGTAATTTTGTATTGATTTCTGCTGGTACGAACCTTTATGAATTCTTTTTCATCTAACAGGTGTACCAGACGGTTTGACCATGGATAATAAACCCATACCCCGTATTCTTCAAGAGAAAGAGCTCCTATATGTTCTAAAGCTAAGGCTTCTTGTTCTGCATCATGGAGTTTTAATGATGGATTTTCTATTTTCATCAGCTCTTTGAGCTGTCCTAATATATTATTGGTAAGCTGTAGGGCGGGTGTTTGGAGCAGTGAGGTAAAGCTTTTTTGATCCTGAGTATTCCCGATTCGGTAAAAGGATGGTTGAAAATATGTGTTTATTTTATCTTGCTGGACTTCAAGCTGTTCAATTCTTTCTTTGATTCTTTTCATTTTTGTTTATTCAGACTTTAAGTATTGGATAATAATCTGCCTTTTTTAAGAGTTAATACAACATATACGATAAAAAATTACCAATAGTCATTAGTCTTTACATATTATTTTATTTATTTTCATAAACCAAAGGTAACGAGCCTACGTTTAACTCATTTGTGGTTAAATAAATTGGAAATAGATTATACCCCCCATGGAACAAGAAGGTAATATCAATGTTTTGTATGTAGACGATGAAGATCATAATCTTCAAGCCTTCAAAGCTTCTTTTAGACGCTTTTTTACAGTTTTTACAGCCATTTCGGCTGCTGCGGCAAAGGATATTTTGGCCGAAAATCAGATTCATGTATTAATTACAGATCAACGGATGCCTGGAACAACAGGTACAGAGTTATTGGCTCAGGCGGTAAAGGATTTTCCAGATCAGACACGCATTCTACTGACAGGGTATTCTGATTTAGAAGCCTTGAAAGATGCGGTCAACTTAGGACAAATTTTTTGCTATTTACAAAAGCCTTGGAACGACGACGAATTAAAGGAAACCATATTGAAAGCATATCAGGTATACCACTTGAAGAAAGAAAAAGAGGAGCTGACAGAAAAATTACTAAAAACAAATGAGCAATTGGAGTTTTATTTGAGGCAAAAATTGTTGTCTTAGAATTTTGATCATGAATCCTGTATAATGAGAAAGAGAGGTTATTAACCTCTCTTTCTCATTATATACATTTTAGATAAGGCTATACTTTATTGGAAGTCAATTTTGCACTGATAAATTCTCTGTTCAATCGTGCTATATTATCCTGTCCAATTTCTTTCGGGCATTCAGCTGAACAAGCTCCTGTATTGGTGCAATTTCCAAAACCTTCTTCTTCCATTGCCGCTACCATATTTTCTACACGCATTTTGCGCTCAGGATGTCCTTGTGGAAGTAATGCCAATTGTGAAACTTTGGCCGATAAAAACAACATGGCAGAAGCATTTTTACAAGCGGCTACACAAGCACCACAACCTATACAGGCTGCGGCATCCATGGCCGCATCGGCGTCGTGTTTAGGAATTGCAATGGCGTTTGCATCAATGGTTACCCCGGTATTTACTGAAACGTATCCACCTGCCTGGATGATTCTATCGAAGGCCGTACGATCTACTACTAAGTCTTTAATAACAGGAAATGCTTGAGCTCTCCACGGTTCTATGGTAATGGTATCTCCATCTTTGAAACTTCTCATGTGAAGTTGACAGGTCGTAATGGCATCTTTAGGACCGTGTGGTCTACCATCGATGACCATAGAGCACATACCGCAAATGCCTTCACGACAATCGTGGTCAAAGGCGATGGGTTCATCTCCTTGTTTGATCAAGGCTTCGTTGACTTCATCAATCATTTCAAGGAATGACATGTCCGGAGAAATGTTATGTGCCGGATAGCTAACCAATTTGCCTTTTGAATTGGCATTTTTTTGGCGCCATACTTTTAGGGTTAAGTTCATATTGCCTGCCATTATTTGTAGCTTCTTTGAGTAAGTTTAACATTTTCATATACCAATGCTTCTTTGTGTAGCGTTTCAGGCTGGTTGTCGCCTTTGTATTCCCACGCTGCTACATAAGCATAATTGTCGTCGTCGCGTTTCGCTTCGTTTTCTTCGGTTTGGTATTCTTCACGGAAGTGACCACCACAAGATTCATTACGATTCAAGGCATCTACAACCATCAATTCTCCAAGTTCTAAGAAGTCTGCAACACGACCAGCTCTTTCTAAGTTTGGATTTAATTCTCCTTCTTCTCCAGAAACTTTAAGGTTTTTCCAGAAATCAGCACGTAATTCTTGTATCATGATTTGTGCTTTTTTCAACCCTGCTTCATTTCTGGCCATGCCACAGTAGTTCCACATGATTTTACCTAATTCTTTGTGGTATTCGTTAGCGGTTTTATTTCCTTTGATGGCCAGTAATTTTGAAGTACGTTCTTGTACGGCTTTCACAGCTTCTGCAAAGGCAGGATGTTTGCTGTCTACTGCTTTGGTTCCAATGTTTGCCAGGTAATCACTCAAGGTAGAAGGGATTACGAAATATCCATCTGCCAATCCTTGCATCAAGGCACTTGCTCCTAAACGGTTGGCACCATGATCAGAGAAGTTTGCTTCTCCTAGAGCGTACAACCCAGGAACGGTAGTAGATAAATTATAATCAACCCAAAGACCACCCATGGTGTAGTGAACAGCAGGGTAGATACGCATTGGTGTTTTGTAAGGATTTTCGCCTGTAATCTGAGCATACATGTCAAATAAGTTACCGTATTTGGCACGTACGTTATCTTCTCCCAAACGTTTAATGGCATCGGCAAAGTCAAGGTATACCGCCAAACCACTTGCTCCAACACCTTTTCCTGCATCGCACATTTCTTTCGCATTTCTGGAAGCCACATCACGAGGAACCAGGTTTCCGAATGAAGGGTATTTTCTTTCTAAGAAATAATCTCTTTCACTGTCAGGAATTTCGGCAGGATTACGTTTGTCTCCGGCTTTGGCGGGCACCCATACACGACCATCGTTACGTAAAGACTCACTCATCAACGTGAGTTTAGATTGGTGATCACCTGAAACTGGAATACAGGTAGGGTGAATTTGGGTAAAGCAAGGATTGCCAAAGAATGCTCCTTTTTTATGTGCTCTCCATGCTGCAGTTACGTTCGATCCTTGTGCATTGGTTGACAAGTAGAATACGTTACCGTAACCACCAGTACAAAGTAATACGGCGTGTGCCGCATGACTTTCAATTTCACCGGTAACCAAGTCACGGGTAACAATACCTCTTGCTTGATCCTCGATGGTTACCACATCCAGCATTTCATGACGGGTATACTGTTTTACAGTACCTGCATTGACTTGACGTTCTAAGGCGCTGTATGCTCCTAACAAGAGTTGTTGTCCGGTTTGTCCCCTTGCATAGAATGTTCTGGATACTTGAGCTCCTCCGAAGGAACGGTTATCGAGTAGTCCGCCGTATTCACGGGCGAAAGGTACACCTTGAGCAACACATTGATCGATGATGTTGACACTCACTTCAGCCAAACGATGTACGTTGGCTTCACGTGCTCTGTAGTCACCCCCTTTTACGGTATCGTAAAACAAACGGTAAACACTGTCTCCGTCGTTTTTATAATTTTTGGCTGAGTTGATCCCTCCTTGGGCTGCAATACTATGTGCTCTGCGAGGACTGTCCTGGAAACAAAATACTTTTACATTGTATCCCATTTCTCCCAAACTTGCAGCCGCAGCAGATCCTGCTAAACCTGTACCTACTACAATGATATCGTATTTTCTTCTGTTGGCAGGGTTCACCAACTTCAAATTGAACTTATACTTGGTCCATTTTTCTCCTATCGGACCTTCAGGTATTTTGGAATCTAATTTCATATGAGCGATAGCTTAAATGATTAACGGAAGAAAATGATTAATGGAATGGCTGCGTAAGCGGTTGGTATAAGTATTGAGAATGCTGTACCGACAACATAGATGAGGCCGTTGTATTTTACATGATTCAGACCTAAGGTTTGGAATGCACTCGCAAAACCGTGGTTCAGGTGGTAGCCCATGGCAATCATCGAGAATACATAGAATATCACGATCCCCATCTCTTTGAAAGAGAACATTACTTTTTGATAAAGATCTACTAACACGATGTTTTGGCCTAATTCATTGGTATAGCTTGCCGTAGGGATATTGTCAGCGCCGTAGTGGTAAGCCCACCAGAAATGATACAGGTGAACCGCAATAAATACAAGAATGATGGTCCCTAAAATACCCATGTTGCGGGAATTCCATTTGCTGTTCACAGAACCACTGGAAACCTGGTAACCGATAGGACGAGCTTTTTTATTTTGAATAGTTAAAAAAATGCTGATTACAGCATGGGCTATGATTATGGCAAAGTTTCCTTTAGAGATAAATTGGATGAGGGGATTGGTGGACATGAACTTAGCGTAGGCATTGAACGCTTCGCCTCCATCCAGCTTGAGTAATTGTAAATTACCAATCAAATGCACTGTTAAAAACAGGCATAAAAATAGCCCTGTGAGAGCCATCATGATTTTTTTCCCTAGTGAGGAAGATACTGCTGAAGTAAACCAATTCATCTTAATATGTATTTTAGAAATATGGGTTGAGTTTTTCTTAAATCTACCAAAATTAGAACCTGGACCAGTATTATGCAATTAATGTTATTATTTAAATAGATTCTAAATAAAGATTTATTTTAGCTAACTTTATAACAAACTTCAATGCTTTGCTGTTTACTTTGAATCATGATTAATTTTAAAGTACCGTTTTTGAGTTTCTTTTTACTTGCTTTTAGTGTTCTATTATTCTGTTTTTCAGGAGTTCAGGCTACACATATCAAAGCTGGAGAAATTAAAGCAGAACGGACTTCTACAAGTGCTTTAACGTATCGTTTTACGCTTTCGTTGTATACAAATGATGCGGCTGGTATAGATCAATCTCTTGCTACCATGAACTTTGGTGATGGCTCAAGGGGAGAAGTCTCCAGGCAGTCTTTATTTTTTGTGGGCAATGGGACTTCTCAAAATGTCTTTGTTTTTTTTCATACCTACAAAGCCGTTGGTTTCTATAAGGTGGGATTTCGCGAAGAGAATAGAAATGGAGGAATTTTAAATATGTCTAATTCTGTTAACACCGCATTTTATGTAGAGTTAGGCTTTTTGATTGATCCTTTTTTAGGGTTGAATAGTTCTCCGGTTTTGTCTGTACCTCCTATTGATGAAGGTGCTGTGGGGAAAATTTATACTCATAACCCAGGTGCATATGATCCAGATGGAGATAGTCTTTCCTTTAAGTTGGTGACTCCTAAGTCAAGTGCTAATACGAATGTCTTGGATTATCGCTTACCAGGTAATCCATTTTTCGGAGGAACTGCTACGGGAGGCGGACCTGCATTTTTGACATTGGATGCCGTAACAGGAGACATTGTTTGGAATGCACCAAGTGCTTATGGATTAACGCCAAGGTATTATAATATTGCCATTATGATCGAAGAGTGGCGACTAGGGGTTCGTATTGGGTATGTTATTCGGGATATGCAGATAGAAATTAAACAGTCTGCGAATAATCCACCGGTTTTACAATTGCCTAAAGATACTTGTGTGGTTGCAGGAACTTTATTGCAGCAGACGGTTTCAGCCAGTGATCCAGACGGGAATCCTCTCTTTTTAGAGGCATTCAGTGGTCTTTTTACCTTACCTGTTTCACCTGCGGTGTTTCCATTTCCTGTTGTAGGCAATAATACTCCTTTTCCGGTAGGTAGTTTTGAATGGCAAACGACGTGTGCACATGTACGAGAACAACCTTATGAGGTAGTGTACAAGGTGCAAGATACTTCTCCGATCAGTCCCAATTTAGCGGATGTCAGAAGTCGTTTAATATATGTTAAAGCGCCTAAGCCTCAAAACTTACAGTCCATTCCGTTTACAAGTTCTATTCAACTGACTTGGGATTCTTATGTGTGTGCTCAGGCGACTGTGATGAGGATATATCGTAAAGAATGTGGTGCCGCCAACTTTAATCCAGGTCCATGTGATGATGGGATTCCTGCGAATTCAGGATATGAGCTTATCGCTGAAGTAGCTGGAGGTATCACCAGCTATACCGATGATAATAAAGGGCTGGGTTTATCGAAAGGGGTGATTTATTGTTATACGATTGTTGCATTATTTCCTTTACCGGGAAATGGAGTAAGTTTCCCTGCTGATGAGACGTGTGCACAATTAAAATTAGATGTACCGCTGATGGCATCAGCATCTGTTCTGTCGACGAGTTTAACGGCTGGACAAATTGAGCTTCGCTGGTTTACCCCTTTGGAAAGTCCTCTGCCTTTACCATACGAATATGAAATATGGCGATCATCTTCTGATGCTCCTGCGGCTTATACGTTAGTAAATACCTTAATGGCTCCACCTGTACCTGTTGATACGTTTTTTGTCGATACCGGATTAAATACTTCAGCCAAACACTATTTCTATAAGGTTCGATTGGTAGGAGGTACGAATACCGAATATTCTCCGGAACAATCATCGGTTCTGTTGACGTTAAAACCTGGTAATACTTCGGTCAGATTATCGTGGAAGCTCACCACAGCGAGTCAAGTAGATACGGTAGAAGTATATCGTTCTGTAAACGGGGCTCCTTATACGCTTATTAATACCTTGAAAAATAAAAAGAAAATAGATAACTACACGGATAATACAGTTCAGAATTGCGATACGGTATGTTATTATATTTTAGTGAAAGCGAGTTATTGTGATCCTCGTTTAACAGGTACTATGTATTCTCTATCACCGAGGGTTTGTACTATTCCATTGGACGATAGGGCTCCCAGAGCTCCTGCATTGATTGTTAATTCCTGTTCAACGCAACCGAATTTAGAGAACAATATCTTGTTATGGAATTCGGTTGCCGATCCACAATGCAATACGATTAAAGGGTATAATATTTATTTTGCTGCTCATGAAGGGGAAGAATTATCGTATTTGAGTTTTACGACGACGACGACCTTTACTCATCATAATGCTGATAGGAGTTTGGCTGGTTGTTATGAAGTGGTTGCTGTCAATTATAAAGACGTAGAAGGAATAAGAAGTAATAGAGTCTGTATTGATAATTGTGTGTATTACAAACTTCCCAATTTGATTACGAGAAATAACGATGGCCTCAACGATGTCTTTAAAGCATTTCCAGTACCAGAAGGAGTGAAGTCTGTCAATTTATCGATATACAACCGATGGGGAGGACAGGTGTTTGGATACGAAGGAGAACCGACTATAGAATGGGATTGTACCGATGCTTCAGGGAAGTCGGTCTCTGAGGGCGTATATTATTTTGAGGCGAATGTGACTTATTTCAGGAGACTTAATCCGGACGATGAACATCAAATTATTAAAGGGTGGATTCATATTTTAGGTGCTAAAGAGTAATCAGGTATCAGGTATCAGTGGTCAGTAGTCAGTAGTCAGTAGAATTAGTTGCGTGTATTCTTTTTATCATCATATCATAAAACGAGGAGTTTTTACAGATAGTAAAGTCTTCTCGTTTTGTTTTATAGCTTCACTAATCTAATCGTTATATATAAGATCAATTTTTAATCATTAGATTACTGATACCAGACTACTGACCACTAAATGCTTGTATTCCTAAATCAAAATCCCTTACTTCGTATCTTGTTATTTTAGAGTAAAACCAAGAACAATGAAGAAGGCATATGTATTTCCGGGACAAGGGTCTCAATTTTCAGGAATGGGAAAAGAATTGTATGATACTAATCCTGTCGCAAAAGAATTATTTGAAAAGGCGAATGCGGTATTAGGATTCGAGATTGCTAAAATCATGTTTGAAGGAAGCGATGAAGAATTGAAACAAACCAAGGTCACTCAACCGGCCGTATTTTTGCACTCTGTAATTTTAGCAAAAACGCAAGCTGATTTTAAACCGGATATGGTGGCGGGACATTCTTTAGGTGAATTTTCTGCTTTAGTAGCTGCTGGAGCATTGAGTTTTGAGGATGGTCTTACATTAGTATATAAAAGGGCTTTAGCCATGCAAAAAGCGTGTGAGTTAAATCCTTCTACCATGGCTGCTATCTTAGGACTAGAAGACGGAAAAGTAGAAGAAATATGTGCTTCCATTTCAGAAGAAGTAGTTGTTGCTGCGAATTATAATTGTCCAGGACAACTGGTTATTTCTGGTTCTACTAAAGGAATAGAGATTGCTTGTGAAAAAATGAAAGCAGCGGGAGCAAAACGTGCTCTGCCTTTACCTGTTGGAGGAGCATTCCATTCTCCACTGATGGAACCTGCTCGTGTAGAACTGGAACAAGCCATAAGAAATACAACGTTCAGTAAGCCATTGTGCCCTATCTATCAAAATGTAGATGCGAAGCCCTACACGGAAGTAGCAGATATTCAAAATAATTTAATTGCTCAATTGACGGCTCCTGTACGCTGGACTCAAACGGTGCAACATATGGTATCCGATGGTGCTACGTTATTTGTAGAATGTGGTCCAGGCAAAGTATTACAAGGATTGGTAAAAAAAATCTCTTCTGCTTCGGAAGTAGCTTCTGTATAATTTTACGTAGGGGCAGAATATTTTCTGCCCCTACGTAATAATCACGACAGACCCCTCATCTTGGCATCGGTTGAGCATTTCCTGATTACTGATGTTCCAAACAGGATGTATTAAATCAGGTGCAATGTCGCACAAGGGAACTAAGGTAAAACGACGACCCTGAATCTCAGGATGAGGAATTTTTAACGCTGTCGTGCTCAGAATTTCTCCTGCATAGTATAATATGTCAATATCGATGATTCTACTGCCCCATTTAATGATACGTTCACGTCCCATTTCTATTTCGATCGATTGGAGGCAGCTCAATAGATCTTGAGGTGAAAAAGAGGTATCGATTTCAATGACTTGATTAGCAAATTCGGGTTGGTCGTTCAGGCCCCAGGGGGAGGAACGGTAAATTTTAGAACAACAAACAGCTTTCCCTGCCTTTTCTTCGATTTTTTGTAAGGCAATTTCGAGTTGTAAACGAGGGTTGTTTAAGTTACTTCCCAGTAATAGATAGACCTGTCTCAAAATTTGTTTTTTTATGAAGACTTAACACGCCAAAATTACTATATTTCAGATCAAACTTTATACTTCGTATGAACCTTTTCAAAATCATTTTAGGAACTTTTCTGGGATTGCTTACTTTCTTTGCTGTAGTGCTTGTCGTGAGCTTGATGATGATTGGAGGTTCCATGGTGGAAACTCCTGTAACGTTAAAACCTAATACTGTTTTTAAGCTGGTTTTAGACAGGCCTATTGTTGAAAAAGAAGACCAGGGTTTTTTGGCGAAAGTTCGTCGTAACATATCAGGAGAAGAAGCAGGGATGGGTTTATATGACCTTGTGGAGTCTATACGCATGGCTAAAGGCAATGAGTCCATTAAAGGTATTTATTTAGAAGTAGGTATGCTTGACGCGGGGTATTCTTCTTTGTATGAATTGCGACATGCGCTGCAGGATTTTAAAGAATCAGGTAAGTTTATTTATGCTTACGGAGAAATTTTAACAGAGAAATCTTATTATATCTCTTCTGTAGCAGATCAATTGTATATGCCGGAATCAGGCTTGATTGAACTGAATGGGTTAAAGATAGAAGTCCTTTATTTTAAGAATTTATTTGAAAAATTAGATTTGAAAACAGAGGTGTTTAAAGCAGGTGAATTTAAAAGTGCTGTGGAACCTTATATCTCAGATAAAATGAGTGCTAACGATCGTTTGCAGAGTAGAGCTTTAATGGAAGATTTATACGATGATTTTTTAACGAAAGTATCTTTGTCAAGGGGGATTTCAAAAGAAAAATTGTTTGCCATTTCTGATTCCATGAAAGTAAGAAACAGTGACGATGCGTTGGCAAGTCAAATCATTACAACAGTGGGTTATTTTTCTGATGTGCAAAAAGCATTAGGAGAGAAATTAGGATTAGAAAAAATAAAAAATATTGAATGGTGTAACTATAGGGCTTTACTTTCGAATCGTGTTAAGGAAGAGAAGAAAGAGTCTATTGCTATTATTTATGCTTCGGGAGAAATTGTACAAAGTGGAAAAAATGCAAAATACATCAGTCCGGAATCCTTGATCCCGGAACTAAGAAAGGCTGCGGAAGATGATGACATCAAGGCAGTCGTTTTACGCATCAATTCGCCAGGAGGAAGTGCTTTAGCATCGGATATGATGTGGAAAGAAATCGTAGAACTTAAATTGAAAAAGCCTGTGATTGCGAGTATGTCCGATGTGGCGGCATCGGGTGGCTATTATTTGGCAATGGCTTGTGATAAAATTGTAGCGACACCCAATACCATTACAGGATCTATTGGTGTATTTGGTTTGTTTGTGCATGCAGAAAATTTATTGGAAAATCGATTAGGCGTAAATTCTGATCGGGAGAAAATTGGACGCTATGCCGATATTGGGTCTTTTAGTAAAGCCATGACGCAAGATGAAAAAAATATTATACAACAAGAAATAGATCATATCTATAAGCAGTTTTTAACCAAAGCGGCCAAAGGTAGAAACATGAGTGTTGATCAGATTGCACAACATGCAGGAGGTCGAGTATGGTCTGGAACAGATGCATTGACAGTCGGTTTAGTCGATACCTTAGGAGGAATGGGCGATGCCATTGTGTTGGCAGCCCAATTGGCTAAGCTCAAAAAAGGAGAGTATAAGATTATACAGTTTCCTGATGGAGAACAGGATGGATGGTTAGAATGGTTAGAAGATAAAGAAGTAAGTAGCTATGAACATCACCAAAAACAAGTATTGCAAAATTTTTATCCTTACTTACAAGTACTTCAGGATATGAATCGTGTCAAAGGAATTCAAACGAGATTACCTTATTATTTTTCTATTCAATAAAGTAATAGTGTAGGGGGGGGGCCGTATGGTGAAAAAATGGGTTAAATTCATATTGATTTTGGTAGGACTTTTTTATGTTGCTACTCCCATGCTCGTTCCTTCTAATTATTATAAGATTTTTGTAACGACAGAGGAAGAAAATCCCGACCAGGAATCAAAAGAAGAGTTTGTTAAAAAGGAAATGATTTTGAAAGAGGTATATGTGTATGCATCACCTTTTTATAGTAAACAACAGTTTCCTTGTTATACACACCATGCTATGAATTGTTTAATAGGATATCGTAGTGAATTTTTCATGCCGCCAGAGTTCCGTATGTAATGTTTTGCACATGTGCTATGATACGGAAGCATTCGCCATTAAAATCATACGATTATATCATTAAAATATTCATATTATGGATTTATCATCAAAATTTGACGAGGATTACAAACAATTATTCATCAATAACCGCAGTTGGGTAGAGAAAAAGCTCGCAAAAACGCCAGACTATTTTGAAAAGTTGGCTTCTGGGCAAGCGCCTAAGTTTCTATTTATTGGCTGTTCGGACAGTAGGGTTCCTGCCAACCAAATTACAGGAACATCCCACGGAGATATCTTTGTGCATCGCAACATCGCTAATGTTGTAGTACATACTGACATGAATTTAATGTCGGTGTTGCAGTATGCTGTAGAAGTGTTGAAAGTAAAACATGTGATTGTGTGTGGTCATTATGGATGTGGAGGAGTTAAAGCTGCCATTGGTTCTGATTACCATGGTTTGATCGATAAATGGTTGCGCAACATCAAAGATGTGTATCGTCTTTATGCAGCAGAATTAAATGCCATTAGCGATTTTAATGAACGTGCCGATCGTCTGGTCGAATTGAATGTGAGAGAACAAGTTTACAAAATATGCATGACCTCTATCATTCAGAAAGCTTGGCATTTTGAAAGTGCATTGCATGTGCACGGTTGGGTTTATGATATCAAGGATGGATTGATAAAAGATCTAAACATCGACATATCAAAAGATTTTAAGGAATATAATATCTATGATTATGACGATAACTCTTTGAAAGGGCTTAGAAAATAGACATTTACCTTTGTTTTGCGGGATTATTTAAAATAATGGAAAAGCGGTTTTGTTCTGTTTTTCCATTATTTTTGTAAAACGTATCAAGGCCGAAAAGCATGAGTGAGATTAGAAATAATTGGACAAGAGAAGAAGCAGAAGCAATTTATAACTTGCCTCTGATGGAATTGATTTACCAGGGTGCAACAATGCACAGAAAATACAATGACCCTTCCGAAGTACAAGTATGTACATTGTTGTCGATCAAGACGGGTGGATGTCCTGAGGATTGTGCTTATTGTCCTCAAGCAGCGCGTTACCATACCGATGTAAAAGTAGAGAAATTGATGGATGTAAAACAGGTCATCGATTCGGCTCTTCAAGCCAAAGAATCGGGCAGTACCCGTTTTTGTATGGGAGCAGCCTGGAGAGAAGTGAGAGACAATAAGGATTTTGATAAAGTACTGGACATGGTGAAAGGGGTGAGCAGTATGGGGATGGAAGTGTGTTGTACATTGGGGATGTTGACGGAAGAACAAGCGAAAAAATTGCAAGAGGCAGGATTGTATGCTTACAATCATAATTTAGATACGAGCGAAGAGCATTACGATAAAATTATTTCAACGCGTACGTACGATGATCGTATTGAAACCTTAGAAAATGTAAGAAAAGCAAAAATTTCAGTTTGCTCAGGGGGGATTATTGGAATGGGAGAGAACGATTCAGACCGTGTGGGGATGTTGTTGACACTTGCTAATTTGCCCGAACATCCGGAATCGGTACCCGTGAATGCTTTGGTTCCGGTAGAAGGAACACCTTTAGAAAATCAGCCCAAAGTTCCTGTTTGGGATATGATTCGTATGATTGCGACTGCACGTATCATGATGCCTAAAGCCATGGTAAGGTTATCGGCTGGTCGTGTACGTATGACGGTGGAAGAACAAGCATTATGCTTTTTAGCGGGAGCTAACTCTATTTTTGCAGGTGATAAATTGTTAACGACGCCTAATCCAGAAGTCAATGAAGATCAACAGATGTTTCAAACACTTAATTTGAAACCACGTAAACCTTTTAAGGCCAATGAAGCGCCTTTAGATATTCAGCAAATACCAGTACATGCTTGTGGGCATGATCATGCATAGGTATTGTTTTTCGATCAATAGATAAAAAAAACTCCCGGTATTTATCGGGAGTTTTTTTATGTAGGCTCATGAGATGAGTTTATTCTGCTTTTTTTGCTGCTTTTTTCGCTGGCGCTTTTTTTGCCACTTTCGGTGCGGCTTCAGCTTTTACCTTTGGAGCAGCTTTTACTTTTTTAGGACTAGCAGCCACAGCATTCGCTTTGCGAGGACGGCTGTTACCGTGTGATCCCATTGCCAATTTGCCTTTTTTACTTTTTTTATCGCCTTTTCCCATAGTAATAAATAATTATGTTTATACAAAAATAAACGCTTCTCGTACAAAAGCAAATTTATATTCAGATCATTCCTTTCAAACAGAGGTGTTTACTTTAGGTGATGGTCGAACCATAAGGAATAATAAACCTCATCGGTTTTACCATAGACATCTAAAATATATTGTAAGCAATAGGACTTTATGCTTGACCATGTTTTTCCTTTCGACGCATAGAAATTTTTCAATACCGATAATTCAGTTTTTATTTTTTCTTCTCGAAGCCATATGGGATTGAATTTTGCTGCCGTATAAGGCATATTGTCTATGGCATTGAATAAATAAATGCCGGTATTACGTGTTTGGGCATAAGGAATTTTTTCTCCTTTGTAGGTATATAAGACAAGAGGATCGAAAAATAAGGTTTGTTTTTGATAAGGTACTTTAATGGTAATGTGACGTTCATTGTATTCGTATCGGTAAAGAATAAACAGGCTGTCGCTCAAAGGGTAGGTGTCTGAATTTAACGTGAGTTTAAAGTCATTTCCAATAAAAACGAATTGTTCGCCTTCGAAATAGGATTGAAGGTTATCCACGGTACTTTTTGGGGAGGGGGTATTTTTTGGGGTACTCGATATAGGTTGAATGGATTGATGACACAAGGCGATACGGTCTTTGGAATTAGGTTGTTGTAAAAATACATTGCCATGTTCTCCTACTAATATTGCCCATGCATCATTCGAAGAAAAATTCAAGGTGTCGTTTGCTTCTAGTTGATCTCCAGTACGCAGATCTTTTTTCGATGTGAAATAGGATATTTTACCTTGTACATGTATTGCATAATAGGGTTGTGCTATACTTGTGTTTAAAATAAACAAGCAAGGTAAGATAAGAAGTAAAGAATAGTATGGAAGAGATCTGATTAACATGTCAACAAGTCTTTTTCAAAGATACATCAAAAAAACTTGAGATGTTTAGAATGAATATACCTGTAGTCCGATACATGTTGCTGGAGATATTTTGGAAGGTATTTGAATAAGAATTTAAATGACTATCCGCATATAGTCACCTAAAATATGACATCATTCATCGGTCTCCAGATCAGATGATCAAGATCTTTGTGCCATCCTTTTTCTTTTCGTGGACGCCAGCCGCACCAGGCTTTGCGGATTTCAATAGGTGACTATATGCGGGTAGTCATTTAAGAATTTATTTAAAATAGTCTTTTTTTATCTTTTAACCAAGAGTAGGAAAAATAGGCGAGTAGGGTAGCTGCTGAAATGAAAGGAAGCAGTACAAAGAAAACAATAAAATGAGTAGTGCTGATGATATAGATTGAGCTTATAAAAAGAATCGATGCGAAAAAATAGCCTAAAAAGCATTGGGTATATATGAGAAATTTATGGTAGTGGTAATAAGGATTTTTTTGAAATTGTTTTTTCTTTTCGGCGAACCACTGACGTTCCATTTCTTCTTCCTCTTGTTGTTTTTGTTTTCGTTGTTCCATCCATTCTTCGTAGCTGGGCATGTAGTATTGTCCAGCGGCAAATTCTCCTAAGTTATGATCGTATAAAAAACGTCGGTTTTTATCGGTCAGGACTTCATAAGCTTGCGTAATGAGTAAAAATCGTGCAATGGCTTCTGGAGAAGGGTTCTTGTCGGGATGGTAAAGCATCACTTGTGTACGATAGGCTTTACGTATCTCTTGTTCAGAGGCATTGGGAGGAATGCATAATATGTCGTAGTAGGTAGACATGTTATACAAAGTAAGTAAAATATTATAAAAATATACGTGCCTGCACCTTGATTTCCGTTTGCTTATTCCCTTCCACTTCATCGTAACCGCTCCCTGTTTTTTGAGCATGGGTGTAGGTGATGTGTACGATTTTGAAAGAAACTTCTGCTTGTGAAAAGGGTTTTACGGTAGCAACTAAACACATGCGTATGCCGTTGCCAGATAAGGCAGGAATAGAAAAAGCCATAGGAAGATCTGGCTCATAAGCATAAAGTCGGCTGTCCCAGGAAGGAGAATCGAATACCGTACATTGTGCTTTGATCCGATACCGGTTAAAGTGGTAGCCAATGCTTTGGCTGATACAATAGCTTTCTTCATGGGCTGATAAATCGAAAAGACCTAGTTGAATTCGGCTGTGTATTTCCCAATGCCTGTTTTCTTTTTGTAATAAATCTCCTACTAAATAATAACGGAGTTGAGGCCGAATCGTATTGGAGTCGTTGGTTTCTTCTTGCTGAGTGGTTCTGAACTGCATGAAAAAGCTTGTTTTTTTCTTAAGTTGATAGGTTAAACGATTGATCCATTCATTTCCATAGGTTGGTCCTTTTTTACCGAAAGACGCTTGTTTATTGTGGTATATACTGAAACCGCTAGACAATTTTACGTTGACTGAAAGCTGTAATAACAAAGCTTGATAGATGCCTGATTCGTTTCCTATTCTACTGTTGTAATTGGGTATATTACCTTGCAAACTTTCAAAGTGGGCATTGGATGACCAGTATTGTAGCATCCATGTGTTTTGTTTCGAGAGGTTATGAAATAGGCCTCCGTATATGGCTCTCCCTTGTTCTGAAGAGAAGGCCAATGAGGTAAATGCCATTCCTCCCTGGTAATGGTATTGAAGATCAATTCCCATGATTTGATGTTCTTTCCCTCGAAAATAAAATTGATTGTAATAGTTCGTTGAAGGGTTTAATGGATATTGGTATGCAGAATACAAGTATTCAAGATTCCCTTTTACCGTTTGATTCAAATTTTGGAAGGTGATTACAGTTCCTGTTTGTAGTAAGTATAAATTTTTTCGTTTGTTTAATTCCGTAGTACTGCGATGCAATCCCGATGTGTTGATACCACTTATGGATCCGTCGTTTTGTAGGGTCCCGTCTTGCAGACTTCTAGAGAAAAAAGTACTTAAGCCTACATGTTTGCTTTGTGTTTTTATACCGATTCCTCTATAAAAACCATATTCGGAAGAAGAAGTATGGGGGCGGAAACCATGTCCAATTTGCCAGGTACTTTGCCAGTATTCCGGATTTTTACTTTGCATGAAATTCCCTCCGAAAACCAAACCATGTCCGCTTCGAAATTGAAAATCACCGATGGCAATTTGTTCCACTGTTTTTTGGGGATGTATGATGAGGTAAGCAGAGGTATAGTCGAAATAAAATTGTTTTTGAGAAGGACTCCATGTGAATGCTTCTCCGGCATCTTTTTCCAGAGAAATTCCCATATAATAAAGATTGGAAAAAGAAGAACGGAAGCGGTACAATAAGCTGTAATCTTCGCCGGAATAGGTGCGTATCCCTTTACTATTTGTTTGGTATCCTTTACTCCGTTGTGTTTTTCTCCCCCATCGTATGAGTGAGTAATGGACACTTTCCTTCACAATTTGTTTGGGTTGATGAAGATCAAAAAAAGGGATGTGCAGTTGCTGAGCTAGTAATTGCAAAGTATCTGTTGAAAGCGATGGAATGACTTGTAGCTCGTATAATGATATCAATTTACCATGTTGTTTTCGGTAGTGCAGAATAGCATTGACTTGATCTTTCGTCAAGAGTTGTGTCGCCAAAAGATCCATACTGTTGGCTTTATTGATGTTGAGTGTGGCATGGTATTGTTCTTGTTCTTCTAACTGAAACAATTGATTATCCTGAGGCATTTCTTCGAATAAAGGAAAAGTTGATTCTTGAGCAAGTGTAAACCTGCATGTCATCAGGAGAAGAATCCCTAAGACGTACTTCATGTTTTTTTATTTTTTAAGGTATAGGAAATCGAAAAATCTTGGCTGATTCCTAATCGAATGTGCCAGGCTAAACTATAGCTCAGGGTGATGCGATTATACCTGGCATTCAGTCCTCCATGGATGCGGGCATGAGGATGAACATATCCGATAGAAATGTTGAAGCGGGGATGAAAAGTATATTGAGCTCCACCTTTTATGCTCAGGGTTTGGTAATTGTTTTTTTCTATTTCGCCGCTCAACAGAAGGGTAGATAGGATGTTGCCGCTGAGTCCACAGCGAAGGATGACGGGGAGAAGTTTGTTTTCAAATTTGGATAAGGTGAAATTATAAATACTGCCTCCAAATTTTAAATGAGGACTTAGGTTGGTAATTCCTCCAAATTCAAAAACGAGTGCATGTTGTGTTTTAAATCCTTCGACATGTAATGCTTGCCAATTCCCCCTTAATCCTAAGGCCGTATGTTCAATACGATGGCCAATGCTTAGACCCATTTTAAGTTCTTGGTAATGAGAAGGCCCCATTTTTTCTCCCGACACACCCACAATCCAAGATTGTATGGGCAGGAGTGCTAAAGCCGATGAGGTATGAACATCGGGTAGGGAATAGTGATTTTTGTAGTGTGAAGATATACTGGCGTGTTGTGCAAAAGCACTGGAGGCGACTGATTGCAGGGTGTATGTTTCGTCATCGAGTGAGCATACTGCTCCTGCTAATCCATTCGACGATGCACCAGTGGAAAAATAGGATTGGCTGTATCCCATACGGAAAGAAAAGACGCATGTCAAAAAAACAACGATGAACTTGCGACCTCCTCTCTCATCTAAAAAATGAGTCGGTCTTTTCATGGTATAAGTTTAAAAAGTAATCAAAAGTATAAGCTCTATTTTTATTTAACAAGCCTTCGGGTCACTTTTTTGATATAGAGGAGAGCTTTTCTTATATTGAAAGGAATATATCTTCTTTACTACATATTATGGTAACATTAATACAATACCTGTTTGTTGTCGTGGTGACGGCTTCTTGTGCTTATGCTCAAGTTTCGCAAGAGTTTTATCCTAATACCGGGAAGGTAAAAGGAGAAGGTCTGTTGGCGGATGGTAAAAAAGAGGGCTTGTGGAAATGGTACAGCATTGCTGGAATAAAAAACGCAGAAGAAAATTATAAAAATGGTTTGCTGGATGGGAAAGTACTTACATACTATCCCAATCAGGAAATCGCTTCTGCAGGGTTTTATATACAAGGGAAAGAAGACGGCGAATGGTTAGAATATTACGACGACAAAACACTGCGTATAAAAGGGGTGTTTAAAGAAGGGAGAAGAACAGGCACGTGGACTGATTTTTATCCCAATGCCAACATGGCCTTAGAAGCCAATTATACCAACGATTTGAGAGAAGGTGCTTGGAAGGAATTTTATCCTAATGGGAACGTCAAGGTACAAGGAGCTTATAAAAACAATAAAAAAGAAGGCGAATGGAAAACATACCATGCCAGTGGTCAATTTGCGCTTCAAGCAAGTTATAAACAAGATCAGGAGCAAGGAGCTTACTTGACCTATTTTAAAAATGGAAAAACAAAACTCAAAGCCAATTTTGTAGAAGGTGTGCTTGATGGGGAATGGATACAGTATTTGTCCAATGGAGCAGAATATGTAAAAGGATTTTACACCAAAGGTCAACAAACAGGGAAGTGGTCGGAGTTTTATAAAAATGGTGTGTTGATGTCTTCAGGGGAATACGTAGAAGGGAAAATGAACGGAGCTTGGTTGTTCAATTACGATAATGGAAAGCCAAGGAATACGGAACAATGGAAACAAGGACGTTTACTGGAAGTGAAGGACTATTTTGATATGACAGGCAAAGTACTTGCACCAGGGACATTGAGAGAAGGCAATGGTACTCGCTTCTACTATTATCCTTCAGGAGTAAAAATGTTGGAAGTAAATTATAAAGATGGTGTGGAAGATGGAGCTTCAAAAGCATTCTATGAAAATACGAAAGTGAAATCCAATGTCCATTTTGTTAATGGAAAAGAAGAAGGTGAACTCACAGAGTATTACGATAATGGCAAATTAGCAGCAGTGACCTATTACAAAGCAGGCCAGGAAGACAGCTTGTACAAAGAGTTTCATCAAGATGGATCGTTTCGTGTACTTGGTTTTTATATTCATGGTCTCATGGATAGTTTATGGCTGGAGTATTATGAAAATGGTGCGGTGATGAGTGAGGGATATTATAAGGAAGGAAAGAAAGAAGGGCTTTGGAATGAATACTTTGAAACCGATACCTTGGCGGCGACAGGTTATTTTGTAAGCAACATACAAGAAGGAGAATGGAAAGAATACCATGAAAATGGGAAGCTGGCCAGTATAGGGAATTACAGTAATGGGATTCGTGTGGGGCTTTGGAAAAGCTACCATCCCAATGGGAAGCTGTTTATGGAAGGTAAATTGGTGTCGGGTTTGGAGCAAGGTCCATGGAAGATATACCACGACAATGGTAAGTTGATGATGGAAGGTGTGTACCTGATGGGAGAAGAAGAGGGCTTGTGGAAAGAATACTATCCGTCGGGAAGAGTGGAATCAGAGGGAATGTACAAAGGAGGGAAAGAAGAAGGCAAATGGAAAAATTATTGGGATACGGGGGTGTTGATGAGAGAAGAAACCTATGTCGATGGGCGATTGATGGATGTGGGCGACATATCGGATAAAAACGGTAAGCGTTTGTTGAAAGGAACCTATAAGGTGGGTTTGGGTACATTAAAGAGTTACCACGACAATGGTACGATAGCTGTTGTAGGTAATTTTGTGGACGGTTATCCCGAAGGCAAATGGAAGTATTATTATCCGAACGGTAAACCCTCAGGAGAAGGCGACATGAAAAAAGGCATGAGGGTAGGACTTTGGAAATATTATACCGATTTGGGAAATCTGGAAGCCCAGGGATTTTATGAAAACGATGAACTTACCGGAGAATGGAAATATTATGAAGAAGGCCAGTTCACACGCAGCGAACGTTTTGATGAGGAATAACATCATTTATTTCACCTTTGTTTTTTGCATGAGTCTTGTCGCTGAGGCTCAGGTGCAGCGCTATTACTACGAAACAGGAGAACTCAAAGAAGAAGGGCCATTAGACTCTCTACAGCAAAAAACAGGGTTATGGAAAATATTTTATCCCAATGGAGTACTTAATGCTGAAGAAGAATACCGGGAAGGTCTACGAGATGGATTGATTAAAACGTATGACTTTAGTGGTGTTTTACAATCTGCAGAGCATTGGAAAAAAGGAGTTCAAGAAGACAGTACCTGGGAGTATTACGGCACTAAGCATGTGAAGAGGAAAGGTGTATTCAGAGCCGGTGCCTACCATGGTTTATGGTTAAGTTATTATGAAAATGGAGCTTTGAAGACTGCTGGTTTTTACCTTCATGGACAACCTCATGGGGTTTGGCTTTTTCATCGATTAGATGGAACCTTAGAATTGGAAGTTAATTTTGTAGATGGACTAAAAGACGGATATGCTACTTATTTTAATGAAAAAGGAGCCATAGCATCCAAAGGGAAATACAAAGCTGATCAAATGATCGGTGAATGGTTGTATTACAATGCCAAAGGAAAAGTAAAGAAGAAAATAAATTACGATAAGTAAGTAATAAAAGTAACTATTACTTAGACCTCTTTGCAAAAATGGTATGCCACTGTAGGGTAGTTCATCTCAATCTTTAAAGAAGTGAATCCTTCGGATTCAAAAGCGGTTCATGAATCCCGAAGGGATTACATCTTTATAGATGGTCGTAATATGACACCCAATCGACCCTGAAGGGGTCGCATATAAAAGAATATGCAAAGAAAGAACGTGCTTACATTCCTTACTTCACAATGGCGTATTCTGCATTGGTTCCTTGAATATATTCGGTTGGTTTGATCAAGTAAGGAATTAGACCAACAGCTACAGCGGCAATACCTGCACCTCTTATTAGCCAATCACTTCCGTTTTCACCAGCAATGCCAGGGGCTTCAAAAATAGCCACGGCACCACCCACCATGACTATAGCACCTGCCACTTGCGCTACCTTATGCATGGAACTTGTTTTTTTGATCGAGTAGATCTCTTTTATTTTTACTTCGCGAAGCATAAGTTCTTCTTCATCAAGCATCGCCAATACCATAGTACTGTCTGTAAACGATTGAATTTTCCCTTTAGCATAATCATCGCCAATCGAGAATTTCAAGGCTATTTTCTGACCTTGTTGAAGGACTCTTATTTTACCGTTTGTTGTATTTTTAATGCTCAACTGTTGTGCAAATGCACCATTGATCAATACTAAAAACAGAAAACCTGCAGAGATAAGGCAGGTGTAAAAATGAGCTCGTTTAGGTGTATTCATACGACGTTTGTTTGCTTCAATATATAAAATATATAATTATTCTAAAATACTTTTTTGTTTTTCCGTGATTTGTTTTTGGTACATTTGAGCATAAATCCCATTTCTGAGCATTAATTCCATATGGGTTCCTTCTTCTGCAATGGTACCTTCTTCCAGTACAATAATGCGATGGGCTAATTTTACAGTGGAAAGTCGGTGAGAAATGATCAGGCTTGTTTTATTCGCCATGACTGTTTTGAGGTGTTCTAAGATCTCGTCTTCCGTTTGGGTATCTACAGCTGAAAGGCAATCGTCCAAAATCAATACCTGAGGATTTCGGATCAATGCCCTCGCAATGGAAACCCGTTGTTTTTGTCCACCGGACAAGGTGATTCCTCGTTCACCTAATATGGTATTGTATTGATCGGGGAATGCGGCAATATTTTCTGCCAGACCAGCTTTTTGGGCGGCATCTGCCACTTCTTGGTCAGTGGCATGGTCTTTACCAAATTGAATATTGGCTTTGATCGTATCTGAAAATAAAAAAACATCTTGAGGTACAAATCCCGTATTGCTGCGGTAGTATTGTAAATCAATACCTTTTAAAGGGGTATCGTCTATGAATATATTGCCCGATTGAGGATCGTATAACCGGCATACCAGATAGGCGATAGAACTTTTCCCAGACCCTGTATTCCCAACAATGGCTACCGTTTCTCCGGCTTTAATGTTAAAGCTAATATCTTTTAATGCATCCACTGTTGCATTCGGGTAACGTAAGGAAACATGCTCAAATCGAATAGCTCCATTCACAACAGGTTTTAAGTTGTCGGTTGAGACCAGTTCAGATTTTTCTTTGAGAAACTCATTGATTCGGGTTTGAGAAACCTCGGCACGACGTACCATACTGGTAATCCAACCTAAAGAAGCTACCGGCCAACTGAGTTTATTGAGGTAAAAAATAAACTCAGCAATGTTTCCTTGTGTGATGTTTCCTGCAATGACTTCTTTTCCTCCAATCCATACAATGAATATGGTACTGGTACCGATCAGGAATAAAATAATAGGGAAAAACAGTGCGTTGATGAGGGTGAGTTTCAGCGCCTTCTTTTTATAATGATTGCTCAGGTCTTGAAATTGCTCATTCGATTGATGTTCCCGGGCGTAAGATTTTAAAACACGTATACCTGAAAACGCTTCTTGAACAAAGGAAGATAAATTGGACAAGGTTCTTTGGATTTCTTCCGAACGTTTACTGATTCTGTTGTGAACACTGTATACTGTAATCACCAATAAAGGCAAGGGAATGATCGTGTACAGAGCTAAGGTTGGGTTCACGTCGATCATGATCCATATGGTAATGGCAAAAAGTACGACCATATTCAAACTGTACATGATGGCTGGTCCAAGGTAGTTTCTCACTTGGTTCACATCTTCTGAAATTCGGTTCATTAAATCACCGGTATTGTTTTTACGGTAAAAACTGATCGGTAATTGTTGGTAATGTTGATAGACTTCATTTTTAAGATCGTACTCAATAAAACGAGATACACTGATGATGGTTTTGCGTTGGAAGTATAAAAATACCCCACTGATGAGGGTGGTACCCAAAATCGTTAAACCATAAATGATAATTTGTGTGTTGGCTTCATCCATATTCCCCTTTCCTGATAATACTTCAGGTAAGCTGTCGATCGATTTTCTAATCATAGGGCCTTGAACAATGCCGAAAATATTGTAAAGAATTGTGAAGACAATTCCCATAAATAAGCGTCCACGGTACTTGTATAGGTATTTATTGAGGTATTGAAGTGATCCCATTGCTATTTTTTATCCTTGTAACAAATATCGGTAGATAAAGATTGTAATCAAGCTTCAAATAAATTACTTTTGCAAGTAATAAATCAAGGTAAAAAAGCTTGTTGGCTATTACTAAAACGTTCTTTAACACCATTTATGCTCAATCGTAGGCTACTTCGTATCAAGGCAATGCAGGCTCTGTATTCCTTGGACATTGCGAAACAATCAAATTTTGAAATGGGAACCGGTTTGTTGGAGGAATTTTTCGCTCCTGATATGAACACGATGGAACCTCAAGACAAAGAGGGATTAAAAGCCCAGTGTGCCGAGGCAGATAAATGGTATAGAGCTGTGGTTGAAGAAGGTAAGGCTTTAACCGATCATACAGATCCTCGCATTGTTGAGGCCGTTGCTAAGGCTTTAAATCAATACAGAAATTTTAATGAAAAGGACCGTAACCATTTTTTACGTACCATGTTGCGTGATGTGGATGAGGTTTACCGTGAGTATTTACTGATCCTGGACCTTTTGGTGAGTTTAGCGGAGATGACAACCAACGATCAACACGATCAACAAAATAAACACATTATTAAAGATATTCCGGCGATTTTTTATAAACTGAAAAATAACAAGATCATAGCCGCTTTGGCAGAGAGCAAGAAATTACAAGAACTCTGTGGAAGACATCATGCCCGTTTTGCAAAAGATGCTGTAAAGATATACTATAAGGAATACTTACAGGTTTTACCTGAATACAAACTCTATCAGGAGAAGGTAACAGCAGATTTAGAAGACGATCGGGCCATTGTATTGGATATTTTTAAAAAATCGCTCCTCAAAACAAAACACATTGAAGACGTGTTGGAAAGCGACGATTTAAATTGGATTGAAAATAAATCCATCGTGAAAGGAATGGTGGTAAAAACACTAAAATCGGTAGGTTTAGTTGATCATCCAGAGGAAATGATTTTAGAAATTTCCTTGAATTGGGATGATGATAAACAGTATTTTAAAGACATTTATGATAATACCTGTCGGGACGATGACGAATTTGAACAGCTTATTCGGGACAAAGTCCAAAATTGGGATATGGAACGTTTGGCCATTTTGGATAAGGTCATCTTAAAAATGGCCTTGGCAGAAATGATCTACTGTCCGAGTATTCCTATAAAAGTAAGCATCAACGAGTTCATTGAATTGTCGAAGATTTACAGCACACCTAAAAGTAAACAGTTTGTCAATGGTTTACTCGATAAATTATCGACAGAATTGGTAGCCAGTGGTAAGATTAGAAAAAGTGGAAGAGGACTGATTGATAATAAGTAGGGGAAGGACTATTCAACCGATCTTATTGGAGTCTCTGGAAAATAATTGTATTTTTAACGGGAGAAAAATATACCATTCTTTAATAAGCTATGAAAAAACAAACCGTTTATGTCATCTTAGCCGTCGCATGTTTTTTAGCGGCATCTTGTGCTTCTGAAAACAGCTCAGAAAACCAGGAAACATCTACATCTGCTGTCAGTGCGGATAGTATTCCTACGAAAGCATTAACGACAATTTCGTTTGCGGATTCCTTACATGATTTTGGTACCATCAATGAAGGGGAAAAAGTTTCTTATACGTTCAAATACACCAATACCGGAAACAATCCATTGGTATTGGAAGATGTAAGAGCATCCTGTGGATGTACCTTGCCAGAATGGACGAAAGACGAATTGAAGCCGGGAGAAGAAGGATTAATCAAAGTCCAATACAATAGCGAAGGTCGTCCGGGAGAGTTTAAGAAGACGATTACAGTGATCGCCAACACACAGTCTGAAGTGACTTTGCTGACGATTAAAGGAAAAGTGAATCCTAAAAAATTAGACATTGAAGGTCCTTTCAAGGATCAGAAATAGGGTTGTAAACAATTTATAAATTATATACTTCAACAATTATGACAAACGAATTAGCACTAGTGTTTTTACAAGCAGGCGGATCTGGAGGAGGTTATTTCAATTTGGTTTTTATTGGCTTGATGTTCGTCGTGATGTATTTTTTCATGATACGTCCACAACAAAAAAAGGCGAAAGATCAAAAAAACTTCAGGGATGCGATGAAAAAAGGAGACTTTGTTCAAACACTTGGAGGTATCCATGGTAAAATTTATTCTATTGAAGAAGATGATACGGTGTGGTTGGAAATAGATACAAAAGGAACACGCATTAAAATTGAAAAAGTAGGCATTGGTTCTGCTTCTTCGAAAACATTCTAGTTTATTTTGAAGCGACTTTTAAGATACGATTACAATGCTTATTTGCTTTGCTTAGCGACAGCAGCTTGTTTTTGGCTGCTGAATGCAATGGGTGGCATTTATGAAACTAATATTAACTATCCGGTGCGTTTTGTGCCGGATAGTCTTTCATCTGCTCAACACGTCGTCAAGGCCAATGTTATTTTTAATGCGAGAGGATCGGGTTGGGAATTATTGAAGCGTAATTTGGTATATAAGTTTGATCCTTTAGAACTTCCTCTATCGGCAGTAGAAGGTCGGGAGATTATTCCTGCGAAAGAGTTCATGAGTTTTATTATGCCCGATTTGGGACGTTTGGTGTTCAATTACATGGTTACCGACTCTGTGGCTTTGGTCAGTAAGAAAATGATACAAAAGAAAATTTTTCTTACTGTAGATCCTCAAAAACTGAAGTTGAAATCCCCTTACCGCATCAGTGGTAAAGTGTATTTAGACCCCGATTACATTACCGTGAAAGGCCCCGCTTCTCAGGTACTAAAACTTCCAGATACCCTGAATTTGTTGGAGGGTAAGGCTATTCATAAAGGATTGGATACCTTATTGGAGTTGAAAAAAATATTACCTTCCGGAGTAAAGACCGATTATAATAAAGCCCATTTGATTTTTGAAGTGGCTTCTTTTGCTAAGAAAAAACGGCTTATTCAAGCTGTTTTGGTCGACTTTCCTGATGCTGTTGTACGAGATCTAAATATTCCGGCTTTTAAGGTGGAGTATTATGTCCAGGAAGAACATATAAGTGTAGAAAACAAAGCAAAGTATAAGATCATCTTAAATTACAATATGCGAGATTCTGTTTCAGGTAATTTAGTGCCTGTGCTCGTCGATTTTCCCGATTACATCAGGGATTATACCGTTTCCCCATCTGTTTTTTCACTCAAACATGTCCAATAAACCTGCACTCATCGGAATCACAGGTGGTATAGGCAGTGGGAAGAGTTTAGTATGTCAAATTTTTGAGGTATTGGGTGTACCTGTATATTATGCCGATGACAGGGCTAAGGTATTGGTACAAGAAAATGGAGCGTTGAAAAAAAACATCATTCATTTTTTTGGAGCAGAAAGTTTTACAGATGGACAATACAATAAAGCCTATATGGCAGGATTGGTTTTTGATTCGCCAGAACGACTTGCTCAACTTAATCAACTGATTCATCCTGCTGTTGCCCTCGATTTTGAAGATTGGGTCCAAAAACAAGCGGGGCAACCTTATGTGGTAAAAGAGGCGGCCTTGTTATTAGATGCAGACAATCGGCGGGGACTCGATCAGATTTTTGTAGTGACCGCTCCTGAAGAGGTAAGGATACAGCGTGTACGTTTAAGAGATGAAAAACGCAGTGTAGCGCAAATTCAGGCCATTATAGCACGTCAGATGCCTCAGGAGGAGATGATTCGTCAAGCGAATGGCAGCATTGACAATTCTGGTTATGTTTTGCTCATTCCTCAGATTTTGTTGCTCCACCAATCACTAGCTTAAATTTTAAGTTTCTCAATGAGGTCATGATGTAACTTATTGTGTTGTATCATTTCTATGTTTTATTATTTGGTGTAAGGTATATTGTCTTTTTTATAATTTAATTCAAAATATTGAATTAATAGAATGAGCTATACCGTTTTTTTGATACAGGCCTCTTTTAGAGTAGAAATATCCCTGTTTTTGAAACTTTTTAATCTCGTTTTCGTCTAATATCTACATAAATAATTGTGTTTGAGGGGAACGTGAGCAAGCTCTAGGTTCAGTTTTTTGGATAAATAAGGGCTTTGCATTGCGAATGTTGAAAATAAAAATAGCAGTTACCTTTGGAATTCGAAGAGTATTAAGAGTATATTTGCCATGTAATAAATTATACGATTATGAATAGATATTTACATATAATATTTGCTCTGTGTTTGGGGGTAAGTGCTGTGTTCGCACAAGTATCTCCTTATTCACTTACTCCTGAATGGAGATTTGGAGCAGAAGGTGGTTTAAGTTTTCCTACAGGATCTTATCCTACTTCAGGAGCACCTTCTGCTACTCCTGCCGCTTCGAATCCTACAGCTGGTGTTTTTCCTGAAGCTTCTACTAGTATTAGTAGTAGGAGTGGAGCTGTAGCTGTTTATACGAATACGGTCAATGCTTTTAATGTTAATAACATTAGCATGAGAAGCTTTATTACTGATGGTGTTTGTTCAGGATCGGCAACCAGTGGAGGTGTTGCTTTTCCAGATCCAGCAGATCCTGATAATGCTTATTATGTGATACTTGGAAACGATCTTACAGGTGGAAGTTGTGGACCTAAAGGGTTGAATCGTTATCGTTTTCTAAAGTCGGCTGGTGTTGCAGCATATAATTCAGGATCAGTTAATATGGCTGCTAATAACTCTGTTTCAGAGGCACTAACTGTCGGTACTGATGGTCAAGGAGGGTATTGGATAGTTGGCCACGTTTATACAAACTCTAATACTTTCAAAGTTTGGCATGTCAATTCATCTGGGGCGATTTCTGGTCCAACTGATTATACTGTGGGTGCGGCTACTCCTGATGTAAATGGTAATCAGGCTTATACTAAAATTAGTCCATGTCAAGATAAGGTCGCATATTCTGGTGGAGGGGTATTGGTGGTGCACTCGTTTAATAGAGCAACAGGTGTTGTCGGTGCGGAGTTAAGACGTTTGGGTGTATCACATGGTGTGGGATTGGAATTTTCTCCTGACGGTTCTAAAGTGTATTATTCGGGTCAAGGTACAACAGTTGGATGGGTTGATATTGCTTCGGGTACAACAGGAACTGTTGGAGGAAGTGCATCATGGAGTATGCAATTGGGCCCAGATGGCAAGATATACACATCCCCTGGTAATAGTGCTCTTGTTGGAGTTATAAGTTCTCCTAACGCTAGTCCGACATATAGCACAATAACTTCTAATGGGTTTATATATAGAGGATTATCCAATATCGCTTGGTTGTCACCTCAACTTCCTGTTATTACACCTGCGGCTACAGCAACGTGTAACATCTACGATTTTAGTTTTGTGTTTAGAAATTATTTTAATTCTGATATTCCGGTAAACTTAGCCTCTGTAACATGGAACTGGGGTGATGCGAGTCCTAATACAACAGGTACACTTACGCCTCAACATGCGTTTCCGACCAGTGGAGGGCCTTATACGGTTACACTGACCTTTACGGATCAGTCTTGTACTCATCCTTGGACAGCGAGTATTCCTGTAACCATTTCATGTTCCGCTCCTGTAACATTGTTAAGCTTTGCAGGTTTGTATAACCAAGGTAATGTAGATTTGACCTGGCAAACCGCTATGGAGGTCAACAACGACTTCTTTGAATTGCAAAGATCAACGGACGGGATCAATTTTACGACCATTGCCAACATCGATGGTGCTGGAAACAGCTCAAGTGTGTTAGGTTATGATTATACGGATGTGGGACTTACGGGAAGTATCGTGTATTACAGATTATTGCAACACGATTACGACGGTACCATTACAGCGAGTCAGGTCATTTCTGTTCGTTTGAATAAAACCGGTGCAGTACCATTTATTGTGGCTCCGAATCCATTCTCAAGTTCTTTCGTCTTGCATAAGATGTATGATGAGGTTGCTACTGTTTCAGTATACGATGCTTTAGGGAGATTACGTGAACAAAAAGTTTCCAATGAGGGCGAACAGACCTTGATTTTGGGTGAAAACTTATCGAAAGGAGCGTATATTATCCATTATGCCACGACCATGAATGTCTATACATTTCATGTGGAAAAGCAGTAAAGGCATTAAAAAAGATAAAAAAAGGAGGATCTTAATCAGATCCTCCTTTTTTTATCTTTTTTAGGATATGAATATTCTAGTTTTTTTATCTTTTTTAGCCCTTAATGCTAGAATAAATATGATTTTTATTTTTTGAATAATAAATAAGTTTAAATTGCTCCAATTATACTGTTTACCTTTTCGGTAAAATCGTATTAATTATTAGATTTTTTATATACCAGCTAAAAAATAAACTTTTATGAAGAAATTGTACGCCTTATTGGTGGTGCTATGGAGTATTTCCATAGGTTATGCCCAGTCCCCTTATGCATTATCTCCGGATTGGTATTTTGGACAAGGTGGAAGACTTACCTTTCCAAATGGGAATTTCCCTAATTCTGGTCTTCCAACTACAGGATTTGTTCCAACTACTACGGGTGGGGTAGAGGCTTCTACCAGTGTATGTTTTACCAGTGGCAATGTTGGTGTGTACACCAACACGATGCATGCGTTTAATGGCAATCCTGCAAATGCTGACTTTAACGATAATATAAGAATATTTAATCCATTTGGAGACAATGTATGTTCTGGCTCTGCCACGGGAGGAGGAGTTTCCTTTCCTGATCCGGTGAGAAATAATTACCCAGCGGGAAACATTGCTAATGATGCATTTTATGTGATTCTGGCTAACGATTTAACAGGTGGTGCATGTGGAAGTAGAGGGTTGAATAGGTATAGATTTACAGGAACAGGAGTAGGGGTTGCTTATAATGCAGGTCCTGTGGCAATTTCAACCAATGTTTTTCCTAATGAGTCCATTACTGCTTGTACCGATGGAGCAGGAGGATATTGGGTGATTACACATACGAAACAATTACAGAATACATTCAGGGTGTGGCGTTATACGGCAGCAGGAATAACGGGTCCTACAGATTATACAGCAGGAGCAGATTATTGGTCGGGCTCAGATGCCTCTCAATCTTATTTGAAAGTGAGTCCTTGTCAGGATAAAATAGCTTTTATAGGGGGTAATACCTTAACGGTTCATAATTTTAACCGTGCTACGGGAGCTGTTACAGGTGAATTGAAACGGATAACGGGAGCAGGTGCAGGAGTAGGTTTAGAGTTTTCTCCTGATGGCAACAGAATTTTCTGGTCTGGCCTGGGGAGTATTGTAAATTGGGCGGATATTACGGGAGCTGGTAGTGGTACTGTTGCGGGGTCTACTTCTTGGAGTATGCAATTGGGTCCGGATGGCAGGATTTATTGTACAGGTGCATCAGGAGGTACGACTATGGGGCGTATTAATACTCCTGGTGGAACACCTTCTTATACTTCTTTCTCCACAGCAGCAGGAGTGACTACATCTAATGGGCTTTCTAATATTGCTTGGTTATCCCCGAGAACTCCTGTAATCACTGCTACGCCGACGGCTACGTGTAATATTTATACTTTCAGTTTTGTATTTCGAAATTATTTTGGAACAAATGTGGCCATTAATAATGCTTCTATTACCTGGAGCTGGGGAGATGCATCGGGGAATACCACTGCCAATGCGACACCTTCTCATACTTTCCCAACCAGCGGCGGACCTTATACTGTAACGCTCACGTTCAGAGATCAATCGTGTGATCATACATGGACAACTACCATTCCTGTTACTATATCTTGTCCTGCGCCCGTTGAGTTATTGAATTTTGCAGGATTATATAAGCAAGGTCATGTAGATTTAACATGGCAGACCGCTAAAGAAATAAACAACGACTATTTTGAATTACAACGTTCTGTGGATGGGATTAATTTTCAAACGATTGACCGTATAGACGGAGCTGGTAACAGTTCTTCCGTGTTGAATTACAATGATACAGATTATGGAGCTTCGGGGACAATTGTTTATTATCGATTGCTTCAACATGATTTTGACGGTACAGTATCCGCCAGTCAAATCATTGCTGTTCGTTTAGATAAAATAGGGACGGTTCCTGTTGTGGTGATGCCGAATCCTTTTTCAGGATCCTTTACCTTGACTAAAATTTATCCGGAAGCTGCTACCGTATCGGTATACGATGTTTTAGGTCGCTTATTGGAACAAAAATCATCAAATGAAACAGAAACAAACCTTGTTTTGGGAGAATCCTTGTCCATTGGATCTTACATTTTGAAATATGCTACCTCAACCAGTTCTTATACTTTGCGTGTAGAGAAAAAATAAAGGTTCATTTTGTCTTTTTTATAGGCCTTTCTTACATCTAAGAAAGGCCTTTTTTATTATTAGATATGTTCAAGTTATAATCTTTATATTGTTTTATAATGTTGTTTTTTGTTTGAAAAGTTATAATTTAAAATTGTTTAAACTTATTTATATTCTTGTAATAATCTTATTCATAGTTTTATTTGTATCTTTTTTATAGTTACTTTTGCTTTTAAGCTTGTATATAGCTACAAAAGTGTTGTAATAAAAAAGATTAATATGAAAATAAAACTACGTCCTAAAAAGGTTATTTTCGGAATAATAGTACTTGTTTTTTCCTCACTGGAGGTGATGGCTCAGGTTGCACCCTACAGATTATCTCCTAAATGGGTTTTTGGGAATAAGGCTATGTTTGATTTTACCGGTGGAGGAGCTCCTACGCAGCCGGTAAGGCCTGTTGGGGATAATATTGTTGCAAATGAAGGAGCGTCTACGCTTTGTGCACCGGATAGAAATGTTATGGTATATGATAATAACGTTCGTTTGGGCGGTAATAACAATGTACCTATAGCTAATTTCATGACCTCCAGTTCGTCTTCTACTCAAGGTGGGGTGATTATTCCTAACCCTGCGAATCGTACCACGCAATATTTTGTCATTACAGGTAATGCAGAATCGACCTATACTGGTGTTGAGCCTAACGACAATCAGCAACAAGGTGTAAGGGTGTATAGTGGTGCTCAAGCCGGAGCCTCTATAACCAATCCTGCACTTGTTTCAACTTTGAGGACAAATGCTCAATTGCCCTCAGAAAATGTTTATGTGAGCACGGATGGAAATTATGGGTATCAGATCATAGCAGGATTAGGAGGAGGTGGATCTGGAAGTATTGTATTAAATTCGTGGAGGTTAAATAATGTAGGTGTATTAGGAGGGATTCAAACATCGACTTATGCCACGGATTCATGGAACTTACAGTTTCAAAGTTCCGTGAAAGTAAACCGCTGCCAAAATAAAATTGCCATTGTCAATGCCAATAGGATTGCGGTGTTCAATTGGGATAGGGCTACAGGTTTGATTGGTACTGCGATCAAAAATATTGATGCTGCAGCTCAGGTAGGTGGAGGGTCTAAACTTTATGGGTGTGAATTTTCTGCTAATGGGAATTATTTATATGCCACTACCTTAGGAGGGGCTAATTTAATCCGTGTAGATTTAACGGTGGCAGGATTAACGACTGGTCTCAGCACAATAGCTGGTACTGCAGCAGGATCTTTGCAAATAGGTCCTAATGATGTGATATATGTAGCCAATGGTCGAGATGCAGTTGATAATACCTTGGTGGGAACCATTACGAATGCGAATACAGGAGGAACCTACAATCCTAGTGGAGTAACGTTAGCCAATTCAAGTACGGTGAGATTAGGCATGTCTAATATTGCATGGTTGAATCCACAAAGACCAACCATTGGTGCTGTTAATAATTCATGTGGAAGCTATACGTTTACACCTAGTTTCTTAACGCATTTTAACGAAGTGATTGGTTATAACAATGCCGTTTGGGATTTTGGAGATGGTTCCGCTACGGTGACCAACACAGGCGCAGCTGCAGATGATCCTGTAACACATTTGTATACGACGACGACGGGGAATAAAACTATTACAGTAACGTTAACAGACGCAACTTGTGGACATGTTTGGGTAGGAACCTTAGTACAGAATGTACCGTGTACTCTGCCTATAGAGTTGTTAGATTTTAAAGCAGTGTCAAAAGGAACGCATATTGAATTAACTTGGCAAACGGCATCTGAAGTGAATAATCATTATTTCGATCTTGAGCGATCAACAGATGGAGTTAATTTTGAAAATATTGCTGTGATCAATGGAGCAGGTAATAGTAGTCGTATTCTTTCTTATAATTATTCAGATTATAACGCAAAAGGCGTAACGGTGTATTATCGATTGAGACAACATGATTTTGATGGCAAGACAGCATTGAGTCATGTGATTTCAGTTAGCTTAGATCAATTGATAAGAGTTCCTGTTGTAGTTGCGCCTAACCCTTTTTCTAGTTCGTTTGTGTTAACGAAATTAAGAGCAGAACAAGCAACGGTTTCGGTATACGATATTTTTGGACGTTTAGTGGAACAAAAAAATACAACAGATGGAGAAGCCAGTGTAGAACTAGGTACTTCATTAGCCAATGGTTCTTATATTGTGCAATACCTGACCACGACAGAATCTCACACGTTGAGGGTAGAGAAAAAATAAAGTAAAACTTAAGTGTATAAAAACAAAAATGCCTTCTTGAATTTCAAGAAGGCATTTTAATGGGTGGATGATGGGGTTCGAACCCACGACCCTCGGTACCACAAACCGATGCTCTAACCAGCTGAGCTACAACCACCGTGTAGAATCAAGGAATACTTCTTTATTCCGCTTGCAAAAGTAGCATAGAACCTTTTATAATGCAAATATACGGCTTGATTTATCGGTCGAATTCTAAACGTTCACCTTTTTTACTTTCATCAAAACGACCGTTTGAATACACTAAATGCCCTGATACAAGCGTATGTTTGATGTTTGATTGAAAGGTATGTCCTTCAAAGGGAGACCAGGCACATTGGTACAAAATATTCGATTTACTGACCGTTTCCGGACTTTGCGGATCAACAAGCACTAAATCCGCATAATAACCCTCTCGAATGTATCCTCGTTTTTTAATTTCGAATAAGATGGCCGGATTATGACACATTTTTTCTACTATTTTTTCCAGACTGATTTTCCCTTGCACATGAAAATCCATCATGGCTTGCAAACTGTGTTGAACCAGTGGCCCTCCTGATGGAGCATCTAAATAGCGCTTCGATTTTTCTTCTATGGTATGAGGAGCGTGGTCTGTGGCAATGATGTCAATGCGATTGTCTAATACGGCCTGAAAAATAGCATCACGATCGTTTGCACTTTTTACAGCGGGGTTCCATTTGATGAGATTCCCTTTAGAAGCATAATCTTCATCGCTGAACCAAAGGTGATGGATACAGGCTTCCGCAGTGATTTTCTTTTGCGCTAGAGGAAGCGTATTGTCAAACAAACTGATTTCTTTGGCCGTTGAAATATGCAAAATATGCAAACGGGCATTGTGTTTTTTGGCCAGAGCAATGGCTGTTACCGAAGATTGATAACATGATTCTGCATTACGGATGATGGGATGAAACCGGGCATCAATGTCTTCTCCGTAGGTTGCAATAATTTTTGCTTGATTCTCTTTCACCATAGGATCTGTTTCGCAATGTGTGGCGATGATCATGGGTGATTGAGCAAATACTTGTTCCAAAGCATCCGGATTGTCTACGACCATGTTTCCGGTAGAAGATCCCATGAAAATTTTAATTCCACAGATACGTTGAGGATCGGCTTTTTTTATTTCTTCAATGTTATCGTTGGTGGTTCCTAAAAAAAATGAATAATTGGCGAGTGCATTTTTTTCAGCAATACGGTATTTGTCTTCCAATAAAGATAAGGTAGTGGCACTGGGTGAGGTATTGGGCATTTCCATAAAAGAGGTAACACCTCCAGCCACGGCTGCTTTTGCTTCGGAATAAATGGTGCCTTTATGAGTAAGGCCTGGTTCACGAAAATGTACTTGATCATCAATGACACCAGGGAGTAGTAATAAGCCTTTGGCATCGATGATTTGGTCGGCTATCGTTGTCTTTAATGAGCCTATTTTGTCAATGATTCCGTTTTTTATGAATACGTCCGCTATAAATCGTTTCCCCTCGTTGATTATTTCTGCTTGCTTGATGAGTATGGTGGACATATTTCGTATTTTTACAATTCAATTAAGCGTCAATTTCCGTTGGGATTCGAACAATTCAAAATAAATAAGCAGCTTTTACAAGCAATTTCTGATATGGGTTACGAAGAACCTACAGAAGTGCAACAAAAAGTGATTCCTCAGGTTTTTGCAGGACATGATTTGTTTGGTATAGCGCAAACGGGTACGGGTAAAACAGCTGCTTACTTGATTCCGATCATCATGAATATTAAATATTCACAGGGAAAGGAACCGAGGGCTTTAATCATGGGACCGACCCGAGAACTTGTTTTGCAAATCGAAGAACAGGCAAAACTTTTGGCCCAGTATACGGATTTGAAAATTGTGGCTTTATACGGTGGAGTAGGACCTAAAACACAGATTGAAAAATTAACAGAAGGTGCCGATATCATTATTGCTACTCCTGGGCGATTTTTGGATTTATATTTAAAACAAATTATTCCCGTCAAATACCTCAAATATTGGGTGTTAGATGAGGCCGATAAAATGATGGATATGGGTTTTATGCTTCAAATCCGCCAATTATTGGAAATTCTTCCTCGAAAAAGGCAAAATTTACTCTTTTCGGCAACTTTGCCGGAGAAGGTGGAGCGTTTATCCCAAGATTTTTTATTGTACCCGATGCGCATTGCGGTTACGCCACAATCTACACCGGCTTCCACAATACAACAATCTTTGTATGAAGTCCCCAATTTTCAAAGTAAGTTGAACTTGTTGCTTCATGTTTTGAAAGATGCATCGGCTGAACGAGTGATTGTATTCGTGAGAACACGTACTGCAGCCAATAGGGTGTATGAAGTGCTTCAACCTCACGTGAATGGGTCTATTCGTGTAATTCATGCCAATAAAGGCCAAAATACACGGATTAATTCGATGGATGATTTTAAGAATGGTTCCATTAAAGTGCTGGTTTCTACGGATGTGGCAGCTAGAGGCATTGACGTCTCCATGGTTAGCCATGTGATTAATTTTGACGTACCTTTGGTGTATGAAGACTATGTGCATAGAATTGGCAGAACGGGTAGAGCAGGTAACAGTGGGATCGCCATTACGTTTATGAATCCTGCCGAAGAATACCATGTCCGTAAAATAGAAAAAGTCATTGCTCAGCGTATTCCTAAGGCTTTTTGGCCTATGGATGTTGAACTTACGAAAACACCTTTTGAAGAGCGTCAAGATATTCTAAGGGAAATAGACGAGCAAAAACGCAAAGAAAATCCTGATTTTAAGGGAGCCTTTCATGAGAAAAAGGAAAGAACAGTGACCCAAAAGAAACCTCAAAGAGGAAGATAGATTTTTAATAAAAAATTGTCTAAAGATTCGATAAAATTGTAACTATTTGTAACTTGCATCGTATAAGACGATAGAAAAACATTAAAGATTCCATAGCTGGTTGAAAGACCCCGGAATGTTTCGGTTCCCCACCGGACTTCCGGGTTTTCTTTTTTAATCCCTTTACGCTTAAATAGCATGAAAAATAGGCTTAAAAAGGAAGAAGTAGGGGCTGTAAATTTACAGCCCCTACTTCTTCCTTTTATATATAAGACTTGATAACTCATGCAGGGTGTTTTAGGCGACGGACGAGTTCTTCTGATTCAACCCTTTATTCTCGATACATGCTCATCTACTCAGAAGCAAACGACCTGAAAAAAACATGTTTAGGTGTGATATGGGGATAATCATTAAAAGAAAAAAAACAGGGACAGAAAATTGCGACCCCTTCTGGGTCGGAAAACACATTAAAACAATTACCTATAGATAGGTGAATCCTTCGGATTCATGGCATGAGGTTAAATTTAAAGAGGCTGATATAACACCCGATGATTGAATCCGAAGGATTCACAGGTCTATAGATTTAAAGTAGCAAATCCCCCCGATCCAGAAGGGGTCGCATGTGGTTGGGTCTAGTAAATATATAATTACCCTAAAGAAGAAGAAGTCGTAGGGGCTGAAAAAAAGAGTAGGGGCTGAAAATTTTCAGCCCCTACTCTTTTTTATAAAACTGACTTCAGAATTTATTGACCAATCGCAATTCTTTTGAATTCTGTTACCGTCAATCCTTTTTGAACACCGTCCAATAATTGAGCGATGGTTTTAGAATTGTCTTTCACAAATTCTTGGTTCAATAGGGTACTGTCTTTGTAGAACTTGTTCAGTTTACCCAAAGCAATTTTTTCCAACATGGCTTCTGCTTTACCTTCAGCTCTTGCTTGTTCTTTACCAATTTCGATTTCTCTTTCTACTGTTCTGGGATCAACGTCTGCTTTGTCAACAGCAACAGGTTTCATGGCCGCAATTTGCATGGCTACGTCTTTCCCTACTTCAGTGATGTCTTTACCCGCATTTCCTTTGAAACCTACCAATACACCCAATTTGCTGTTGGAGTGTACGTACGATACCACTTGGTCTGCTGTAACGATTTCGTAGTTTTGGATGATGATTTTTTCTCCAATTTTACCTGTTAAATCAACGATGTGATCGTTAATGCTACGACCATCGGATAAAGGAAGGGCCAAAAGCGCTTCTGTACCGGTTGGTTTTTTAGCAACAGCAACTTCTAAGATAGCCTGACCGAGGTTACGGAAGTTGTCTACTTTAGAAACAGGTTCAGTTTCACAAGCCAGTGCAATTAAAATACCTTGTGTATTGTCTTTGTTTAACTCGATGAAAACAACACCTTCAGCCGTTTGGTTATCGGCACGTGCGGCAGATACTTTTTGGCCTTTTTTACGAAGAATGTCTATGGCTGCTTCAAAATCACCTTCAGCTTCTGTAAGTGCTTTTTTACAGTCCATCATACCTGCACCCGTCATAGTTCTTAGTTTGTTAACATCGGCAGCTGTAATTGATATCGTGCTCATATTCTTTGAAATTTATAAATGTATTGAGTTTGGTACAAAAAAATTGAACATTGATCGACAAAACCAATGTTCAATTTGACTATTTAGGAGAGTGAAAATTACTCCGCTTCAGCTTTAGTATCTACTGCGCGCTTGTTATCTTCTTCCTCTTTCAATTTTTGATCGTCTTTTTCTCTTTTACGTTCAGACAAACCTTCTTCAATGGCCTTACCGATAATTGAAGTGATGATGGAAATAGATTTGTAAGCATCGTCGTTTGCAGGGATAGGGAAATCTACTGTAGACGGGTCAGAGTTGGTATCAACGATAGCAAAAACCGGAATATTTAGTTTTTTAGCTTCTTTAATAGCAATGTGTTCTTTTTTCGCATCTACGATAAATAAAGCTGCAGGAAGACGAGTCAAGTCAGCGATACCGCCAAGTACTTTTTCCAGTTTCGCTTTATCACGAGAAACCATCAGTTTTTCGCGTTTTGCTAAGCTTTGATAAGACTCTTCTTTCATCATCTTTTCGATAGAAGACATTTTTTTTAATGACTTACGAACGGTAACGAAGTTTGTAAGCATACCGCCTAACCAACGTTCTGTAGCGTAAGGCATTTTCAACCTGTCTGCTTCTTTCGTGACAACTTCTTTCGCTTGCTTCTTAGTCGCTACGAATAACACCTTACGGCCTGAACGAACAATGTTTTTGATCGCACCACAAGCTTCATCAAGGCATGCTTGGGTTTTATTCAGGTCGATTAAATGGATACCGTTTTTCTCCATGAAGATATACGGTGCCATTTTGGGATTCCATTTCTGAGTCAAGTGACCGAAATGTACTCCCGCGTTTAATAGTTCTTGGTACTGTTCTTTCTTATTAGACATAATATAATTTTCCGAATGAAACTAAACGGACTATCGTTTACTGAATTGGAAGCGTTTTCTCGCTTTTCTCTTACCGAATTTCTTACGCTCTACCATACGAGGGTCACGTGTTAAGAATCCTTCTTTTTTCAATGCAGATCTGTGTTCAGGGTTGATGTCACACAATGCTCTGGCAATAGCCATACGAATAGCTTCTGCCTGACCAGTGATTCCACCGCCTTGTACATTGACACTCACATTAAAGTTCGATAATTCGTTTGTAAGAACTAAAGGTTGTCTTACAGAGATCTGAAGAGGTTCTGTAGGGAAGTACTCGTTAAGAGCTCTGTCATTCACAAGGAGAGTACCGTTACCTGCTGCCATGTAAATTCTGGCTACAGAGGTTTTTCTTCTACCTATTTTATTTATTTTTTCCATCAATTAAATTATTATAACGTAACGGCTTTTGGAGACTGTGCTTGATGAGGATGTTCTGCACCGGCATAAACATGAACGTTTCTGAATAATTCTCTACCCATTCTGTTTTTTGGCAACATTCCTTTGATCGCTTTCTCAAGAATACGAGCAGGGAATTTAGCTAACATTTCAGTAGGAGTGGTGAAACGTTGTCCGCCAGGATATCCTGTATGACGAACATAAACCTTATCAGACCATTTATTACCGGTAAGAACAATCTTCTCGGCATTTATGATGATTACATAATCTCCACAATCCGTATTCGGGGTGAAGTTAGGTTTGTTTTTACCTCTCAAAATTTTGGCTGCCTCGCTTGCAAAACGTCCTAGCGTTTTTCCTTCAGCATCAAGAACTACCCAGTTCTTCTGAGCTGTTTCTTTGTTGGCAAATACGGTCTTAAAACTTAAACTATCCATCTTATATCATTCCCGTTTTTGTATGCATTCTTCGCTTAAAAAGGGACACAAAGTTAAATCTATTTTTTATAATTCCAAAATCAGGCTTGAAATAATTAGAAATCAGGAAAGTTCCTCCAGCTTTTTTATCAACACCTTGAAATCTTTGGGATATTCTGCTACAATTTCGATTTGTTCGTCTTTTAAGTTTTTGATTGTAAGGCTATAAGCGTGAAGAGCTACTCTTTTTATAAGAGGCAGTTCTTCGGTATCCTTTTTCAAGTTGAACTTACGCTTGAGTTCAGAAAGGTAGATCTCTTTTCCTCCGTATTGAAGGTCACCTATAATAGGAGCATTCAAACAATTTAAATGGATACGAATTTGGTGCATTCGACCGGTGATTGGCATGCATTCCACCAAGGTGTGGTTTTTATAGGCCTTGAGGGTGAAAAAAATGGTTTCTGCCTGTTTCCCTTCTGCTTTATCGATATGTACTGTTCCCCCACTGGAAGCCGTGGCGATGGGTAAATTGACCACCATGCCGTCTAAGTCTTGTAAGCCTCCAACGACAGCATGGTAACGTTTGGCTACCTGGCGGTGTTCAAACTGCATGGACAAGTGGCGATAGGCTTCAGGGTGTTTGGCGATGGCCAATACACCGGAGGTTTCTTTATCTAAGCGGTGGCAAAGTTGAGCGTCTGGCCAATATTGCTTAGCGAGTACATTTAAATTGAGTCCTGGTTGAGCGCGGTCTTCGAGAGAGGCAAAAAAAGGTGGTTTATTAATGAAGATATAGTCTTCGTCTTCTTGAATGATCCAATCTTTAAAATCAGCCTTTTTCATTGATTACTTTTCCTTTTCTTAATGTAAAGGTGAATTCAGTGCCTTCATTGAGTTTACTGTAGACCTGAATGCGTGATTCATGTGCTTCAAGTATGTGTTTTACAATGGCTAAGCCTAGTCCTGTTCCTCCTTGATCTTTTGATCTGCTTTTTTCTATTCTGTAAAAGCGCTCAAAAATACGGGATAAATGCTTCTCTTCAATGCCGGGACCATTATCTTTTATAGAAACATGTACATCTTCTCCTTCAATGAGGAAACTGACCTCTACAATGCCTTTTTCTTTACCGTACTTGATGGCATTGACAATAAGATTGGTGATGACTTGACCAATACGAAGTTTATCGGCAAAAATGTAGCAGGATTTCGGGGCAAATTTATTGAAACGCAATTTGGTCTCTCTATTTTCAGCCCTTTCTTCCAGTTGTTCGAAAATATCTTGAGTCAGTTTGTGAAGGTCAAAACTGGTGAAATGCATTTTGATTTCTCCAATTTCCAGTTGAGAAATGGTAATCAGGTCTTGAACCAATACATTAAGTCCTTCTATGGAATTAGCTGCTTTTTGTAAAAAACGATCGCGCACATTCTCATCGTCTATGGCACCGTCAATAAGCGTATGAATGAATCCTTGAGCTGAAAATATCGGAGTTTTCAACTCATGTGATACATCGGCTAGAAATTCCCGACGAAAAATTTCTAGTTTTTGAAGTTCTGAAATTTCAGTATGTTTTTGGCGGGCAAAATTAGTAATCTCTTGTTTGATTTCATCCAATGGATTGGAGCTGTATCGGTAGTCTTTGGCATAGATGTGTGAGTAATCCTTTTTCTTTACTTTGTCCAGTAGGGTCGAGATGTTGTCGAGTTCTTTAAAAATGAGGAGGTGTAGAATGAGGTGAATGATAAGGTAAGAACCTAAGAAAAACACGATGGATAGTTCTAAAGCACGCAACCAATCCATACTACCCATGTAGATGAGTATACCACAGCAAAGCATGCTCCCGATAAAAGACAGCATTAAAGACAGACGTCTACCGGACGTTAACATGTACTATTCTTGTGTTGAATATTTGTAACCAATTCCTTTGATGGTGGTAATATAGTGATCTCCCAGCTTTTCTCTTACTTTTCTAATATGAACATCGATGGTACGAGGTATTACATAAACGTCGGTTCCCCATACATGATTTAAAAGATCTTCTCTACTGAATACGTGGTTAGGTCTATTGGCTAAAAAATAAAGCAACTCAAATTCTTTTTTAGGGAGGATTATTTTTTCGGTTTTTTGGGTGACGGTATAGCTGCTGCGGTCAATGATTAAATCATCAATGGTGATGATATCTTTTTCAAATCCATGGGTTTCGCGTTTGAAGAATGCATTGACTCGACTTACCAAAGCTCTGGGCTTGATGGGTTTGGTGAGGTAATCATTTCCACCGGCTTCAAAGGCTGCGATTTCAGAGAATTCTTCTGAACGTGCCGTCAGGAAAATGATATAGGTTTCTTTTAGTTTGGGGATTTGCCTGAGCCTGCGGCAGGCTTCAACACCATCCAATTCGGGCATCATGATGTCCATCAGAATCAGTTGTGGTGCGAAGTCTTTGGCCACTTCAATGGCTTGTTTCCCATTATGCGCTACTTTAACAGCGAATCCTTCTTTTTCTAAATTGTAGGAGAGTAATTCTATGATGTCTTCCTCATCGTCAACTACTAATATTCTGTTCGACTGTTTCATAGGTTGCTAGGGTTTAAGTTTATTCTTTTAAAAGTTCTTGTAGTTTTTGTTGAAGAGCTTCTCCTCTGAGGTTGGTTGCTATGATGACTCCTTTTTTATCCAGTAAAAAAGTCATCGGTATCCCTTTCACATTGTAGAGCTCAGCGGCTTTGGATTTCCATCCTTTCAAATCGGAAACATGATTCGTCCACACGAGTCCGTCTTTGGCGATGGCCGCCTTCCATTTGTCTGCGTTTTCATCCAAAGAAACACTGAATACCGTAAATCCTTTGTCTTTAAAGGTATTATAGGCGTTCACTACATTTGGATTTTCTTGGCGGCAAGGTCCACACCAGGAAGCCCAGAAGTCAAGCAATACAACTTTTCCTCGCAATGATTTTAAAGAGATGACTTTCCCATTGGGACTTGGGAGCGCCAGTTCAATAGCTTCATCGCCGATGCGTAAAGATCCTTTAGGGGCATTAGCCAATGCTTTTTGTGCATAGCTTGATGTAGGATATTCTTTGGCATAAGCGACCGATAAGTCTCTAGTGAAATCCTGGTCGTAAGGAGAAAACATATCGATCAAAGAGAGATAAAGTATTTGTTTGTTGTCGGTACCGGTAGGATACAATGACAGAAGTGTAGATGCGCCTTCTTTCCAATTGTTGATGTCTGGTTTGACGAAGCGTTGGAAATACATACTGATTTTAGAGGGGAGCATGTCTCCACGGCAAATTTCCGCATCATTTAAGTCAATGGAAGTAAAGAAGTTTTCGGTTTGAGTTTCATCCACTCCACTGAACATGGAAATGACTTTTGTGATGAACAAGTCCGGGTTTTGATCAATCAGTGCTTTACTGTTTTTGCTGTAACTGATCAAAAGAGAATCGTATTGAATTTGAATTTTATTCAACTCAAGTTTAAATTCTTGTTCGGGAAGTTGTTTGTTTTTTAATTGATCTGCGAGTTGTTGTAATGCCGTTGCTTGTTTATTTTGATTTTCATTCAATTGTTGGTATGCCTGGTATACGACATTCTCTTTAGAGTTATCGATGGTAAAGGTTCCGTTTGGTCCCAAGTCTCCCTTTACGCTAAGATTAGGCTCTCCTAGTACCAAGGTAACCGCAGTACCTTGCTTACTTGCACTGAGCTTATAAAAACCTCGTTGAGGAGAATTAGTCTTGAATGAGAAATTGCCGTTTGAATGTTTGACAGAGTCTATGACTTCCGATTTATTGCCGAAGAGTCGAGTGAGGTATATGTAAGATGAATTTCCGGTGTTGGTAAAGCTTCCATTGACCAACATGGTATTTTGCCCTTGTACATTACTGTAGGCTAATACTACAGTTAAAATCATCACAATGGGGAAACGTGTATTTAACATATGCATAAATTTAAAAAGAAAATCCCTTATTAAGTTTCCAAAATAAGGGATTAGAAGAAGTTTAACAATTTCTTAACCTGTATTATATTCTACTTCTCAAATTTGATCGGGTTTTTCAAGCCTTGGTAGTGCTTCAGATCTACGGCTACTTTACCGACAAACATTTGAGCTTCCATACGGATTGGTATTTTATTTAAGTCGTCTGAAATCCAAACACCGATAGCATTTCCTCCATCAAATACTTCATTATCGGGCATGACGGGTACCAGTTTAATCGCATTGATTTTACCAAACTCAGATTTAATACGTTCTTTACCCATATAACGAACGGTAAATTGATAGGTTTGATCTTCAAAGAAAGCAGGTAAACTGATCGTTTGTCCAATTTTTAAGGCGTTGAAGTTTACCGTTCTGAGGTAATAAGCACCACTGACCAGATCTTGCACTTGAGGTGGGAAGTCATATTGTTCGACGACTTTCCCATCTTGTCCTATACGTTCTACAGAAGCTTTATTCTTTTGATGATCAAACTGAACGTATTCTTTAAGATGGTAGTTGCCTTCATTTAAGTCTCTGTAATTACGTTGAGGTACTTTGCTTGCCGTATCGATGTAAGTTCCCCATGTATCTTTAATTTTCATCACCATGCCGAATGTTCCGGTAGATCGTCCTAAAATGGTGGCTTTATAACATATGTTATTGTTGACTTTATACAATTGAGGATGTACTTCTATTCGGGCGTCTCCAGCCGTGATGAAACCATAATGAAGACGGTATTCTAATATTTCTTCTGGTCCATAGACTTTGTGCGTATCAATAGGTGCATTCGATTGGTATCCAAACGAAACAAGGATTAAGGAGCCTAATCCCAATACGGACAATAATACCTTTTTAGTCGTCTTCATAATGGTAAGAAGTAAGTTACTATAACGTTGAATTACAAAAGCTGTACCAAAGTTTAAGGACTTGAGGGCGGCTGTTTTCTATTTCTTTATATTATTTAACGTATTGTTTGTTAGTAAGTTGTGTGTTTGGGTAAAATGTTGCTAAAAAAAATAGAAAATTATTTGCTAAATAATTTAGCTTTTTATAGGTTTGTATCATCGAAACCACAAAAGACTTTTAAACGCATACACCTATATGAGCAACAATAAAAATGAAAAACTAGAAAAGCTGAAGGCACTTCAGTTAACTGTAGATAAGTTGGAGAAGACTTATGGTAAAGGTACAGTGATGAAACTTAGTGATGAAAAGGTCATGGATGTTCCTGTGATTCCAACGGGTTCATTAGGTTTAGACCTTGCATTGGGTGTAGGTGGAGTGCCGAGAGGTCGTGTGATTGAAATATATGGGCCGGAATCGTCTGGTAAAACGACTTTGTCTATGCATTGCATTGCAGAGGCTCAACGCCAGGGAGGTATTGCTGCTTTTATTGATGCAGAACATGCTTTTGATAAGGCCTATGCCGAGAAATTGGGTATTGATACTGAAAATTTATTGATTTCTCAACCCGATAATGGAGAACAAGCTTTAGAAGTAGCGGAACATTTGATTCGATCAGGAGCTATTGATATCATCGTTATTGATTCCGTTGCGGCTTTGGTACCTAAAGCGGAGATTGAAGGCGATATGGGAGACAGTAAGATGGGTTTACAAGCCCGATTGATGTCACAGGCGTTACGTAAGCTTACAGGAGCGATTAACAAAACGGGCTGCTGCTGTATTTTTATCAACCAATTGAGAGAGAAAATAGGAGTGATGTTCGGCAATCCTGAAACGACAACGGGGGGGAATGCGCTGAAGTTCTATGCTTCGGTACGACTTGATATTCGTAGAATAGGCCAAATTAAAGAAAATGCGGATAATATCACGGGTAACCGTACGCGTGTGAAAGTGGTTAAAAACAAATTAGCTCCTCCATTTAAAGTGGTTGAATTTGATATCATGTATGGAGAAGGAATTTCTAAAGTAGGAGAAATCATCGACATCGGATCCGAGCTGAATGTCATTCAAAAATCAGGTTCCTGGTTCTCGTATGAAGGCAATAAGTTAGGCCAGGGTAGAGATTCTGTAAAAGAATTGTTGCTTGATAATCCTGAAATGATGGAGGAGATAGAACAGAAAATACGCGCTAAGATTGCGGGGTTAAAAGTTCAGGTAACAGAAGTTGATTTAGAAGATTCATTGGAGATAGAAGAGGAAATCATTGTGGAGAAAGAGAAAACTCCCAAAGTAAAAGCAGAAAAAGCGAAGTGATTTTTAAAATACAGAACGGACTAAATCTACCTCCTTTTGTAACAGCAACCGTTCCATCCTGTTTCTTACGAGAAGCGGTATGGAACGGTTGCTGTTGGTAGAAATCGTTTAGTTTACTCTTTGATTGTTTTAAAGGTATGTATTTGTTCCCCAGTAACGACTTTTACTAAGTACACACCTGTTGTTAAGTTGGTGATATTGATGTCCATATTGTGCTTAGAGGATGTTACAGAACGACTCTTTTTTGAAAACACCTCTTGTCCCATGCTATTGAACACTGTAATCTCTATAGATTCTGTGATATATGGAACCGTAATCGAAAATTCTCCTTGATGAATGGTAGGATAAAGAATAGGCATTGGTTTTTCGTGTTGTATTACTTTAATCTCACTAAAGGAGGAAGATCCGTCCAGGTCATACTGTACAATTCGATAGTACCGGGTGTCTTCTAATGCTGTCGGATCACGATAGAAATAGGTGTTGTATTGACCTCCGTATGCTTTCACCCGTCCCATTTCTTTAAAGGTGGAACCATCAGAAGAATATTCTATGACGAAATAATCGGTATTTTTTTCCGATGCGGTTGTCCAATTCAAAAAGGCTCCTTCATTTTCTTTGATTACATCGAAACTTAACCAATTCAAAGGAAGAGGACACTCTTCCTGAGCCACAACAGGTACTCGGGCACAGGTATTTCCTTTGGAAATTTTCCAATTGTAGGCAAAACCATAACATCTGCCATAGCAATAACCATAAGCAGGTACATCAAGTCCTTTGAACTCAATGACTCCATTAATTTTATAATTAGGCCAATCTACTGTATTGGCGGCTCCACTGGCCCAAAATAAAATATTTCCTACGGTACCTTCTGCCGTTAAGCGATATCCTAAACCTGCAGGGATGTCTGTTCCCATCATAATGGTGAATGGCCAATCGTGGTTTATGGGAACGATAGGAGGTCCTGTCACATTTCGAACGACTTGTCCAATGATCGCATTACTGGCATCTCTTATCGTAATGCCTATGGTAAATGCTTCATTTACGCTGTATACTTTTGCAAATACCGTTACTTCATCAAGTTTGAAAGAAGAAAGCGCATCAAATGCTATATAATTGAGCACATTGGGTGCATCTTCACTACCATTTGGAAACTTGGCGTTGGGTCCTACACTGTATTGAAACCCTGTGGTATCTTCTGCATACATGGTTTTGGTGCCTGTTGTGGAGAGATTCAGGGTATTTCCTCTTCCCATAAAATTTCCATTTAAGGGAGCATCATACCATTTAAATCCACCAGTAGGGTTGGGTGTTACCTCGAATAAAGCCGGAGCTGGAGGACAATATTTTCGGTCAACAGGAATCGCAGAGACTGCATTCACAACGACTTCATCGAATCGCATCAACCCACAACTGGCATCGGTGACTTCAACCCTGTAGGTTCCTGGACTTCTTACCGTAAAGGTTCTCAGTGTTGAATCAGCGATGGGTGCTCCGTCTTTATACCATTGATAGCTTGTGAAGGCATTACCATAGATGGCATCTAATTTCACGGCTGTGGAGGCACATAGGGTAAAATCAGGTCCTAAGTCAATAGAAAAATTTGCTGTAATGACAATGGTGTCGGTTTTATAGCAAGATCCATCCTGGACACATACCCAATAAGTACCTGCTGCTGTAAGGGTTTTAGAGTAAGGTGCTCCTAATCCTGATCCAGATTGTCCATCACTCCAGGTGATATTGGTGGTAGCCGTATGAGGAACATTGGTATCTACGATCACGTTACCAACTCCGCAAAGGAGCCGGTCGGGACCTAAATTGGGTTGTGTTGTACCGCAAATTTCAATGAAGGAAATATCGTCTAAACCGAAGTCGTTACCACTTAAGTTGGTGTTTTGGTTTAAAATGGTAATGACCGCAGTGGTTGCCCCTCCGGAATTCCATGTGACAAAAAAGTTTTGCCAGACGGCTGAGGTTAAAGGAGCATCAAAGATAGTACCTATAGTTACTCCATTGATTTGAAATTGCAGTCGGGCGGGATTACTTGCAACGAGTGTCATGACCCATGCAGAGAAGTTATAGTTTGTTCCTGGTTTTACCGTGATACTTTCACTCCATACGATGGTATTGGGTACGCCTGTTCCATTCACGATCATGAAATTCCCATTGCCTGTCGTATGGTCTCTACCGACGAAATTGCCGTGATAGAAATTGGCATTTTGACCTACAGCATAATATCCTTCAGGGTAGAGGCAGTTTGATGTGCTACAATAAGAATACCCACTCGTAAACTGGGTATTCCCGGAAGAAAAATTTCCATTACGGACTAAGTTTTCTACTGGAGTGGTTACGCATTGAGCATCACTCTCGTGGTGAACTAGAAATAGCATGAACAACATGCCTAAGCAAAGCAATCTTAATTTTCCCATAGCCTTATTATTTAAAAAATCCTGATTGATTACATTAAAAATCTCAATATTAAGATAATCAATCGTTTCGGTCTATTTTTAGGCCAGAAGAAGATTCCTAGTATAGTACTATGTGAAACTTTGTTTTAGTAAAATGTGAATAAAAAATCATTGTTAAATCCAATAAAACAAGTTTGAACACGATTTAGTTTCTAAAAAACTTAATGTCTGCATAGAATGTACCGAATGGAACCAGAGATGCCAAAAGACTCCAACCTGTCTTGGGTAAAGACCATTTGTCTCTAAGGGCATTATAGCCTACCAATACAATGTAAAGGATAAACAATACACCGTGTGCCATACCTACATGTTTTACCGCTTCGGGTTTATCGGCATAATATTTAAGTGGCATGGCGATGCCAAGTAATACAAGGTAGGATAGTCCTTCTAAAAAGCCTATGCTTCTTAGCCAGCCTAGTGGGGTAGTAAAGAGTTGTTTATTCATAGTTCAAAGATAAAAGAAAAGTAATCTTGTTTGACGTGTTCATATTGTAAATTGTAATGATTCATCGCCTTTATCGTTTGTCTGGATGGTTCATCATTTTATGATATGTCTTTTAATAATGGAGATAAACCGTATTTCTAAGTAAAATATTTTTATCTTTGCATCCCGTAATTTATTCAATAAATCTTAATACCGTAATATTAAGTACTCTCTATGAAGCTCTCAGAATTCAAATTTGGTCTCCCGCTCGAATTGCTTGCTATGCATCCATCTCCTAACAGAGATGAATCGAGAATGATGGTTGTAGACAGAAAAACAGGTACGATCGAACATAAGCTCTTTAAAGATATCATCGATTATTTTGGTGAAGGCGATGTGATGGTGGTCAACAATACGAAAGTATTTCCAGCTCGTTTGTATGGCAATAAGGAAAAAACAAATGCTAAAATAGAAGTGTTTTTGTTGCGCGAATTGAATGCAGAAATGCATTTGTGGGACGTACTGGTAGATCCTGCTCGTAAAATTAGAGTAGGGAATAAACTTTATTTTGGAGATGGACAATTGGTAGCGGAAGTAGTGGATAACACCACTTCTCGCGGTCGTACGATTCGTTTCTTATTTGATGGTAATGCCGACGATTTTGCTCGTGTGGTGGATACGCTTGGAGAAACTCCTCTTCCTAAGTACATTAAACGTGCCGTAGAACCAGAAGATAGAGATCGTTACCAAACGATATTTGCAGAACATAAAGGTGCTGTTGCTGCTCCTACTGCTGGTATGCACTTTACCAAACAAGTCATGAAACGTCTTGAAATTAAAGGCGTAGACATTACTCCTGTTACGTTACATGTTGGACTCGGTTCTTTCCGTCAAGTGGATGTAGAGGATCTGACTAAACATAAAATGGACAGTGAGCATTATAAGATCACGGCAGAAACGGCTACCGTGGTGAATCATGCGATCGATAAGAAAAAGAAGGTGTGTGCCGTTGGAACAACGTGCTTAAGAACACTGGAAACATCAACTACAGCAAGTGGTCATTTGAAACCAAATGAAGGGTGGACCGATAAATTTATTTTCCCTCCATACGATTTTAAAATCGCAGATGCTATGATTACTAATTTTCATGCACCAGAATCTACTCTTTTGATGATGGCTTGTGCTTTTGGAGGCTATGAATTGATGATGAAAGCATATAAAACAGCGGTAAAAGAAAAATACAGATTCTTAAGTTATGGGGATTGTATGTTGATTCTCTAATTTAAGTTCGAAAAAAATAAGGCTTTAAAGGCTCTGGATACTATATTTGTCCAGAGCCTTTAATTTTATATACATGGAAAAGTACGCAATTATTGTTGCTGGAGGATCAGGATTACGTATGGGAACAGATATTCCTAAACAGTTTTTGTCTTTAGGTAATGCCCCTATTTTAATGCACACTGTAAAACGTTTTTTCGGGTTTTCGGATAAAATTCATATCATCGTAGTACTACCCAATGAACAAATTGAGCGTTGGAAACAGTTGTGTGCAAAAAATCAGTTTAATATTCCTCATACGATTGTGGCAGGAGGAAAGACCCGATTTGAGTCGGTGCGCAATGGATTAAACAGTATCACGGATAAATCAGAAGCCTTGGTTGCGATACATGATGGGGTACGCCCGTTTATTAGCAAGCAGTTGTTAGAAAAGGCCTACACGTCTGCTGAAAAATTAGGTAATGCCGTTGCTTCGGTTCCTTTGAAAGATTCTATTCGCAAAATTGAAAACGGTAAAAATTCGGCCGTGGATCGTGCTAAGCATAGAATTATGCAAACACCACAAACCTTTTTATTGTCAAAAATAACAGCAGCTTTTTCTGTGGAGGAATCTCCTTTGTTTACAGACGATGCTGCAGTAGCAGAAGCTGATGGAGAGAAAATTAATTTGATTGATGGCAGTTATGAAAATATTAAGATTACAACACCGGAAGATCTGGCTTTGGCAGAAGCCATCATTAAGAAATTTGAGTTTTAATGATCGTTTCTTTTTAATCCTTCAATAATTTTTTGAAGAAGATTTTCATTAAGCGCTTGTAATTCATTCTTTAGTGTATTAAGGTTAAGAATAAATCCGTGTTGTGTGTTTATCCAGTGTAAATCATGGGTTACACATAATACGATTTTACCTTTTTCGATGACTTGTTTTTCCATCCATTGAAATATCTTGGCTTTATTGTAAAGATCAAGGTGTTGTGTAGGTTCATCCAGTAGTATGATGTCTGGATCTTGTAATGTGAGCTGAGCTAAAAAACAAAGTTGTTGTTCACCTCCTGATAGAGTCAGCACATTTTTTTCATACAGATAAGCGATACCCAATTCATGGAGTATGGTCCAGGCATCTTGAAAGTCTTCTTGGGAGTAGGGTTCTAAGGGGGATTTATAGGGATAACGTCCCATCACCACCAATTCTTTGACCAAGAGTGGAAATTCAACATGATGATGTTGGTTTAAGAATCCAATACGTTGAGCTTTTTCTTGAAGAGTGTAATCTTCTAATGCTTTATCAGAAATGTATATTTTCTTGGAAGACCGGATACTTCCGTTCAATTGTTTTAAAAAAGTAGATTTACCAATTCCATTAGATCCTGTAATAAAAACTAACGTCGCTTGGTCTAGTTCAAAAGAAAGCGAAGGAAGATCACCTTTTTTGGAGTAGGAAATTCGGAGATCTTTTACAGCGATTAAAGTCAAAGCAGCGTGTTTAAACAAATAGAGTCCCGTTATTGACGGGACTCTTAGGTTTAATTAATATTCATCTTCGTTGAAGAAGAAATCGTCTTTTGTCGGGTAGTCCGGCCAGATTTCTTCAATGTTTTCATACGGTTGTCCATCGTCTTCCAACTCTTGAAGGTTTTCAATGACTTCCATCGGAGCACCAGAACGTGAAGAGAAATCAATCAATTCGTCCTTGGTTGCAGGCCAAGGAGCATCTTCCAGGTATGAAGCCAACTCAAGTGTCCAGTACATAGTTTTTACGGTTTAAATTTCTTGCAAAAGTAAACTAATATTCGAATTAAGAAAGCGCTTATGCTCTCTATTTATGCCCAATAATAAAATATTATATGAAATTAATGTTAATACAAGAGTGCTTAGTTATCCACATATCACTTGGCGGTATTACTGGCAAAGCACCATTTTTTTACCATATTTGCAGTTGAAATTTAACACAGTATTTGATTATGAGTCAGAATGAAACCATTATATTTTCGATGGCTGGGGTCAGCAAGATCATTCCTCCCAAGCGCCAAATCTTAAAAAATATTTACCTCTCATTTTTTTACGGGGCCAAAATAGGTGTTTTGGGTCTTAACGGTTCTGGGAAGTCTACTTTGCTACGTATCATTGCAGGAGTAGATCAGGATTTCATAGGAGACTTGGCCTTTACAGGAGGTTATTCTGTCGGCTTATTGGAACAAGAACCTCAACTTGACCCTGCAAAAACAGTGAAGGAAGTGGTCGAAGAAGGAGTGCAGGAAATTATGGATTTACTTAAACGATTTGAAGACATCAACATGCGTTTTGCAGAACCGATGTCGGAGGATGAAATGAATACATTGATTGAAGAGCAAGGTGTGGTGCAAGAAAAGCTGGATCATTTCAATGCATGGGAATTAGATAGCCGTTTGGAACGTGCCATGGATGCCTTGAGATGTCCTCCTTCCGATGCGAATGTGGCAAATTTATCAGGTGGAGAGAAAAGAAGGGTAGCCTTGTGTCGATTGCTTTTAAGAGAACCGGATGTGCTTTTGTTGGATGAACCGACCAACCACTTGGATGCTGAATCGGTCGATTGGTTAGAACAACATTTAAGGCAATACAAGGGTACTGTTATTGCCGTAACCCACGATCGTTATTTCCTGGATAATGTTGCCGGATGGATTTTAGAATTGGATCGAGGTGAAGGTATTCCTTGGAAAGGGAATTATTCTTCTTGGTTAGAGCAAAAACAGGCTCGTCTGGCGCAAGAAGAAAAGACAGAATCCAAACGTCAGAAGACGTTGCAGCGTGAATTGGAATGGGTAAGAATGTCGCCTAAAGCTCGTCAGGCGAAGTCTAAGGCACGTGTTCAGGCTTATGATAAGTTGCTGGGAATGGAAGCCAAAGAGAAGGAAGATCGTCTGGAAATATTTATTCCCGATGGTCAACGTTTAGGGACGAAAGTCATTGAAGCCAGTAATGTAGCGAAGGCCTTCGGAGATAAATTATTGTATGAAAATTTATCGTTCAGTCTTCCTCAAGGTGGTATTGTTGGTATCATTGGACCTAACGGAGCGGGTAAATCAACCTTGTTCAAGTTGATTACAGGACAAGAAAAACCAGATGCAGGAACCTTTGATATTGGAGATACGGTGCAAATTGGATACCTGGATCAAGAACATTCTCAATTGGATCCTGATAAGACTGTTTTTGAAACGATTTCAGGAGGTACAGATATGTTGATGTTTGGCAACAAGCAAGTCAACTCACGTGCTTATGTGAGCAAATTTAATTTTGCAGGTTCGGATCAGGAGAAAAAAGTAGGTGTTCTTTCAGGAGGAGAACGTAATCGTTTGCATTTGGCTTTGACTTTAAAGACGGGTTCTAACTTGTTGTTGTTGGATGAACCAACCAATGATTTGGATGTGAATACACTCAGGGCTTTGGAAGAAGGCTTGGAGAATTTTGCGGGTTGTGCCGTGGTCATTTCCCATGATCGTTGGTTCTTGGATCGTATTGCTACGCATATTCTTGCGTTCGAGGGCGATTCGCAGGTATATTGGTTTGAAGGAAATTATTCCGAATACGAAGAAAATAGGAAGAAGCGTTTGGGTGATGAAGGTCCGAAGCGTATTCGCTATAAAAAATTAGCGAACTAGTCATGAAGGCCGTTTTGTGCAAGCAAGGCGGCCTTATTAATGGATACAGTCTTCGGAAGCGCCGTGCTCTTCTTTTTTTTCTTTTTGTGTTCCTGGCCTTGCTTCAAGCTTGGGTAATTCAGGTTTTCCTGCATTGATCCAACAGGTAAACCAACAATCTGCGGTAAGTTTTATACTTTTACGTAATCGTTTTTCTACCATTTTCCCTAACCGTTTTTGGTAGTGTTTACAAAAGAGGGGTGAATAGGTTTTGATGGGCTGACCATTTTTGTAATGAATGTTGTATTTTTTGTGTTCCGGAACCTCTTGGCTGGCATCTCGTTCTGCTTGTAACACTTTTTCGACATGTTCGTGTGATTCGAAAATACATTTCCAAATGCTGTCGTAGGGCGATGAAAGGTATTGAGCTGTACCGACCCAAAGGTTGTATTGTCCATAGTACAATTCAGGTAAACGACTTTCCCATAAACCATGAATACCATGCTGTTGAGTGTATTGTCCGTTGTAGTTACTGGTGGTATGAAGAGGGACGTGTGCATCGCCAATATAATGGCCCAAATCAGTAGAATATTTTATTATTTTCTCCCTGTTTTGGTCACGGAAAGCTTGTTCCAGAAATTTCATATTCAATAATATGTTCCAGGGTAGAGTACCGTGTTTGAGGAGAGAGTCTTCACTGTATAGTGCTAAAGCTTTGCTATAGGATATCCCTGATTTTTCAAGGATTTCTGGGTAATGATCCAGATCGATATAATGTTTGCAGGCTTCTGTTTTGATGATGTACCTTCTTTTGTCAGGATCGACAGCATGTTCGGAAAGGTGTACGATGTTGCTTTTGTAAAAAGGCATTAAGTCTTCCGGTAAGGAAAAAACAGCTTGGTAATTGATGCGCTTGTGGGCGAAAAAGCCCCAGGAAGACATGAGAAGAAAGCCAGAAATACTCAAGAAAATGAAAGAGGTACGTTTAAAAGGATTCATAGAGACATGTAAAAACAACAGTGTTGAAAAAAATGACAAACGTAATTATTTTGTAAGATCAGTTTGCGAATTATAAAATATTCGTTACCTTTGCAATCCTTAAATAAGAAATTTGAAATAGAATAAGATATGGCAAATCATAAGTCAGCTGAAAAAAGAATCCGTTCAAACGGCGCTAAGTACTTGATAAACAAGTATCAAATGAAAACTGCTCGTACATTTATCAAGCGTTTCAAGGCGGCTACTGAAAAAGCGGAAGCGGAGGAGTTGTTCAAGAAAGTGACGAGCATGGTAGATAAATTGGCTAAAAAGAACATTATTCACAAAAATAATGCAGCCAACAAAAAAGCTAAATTGGCTAAATTGATGAACCTAAAGGCACAAGCTTAGTCTTTTTGTTTTTCATTACGATATTCATTTGAAGCCTCATGACTTTGTTGGAATGAGGCTTTTTATTTTTTTATATGGATCATTTTTTAAAACACATGCCTATACAGCAATGGGCAGAAGAGGAAAGACCTCGGGAAAAAATGCGATTAAAAGGTCGCTTAGCACTTTCAGACGCAGAATTATTGGCTATTTTACTGGGTTCAGGCACAGCCCAGTCAAGTGCGGTCGATTTGGCCCGACAGGTTTTACACCGATGTCAGCATAACTTAGATGAACTGGCCAAATTCTCTATTCACGAATTGACCAAGATTAAAGGCATTGGTGATGCGAAAGCCATTGCCATTGTGAGTGCTTTTGAACTGGGTCGACGTAGAACACAGGCTTTTATACCCAAACGATTGATTATTCGTACCGCTGAGGAGGTGTATGAGCACATGAAGCCTTATTTGCTTGATTTACCTCATGAAGAATTTTGGGTTGTATTGCTTAACCGTGCCAATGCAGTTGTAAAAACATCTAAAATAAGCTCTGGTGGAATAGCGGGTACAGTGGTAGATCCTCGTTTACTCTTTCGGGAAGCATTGGAAAATCTAGCAAACAGCGTTATATTGGTACATAATCATCCTTCCGGGGCGTTAAAGCCAAGCGATGCCGATGAGCAGCTTACTAAAAAATTAGTTCAGGCAGGAACGTTTTTAGATATACAGGTATTGGATCACCTGATCTTTACCGATAAAGGTTTTTATAGTTTTGCAGACCATGGAGTTTTATAAAGTCAAAAAGAAATATGTTTTAAGGGCCGGGATTTTCATGGGCTTCACGCTTATTGTGATTTCTTTGGTCATGAATGGCTTACGAATCAATGATTATGCAATCAATATTGCTAAAATCAGGAAGGAGAAGGATGTTTATTTCAAAGAATCAGACGAATCTCCCATTGTGAATAAAGTAATGTTTAGAGGCTTGGATTATTTTGATGTCCGTCAAAAATATAAAGTAGTCGCTCAATTGACCTTTATCGATTCACTTTCTGTTTTAAGGGTTTTACGTAACGATGGCAAGGTAACCCCATACCAAAGATTTGCCCGTGCTACATTTTCATTGGATCATGTTGAACATAGTGTTGTATTGTTGAAACTTTTAGATCAAGAAGAAGGAGATGCCAGTTTATTTCTGCCTTTTACAGATTTAACGAATGGTGGAGAAACATATAAAGGAGGCCGTTACATTGATTTACACTGGAAGGAGGGACAAAAAAAGATCGATATCGATTTCAATTTGGCTTATAACCCGTATTGTGTTTATAATTACAAATACAGTTGTCCTATACCGCCCCGGGAAAATTTTATTCAGGCTAAAATATTGGGAGGTGAAAAAAAGTTTCTTCAAGAGGAATAAGTAGCCTGCGTTAAAATCTGTATTTTTGTTTCCTTAATAGTATCAGAATTATTCCTCAATTATCATGAAGATTTCGTACACCTGGCTTAACGATTTTATTGAATTAAAAGAAACTCCGGAAGAGGTAGCTAATAAACTTACCTATGCAGGTTTAGAAGTAGAATCAGTTGAATTGTACGAGCCTTTTAAGGGAGGACTGGAAGGATTGGTCGTTGGAAAAGTATTGGCCTGCGAGCGTATTCCTGAAACAGAAAAATTACATAAAACTAAAATTGATGTTGGTACAGGAGAAGCCTTATCTGTCGTGTGTGGTGCTCCGAATGTAAAAGAAGGATTGACTGTTGTTGTGGCTATGGTGGGAGCAACGTTGTATCCTAGCGAAGGAGAGCCTATTAAAATTAAGAAAGGTAAAATTAGAGGAGAAATTTCAGAGGGGATGTTGTGCGCAGAAGATGAAATAGGCTTAGGTGGTTCTCATGCAGGCATTATCGAATTGGATACCCATTGGGTTGCTGGTACGCCTGCCGCAGTGGTGTACAAAATCGAAAAAGATGTTGTGTTTGAAATAGGGCTTACCCCTAACAGAGCCGATGCGGCAAGCCATAGAGGCGTTGCACGGGACTTAAAGGCGATCTTCAGGCGATCATTAAGAGAAGAAAAAAACAGTTCCTTAAAAACGGCATTACCGCCTCCAACGGTAGTGGTAGAAAATAAAGATGCGTGTTCCCGTTACACAGGAGTTGTACTGAAGAATATTAAAGTAGGACCTTCACCGGAATGGTTACAATTTAAATTGAAAACCATTGGGTTGAATCCGATCAACAATATTGTAGACATTACCAATTATGTCTTGCACGGCTGGGGACAGCCTATGCATGCCTTTGATTTTGATCAGGTGAAAGGTTCAACAGTACATGTTCGTAATGCGAAACCTGGTGAGACTTTACTGACGTTAGATGGGATTACCCGTAAGTTGGATCCTACAGATTTAGTGATCAGTAATTCCTCCGATGCGATGTGTATTGCCGGTGTGATGGGAGGTAAGGAGTCCGGCGTTTCTGAATCGACAACCCGTATTTTCTTAGAGAGTGCTTATTTTAATCCGACACCGGTAAGAAAGTCTTCTCAACGTCATGCCATTAAGACAGACTCATCGTTTCGTTTTGAACGAGGTACAGATCCTAATATGCCTGCTCAAGCTTTATCCATTGCGGTGTCTTTAATTCAAGAATTGGCAAGAGGAGAGATTGCATCTGGTATTTTTGATAGTGCACCGACAGTTGTGGCTCCGTTCGAAATTAAAACTTCCTACGCTTATATCTCTGATTGTATTGGTAAAGAAATTTCATCTTCCACCATCAGGGAAATTTTAACAGGATTAGAAATTCAAGTGAATGATACGGGTAATGGTCATTTTACCGCATGGGTCCCTGCCTTCAAAGTAGATGTTACCCGTCCTGCCGATTTGGTAGAAGAAGTATTGAGGATATACGGATACGACAACATCCCTCTATCCTCTTCTTTAGCAACCAACTTTTTGGCTTTGCATCCAGAAAAAGACAGGGATAAAATGCAGAAAAAACTTTCAGCATTAATGGCAGGTATGGGCTTTTCTGAAATTGTGACGAATTCGTTAACGACTCCAGCCTATGCTACATTATTGGGCAAGCAAGAGACTTCCGTAGAAATACAAAATAAACTCAGTGAAGAGTTGGGTGTGATGCGACAAGATCTTTTATTTTCAGGCTTAGAAGTACTACGCTATAATATCAATAGAAGGCAACAAGACCTGAGGGTATTTGAATTTGGCTTTGTCTATAAAAAAGGAGAGCAGGGTGGATATGTGGAAGAGAACAAATTCGGTATTTGGGTATGTGGAGCAGCGCAAGCCGATACCTGGCAGGATCAATCGAAACAGGTCAGCTTTTATAGCATCAAACAGGCTATCGCTTCAGTATTGGAAAAATTAAACATTCAGAAATACGAGTTGAAACCTTTGTCTCAAAAAAACTCCTTTGCTGAGGGCATGGAGTTATGGGTTCAAGGTAAACAAGCCGGTTCATTGGGTTTGGTAGCACAGGATGTATTGAATGCGGTGGATATTAAAACACCGGTATATGCTGCTGAGTTAGACACTAAGGCTTTACTGGATGCTTACCATAACTTGCCACTTTTTCAAGAAGTGACGAAATTTCCAGAGGTGAAAAGAGATTTATCTTTAGTGCTTGATAAGCACATCAGTTTCGAAGAATTGAAAAAAGTGGCTTTAAAGGTGGAAAAAAAGTTGATTGCTGAAATCAATGCTTTTGATGTGTTTGAAGGAAAGCAGTTGGGAGCAGCTAAAAAGGCTTATGCACTTAGTTTTACCCTCGTAGATAAAACGCAAACCTTGACCGATCAGGTCATCGATCAAACGATGGAACGTTTGATGAAGGCGTATGAAACGGATTTAGGGGCAGTAATTCGAAAATAATTGACTATGGAAGAGCATTTTGCCCAGAAATTGACCTTGTTGGAGGAGAAAATAGTAAAGCTGATTGAAGCTTACGAGACTTCTTTGCTCGAAGTGAAGGAATTGAAGGAAGAAAATGTGTTCTTGAAAAATTTGGTCAAAAACAAAGAAGAGGAAATTAAAAACTTTCAAAATCAATTTAAAATCAGTAAAATTGTAACAACCTTGGCAGATGATACTCATAGGAAGGCTGAGTTAAAACTCAAAATTAATGAGTACATAAGGGAAATAGATAAGTGTTTAGCTTACCTAAAGGATTAACTAATAGTCTTCCAACTACGACATGGGGGATTTGTCAATAAAAATAAAAATAGGCGATCGGGAATATCCTATGAAGGTGAAACCGGAAGAAGAAGAGCGTGTTAGGCTTGCCGGAAGGTTGCTTAACGATAAGCTTAAAAACTTTCGTGATCATTTTAAGATAGACGATAAACAAGATTTGTTATCCATGATAGCTTTCGATGCCCAGGCAGGTTTGTTGAAGTCTGAATACGGCAAAACCGAATGGGTAAAGAAGTTTGATCAGAAGATCTCCGAATTGGACGCATTATTGACCAAAGCTCTTAAACGCTAGTAATCCTTCCTTTAGCTTTCCTGTAGCATGCAGCTGTTGAGTAACTTAACTATATTACTCATGACAGATTCTTTATTATATATTATTTTGGCTTCAGTAGCTTCTCTTGGAATAGGAATAGCAACGGGGCGATTTCTTCTCATTAAGTTTTTTAAGAAATACGAAGACGATGTTCGGGAAAAGAGCAAGCTGATCGTCAAAGAAGCCGAGTTACAGGCTGAAACCCTTAAAAAAGACAAAGTGTTGGAAGCGAGAGAAAAGTTTCTCAAACTGAAAACGGAGTTTGATGATGAGATGAACAAGAAGAAAAATCTTATCATTCAAAATGAGCAAAAAGTAAAACAAAGAGAGCAAACGATTTCTAAGCAGTTGGAGCAAAATCAACGTCGTGAAGCGGAGTTGGACAGCATGCGAGAAAATTTGGCTGCTCAATTGGATATTTTGAATAAGCGCAAGGAAGAGGCAGAGAAATTAAGGTTGTCTCAAGTTGCTAAATTGGAAAAAATCGCCAACCTTTCTGCCGAAGAGGCAAAAGCTCAATTGCTGGAAGTCATCAAAGAAGAAGCCAAATCAGAAGCTTCTTCATATATCAAGATGATCACCGATGAAGCCAAGTTGACGGCTACTAAAGATTCTAAGAAGATCGTATTAGAAACATTACAACGTACGGCTACAGAACATGCCATCGAAAACTGTGTTTCTATTTTTAACATTGAAAGCGATGACATTAAAGGTAAGATCATCGGTCGGGAAGGTAGAAACATTCGTGCATTAGAAGCAGCAACGGGTGTTGAAATTATTGTTGATGATACGCCAGAAGCCATCATTATTTCGGGATTTGATCCTGTGCGACGTGAAGTGGCTCGTTTGTCTCTTCACCGTTTGGTAAGCGATGGACGTATTCACCCTGCTCGTATTGAAGAGATTGTGGCCAAAACATTCAAACACATAGAGGATGAAATCATTGAGATCGGTGAGCGTACGGTGATTGATTTAGGGATCAATGGTTTACATCCTGAGTTGATTAAATTGGTTGGACGTATGCGTTTTCGTTCTTCTTATGGACAAAACTTATTGCAACATTCAAGAGAAGTAGCGAAACTTTGTGCTACTATGGCGGCTGAATTAGGTCTGAATGCAAAAGTAGCCAAACGTGCAGGATTGCTTCACGATATTGGTAAAGTATATCCCGATGAACCAGAATTACCTCATGCTATTTTGGGGATGGAATTGGCTCAGAAATATAAAGAGTCTCCGGAAATCTGTAATGCCATCGGTGCTCATCATGATGAAATTGAAATGACTTCGATGATATCACCGATCGTACAAGTGTGCGATGCCATATCAGGTGCCAGACCTGGTGCCAGACGTGAAGTGATGGAGTCATACATCAAGCGTTTAAAAGAGCTGGAAGCACTTGCTTTATCTTTTGATGGAGTCACGAAATGTTACGCTATACAAGCAGGGAGAGAATTGAGGATTATGGTGGATGCGGAATCGGTAAATGATGAAAAGGCAGGGATGTTATCGTTCGATATTTCTAAAAAGATAGAAACAGAAATGCAGTATCCCGGACAAATCAAGGTGACTGTGATTCGCGAAATGAGGGCCATTAATTATGCTAAATAAATTTTAATTCAATTTAAACGAGAACACCTTCTTCATTTGGAGAAAGGTGTTTTTTTATATTCACCAAAACCTGTTTTTATGAATGTGTTTAAAATGTATATCGGATGTGTATTCATGTTGTTATTGGCAACATGTAATGTATGGGCACAAGAAGTGAGTTCTGATTCTCTCAAAGCGATCGAGCGTCAGCAGGATGAATTAAGACAAGAAGAGGCTCGTTTAAAAGCCAAGCAAGATAGCTTGTCGCGAGCGCGTGCCAAATTAGAAGCGGAACAAAGAAGGTTGGAAGAAGCCGCTAAACCCAAAGTCGTAGAAGCTCCTCCTGTGATTACGACTACACCGCAAAGTCCAGAGCGGGTAGGTACAACCATTGTTGGGATCAATCCTATCCATTTTTTAATAAGTGGAGTTGAGTTATCACTTGAACAAGTGATAACAAAGAGGTCGTCCATTGTCTTTACGGCCGGCTATCATCGTATGGAAAGGTTAACGTATGAGAATAATACGTCGAATAAAACAACATCTTCGACTTCATCTACTGGAGGACCTGGAAATATGTTCTTGATTAACGGAAATGAAGGGTATTCAGGAACCAGGTTTCAAATTCAATACAGAGGCTATTTATTTCATGATTATCCGGTGTTGAAGGGCCTGCATTTAGGGCCTTATGTGTTTTATAAACAAGATGAGATCACAGAATCTGATCAGGTACAGTTACCATCACTTCCTCCTTATTACAATCCTAATCATGTATACCAGTATCGTCAGTATTTTGCACAAGCCATGGGAGTTGGTCTCGATATCGGCTATCAAATTCATTTTTTAAGATACCTTACAATGAACCCATTTGTGGGCTTTGGTATGATTATTCCATTGTCTGACAAATTGGAAGCGTCTAAAGTCCATATCGATGTTTTGAATCCATACAAAGAGGGTTTGTCTTTACGAACTGGCCTTGTGATGGGCTTCATGTTCTAGAGCCTATGTATGATTTGAATAAACCAAAAGGGCCAGTCTGATGGAGACTGGCCCTTTTGGTTTAATGGGGGGATTTATTACTCGAAATAAATGGTCGTCTTAGGAAGTAGTGCTTTGATCTTTTTCTGTTCACTTACAGGGATTTCATTACCGACTAAGGTCAGTGTTTTAAGATTTTTAAGGTTGGCAATTTCCATTGGCAGTGATGTCAATTTATTGAGGGCTAAATCTAAGTTCTCTAAAGAGGTTAACATGGCGATAGAACCTGGAAATTGTGTTAGTCCATTTTGACGAAGGGTGAGTGTTTGAAGTTCTCTAAGATTTCCGATCTCAACAGGTAAGGTGGTGATTGGATTTTTGTTGAGGTTTAATTCTTTCAGGTGAACAAGTTTTCCAATAGAAGAGGATATTTGGGTAAGTTTATTGCTGCCTAAATCTAAGGCAATGAGTTTATCTAGTTTTTCCCATTCTTTCGATAAAGTGGTAAGTTTGTTATTGAACATATTCATTTTAACCAAATAGCTTAGTTTGCCTGATCCGGCTGGTAAATCTGTCAATACTTTTGAACTAAAGTCGGCACAGTAAACGATTTCTGGTTCCTCGAAAGCCATATCGAGTGGGAAGCATTCTCCCATGCATGTTTTTTCCAGTTTCCCAGCCGCTTCTTTTTTACCATAATGCATCGCCATGACTAAATCGGAACACATTTCGGTACTTGTAAAGCCCATTTTAATACCTAAAAGTTCTTTGGAGTAGGCTCTGTAATAATAGGCATCGGCATATTTAGGATTTAAGCTGATCGCATTGGTGAAATCTCCAATGGCTTTGATATAATCTTTGCTGTTTAAAGCAGTTACGCCACTGTTGTAATAGGATGTTGCATCAGGATGATTAAACGCCGTAGAAACGGTTAAAATGATAAAGCTTAGCAAGGAAATTCCCCAGGTTTTCATGTGCGTGTTTGTTGTGATTATAAACCAGATACAATTACAGCTGTTTACGAATGAGGGCGAGGGATGGTTACTTTTTTAGGAGGCTATTTTGCCATTTTATTTTCAATGTCCTCAATTTCGATAGAAATGCCTTCCATGAGGTTTACAGGGCCTTGAGCGGTAATGAGAATGTTATTTTCTAATCGAATTCCTAAATGTTCCTCTCGTATGTAAATTCCTGGTTCACAGGTTAAAATCATACCTTCTTTCATGATTCCTGTTCGTTCTCCGACATCGTGTACATCCAGCCCAAGAAAGTGTGAAATGCCATGCATAAAATACTTTTTAAACAGTGGGTTTTTAGGGTCTTGAGTTAAAACATCTTTGGATTGGAGTAGCTTCAACCCAATCAATTCTTCTTCTACCATGGCGTTGATGGCTTTTTGGTAGTTTTCGAAGGTATTTCCAGGGTAGAGTAAAGCAGTAGATTTCTTTAAAATGCGAAGAACAGCCTGATAAACTTCTTTTTGCCGTGGTGTATATTTCCCATTGACAGGTACCGTTCTGGTGAGATCGGAGGCGTAATTGCCGTATTCGGCTCCGAAATCCATGAGGATCAAATCTCCGGATTGACATGCTTTATTATTGGTCACATAGTGTAAAACGCAGGCATCTTTTCCTGAAGCAAGGATGCTGGGATAAGCTGGTCCATAAGAGCGGTGTGTTAGAAATTCATGGGTAATTTCTGCCTCAATTTCAAATTCAAAGACTCCTGGTTTAATGAAGTTCAATACACGGTCGAATGCATCTTGAGTGATGCTGCATGCTTTTTGTATTTGTTCAATTTCTTCCTTTTTCTTGATTACCCGGAGTTCGTGCATGAGTGGTGCAGATCGTTTAATGACATGGCTAGGGTATTTTGCTTTCAATAGTTCTCCATAACGTTCTTCTCGATTGAGTATTTTTTTATCTGCACGAGCATGTTCATTGGTATTGAGGTAGATGTTTTCCACATCTTTTAAAAGGAGATTCAGTATGTTGTCAAACTCTCTTTCCCAGTAAATTGTTGTGATACCAGAAAGCGATTGGGCTTGATTCATGCTTAGCTTTTCGCCTTCCCAAATCGCAATGTGCTCATTGGTTTCACGAATAAATAAAATGCATTTATGCTGATCCTCTTTGGCATCAGGATACAGAATCAGCATGGTATCTTCCTGATTTATTCCACTGAGGTAAAAGAGGTCGTTGTTTTGCTTGAAAGGGAATGTCGCATCGGCATTGGTGGGGTAGATATCGTGTGAGAGGAATATAGCGATGGATGAAGGTTTTAATTTTGCACAAAACTCCACCCTGTTTTGTATAAAAAAAGATTTATTTATCGGTAAGTATCTCATTTTAGTTAAATTTATAGACTCATTAATTTATGTTCACTATGATAAAAAGGAAACTAGTCTTTTTGGTGTTTGTTTGTTTTCATTTCTCATTTGTCAATGCACAAAGTAACAAGTATTGGATTTTTTTCAAGGATAAAGATACAGCAAATTATGATTGCTCAAAGTCCTTAAGCAAGGAGTCGATACAAAATAGAAAAGAACATGGCATTGCTCTTTTTCAATATTCTGATGTTCCACTGACGACTCACTATTTAACATCGCTTAAGCATAGTACAAATGTAGCGTTAGTATGTTCTTCGAAATGGTTGAACGCTACTTCCGCCTTTTTGACACCTTCTCAAAAATTAGCGATAGAAAAATTGCCATTTGTGAAAGAAGTGCGTTTGATTGATCGAAATATTATTGTGACGTCGACCCATGTTGATGTTAATCCAGAGTATATGCATGTAGCGATGAAACAAATGGGGCTTGGTCATTATATTACCGCAGGACTTGATGGTAAAGGAGTCAATGTTGGGGTGATTGATGCCGGTTTTTTTATGGCGCAGTCGGATAATTATACTTCTCATTTAGTCACCGAAGGTAAGATAAAAATCCAAAGGGATTTTGTAGATCCTGCACGAAAAGATTTAGTTACTGTTGCGGCAACAACAGCCGATAGTCATGGGAAGACGGTATTGAGTATGATTGGAGGATACGATGAAAAAGCAAAAGTTCAGTTTGGGATGGCTCCTAATGCTTCGTTCTATATAGCGAGAACAGAAAATGGAGACCGTGAACATCGTTTGGAAGAAGATCATTGGATCATGGCGATGGAATGGATGGATAGTTTGGGTGTTCGATTGATCAGTACTTCTTTAGGTTATGCGATCAATATGGACGATCCCAAAGATAATTATACTCAAGAACAGATGAACGGTTCTACGGCAGCCATTACCAAAGCCGCTCAAATTGCATACGATGAGAAGGGGATTTTTTTAACCGTATCTGCGGGTAATGAGGGGTCCAATCCTGCCTGGAGAATCATTTCAGCACCGGCCGATGCCCAAGGCGTATTGGCTGTTGGTGCAACACGTGATCAGTATTTAGATAAAATAGATTACAGCAGTATAGGTCCAGAGCACTTACCTTACTTAAAACCCAATGTTTCTTGTTTCTCTCCCAATGGAACGTCATTCTCTTGCCCTGCGGTAGCTGGGTTTGTAGCATGTATGATGCAGAAGGCTCCATATTTAACCAATAAGGAATTGTATGATATTATTATTCGTAGTTCTCATTTGTATCCGTATGGGAACAATTACATCGGTTATGGAGTACCTCAAGCCGATAGAGCGTTGGAGTTGATTAAAAATAAAGAGACGAAATTTAAAACGGTTTATCAAACGGAAATCAAGGCAAGTAAATTCAGTGTGAAGAAACTTTCTAAAGACTTAACAGAAGTGGTGGTGTTCAATAAGAAAAATGAAACGATTGTGGTTGATCAATCTATAGTACCTGTAAAAAAAGGGAAACTGTTGATTAAAAAGAGAGATGGTATACTACGTACTACCGTTACCTTTCCCGATAAGAGTGTTGTTGAAGTCATTTGGAATTAAATAGTGAGAGCTTAAGGTGTGAAAGAATTTGAAATCATTGAGTTACCGAATGGAATTAGAGTCATCTTTAAACAGGTACCTTATTCGAAGATCGTGCATTGTGGTTATGTTTTGGATGCAGGTACTCGTGATGAAATCGAGGGAGAGGAAGGAATAGCTCATTTTTGGGAACACATGTCTTTTAAAGGGACAAAACAACGCAAGTCATCTCAAGTATTGAGTAGTCTCGAAGCTTTTGGTGGAGAACTCAATGCGTACACGACAAAGGAAAAAATGTGGTTTCATGCATCGGTACCGGAAAAATATACAGAGAAAGCTTTTGATGTATTGACTGATATTGTTTTTCAATCTGTATTTCCAGAGAAAGAATTAGAAATTGAAAAGGGAGTAGTCCTGGAAGAAATTTCTATGTATTTGGATACTCCGGAGGAATACATACAAGACGAGTTTGAGCATCTTCTTTTTAAAGGAAGTTCTTTAGGAAATTATATTTTAGGGACACCCAAAACCGTCAAATCATTTTCGACCAAAAAGATTCAAAAATTTGTTAAAGAAACGGTAGATACCCGACGTGTTGTTTTTTCGATTGTAGGAAATCTTTCGATGACTAAAATTCATGCTCTCGTTGATCAGTATATTCGACCGATACCCAAACACACGGCAATACGCAAAAGACATAAACAAAAGAAGCAAAAAACTTCTTTTGATATAGAGCAAGAAAGGAATAATAATCAAGCCCATTGTATTGTGGGATGGCAGGCGTATTCTTATAAAGATGAAAGAAGGTTACCTTTGTTTATGCTTTCAAATTGGCTTGCAGGGCCCGGTCTGACCTCTAAGCTCAATATGATTTTAAGGGAAAAGAAAGGATATGTTTATACGGTAGAATCGAATTATCAGCCTTTTTTAGATGCGGGGATGTTGAGCATATATTTTGGAACGGATCGAAAGTATTTATATAAATCGATTGACTTGGTTCAAAAAGAGCTTGATGCATTAAAGCATAAACCTTTTGGTACGGTACAATTGAGACAATTAAAGGAACAGGTTTTAGGTCAAATGATCATGGCAGAAGAGAGCCTTAGTAATTTGATGCAGATGATGGGAAAAAGTTTGTTGGATTATAATGTCGTTGAAAGTTTTGATGAAGTGAGCGATAAGGTGCAAAAAATAAAATCTAAAGATTTACAAGATATAGCCGTTGACATCTTTGCGAAAGATACCATGAGCCGTTTGGTTTTATTACCTGCTTAGTTATGGATATGATAAATGATGCCTTGCAAGATTATTTAGAATTGCATGCGGATGAAGAAAGTGAATTGTTGAAATCGATTGATCGGGATACTCATTTGCATGTCTTGTTACCTCGTATGTTGTCTGGACATTATCAGGGAAGGGTACTTTCGATGTTGTCCAAGTTAACTTCTCCAACTTCTGTTTTGGAGATTGGAACTTACACGGGTTATTCCGCGCTATGTTTAGCAGAAGGTTTAAAAAAAGAAGGGCAACTTGTTTCTATCGATATCAATGAAGAATTAGAAAATAAGGTATTGGATCATTGGAGTAAAAGTCCTTATGCACATCAAATGCAATTGATTATAGGTAATGCATTGGATATCATTCCTACGCTCAATATGAATGTATTTGATTTGGTGTTTATTGATGCGGATAAGAAAAATTATAAAGTTTATTATGATTTAGTCGTTGATCGTGTTTCATCGGGTGGACTTATTTTAGCAGATAATGTATTGTGGAGTGGTAAGGTATTGGATGAACAACAGATGGATAAAGATACCAAGGCCATGAAAGACTTCAATGATTATGTTGCCCAGGATCATCGTGTAGAAAAACTTATTTTACCTATTCGGGATGGGATATTTATGATTAGAAAAAAATAATACAATGAAAGTTATTTCCTATAGCATTACGTTCCTTTTTTTGTCGCTTCACTTAACCAAAGCACAGGTTGTACCTGATCGTCTTGAATTTGCAGGGATGGAATTATTGCTCACGAAAAGTGCTAAAGCCAGAATTCAAGCGGACGTTGATATGATCAAGAAAAGTCCGACCTATTTTCAACAAAAAGTAGATCGGGCCAATTTGTATTTCCCGATCATCGAACGCGTGTTTGCAGAGGAAAACTTCCCTACAGAGTTTAGATTTTTGGCTTTGCAAGAAAGCAGTCTGGTATCCGATGCTGTTTCATCTTCTCAGGCTGTGGGCTATTGGCAGTTTAAAAAAGAATCGGCTGTTGAAGTAGGGGTTAGAGTGGATCATTTGGTGGATGAACGTATGAATATTTTTGCTTCCAGTAGAGGGGCTTCAAAGTATTTAAAACGCAATCAAGGTGTTCTGAACAACTGGGTATATACGTTGTTGTCTTATAATTTGGGACTAGGAGGTGTGAGATCACATGTGAAGGAAAAATATGTGGGTGCGCAAAAAATGGAAATCGATGACGATATGCATTGGTATGTATTCCGATTTCTGGCTCATAAGATAGCCTACGAAGGTGTTGTGGGGAATGCACATCATTCGCAGCTGTATATTGTTGGGTACAAAGAAACAGAGAAGAAGAGTTTGAGTAAAATTGCTCAAGATACAGGATTGTCGGAAGAGTCTTTGTTGGAATACAATAAGTGGTGTTTGAAAAAAGAATTGCCTGGTAATGGAGAATACGTTGTGATCTTACCTGTTCCTGTAGGTGATAAAGATCAATACATTGCAAAATATGAAAAAGAAGGTACTGTCTCTCCGCCAGTACTGTATGCCAGTACAGAACCTTTTAAGCCAGGTAAAATCGTTTATACACCTATTGATGAATTCAAAGACTGGAAAAATACTCCCGTATGGGTTTCAATCAATAGAGTCAGAGCGGTTCGTGTTTCTGCTAAAGATAATATAGATAATATCAGTCTTGCAGCGGGGATTTCTAAAGCAGGTTTTTTAAGGTTTAACGAGATCGGATCATATGATCAACTAGAAGAAGGACAATATTATTACCTTCAATTGAAAAGGACGAAAGCCATTGTTGCTTTTCATACAGTCCAGCAAGGAGAATCTGTTTGGTCTATAGCTCAGCATTATGGTATAACGACAAACGCTATTCGTTCTAAAAACAGGATGGATAAAAATGAAGCGCTTCAAGAAGGAAGAATTTTGTGGTTAAGGGATAAAAGACCAAAGGATCAGTCCGTAGAATATAAGACTATTGATCCTGTTCCTGTGGTTGTAACTCCCGTAATCAAAAAAGATACGGTCCTTATTGCTCAGGAACCATTGAAAAATATCTATCCCATAGATACTACTCTCTATATCTATCATTTGGTGAATGCCGGGGAAACTGTGTTTGGTTTGTCGAGGCAGTATGCTGTTTCGTCAGACAGCATCTTAGTGTGGAATAATATGTCTAACTATGGATTACGATTGGGGCAAAATTTGATTGTGGGTAAAAAACAGAAAGAGGTTAGACATACGGTTCAACAAGGTGAGACATTGTATAAAATATCTAAGCAGTATAATGTTTCTATGGATATGATATTGAAACGAAATAATAAAACGGAATCGGCGTTGAAATTAGGAGAAGAATTGATTATCCCTTAAGCGATTACATGAGCCAATCGATGCCTAATATACCTCTTGATATCCTTGTGCATATAGAGGAGCATATAGGTAATCCTATGGCATTGCTTGATAAGTTTAATAAGGTGTTGTGGGGCAATAATAAACTCCAAACACTATATACTCAAGACACCTTGCTTGAGAAAAATATTATTGATTTAGTGCATTTTTTTATCCCGGATGAGAACAAATTGATTCAGTTTTTATCGGGTACTTATCAAGATCTGGAATTGCACGGTCCGGTTTTGTCTTATGAAATTCGTACGGGTATTTATATTCACTATAAAAATATTTCTAGTGAATATAAATTGTTTTGGATTACAGGTTCTCAAGCATTGGGTTTTATTAAGAATCCCTTAGATGAATTGAGTTATAAACGTATTGTGCATCAGATTTTTGATGCCATTATTATTTATAATTCAGATGGGATGATTATTGATGCCAATAATATGGTTTGTGAAATGTTTGAAACAGACCGTGATCATTTCATTGGTAAAAATATTTTTTCACTTTTCCCTCATCAAACATTAAAAGATGCCAATCGGTTTTGGAAAGAATTTATTAAAACAAGATCATTGGAGGGGATATATAAGTATAAGTTTGAAAATGGAGACTTTAAGTATCTTCAATTTAAAGGAAGAGCTGATTTTGCAGGTGGATACCACTTGGGTGTGCTAAGAGATGTGACCAGTAGTTATTTAGCAGAAAAGGCCCTCAAAAAATCAGAATTGCAATTGCGTACTGTTTTTAATAGTTCGATCTATCAGATTATCTTATTGGATAAAGAGTATCGAATTATTACGTTTAATAAAGAAGCCTTTAGTCTTGTAGGGGAGAATTGGTATTTGAATTTCAGTATTGGGAAATCGATTTGGGATTATTTCCCGGAGCTGTTAAAAAAAGAATGTGATTCTTCTTATTCGGATTTTTTAAAAGGGAAATCATTGAATACTCATTTTTCGATGAAAATTTCAGAAGAAGAGAAATGGTATGATGCTTCTGTTGTTCCTGCATTAGATGAAAAGGGAGATTTGAAATTTATGTCTTTAACATTACACGATGTAACGAGGGTAAAGAAAACTCAATTGGCATTACAAGACAGCGAACAAAAGTTTAGGAGGTTTACTGAAAATTCACCTGATTTAATTTACATTATAGATCTACGCACTTATGATACAATTTATTTTAATCGTGATTTTTTTATTGGGTATGAGACGTCCTATTTATCTCGCATATTAGATTGGGACAAGATTATCCCTTTGGATGATCAGAATATGATTAAAGAACAGTGGGAAGTTTTTTTAAAGAATAATAAGTTTGAAAACTTAGAGTATAGAATCATTAATGCAAAAGGATCGATAGAGTGGGTTTCTAATCGTTTTCAAATTTTAGAAATGGGTCATGATGGACAAGCTGTCATTTTGTTGGCTACGCTTACAGTCATTACAGATAAAATTCACGCTGTACAAGCTTTAGCAGAAAACCAGTCGAACTTAAATGCTGTATTAGAGAATACCGAAGATTTGATTTGGTCTATGGATGAACAATACCGATTTACCACATGCAATACCTCTACCAAGCATTTTTTTTTGGCATATACTGATTATATGCCGCAAGTTGGAAAATATTTGGGAGAGTCTATGGATAAGAATTTCTTATCAGAGTTCAAATTGTGTTTTAGGTTGGCTTTAGATGGGAATAAAATCAATAAAGAATTTGTATTCCCTATAAAAGACCAGGATCATTTTTATGATTTTAGGTTTAATCCAATTAAAGGGATTAGTCAAGAGGTGTCAGGTGTAAGTATTATTGCCCGTAATATTACTGTCCGTAAGTTGAATGAAGAAGAATTGAAGAAAATGAATTTTGAGCTGGATAGTTTTGTTTATCGTGCCTCTCACGATTTACGTGCGCCATTAAGGTCTGTATTAGGATTAATTAACTTGATCGATATGGAGGAGAATAAAGAAATCATCCATAAGTATGTAGGGTTAACAGAAAAGAGCATTCAGAAGTTAGATACTTTTATACTTGATCTTACTAATTTTTCTCGTAATTCTCGTTTAGACGTTGCCAAAGAAAAAATAGATTTTCATCAATTGTTAGATGAAGTACTGGATAATTTGCAGTTTATGGATAATGCCTCTCAGGTAAAGATAGAACGAGAAGTCGAAAAAGATCTGCTGTTTTATTCTGATCCGATGCGTCTTTCCATCATATTTCAGAATATTCTCTCGAATGCTTATAAGTACGCAAATAAATATAGTCCAAACAGTTATTTACATATTACGATTAAAAAGGAAGGGAATTACCTGCTGATGCAATTTGAAGATAATGGAATAGGTATAAAATCTGATCATATTCCCCAGCTGTTTACTATGTTTTTTAGGGCGTCACAACTTTCATATGGTTCCGGTTTAGGTCTTTATATCACCAGGCAGGTGGTCGAGAAATTGGGAGGAGAAATTAATGTAGAGTCCCAATACAACGCAGGGACTTCTTTTTTTATTAAATTACCTCATAAATGAGGTATAAATATGAAATGAGGCTTTGATTTTTGATCAGAGTTCAGTAATATTTGTAGAATAAAGTAAATATATAGTTATATGCTTCAGAAGAAGGTTGTAATGTTGGTGGATGACAATGATACAGATAATTTCATCCATAGACGCTTGTTAGAGTTGACGGGCTTTTGTGAAGAAATTATTGTCAAGAACTCAGGTAAGTTGGCTTTGGAGTATTTAGAATCTTTAATTCCAACACCTGAAAAAATCCCAGAACTTATATTTTTAGATATCAATATGCCTGTCGTCGATGGCTTTGTGTTTTTATTCGAATTTGGAGCTTTTCCAGATGAGATCAGAGAACGGGCGAAAGTGGTTATTTTGACGAGTTCAGACAATAAGAAAGATATAGATCGTATTGTAGATAATGATTATGTTGTGCATTTTATCACTAAACCTTTGTCAGAGGAAGCTATTGAAGAACTTAAAAAAGTGTTATAGTTTATTACTACTCATCATCTAAGTCAGTGTCAGTAGATGATCGTATATCAATAAAGAAAGCCATTCAATTTGAATGGCTTTCTTTATTGATATACGTTTATAAGTTAATATAAACTTATTGTCCTTGTTCTTTTTTAATCTCTGTTTTGAGAAGAAATTCACCGTATGCGGCTTTATAATCTTCTACTTCTGGTTCCAGAGCAATTGCAGCTTCGTATTGTTCAACAGCATTGATGACCAGGTTTTGTTCTGCGAAGAAGTTGGCTAACACAAATTTATTAAGAGCTGTTTCTTCAGCTAATTCTGCTTTTAATTCACTTGTTTGTTTGCTTAATTCTTGGGTTTTAGTTTCTTCAAAAGATTTCAGGTTTATTTTTTCTGAATCGATGTTGGCATCAGCCTTAGACGTAACCACTAAGAACAAATTCTTTTCTTTCGCAAGATTGTAGGGTGTTAAATCAATAGTAATCTTATTGGCAGAAGTTTCGGTTGTGAATAAGGTTTCATCGAAAATGTTCATCAGTTTGATGTTGTATTCTTTAACGTCTTCTCTGGCATCCCATTGGATGGTGATTGGAGCATTCAGGACGTAAGCTTCTTTAGGTGCATACACTGTTATATCGGCGCCGCCACGTTCAACGGATCCCGTGACACCCATATATTTGTATTTATTTTTAGCCATGTCCTGACCATTGTTATTGATCTCTCCAGCTAAGAAATCTACGTATTTTTTACTTACACTGGCATTTTGATTCGCTACTTCGGAAGCTAGTTTTGCTACTTCGTAAGTACCAGTACGTTTTATTTCTATGGTTTTACCTCCAGAATGAGCAAGACCGAGGTAAGCATTTTCTCCAACCACAATTTTATCGTTGGGGAAAAGTTTTTTACCAATGACCATTGTCTTCTCTTCTGTTGTTCCCCCAGCGATGTACTTTACATTGCCTTTAGATGCCAAAACGTTGAATAAAGCGTTTTGAGCTTTTGCCTGGAAAACCAAGCCTAAAAGGAGAAAACTGAATATTATACTGCTGACTTTCATATATTTATTGGTTTGTTGAATGCTCGTTTCAAGATACAATTTTTTTGACAAGTTTACCATATAGGGGTTTAATTAGCCCGTAATATATCTCTATTAAATTACCTGTTAAGGCAAGGGCGATACTTGGAAGAGTGATATCTACACGGTAATTATAATGGTCAAATATAAATAAAACGACAATAATTAAGATCATGATCTCAAATAAAGTCAAAAAGAAAGTGGCTCCATCGTACCACATTTCGAGTCGTATAAACAGGTAAGAAAACAGCCATACGTTCAAGAAAATTAAAATTAAGGAGAGAGGGAGGTTGATCCAATCCGACATGTCATTGATGTATAGCCCTTTGAGTATCATGGATACGATGTTAGCATGGACAACTACTCCATACATGTCTGGGTTGGCTTTACCTACGTAATTAGAATTTAACGGAGTGAAAAATTTATCTTCCCAGGTATGGTGACCAATATAGTCGCCCATATAGCCCATGATGACGATTTTGTTCTCAAAAATAGATGGTGTATAAAGAGTATCAAAGACTTGCCTCCAGTCGATTGCGGCAAATACAATTTTGGAGTTAGCACTTACCCCTTCTTGTCTGGTATCTATATTCCCTTGAAAATTAATAGTTTCTGTTTCATTTCCGCGTGCTAAAAAACGCGTCGTTTGAACAGAATCATATAAATAGGCCATTTTTACAGGGAAGGAAAATATTTTTTCTCCATTTACAACTTCTGAAGGAATACAATCTCTGGATGTTTTAAAAAAATCTCTTCCTTCTGTAATCATATCTGCAAAACCTGGTTGGGCATGCTTCATGAACATCGGATGACTATAACTAACGCTATCGATGATCTCTTTTTCTTCATTTTCATGCAATTCACTTACGAGTACCATGTGTTTGACCTTTGAAAAGGCTATGGCAAGCAAAGAGTCTCCTTCGGCGTCTTCTTTGGGTTTTCTGAAGAATGCGTCGATTCCAATGACCTTAGGATTATGCTCGTTGATTTGTTCTATAAGAGCTGCAACTCCTCTTCTGTCGAGGTTGCCTATGTTGACCATGGTGATACGATCTTCTAAGCCAGGATTTTCTCTCATGTGAGAAAATACGACATCGGTAAGTTCAAAGTCACTCAATGCTTTAGCGAGTGGATTAACAATGTCACTGTTGAATTCGATCAATGACAGCAAGTACATGGAAACCATGACGAAGGTTGTAGTCCAAAAGCTTTCTTTAAAAAGTCTACCTCGCATAAATGCAAAAATACTATAGTTGTAAAGATAAATTTAACATAAAAATGATGTGATGAGCAATTTAGCTCCCCTTTTTCAAACGTATAGACTCTGATTTGGGTTTTGGTTTAAGCTTATTTTACCTTCTTGTCGAATTAAACATCAGGAGCTCTGAAAAAAATACTTATTTTAGCGAGATCATTAGTATACAAATTAGTTAATCATGCATTATACGGAAAGCGATAACGAAAATTGGAGTGTTTTATACGGTAGAGCTATGCAAGCTTTACCTGAGATCGCAGATGAAAAGGTCTTGAAGGGTATTAAAACGATAGGTTTACCTTCAGATCACATCCCTGATTTTGATGAGCTGAATAAGAAACTAAATACGCTCTCTGATTGGCAGTTGGTACCGTTGGATGAAATGGTAGAAGATAACCACTTCATTAGCTTATTAGCAGAAAAGAAGTACCCGTGCAGGATGTGGTTGCGTTCACAAGAACAGGTGGAGTCGGATGAAAATGAATACGATTTATTTCATGATTTAATAGGTCACACAACACTATTGTATATACCAGAATACTGTAATTATTTACAAGCACTTGGAAGCTTAGCATTAAAACACATCCATCATTCACAAGCGTTATTGTTTTTGAAGCGGATGTATTGGCATACTGTGCAATATGGCTTGGTCGTATCGGGTAATAGTTTAAAAATATACGGTGCGCATTTGTTGACTTCTCGTTCAGAGACTTTATTTGCCATGAGTGCAGGAGTTCCTAAATACGATTTTAATATCCCTGTGATTATGGACACCCCTTATGTAAAAAATCGTTTTCAGGACCGTTATTTTGTTATTAATAGTTTTGATCAACTGTTTAATAGTATGGCTGAAATCGAAGCTGAATTAAACAAAAGAACGAAAGCTTAGTATGAATTACAGAACGGTAACTTTTTCAAAGACCACCATTACGGAATTAATGATTCCTTCTTATGCCAATTTTGGAGGTAAAATACATGGAGGGATTTTATTGTCGTTGATGGATAAGGTTGCTTTTGCTTGTGCTTCAAAGCATGCGGGAAGTTATTGTGTTACGGTGTCTGTGGATACGGTAGATTTTCTACAACCGATAGAAGTAGGAGAATTACTGTCCTTGACAGCCAGGGTTCATCATGTTGGTAAATCGTCGATGTTGATCGGAATTAGTGTGGTTTCGGAAAATGTCATACAATCTTCAGTAAGGCATACGAATACTTCTTTTTTTACGATGGTGGCCAAAGGTGCAGATGATAAACCTCAAGAGGTTCCAGGCCTGATTTTAGAATCGGAAGATGAAGTGAAAAGATTTTTAGAAGCCATAGAGCGAAAGCAAATTAAGGAGACCTACAAACAACGAATTACTCAATTGAAGGAGTCGATCGTGCCGATGAATAATTTAGATAAATTGAAAAATGAGCGTTGTCAAATAGAATTGTCAAAATGAAAGATAAATTACTTGCTTTATACCGTTATACTTATCGTTCATCACCTCCAGTAGAGTCCGGTCGTAAAATGGTTTGGCTTTGTTTTTTATTGGGAGTGTTTGGTCTTCACCGTTACTTTATGGGGTACAAATGGTGGTGGTTGATGTTTTTAACGATGGGAGGCTTAGGGGTATGGTCTTTATTGGATTTATGGCGTTTGTATTCAAGAAGTTTAACCATGGCCGATGGAACCCCTTTGAACGAATAACGTATATGATCTATGTTGTACTATTTGATCATCAACTAGAGATCTATGTCAGGGAATAAAACCAATAAAGATTTTTATCGCAATGTACCTCTGTTGGTATTTCAGGAGATGACTGAACAAGGAGGCTTTTCAGCGTATAAAGATCTTAAATTGATTGCGGAACATATACCATCGAATGTTGACGTATTAGAGTTGGGAGCAGGTTATGGGAGATGTGTCGATTTTTTGTTAGAGCAAAAGCATACCGGAACTATTATTGCAGTAGAACAAAGTATTCCATTCGTTGAGGTGTTGAAAAAAAAATATAAAGACCTATCCAATGTGACGGTAGTGCATGATGATCTAATGACTATGAAGGAGTCATTTCAAGTGGGGGTAGTACTTTGGATTTTTTCAGGACTTCTTGATTTCTCTAAAGAAGAACAACTTGTCATTTTGAAGAAAATAAGATCCTGGGTGATTGATGGTGGAAAAGTATTTGTCGATATTCCTCAGCTTAGTCCTCTTACGATTGCACGTTATACGGGTACACAAGACATTGTGATGGAAACACCTTATGGTAAGATAGAAACTTTTTTACCTTCTCAAGAAGATATGAAAGGCTATGCTATCACAGCTGGGTTTTCAACGGTTTCATCAATAGATTACGATACCGATACCGATAAAAAGAGAACGATGTTTTTGCTGCATGCATAACATCGTTCTCTTTGAAATAAACTTAATAGTCATCTGACTAAAATCCCAAATAACCTTTTCAGGCCGAGTTGCTTCTGAGTACAGAAGAGGATATAGAAAATGGAGGTTTGAAACAGAAGAACTCGTCCTTCGCATAAAGCCCCCGCATGAATTCTCCGCAAATCATAATATGTTAGTGCGTGCGGAGCAACTCTTGCTAAGAAGAAATGACTATCCAGATATAGTCATTTCTTCTTATTCTTTTATGATTTTTATAGAGCGTATTCCACTCGTAGATTTGATTTTACAAAAGTATAATCCGGAAGAAAGGTTTTGGGTACTTATTTGTTGACTTTGTTTTCCCGTATTTCCAGAAGTGTTGTTAAGTAATATGAGTTCTCTATTGAACTGGTCAACAATTGTAATTTCTACAGGTGAATGGTCTTCTTTATAATACTCAAGGGTTATGAAATCGTTACAAGGATTAGGGTAAACAGTCATCGCATGATCCAATGCGGTTGATTCTGTTGTAGAGGTCCCTAAGCTAATGCTGAAGCGTACAAAATTGATGTTTAAGTCTCCATTGTCAAAAACGATACGCATCTTTTTTTCTCCTTGCGTGAGAGGAATTCCTGTAGTATTTAAGGATGTCCAGGTTTGCCAACCATTTGTTTTCGTAGTAGAAATGGTTCCACTTACATTTTGCCCGTCGATTTCAATGTGAAATGTTCTTGTTCCATTGGCATTGGTAGCCACTCGACTTTCTAGGGTGTAATTATTGTCTTCGGTAATGTTGACATCGTATTCTAACCATTCACCAGCACTGGTCCATGCTATATTATAGCCTCCATGAATATCCAGGCAATGTTCAATATCAACATCGGTAGATCGGTACTTTTCTCCATTATTACCTGCCGATAAATCATAATAACTGGTATTATTAGGTCCCCAATTGAAATCTTCTACTTCTATTTTACCTGGTATTGTCCATCGTGTACCGCCGTATACAGCAGGTTCATTGATGTCAGTGATGGTAATCGATATTGGAGAGGAAGTTGTAAAAGAGGATAGGTTATCGTAAGCTACACTGGTAATGTTGTATGATTTTGCTCCACCATTGTTCCATACAATACTGTAAGGTGCTGTGTAATCTTCTCCTATTTTAAAATTACCGGCATAAAACTCAACCTTAATGATTTCGCCATCGGTATCGTTAGCATCTGCGGTAATCGTAATGTCTGCATTTTCTTCGAAATTACTTAGTGTAGCCGGAGAGGTAATTGATGTGGTAGGAGGAGTATTTTCTCCATTGTCTTGTATGATGGCATCAATGGCAGACAATAAGGATGTCGAGTTTTGTGTGTCAAATACAAGCTGCCAGATCATAATTCCACCAGCTTCTTCCAATGCAAGTTTAGTTTTTCTTTGAATCGTAATGATGCCGTTATAAAATCTTCCCCCACCGCTGGTTGGGTATATTTCATCATTGTATATGTTTTGAGGGAATGCGCTTACGACTTCTGACCAACCAAAAGAAAAGGTTCCTGTGATAAATGCATATCCATAAAAAGGAACTCCGAGGCACATTTTATCTTTGCTTACGCCTCTGTTTCCCCAAAAGATAAGATCATTTACAGCAAAGTCGTAAGAGGCGTGTTGGCCTGGGGTATTAGGTGCCCATGTTCCAGTTGCATCATAGGTCATGATGTTAATAAAATCGAACTGTGCCAATGCATTATTGGTAATGCGATTGGAATACCATGTAGCAACAGCTGCTGTCGTGAGTTTGTCGTGTGCTACCATAGAATCTTTTAATTCTGTGACGAAAGCTTCGTAATTTCCATCGACAGAATTGCCTTCTAAATCCACATCAATACCATCGAGGTTATACGTTAAGGTAAACTGAGTAATCTTATCAATAAAAGCTGTTCTGGTTGCACTTGTTGATAACAAGGTAGTATATAAGGAAGTTGCTGTAGCTCCTCCGAGAGAAGCCAATACTTTAACATTGTTATTGTGTGCGAGTGTTACCACGTTGGCTAAATCATTTGTAGGGCCCATATTTCCATTTACATTGGTAGGGTTAATGAAAGCGATGTTGAGGTGTGTGATTTTACTGTAGTCTATCGCATTGGCATTAGTTAAGAAACTGCCCCAGTTTGGAAGGTAACCTATGACTCTAAATTGAGCTTGAGCGGATGAAAGGGAGAACAAAGGAATCATGAGCATGATTACACCTTTGAATAGCTGGTCAAAGTATTTCATGTGTATAATAATTATAGCGTAAGTAACTTTAAAGATAATTCAAAAAAATACCCTTCACAAACCAATTAGGATGCTTTATCAAGAACTTTTGTTAACAATGTCTTTTACGTCTTCTGGAGCGATGTTTTTTGTTCTCCGGGGTTTTACAAATAGGTCTTAATTAAATATGTAGTAACTCTTCCAGCCTGATTTTTTAATTCCCCAAATGTGTTCAGCATATCGGGCATTTTAGTTCCCAGACTGAAGGCATAAAAAAAGACCTCGAATCTTCGAGGTCTTTTTTTATTATCATTGTTTGTTATACTATGCTGTTGCAGCAGCGGCATCCAATACAGCCATTACTTCTTTTACGTGTTTTCTGGACGTTTCAAGTAATGCTTTTTCTTCTGCATTCAATTTAAGTTCGATTACTTTTTCGATACCATTTTTACCTAATACAACAGGTACACCCAAGTAGCAATCATTGATTCCGTATTCACCTTCTAACTTGATACATACAGGAACAATTTTCTTTTGATCTTTTACGATTGCTTCTACCATTTGAGCAGCAGCAGCTCCAGGAGCATACCAAGCGGAAGTACCCATCAGTTTTACTAATTCACCGCCGCCATTTTTTGTTCTTTCGATGATGGCATTAAGTTTATCTTCAGCTACTAATTCCGTAACAGGGATACCACCTACTGTGGTGTAGCGAGGCAGAGGAACCATGGTATCACCATGACCACCCAATAACATGGCTTGAATTTCTTTTGGAGAACATCCAATTTCATCTGCCAGGAATGCTCTGTAACGAGCAGTGTCTAAGATACCAGCCATCCCGATGACTTTGTTTCTAGGCAGTTTAGACGTGATGTGAGCACAGTAGGTCATGACATCTAAAGGGTTAGATACAATGATGATGATCGCATTAGGAGAATGTTTTACGACATTTTCTGTTACTTGTTTTACGATACCGGCATTGACAGAAATTAAATCGTCTCTTGTCATGCCTGGTTTACGAGGAAGACCAGATGTAATGACTACGACATCAGAATTTGCTGTTTTGCTGTAATCGTTGGTCGCACCAGTAGTTTTGGTATCGTACAAAGTGATCGGTGCTTTTTGCCAAATATCAAGTGCCTTACCTTCTGCGACTCCTTCTTTAATGTCTAACAATACGACTTCATTTACGATTTCGCGATACGCTAATACGTCTGCACAAGTAGCACCTACGTTACCTGCTCCAACTACGGTTACTTTCATGTTATTTATGGTTTTATAGTGATGAGAATAATTTTTGAGAGGTCGAATTTATTAAAGAAAAGGGTAAAATAAAACTAGATTTCCGTGTAACGGGCTTCAAACTTGGCCCAGAGTACCTTTTGTGGAGAATTCGTTAATTTAAATGACTCCGAAGGTCTTAAACCACAAATCCAGGCTATTTTATGGTCGATGCAAAGCAGTGGGATTTCCGTTTTTTTATGGAGGTCTATTTTAGAGTCGATGAAAAAATCGCTCAGTTTTTTTTCTCCTTTCATGCCCAGAGGGATGAAACGATCTCCTTCTTGCCAGTAGCGAAGATGTACTTCCTGGCTGTGGGAGGGAATTTCTAAGGTTACTTCATGGCTGTTTTTGCTTAATGCCGGGTAGGGTGGTGTATCGATGATTTTCCATACTAAGCGAAAATGTTCGTTTTCTAAAATACCTTCATTGCCTTGTAGTAGATAGGTGGGATAGGTTTTTTCTGAGTAAAGAGGTGTGACCAACCAGTGATCTCTGTTTATGGTGAGGCGATGACTTTTGCTGGAAACTACTGTTCCTGCTTGGGGAGGATAGTGTTTAAATAAGGCATGGATGTCTCTAGCATGAAAATGATATGTTTTGAGGATTTGGGTCAAAAAGAACTCACTTTCACTCAAGAGATGCCATTTCATGAGGTAGATGTATAGTTTGTCTCCTTCTTGCGTCAAACATTTTTTTTGGAAGAAGAAACGTTTTTCTTCCATTGATTTTTCGGCCCAAGCGGCATTTTTTTCTAATTTGGAAAAGGCTTGGCGGTAAGCTGGATTGAGTTTACGCAGAACCGGAATCAGCTTGTGTCTGATGTAGTTTCTTTTGTACTTCGTTTCTTGGTTGGAAGCATCTTCTCTCCAGGGGATATGATGGGTTTGAGCAAATTGCTCAATGTCTGCCCGGGTAGCAAATAAGAGAGGACGAATGATGTTGCCCCGTTTGTTTTTCATGCCCCTCAAACCTGCAAATCCAGTTCCTCTGACGAGGTTGATTAATTGTGTTTCTATTTGGTCGTCATGGTGGTGTGCTACAGCAATAGCTTCCGATTTTGTTTCTTGGAGGATTTGATGAAACCATTTGTAACGAAGTTCCCTTGCGGCCATTTGAGTCGATAGCTTATGCTTTTGTGCATAGTGATAGGTGTCGAATTTTATGGTATGAAAGGGGATATGGTAGTTCAACGCTATTTCTTGGGCCATTTTTTGATCGGCATCGGCTTCGATTCCTCTTAAACCAAAATTACAATGGGCTATTTCTACTTCAAATCCACTCTGTTTAAGGAGATAAGTGAGCACCATAGAGTCTACTCCGCCACTTAACGCTACAATGACTCGAGCCCCGGGAGAGAGTAAATGGTGGTCTTTTATATAGTCCTGAAAATCTTTCAGCATGGGTTTGTTGAAAATCGTTAAATTGCAGGGTGAAGGTACTAAAAAACATTCTTAAAATCATTTTTAATCCCTTATTAACAAAGGGTTTTGCCACTTTTGCATGGAGTGTATTGGCGCTTTCATGTTGGGCTCAGCAGACGGATAAAGTTGAATTGATCAAGGCTGATGCCTTAGAAGGGGTAGAAGCTCCCGGAGATCGTAAAGTCAAGTTGATTGGAGGCGTTGTATTTAAACAAGGTCCGATGTATTTGTACTGCGATTCTGCTTATCAATTTCCTTCGACCAATAAAGTTGAAACGTATGGGAAGGTTCGTATGGTACAGGCTGATACGCTTACCTTGACGTGTAAATCCTTGACTTATGACGGGAATACAAAGAATGCGGTTGCTTCTGGTCATGTGGTGTTGAAAGACAATACCATGTATTTAGAAACAGAACAGCTTCATTACAATAGAGAAAGTGGTTTAGCGTATTACACAACAGGAGGTTTGATCAAAGACCGGGAAAATATATTGACCAGTCAGCAAGGGGCCTATTACACGGGTAGTAAAACCTTTCAGTTTAAAAAAGATGTAAAATTAATGAATGATGCGAAGCAGTATAAGATCAATGCGGATACGATGGAATACAATACGGCATCGAAAGTAGCGACTTTCCATGGCCCGGCTGTTTTGACGTCTAAGGATGGTGTGGTTGAAGCGCATGAGACAGGAAGTTATAATACCATTTCGGGGATCATGTACGTGAAAGGGCGATCACGTATTAAGAATGGACAACAAATTATAGAAGCGGATAAAATAGATTACGACGAACAAAAACAAATTGGCTTGGCCATTGGTAATATGAGGTTGTCTTCGCCTTCTGACAGTACTTTTATAGAAGGAGATCGTTTGATTTACAATCGTTATTCGGGAGTATCGAAAGTTTTAGGAACGCCTGTTTTTAAAGGATTTCAGGGTAAAGATACCTTGTTTATTACAGCCGACACGATGGTGCATATTCGCAAAGAGGAGAAAACCGTTGTGAAGGAAGAATTTTTACATTTGTATAAAAATGTGAAGATTTTTCGTGCAGGCATGCAAGGCAAATGTGATTCCTTGGTCTACGTGGGTAAAGATTCAATGATCACGATGTATGGGAATCCCGTGTTATGGAATGCCAAAAGTCAGCTTACGGCCGATACGATTAAGCTGCATATTCGAAATGGTCAAATCGATAAAATGTTCATGAATGTGGATGCCTTTATCGTAATGGAAGATACAATTGGTAACTTTAATCAAGTAGCAGGTCGCCGTATGGAGGCCTCGTTTCGCAATAATAAATTATCGTCTGTTTTTGTCGATGGCAATAGTGAGAGCATTTTTTTCGTTTTAGAGGGCGATAGTGTCATGACGGGCATGAACAGGTCTATTTGTAGTCATATTCTGATTGCGATGGCTAATGATCAAATTCAGCGGGTTTCTTTTTTGAAGAAACCGGAAGCTAAATTTAGTCCTTCACAACAAATTTTAGAACCGGATAAACGCTTGAAGGGATTTTGGTTAAGAAAGTCCGAACGCCCTGAACGAGAGGATATTCCTCGTTAATGATACTTGTGCAAGAAAATCTTTTTTTGTACTTTAGAACCCTTAATAAGAGAACATGTTAAAAATGAATAAGAGCTTGCTCATTGTGGTGTTGGTGATTGCTAGTGGGACTATATTTTCTTGTAGCAAGTTTAGTCGCATACAAAAAAGAGGTACACTGGATCAAAAGTTGGAGGCAGGGATTGCCTATTATGAAAAGAAGGATTATTATAAATCCTCTGTTTTGTTAGAAGAAATCACACCTTTGTTGAAAGGCCAGGCACAGGCTGAAAAGGCGTTGATTTATTTGGCATACGATTATTTTATGCAAGAGCAGTATCCCATGAGTACATTTTATTTCCATGAGTTTTCTCAAACGTACAACAGGAGCGAGCGTCATGAGGAAGCTTTGTTTATGTATGCCAAGTCCTTATACAAAGAATCGCCAGTCTATAATTTGGATCAAACCAGTACTCATCAATCGTTAAGGGCGATACAGGCTTTTGTAAATCGTTATCCTCAGTCTACGTATGTGGCAGAATGCAATACGATGATCGATGAATTGTCTTCGAAATTGGAGCAAAAAGAATATGATCATGCTAAATTGTACCATAAAATTCACAATTATAAGTCGGCTGTGGTAGCCTTGACCAATTTTATGGACCAGTATCCTGGTTCCCTTTATAATGAAGAATTGGCTTATTTGAGGTTGGAATCGCAATATAAATTGGCTAAAAACAGCATTTCGGGCAAAGTTCAGCTGGAAAGATATTATGATGCCATTGGTTTTTATCGTAGCTTTGTGGAAAAGTATCCTGATTCAAAGTACATGAATAAGGCAAAAGAATGTGTCGATTTATGTGAATCAGAATTGGCGAAAATAAAGGTGTAAGTTTCTTCATAATAAATATAAATAGATATGGCAGTAGCAAATTTAATTACCCGTGATGTAGATAAAATCGCAGATCAAACAGGTAACGTATACGAGTCACTTGTGATTATAGGTAAAAGAGCTCGTCAGATTTCTACCAAACAAAAAGAAGAGTTGAACTCTAAATTGGCAGAGTTTGCTTCTACAGTAGATAATTTGGAAGAAGTATTTGAAAACAGAGAGCAAATAGAAATTTCTAAATTTTACGAGCGTATGCCTAAACCGGCTACCTTGGCTACAGAAGAGTTTATTGAAGGTAAAGTCATGTTTAGACGTGCTGAGCCTAAGCAATAATTAAGCATGTTGCAAGGGAAAAAAGTATTGTTGGCTGTATGTGGTAGTATTGCTGCATACAAAGCGGCGACACTTGTTCGATTGCTCACCAAATCAGGAGCGGAGGTGAAGGTTGTGATGACCGCCTCCGCTTGTGGTTTTATTACCCCCCTTACCTTATCTACCCTTTCTGGTCATCCTGTTCGTTTAGATTTTGTTGATGATCAAGACAGTGGTTTATGGAATAGTCATGTTGAGATGGGCCTTTGGGCAGATCTGATGATTGTAGCTCCTGCGAGTGCTAATTCTTTGGCTAAAGCTGCTCAAGGCATTTGCGATAATTATTTACAAGCCGTTTATCTTTCTGCTCGTTGCCCGGTGTGGTGGGCTCCTGCTATGGATTTAGATATGTGGGCGCATCCTGCAACACAGCAAAATATAACAACATTACAATCTTTTGGGAATCGGATACTGGAACCGGGTACTGGAGCTTTAGCCAGTGGATTAGAAGGGAAGGGCCGAATGATGGAACCGGAAGATGTTCATGCAGCGGTCGTTTCTTTTTTTTATGTCGCACAGGTTTTTCAAGGTAAAACGGTATTGGTGACTGCTGGGCCTACTTATGAGGCCATTGATCCCGTTCGTTTTATCGGTAACCGCTCTTCCGGGAAAATGGGTTATGCCATTGCCGAAGAGCTTGCTCAGCAAGGAGCAGAAGTGATCTTGGTCAGTGGACCTTCTTCATTATTACCTCAACATACATCCATTACACTTTATAAGGTTGAGTCGGCTGCAGAAATGAAGGATAAAGTATTATCTTATTTTGATCGTTGTGATGCTGCAGTGTTTAGTGCTGCCGTTGCTGATTATACTCCAGTGGTTGTCGCAGATCAGAAAATAAAAAAGAAAGATGCTCGTTTTGATTTAGAATTAAAGAAAACGGAGGATATCGCCGCTTTGTGTGGTGCTAAAAAAACAAATCAGCAATTCATTGTGGGCTTTGCCTTAGAAACTCAGCAAGAAGAAGCCAATGCCTTGGCCAAGATGACATCTAAGAATCAGGATATGATTGTCTTGAATTCCTTACAAGATTCTGGTGCAGGGTTTGCGGGCGATACCAATAAAGTAAGTATTTATACCGCAAAAGGGGTAAAAAAAACAGTTGAATTGAAATCTAAAACAGCCGTTGCGAAAGATATTGTGCAAACGATGTCTGAATCGTGGTTCGTTCGATAATTGCATGAGAAAAAAAACATTCATTACCCTATTCTTTTTATCTGCTTTGTTTATGAGTATGCGTACTCATGCGCAAGAGTTGAATTTTGTGGTGACGATTGATGCTTCTCAAATTCCGGATATTCAACCGTATTTGATTGAGGACATGAAAAATGCGATGACTAATTTTCTAAACAACAGAAATTGGACAGAGGACGAATATAAGCCAGAAGAAAGAATTAAATGCAATTTGGTCATTTCTTTGGTGAGTTTACCTGCTCAAAATGTATACCAAGCTACCGCACAAGTACAATCTTCGAGGCCTATTTATGGCACAACACAAGAGACGGTTATGTTTAACTTTTTTGATAAACAATTTAACTTCGACCTCAATCCGGGGCAACCTTTGAATTATAACGAGAACATCTTCAACTCTAAATTGGCTTCTTTGTTGTCATTTTATGCCCATATTATTTTAGCCCTCGATTATGACAGCTTTGGTAAATTGTCGGGTTCTCCATACGTGGAAAAAGCCTTGAATATATCGAATGTTGCCCGTGAAGTAGGGGAAGGATGGGCTTCTGGAGATCCTAATAATAGAGCGGCATTGATTGAGAACCTGAACAACCAGCAGTTGCTTCCATACCGTGAAGGTTGGTATGCCTATCATCGTATGGCTTTGGATAAATACATTAAAGATCCGGCTGCAGCCCGGGAAATTATGTATGAACAATTGGTTATTATTCAGTCGGTAAACAGGGTAAAACCATACTCGGTTTTACTGAGGAATTTCTTTTTTTCGAAAAAAGATGAGCTGATTAATGTCTTTAAAGGTGCAGATTTACCGCTTAAAAATAAAGTGATTAATTTATTGAGAGAACTTGATCCTACGAATACGGAGAAATATCAAGTCATCATGAAAAATTAATTCTCTATTGTTCATTATTTTGCCCTTCTCTTTTCTATTTTTACATACGATGGGTAAGCGACAAAAACGAATCAATATTACGGAGGGTTATTCTTCTTGGATGCCTTATCTTCAACAAGAAGTCAATGTCGTTTGTTCTTCAGGTATTGTATACCATGCTTCGCTGGTGTCTGTTGATGCCAACTTTATTGGGATGCAAGATTTTTCGGGAAACCGTTTTAAGATTGCGGTGAAAGACTTGAAAGAATTAATCGTAGATTATGTAAGTCCATAAATATGCTACAGTACCTACATATCAAAAATTATGCGCTCATAGAATCCCTGGAGTGGAAGCCTGGTCAAGGATTTAATATCGTTACAGGAGAAACAGGAGCAGGTAAGTCTATACTGCTGGGTGCTCTGGGTTTATTGCTAGGTAATCGGGCGGACAGTAAAGTTTTATTCGACGAAAGTCAGAAGTGCATCATTGAAGGAACCTTTGATTTAAAACCGGCTTCCTTACAAGAGTGGTTTGAAGACCATGAATTAGAAAATGAAGAACAGACGATTATTCGTCGCGAAGTGTCTGCCAATGGGAAGTCGCGTGCTTTTATTAATGATACTCCGGTAACATTGGAAACATTAAAATCTTTAACAGAGCAGGTAATAGATGTTCATTCTCAGCATGAGACGTTGTTGTTGGGTCTTGGTGAATTTCAAGTACGTTTACTGGATGCTTTTGCAGGCTCTTCTGCTCTGTATCTTGATTATCGGATCACATACAAGAAATACCGATCTGTTTTCAAACAAGTAGAAGAATTCAAACAACAAGAGGCTCAGTCTGCAAAAGAAAGAGACTTTAATCAATATTTGTATACAGAACTGGAAGAAGTTTCTATTCAAGAGCAAGAACAAGAGCGTTTGGAGCAAGAGCAGCACTTGTTGGAAAATGCAGAGCAGATCAAGGAAAAATTATTTGCGGCAAGTCAGTTGTTAAATCATGAAGATCAAGGTGGCTTAATGAGCATTAAAGAGGCATTGAAAAACATACAAGCTGCGGTGTCCATGAGTTCGCTCATGGAACCCTTGAGAAAGCGATTAGAAGAGACCTGGATAGAACTGAAGGACATAACAGCAGAGCTCGAACAAGAACAGCAAGCTGTTTTATACGATCCTGAACGCTTGAGTATAGTTCAAGAACGCTTGAGCAGACTTTATTCTTTACAGAAAAAACATGGTGTTAAAACCTGCGAAGAATTGCTGAGTATTTTCGAACGCTTGGGAAATCTTTTGGAGGAGCAGGATGAAAACGAACAAAAAATTCAGGGCTTAGAACAAGAGTTGCTTGAATTAGAAAAATCGATGCTTAAAAAAGCCGCGGAACTTTCTGCGAAAAGAAGAGCTGCTGTTGATGCTTTAGCATCAGGATTAATAGATTTATTGGTTCGGTTAGGAATGCCTGATGCGGTCATTAAAATAGATGTAGATACCGTTGTTCCTGGCTTGTTAGGGATAGATAAAGTGAATTTAAGATTCAGCGCCAATAAGGGCGTTGTGCCGCAAGAGTTGAAGCAAGCGGCATCGGGAGGGGAATTTTCTCGTTTGATGTTGGCGGTGAAGGTAATTTTGGCTGAAAAAACATATTTACCAACGCTTATTTTTGATGAGATTGATACGGGAGTATCGGGTGAAATTGCTTTACGCATGGGACATATGATGAAATCAATAGCCCAGTCTCATCAAGTGATGACCATTACACATTTACCACAAGTAGCGGCATTGGGCAGTAGGCATTATCATGTATATAAAGATAATTCAGGTGTAAAATCGGCCACACGTATGAGGTCATTAACAGATGAAGAACGGGTACAGGAAATTGCTCAAATGATTGCAGGAGCAGCACCTTCCTCTACGGCGGTAAGTTCAGCAAGGGAATTATTGGCTTTGAAATAGATACAATAGTCTAAATTACGTATATTGGCGACCATTATTTAATTGGTATCACACATGGCATATAACTTACTTAAAGGGAAAAGAGGAATTATATTTGGAGCCTTAGATGAGAATTCTATTGCTTGGAAAGTGGCAGAAAAGGCCTTTGAAGAAGGAGCTCTATTTACATTAACCAATGCTCCGATTGCCATGCGTATGGGTGAGATCAATAAATTGGCGGAAAGATGTAAAGCTCAGGTAATACCTGCTGATGCCACTTCTATTGAAGATCTGGAGAATTTGATTGATAAATCCAAGGAAGTGTTGGGAGGGAAAATTGATTTTATTTTGCATTCTATAGGAATGAGTCCTAATGTGAGAAAAGGTAAGGAATATGGTGATTTAAATTACGATTGGTTTTTGAAGTCATTGGATGTGTCTGCATTATCTTTTCATAAAGTCATGCAGGTCGCAGAGAAAAAAGATGCCTTGAATACTTATGCTTCAGTATTGGCCTTGACATACATTGCAGCTCAACGTACTTTCCCTGATTATTCAGATATGGCTGAAGCCAAGTCCGTATTAGAATCCATCGCAAGAAGTTATGGATATCGATTAGGCCGTATGAAGCAGGTAAGGGTGAATACCATTTCTCAATCGCCTACCATGACCACTGCGGGTAAGGGAATAAGCGGATTTAATGCGTTTTACGACTTTGCTGATAAAATGTCTCCACTTGGTAATGCCACAGCAGACGATTGTGCAGATTATTGTATTACTTTGTTCTCCGATTTAACACGTCGTGTAACCATGCAAAACTTATTTCATGACGGAGGCTTTAGTTCTACCGGTATGACTCAGGAAGTGATGGAGATCTTTGAAAATCAACAAAAATAATTCTCGTAAAGGTTTTACATGCATTGGAAGTCCCGCTTCTATCCGCTTACTGATCATCAGTACAAGGGTTAGAGTGGGATTTTACATTAAACGGTACGTATGATGAAAAGAATTTTGTGGTTTGTTTGTTTTTCTTTGTTGATATATCCTGTCAAGGCACAATCAGTCCATGAGATGAGGTTGATTACAGCCAATGAAGTAGAAGAAGGCGATGGAGCTGTGGTACACAGATTAATACCCCAAAAAAGATTGAAACATTACGACCCTTACGTATTACTTGATGATTTTACCATTACACCTCCTTCTGGTTTCCCAGACCATTTTCACAGTGGGTTTGAAGTGATTACATATTTGAGAGCAGGTAAACTTCAGCATAAAGACAGTAGAGGTAATCAGGTTGTGTTAGAGGCTGGAGATATTCAATGTTTCACAACAGGTTCAGGAGTTGTTCATTCTGAAATGCCACAGGGAGCAGAAAAGGTAAAAGGATTTCAGATATGGATTAACCTGCCTAAGGTTGATAAACAAATCTCCCCAAACCATGAGGTGATTAAAGCATCGGCAGTTCCATGGGTTAAAATTAATGATCAGGTAAGCGTAAAGACCATTGCAGGTCAAGGAGCAACGGTACACACGAGAGCAGAGTTATTGATTAAAGAATATGACCTTAAAGCAGGAGCAGCGTATAACATTGTTTTACCTCAGGGATTTCAAGGACTATTATATGTTATAGCGGGTGGAGTACATATTAGTAGTACATGGTGTAATCCAGGACAAGCTGTATTATTTAGTACCGAGAATTTAGTCGTAAATACTTTTCAAGATGCGGTTGTACTGTTGGTTTCAGGTTTACCTCTTGGAGAACCCATTCATAGAAAAGGATCAATAGTTAAATAGTAGAGCACGTGATACCTGTTGTTGATTTAAATTCATTTCGTTATGAACTGCCCAAAGAGCGAATAGCCCAGTATCCGTTTTCCCCTCGAGACCAATCGAAATTATTGGTGTGTGATGAGCGAGGAGATATTGAAGAACAAAAATTCCATCAACTTGTTGATCATGTACCTTCTGGTGCTTTGATGGTCTTCAATCAAACCAAGGTGATTCCAGCTCGATTACGTTTTCAAACCTCAACAGGTGCTCACATTGAACTTTTTTGTTTGGAACCAGTAGGAGGTATCGATCAATTGCAAGCTCTTTCATCTCGAGGGAAAGTCCATTGGAAATGTTTGATCGGCAATGCAAAAAGGTGGAAAGGTCAAGTATTACAATTAACGATAGCAGGAGATTTACCGATCGTTTTAAATGCCGTGTTGATAGAGAAAGGAGATGAAGGATCTATTGTGTTATTTGAATGGACACCTTCAGACAAGACATGGATAGAGGTATTGGAGCATGCTGGTAAGATGCCTTTACCTCCTTATATGAAAAGAGAAACATCAGAGGAGGATGATAAAAATTATCAGACCGTATATGCAAAAATACAAGGATCTGTCGCTGCACCTACGGCTGGACTTCATTTTACAGATGAGGTATTGCAAGCACTCTGTCATAAAGAGGTTCATTTACTTCATACCACGTTACACGTAGGAGCAGGTACATTTAAACCCATCAAGTCTACTTCTATTGAATCCCATGAAATGCATGCGGAAGAATTGATTGTTGAACGACATGTTATTCAACAACTTTCACAGCATCAAGAAAAAATTGTTGCAGTAGGAACAACATCGGTGCGTTGTCTTGAAAGCCTTTATTGGATGGGGGTTAAAGTAAGTCAAGGGGCCAATACTGTTGATGCACTTAATGTATTGCAATGGGAAGCATATAACTTATCCACAAGCTTGAATTTTCAAGAAGCGATGATCGGTTTGAATGAATGGATGAAGCAGAAGAAGTTGAAGAAAATGAGTGTAAAAACGAGTATCATCATTGTACCAGGATATTCGTTTAGAGGGGTTGATTTTTTAGTAACGAACTTCCATCAACCAGAAAGTACATTGATGTTATTGGTCGGTGCTTTTTTGGGTAAAAATTGGGAAAAAGTATATCAATTTGCCTTGAAAAATGACTTCCGTTTTTTGAGTTATGGAGACTCGTCGTTCTTGTCCAAAAATTGTGGATAAGGCCCTAAGTTATCCACAATTCAAGTGTATAACCCTTTTAATAACTTCGTTCGTTACAATTTGGTAATGTACGGATTATGCCTAGAGATGGCTTTAAACCAATTTTCCAAAGAAAAAAAAGGATATTTTCGATATAATTTATTACATCAAAAATAGTAAGGTGGAAGATGTGAATACGGAGGTAAATCATTGTATTAAATAAATAATATTTTGTACTATTTGAACTATTTTAAATTAAAATAGTTGCTAATAACTTAGTATATCGACATATAAAAAAGTCAAGTCTGGAATCGCATTTTTTTGTTATTATTTTTTTTTCATCTTTGTCACCCCCCTGAAAATATGGGGTACACTTTTTATACAGTATTGAAGCATATGATTGAAGTAAGGGATTGTAAATCAGTTTGGTCTAATTGTTTGGCGTACATTAAAGAGCAAGTAGGCGATCAAAGTTTTCGTACTTGGTTTGAACCGATTGAACCTTTAATGTTGAGTAACAGTGTATTGACAATACAAGTGCCGAGTCAGTTCTTTTATGAGTGGTTGGAAGAACATTATGTGAGTGTGCTGAGAAACGCTATAGACATAGAGTTGGGAGCAGAAGGTCAATTAGAATATTCTATTTCGGTGGAGAAGAGAGCTCAATCTGCTCAAAATGGAATGCTTAACTTACAGGATAAGGGCCAAGCAGTAAAAAATGGTTTTTCGAAAACGATCGAACCTCAAAACGTAGGAAGAGAAAGGGCTCAGAAATTAGCCAGTGAATACCAGTTAAAAGCAGAATATACATTCGATAATTTTATTGAAGGCGATTGTAATCGTTTGGCACGTTCAGCAGGTTATGCTGTTGCTCAGAAACCAGGCATTACTTCTTTTAACCCTTTATTTGTATACGGTGGCGTAGGATTGGGGAAATCTCATTTGGTGCAGGCCATTGGGAATGAAATTCGCAACATGTTTCCTGAAAAACTGGTCATGTATGTTGATTCACAGCGTTTCGCTAACCAGTTTGTAGAAGCCATTAAAACCAATCAGGCAACAGACTTTGGACAAACATACCAAAGTGCAGATGTCTTGATTGTAGATGATGTACAGTTCTTTGCAGGGAAGGAAAAAACACAAGAGATCTTTTTTCATGTGTTTAATAATTTACACCAAAACGGTAAGCAGGTTATTTTAACCAGCGACTGTTCTCCTAAAGATTTAAAAGGATTTCAAGAGCGGTTGTTATCCCGTTTCAAATGGGGTTTGAATACCGACCTTCAATTCCCAGACTTAGAAACACGCATTGCCATCATTCATAAAAAATCAGAAGCACATGGCATTGCCATACCTGAAAATGTAATAGAATACTTGGCTTACAGTGTAGATACCAACTTGCGTGAGCTGGAAGGTGTGATCAATTCGATGATTGCTCAAAATGCTTTGGCAGGAAGAACATTAGATCTGGATCTGGCGAAAGAAACGCTGCAGAAGATTGTTCAAAGTATAGAGTCTGAAGTAGGCATTGATTACATTCAAAAATTTGTAGCGGAATACTTTGGTGTTGCTGTTGATTTATTGAAAGATAAAACGCGCAAGAGAGAAATTGTTGTTGCTCGTCAAGTCTCCATGTATTTTGCTAAAGAATATACCAACATGTCATTGAAGTCTATTGGAGCTCATTTCGGAGGCAGAGATCACAGTACGGTTATTCATGCCATTACTGCGGTGAACGATTTAATGGACACCGACAAAAGGTTTAATGCGACCATGCAAGACTTACTGAAGAAAATTAAACTAAGACCAGGAGCATAGGTTTTAGTGCTATCAATTTTTGTCTCCATTTTTGTAAAAAAACACCCTTGAAAAATCAAGGGTGTTTTTTTTAGTACCAGCTTGACTATGATTAGAAATAGTAGGAATAAACCGATCGGGCTCCATGTTCATTAACGCCTTCAATGATCACACGACCTTTAATTTGAGTAATGATTTGCTCGATGTCCTGAGGCGTTTTCATTGCTTGGTTATTAATGCTGGTAATGATGAATCCTTTTTGTAATCCTAATCTTCGAATGATCCCTTGATTCACATTTACGATGACAACCCCGCTTTTTAAATTGAGTTTGTCTCGTTCTACTTTCGAGAGGGGTTCTAAAGATGCACCCAGTGTTTCAGACTTATAGACCATGTTTTTTAAGATTTCCGTTGTCCCTTCTTTATTGGTTAAGGTGACAGAGGTTTCGAGTACTTGATTACCTCTTTTATATGTTACTTTTATTTTATTACCTGGAGAATAATAACTCAACGCTTCATCGTACATACTTTTTGATGTGATGTCGATGGTATTGATTTTAAGAATGACATCGTCTATTTGTAGCCCTCCTTTGGCAGCAGCACCGTCTGCTTGTACGTTGGTTATAATGACACCATTCAGGCCTTCCAGTTTGTACTTTTCGGCGAGTGTTGAATTGACTTCTGCCACATCAATGCCGATGAATGCTTTTTGAACAATACTGTATTGAATCAAATCGGTGACTACTTTTTTTACAATATCAATCGGTACGGCAAAGCCATATCCTGTGTATGAACCAGTACGGCTGTAGATGGCTGTGTTGACTCCAATAAGCTCTCCTTTTAAGTTTACTAAAGCACCACCACTGTTACCAGGATTGATGGCTGCGTCGGTTTGTATAAAGGATTCAATTGGAAATTGATTGTTGTTCAGTAAATTGATATTACGTCCTTTCGCACTCACTATTCCAGCGGTTACAGTAGAGGTGAGGTTGAAGGGATTTCCTACAGCCAATACCCATTCACCTACTTGTACGGTAGAAGAATGACCGACTTTGATGGCGGGAAGATTATTCCCCTCTATTTTTAGTACTGCGATGTCTGTAGAAGGATCAGTTCCGACCAGTTTGGCGATATAGCTTTTTCGGTTGTGCATCACTTCGATCTTGTCGGCATTGGCGATTACATGGTTGTTGGTGACGATGTAACCGTCTCCTGAAAAGATAATGCCAGATCCAGATCCGGAGGTATTTTGATTCCCACCTCCATTGAAAAACCAGTCCATCCAATTGCCTTGGGTATTGTTGGCTAAGGTGGTTATAAACACAACACTTGCTGTACTGGCATTGGATGCTGCTACAAAATCTTCATTCAGAGCGGTATTCGTACTGCGATTTTGATGTGTAAAATGTTGGTGATCAGTGTTCTCTGTTACATGATAATACTGGTCAGTTGGTGTTACTGTGTGTTGAAAAAAGAATGCTCCCAGAAATCCGGATCCAAGGGCTAATGCTGTAGTGATGATGTGCTTTTTCATAGTATAGGTCTCTTCCATGAGTAATATCTGAATGCTAGTAATTTACATTTTTCATTTTTCAATTGTCAAGAACAGCGTCTAAAAAAAGCCTTTAAATCGTCTTTCGTATTGAAAAACAAGGGGGTAGATATACGCTATAGATATACAAAAGCTACGCTTATTTTTTTAACTTTGGTAGATAAAGGGTTCTATGGGAATACGATCATTTTTAAGTAAACCAATGGCGCGTTGGGTGGTGCAGCAGCAAGAGCAATGGGCAAGGAATCCCGTGCGCACGCAACAACAAGTCTTACGGTATTTGATTCAAAAAGCAGCGGCCACTCGATTTGGTAAGGATCATGGTTTTGGAAAAATCAAAGATCACCAATCTTTTGTACAGCATGTTCCTATCCGTGATTACGAAGGTTTAAATGACTATATACAGCAGGTGGTGAAAGGAGAACAGGATGTCTTGTGGCCTGGCAAACCGGTGTATTTTGCAAAAACATCAGGTACTACATCGGGTATCAAATACATTCCGATTACCAAAGATTCTATTCCTTATCATATTGCCGCTGCACGTGATGCTTTGTTGAATTACATACATCAAACAGGCAAATCTCAATTCTTGGATAAGAAATTAATATTTCTCTCAGGGAGTCCTGAAATAGAACAGAAGAATGGCATATACGTGGGACGCCTTTCCGGAATTGTGAATCATCATGTTCCTTCTTATTTGCGCAGCAATCAAATGCCAAGTTATGCGACCAATTGTATAGACGATTGGGAAACCAAGTTGGATCAAATCGTGGAAGAGACCTTGCATCAAGACATGTCTTTGATTTCGGGGATTCCTCCTTGGGTTCAAATGTATTTCGATCGTATTCAAGCCAAAACAGGTCAGACGATCGGAGAAGTTTTTCCCAATTTCAATTTGTTTGTTTATGGGGGAGTCAACTTCAATCCATACAAAGCACGTTTGTTTGATAGTATTGGTAAGAACCTCGATACGCTTGAAACCTATCCTGCATCCGAAGGCTTTATTGCGTTTCAAGACCAACCACATCAAGAAGGCTTGTTGTTGCTTTTGAACAGTGGGATATTTTATGAATTTATTCCAGTGTCAGAATATTTCAACGAGTATCCTACACGTTTGAGCATTGGAGAAGTAGAGTTGGGTGAAAATTATGCTTTGATCATGAGTACCAATGCCGGCTTGTGGGGCTACTCGATTGGTGATACGGTGAAGTTTGTGAGTAAGGATCCTTACCGTATTGTGGTTACGGGTCGTATTAAGCATTTTATTTCTGCTTTTGGAGAACATGTGATTGGAGAAGAGGTGGAAAAAGCGATGAAAGCGACCTTGTTGCTGCATCCGGAAGTAGAAGTAACCGAATTTACGGTGGCTCCCTTTGTTTCTCCAGAACAAGGTCAATCTTATCATGAGTGGTTGGTAGAGTTCAGTAAAGCGCCTTCTAATCTTCCACAATTTAGTGCAGATTTAGACCAAGCCATGGTGGATTTGAATATTTATTATGATGATTTGATTACGGGAAATATTTTAAAGTCCTTGATTTTGACTTCTTTGCAACCGGGTGCATTTGTAGATTACATGAAAACATTGGGTAAGTTGGGTGGACAAAATAAAGTTCCCCGTTTGTCTAATGATAGAACCTTTGCCGATGGCTTATTGGCTTTTAAAAAATAATGAAAGATCATTTGCAGGTGCTGAGAAGAAGAATAGCCATACTTGGTTCTACAGGTTCCATCGGTACGCAAGCACTGGATGTGGTGCGTAAAAATCCCGAGCTGTTCGAAATAGAAGTCCTTACGGCACAATACAACGATGCCTTGTTGATTGCACAGGCGAGAGAATTTACACCGAATGTCGTGGTGATTGTAGACGAGAGTAAGTACCAAGTGGTATTCGATGCTTTAAATCCTCTTGACATTAAAGTGTATGCGGGTAAAAAGGCTTTGGAATCGGTGGTGCAAATGGAATCGATTGATATGGTACTCACTGCTTTGGTGGGCTATGCGGGTTTACTTCCTACCATTAAAGCGATTGAAGCAGGAAAGCATATTGCCTTAGCCAATAAAGAAACATTGGTCGTCGCAGGACAATTGATTACCGATTTATGTCGTCAATACCAAGTCGATTTATTGCCTGTCGATTCGGAACATTCTGCTATTTTTCAATGTTTGGCAGGAGAGTGGCATAACCCGATTGAAAAAATAATACTCACTGCTTCGGGTGGACCTTTCCGAGGCATGCTTAAAGACCAGTTGAATCAAGTGACTTTCCGGGAAGCCTTGAAACATCCCAATTGGTCGATGGGAGCTAAAATTACCATCGATTCCGCTTCTTTGATGAATAAAGGCTTAGAAGTGATCGAAGCCAAATGGTTGTTCGATGTGCGCCCAGACCAAATCGAAGTGGTCGTGCATCCTCAATCCATTATCCATTCCTTGGTTCAGTTTAATGATGGTTCCATTAAGGCCCAGATGGGTTTACCCGATATGAAATTGCCGATACAATATGCTTTGGCTTATCCTAATCGTATTGTGTCTGATTTCCCCCGCTTTGATTTTGCGGCATATTCGAGTTTGACCTTTGAAAAGCCAGATTTGGAGACCTTTAAAAATTTAAGTTTAGCATTTCTTGCCATGGACAAAGGAGGAAATGCTCCTTGTGTTTTAAACTCTGCAAATGAAGTGGTTGTGGAACAGTTTTTAAAAGAAAAAATTGGCTTCTTACAGATGTCTGAAATTATTGAGGCATGTATGGCTAAAGTACCTTATATTGCACAACCGGTCTTAGATGATTATATTTCATCGGACGAGGAAGCCAGACAAATCGCAAAAGAGTTAATAGGAATTCATTAAAATTTAGAATAAATATAGAATGGAAGTATTGGTTATGGCAGCCCAATTGATATTAGGCTTGTCGATTTTGGTTGGAGTACATGAGTTAGGACATATGGTGGCTGCCAAGTATTTTGGTATGCGTGTAGAAAAGTTTTCAATTGGTTTTCCGCCTAAGATTTTCGGTAAGCAATGGGGTGAAACAGAATATTCCATTGGAATGATTCCTTTAGGCGGATTTGTGAAAATATCGGGTATGGTGGATGAATCGATGGATACAGAAGCCTTGGCACAGGCACCACAAGCTTGGGAATTCAGATCGAAGCCGGCATGGCAGCGATTGATTGTGATGTTGGGTGGAATTATGGTCAACATTGTTACCGGGATCATCATCTACATTTTTATCACGTTCATTTTCGGAGAGAAATACATTTCCATGGAAGAGGTGAATAAAAATGGCATCTATGCCCATGAAACAGCCCAAGAAATGGGATTGCGTTCGGGAGATAAAATACTACAAGTGAACGGCAAGGCATTGGAAGACTTTAGTGATACCCGTAAAGTATTATTAGAAAGCAACAGTTCATTTTTGGTGCAACGTGGTACAGAACAATTGACGTTAAATGTGCCTGTTAATTTATTGGATAAATTGTCTGATAAAGAAAAAGGATTTATTGATCCTTTAATGACATTCAAAGTAGGAGACGTGAAGGCTGATATGAATGCAAAGAAAGCAGGCTTGGAAAAAGGAGATAGTATTGTGGCCGTTAATGGTAACAAGATTGTATATTTTCAAGAGCTTCAAGAAGCGTTAAAAGCCAATAAGAGTAAGGAAATTGCCTTGACTGTAAAACGGGAAGATTCAACACGTGTACTTGCTGTAAAAGTAGATTCAATAGGGATCATTGGATTTGCACCAGAAATCAACATGGAAACATCTGTTCGTGATTATACATTTGCAGCATCGATAGGAAGAGGAACGTATAAATCGTTCAGAGTAATCTTTGATCAATTGAGGGCGTTTGGAAAAATCTTTAAAGGAGAGCTGTCGGCATCGAATTCATTGGGAAGTTTCTTTACCATTGGTAAAGCCTATGGTGGTATTTGGGATTGGGAACGGTTCTGGTCATTAACAGCGATGTTGTCGATGGTATTGGCCTTTATGAATATTTTACCTATCCCAGCGTTGGATGGAGGACATGTGATGTTCTTATTGTATGAAATGATATCGGGGAGAAAACCTTCTGATAAATTCTTAGAGTGGGCACAAAAAGTAGGAATGGTTTTATTACTGGCTTTGATGGTGTTCGCTATTGGTAATGATATTTTTAGAAATTTCTTTAAATAAAATTAAACAGTATGAAAGTATTCGGTTTAACAATTTATTCTTTGTTGTTTGTTTTTGCTATAACACTAGTCAATCAGGCCTATGCGGGACCTAAAGATTCTATTGGAGTGACGAAATTGAACGGCAAATTGCATGTCAAGTACATGGTGGAACCTGGAGAAACAGTGTATGGTATCAGTACACATTACAAAGTTCAAGTGTCAGAATTATTGGAAATTAATCCTGATTTAGAAAAAGGATTGAAAGTAGGGCAGGTGATTAATATTCCCTATAATCCAGAATTGATACAGGCGAGCAAGAAAGAAGAGAAAAAAATAAGCGACGATGAGATTGTCTATAAGGTTCAACCAGGAGATACCTACTACGGTATCGCCAGGAAGTTTGGTGTAACGGTAGAGGAGTTGATGAAGATGAACAACATGGATTTGAAGGCGGGGCAAGAATTGTTGGTAGGTCGTAAAAATAAAGAAGCGGTTGCTGTAAATACAACTCCAACCGAAAAAACAGTTTCTATTGCAACGGAACCTAAAGTAGAAAAAGCAGAAGAAAAACCGGTGGTAGTAGAGGAGAAGCCTGTGGTGGTGAGCCCTAAAGTGGAAACGAAAGTAGAAGCCACTACAGCTCCTGCAAAGAAACCCTATGTTTCTTCCAGAGATAAGCCCAATCCGTTTACAGGTGTTGTAGAACCTTATCCATTCAATCCCAATAGGAAACAAGTCTTGGTCATTCCTTTTGATCCGTATTTGTATTTCTCGGATGCCGACGATGAGATTGCTGCTCGTTCTAACATGCCAAGAAATAAAGTCAGAGAGATTTTTCGTCGTAGGATGAACGCTTTATTATTGGCAGAAGGTTATGAAACGATTCACCTGGTAGGAGGGAAATCGAAAGATTCCATCAGTGATTTGAATAAAATATACAGTTCAGTAACCTATAACTATCAGAACTCTATTGTCAATCCTACTTCCCGTTACGTTCCTCAGAAAGCAGTTGCTCCAACAAAAGATAAGTCGTGGGCTTCTAAGCAGAAAGACCGGTTGTCTGGCAAAGAAGATGCCCAATATGCGTTACCCGCAGACAATGCCCGATATTTTGGGGTACTGATTAAAAACCCCGATTTCTATAATTACTTTAATGCAAAGTACGATGTAGATTATTACATCTTTGTCAATCAATTTGAAGTAAAAACGAATTATGAAAATTGTTTGGACCGCGCCGCATTAAATTACGAGCGCACGTTTACGACTCACTTTTCAATCTTTGATTCTACAGGTAAACAAATAGCGGGTAATAGTTTTAAAACACATTACAATTCCAATTCCAATTATATTTATCAAATCGTGAGTGATAATGTTCCTCAGATTGCAGAGCGAATATTAAATGAACTCCCATTACCGAATGAATAACTGCGTCATTAATCAAACATCAATACGAGTATCATGTCGGGAAAGACCGTAGTTGCTATTGTGGTCAATACATCTTGGAACATTTTTAATTTCAGGATGAATATCGTAAAGGCTTTACAAGCGCAAGGCTATCATGTATTGTGTATTGCCCCTGAAGACAAGTATTCTTCGTTGTTGGTTTCAGAAGGTGTTTCTTTTGTTCCTGTTAAAATGGACCAACGGGGAGTCAATCCCTGGAAAGATGTGATGTTGTTTTTTTCTCTTTGGAAAATTTATAGAACATACAAACCTGCCGTTATTCTTCAGTACACCATCAAACCTAATGTTTATGGTACACTTGCTGCGAAACTATCAGGTATTCCTGTCGTCAATAATGTTTCAGGTTTAGGTACGGTATTTCTCAATGATCGTTTTTCTAGTAAGATCGCAAGATGGATGTATCGTTTTGCTTTTCAGTTTCCGTATTGCATTTTTTTTCAAAATACAGAAGACCTCCGTTTGTTTGTTGATGCTAAGTTGGTTAAACAACGTTTATGTCAAGTGATACCTGGTTCAGGCGTTGATCTCCACCGGTTTTCTGCCGCTCCTTTTGAAAGACAACATCCTTTTGTGTTCTTCATGGCTTCTCGTTTGATTTATGATAAAGGCTTGTTAGAATATTTGGAAGCATGTAAACTTATGAAACAACAATTAGGTGATCGGGTTACATGTGTTTTACAAGGAGCACCAGCAGATCAAGAGCAAGCGGGTATTGTTAAGGATAAATTACAGGAGGTATTAAGTCAATATCCTGTAGTATATTATCCTTTTACCGATCGTATTGAAGATTTTGTGAAGGCGGCTGATGTGGTGGTTTTACCGTCTTATCGTGAAGGATTGTCGCGTTTGTTACTGGAATCTGCCGCCATGGGTAAACCCCTTATCGCAACTGATGTTCCAGGGTGTAGGGATGTGGTCAGGCATGAAGAGAATGGCTTACTTTGTAACGTAAAAAGTGCAGAAGATTTAAGCCGGGTGATGTTGTTGATGTATGAAAAAACATCAGAAGAGCTCAATGTTTTTTCTAAAAATAGCAGGAAAATAGTCGAAGAGGAATACAGTGAAGCGGTTGTTACCCAAGCCTATTTGGATGTAGTATCGGCGGCATTAAAGCATCAATAAGAAGATGAATAAAGACATGGATATTTTTGGATTGGCAATGCAAGATTACTTGAACGGAGAGCGGGGCCATCGTATTCGTGTGGATACCAATTTGACAGAGGACGAAGAGTTATCTGTTGATTACTTGTTTCGTAAAGAAGATGAATTACCAACATGGGAGGCCTTGGCTTTATCCCTTTGTAAAGGGAAAATACTAGATGTCGGTGCAGGAGCAGGATGTCATAGTTTGATTTTACAACAAAAAGGGTTTGATGTGAAAGCCATCGATATTGCTCCTGTTGCGGTGGAATGCATGAAACAACAAGGGATTCATGCTGAATTGAAAAATTACTACGAAGAAGAAGGCCAATACGATACCATCCTTTTCTTAATGAATGGGATTGGTTTGGCTTTGACCATAGAAGGTTTGAAGGCTGTTTTTGATCAGGCTAAAAAACTATTGAATCCTGGAGGGCAGATTTTGTTAGAATCGTCAGATATCATTTACATGTTTGAAGAGGAGGATGGGTCGTATTTGATTGATCTCAATGGGCCTTATTATGGTGAAATGGAATATACCTTAAGTTATAAATCTTTTCAGGGAGAACCGTTTCCCTGGTTGTATGTCGATTTTCAATTGATGAGTGACAAGGCCAAAGCGTCGGGTTTTGAGTCAGAAATGCTTTATCAAGGGGAAGATTTTAATTATTTGGCTCGTCTTTTTTAGAAGAAAAAGGCTGTTTTTTTATCCAAAAAGGCTATAAGTAGCTTTTTTTGATCATAACAAGCTTATTGTTAAGTCATTTGCATTGAATATGCTTAACTTGAACCTTGAATGGATCACCAATAACTCAGTTCTGTGATGAAAGGAAGCGTTTGTGAGTTACAAAGTGTCTTTTTAAAGTATGAACGGGGCACAGGGGTAATCGTTATATTGTAGTTTGGCAAAACTGTAGGTATGACTTCGTGTATCGTTTTTATAAGCTATGAGAGAGAATATGAAAAAAATCTTTTGGATATTCGTTTTTTGTGTAGGGTTTGCTTATCCGTATGGTTTTGCACAAGTACAGCATGAGGATCATCATCATTCAATGGGAGAACACGATGAACTTGTTTTGCGTGCAGAGCAGTGGCTTCAACAGATTTCATTTATTGCTAAAGCGGAGGAGGCGATTGTTCAGTTAAGACTTAAGAATGAACAAGCGGAAGCCTATCGCATGTATTTGGAACGTTCTGTGATTGCAGAGGAGCGTTACTTATTTATCCAAAAGGTGAAAGATGAAATTATTCAGGAATCGAACTTGAAAGCATATGAGAATAGTCTTACGCAAAAATACATTGATCGATATGCCAGCTATAAATTGGACGAATCGTTACAAGTATCCAGGTTGAAAGAATTAAAACAAAAAGGAATTTCTATAACACCTTTAGGCGCAGGTGAGGTATGTCGAAATCTTGATTTTGAAGAAGGAACAACGGCTGGTTGGAATGGTTTTAGTGGTTATGCTTGTACAAATCCTGAACCTTGTAATTTATATTCTGATTTAAATCAACATTATATTTTAAACAGTGGCTATGATGCTCTTGTAGGAGGAACAGCATTACCCGTGGTGGCGCCGGGAGGAGGAGCTTATTCTTTACGTTTGGGAAATACAGTCAATGGAGGAAATGCTGCACGTCTTACACAAACATTTTTAGTGACGCCAGCCAATAGTGCTTTTACTTTAAAATATGCTGTGGTATTGGAAGATCCAGGTTCTTCTCATACCGATCCACAACGACCTTACTTTAAAGTGAGTATGATTGATGGAAACGGTAATACAATTCCTTGTGCAGATTATCAAGTGATGGCTAAACCTCCCATTCAAGATTTTACCAGAGTAGGGTTGACCAGTTTTTATTATAGACCTTGGACGGTAGTGGCTATTCCATTAACGACATACATTGGACAAAACGTGACCGTTCAGATTGATGTTTCCGATTGTTCCTTGGGAGGACATTTGGGTTATGCATACATCGATGGTTCTTGTTTGCCTATTCAGGTGAGTTCTCAATTTAATGTTTCGTGTAATGGTGATCCACTCACACTTGAAGGCCCGGATGGCTTTGTGGAATATAGTTGGACCGGTCCTGGTATTGTAGGACCTTCAACGAATCAAACGGTTGTGGTCAATCAGCCGGGTGTTTATTCTGTAGAAGTTACTTCTTTTACAGGATCTACATGTAAGGGTATTGTTACGTATGAGGTATTTGGGTCGCCTAATACCAATGCCGGTGATGATGCGACGATATGTATTGGCAACTCGATACAATTGAACGCTACAGGTGTTTCTTCTCAAGTAACGTGGAGTCCAACGACAGGATTGAGTGATCCGAATATCCCCAATCCAATTGCTTCGCCTATCGTGACGACAACGTATCAGGTAACTTCTTGTGGTGTTACAGATGAGATTACGGTAACCGTAAATGCGGGCTATCAGCTTTCTATTTCTCAAGACACTTCGCTTTGTCGATCCGCTCCCGTTTCATTGCTTGCTACTCCAAGTATTCCTGGAACCTATACTTATCGTTGGTCTCCTTCAACAGGGTTAAGTTCATCGGTTGTTGCGAATCCTGTTGCGACTCCTCCCTCTACTCAAACATATACCGTAACCGTAGTAGATGCTAATGGTTGTACACGCACAGCAAGTGTTACCGTTAACGTAGCAAATGGAACCCCTACCCGAATTGCAGTTTCTCCACAGGCGAAATATTGTGGTGATCCGGTGAACTTGAATGCAATAGGAGGAACTAATTTTGTTTGGACAGATATATCAGGAACGCCAGCAGTAGGGTTAAGTTGTACGACTTGTAGTAGCCCTGTTGCGACACCTGCTGTAACAACTACTTATTTGGTTACTTCTCAAAATGTATCGCCATGCAGTAATACTGATACCATTACCATTTATAGTTCTGTATTCAACGTGACCATTTCTCCTAATGCAACGTATTGTACTGCTACCACTCAGCCATTAGAAGTGCTTGTATCTACTCCTGGTACTTATACGTACACTTGGAGTCCTTCTTCGACTTTGATAGATGCAACAACGGGTACACCAACCGCTACCATTAACGAGACTACCACGTATACCGTAACAGTTACCAATGCAATGGGTTGTTATCGACGTTTGTCTACGACTCAAACCATTTTAAATGGAATTTCTACAGCGATTTCAGTTGCTCCTTCTACTAAATTTTGTGGCGATCCTATTCAACTGACAGCCATTGGAGGAACAAACTTCATTTGGACGGATTTTTCGGGCAGCGCTCCTGTTGGCTTGTCTTGTACGAATTGTTCAAATCCTGTTGCTACGCCAGCGGTAACAACAACTTATATTGTTACGGCTCAAGATAATTCACCTTGTAAACATAAAGATACCATCACGATTGAAGCTTTACCCGTCTTTGATGTATCGATGAATGCACCAGATACGACATGTGGACCATCTTCAACAACACTAGTGGTTACTACAAGTATTCCTGGTACCTATACTTACGCATGGACACCAGCTATATCCTCAACCGATCAAGCTTCGGTATCGGTAAACGCTACTACAGAGTATTCGGTTATCGTGACCAATGCCTTAGGATGCTCTCGAACAGTAAGTACTAAACGTACGGTCTTTAATCCATTCCCTTCTTTAGTGCTGTCTACTTCTAAAAATGATGTTTGTGTAGGTCAAACCGCTCAACTTTCTTCTCAGGTTTCAGCACCAACAGTGAATGTATTAAATGAAGGTTTTGATCAATCGGGTTTGAATGCTTCAATATGGTCTTCTGTTACAGGAGGAATATCTTCTAATTTGTGTGGTGCTGTAACGGGTTATGCCATGTTGTTTAATGGTGTGGGTATGCGTGCGGCAACGACTAAAGCGTTCAATACTTCTTTAGGTGCAACGATCAGTTTTTATATTAAATTTCCTACAGGTACATTACCTTGTGAAAATGCAGACTTTGGACAAAATGTAGTGTTGGAATATTCGAATAATGGAGGAGGATCATGGATACTCATGAATACTTATTATGAATATAATTATGCTGACTTCACATTGAATACGTATACCATACCTAATGCAGCAATGACTTCGAATACGATGTTCCGATGGAGACAATTGTCGAGCGTGGGAGCTGGAGATGTTTGGTTGTTGGATAATGTGCAGTTGTCAATCAATTCGAATAGAAACCTAACCTATACTTGGACTCCTGCAGCTAATTTAAATAGCGCAGCGGTTCCTAATCCGATAGCGACTGTTCATGAACCGACGACTTATACTCTTCATGTCACGGACGGTAAATGCAGTATTTCTGAAAGTATTGCTTTAAGAACGGTTTCTCTTAAGATTTTAATGGATACTACCTGTACGAATGGTAGACCTGTACAATTAAACGCCGTCATTACGGGTAATGTGAGTACCAGTGGATTATGTGGAATTAACACAGGAGGGGCTGTAACAGGGGCTTTGCAGCATTATGATCAGGGTATTAATTCTTCCGTTAATGGAGGAGCAGGACCGTTCAAAGGTTATCACCATGATTATAGAGGACAGTTTTTATATACTGCAGCAGAACTTAATGCTCTAGGCATGATCAGTGGAAAAATTTCCACGATTGGATTTACAGTGGCTTCCAAAGGAAGTTATATCCCTTACCAGAACTTTACGATAAAGATGGGTTGTACAAATGCACCCTCTTTATCACTTGCAGGAGGATGGTTACCGACGACTCCGGTTTATACAAATGTTTCGTACAGTACTTTTGTAGGGTTAAATACGTTTGATCTGACAACACCTTATACTTGGGATGGTGTTTCTAATTTAGTGGTAGAAGTTTGTTTTGACAATACTTCTTATACTGCCGATGATTATGTGTATACGACTAATACTTCTTTGACACAGACTTTGGTCAATTATGTGGACGGCGGTAGTGGATGTTCTATGTTACCTGGTGTGGCACTTACCGCTAGACCGAATCTGCATGTGAGGTCAACAGTAGTGACAGGATCTCCTGTATTCAATTGGACTCCTGCTACGAATATCAGTGATCCTACTATTCATAATCCGGTTGTGACAGGAGTGAATAATCAAACGTATACGGTTTCTGTCAATGCTGGAGTATGTGTGTTAACAGAGTCGGTTGTTGTATCGACAGACCAATTGCCATCACTTACACCAGAAGAACAAACCATTCAAATTTGTGAAGGGCAAAGCGCTACAATTTCTGTCAGTTCAAATAACGGACATTCTTTTTTATGGCTTCCTGATGCTGATTTAAATGAGCCGACAAGCAACACCGTGATTGCTTCTCCTTCTGTTACTACTACTTATATGGTACAGACCATCAATGATTTCAATTGTGTAGCGGTAGCTTTTGCTACCGTAGAAATAGCCGAAGATTTTAATTTGGATTTAGAAGCGAGTCAAACAGCAGGTTGTATTGGTGATCCGGTCGTATTGACTGCTTCGGGTGGACCTAATTATGCGTGGACTCCTGTGGATGATATTTCAAATCCGACAGATGCTTCTGTAACGGTGAGTCCAAGTGTTCCGACTACGTATACTGTAAAATCTGCTAACGCTTGTTTTGAACATACGAAAACAGTGGATATTGATTTGTCTATGAATCCTGTCGTGGCTATTGATACCGAATCGAATATTTGTGCTGGACAAGCGATTAGATTAAATGCTACGTACGATCCTACGTATACTTATCTATGGACGCCTGGTTCTTATACAATTCATAATCCGACTGTTCGACCTTCATCGACGAGAACGTATAAAGTACTTGTTACGAATGGAGGATGTTCAAAAGTATTTGAGTCAAATGTGATTGAAGTTGCGGCTCCTGTACATGTTCAGTTTGAAGTAGATCGTATAGAAGGCGAAGCATTATTTAGTCCTTTGTTTGTGAATTTGTCTTCGGGGGTTAGTTCTTATGTTTGGACTTTAGGGAACGGACAAACGAGCACTGCTTTTGTGCCTTTCCCTGTCTATGATGAAGGTGTTTATAAAGTTGTACTCGAAGCGTCTAATGCTATGGGCTGTACGGGTAAAGATTCGGTGTTTTTAAAAGTTACGGCATACGATTTTTTTATACCTAATTTGATTACACCCAATGGAGATGGATTGAATGATGAGTTTGAAATCACTACACATCATGATATTAAGCGTTGGGATTGTAAAATTGTGAACCGTTGGGGTGCTCAGGTTTTCTCTCAGGAAAACTATACGCACGAATGGTCAGCACAAGGAGAGGCCGATGGGATTTACTATTATTATATTAAGGATAAAAAGAATGGTAAAGAATACCATGGTTGGGTACAGGTCTTAGCCAAGAAGTAAAACAATCCTACGATTGTTTTACTTCTTAATGACTATCCGCATACCACACCTCAACATTTTTATTATTAAGTGTTTCACAAAGAGCTATAGATTTTGTGGATTTAAACGATCAAATCAACTCCTTTTCAGGTCGAGTTGCTTCTGAGTAGTTAAGAGGATATAGAAAATGGAGATTGGAATCAGAAGAACTCGGCCGTCGTAAGAAAGAACCCCGCATGAGTTCTCCGCAAACAAATGGGGGATGTTATAATACGTTATTGTATGCGGAGCAACTCCTGCTAAGAAATTAAACTTTATTTAGAGGTTATATGCGGATAGTTATTTACTTCTTTTTGTTTTTAGCTTTCCATTGTTCGTTAAAACTGGTTTCTGCAAGTTTAGGTAATTCTCTTTTTTTACCCCATAAATTTTTGAAGAACAAGGAAAGGATCATGTTTTTTAATCCTGATGATCCCATGTTCATCCAGCTTCTGTTTTTCATGAGCTGTACCCAAAACTTAAAGCCCCTGGCTTCCCATTTGTTACTTAAGCCTTCTTTTACACTTTGACGACGGTTCAAAAGTAACAAGTTGTGGATGTCTATTTTTACAGGACAAACACTGGTGCATGCTCCACAAAGAGAGCTCGCATAACTCAGGTGTTTGAAATCTTCCATGCCTTGGAAATGAGGTGTGATGACAGATCCAATGGGGCCGCTGTAGGTGGTGTTATAGGTATGTCCCCCTATATTTTTATAAACAGGACAAGCATTGAGACATGCTCCACAGCGAATACAATTGAGTGCTTGCCTTTTTTCGATATCGGCTAAAAGCGTAGTTCTTCCATTGTCAATCAAGACGACATACATTTCTTCTGGGCCATCCGTTTCATTGCTTTTGCGTGGGCCAGTGAGTATCGTATTATAGACGGTAACTTGTTGTCCTGTTCCGCTATGTGCTAGCATGGGAAGAAATAAACCTAAGTCGATGACAGAAGGGAGTATTTTTTCTATTCCAACAATGGTGATCTGTGTTTTAGGAAAGGTGGTACTCATACGACCATTCCCTTCATTTTCTGTAATAGAAATCCCTCCAATGTCGGCCAGTATAAAGTTCGCGCCGGTGATACCGATGTCTGCCGTTAAATATTTTTGTCGTAAGTTATTACGACAAATCATCGTCAACTCTTGTGGATCGTCGGTATAAGGTACTCCGAGTTTATTGGCAAATAATTCGGATACGTCTTTTCTTGACATGTGCATGGCTGGAGTAACAATGTGGTAAGGCTTTTGACCAGCAAGTTGCACTATGTATTCTCCCAAATCAGTTTCAATGACCTCGACATGTCTATGCTCTAAAAATTCATTGAGATGGATTTCTTCAGAGGTCATGGTTTTTGATTTGACCACCGACGTGGCTTCTTTGGCTTTAAATATTTTTTCTATTTCAGCCAACGCTTCTTTCCCATCTTTTGCCCAGATGACTTTCCCTCCTTGTTTGGTGAAGTTGTTTTCAAACTCCATGAGGTACTTATCTAAGTTTTCAATGACCTGGCCTTTGATAAAAGATGCACGCTTACGACCCAGTTCATGATCGACAAATTGATACGAACCTAACTTGACTGCAGATTCGTATTTGCCCATATTGAAATTGATTTTTCTTCTGTGTTCTTTGTCGAACGCTTTTTGTTCAGCGTCGTGGATAAAATGTTCAGAAGCTGTACTCATGGTTTTTTATTTAGGGTCGACCAATATTCTGTTTTCTTGATTCGCAAGTTCCCAAGCCGTTAAGAAAACAAGTCGACTGATGGTGCTCGTTTTAATATACAATAATTTATCGGGAGTGTCCGTCACTTTATGGTAGTCTTCATGTAAACCTGTGAAATAGAAAATGACAGGGATGCCGTGCTTAGCGAAATTGTAATGGTCTGACCTGTAATATAACTGGTTTGGATCAGCGGGGTCGTTGTATTTGTAATCGAGCGACAGTGCGGTGTACTTTGTGTTGGTGGTTTCAGAAAGATGATGCAGTTCTTTCGATAAACGATTGCTTCCAATCAGGTAGACGTAATTAGAATCGTTTTGATGTTCTTTATCTACTCGTCCAATCATGTCGATGTTTAAGTTGGCAACGGTATTCGATAAAGGGAAAAGAGGATTAAGTGTATAGTGGTTAGATCCCAGTAATCCCATTTCTTCTCCTGTAAAGGCTGTGAATACAATGGATCTTTTGGGTCCTTTACCTTCTTTTTTAGCTTGAGCAAATAATTCTGCCATGTTCATGACGGCAGCAGTACCTGAACCATCGTCGTCGGCTCCGTAGAAAATTTTGCCGTCTTCTCTTTTTCCAAGATGATCGTAGTGTGCTGAAACAACAATGTATTCCTCTTTTAAATCACTCCCTTCTACGATCCCGATCACGTTTTGAGTAGGAATTTTTTCTATTTGTGCATTGATTTTTATTTGACAGCTATGTTTTGCTTTTTTGAAAGCACTTGTCTTTTCAAGCGGTTGTTTTTTCCATTGATTGAGCACCGAGGTATCTGTACCGAATAGCTGACAAGCATGTTGTTCTGTGATGAATAAAGCTTTTTCTTTCAGTAGTTCTGTTTCTACACCCATACTGAATCCATTTTTTGTATCGCGCATTCGTTTAATGGCATTCGCGAAGACATCGTTGGGCATAGAAGAAACCATGAGCACCGCTTTTGCTCCTTTACTGTAAGCCAGCAATGCCTTTTTTTGCCAACCATTACTCCATTCTGAGCTGTTGGTTGTGCCTGTGACTAAGGATATATTGCCACGCATGGGTTCACCTTGAAGGATGATTACTGCTTTGCCTGCGATGTTTTTGTGGGTATAGTCTGAATAGTTTTTTTCATCAATGCCATAGCCTAAGAACACAGGAGTCAGAGACGTTTCCTGAGGGAATAATAGTTCGCCTTTGGCGTAAATATGTTTAAATAAAAATAACGTGTCTTGATCAATGATCAGGTAGGAACTTGTCCACTTGATTTTTTCCAGGTTGAAGTTTTGATAAAAAGAAGGTTGACCATCGACGCGATTACTTGTAGTTAAACCAATATGTTTAAAATGTTGGGCAATGTAATCGGCTGCTTTATATTGTCCGAGTTGACCCGTTTCTCGTCCTTCTAGGCTGTCGGATGCCAGCACATACACGTGCTGTTTGATGTGATCAGCAGTAATACCTTGGGCGTAGTGCCATGCTTCTTCTTTGAAAGGAGATTGAGCCTGAACACTAAAGGCAGAAATAAGGAGAATCAATAAATAGAGTAGTGGCATAAGTCTGTTCAAAATTAGTAAAAAATGCTCAGGATTAGGTATATCGAGGAGGACTAGTTTTGCTGATCGGCCATGCTTGAATGGAAGGACATAGAGAGCAAAAGTCTTTAGGGAGGGATGGTTTTTCTGGATGTTATTCTCCTTTGAATTTTAAACAGACTCATACAGAGAGTTTTATTTATTTATCCACAAGGCTTAGCATAAGAGGTTTGTGCTAAGCTTTTTAACTAAATTTGCATCCTGTAAATGTATATCACCATAAGCTTAGGGGCTTATTACTCATCTCCATTACTTCATATGATCCAATCTTATCCTGAATTCGAAGGTTTTAAATCTCGCCACATTGGTCCGTCTGCGGAAGATCAAGCTGAAATGTTTCAAGTATTAAATGTCTCTTCTCTTGATCAATTGATTGAAGAGACCGTTCCTGCTGGAATTAGAATTGGAGAGATGAAGGGATTGCCGAAGGCCTTGAATGAACAGGATTTTATTACCCATTTCCAAGAGGTTGCGGGTTGGAATCAAGTCAACAAGAGTTATATCGGATTGGGGTATTATGGTACCATTACACCTCCGGTTATCTTGAGAAATATATTGGAAAATCCGGGATGGTATACGGCGTACACACCATACCAGGCGGAAATTGCACAGGGCCGTTTAGAAGCCCTCATCAATTACCAAACCATGGTTTCTGATTTGACGGGCATGGAAATTACCAATGCTTCCTTGTTGGATGAAGCTACTGCAGCAGCAGAAGCCATGACATTTTTGTATGCTTTACGCAAAGCTGAAAAAAAGAATGCGCATGTGTTTTTAGTGAGTGAAACCTGTTTCCCTCAAACCATAGATGTATTAAAAAGCAGGTCCACTCCACTAGGAATTGAATTGAGAATCAAGTCCATTACTTCAGCAGACATTGCCAGTGATGATGTCTTTGGTATGCTTGTACAAACTCCGGATACAGATGGTCTGTACAACGATTATTCAGAACTCTTCCAATTGGCCGATCAAAAGAATGTGTTTAAAGCAGTGGCTACTGATTTGATGGCTTGTGTATTATTTAAACCCGCCGGAGAAATGGGAGCCGATGTGGCGATCGGAACGAGTCAACGTTTTGGAGTACCCATGGGTTTTGGAGGCCCTCACGCGGCTTTCTTCTCCACGAAAGATGAATTTAAGCGTTCTATGCCTGGTCGTATTATTGGAGTGTCGGTGGATGCATCGGGTAAAAAGGCCTATCGTATGGCTTTACAAACGCGCGAACAACATATCCGTCGTGAAAAAGCGACGTCTAATATTTGTACTTCTCAGGTATTGCTTGCTGTGATGGCAGGTTCTTATGCCGTATACCATGGGCCGCAAGGCTTGAAAGGTATCGCTACACGCATAAAAAAATACACAGACCTGCTTTCTGAAGCCTTGTCTAATGCTGGTTATGTCGTAAATCGGGGCGTAAGCTTTGATACGGTAGTCGTTTCAGTGGGAGATAAAACAGAAGTGTTAAGAGCAAAAGCAGAACAAGCAGGAATTAACTTCCGTTATTACGCTGATAAAGTATTTGTCTCTTTAGATGAAACAACAACACGTACAGATGTGGATGCTATTGGGGAATTGTTTTCTCAAGTCAGTGGAAATGGGATTGCCATTTCCTGGTCTGAGTTGTTGTCTTCTGAGCTTAATATTCCAGCGGCATTGAAGAGACAATCGAGTTATTTGCAGCATCCTGTATTCAATTCCTACCATTCTGAACACAGCATGCTTCGTTACTTGAAGCATTTGGAAAATAAAGATTTGTCTTTGACGCACTCTATGATTTCGTTGGGATCTTGCACGATGAAATTGAATGCCACGACAGAAATGATTCCTGTGACTTGGCCGGCCTTTGCATCCATACATCCTTTTGTTCCTGCGAATCAAGTAGGAGGCTATCATTATATGACCGCAGAATTGTCGAAATGGTTATGTGCTGTGACAGGCTTTGCGGGGGTTTCATTACAACCGAATTCCGGAGCGCAGGGAGAATATACGGGTTTGCTTGTCATCAGAGCTTATCACCAAGACCGTGGCGATGCACATAGAAATGTTGCCTTGATCCCTTCTTCTGCACACGGTACTAATCCTGCGAGTGCTGTGATGGCAGGCTTTAAAGTGGTGATTGTGGCATGCGACGATATGGGTAACATTGATGTAGCCGATCTCCGGAAAAAAGCGGAAGAGCATACTTCTCATTTAGCGTGTTTGATGGTGACGTATCCTTCTACGCACGGTGTATTTGAAGAGTCTATTAAAGATATTTGTTCCATTATACATCAGCATGGAGGTCAAGTATACATGGACGGTGCAAACATGAATGCACAAGTTGGACTTACTTCTCCTGCAGCCATTGGTGCGGATGTATGCCATTTGAATTTACACAAGACCTTTTGTATCCCTCACGGTGGGGGAGGTCCAGGCGTGGGTCCGATAGGTGTAGCACAACATTTAGTTCACTATTTGCCTTCTCATGTATTGGCAGAAAACAAATCTCCAAAAGCCATCTCAGCGGTGTCTGCAGCTTTGTTTGGGAGTGCTGCTATTCTTCCTATCCCGTATGCTTACATCGTCATGATGGGGGCTGAAGGATTGAAGAATGCGACAGAGGTTGCCATTTTAAATGCCAATTATTTAAAAGCCAAACTCGAATCACATTACAAAGTATTGTATTCAGCGAAGAGTGGACGTTGTGCCCACGAGTTTATTTTAGATTGCCGTTCTTTCAAAATGTCGACTGGTGTTGAGGTGGAAGATATCGCCAAACGTTTAATGGATTATGGTTTTCATGCACCTACGGTTTCTTTTCCAGTAGCGGGAACACTCATGATTGAACCTACGGAGAGTGAATCAAAAGAAGAGTTGGATCGTTTTGCAGAAGCCATGATTGCCATTCGTAAAGAAATAGCCGAACTCGAAGAAGGCAAAGGAGACAGAGCCGTTAACGTACTCAAAATGGCTCCCCATACGGCCGACATTTTATTGTCTGACCGTTGGGACAGACCATACAGTCGTGAACAAGCTGCTTATCCACTGAGCTGGGTAAGATCCAATAAGTTTTGGCCATCGGTGAGTAGAATTGATAGTGCTTATGGGGATAGAAATTTGTATTGTTCTTGTATTCCTGTAGAAGCGTACCGTGAACCGGTGACTGCTTAAGCATAGTGTTCACGGTATCGGTTTTCTGATGCTTATTCCCTTGTTATGGCCTATGGATAAACCGAAGAAAACACTTCATTATTTGGCATTGGGCGATTCCTATACCATTGGGGAAGCAGTTTCCCCGTCGGAATCTTTTCCTATCGTGCTTACAGAAGTATTACAGGAAAAGGGCTATGCTTTGGCAGATCCGACCATTGTTGCCCGTACCGGTTGGACAACACAAGAATTGTCTTCAGCCATGGATCAACATACATTGCTGTCCGATTACGATTTGGTCACCTTGCTGATTGGGGTCAATAATCAATACCGAGGCTTATCGGTTCAGGAGTACCAAAAGGAGTTTAAGCAATTGGTATTAAGCGCTATTCGTTTGGTTGGGGGAAATCCCAAACAGGTGGTGGTGCTATCCATTCCCGATTACGGCTATACCCCTTTTGGGGAGGCAAAGCAACCCACAATCTCTTTTGAAATAGACAGCTTTAATCTTGTGAATCAGGAGATTGCTTCCTGTCTTGGTGCGCATTATGTGAACATCACCGACATGAGCCGGGAGGCCAGTAAAGATGTTTCATTATTGGCTCCCGATGGTTTACATCTTTCAGGGAAGATGTATCGCTTATGGGTCGAACGCTTAAGTCCTAAGGTTGAAGGAATACTCGCTTCAGATTAGCAGGATTTTGCCTCTTTTTCATTTTTAAAATTGACTTAAAATATATAGCTTGCAAGCCTTTTAATACACTAGTTAAACTTTTCACTAATAACTTATCCTAATATTCTCTTTATGAAGGAATTAGCACTTTATTTAGTACCTGCACTCGGTTTATTCGGGTTGTTGGTCATGTATGTAAAATCATTATGGGTATCGAAGCAAGATGCTGGCGATGCTAAAATGCAAGAATTGGCTGGTTACATCGCTGATGGCGCTATGGCTTTCTTGAAAGCGGAATGGAAAGTATTGAGCGTCTTCGTTCTTTTTGCTGCCGTATTGTTAGCATATTCTGGAACCATCCATGAAGTGAACGGCAAAGAAATTCATTCAAGCTGGATTATCTCTATTGCCTTTATTATCGGTGCCGTATTTTCTGCAACAGCAGGTTACATCGGTATGAAAGTAGCGACCAAAGCAAACGTTCGTACCACGCAAGCCGCTCGTACCAGTTTGAAACAAGCCTTGAAAGTATCGTTCACTGGTGGTACGGTAATGGGTTTAGGTGTTGCTGGTTTAGCGGTACTTGGACTTGGAGGTTTGTTCATCGCGTTTTTGTCTATCTTCGCTGACTTAGGTGAAAATACGGTAAAGACAGCCATTGAAGTATTAACAGGATTCTCTTTAGGTGCTGAATCCATTGCATTGTTTGCTCGTGTAGGCGGTGGTATTTATACGAAAGCAGCAGACGTTGGAGCAGATTTAGTCGGTAAAGTGGAAGCTGGTATTCCTGAAGATGATGTACGTAACCCCGCTACTATTGCGGATAACGTAGGGGATAACGTAGGGGATGTGGCTGGTATGGGTGCCGATTTATTTGGTTCTTATGTAGCAACGATCCTGGCTACTATGGTGCTTGGACAAGAAATAACAGTGGTGGATAATTTTGGAGGCATGTCTCCCATCTTGTTGCCGATGGTGATTTGTGGATTAGGTATTTTGTTCTCTATTGTAGGAACATGGTTTGTTACGATTAAAGATGAAAAATCAAACGTACAAAATGCGTTGAATCTAGGAAACTGGAGCTCTATCGCTTTAACAGGCGTTGCGTCTTACTTCATTGTGATGTTCATGTTGCCTGAAACATTGAATTTGAGAGGATATGAGTTCTCTAATATCAACGTGTTTTTTGCTATTGTTGTGGGTTTAATAGTAGGTACGCTTATGAGTATCGTTACTGAATACTACACGGCTATGGGTAAAGGTCCTGTAAACTCCATCATTCAGCAATCTGCTACAGGTCATGCGACAAACATCATCGGTGGTCTTTCTGTAGGGATGAAATCAACGGTGATTCCAATTTTAGTATTGGCGGGCGGTATCATGGCTTCTTATCATTTTGCAGGGTTATACGGTGTGGCCATTGCTGCTGCTGGTATGATGGCAACAACGGCGATGCAATTAGCGATCGATGCGTTTGGTCCCATTGCGGATAACGCAGGTGGTATTGCTGAAATGAGTCAATTGCCTCCTGAAGTTCGTGAGCGTACCGACAACTTGGATGCGGTAGGAAATACGACAGCGGCTACAGGAAAAGGATTTGCGATTGCTTCTGCTGCACTTACTTCTCTTGCCTTGTTTGCTGCCTTTGTAGGTATTGCAGGCATCAGTGCCATTGATATTTATAAAGCTCCAGTCTTGGCCGGTTTGTTTGTTGGAGGCATGATTCCATTCATTTTCTCTGCCTTGTGTATACAAGCGGTAGGTAAAGCAGCGATGGACATGGTACAAGAAGTTCGTCGTCAATTCAGAGAAATTCCAGGTATCATGGAATACAAAGCAAAACCTGAATATGAAAAATGTGTAGCCATTTCTACTCAAGCATCTATTCGTGAAATGATGTTGCCAGGTGGTATTGCTTTAGTAACACCTGTTGTTGTTGGTTTTATATTTGGTCCTGAAGTGTTAGGCGGTTTATTGGCGGGTGTTACGGTGTCAGGTGTATTGATGGGGATTTTCCAAAGTAATGCCGGTGGTGCTTGGGATAATGCCAAAAAATCGTTTGAGCAAGGTGTCTTGATCAACGGTGAAATGTTCTACAAAAAATCGGAACCGCATAAAGCATCGGTTACAGGTGATACAGTAGGTGATCCATTCAAAGATACTTCTGGCCCATCGATGAACATTTTGATCAAATTGATGTCAATCGTTTCTCTTGTTATTGCTCCGTATATCGCGGTGGTTTCTGTTGAAGGAACAGCTGCTGGAACGAAAGAAACAGCTCAGGTGATTACATCTCAAGATGTATCAGCATTAAACGGAGTGTATGTATTCGATCAAGCTCATGCGTTTGTTGGATTTACGATCAGTCATTTAGTGTCTACGGCTAATGGTACATTCAGTGTAGATACAGGTGTCGTTAATATGACAGGTGATTTAGCGACCTCTTCTGTTGATTTGGTCTTGAATGCAAAATCGGTCAATACTCAAAACACCATGCGTGACGATCACTTACGCTCAGCGGATTTTTTTGCTGCTGAGGCATTCCCGCAAATCAGATTCGTTTCTACTTCTATAGAAAAAGGAGAGGGTAAATATGCTTATGTGGCAGTGGGTAAACTCACGATTAAAGATGTAACGAAAGATATTCGTTTACCATTTAATTATGTCGGTGAAGTTTTCAATCCTATGTTGAAAGGTAATGTAACGGTATTCGAAGGTGAATTTGATTTGAATAGAATTGATTTCAAGGTGGGTACAGATATGAAGCCAGTGGTAGGAGACCATGTGAACGTGAACTTCTCGGTAGAGACGTTAAAGAAGTAAGCGTTAAGATATAGCGATAATAAAAAAGTCCCGCTTGCGGGACTTTTTTATTATCGCTACCTTATATCGAGTGAGTATGCCTCGACAATGACTTAAGAATCTTATCATGAACATACGTAAAATTCTTGTTATACAAACAGCCTTTATTGGTGATGCTATATTAGCAACAGCAGTGTTGGAGAAGTTGCATGCTTTTCATCCGCATGCTCAAATTGATTTTTTAGTGCGTAAAGGAAATGAATCCATTTGTTCCAATCATCCTTTTCTACATCAAGTATTGATTTTTGATAAACGTCGAAAATATAAAAATCTAGTACGTCTCATTTTAGACCTGAGAAAAGAAAAGTATGATTTAACCATTAACTTACAACGCTTTTTTACGACAGGATTAATTACTGTTTTGTCAGGTGCAAAAGAGACGGCAGGGTTCAATAAAAATCCCCTTTCTTTTTTCTTTACACATCGTGTGGAACATGATTACAGTAGGAATGCGAAGGTTGTACATGAAATAGACCGCAATCAGAAAGTGATTGCAAAGTATACCGATGCCGTATCCGTTAAGCCGAAGTTATATCCCGCATCGCCCCGTATTCCATTAGATAAACCCTACGTATGTATGGCGCCTTATTCTATTTGGTTTACCAAGCAATATCCTTTATCGCAATGGGTTGCTTTGGTGAAATTATTAGCACCTCAGTACACGGTTTATTTGATGGGAGCTCCTTCGGATAAGGCAGGATGCGATGACATCATCAAACAAGCAGGAATGAAGTCTGTGGTAAACTTGGCAGGTACTTTATCGTTATTGGATTCTGCGGGTGTGATGAAAGAGGCGAGTATGAATTTTGTGAATGATTCGGCTCCTTTGCATTTGGCATCATCCGTCAATGCACCGGTTAGTGCATTTTTTTGTTCTACCGTTCCAGCCTTTGGATTTACACCTTTGTCCGATCGCTCATGGGTATTTGAAACAACACAAAAGCTGACCTGTAAACCTTGTGGCTTACACGGCAAAAAAGCTTGTCCGGAAGGCCATTTCAAATGCGGGGAGATTTCACCAGACGATGTGGTCAATCAGTTGGGTTTACTTCGTTGAAAAGGTATCTCTGTTTCTAACGAATACAGACAGTAAGGCAGAACAGATCATTCCCATGATGCTCGTACCTATTAAAGAAGACATCAGTTGATTTTTTGCTTCATAGGATTCCCGAACATGTTGGACGGTCTCAGCGATTTCTTTCGGTGTCTTGTTGAGCTTGGTCATTTCAACGGTCATTTCTTGCACAAGTTCATGGGCTAAACCTGGATTCATAAATTGAATGTATAGGAATGAAAAAATGCCAAACAGAATTCCTGTCGTTATGGAGGTGACTACGCCGACATAAAAGGTTTGTGCATAATTAATGCCTGTTGCCTGGTATATCTTATCGCGTGTCATTCGCATAGCAAAGAAGATACAAAAGCCGAGAATACACACATAAAGAATCATGGTGATTAAACCCCAGGCAGGGTAAGCTGCGAGTGCTGTTCTTTTGTCAAGAGAAATCCATGTCAGTACGATGTAGAGGATTCCCGACAGCGTTCCCCAAAGGCTTGCAATTTTAATCATGGTGTAAATATAGAGAGAATATTAGAGAGAATTTTTAAGTGCTTGCTCTATATCTTTTTTAATGTCATCGATGTGTTCTAATCCCACAGATACTCGGATTAAGCCTGGTAATATCCCTACGGATACGCGATCTTCTTCCGTTAATTTGGAATGTGTTGTGGATGCAGGGTGGGTGATGATGGTTCGGGTGTCTCCTAAGTTTGCTGCATGCGACAAGAGTTGAAGGGAGTTGATGAATTTCCGTCCGCGTTCTACTCCACCTTTAACAATGAAGGTGACAATACCACCACCTGCTTTCATTTGTTTTTTTGCCAATTCATATTGAGGGTGAGAAGGCAGATAAGGGTATTTTACCAATTCAACTTCGGCATGTGCTTCTAGGTAGTGTGCTAATTCCAAGGCATTCGCACAATGTCTGTCCATGCGAACGGCTAAGGTTTCTAAACTTTTGGATAAGATCCAGGCATTGAATGGAGATAAGGCTGGACCTGTATGGCGACAGAAGAACCTTACTTTTTCAATCAATGCTTTTGAACTTAAAATGATTCCTCCAATGACACGTCCTTGTCCATCAATAAATTTGGTCGCAGAGTGTGTCACGATATCTGCACCGAATCGTGAAGGTTGTTGTAAATAAGGCGTAGCAAAACAATTGTCGACGTTTAAGAGGATATTATTTTTTTTGCAAAGCGTACTGAGCCATGTCAAATCGATGAGGTCTAATGCCGGGTTAGAAGGCGTTTCTACCATCACCATTTTGGTATTAGCTTTGATTAAGCTTTCCCATGTTTCCGGGTGTTGAATATCGGCATAGCTGTATTCTATACCCCAGCGAGGAAAGATTTGTGTAACGACTTGTACCGTCGATCCAAATACCGATTTTGATAAGATTACATGATCACCTTGATTTAAGAAAGGAGCCATGCTACTGAATACAGCAGACATACCTGATGCCGTTGCAAAACCGTCCTCCATACCTTCTAGTGCACACATTTTTTCAATGAACTCACTGCTGTTTGGATTACTGAAACGGGTGTAGATATTTCCTTGTACTTCATCGGCAAACAAAGCTCTAGCTTGTTCCGCATCTTCAAAGGTAAAACTTGATGTTAAGTACAAAGGAGCCGTATGTTCTCTGTTGTGAGATTTTTTCGCTTGTGTACGGATGGCTGTGGTTTCAAAGTGATTTTCGAAGGGCATGAAATTTATGGTATAAATTATGAATAATTTATTTTTCGATCACGACACTGTAGGTGATCTTCGCTGTTTTTTCAAGCGTTTTAGCGGCAGAACAATATTTTTCGATTGACAATTGAGCTGCACGTTCTGCTTTGGCCAGGTCTACGTCACCTTTTATTCTGTATTCTACATGGATATCGGTGAATAAGGAAGGTACCGCATCTTTTTCTCGTTCTGCATTGATCACAATTTGTACTCCTTCGGGTTCGATTTTTTGCTTGCGAAGAATACTTAATAAATCGATCCCACTGCATCCTCCAAGACCCATGATGAGAAGTTCCATTGGTCGGGGCCCTTGATTGGTTCCACCAATGGCAGGTGATGCGTCGATGTCAATAGTTGAGCCACTTTCATTGGATGCTTTGAAATGAAAAGCACCTTCTTGTTTCACTAAGTTTATAACCATGGTGTAAAATTATAAATTTAAATTTTATCAGAATCCCCGATTCATCGTAAAGATTTGGGATAACGATGTAAAAATAAAATAATATTTTTAATTATGGTATAATATTGTTCATTATTAGAATAAAATTCTGTTTATTTTTTATTTTTAGAATAATGTGGTAATTTTGTACAGGTTAAAGCCACTATTCTAGTAACTCTATCAATAAACATGGATTTAAAAGTAGAAAATACCGTCATTTCGGAAGCAGCGCGTGAAGATATTGCTGAATTGGAGCATAAGATAAAAGCCTATAGAAGTCTTCAGTTTGACGAAGATAAATTCCGTTCGTTTCGTTTGACGCGAGGAGTATACGGTCAGAGACAGGAAGGCGTGCAAATGATACGTATTAAATTACCTTATGGAAGAGTGTCTCCTGAGCAATTGGTACGTATTGCAGACATCTCCGACAAGTATGCGTCGAGTACTTTGCATTTAACGACACGTCAGGACATACAAATACATTATGTGAAGTTGGAAAATTCTCCTAAAGTGTGGGAAGAGCTGGAACAAGTGGGGGTTACACTTCGTGAAGCGTGTGGAAATACGGTAAGAAACATTACGGCTTCTGCTTATGCGGGCATCGATGCGAATGAACCTTTTGATGTCACTCCTTATGCACATGCTTTATTCGAATACTTCTTACGTAATCCTATCTGTCAGGATATGGGACGTAAGTTTAAGATTGCATTTTCTTCGAGCGATACCGATACAGCCTATACGTTTATTCACGATGTAGGACTTATTCCGCGTGAAAAAGAAACAGCAGGTAAAAAAGTAAGAGGATTTAAAGTGGTGATTGGAGGCGGCTTAGGAGCGCAACCGTTCATGGCTCAAACTGCTTATGAGTTTTTAGAAGCCGATCGTATCATTCCGTTTACGTCAGCGGTTATCCGTGTATTTGATCGTTATGGAGAAAGAGCCAAGAGACATAAAGCACGTTTGAAGTATTTATTGGCTGCTGTAGGGTTGGAAGAATTTATGCGTTTGGTAGAGGAAGAGAAGAAAGGATTACCGGCACAAACCCATGCGATTGATCATGACAATATTGTTCCTACACCTGTTCCGGATAAAAAATCCTGGCCAGCAGTAAAGCCTGTCGATGTTCCTAAATATGAAGCATGGTTTAAAACCAATGTCATTGCTCAGAAACACGAAGGTTATTATGCTGTCAACGTAAAACAATTATTGGGGAATCAAACGTCTAAAACAGCACGTGATTTTGCTCATGTTGTAAAAAAATATGCATCGGACGATATTCGGATTACAGTCAATCAAGGTTGGTTATTGAAGTTCGTTCAGAAAGAAGCTTTACCTGGCTTATTCAATGAATTGGAAGTTTTAGGTTTGGCAGATCCAGGATTTGACAGTACAGCAGACATTACGGCTTGTCCGGGTACCGATACCTGTAACTTGGGTATTTCAAGCAGTACAGGTATTTCTGTTGAATTGGAAAAAATGTTGAAGGAAGAATTTCCAGACATCATTTATAATAACGACATCAAAATTAAAATCAGTGGTTGTATGAATGCTTGCGGACAGCATACCATTGCCAATATTGGGTTTCATGGGATGTCGATTAAGAAAGGCGATCGCGTTTTACCGGCTATGCAAGTATTGCTGGGTGGAGGTGTTGAAGCCGATGGTTCTGGAAGTATTGCCGATAAAATAGTAAAGCTTCCTACTAAACGTTGTTTGCCTGCGGTAAGAGAGTTGTTGACCGATTATGAAGCACATAGTTTAGAAGGAGAATATTACAATGTCTACTACCGTAGAAAAGTAGCAGAAGATAAAATGTACTTCTATAAAATGTTGAAACCTTTCTCTGATCTTGATACCATAACAGATTTGGATTATATCGACTGGGGACAAGATGTACAATATGTGACTGAAGTAGGGGTAGGAGAGTGTGCGGGAGTCATGTTGGATTTGGTAAGTACCTTGCTTTATGATACCGAAGAAAAATTACGTTGGGCAACGAAGTTGTATGATAAAGGAGTTTATGCTGATGCTTTGTATGCGTCTTATGTGACCATTGTGGGTGGAGCGAAAGCCATGTTGACGATGGAGAGCGTAAACTGTAATACCCAAATTGGCATCATTAACGATTTCGACAAGCATTACATTCAATCGGGCAAATTTGAATTCAAAGGGGTGTTTGCCGACGAAGTGTTGGAAATTAACAAAGTAGAACCTACGAAAGATTTTGCTACACGTTACTTGAATAAAGCCATTGCTTTTATCGAGCAAATTAAAGCATATAGAAATTCTACGGTATCTTCTCAGTAAATTGTATTGGAATGCATACAAACGCAAAATTGTCATTGGTAGGAGCTGGACCGGGTGATCCGGACTTGATTACGATGAAGGCGGTCAACGTACTGGCTTCTGCCGATGTTGTTTTGTATGATGCTTTGGTAGATGAAAGTCTGTTGAATTACGCTCCTGCTTCAGCCATTAAATTATTTGTAGGCAAGAAAAAAGGTGTTTGTCAATTTCCTCAAGAAGAAATTAATCAACTCATTATTCAATATTGTACATCGCATGGTCATGTAGTGCGATTAAAAGGTGGAGATCCTTTTATTTTTGGTCGAGGACATGAAGAATTGGTCGTCGCCAAACAACAGGGTATACTGGTGCAAGTCATTCCTGGTGTATCCAGTTCGATCGCGGTACCTGCTTTGCAAGAAATACCTTTGACCAGAAGGGGAATCAACGACAGTTTTTGGGTATTGACAGGGACTACCCGCGACCATAAATTATCTCGGGATATATACCATGCGGCACAGTCGGATGCGACGGTGGTTATTTTAATGGGGATGTCTCACATACATCATATCTGTGAGGTATTTTCTAAGTTTGGGAAATCACATCTTCCTGTTGCTATTATCCAAAACGGATCTTTACCTTCTGAACGAATTTTGATCGGTAAGGTATCGGACATTTCAGAAAAGATAAAAGAGACCGGGATAGGATCACCCGCAGTAATTGTGATTGGAGAAGTGGTGAGTTTACATCCTTCTTTATGGAAAGAGAAAACCATTGAGGTGATACTAGAACAGTAATGCCATGGCAGATGTTGAAAATAACCTCTTCCCTGTATTTTTAAAACTAGAGCACTTATCTATACTGGTAGTGGGTGGAGGTGCCGTTGGTTTAGAAAAAACAAAAGCCATTTTAGAGAATAGCCCCTTAGCTGATGTTACAGTTGTTGCTCCTGAAATCCGGGATGAGATTGTAGCATTAAAGATCCATCATCCTGGACTTCAATTACATGATGTTCCTTATGCTGTTTCTTATATGGAAGGGAAGGATTTAGTGATTGCGGCAACATGTATTAAAGAATTAAATCAACAAGTACGAGCCGATGCCAAGTGGAATAAAATTTTGGTGAATGTGGCCGATACTCCAGAATTGTGTGATTTTTATTTATCTTCGATTGTCCGAAAAGGCAATTTGAAAATTGCGATCTCTACAAATGGGAAGTCACCGACTATGGCCAAGCGTATACGGGAAATATTAGAAGATGCTATTCCGGAAGAAATTGATCAAGTTCTTGATGAATTACATCAATTAAGGGAACAATTACGAGGTGATTTTGAGTTTAAGGTAAAAGCCATGAATGACATTACCGCTTCAATGAAATCGAATTCAAATTTAAACGATAAAAAGGATCTGTAAAACATAAACCACAGTACAACCATGAAAGAAGTGAGTGTAGAAGAATTGAAAAAAATGATCGATGCGAAAGAAGATATACAAATCATCGATGTGAGAGAAGTATCAGAATACCAAGCTGCTCATATTGACGGAGTATTGATTCCTTTGTCTACGGTTCCTCAAAACGTAGATAAAATTTCAAAAGATAAAAAAGTGATTGTGCATTGTAGAAGTGGCAAGAGAAGTGCCAACGCAATTTTATTTTTAGAAGCCAATCATGGATATGAAAATTTGTACAATTTAGCAGGCGGGATTTTAGCCTGGAAAGACAAGATCGACCCCACGATCAATGCTGTGTAATGTTCAATTTAGTGATCGAGTGATCCGATCTTATCACAATAAGATCGGATCACTCGATGATTTTTAAAATCTAATTCTTGCTAGTCCGATAGCCGCTGAATACATCGGGCTGTTTTGATTGAGGAAATATGTGGTAACATCTCTCGTTGCCAGGCCAATTTCAAAGCCACCGTATTCTCCCAGTACAAATCCAATACCGAATGGTACGGCAACACGGGTGTTGTAAACTCCTTGCGATGTACTGGCAAAGTTTCCACCCCAACTTGTACCCGTAGAAAGTTTCAACCATCGTAAAACGTAGAAATCTCCTCCCAAGGCAAAGGCAGTGGTATTATAGTTACCCGGTTGTTTGTTGAGTGGCATGACCATATCGAAACCAATTTCGATCCGGTTGTTGACCAAAGAAGCACTTGCTCCTGCTCTTAGTTGGGTAGGTAAAGCTACAGTTATGCTACTTCTCGTATTCCATTTGACTACATTGTCGAAACCTCCCAGGAAGTCATTACTGAATGGTACAGAGTACACTGTGGTGTCGGCTACATCGTGTACATTGCTATTGTAAGTAACGGATCCAATGTTGATGATGGACACGCCAAGCCTAAAGTTGTCGAACAGTTGTGCGGTTAAACCGAAATCGAATCCCATTCCATTTCCTATACTTTTATAGGCATTACCGACTTGATCCGTGGATTTTATTTTTAATAAAGAATCGAGATCGTTTAAGGCAGGCATGTAGGCTGCTACTCCTGTGAGTTTATTGTTTTTTGCTTGAACGTCTACATAACCAAAACCTTGAACATATTTAACAGCAAGTCCTGCATAAAGTGCATGTCTTTCATCGATATCAATGATTTTTCGGCCGTAACCTAAAGCCCATTCTCTCATCCAGTGTAGCTTGTAGCTACTGTTGTTGACAATACTTCCAACCGACAATCCATTAGGATTGTATCCGGATTTAATACCACCATATATAGGGTTGTTGAAATAATTGACGTATTGATTGGGATCATTAAGTACAGTGTCACCTCCGTTGGTAATCAATTGAGGGAATAAATCAGAGGTGGCTCCATTGAAGGCATATTTAGTGAAGCTTTCGTTGAAATCCATGAATACACGAACAGATTCTCTCATGTTAAATGCGAAGGAACCTATTTTATCGTTGTTGTAAGCAATCCCGATGGGCATGATGTCAATGTTATAGCCATATGCTTTTCCGGATAAAAGTCTGGCTCCTTCTAGTCGTTCGTGGTACCTGAGTGTATCGTTGTTGAATAAATCTCCGCGTAGAAAATATTCGATGTCCGATTGACTAACACCTTGTAATAAACTATTGGCAGAAGCTTCGATTAAACCCAAGGTGAAATTTTTATCTTCGTTTTTTCGAATACCAATATTGGCAGGGTTTACACCTAAAGCTTGATAGTCGATGAGCATGGTGGTTCCAACACCGCCTCTACCTGTTGCAGAATAAGCGGAGTTTTCAATTTGAGCAAAGAGTGTATGGGTAAAAATAGAGACACCCAATAAGCAAACCGTGTAAAAATAGGTAGTTAATGTTTTCATAGGCAGTCAATTAAGTTGCTAATATAGTATTTTTTTATTTGATAAACTTCTTTTGAAAGTATATAAAATCCCCAAAAAAGAAATCATGAAAAGTACGATGATGATCGGGGTATATTCCTTGGGTAAGCTGTAATGTTCAAGGTTTGCATAATGACTTTTTATGGTCATTCCACTCCATACGGCTAACAAGGTTCGTGGCAACATGCCCACTGTGGAGGCGGTAATGTAGGTAGAGGTCTTGATTTTAAAAAAAGCACAAAGTGCAGTCAATTGCCCGAAAGAAATGACAGGAGAAAATCGCAGCAATACAACAGAGGAAAAGGGGTAGCGTATTAAGAAGTTTTTGATTTTGTCAAGACGCTTTGAATTGTTGAGGGCAAGAAGCGTTTTCCCTTTGTCTATATATACAATCAAATGGTATCCGAGGTAAGCAGAAGCGATGTAAGCTATAATATAATACCAAAGACTATTCCATGATAAAAAATATCCTGCCACAATAGCCAGAAAGGTAGATGACATGAATCCTACCGATAATAAGGGGATGGAGCATAAAAATAAGAGTGTCCAAAAAAAAATGCTTTGCTCGTGTCCATGAAGATTTAACCATTCTTGAATGACTGCGACGAAGCTGACATGAAAAAGTGCCATCAAAAAAAGCTGTACCGAGAATGTAATGAACATGATCCGGTATTTTTTGATGGCACTCCCTATGTTTTTTTGCACTGAATTATTTATTCAAAAGGTTAAATAATTCATCCAGTTTAGGACTGATGATGATTTCTGTACGACGGTTTAAACGGCGTGCTTCTACTGATTTCCCTTCTGCAACAGGCATAAATTCTCCGTGTCCGGAGGGCATGATGTTGATCGGAGGAAAGCCATTGCTGACTAGGATTTTTGTAATGGATGTGGCTCTTAAAACACTCAGATCCCAGTTATCGCTCAAGCAGGCGGTACCTTTTGAAATGGGTACATCGTCGGTATGTCCTTCCACGGTAATGTTCAGGTCTTTGTCGTCTTTAATGGCATTGGCCAATTTCTTCAAGGCTTCTACTCCTTTTTCATCGACGTCGGTTTTCCCTGATTTAAATAAGAGTTGTTCGGCGAGAGAAACATATACTTTCCCATTTTTTACTTGTACGGTAATGTCTTTGTCTTTAAAGCCTAACAAGGATTTGGTGAGTTTGTCTTTCAATGCGTTGACGGCACTGTCTTTTCGAGCAAGAATAGCTTCCAAGTCGTTGACTCTTTTTTCACGTTCTTTTAAGTCATTTTCCAGTTGACTAATGATTACTTCTCGTTCTGCCAAATTTTTCGACATCTTCGATAATTCAACCTGGTTGTTGCTTACAATTTTGTTGTGTGTATTGAGCAATTTTTGATAGGTATCGTTGAGGTTGTTGTAATTAGACTTACTTGCTCTCAATTCTTTTCCTAATTCAGAGGTGTCATTGGCTAAAGCATTAAGCATGTCGCTTACTTTGTCAAGTTCTGCCTGTTTGTGTTTGAGGTTGTCTTCGCATTCTGCTTTTTCGGTTTCGAGTGCTGACTTTCTTCTGCTGAGGTCATCGTACTTTTTCTTACTGACAATACAAGAGGAGAGACCGCAGCTTGCGAGTACTACAACCAATAAAAGTTTTTTTATCATCGTGGTTATGGAGATTGATTTTGTAGTAAATTTAAATGAATATAAGCATATACCTATTAATATGGAAGTATACACACAAGGAATGTTGAAAGAAGATGCTTTGAAAGGAAAGCGTATCATGGTCACAGGCGGTGCAACAGGCTTAGGTCGTTCTATGGCAAAGTATTTTTTGCAATTAGGTGCCAAAGTAATGATTGTGAGTAGAAAGGAAACCGTTTTGGCACAAACTGTTGAGGAACTTGTTCAGGAGACCGGTGGAGAAATGATTTATCAAGTGGTCGATGTAAGGCAATACCAGGAAATAGAAAGTGCCATTGTTCGCATGCATGAAATGTGGGGAGGAGTAGATGTGGTGGTGAATAATGCAGCGGGTAATTTTGTGAGTCCTACCGAACGATTATCCCACAAAGGATTTGACATCGTAGTGGATATTGTATTAAAGGGAACTTATTATACTTCTTTAGCGGTGGGCAAGTATTGGATAGCACACCAAATAAAAGGTACTTTTTTGAATATTGTAACGACTTATGCCTTTACCGGTTCTGGTTATGTGGTTCCTTCGGTGTGTGCGAAAGCAGGGGTATTGGCTTTGACTAAATCGTTGGCCGTTGAATGGTCCAAATATAATATTCGTGCGAATGCCATTGCTCCGGGGCCATTTCCCACCGAAGGAGCCTGGGATCGGTTATTCCCGGAAAAAATTATGGGAATCGCTTCGCCTGAACAACGTATCCCTCTTAAACGAAGTGGTCACCATCAAGAATTGGCGAATTTAGCAGCTTATTTGGTATCCGACTTCTCAGCCTATATGAATGGAGAAGTGGTTGTGATCGATGGAGGGGAATGGCTTAAAGGTGCAGGAGAATTTAATTTCTTGGATCAGTTGGATACTGCCGATTGGGATGAAGTGGAGAAGCAAGTGCGCAGCGCCAATAAAAAGTAACGAAAATAAAATTTATGCGTTAAACCTTCTTTGAGTTGATGGTCTACTGATTTCAATCATCAATCAAATTCCAAATTACATTTACATTAAAATTTACTTTTTATATGAAAGAGAACATGTTAAGGATAGCTGTTTTGGTAATCGTTTTTGTTGTTTTATTTTCAGCGTGTAAGCGTAAAAAGGAAGAGGTAACTCCTAACGATGGTACTACGGTAGAATCAAATGATGCTCAAAACCAATGGGATAATGCTTTGAAAATTACAGAAGAGGCTATGGATCATGAAGGGGAGTTTAATGCTTCCGCCAGAACATCGGCTCTTGGACTGTTAGGTTGTGCCCAGTCTGTGGTGAAAGAAACCATTTCTGAGGGTAATTTTATTGGTAAAATAACAGTAGACTATGGTTCTTCGATGACGAATGTTTGTAATGATGCAAAAGTAAGAAGAGGCAGAATTGTCATTAAATATACAGGACGTTACCGCGATGACAATACGGTGATACAAATCATAACGGACAATTATTATGTCAATAACATAAAAATAGAAGGCCGTAGAACGGTGACCAATACAGGGAATCATGTGTACCGTGTGGTTGACGCGGGATTGGACGGTACGGGATATTCTCGATTCATTACGCTGAACAATAAAATCACAACATGGAAATCTACTCGTACGAGACGTTGGATAGAAGGTATTTCTACACCTGGTATTTTAACGGATGATGTGTATCTCATCAATGGTACAGGAGAAGGCGTTTCTTCGGCAGGAGATGCCTATACTTTGACGGCTGTTAATCTTGGTGTAAAATTGCTCTGCTATTCTGCGTATATTTTTATACCTTCTAGCGGTGTCGTAACGATTACTTCTCCTAACGGAACCAGAACGATCGATTATGGTAGTGGGGAATGTGATCGGAATGTGGTGTATACTCATACCAATGGCAAAACGTACAGCATCAGTTTGTAATAATTGGGGTCACATAAAATACAAAAGAAAACCCCGTATCATCGGGGTTTCTTGTTTATAAGAGTTTTCAACAAGTGCGGTGATTTCCAGCCTGCTTTTTCTTGAGGTCTAAAAATCACCTTGTTCTGAGTCTACTGGCCTTCTAAAACCCTCAAATAAAATAGCAAAAGGGGTTTGTATAAAAAGAAATTTGATTTATCTTTGCACTCGCTATTCGAAAGAATGGCCTTATAAAAGCTAGTTTTGACCGATGGTGTAACTGGCAACACGTCTGGTTTTGGTCCAGAAGAGTCCAGGTTCGAGCCCTGGTCGGTCAACAAAAAGGAGCGTTCCCAACACTGGGAACCTTTCTTTTTTTAAGAGTGGATAAGAATCAAAGCCCCAATCTCATGTCTTACGTAAAAATCTTCTCCGGCACGAATTCCAGGTATTTGGCTGAAAAAATAGCTAAGGCCTACGGAAAAGAGCTCGGCAAGGTCACCATCAGCCGTTTTAGCGATGGTGAACAATCGGTAAGTTACGATGAGTCTATTCGTGGATGCGATGTTTATATTATTCAATCTACATTTCCTTCTGCCGACAACTTGATGGAGTTGTTGCTTTTGGTGGATGCTGCCAAAAGAGCTTCTGCCAAAAGTGTAGCCGCTGTTATTCCTTATTTTGGCTATGCTCGTCAGGATAGAAAGGACAAGCCTCGTGTTCCTATAGCGGCCAAATTGGTTGCCAATATACTTTCTGCTTCAGGTGTAGATCGTTTGATGACTTGCGATTTACATGCGGGACAGATTCAAGGATTCTTTGATATTCCTGTAGACCATTTAGACGGTGCTGCGATTTTCATACCTGAATTGAAAAAATTAAAATCAGAAGGTTTACTGATCGCTTCTCCTGATGTTGGAGGGGTGAAAAGAGCCCGGGATTTCGCTAAGTTTTTGGAAGTGGACCTAGTCGTGTGTGATAAACACCGTAAGCGTGCCAACGAAGTCGCTTCGATGCAATTGATAGGAGATGTAGAAGGTGCCAATGTGGTATTGATTGATGATTTGGTCGATACCGGAGGAACCATTACCAAAGCGGCTCAAATCATCCTTGAAAAAGGTGCAAAGAGTGTAAGAGCCGTATGTACCCATGGCGTACTTTCTGGAAATGCTTACGATAACATCGACAAATCGGTATTGACGGAGTTTTGGGTAACCGATACCATTCCGTTGAAAAAAGAATCTTCCAAGATTAAAGTGTTTACAGTGGCTGAATTATTCGGTAAAGCCATTCGTAAAATACAAGACAACGAGTCGATCAGCTCTTTGTTTGTTGACTAGTAACCAATTAAATAATATATAATATGAAACAAGTAGAGATTATAGGGTATAAAAGAGCAAATCTCGGTAAGAAAGAATCCGCTCAATTGAGAAATGAAGCAAGTGTTCCTTGCGTATTGTACGGAGGAGCTGATCAGGTTCACTTTCACACACCGATGTATTTATTCAAAGATATCGTTTACACGGGCGATGCGGTTAAAGTATTGATTCACGTAGAAGGTAAAAAATATACTGCCATCTTACAAGAAACTCAATTCCATCCGGTAAGTGAAGTATTGCTTCACGCGGATTTCCTGGAATTGGTTCCAAACAAAATCGTTAAAATGGACATCCCTGTTACCTTTGTAGGAACTTCTCCCGGGGTATTGAAAGGTGGTCGTTTTAATCAAAAAATGAAAAAACTTTCAGTAAAAGCAACGCCTGAAAACTTACCAAGTTCTATTGTTGTAGATATTTCTACCTTAGAATTATCTAAGTCGGTAAAAGTAGGAGATGTGAAAGCAGAAGGCTATCAAATCATCAATGCTAAAAGCAATCCTATCGCTACGATCGAGGTAACTCGTTCATTGAAGCAGGAAGCGAACGAAGAGAAGAAAAAGTAATTTGATCTTCTTGAACAAATACAAATCCTATTCGCCATCGGTGAATAGGATTTTTTTTGTTACTTGTATCTTGTAAGGCATGAAATAAAGAACTGTAATCATGAAGTTTTTAATTTGTGGATTAGGTAATATGGGTGAGGAGTATAAAAATACACGTCACAATATTGGTTTTATGGTACTGGATCGTTTGGCCGAAAAGGGAGGCGTCAACTTTACGGTATCGCGTTTGGCTTATCATGCAGAAATGAAAAGCAAAGGGCGTACGCTTATTCTGGTGAAACCAACGACCTATATGAACTTGAGTGGTAAGGCCTATAGTTATTGGTTGAAGACTTCAGGCCTGGAAACCGATCATTCGATGGTGATTACCGACGATTTGGCTTTACCCTTTGGCAAACTTCGCATCAAGGCCAAAGGTTCTCATGGCGGTCATAATGGCTTGCGTAATATTCAGGAAGTGATAAATTCTGAAGTGTATCCGCGCATGCGCATGGGAATTGGAGATGAGTTTTCGAAAGGACAACAAGTCGATTATGTCTTGGGGGAATTTTCTAAGGAAAATCAAAAAGATTTAGATGCGTATATTGACAGGGCAGTAGAGGCTATTTTGTCTTTTGTGTCTATTGGTTTAGAGCGTACAATGAACACCTACAACACGAAATAGCATAAGGCATGAAAGAAAATCCAATTGGTATATTCGACAGTGGTATTGGCGGTCTTACCGTAGCTTACGCAGTGAATCAACTCTTGCCTCAGGAACGCATTGTCTATTTCGGCGATACGGCGCATTTGCCTTATGGAGACAAATCTACCGCTGCCATACAGTCTTATGCGATTAAAATTTGTGACGTGTTGTTGAAAAACAATTGTAAAGTCATCTTGATTGCTTGCAATTCAGCTTCGGCAGCGGCTTATCAATTGGTGAAAGAATATGTAGGCAGCAGAGCCAAGGTGATGAATGTGATAGATCCAGCAGTGCAGTATGTTGCTGAAAAATACGAAGGCAAAACGGTGGGTTTGATTGGTACGAAAAAAACAGTACAATCGAATGTGTACCGCAAACGATTAGATAAAAGCAGTAAACAAATCGAATTGCGAGCCTTGGCTACCCCCTTGCTTGTTCCTATGATTGAAGAAGGTTTTTTTAACAATAAAATTACCCAAAGTATCATTGAAAATTATTTGTCTGATAAATCTTTGGAAGGGATAGAAGCCTTGATTTTAGGCTGTACACATTATCCTTTAATCAAAAAAGAGATCGAATCGTTTTACACACAGCAGGTGGAAGTCATAGACAGTTCCAAGGTGGTAGCAGAAGCACTAAAAGATTATTTGATAAAAAATGATTTAGCCGCTGGTGGAAAAGATGTAAAACATCGTTTTTATGTTTCTGACTACACCCGTTCTTTTGCAGAAACGACCCGTATTTTTTTCAAAGAAGAAGTTCTGCTGGAGCATTATCCTTTGTGGGAATAACAAAAAAGTAAAATGTAATGTATAATGTATAATGTATAATGTAGAGACGCGATTAATCGCGTCTCTACATTATACATTACATTTTTGTTATTAATTTATTTTTTTCTTCAACAACAAGACAGGCCTAAAGCCTAACCATGTGGCTGTTCGGGTATACGCTTGAGCTGATTCTGCACTGCATGATTCCGCCAGTGTTCTGTATCCACCGCCCATGCCAATGCCTTCTGTGGTGGTCATTTCACTCACATTACCTCTCAGGTCAAATAATCCATGAGGATCTGCAGGAAAACTTCCTACAGGGAATACCGCTTTACCAGGTCTGCCAAATTTATTGACCAGAGGATTGGATGTTTGCATCATTGCACAGTTGCCTTTTACGACTTCTTCCGGCATGGTAGCATTGAATAATGGACAAAGAGATTCATCATAACCTTTGCTTATTTTAGCCCTGTATGTTGCGGTATCAACCGTTGCTGGGTTATAGTTGGAAAGTAAGATCTTGTATTCTGCAGTGGTGGGTACATTGATCATCATTTGATAATCTTGTAGTTTGTATTTGGGATCAAATGCGTTGTGGATACCGTTTGCGGCAGTACTTTTATAGGTAATGGTCAGGTATTCCATGTATTCTTTTGCGGCTTCAAGGGTAATGCCTGTAACAGGCAAGTTGGCTACGCCTTTAGCGGTCAAAATTTCTTTTACAGTAGCAGGTGTTAATTTAGACGCATTCAACGAATCGTTCCACAAGCTTTGTAATTCTGTAATGCTGTAGAAAAATAGCTCATTCAGAGGATTTCTATCCGGTAAAGCCAGTTTATAGGTTGCACTGTTGTTTTTTTCTACGCTGTACTTATCAAGGATAAAATAGGTCCAATCCAATAGTGTTACTTCAGTCGGCTTGATAAAATACATGTATTCTGTATCCAGTTCGTGTATATGTACCCAACCTGGAATGCTGGGCACTTCGTCGTGTTTTTGGTGTTTACGTTCCGCATGATGATGCCCGTGCGGTTTTTGATGGTCTTTTCGGTGATCGGGTAATTGTGCATAACTGGCACTGACCGTTAATAGACTTACGATGAGGGTAAGAAAAGAGTATTTCATAGAAATTGAAAAGTTTTTACGGATGAAAAATTTCTTCCTATAAAATTAAAGGATTTTTGTGAGAATGCCAGCATATATTTCAGATAATGAAGGACTAGGACAATATGTTTTGATTTGTCTGCTTGAGGCTTTTATAACTTATTCACATGGGGAAAAGAAAGCCTTCTATTCGCTTAAAAGCTGGCTTGAATCCTTAGAAAATACCTTGCTTTATTATAACTTTGGTTCAGATGTTCATCTGGGCCTTTTTTATAACGCTTATCTTCATACTGCTTTACGCAGTGGTGATAGTGTATGCAGAACGTAAAGCCGCTGCATTTGTACAAGATCGCTTAGGACCTCTTGAGGTAGGCCCCAAAGGGCTTTTGCAGACGGTAGCCGATTTAATCAAATTGCTTCAAAAAGAAGATATTATCCCTCATGCGTCAGACAAAATACTGTTTCGTATAGCTCCTTGGTTTATTTTTGTCACCGTATTTTGTGGGTTTATCGCTTTGCCTTGGTTTCCAGATATGGTGGGCTCTACGATAGATGCTGGAATTTTTATGATTTTCGCCATCATTTCACTCGATGTGATGGGTTTGTTTATGGTCGGCTGGGGTGCCAATAATAAATATGCCTTGTTTGGAGCGGTTCGTTCCATTGCTCAAATTATATCTTATGAAATCCCTTTGGGCTTATGTGTATTGGCCGTCATCGTTTATACAGGATCACTTAATCTTCAAGAAATAGCATTTCAGCAAAGCTTGGGTCATGATTCAGGGGCTTATTTGCTGGGCATTCCAGGTATCGATGTCAGTTCCTTGGGAGGATTTCTGACATGGAATATTGTTCGTTTTCCGATCCTTATTCCTGTAGCTGTTTTGTTTTTTATCGCCACCTTGGCGGAATGTAACCGTGCACCATTTGACATTCCAGAAGCAGAGTCTGAGCTGGTGGCGGGTTTTCATACAGAATATTCTGGTTTTCGCTTTGGCATGTTGTTCTTATCGGAATATGCCATGATGCTATTGGTGGCCATGCTATTGGTTTTTCTTTTTTTAGGTGGATGGAATTCTCCTTTCCCTAATGTGGGAGGAATACGATTATATGATTATACGAGTGGACTTGCGGGGCATTGGTCATCGATCGCATGGAGTGTAGGGTGGTTGCTGTTGAAAACAGGCACGATTGTCTTTTGGCAAATCATGTTGCGATGGACATTTCCGCGTTTGAGGGTTGATCAATTGATGCACCTCTGCTGGAAAGTTTTTTTACCTTTGTCTATGCTCTTGGTTTTATGGAGTGCGGTTTGGAAATGGTTTTTGGTGAAGTAGCATGGCAGTGCAGAATTCAACATATCGAACACATGTAAGTACGATCTTCAAAGCCTTGTTTGAAGCCTTGATTTTGGCATGGAAGCATTTTAAATCGGCGGTGTTTCGTAAAAAAAACATGAGTATTGATGATCCTGCGTACTTCAAACAACAGGATGGGGTTGTAACAACCCTTTATCCTCATGAAGCGATTCCAGTACCTGATCATGGTCGTTATAGGTTACACAATGAAATGGAAGATTGCATTGTCTGTGATCTTTGTGCTAAAATTTGTCCCGTTAATTGTATCGATATAGATCCTATAAAATCTACGGTTGAAATAGGAAAAACATCCGATGGTTCTACTCGTCGCATTTATGCGGCTACATTTGATATCGATATGGCTAAGTGTTGCTATTGTGGTTTATGTACAACGGTATGCCCTACGGAATCGTTGACCATGACCAAGGCATACGATTACAGTGAATTCGATATCAGAAACATGGTGTACAACTTTGGTGACTTATCACCAGAGGAAGCGGTCTTGAAGCGTAAAGAATGGGACGACGCACAATTGGCTAAGCAAGCGGCTAAAGCAGCAGCTCCTGTCTCTTCCTCTTCAGAAAAAGAATCGACAACAGGTTCAAGCGATGCGGTTGCCAAACCCAAACCCTTTATACCGAAAATTGCTCCTCCAAAGGTGGTAATACCGGTAAAGAAACCCATAGAAGAGTCGTCTGCTTCTGAACCACCAAAAGAAGAGGTGAAACCGAAAGCACCGATGCTTCCTAAAATTAAAATTCCACCGCTCAAGAAAAAAGAGGATGGAGAAGATCCGTTGGACGCAAACAAAGGAGGTCAAGGATGAGCATAGCTGTTCTCGTATTTTGGTTGTTGGTAGCGGTGGTTTTTGCATCGGGGATGTTTTTGGTGTTTACGAAAAACATGGTTCATGCTTCCTTGTCTTTTATGGCCATATTATTGGCTGTGTCGGGAATGTTTTTACTGACAGGTGCAGAGTTTATCGCCTTATCGATTCTCGTGGTATATGTTGGAGGAGTGTTGGTGTTGATGCTCTTTTTTGTTTTTTACTTAGGAAAAAACAGTGCGATAGGCGAGGAGAAACCGTTTCGTAAACAGATTCCTTCTTTGGTTTTGATGTGTTTATGGTTGGGAATCCTTGTTTTTTACTTGGTACGTTTGCATCAGCTTCATTATTTCCGTTTTCCTGCTTTAGAAAAATATACAGCCAGTGGTCGTGTGGAAAATCAAACTTCTAATACCTTAGAATTGGGTCGTGCCTTGTTTTCTCAATATGTTTTAGAGTTTGAACTCTTGGGCTTTTTATTGTTGATGGTGTTGGTTGTCGTAGCTTCTTTATCGTCTCATCTTTTATCCAAAGAAAAAAAAGACCAGGTATGAATGTATCGTTGACAGATTATTTACTGGTTGGAGCATTCCTTTTTGTGATTGGAAGTTTGTTAGTGCTTACACGTCGCAATGGGGTTTTTATATTGATTGGGTTTGAACTCATGATCAATGCGGCTTTAGTGAATCTGGTTGCATTTTCTCATTTCGATCCGTCTTTAAAAACAGGAGAAGTAGCTTCCTTATTTATTTTAGTGTTGGCCGTGTCGGCCTCCGTTGTCGGATTGGTCATCTTAATGAAAGTATACAAACAGTTTCAGACCATATATGTCGATGAGATCAGAGAGGTGAAAGAATGATGAGTGAGATAAGAGACATAGCACCTTGTTTGCTAACAATAACTTCCTTGTTGTTGCCTTTGTTGTCGTTTGTTTTTTTATTTCTGATGGAAGAACGGCTATCAGAACGTAGCAGAGGGATATTGGGTACAGGGTTAGTTTTTATGAGTTTATGTTCAGCCCTTTTTGCTTTTGTTTTGGTAGGGGGAGATTCAGAACTGAACTATTCGTTCCATTGGTTCTCCTATGCATCAGGGAACAATATACATGTTTTTGCTTTCAGTATGTTGTTAAATGGCATGACTCTGCTCATGTTGAATGTGGCTTTATTCATTTCTTTTTTGGTTCATTTGTATTCGATGGAATATATGCATCATAAAAAGAATCATGCGGTGTATTATCCTTACTTGGGACTGTTTACGGCTTCCATGGTTTTGTTGGTGATCAGCAATAATATATTAATCACCTTTATGGCTTGGGAGTTGGTGGGGTTCTCATCTTACTTGTTGGTTGGATTTTGGTTTGATAAAGAAGCGGCAGCCAGAGCTGCCAGTAAAGCGTTTTTAATGAACAGGGTAGCCGATGTGTTTTTTCTGGGAGCTCTCTTACTCCTCTTTGTACATGTCGGTTCTTTTGACCTCTCGACGATTCAAGCTTCGTATGCATCATCCCACGTTCCATCCTCGATTCATTTCTGGATTGGTTTTTTGTTTTTTATAGGGTGTATGGCGAAGACTGCTCAGTTCCCTTTGAACTCCTGGCTTCCTGATGCGATGGAGGGACCCACGCCGGTGTCGGCTTTGTTACATGCCGCTACCATGGTAGCGGCGGGCGTTTTTTTGTTGGTGAAAATGGAATACCTTCTCAATGAAGAAGTACGTTTATTCATGGCAATAGTAGGTTCGCTGACGGCTTTCTTTGGTGCCATACCGGCATTAACTTCTTTTGACAGTAAAAAGATATTGGCTTTTTCAACGGTGTCTCAGTTGGGGTATATGATTGCAGCGATCGGTTGTAGCGCACCTGGAGCTGCCTATTTTCATTTGATTACACATGCATTTTTTAAAGCGGGTTTGTTTTTATCCGTTGGTGTTGTTATCCATGCTTTACATGAAGTGCAGGTGAAGTCTGCGAAGGAGTACCGATTCTTGGATTTTAATACCATGGATATTCGATCGATGGGAGGTATGGGCAAACGTTTACCCATTGCCATGTTTGCTTATGTTGTAACGGCTGCTTCTTTGATCGGGATCCCTTTCTTTTCGGGTTTTTTATCCAAAGAAAGTATGCTTAATGCTATGGTTACGATGGGGCTGAAACATGAAGGTGTTTTCTGGCTCGTTCCGGTATTGTGTATTGCTACGGTCATGGTGACGGCTTATTATGTTACGCGACAAGGACTTTGGATTTTTGCAGGAAAATCCCGATTGAGTTTTTCGAAGTGGTATGAAAAAGAAATGTGGCCTGAAGTACAGATCAATAAAGCCGTATTGATCATTCCTTTGGTGTTATTGGGATTGGCTTCGTTTTTTATAGGATTTTCCTGGAATCCTTTTTCAGCACATCATTCCTGGATTTATGCCTTGTCGGGAATACCGAATATGGTCATGCCAGAGCATACGATTGTTTTGGTCTTGTCCTTGTTGTTTGTCAGTGTCGGTGTTGTGTGGGCTTATTTTAATAATCGAGAGGTGTTATTGAACAGTAAAGAGTCGTTGTTATCAGTAGTAGGCTCTCGCTTTTATTTCCTCGATCAAATGACAGCGGTATGGGTCGTATCACCTTTGCTCAAAACAAGTACATTTGTTGCTAAGTTTGATAAGCACGGATTGGATGGTGCCGTGCACATGTTGGTATATGTTACAGTTGTTAAAGCTCATATCATTGCCTGGTTTGACAAAACGATTGTCGATGGTGTTGTTTCTTCGGCGGTCTATTTAACAGGAAGAGTGGGTAATGTATTCAGGGTATTTCAAAAAGGAAATGTTCAGAATTATTTATTCTGGGTGTTGGTTGTGTTGTTGGGTATAGCAGCGTGGATTTTGATACGGATGTATCGTTAATGTTGATTGGAAAGTAATTATATAGATATAAAAGAATAGAGTATGTTGTTATCTCTACTGGTATTTTTCCCTATGTTGGCAATACTTGTATTGTTTGCGATTCCTGATACCATGCAACGTTGGTATCGATATGTCACTTTGGCGGTGTGTGGTATTCAATTGGCATTGGCTCTGTTTTTGTTTATGCAGTTTTCTGTTTCTTCAGCCGCATTGCATAGCGATGACAGTTGGTTTATGCAGGTACGATTGCCATGGATATTCCTTGATTTGGGGAGGATGGGGAAATTGAATATTGAGTTCTTTTTAGCGTTGGATGGATTAAATATCTATTTGGTATTGCTCACAGCGATTGTCTTGTTTGCGGGAGCTTGGGTGTCATGGAGTATCAAACAAAATGTGAAGGGGTTTTATGCCTTGTTTTTATTGATGTGTTCTACGGTTTATGGAACATTCATTGCGATGGATCTTTTTCTTTTTTACATCTTCTTTGAATTGATGTTGTTGCCGATGTATTTCTTGATTGGGATTTGGGGCGGAGAGAGAAGAGAATATGCTTCGGTTAAGTTTTTGATTTATACCATAGCTGGATCCTTGCTGATTTTACTGGTACTTATTGCTGCTTATTTTTCGGTGATCGATCCAGTGAAAACAGCATCTTTTGTTGCTCAAGGTATTTCTGCTAGCGATGTGCAACGCATGTTGCCTTTAAATCAGTTGCCTGAAGGTTCTTTGGTACATACTTTAAATATCTCTTACCTTACAGATCAGGCCAATTATATTCCTGGTTCTGTTTTACATGCCATGACTACACCTACCTTGTGGTTGTTTACCATCAGGGAATGGGCATTGCTCTTTTTACTTATTGGGTTTTTAATTAAACTTCCTTCTTTCCCTTTTCATACGTGGTTGCCTGATGCACACGTAGAAGCTCCAACACCTGTATCGGTGGTATTGGCCGGGATTCTTTTGAAGATTGGTGGTTATGGTCTTATTCGTTTGGCTTTGCCTTTATTCCCTCAAGAGATGCAAACGTTCTCAGGATTGTTGGCCATGGTAGGAGCTTTTACCATTGTTTATGCGGCTTTGAATGCTTTAGCGATGAAGGATATTAAAAAGCTGATTGCTTATTCTTCTGTTTCTCACATGGGATTCGTCACCTTGGGAGTCGCATCGTTGACCGTAGAAGGTATTCATGGTGCGGTATACCAAATGTTCAGTCATGGTTTAATTTCTTCCTTGTTGTTTATCCTGGCAGGAGTGTTGTACGAGCGTACTCATGATCGAAGCATTGAACATTACCGAGGCTTGGCAAGTGTGATGCCGAAGTATGCCATCTTTATTACCATTGCTTTTTTCGCCTCTTTAGGTTTGCCAGGCTTTTCAGGATTTATTGCAGAATTCTTTACTCTTTTAGGAGCTTATGATGCAGCCTCTCATGGCGCATTTTCTATTGGCATTGTAGTATTGGCGGTGGTAGGAGTATTGATTACAGGAGGTTATTATGTATGGACATTACAGCGTATGTTTATGGGGAAGTATTCTTATAAAAGCACGTGGACAAGGTTAAGTGATTTGACGGATTTAAGTCCTCGTGAAGTGGTCATTCAATTGGTGTTAGTGCTATTGATTATCGCTTTTGGTTTAATGCCCGGTTGGTTAATGGATAAGACAGGAGCATCGGTGAATGCATTGGTAGAACTCATGAATAAGTACTAGGGTGGAGTTTATAGGTTCACATATCGGAGATACATTACGTTGGTTTTGGCCAGAGTTAATGTTGGTTGCAGGTATTATCCTTTTCATTGGATTGGATTTGATTGGTTATACTAAATCCATTGGTTTGACATTCATTTCGTTTGTCCTTGTTTTGTTATTTGTATTTGCCGTATCAGAGCGTTACCTGATCTATGTACAGCAACATGTCCCTGTTTTTTTGTGGAACAAACACCTGGTCTTGGACGGAGCTGCTTTTTTATTTAAATACATTGGAAGTTTGGGAACCTTTCTTTTCATCGCCAACGCTTCTAAATCCTATAGTTTGAAGTTGACCAATGCTAAACCACTCTTTCATGCCATGGTATTTACCATTTTATTGGCCTTGAGTATTGTGGTGACAGCCGATCATATTTTGGCCTTTATTATTGGATTGGAATTGTTGTCCTTAATGTCTTACCTCTTGTGTTTAGGCGCTAATGCTCGGAATAATACAGAGTCAGCATTGAAATACTTCATCTTTGGTGCATTTTCTACAGGAATCATGTGGTATGGTGCTTCTTTATTGTATGGTTTGAGTGGATCTTTATCATTATCCGTATGGCAGGGCTATGTATTAGATCATTCTGCCGATTTGATGGTATTACCTGCTTTACTTTTATTCTTTACTGGCATTTGGTTTAAGTTGTCGATTTTCCCCTTTCATTTTTGGGTACCGGATGTGTACGAAGGATTACCTGCTCCTTTGGCAGGATTTATTTCTTCTGTTCCTAAGGTGGCCGTCATGTGGTTTTTCTGGCAAGTTTATCCTTTTCATACACCAGGAAATGCAGGGTGGGAAATTTGTGCGGTATTGTTTGCGTTGACCTTAGCTTCTGGAAATTTTCCCGCCTTGTGGCAAAAGGATGCACAAAGGATGATGGCTTATTCATCTGTAGCGCATGCAGGGTTTATGGTACTTCCATTTTTGATTCCGGGTAAAGATCCGTCGGTTTTTATCTTTTACCTGGTGGTGTATGTGGTCATGAGTAATGCGTTGTTTTTTACCATCGATCAATTGGAACATACGGCAGGTTCTACCCACATTGAAGACTTTAAAGGAGTGGGTATTGCTTACCCTTGGTTGGGGATTATGGTTTTTATTTTAATGGTATCCTTAACGGGTTTACCTCCTACAGCGGGTTTTTATGCTAAATTCTTTGTTTTAACTGGACTTTGGGAGGCTTATCAACAAACAGGCATATGGTTTTACGTACTCATTGTGATATGGGGAGTGGTCAACACCCTGGTGTCCCTTTATTATTATTTAAGAATCCCATTCTTTGCATTTTTTAAGCGCACAGAAAATTCTATTAAACTTACATCTCCTGATAGGATGTCGTTAATTTTATTAACTTTATACATCGTTCCATTATTGGTTTTCTTCTTGAAACCGGAGTGGATTTTAGATGTCATTAGGTATTTGATTAAGTCGTAGCCACAAACTTATTCTATGAGCGATCCTATTAAGCACGAATGCGGTATTGCAATGATCCGTCTTCGAAAACCTTTCTCTTATTATGTAGAGAAATATGGTCACGGGTATTACGCTTTAAACAGGCTGTACACCTTGATGGAAAAACAGCAAAATAGGGGGCAAGACGGAGCGGGAATCGCAGTCATTAAATTGGATGTACCTCAAGGTGCACGTTACATCAGCCGGGAACGATCGGTTGCTCCTCAACCGGTAGGAGAAATTTTTGAAAAAGTAAGCAAGAAGTTTAGGAAAGCCATACGGGACAACAAAGACAAAGCGCTCGATGCACAATGGTTGCTCGAAAATATACCACACACAGGAGAAGTATTATTAGGACACTTGCGTTATGGAACGCATGGTGCCAACGAAATAGAAAATTGCCATCCATTTTTAAGACAAAATAACTGGAGAAGTAGAAACCTGGTGGTGGCAGGGAACTTCAACATGACCAATGTAGATGAATTGTTTAATAAACTCATCGAATTGGGACAACATCCAAAAGAAAAAGTAGATACGGTTACGGTGTTGGAAAAGATAGGCCATTTCATGGACGAAGAAGCACAACACATTTTTCATAAGTACAAAGACAAATACAGCAACAGTCAAATCTCAGGCATCATCGAAGATGAAATGGACATGCAGCGCGTGTTGATGCGTTCGTGTAAAGATTTTGATGGAGGTTATGCCATGGCGGGTATTGCGGGACATGGTACGGCTTTCGTAGCACGTGATCCGGCTGGTATCAGACCTGCTTACTATTATGCCGATGATGAAATCGTTGTGGTAGCGTCGGAACGTACGGCGATTAAGATTGCTTTTGAAGTAGAGTACGATGAGATAAAAGAAGTAAAACCAGGGCATGCATTGATTATAGAGCGTGATGGTTCTTTCGAAGAAAAACAATTCATTGACCAGCTCGAAAAGAAATCGTGTAGTTTTGAACGTATTTATTTTTCTCGGGGATCTGATCCTAAAATATACAGTGAGCGTAAACAATTGGGTAAACTCTTGTGTCCTCAAATCTTAGATGCCATCGATTACGATTTAGAAAATACCGTTTTCTCTTATATCCCTAATACTGCTGAAACTTCATTCCTTGGTTTGATCGATGGAGTAGAAGAATATTTAGCACGTTACAGGAAAAAAATGGTGGGTGAGCATGTAGGGCAAGAGGAATTGGATAAAATATTATCGTTGAGACCACGCATTGAAAAATTAGTCATTAAAGATAATAAAACACGTTCATTCATTACGAACGATGATACGAGGAGTAAGTTTGTTTCTTCCTTGTATGATACAACCTATAATGTTGTTCGCAGAGGAATTGATAAATTAGTGATCATTGATGATTCTATTGTACGTGGAACGACATTAGAACACAGCATCATCCGTATGTTAGACAAGTTGGGTCCCAAGAAAATTATCATTGTCTCTTCTGCCCCTCAAATTCGTTATCCTGATTGCTATGGTATTGATATGTCGAGGGTAAAAGATTTTGTCGCTTTCAGGGCGATGCTTGAATTGTTGAAAGAAACAAAGCAAGAGAATTTGCTGGAAAATGTATACGACAAGTGTAAATCGTCTATTCAAGACTTGAGCGGTAATACGGTGAATCATGTGAAAGCATTGTATGAACCGTTTACCTACGATCAGTTGAGCCAAAAAATTGCGGAGATCATTACACCGGAAGGTTGTCAATCTGAAATTAAAGTTATTTATCAGACGGTAGAGAATTTACATAAAGCATCTCCACTTCATTTGGGCGATTGGTATTTCAGTGGTAATTATCCAACACCAGGAGGTAATCGTGTATCCAATAAAGCCTTTATGTATTTTATGGAAGGAAAGACGGTGAGGGCATATTAAGTAGCAGAATCAATTGGAGATTTCTGTATATATAAAAACAAAAGCTCGTAATGAATTACAAGCTTTTGTTTTATACCCTTGTAGAGTAATGGACCACGTTGTTTTTTAAACTGAAAAACTTTCTCCGCAACCGCAGGTACGAGAAGCATTTGGATTGATGAATTGAAATCCTTTTCCGTTTAATCCATCTGAATAATCAAGAGTCGTACCTAATAAATAAAGTAAACTTTTCTTATCAACAAAAAGCTTGATGCCTTTGTCTTCAAAAACTTGATCGGAGTCGTTGGTTTGGTTGTCGAAACCAAGATCGTACATCAGTCCGGAACAACCACCACCTTTGACAGATACCCTAATGTTATATTCATCGCCATAACCTTCTTTTGCACGAAGGTTAGCGACATGTTCTTTTGCCTTTTCTGTTATTGTAATCATTGTCGTAAATAAATGGGGTACTCTTTTACAATGTAAATGGTGTTGAAAAAGTTCAATACGAATAGAACGAAACCAATTACATGGTAAAGTGATCGTTGTTTTTACGTATTTTTTTTATTTTTCTGTAATTCTTCTTACAACCTTTTTTAGCACGTACACAATCTGAAAATGCAAGAGTAAGAGTAAACATGGCTAGTATTAATACTAATTTCTGCATAATTTGGGGTGTTGTTTTCTTAGTTTTCTACTAATTTAAACAAAAAAAATCTAAAAAAAGTTGCTTAACATGGAATCACGTACTGAAATTGGTAAAATTGGAGAATTTGGGCTTATTAACCGACTTAAAAATGAGGTGCGTGCCACAAACGATTCAACGGTAATGGGGATAGGAGATGATGCTGCCGTTATAGACCATGGAGAGGATTATTTACTGATGTCTACGGATGCCTTGGTGGAAGGTGTTCATTTTGATTTGAGTTATGCCCCTTTGAGGCATTTAGGCTATAAATCCATGGTGGTCAATTTTTCGGATATCGCAGCAATGAATGGGAGACCTTACCAGGTGGTAGTGGCCTTAGGACTGAGTAATCGGTTTTCAGTGGAAGCGGTAGAAGAATTGTATGCAGGGATGAAATTGGCATGCTCTAACTACGGTGTCGATTTGGTCGGAGGTGATACCACAACTTCTCGTTCTGGTTTATTCATCTCCATTACAGTTTTAGGTAAGGTCGATAAAGATAAAATTACTTACCGTAAAGGGGCTTCTGACCGTGATTTGATTTGTGTAACAGGTGATTTAGGAGGAGCATTTATGGGACTTCAGGTTTTGGAACGTGAAAAACAGGTTTTTTCAGCTAATCCTGATATGCAACCTGATTTGTCTACCAAAGCTTATATTGTTGAACGTCAATTGAAGCCTGAGGCCAGGTTAGATTTTGTTCAAGAATTAACAAAATTGGAAGTTGTACCAACGAGTATGATTGACATATCGGATGGTTTGGCTTCAGAATTATTGCATTTATGCAAAGCATCGGGTTTAGGAGCTCGTATTTTCGAGGAAAAAATCCCGGTTGATAACATGACATATGAAACGGCAAGGGAGTTTAATTTAGATCCGATTACGGCTCAGCTGAATGGAGGAGAAGATTATGAACTGTTGTTTACCATCGGCCAAAAAGATTACGAAAAAATCAGAAATCATCCCGATATTTCAGTGATCGGTTACATGGAAGGCCCAGGAGAAGTTCCTGTGCTGGTCACCTTACAAGGTAATCAGGTTCCTTTGCAAGCACAGGGCTGGAATCATTTTAAATAGTAGTCAGGGGTCAGGTATCAGTGGTCAGGTATCAGTAAATCGATATTAAAGACCGAAGTGTAAATTAAGTAATTAAAAGATTCATTATTTACACTTCGATTTTCAAGTTTAGTAGTAAGTTACTGACCACTGACCACTGACCACTGACCACTGACCACTGATACCTGACCCCTGACTACTAACTACTAACATCAATCTTCAGGATACGGTATAAAAACAAAATTAGTAAACTGTTCGTCGATTACGAATAAGCAACAAAATTCTTCCGGATCTTTATAGGTTTGTTTGAATAAGTCAGTTTTATCTTCTTCGATTAATTGGCGTTGAGTAAATTCGTCGAGGAATGAAAAGAAGTAATTCCAATCTAATCCCAGATCTGCCTTGTTGATCAGTAATTGTCCAATGGGTTGTCCTATTTTACACATGGGGAAAATAGGATAATCTGAAATTTTTCGAGAACGTAATTGATACGAAGCTTCTTTTAAGGTCTCCGCAATTTTGACAAAGTCTTGTGTAATCGTTCCTAAATATTTTCCGTCTAATTCGTGGTTATTGCCTTCCATACAATAGCTTAATCTTTTGAAGACCTCAATTTAAGCATTGTAACATTGTCTTGAAAGGATGATCGCTTAAATCCTTCTAAAGGGTTTCTTTTATTATGCCGACTTGAAGGCCATTTCATCTGGAGATTTAGCATGAGGCCCTAAAAACACACGTGCATAAATTCTAATGATGGCTAAGCCGTCAATGATGAATGCTAAGGAAATTACAAAAGCCAGTAAGATTTGGTCGCTGTGTATATGCGTATAAATTAAATCTTCTCCAATAAAGGTTGGCGTAATGGGAAATCCTGTAAGGCCTAAACAACAGATGAAGAAGGCGAATGCTAATTTAGGATGCTTGTAAGAATGCCCGTGAAATTGTGTCAGGTTGACAAAACGTTCTTGAACTTTGAGCCGCTGAATAATATAGTATCCGATGATTCCTGCGACTACAATTCCACTGAGGTAGATGTAAATCTGTTCGTAGTTAAAATCGGCATTGAAAGAGATGGCTAATGCTACCCAGAAATGGTTCATGATGACTAAAATCCAAGCCAGTACTACTTTTTTTCTTTCCGAAAATGATTTTAGGATCATAAATAATCCGATCAAAGAAAAAACAATCGGTAACTGATTTTTGATGACGAGCGGGATTAAATCTTTGTGGTAAGCGAAGTAAAGTCCTACTAAATAAATGGGAATAAAGACTTTTACCAGGCTGTTGGTGGTGATGAAATTAAATTTTCTCCCCGCCCATTTTAAAGGATGCCAATAGATATAATACATGAGCGTATCTAATTTCCATTCTTTTAGACTTAAGATGTAAAACGAGTTTTCTATTCTTCTGGGAAGAGAATCCTCGAAGGTCAGTGGACGAGGAACAAAATTGTAAAATTGTTCTTTGATCAGATAACTCACGACAGAAGGAGAAACTAAAAGTTGATAAGATCGGAGAAATGCATTTCCTGCAAAATGGAATAGAGCTAAGTTTTCAAGACCTGCGGCAACTTCAATAAAGATGAGTCCAATTTGAGAAATAGAGGCGTACGCTATTTGACTTTTTACCGACGACTGTACCCTGGCAATCAGAGAAGCGACGATACTGGTGGCCAGTCCCACAAGTCCTATCAATATTCGTACAGACAATTGGTGCTCCCAAAATGGAAATGTTCTTAACAATAAAAAAACACCCATGTGAACCGAAAGCGAACCGTAAAAAATGGCACTTGACGGTGTTGGTCCTTCCATAGCCCTGGGTAACCAGGAGGAGAAAGGTAACTGAGCCGATTTTGTAGCGGCCGATATCAGTATCATCAAGGAAATAAAAACGCCCACAACACTGTGCGCTTCGATGTGTTGATGTACAAGGTCGTAGTTGATGAGTCTTAAAAAGGTAATGTTGTCGTTCCAGAAATGATGGGTTGCCCACATCGCCAAAATAATTCCTAAATCTCCCAATCGATAGATTGAAAAAACTTTGAGGGCATTCATGACAGGCAGGTAACGTTCTTTATAGAAGGCGATGAGTAAAAAAGAGGAGATCCCTAATATTTCCCAACCGATGAGTAAGGTCTCCAAATTTCCAGAGAGTACCGTTAGGTTATAACCTAAATAAAATAATAAAATGGTGTTGAAAAAACGTTTGTAACCGCTTTCTCTATGCATGTAATAGCGACTGTATATCGTAATCAAGAACGTGATGAAAGACCCCACAAATAAATATACTGCAGTGATTTTATCGAAATAGAAATCGATAAAAAACTCGTATTCCGGAATCCAATAAAGAACGAAGTCTTTTAAGTTGACAATAGGGTGACCATGCCATAACCAGTACGCCGTGAAGCTGAATATACAAATGAATTGTAAGGCTACAGTAGCTAAGGCTGTCTTAGAAATAAGCCCTTCTTTTTTGGCTGGAATGATCCCATTTAAAAGAAGTCCTATGATGGGAATAAGTATGAATAACTGAAGTAAAGATGACATACTGTATAAGATTAAGAAATGATGTAAACAGGAAGATTAGCTTGACTATGGCTTGATTCGAATATAGGAAGCATATCAGAAACCGTTTCGATCTCCTTTTTCAAAGGAGTATAAGCTACAAATTTCCCCTCTTTGAACACATAGATCTCTTTTGTTTCAGGATGAATGGCTGCGATGTGAAGCCAATGGTTGACATACCATTCGTAATTAGTCAGTTGGGCAATGGTGTTTTTGACTACTTCTGGAAAATGTTCTACGATGACAAGCTGACGAATGGGATCATGCGATTCAATCATCTGACTTGGCAGGCCTGGTCTCAAATCGCCATCGATCCCATTGGCTACACCCAATAATCCCATCACATTGTGAGGCAACTTGGTTCCGGCACCAAGCTTGTTGTTGTCGACTCTCGCAAAGTAATAACTCAAATTAATGCCTCCACATACAGGAGCTATGGGTTGCATAATACCCAATAGGAGTTTTCCTTCGGGATCGGTCTGGTAGTCGTATGAGTTTAAGAAAGAACGTCGGTCTAAAAACAATTTTTTAGTTAAGTCTCTTCGTCCGATAATGGTAATGGCATTGGTAGCATGGTCCAATTCAGGACGGGGTTCAAACAAGGAAACAGATCGTGTTTTTATTTTTTCATGGATGGATTTTAGACTTAGTCGCGTGCTGATTGATTCAAATCGGCGGGAGCGTTCTTTGGCATTTAGGGATAATGCTTTGTGGAATGTCGCCATATTTTGTTCATGCATTTTAAGATGGTGAGATGCAATATGTCTTTCATCGTAGAAAATAATCTCATCGCGTGTTGTATCATGAAGTCCTCCTACAAATAGGGTATCGGTTGGAATATGGATTCCTTTTTCTTGGAGTAAAGCTCTTACTTTTGCATGATTGGCCATGAAACAAAACGTACGCGCATTCACAGAACCTGGTCGGCAAGAGCAAGCTCCACAATCCATGGTAGCATAAAAAGGATTGTTGACACTACTGGCTCCGTGACCTACCACATAAACAAAAGGTGCGAAATGATCAACAAGCCCAATGCTTCTCAATAAACCTTCCACCCGGGTAGCCATTTCTTGAATGGTAAAGCCAACTTGAAGGCCATGTTCAGGCTCAGTTGTAGGATTGTTTTCAATGGACAAAGAGGCTACTTTGTCCATGTGGTTGAATGAAGATGCTGTTGCAGGGCCCATACTTGGACGGAAAATATCGATCACTAATTCAAGGGCTGCCCAAAAGCCTAAGGTCTGAGAAATAATCCAACCAGAAGAAAGAGAGAACGTCTGTTTGGAAAAATGTACATCTTTTTTATTTTTCTTTTTAGAGCCTAATTCCTTGATCAGATACTTCGGTGTAACTGGAGCCGGACAAAGTTTTGTAAGGGCTTTTCCATTGAGGGGTTGGAAATAAAATTCCACATTGAAAAAACCGGGAGTTCCAAATGTTTCGCAATGAGGGTCTGTTTTTTCTAAGTAATCTCTAAGCGATGTTTCTCTGTCATCGAGGCAAAACATCGCTTGAAAGGATGTTTTCTCATTGTTGTGTAAAGTCAGTTTTTTTTGTTGTAGTCCCGCCAATACTTCATCGTAGTATGTCCACTCAAAGGCTTCTTGCCATAAGGCATAGATTTCTTGTAGTTCTGAATGGTGAATGTCTGCCAATAAATCAATAGGAGCTTGTGTCAGTTTGCTACTTAAAGGAGCCCAGTTTTTCCCGTACTGCAAATCGAGTGCATCAATTTCTAACAACAGTTCAAACGTAATGAAATCTTTGAGGGTAATTTTTTTAGTATCCATTAGCGTTTCCGGACGGTTTTCTATAACAGATACCAGCCCCGACCATCCTTGATGAGCAAATTGTTGATCAAATAAATACTGGGTGTAATAGGCTTCATCTCCAACAATTATTTTGAGTAAGTGTTCAAGGTCATATTTCCCTTCGAGAAGTAATTTTCTGGGTCTTTCCGTTTCGAAAAAACTGCTAAAGCTATTACGCTCCATTTCTTTAATGGAAAGAAGAAATCCTTCTTTCCACAAAGGAAAATTCCAGATTGAAATTCCTTGGTCTAAGTAACTGCAGACTATTCTAAATAATATGGGATGTACAAGAGAATCGACATTTACGCCATACACTTTTTTCCAGAACGAACGAAGTCGACCTACACGAGGTGTTTTTTTATTGATGTATTCTCTTTTAAGAAGTTTGTTTTTCCACTCTTGCAGGTGTTGTTCTCCTTTTTTAGTGGATATAACCTTATCGAGTACTGCTTCACTGATGCGACCAGATTGGTACAATGCCCTGAATTCTTCAAGAGAAAGAAAAACTTTATATCCAAATATTTCAGAAGCTTGATTGAGTCCTGTGAAGAAATTTAAATGTTGAAATGCTTCCAGATTGTTTTGGAAGATAAAATCCTTTAAAGGTGCTTGTGCAGGAAGCATGCGTTTCAAATTCTGAAAGGTTTGTTCCTGATTAAATGCTAAAACTGTATTTTTCATGGTCGAAAAGGACATCGTATGCTTGTTCCTTGCCTAATACTAAGAAGAGATTCTGTAGCCTTTCTGAAGAATGGATTTGGGCTTCTTTAAGTCATAGCTTGTACTTTGTTTTCAGTGGGTTAACTTATTTTTAAATAAAAGGCTTATACAATACTTGTAGAGCGCCTTTGGCCGAGAGGAGTGAAAGAGGAAGATCTGAATGCAGATGAGTGGTTAACAGAAGTCGATCCAGTATTTCTTTACGTAAATGCTTTAACCATGATCCCGATAAATGGCTTGCCTTTAAAAAGGAGTATGAGAAGGAATTGTAAAAAAACAGAATGTTTTGAAAACGATAAAGTCTCTGGAACGAGAATATGGAACAATAATATTGTTGTTTGCCGCAAAAGACCAGAAATACAATCATGCTCTTGCTCTGAAAGAGATATTAGACAAATTATAAGAAGGTAATGCGTTTATGGGAGGATAGGATATTGGTATAAATAATTTTAAAAATTAATTCGGATAATTTTGTCTTTTATTAACGATTCATTAGTTTTGTTGAAACGATAAGAAAATGTTTTCAAAAGCCTGTGAATACGGAATTAGGGCCATTATCTTTATTTCCGTACAATCACATCAGAGTAAGCGTGTAAGTTTGAAGGAGATCTCCAGAGCGATCGACTCACCGGAGGCATTTACGGCTAAAATCTTACAGATTCTATCTAAGAATAATCTGGTTGATTCCACGAAAGGACCATCAGGAGGTTTTGAGATAGATCAGAAAAAAATGCAGAAAATAAAATTGAGCCAGGTTGTTCTTGCCATTGATGGAGACTCTATTTATAAAGGTTGTGGCTTAGGATTAAAAGAGTGTTCAGAAAAACATCCTTGTCCGGTTCATAATAAGTTTAAACGTATTCGTAATGAGTTAAAGTCAATGTTGGAAACGACAAGCATCTATGAACTGTCATTAGGTTTGAAAGATGGGTCAACGTTTTTGAGGCGATAAAAAAAATAAATGACTATCCACATATAGTCACCTAAAGTATGGCATCATTCATCGGTCTCCAGATCTGATGATCAAGATCTTTGTGCCATCCTTTTTCTTTTCTTTTGCTCACCCAAAAGAAAAGAAACAAAAGAAAAGGGAGCCACGAAAACCAATTGCAGCAGATAGAGTGGATCAGGAAGGCATACGAAGTTAATTCCTAAGTCTATCTGCTACAATTCGCTCTTTTCGTGGACGCCAGCCGCACCAGGCTTTGCGGATTTCAATAGGTGACTATATGCGGATAGTCATTAAAAACAAATTAATAAAAGATATAAAGGTCTTTATTTCTTAATATGTGAACTCGAAAAAATATGGTTTCATGGTTTTTCTTTTAGGGGGGGTGAAGCCTTCGGTGTTGCTTGCTCAGGTTGATAAAGCGATGAATATAAACTGGATTACCAAATGGATAGCAGAAAAAATGGCGGAAATGTTTCATTATAAAATTGAACACGATAGAAATAACCCTAAAACAACTATACTATGACATTAAAAATCATGCATCCCACAGCCTTGGTATTGGTATTTATCTGGATAGGTTTTGTTTGTGCAATCAGTTTTATGGAAGCCTGGCTCAAGTTCAAGGCTCCAGGTGTTACTCTTGCATTGGGTTTAAGTATAGGGCGTTTGGTCTTTAGCGTACTGAATAAAGTCGAATGGGTCTTTGCGATTGGGATTTTGTGTAGTTTGTTGTTAAGGGGAAACCGTATGTCCTATTTTGAATGGAGTACATATTTTATTTTTATCGCTATTACCATTCTTGCTGTGCAAACGGTATGGCTATTGCCGGCCTTGTCTGAACGGGCAGATAAGATTATTCGTGGAGATTTTATAGAAAGTTCTCCTTTGCATTTTTGTTATGTAGGTATGGAAATCATCAAAGTGGTTATGCTCTTTGTTTTTGGAATAAAGTTATTTAATCAAGTCAACTGATTAAAAGTACTATAAGATACTAAACGTATAAAATTATGAAGATTACAGATCGTACTATAATTGGAGAATTGGTAGCTCAAAATTACCTTACCGCCGAAGTCTTTAGAATACATAATATAGATTTTTGTTGTCATGGGAACAGAAGCATAGAGGAAGCATGCCGTGAAAATAATATCACATCAGAACAAGTGTTAAAGGAATTACGTGATGTTTTGAAATCAAATGGCAAGCAGGATGTTGACTATCCGTCGTGGCCTCTGGATGTATTGGCAGATTATATTGAAAAAAAACATCATCGTTATGTAGAAGAACAGATTCCTGTGATCAAACAATACCTGACGAAAATTTGTGATGTGCATGGATTTAAACATCCGGAACTTTATGAAGTTAATCTTGTTTTTAACCGGGCGATGGATGAGTTGGTGCTGCACATGAAAAAAGAAGAATTGATTTTATTCCCTTATATCCGCAAGATCGTAGCGGCAAATCACACAAAGACCAAGATCCCTCTACCTGCTTTTGGTTCTATACAAAATCCAATACAGATGATGCAACATGAGCATAGTGAAGAAGGAGGATATTTTCAAAGAATTTCCGAGCTCACCAACCAATATACCCCTCCCGTTGATGGATGTAATACATATAAAGGGACATTCAGTTTATTGAAAGAATTTGAACAAGACTTACACCTACACATTCATCTTGAAAATAATATACTGTTCCCAAAATCTGTAGAAATGGAAAGCCAACTTGTTTAATCGCTATTGAAATGAATATACCCATTCAAAGGCAAGAATGCCTGAAGTCTCTGAGCCATGATCACCACCATGGATTAGTACATTGCAGGAGAATCAGAATAGGATTAGAGATGGCAATTGATCCTGTGCGTATTATGAATTATTGTCATTGGTTTTATCATAATCATTTATCAGTTCATTTCGAAATCGAAGAAAAATTTGTGTTTCCTGTATTAGGCAATGACCATAAGCTTGTAAAGAAAGCATTGATAGACCACCGACGGATTAAACGCTTGCTTACCAAACAAGATGATCTTCTAAAGGTCTTAAATATATTAGAAGAAACATTGGAAAATCATATTCGTTTCGAAGAACGGATCTTGTTTCAAGAAGTAGAACATCTTGTTACTGTTGAGCAAGGTAAAAGAATAATAGAGGCCAATGGAAAAGAAAGACTAGCTGTTTTAAAGGAAGGTGAATGGCGGGATAAATTCTGGTAGTGTCTTATGAGTACGTCATCAAATACGGTTTCATTTACGTTTCATTTTTTTCAACGACAAATGCACATTACCACCTGCATTGGCGAATACCGGAGTCTAATGGAGCTACTTTCCGATAAGTTATACATGGATGAGTTCGGAGAGTGTAAAGGGACAGGAAGATGTGGTACATGCTTGGTGAGTATTGAAAATGAAAGTTATGCGCCTTCTAAGTTAGATAGAAACGAAGGTACTACGCTGAGAAAAATGGGAATCAAAGATTCATCCGTGCGGTTGTCTTGTCAAATTGCGATAGATGATGAATTATCCAACCGTACCATTTTTCTTGTTGAAGTATGATCCACTGTAGAGAGAAAGAGACGCAGTACCGTATTGTCCAATGATTGAAGCGGAGACCATTTTAGCGAAGCTTGAGTGCCACAATATTCTCCACATGATGCGTGTGAGGAAACATGTCTACGGGTTGTACTGTTTCAATGTCGTATTTTTCACTCAGTAATTGTAAATCCCGGGCTTGTGTAGCAGGATTACAGCTTACGTAAACAATTCTTGGAGCCGCTAATTTTAAAAGTTCATCGACGACATCTTTGTGCATGCCTACGCGTGGAGGATCTGTAATGATGACATCCGGTTTGCCATTTTCTTCAATAAAACCGGAAGTAAAAATATCTTTCATATCTCCAGCATAAAATACGGTATTATGAATGTTGTTGATTTCGGAGTTTAATTTGGCATCTTCGATGGCCATGGGTACCGATTCTATACCCACTACTTTACCCGCTTGCTTGGCAATGAAATTGGCAATGGTGCCGGTACCCGTATACAAATCATAAACGGTTTCATTTCCGGTGAGTTGGGCAAATGCACGGGTAAGTTTATACAGTTCGAATGCCTGAGAGGGATTCGTTTGGTAAAACGATTTAGGGCTGATGCGAAAAACAAGTCCTTCCATTTCTTCTTCCAGGTAACCGGGGCCTTTGTGTAATGTTAAATCTAAATCGTAAATGCTGTCGTTTTTTTTCGTGTTGACCGTGTAGTATAAGGTTTCAATTTCAGGGAAAGAAGCGATGAGAAAATCACAAGTTTTTTCTATCCATTCTTGTTGATGTTCGCCAAATTGTATAATCAACATGAATGCTCCCTGCTGTGTATTACGGAGAGTAATGCCCCTAAGAAATCCTTCTTGTGCCCATAGATCGAAAAAGCTTAATTTATTTTCAAGCATGAAGTTTTTGAGTGCATTTCTAATGGCATTGGAAGGTTCCATTTGATGGTGACAATGGGTAATGTCCAAGACTTTGTCGAATCTCCCGGGGATGTGAAAACCAATGGCATTGGGCAATAGATTGGCTGTTGTACCGATTTCTTGTTCTGTAAACCACCGTTTATTAGAAACAGAAAAATCCAGTTTGTTTCTATAACCTACTTGTATGGCAGACCCCACGATGGGATTGATCGTTGGAAGGATTAGTTTTCCAATGCGTACTAAAGCATCGATCACTTGTTTTTGTTTATAATGCAATTGCCGATCGTATTGCAAGTGTTGTAACTTACAACCTCCGCATATGCCAAAATGCGCGCAATGAGGGATTGCTCTTTCAGATGAATAGGAGTGGAATGCCGTGACTTTAGCTTCTGCATACCCTTTTTTAGATCGGTAAATTTCTAAGTCAACAAGGTCTCCCGGAGCTGTAAATTCTGTGAAAATTACTTTATTATCGTATCTTGTAATGGATTTACCTTCTGCACCTAAGTCTTCTATTGTAGCACCTGATATATGTATTCTTTTGTGAGCCATAATCTTTTTAGTTTTCTTCGATTAACGAAGCGCGTAAAGATAATCACAATTTTTATCTTATTCATCTTGCAACCTTTTCTGAGTAAGGGGACCCATATTGTTGGGGGAGAGTTTCAAATCATCTGGACAGGCCAAGATGATTTTTACAATGTGTTCATGAACATGTACTTCGATGACATCCATGGAGATCCTGGTTTGTTTACCGATGACATCAATATTTATGCATCGGTTTATCGTAAGTCGGATCAGGCTTTTATGACTAATGTGCAACTTACCCGGTATAATATAGATTTTATTCCTAACGTGGTTACCGGTTGTCATGATTTATCACTGATAAGAACCAGGCTTTTCAGGTATGCAGGTATTGCGGACTTCAAAAATTACCTTGATCCAGGAGGCTATTATATTGTTTGGGAACGTTGTTGTCGTAATAATAACATTTCGAATATTTTTTTACCTCAGTTTACCGGAGAAGTTTTTTATCTCCAATTTACAACAACGTATCTTAAAAACTCCACACCTTATTTTAAACCTCTCAACAATCAGTTCTGGTGTAGAGGTACTACGCATTACCTCGATTTTAGTGGGGTAGATCCTAATGGAGATCAATTGCGTTATGAATTGGTGACACCCATGGCAGGGAATAGTAGTCTGGGAAATCCGAGTCCCAATTTCCCATATCAAGATCGCACTCAACCCGAGCCTTATCAACCGGTTATTTGGCTTCCGGGTTTCGGTCCTAACGCTCAAATCAATGGCAGTGTTCCTTTATCCATTAATCCTACATCAGGCTTGCTTACGTTTAATTCATCTTCTGTCGGTTTGTTTGTCTTTGCGGTTAAAGTATCGGAGTATCGATTGGGGATTAAGATTGGAGAATGTATACGGGATTTTCAATTGCTTATTCAAAACTGTCCAGTCAATGCTCCTCCTCAAATTGCATTAGACAAAACGTTCAGTAATGGAATAGGGCATGTAGAGATGTTTATCAATGAAGTAAAAAGCCTGGATTTGTTTTTAGCAGATGCGACCACAACATCCCTGTTTTTACCAGAGCATATTACGTTTGTAAGTGTGATGAGTAATTTACCAGAAGGTATTTTTCAGATTTCAAATGCTGTGATGCTTTTTCCGGGAAGAGATACCGTACAAACTCAATTGCTCATCTCTCCTTGTGGTTTGATGAAAATTGATGCCGATAGAACAGAACGTGTCAGAATCGTTGTGCGAGATAACCGCTGTCCCCCAAGGTATGATACCTTGGTGTTTGATCTTACCATTAAGGTTCCGGTGAATTCTCCTCCCGACATTCAGATTATACCCAATGACGGGCCTAACTATACCTTGTATCCGGGAGACATTCTCAATTTTTTGGTTAAAGCGACCGATCCTGATCCTTCCGACCTCTTGATTTTGGTGGCAGAAGGTGTGGGATTTAATTTAAGTGATTACTGGATGACTTTTCATCATATCACTTCTTTATCGCCTGCGGTATCTAATTTTCAATGGCGTGTGGGTTGTGATTTTGTGAATAAAGGTCCTTGGGTAGTTCGATTTTCTGTGATCGATAACAGTTGTATGACAACGCACATCGATTGGGTAGATGTGACTTTAAATGTTTTTAACCGGGAAACGAATGTTGATCAATACAAGCCGATCAACTTAATTACAGCAAATGGGGATGGCATGAACGATTCTTTTTTTCTATACAATCCTCCTGTAGAAACGTGCGATACGTATTTTAAATCCATTGCCGTTTATAATTCATGGGGCTCTCGTGTTTTTTATGATCATTCCCGCGATTTCATCTGGAAGCCGGACGCCAATCAAAATGGAATTTATTATTACTATTTTGATTATAATGACAGGTCTCTTAAAGGATGGATTCAGGTTATTGGGGCAAAATAGCCCGTTTTGAGGTGTTTTTGTTTTTTTACAAAAAAACTACGGAAACTTTGCAACTATTAAAAGTTTCCGTAGTTTTGCTTCATGGACGAAGCATTAGAAACAAGCGACCGTATTTTAAAAGAATCAGAACAGCTTTTTTTTCGCTATGGAGTGAAATCAATCACCATGGATGAAATAGCTATGCACTTGGGCATTTCTAAGAAAACGATCTATCAGTTTTTTAAGGATAAAAAAGAACTTGTCCTTAAAGTAGTAGAATCTCGTTTGTTCCAACAAGAGAAAGAAATGACAGATATTACGGATAAAGCGGCAGATCCTATACACGAAGTCATTTTGATCAGCGAGTGGTTGAAAGAATTTTTTCAGAACCTCAATCCTTACCTGATGATGGAAATTCAGAAATATTATCCTAAAGCCTATGGTGCTTTTTTAGAGCATAAGCAAAAGTGTATGCTGAATAATATTTACGATAACATTAAAAAAGGAGTAGAAGTTGGATTGTATAGAGCGAGCATTGATTTAGATACCATTGCACGGCTTCGCATGTTTTGTGTGGAAGCCAGTTTTAATCCTGAAAATTTTCCTTTGGCTAAAAAGAATATCAATGAAGTTCAATTACAGCTCATCGAGCATTTTCTCTATGGTATATGTACGCTCAAGGGACATAAGTTAATCAATAAGTATAGACAAATTAAAGAAGAAGAATAGGGTTATGAAAAAACGATTCATTGTACTGACGACATTGTTGGTAATGAGCTTTTTGTCAGTACGCATGGCTTTGGCTCAAACAACAAATCAATATACTTTGCAACAGTGTATTGATTATGCGCTTAAAAATTATACGGACGTGAAAAATTCTGAATTAGATATTCAGACTGCAGCAGCGAAAGTTGGTGAAATAAGAGGTGCTGGATTACCTAAAGTGCTAGGTAAGGCTTCTATCACGGACAATCCAACCTTATCAAGAATGTTTTTACCAGGAACGAGTGCTGCAGCATTTGATACTTCGAGGGTTTACGATCCTAGTTCGGTATATGCTGTTCCGAATCTTTTTCAAGTGAGGTCTTCAGGCGATATGTCCGTTACTTTATCTCAGTTGATTTTTGACGGATCATACATCATGGGTTTAAAGGCTTCTTCTGTATACAAAGAATTGGCAACTAAAAGTATGACTCAAACCAAAATCAATGTGGTTGAAAGTGTGACTAAAGCCTTTTACTTGGTGTTGATTAACAATGAACGCTTGGCCTTATTAAATTCTAACGTATCCCGTATCGACAGCTTGTTGAAGAATACAAAAGGATTACAAAAGGAAGGTTTTGCAGAAGAGTTGGATGCAGATAGAATTGAAGTGACAAGAAACAACCTGTTGGCAGAGTTGAATAAATTTAATCAGATCAATGAAGTCACAATATTGTTGTTGAAATACCAAATGGGAATGCCTTTAGTGGATCCTATTGAATTGGTAGGTGATGTAAAAGAAATTCAGGTAGAAGCCATTGACCAAAATGCAACGGTGAATCCTGAAAGCAGAATAGAGTACAGTTTGCTAAAAACACAATTGGAATTACAAAGGTTGGATTTAAAGAGTAATCAAGCTAAGTTTTTACCGACTTTATCGGGTTTTGCAACGGGGGGCTATAACCGATCTGATGTAACAGTTGATAAGGTTGTTTCTGGACACTGGTATCAGTATTCTATGTGGGGTTTAAATTTGAGTGTGCCGATCATTGATGGAGGAAGTAAAATCTATCAAATAAAACAATCGAGATATGCATACCTCAAAGCAGAAAACAACTTAAACTTTTTTGCGCAAACGGTAGACTTGCAAGCGAAGCAGTCTTTGGCAACATTGAGTAATGAAATCCAAAACTACCAAATTCAGAAACGTAACTTAGAATTGGCAACTAAAGTTGTACGTGTTTCAAAGATAAAGTATACAGTAGGAACAGGATCTAATCTAGAAATAGTAGATGCAGAAAATGCCTTCAAAGAAGCTCAGACAAATTTCTACAATGCAACATACAATGTATTACTTGCTAAAATAGCTTATCAAAAATCAATAGGAATATTATACACAGAATAATTATAATTTTTAATCAGATGAAAAAGATACACGTATTCATTCTCCTTGCAGCAGTTGTATTATATGCATGTGCTGCTCCCGATAAAAAAGCTCAATTGACTGAGCTGAAAAAACAACGCGACGATTTAGTGACTGAAATTTCTAAACTGGAAAAAGAAGTAGCGAAAGAAGGTGGTGTTGAAAGTGTTAAAAAAAGTGCCATTGTCATTACTGCAGAGGTAAGCCCTAAAACATTTACACATTACTTAGAAATTCAGGGTAAGATTGATTCTGACCAAAACGTAAAAGTGAGTCCTAAGTCGGGTGGCGTGGTGATGGATGTTTTTGTAGAAAGAGGTCAGACCGTAAGTAAAGGTGCTTTGCTTGCTCAAATTGATGCTTCAACAACGCTTACGGCCATTAGCGAAGTGAAAAAGGCCTTAGAGTTAGCGAAAGATTTATTTGATAGACAACAAAAGTTGTGGGATGAAAAAGTAGGCACAGAAGTACAATACTTGCAAGCTAAAAATCAAAAAGAATCTTTAGAAAAGAAATTGGCGAGCTTGAATGAACAGTATGAGTTGAGCCGTATCAGAGCTCCATTTGGAGGGTTGATTGATGAGATCTTTGTACGTATTGGTGAAGCCACATCTCCCGGAGCACCGGCATTTAGGATTGTGAATAACAACAATTTGAAAGCTGTAGCGGAAGTACCGGAATCATACATCTCTTCTGTAAAAACAGGTAATGCTGTGAAGTTATACTTTCCGGATGCGAAGAAAGAAATCAGTTCAAGAATTCAAACTTCTGCAGACGTGATTGATCCTGTCAATCGTACGTTCAAAGTTGAAATTCCATTAAATGGGGAAGCGAAAAGTTTGAAGACGAATATGATTGCTTACGTGAGCATTAAAGATTATCAAAAAGAAAATGCGATTGTTGTTCCAATTAATATTATTCAACGTACGGAAAGAGGAGATTTTATTTATGTGGTTGAAAATAATACAGCCGTGATGTTACCGGTTAAGTTAGGCTTGACTTATAAATCTGAAGTTGAAATTTTGAGTGGATTAAATCCTGGTTCGAAAATCATTACGGTAGGATATCAAGATGTGGTAGATGGCCAAGGTGTGGTCGTAAAAGAAAAATTATAAGTCTTAGGATAGTATTCTGTTTTCGTTATTCTTCATGCGATAAGGATATGTTTTCTAGCCATAAATATAACTCAGATAGAGATGAAAGAATTTAAACTAACCAGTTGGTCTATTGATAATAAGACCAGCATTTATGTCCTCACGGTAATCATTACCTTGGCAGGTTTGATGGCTTACATCAACTTACCTAAAGAACAGTTTCCGGAGGTCGTATTTCCGCAAATATATGTGAGTACCATTTATCCGGGTACATCACCGACCGACATGGAAAACCTCGTGACTAAACAAATTGAGAAACAGGTTAAATCGATATCGGGTGTAAAAAAAGTAACGAGTAATTCGGTTCAGGATTTTTCAAGTATTATTGTTGAGTTCAATACCGATGTAGATGTTGCCGAAGCGAAAGTAAAGGTAAAAGATGCGGTGGATAAGGCCAAAAATGATCTTCCTACGGATCTCCCGGATGATCCACAGGTGATTGAAATTGATGTGTCGCAAATGCCGATTATGTTTGTTCATATTTCAGGCGATTATGAATTAAGTAAGCTTAAGAAATATGCCGACGACATGCAAGATCGTATTGAGGCGCTTCGGGAAATTACACGTGTCGATTTAGTAGGAGCTCCCGAGCGTGAAATCCAGATTAACGTAGACCGCTATAAAATGGAAGCTGCGGGTATCACCTTGTCCGACATTGAACGTGCGGTGAAGTATGAAAACATGACCATCAGTGGTGGGTTGGTGAAGATGGATGAATTAAAACGTTCGGTTTCAATTAAAGGAGAGTTTACCAGTGTTGCTCCTATGAATGACATTGTGTTAAAATCATCTACCGGTGCACAAGTCTATTTGAAAGACATTTTAGAAGAAGGTGGAGTTAAAGACACGTATGAAGAAAAAGAAAGCTTTGCTCGTTTAAATAAGAAAAATGTCATTACGCTCAATGTCATTAAACGTAGTGGGGAAAACTTGATTGAAGCTTCCGATAAAATTATCGCCTTGGTAGAAGACATGAAGGAAAATAATTATCCTGCGGGCTTAAATGTAACCATTACAGGTGACCAAAGTGACAGTACCCGTACTACGGTAGATGATTTGATCAATACGATCATCATCGGCTTTATTTTGGTGGTGATCATTTTGATGTTCTTCATGGGTGCGACCAATGCGATATTTGTTGGGGTCTCTGTTCCTTTGTCGATGTTTATCGCATTCTTAATATTACCGTCTATTGGATTTACTTTGAACATGATTGTGTTGTTTGCCTTCCTGCTTGCCTTGGGTATTGTGGTGGATGATGCCATTGTGGTCATTGAAAATACGCATCGTATTTATGATAATGGTAAAGTTCCTATTGTACATGCGGCGAAGACTGCTGCCGGAGAAGTGTTCCTGCCTGTATTTTCCGGTACCATGACCACACTTGCTCCTTTCGTTCCCTTGGCCTTTTGGAGTGGCGTGATTGGAAAGTTCATGTTCTTTTTACCGGTTACCTTGATCATTACCTTGACGGCTTCATTGGTGGTTGCCTATATCATGAACCCTGTATTTGCAGTCGATTTCATGAAACCTCATGATCATGGTCGTGCGAAGAAGTTCAGTAAAGGAACCAAGATTACCTTGGTGATCATGGGAGCTTTGGCCTCTTTATTTTATATCAATGCTGCTGTGAGTGGATCAAGTGGGGCGTTTGGTATGGGTAACTTTATTGTTTTACTCGTTGCTTTGTTCTTACTCAATAAGTTTGTGTTGGAAAAAGTCGTTCGGGTATTCCAGGAAAAAACATGGCCTGCTGTACAAACTAAATATGTAGCTGTTTTGGAATGGTGTTTGAAGCGTTACAGACCAGTTTGGTTGATGGTGGCGACTTTCTTTTTGTTAATTTTCTCTTTTGTATTGACAGGAATCGTACAACCTAAGGTAGTGTTCTTCCCATCGGCAGATCCCAACTTCATCTATACCTACATCACCTTACCGATTGGAACAGATCAAGTGTATACAGACTCGATCACCTCTATTGTAGAAGATCGCGTAACACATGCGGTGTCGGTAGATGGTAAGCCGAATCCTATTGTATCTTCTATTATCTCTAACGTTGCGGTAGGTGCTAGTGAAGACCAGGGAGATATGAGTACTTCTCCCCATAAAGGTAAAGTAACCGTGGCGTTTGTGAAGTATGCCGATCGACATGGCATTTCATCTGCTCAGTACTTGGATAAAGTAAGGGCCGCTGTAAAAGATATGCCGGGTGTTCAAATTTCAGTTGATCAAGAACAGGGAGGACCTCCTACGGGTAAACCTGTCAATATTGAGATTGCCGGAGATGATTACAACGAATTGATTGCGGTTTCAGAACGCTTGAAAGTATACATCGATTCTGTCGGTATCAAAGGGATTGAAGAGCTGAAATCCGATGTGCTGAAAAACAAACCGGAAGTAGTGATTGAAATTGATCGTCAGCGTGCCAATGCAGAAGGTATTTCTACAGGACAGGTAGGTTCTGACATCAGAAGTGCTTTGTTTGGGAAAGAAGTATCTCAATTCAGAGATGCCAACGATGAATATCCTATTCAATTGAGGTATTTGTACAAACAACGTCATGATATTGATGAATTGTTGAATACAAAAATTACTTTCCGGGACATGAACATGGGAGGAGTGGTTCGTCAAATACCATTGTCTTCTGTGGCTACGGTGAGATATGGAGATACTTTTGGAGGGATCAAACGTAAGGATCAAAAAAGAGTAGTCACCTTGTACTCTAACGTATTGAATGATTACAATGCGAATGATATTAACATCGCCATTAAGAGAGCTCTTCCAGATTTTAGTCTCCCTTCTGGTATTACCATCGATATGACGGGTGAACAGGAAGAACAGGCTGAAACGGGGGCCTTCTTGATGACGGCCATGATGGTGTCTTTAGGTTTGATTTTCTTAATCCTGGTGACTCAGTTTAACTCAGTGAGTAAGCCTGTGATTATCTTGTCAGAAATTATATTCAGTATCATTGGGGTACTTTTAGGATTCTGTTTTACAGGGATGTCAATCTCGATCATCATGACGGGTATTGGTATTGTAGCCCTTGCAGGAATCGTGGTACGAAACGGTATCTTGTTGGTAGAGTTTATTGAGTACAAAGAGAAGGAAGGAGTGAATGTCTATGAGGCCATTTTAGAAGCAGGACGTACACGTATGACACCTGTGTTGATGACGGCATCGGCGACGATGCTCGGTCTGATTCCATTAGCCATTGGTTTTAACATCAACTTTGTGAAAATGTTTACGCATTTTGAACCACATATACACTTTGGTGGAGATAGCGGTGCTTTCTGGGGGCCTTTAGCCTGGACGATGATCTTTGGGTTGTTCTTTGCGACTTTCCTTACCTTGGTACTTGTTCCGGTCATGTATTTGTTGGTACATAAACTCAAACAAAAGTTAGGAATGAAACAACATTAATCATTGTTGTTTTTCTTTCATCTTAAATGCTCCGGAACATATCCGGAGCATTTTTATACGTATTAATTCATACGCTTTATGCATTCCATATCATCTCGTTTCATTTTGTTTGGTGTTCTTATTGTTGTTTTTCTTTTGTTAGACGGATACGTTTATCAAGGGATTAGAACCATTGTGAATGGACAATCGGACACTTTAAAAAAAGGAGTAGCTTTTACCTATTGGAGTGTTACGTTCATCAGTATATTGTTCCTGGTTTCTTTTTCGGTGCTTAATCCGGAACATATCAGCAGCATTGCCAGAAATTTTATCATTACCTTCTTATTTGCCAATCTCTTTTTTAAAATTATACTTGCAGCTTTTTTATTGATAGAAGATCTTTATCGATTAGGAGATTGGATGGTGATGTTGTTTGCTAATCCTGCACCATCGGGTACAGGCCAGGTGATTTCCCGTTCTAAGTTCATGGCATCGGTAGGATTAACGGTGGCTTCCCTCCCTTTTATTTCCATGCTTTATGGCGTATTGAAAGGAGCACATGATTACCGTGTAAAGCATATTAAAATTAGGTTGAAGAATTTACCAGCCTCTTTTCATGGGCTTAAGATATTGCAATTATCAGATATTCATTCAGGTAGTTTTGTGAGTCATGCTTTAGTGAAGAAAGGAGTGAATTTAGCGCTTGCACAAAAGCCAGATGTAATTTTTTTTACCGGCGATTTAGTCAACAATGTGGCAGAGGAAGTGGAAGAGTATAAACAATTGTTTTCTACCATGAAGGCTCCGATGGGTGTTTATTCTGTCTTGGGAAACCATGATTACGGTGACTATGTCTCATGGCCTTCTAAAGGAAAAAAGATCGACAATTTGAATAAATTAATAGGTATTCAGAAGGAAATGGGTTGGGACATTCTCATGAATGAACACCGTATACTGCAGAGAGGGGAAGATAAAATAGCTGTTTTAGGCATTGAAAATTGGGGAGCGAGAGGGCGATTTCCCAAGTATGGTAAAATGAAAGAAGCGGTGCGTGGTATGGAACCTGTTTCTGTAAAATTGTTACTTTCGCACGATCCAAGTCATTGGGATGCACAAGTTATTCCAGAGTATTCAGATGTAGATGTGATGTTTTCAGGGCATACACATGGTTTTCAATTTGGAGTAGAAGTAAAGGGAATCAAATGGAGTCCCGTGAAGTACATGTACGATCAATGGGCGGGTTTATACCAAAAAGGTCAGCAGTATTTGTATGTCAACCGGGGCTTTGGTTATATTGGATTTCCTGGTCGGATAGGTATGCCTCCTGAAATTACAGTGGTAGAATTATTAAAGGCTTAGTCTTTTTTTTCGAATTGCGTTAGGGTCAATTGGTATGCAATTTCACAGAGCTCTGCTTTGAGATCGAGTTGATAGTCTAGTGTTTGTAAGTCTTTGAGTTCATCCTCGTTGTTTGGAGGAGTAGCCTGTTCGAGTCCTTCAGCATATTTTTTCAACAATTCTTGAAAGAAATCCATCAGGTCGTCTGCGTTGACAATGCTTTGAAAGACTTCTTGGTTGCTGAATATATAATTGCAATGACCATTTTCATAGATGGAAAATAAAGGTCCTGCAAGGATGTCGTTGATCGGTTCAAGGGATAGCCATACATGATGTATGCGCTCGCTTTTCAGTTGAGGTCTATGAAAAGCATTCCAGAATAATTCTTTAAAACGGTCTAGAGACATGTTTAGAGCTCTTTTTTCTTTAAGAAAAGATGGCTTAATGTAAAGTTTTGGGCCATGGTAAAGGGCAATGTCATGTAGCTTAATAAGGTTTCATCTAAGGGAATGAGACGCTTGTACAGGGCTAAAATAAGCATGCCGGAACACATAGAAGAAAGGTATATGCTGAAATATACAATGAGGTTTCTCGTGTTTTTATGAGATTTGAATACAAAGATCGAGTTCAGTATAAAAGACAAAGACAAAGGAATGACGTAGGAGATGACATAGGCTATTTGGTAGTGCCAATGCAATAGGTTATGAAAAATATACATCAACAACATGGACAACAATGTTGAGATGACACCTATGATTCCAAAGCCTGCTAATTTTTTAAACATGAGCTACCTTTTGAGGCATTAAAGGTAGTTATTTCTGGACTTTATACATAACCCCGAAGGAGCTAAAAGCCTCTTTTTTTAGAAGTTCATTGGTAATTGATAATTACTTATATTTGGATTGGTATAACATATAGATTGTATTCGTTAGATGTTAGGTAAAAAGTATAAGGTATTGGTTACGGGTGGGGCCGGATTTATCGGGTCTAATCTTGTGGAGGCCCTTTTGAATGATGATCGGGTAGAAGGGGTAAGGGTATTGGATGATTTTTCTAACGGGAAACAGACCAATTTGAGTCTGTTTTTAAAGGATAGCAGATTAGAGGTGATAGAGGGAGATATTCGTGATTTTTCTACTTGCTTGAAAGCAGTGAAGGGGATGGATTTGATTTCCCACCAAGCGGCTTTAGGATCAGTACCAAGATCGATTAAAGATCCACTTTCTACCCATCAGGTCAATATTACAGGTACTGCCAATGTGTTTACAGCGGCTAAAGAATCAGGAATTAAAAAAGTGGTTTATGCATCTTCGTCCTCTGTTTATGGAGATAGTGAGACCTTGCCAAAGCTAGAAGAACATAGAGGAAACTTACTTTCTCCGTATGCGTTGTCTAAATCTATTGCAGAACAATATGCGGCGATGTATGCGTTGAACTATGCTATGAATTTTATAGGACTTCGTTATTTTAATATTTTTGGACCAAAACAAGATCCTGAAGGACCATATGCTGCTGTGATTCCTTTGTTTTTAAAAGCGCTTTTCAAAGGAGAACAACCTCAGATTTTTGGAAATGGAGAACAAAGCCGGGATTTTACTTATGTCAGCAATGCTGTTCAGGCCAACATACGAAGTTTGTTTAAGCCTATTGAAGAATCAGAATCACAGGTATACAATATTGCGTGCGGTTATAGAACTACGGTGAATGAACTATGGACTGCATTGAGCATACTGGCCCGTACATCCGAAAAACCTCTTTATTTATCCCTTCGATCAGGAGATATTCTTCATAGTTTGGCAGATATAGAGAAAGCACGTAAGGAATTGGATTTTGTTCCGGATATTGCTTTTGGAGATGGCTTGAAGAAAACATACGAATGGTTTATGAAAGAATACAAATAGTGAGTATGAGAATCATGTATAGATTATTGGTAACAGTATTGATTGCCTTAGTGAGTTTCAGTTGTGTGAGCTATAAAAAAATGCGTTACATGAATGATCTAAATTCTGACACCTTGTCTGTGGTGAGTATTGATTCTTCTTATCAATACAGGATAAGACCAGGCGATGTGTTACAGGTAAGAGTAGAAAGTTCTACTGATGCCAAAATGGAACTTTTTAAGTCTTTTTCTGGAGGACAAAATAATCAAATGGGAGCTAGTTTGTTGAATGGTAGTTTAGTCGATGAATATGGCAATATTGAATTACCCATGGTAGGCACGATTAAAGTTTCTGGTTTAACGGTAAAAGAAGCAGAATTGGAAGTCAAGTCAAAGGTGTTAGAATATTTTCAATTTGTAACCGTTACCGTAAAATTTATAAGTTTTCGAGTGAGTGTGTTGGGAGAGGTATCTTCACCGGGCGTAAAAGCAATAGAGAGGATGCAGGCTTCTGTGTTTGATGTATTGGCTTATTCAGGAGACATGACAGAACTGGCCAACAGGAAGAAAGTTCGTTTAATTCGTAAGGAAAAAGGGAGAAATAAAGTGTATACCCTTGACCTTTCATCGATACAAATGTTGGCTTCGGAGCATTATTACGTGCGACCTGGAGACGTTATTTATGTGGAACCGCTGAGGTATAAAGTATTTAGAATCAATAGTTCCCTCATTACGTTGGGCTCATCGCTCATCGCATTATCATTTTCTTTGTACGCCATTTTTACAAGAAGATAAATCAGCGCTGTTATATGAATCAAATCAATAAAGAAGGACAAGAAAGTAGTCAAAACAGTTTTGATGTAAGATTGTTTTTGCATAATGCGTTGAAGTATTGGTATTTGTTTGTTTTGTCCATGATTGCAGCCTTTCTTATAGGGAAGGCATATGTACGTTACTCTCAACCCATTTATGCCGTCAATTCTACTGTTATGATTAAAGATGGAGGCTATTATTCTTCTAAGTCCTCTGGTCAATTGATGGAAGGCTTGGGGATGTTTAAAATGTCTTATAATATTTTTAATGAACTTGAAATCATGAAGTCCTATGCTTTAATATACAAAGCCGTGAAGAGTTTAGATTTTGAAGTCAGTTATTATGTGAGTGGTGCGATTAAAACTGGAGAAGTATATCAATCTTCTCCTTTTACGGTAGAGCTTGATTCGACCTTTTCAAACCAGCTAAGAAATGTTCCTGTATATATTGAGCTATTGAATGATTCTACATACTGCTTGAAAATCATGGATCCTTCTTCTCAAAAGAAATTTCTTTTGTGGAAAACCTCTCCAGAGGTTTTACGAGAGTATAAAGGCGTTTTTAATCGTCTATTAACGACCAACGATTTTTCGATTACGGTTAAGTCATCTGTTTTTTTCAATGAGTTAAATAGAACAGAGGGACAATATTATTTTGTCATCAACGATTTATATACAGTGGCTGGACGTTATGCTTCGAAATTAAAAGTAAGTCAGCAGTCGAAATATTCTTCTTTGATTATGCTCAGTGTATCCGGAGAAATTATCGAAAAAGAAATTAATTTTTTAAATGCCTTAACCGACACGTATATCAAATTTGGGTTGACTGAGAAAAATGAAATCACCACGAATGCAGTTAAATTTATTGATGACCAATTGCATCGGATCAATGATTCGTTAAAGAATAGTTCTAATCAGTTAGAGGAGTTTAGTAACAAGCAGAATTTTGTAGTGGAAGGTAATTCAGACAAGGTTTATGAGGAACTTGATTTTCTTGAAAAAAAGAAGGCAGAGTTTCAAATACAAAAAAAATATTACCAATATTTATTGAGTTATATTGAACAAAACAATGACATGAAGAAGGTTGTTTCGCCTTCTGCTGTGGGGATTTCTGACATGTTACTAGGCCAGATGATCAGTGAATTATATACATTACAATCAGAGCAAACATCCTTAGCTTTTTCGGCCAAAGAGAAGAATCATACATTTGGAGTGATTGAATTAAAAATTAAAAACACAAGAGCTAACTTGATAGAGAATTTGAGTAATCTTATCAAGACAACGGATTTATACTTAAGAGATAATCAAGAACGATTAGACAAGGTGTATGCTTTATTGTATAGACTTCCTAAGTCACAGCGTTATTTTGCCAACCTGCAAAGGCAATATACCGTGAATGAAAAAATGTATAGTTTTTTACTAGAGAAAAAGACAGAAGCAGAGATTGCCAAGGCTTCGAATGTGTCGGATAATAAAGTTGTAAATCCTGCGACTTTATCGGGAAAAGTTTTTCCTAATGAATCGACCGTTCAAAACAATGTACTTTTATTGGGGCTGTTTTTCCCTTTACTCATTGTGGGTTTGTTGACCTATTTTAACAGTATTGTTGTGGACAAGGCCGTTATTATTCGTAAAACTTCGCTGCCTATACTTGGAATGGTTGGACATTTTGAAGGAGACTCTATTGCACCTGCGTTGGATTTTCCTAAATCATCCTTTGCGGATTCAGTAAGGGCTTTGCGTATCAATTTACAATACCTTGCGGCCGATAAGAAAAGTAAAGTGGTGGGTGTTACCTCGACGGTGAGTGGAGAGGGAAAAACATTTTTTGCACTTAATATTGCTTTGTCTTTAGTTCAGTCTGGCGCAAAGGTTGTTTTGTTGGGGGTAGATTTGAGAAGACCAAGACTTACGAGTTTATTGGGTTTACCTACTGAAAAAGGTATTTCTTCTTATTTGATAGGAAAGTACAGTTTAGATGAAATTCTTCATCGGCATCTTTTGGGACATCTGGATGTCATTTCAGCAGGTCCAATACCACCTAATCCATCGGAATTAATAGAGAGTCAGAAATTTGCTGAATTAATTAAAATCCTGAAGTCAACCTATGATTATATCATCATCGATTCATCTCCAGTGGGATTAGTTTCTGATTATTTATTGTTGGCTAAATTAACTGATGTGAATTTGTATATGATTCGTCAAGATTATACCAAAATCGCTATGTTGGAAGACTTAGAATTGTTTAAGAAAGAGAATTCGCTCGTCAATATGTATTTGATCTACAATGACGTGAAAAGACTTGGTGGTTCATGGGTCAAAGGAAGCCGTTCTGGTTATAACTATGGTTATGGGAGTAGTGAATATGGATCTGATGAAGAAGTAAAAGAAGGAAAATTAGAATTGTGGCGTAAAAAGATAAGTAAACTATTAAAAAATAGATTGGTATAAGCTTAGTAGGATGTCGTAGTTTTGTTTTTATAGACATATTTGTGTTATTCGTGAGCTTAAATTGTGTGTTCATGTTTATATAACCTTTTCTCTTTTTATACGTTTGTTTAAACGTGCTCAAATTTGAAGAAAAAGCATATATTTGGGCTTTAAACAATATATTTCTGGAGTAGTACATGAAAAAACGTATATTTTGTTCTTTGTTTTTTGTGATGCTGAGTATAACGGTTTGGGCACAAAGTCCACCACCACCACCACCTGATCCAGATGATGTACCCATCGATGGAGGGTTAGGTTTCTTAGTAGCTGGTGGCATAGCTTACGGAACTTATCAGTATAATAAAAGAAAACAGGATAAAGAACATTCCTTATAAAAACTTCAAGCCTCCTAAGGAGGCTTTTTTTATTCCAATGGATAAAGTAAAAGAAAAACAAAATTGGGATTTAGAGATTGATGCACAATCGTCACTGTGGGATCTTAATTTGAAAGACGTTTGGAGATACCGCGATTTGCTAGTCATGTTTGTAAAACGGGACTTCGTAAGCGTATACAAACAGACGGTTTTGGGTCCTCTGTGGATTTTCATTCAGCCTTTGTTGACGACCATTATCTTTACGTTCATTTTTGGAAATTTAGCGGGCATTAGTACTGACGGTCTTCCCAGACCTTTGTTTTATTTGACAGGCATTACTGCTTGGAGTTATTTTGCGGATTGTTTAGTCAAGACAAGTTCTGTATTTAGAGACAATGCCAGTATTTTTGGAAAAGTTTATTTCCCAAGATTAATTACACCTTTGAGTATTGTTACGAGTAGTCTGTTGCGATTTGGAGTTCAAATGATATTATTGCTTGGTATGATGTTTTACTATTTTTTACAAGGTGCTTCATTTCATTTTACATGGATGATTATATTCTTCCCTCTTTTGATTTTATTTATGGCCATCCTTGGATTGGGCTTGGGGCTTATCATTACGGCGTTGACTACACGTTACAGAGATTTTGCTTTTTTAGTCGCCTTTGGGGTACAATTGCTCATGTATTCAACTACGGTCATCTACCCTTTAAGTGCAGCGCCTGAAAAGTACAGGTTTTGGATTCAATTGAATCCGATGACAGCGATCATTGAAACTTTTCGTTTCGGATTTTTAGGTAAAGGAGAAATTTCGTTTTATAGTATCGCTTATTCTATCTGTTTTGCATTGATTGCTTTGTTGGTAGGAGTGCTTGTCTTTAATAAAACAGAAAAAACATTTGTAGACACTGTATAACTTAGGTGTTCTCTAGTTATAAATAAAAACCATGTCCAAAGCCATTGAAGTAAGAGATCTTTCCAAATTGTACCGTATTGGCGAAATCGGTACGGGTACCGTTACACAAGACCTCCAGCGTTGGTGGCAAATGAATGTTTTGGGGAAAGAAGATCCTTATCTGAAGATTGGAGAAGTCAATGACCGTGAACAAAAGGGTCGAAGTGATGTAGTGTACAGTTTGCGCGATGTCAATTTTGACATTGAACAAGGTGATGCGGTGGCGATCATCGGTAAAAACGGGGCTGGAAAAAGTACCTTGTTGAAAATATTATCAAGAGTAACAAGCCCAACAACAGGGCGTGTGAAGATTAAAGGACGTGTGGCAAGCTTATTGGAGGTAGGCACAGGCTTTCATCCTGAGTTAACGGGAAGAGAAAATATATATCTGAATGGAGGAATTTTGGGTATGCGTAAAAAAGAAATTACGCGTAAGCTCGATGAAATTATTGATTTTAGTGGGGTCGAACGTTACATTGATACGCCTGTAAAGCGATACAGTTCTGGTATGTACGTTCGTTTGGCATTTGCTGTAGCTGCTCACTTGGACAGTGAGATTTTAATTGTCGACGAGGTATTGTCAGTAGGAGATGCAGAGTTTCAAAAGAAATGCTTGGGTAAGATGACCCAGGTTACACAAAGCGAAGGTCGTACAGTTTTATTTGTCAGTCATAATATGGATGCAGCGAGTGTCCTATGTGATTCAGGAGTCTTACTTACAGAAGGTCAGGTAAGATGTTCAGGAACCATTCATGAAGTTACCAAAGAATATTATTCTTTGATTAAGAAGAATGATGGACTTGAAGTTCAGATAGACAAAGGTATTTTGTCATGGATAGGCATATCTAATAAGGATAGTTTAGTGAATCTTAATCCTTATCGGGATTTAGATATTCGATTTCAAGTCCGTTTTTTAAAGGTATTGCATAAACCATTTTATTTGGATTGTGGAATATATGATGATCAGGGAAGATTGGTCATCCATTCTAAGTCAGATTATATTTCGAGAAAATTCAATTATAGTGAAAAAGATTTCTTGGATTTTACATATAATGTATCATCTCCTAATTTGAGTCCTGGGAGTTATTTTTTAACTGTGTACTTCTTTACAGAGGACGGCCCTTTTTTATGGATAGGGAAGATCCCTGCATTTAATGTGAAACCAGAGGGAGATAAGGGGATATTACAGGGGGTACGTTCTGTAGTGATACCCAAATTTAGTATAGATCTTCTGGAGTAAAAGTTTTATGGGAATATTAAAAAAATAAAGATATATATAAATTGAAACTACTCGTCATAGGCTCAGGAGGTTTTATTGGTCAATCTGTATACCGTCATTTTACTTCATCGTATGAAGTAATGGGCTGTGATGTGTTTGAAACGAAGCAGGATGATTTTTTACTTATAGGCCCTCATTCCTTTGATTCTATTTTCAGGGACTATGATGTCGATGTGTGTATCAATTGTAGTGGTAATGGAAGTGTACCTATTTCCATTGAAAAGCCTGATTTAGATTATGCCCTCAATACACAAAATGTATTTCATATACTGGAAGCTATTCGTACCTATAATCCATCCGTGAAATTTATTAATTTATCGAGTGCGGCAGTATACGGAAATCCTAAAAGTTTACCTATTACAGAAGAACACGAAATTAATCCTCTTTCTCCTTATGGGTGGCATAAATACCAATCTGAAGTTTTGATACAAGAGTACGCTCAACTTAACGATATAAAAGGGGTAAGTTTGCGTGTTTTTTCTGTATATGGAGAAGGTCTTAGAAAGCAACTATTTTGGGATACCTATCAAAAGTATTTACAGAATCAGAAAGAAGTACTTTTGTTTGGTGATGGTACGGAAAGTAGAGACTTTATTTATATTCAGGATTTATGTCTTGCTATCGATAACATTATTTCACATGCTGATTTTGATGGCAGAGTCATGAATGTAGCAAGTGGAATAGAAATTACAATTAAAGAAGCTGTTGCGTTATTTCTTTTTTATATAGATTCCAATTGTGCATTGAGATTTAATCATCAGACGAAACCAGGAGATCCTAAAAATTGGCGGGCAGACATTACCCGACTCAAGGCTTTAGGATTTGTACCCCGATATTCTTTTCAGGAAAGTATTCAACGTGTTGTGGCATGGGTTCAACAAGAAAAAAAATAGGCCTTTGTTATACGAGAGGCTATGAGTCTTCTACGGCATTGGCTATTTATATTCAAAACATCATTAAAGGGTTAAAGCTACTTCCCGATGCTTTAAAACCTCAACTTTATTTGTTTTATACCAACACGGCTCCCATTATAGATGTTCAGACCATTGACTATCCTTATATCGAATATGTCTACGTAGAGTTTAATCCGCCTTATGTGCAACTGACAATAGGCCAGCGTATAGTTAACAGGATACTCGTGACTATAGGGTTGAAGCCATTTTATAAACCACAAAAGGATAGAATTCAGAAAAAGGTAAGTCTTGATGTCCTCTATCCGAATTGGATTTCCGATCCTCAACTTCAGGTGAAGAAAGTCATTCATTGGGTGATTGATTTTCAAGAAATTCATTTGCCTCACTTTTTTTCAGCACAAGACCTCACCTTGTTTTTTGATAAAGTAGAGTCGTTGGCTTATTCTAGAGATACTGTTGTTGTAAGTAGTTGGGATGCGAAAAAGGATTTCACGTCCATGCATGCCGATTATACCTGTGATCTTAGAGTTTTAAATTTTGTATCGGGATTTGATTACCAAAGTGTACCTTTGGATCATTCGGTAGTGAAAACCTATGGTATTGATCAACCTTATTTTATCACACCGAATCAGTTTTGGCCTCATAAAAACCACATTGTGATTTTAAAAGCATTAAAACGATTGATCGATCAAGGATATTCTTTTCAAGTCGTTTTTACAGGAACACCTTCTTCTTATCGAGACAGCACCTATGGAGAAAAACTGGCATCGTACGTCGGTGAACATAAACTAGGTGATCATGTTAAATTTTTAGGCTTTTTACCCAGAGCCGATATGTTAAACTTAGTAAGGCAATCAAGGGCAATTATTCAGCCTTCTTTGTTTGAGGGTTGGAGTACTTTGGTGGAAGAATCAAAAGCATTGAGTAAGTTCATTGTATTGTCCGATTTGTCGGTGCATAGGGAACAAATTAAAGACAATTGTGCGTTTTTTGATCCTCAAGATGAAGTCAACTTGTCTGATGTTATAAAAACCTTAGTAGAGCAAGAACCTTTGATTCAAGTGCACGATTATCAGATTAATGTGAAAAGGTTTTCCGATACATTGGTTGATTTATTTGAGTTGAATCGATGATTTAAAGAACTTATGGGATTTTTAAAAAATAAAAAAATAGCCATTACGTCCGTTAGCTCAGATGCCTATTCAGAGACTTTTATTAAAGCTCAAGTGGAGCTATTACCTGTATACTTGTTGTTACATACGGGTTGGCTACCTCATAGGGTTAATCATGGTGATGTGATTTCAAAATGGAAAAAAACAGTCAACACGATTTGGGTGTTTTTCTTTAAGAAGGATTTATTTACCCTAACAGCTGAACTTGTATTACTTCTTAAAAAGGAAAAAATTGAGGTGGTCTTGGCACAATATGGACCCGGTGCTTGTGCCATGATGGAAGTTTGTAAACAAGCAAGTGTTGACTTGGTCGCACATTTTCATGGGTATGATGCAACAGAAAAAAACACTTTGTCTCGTTATGCAGAGGAATATCAAAAACTTTTTAAACAGGCGAAGTTGGTGATTGCCGTTTCACAAAAGATGAAACTTCAGTTGATCGAATTAGGTTGTCCAGATACTAAAATTAGGGTGAATCCTTGTGCTCCACAAGATCGTTTTTTTGAATTGAAACCGCGCTATGATACCAACTTGTTTTTAGCAGTGGGACGATTTGTAGAAAAAAAGGCTCCGCATCTTACCATACAGGCATTCCAACACGTAATATTAAAGTCACCTGAAGCTCGTTTAGTGATGGTGGGCGACGGCCCCTTATGGGATACATGCAAGACCATGGTACAAGATCTGGGAATAGAGGATTATGTGTCTTTTCCAGGCGCTTTGTCCCATGAAGAAATAAGCGTTCTTATGGAGAAATCCTTGGCTTTTGTTCAACACTCTGTGGTAGCTGCATCGGGAGACAGTGAAGGCACACCTGTTGCTGTATTAGAGGCTTCTGCCGCGGGCTTGCCGGTTATTGCAACGAAGCATGGAGGTATTTCTGATGTGGTTGTGTCTGGGGAAACTGGTGTTTTGGTAGAAGAACATGACGTACAAGGTATGGCTCAAGCCATGCTTTCTTTACTGGAAAATCGTAACTTAGCTCAATCGATGGGGCAAGCCGGACGTGAACGGATTAGGAATCATTTCTCCATGCAACATCACATCAGTACATTACGAAGTGTATTAAATCAATGAGTAAGCTTTTTTCAATTCTAATCGCTAATTATAATAATGGCAAGTATTTTAAAGATTGCTACGAAAGTATCATTGCCCAAACGTATCAAAATTTTGAAGTCGTTATTGTAGACGATGCTTCTACCGATGATTCGGTGGAGTTGATTCAAAATATGATTGCCAAGGATGATCGCTTTGTGTTGTATCAAAATGATTCTAATAAAGGTTGCGGGTATACTAAAAGAAGGTGTGTTGAATTAACAAAAGGCGAATGGTTTGGCTTTTTAGATCCAGATGATGCACTTACGCCTAACGCATTAGAAGTTACGATTAATAAGCATACCGAGCTTCCTCGATGTACTATTGTATATTCTCGGATGTTTTTATGTGATGCTAATTTGAACATTACATCAGTACAAGAGGGTAATCGTCAAGTTTCTTCTCATGATCCTTACTATTTTAATTTAGACGGATTTATTGCTCCATTTGCGGCCTTTAAGAAAATGTACTACGATCAGACAGATGGCATAGATCCCTATTTACAAAGGGCGGTTGATCAAGATCTCTATGCGAAGTTGTACGAAAAAGGTACTGTGTATTATATCGATGAACCTTTGTATTACTACCGTATTCATGAACGAGGTATTTCTGCGTTGTCAGTTAATGTGGATAAAGCATTTTATTGGTTTTGGGTAGTTATCATTGCTACCGCGAAAAGAAGGGGGCTGAATGTTGAAGAGTTGTTTTTAACCTATTTTAAGAGAAGGTCAGTCGAGGTAATTCCTCCTTCGAAAAACTTGACGTATTATCTTCGGAAATTTAAGCGCATTCGATCATGGCTCAATTAATCTCGGTCATCATGCCGGCCTATAATGTAGAACATTATGTTGCTGAAGCAATCGACTCAATTCTTAATCAAACCTTTCGGGATTTTGAACTGATTATTTCGAATGATGCTTCAACCGATAATACCTTATGGGTTATTCAGCGCTATCATGATCCTAGGATTCGGGTGATAAGCCATCACCATAATTTAGGATACGAAGAAAATATGAATTTTTTATTTCAGGAAGCCAAGTGTGATGTGATTGTTGTTCAAGATGCTGACGATTACTCTGCTCCTAACCGCTTGTCGTATTTGTTTGATTTTCTAACCCAAAATCCTCAGGTCAGTTTGGTCGGTTCTTCCTATTTTAAGGTAGATGATTTTGGTCTTAAGGAATTAATACCAGTAACATCATCTATTGAATGGATTAAAGAATCCTTTGATCAAATGAGAGATCCTTTGCCTGTTGTGAATTGGTGCATGTTGAGGAAAGAAATCATTGAACAAGGGTTTTTATTTAGAAAACTAAACTATGTCAATAGGGGGCAAGATGACGATTGGATGTTTAGAATTTCTGAGAAATTTATCATGGCAAATGTTCCGGAACCCTTATACTATTATAGAAGTAATCCTGCGTCCATGACTTTAAACCCTTCATACATCACTTATAATAGCTTAAGTGCTGGTGATTATGTTCGTTTTATAAAAGCGAGACGTGTAGCTACAGGAATTGATGTATTGGATCAAAAAAAATGGACTGAAATAGATCATTTCTTTAATGAGAAGAAAAAAATACTGACCCAAAATCAACCGGCTTATTTAGAAAGTTATATTGCACACAAGTACTTAGGTATGGGAGATCGATTTAATGGCTTGAAGTGGTTATTAAAAGCCTTGATCAAGAATCCTAAGGACATGTTTTTTTGGAAAAAGATAGTCTACGTTCTTGTATCTAAATAATATACCTCAGGATGTTATTTTCGATCATTGTGCCCACTTTTAATCGCGCTTCTTTTATAGGAAAAGCAATAGACAGTGTCATTGCTCAAACATATAAACATTGGGAGTTGATTGTGATTGATGATGCATCTACCGATTATACGCAGGAGGTATTGAAGTCATACACCGATGAACGTATTCATATGTATGTGAATGAAAAAAACAGTGAACGTTCAGCGAGTCGTAACAAAGGTATTGCACTTGCAAAAGGTGAGTACATTTGTTTTTTAGACAGTGACGATTATTTTTTACCACATCATTTGGAATTGCTTTCGTCCTTAATAAAGAATGCACAACAAAAAGTCGCACTGTTTCATACAGGTGTACAACAATACAACAGTAGCGAAAATACCTTAAAAATAATTTATCGGATACAGGGGATTAATCCTGTGGAAACGGTGATTGCTTGTCATATTCCTGTGATTAGTGTGGCAGTACATCATAGTATTTTTAGTCAATTTAAATTTGATTCTACAATGAGTATTAATGAAGATGTTTATTTATTTGCTCAGATAGCATCTTTGTATCCTCTGGTTTATATTCCAGAATCTTCTGTCGTTTGGGTATTACATGGTAATAACACAATAGACCAAGAATATGATTATTTAACACCTCAGCTTCTTGCTACCAATAAAATTACTCAAGATAAGACGATAGTTCCTTATCTTTCGAAGATATTTATTACAGAGAAATATTTTGGTTTGTACACAGAATTGGTTTATTTCAATGCCACGAAAAGAAAATATACGAAAGCATTTTTATTCTTTATAAAAGGAATAATTACTTCACCCAAAAACAAACAAAATTGGACTAATTTTTTAAATATAATTTATCATTTACCTTTTGGTCAAGGCATTAAAAAAATAGTATCGACTCTTCGAAAATAATCAGCATAACAGCGATAATGATGTGTAATGATGATTAAAAGAAAGATGGAGAGATTATTATTCTGTTGGCTCTATCAGTTCTACTTTTTTTACTCCAAAATATTCAGCGGTACTCCTATTAATCCAATGTAATCGTTCTCCTTCTTTGACAAGCTCCCTGAATTTGTAGCAAAAAGTAATATTGTCGGTGTCTATAGGGTGAACGTATACAATATCAGTGTTAGAATTCTTGATAAAATTTTCTCTAAGGATAATTTGTTTTTTCAGGTATATACCTTGTTTGATGTTTTTTATTGCTAATGAATAGAAAAGAATGATGATTAATAGATAAGAGCCAAAGAATACAAAAAGATTGCTAAAGTAATGAGGACTTTTGTTTGTATGATCAGGAAAGACAAGTTTGACAACTTTAGCAATGTTGATTACAATGAATAAGGTTAAGAAATACATGAAAAATATAGAAGTTCTATCCGCCGAAAAACCAGCTAAAAGTATAAATGGTAATATCGTAGATAATGCGGCAATAAGCCATTTTATATTATTAAAAAAACGTGCTAAACTTTTTTTAGAATGAGGAAGTTTGATGACTAAATTATAATTATAACTTCTGTGAATATTAATAAAGAAGGGGATTATAAATCCTGTTACGACTGTCAAGAGAATTAATATATTACCTATTGTTAGGTATCTCAGTAAAACGTTGATGTAATTGTTGAATAAATTAATGGGGTGAAGATTAAATGCTTCAGGGTCTGTTTGTATGCGTAATGAATTGCCTGGAGCTATGGATATAAAAATAAATCCCACTGCCATTGCAACGATGGTAAAACAGAGGAAAAGCATTTTTTCTTTATTATTAGTTAAGAGGTCATTAGCTATGAATATTGTCAATAATGCTAACAGTGCTATCGTTAAATTTTGAGTAGATCCACCTACAACTATACTATATAGTATAAATAATACATTTGAGGTAGAATTTGATTTGTCTTCTCGTATTCGAGAGAGCCACCAGTACCAAACGGAGCCCATAAATAAGTTAACAGAATAGAAGCCTCCCGTTGCCCAATATACTGTTTCTGATATATGTCTATTGAAACCAATCCATAAAATTATACTGATTAATGTTACTATGGCATATAGAGATGGAAACGTTATGGTATAGTTGAGTTCTTTAAGTATAATTTTTGCTGCGATATAGCAACTTAAAATGAAAAAAGTACACCAAATTGTATTCGCCCATTCTACTGGTAAGTAGTAGATGTTAAAGCTTTGGATAATTGCTCCTAGACTTAAAAATCTACCATCCCATTTCATATAACCATTGATACAATGATCGATTATCCCTCTTGTTCTTATATCATTAATGAATTGAAAATCATCAGCCCAGTACCATGTGTATTGACAAATGGAAAACATGAGTAATAAAGCCAGTGTTCCTAAAGTACTGAATATGATTATTCTTGCTTGAATTGATGTTAACATAATCAATATTTTATAGTTGTTTATCGTACAGTAATTTATACTTTTCTTCTAAGATGGATTATGCTGATTTAGAAACGAGAAGTATAACGAAGAAGGTGTCAATATCCTAAATTAAAACTAAATATAAAAAATAGACTTTGGTGCTATTAATTTAATTAAAAACATTGTTTTGTAATTGATTGGAGTTTAGTAACTTGTATTGATTTTAGCGATTGGATTTCATCTAAAAAATATAGGTTGTATATAATCATATGAATTGTAAAATAAGTATTGTTTCACCTGTGTATCGTGCAGAAAAAATGATTCCTCAATTAGTGGAACGTATTATCAATGCTGTTACTGAAATCAGTTCTGATTACGAAATTATTTTAGTTGAGGATTGTAGTCCAGATGCTTCTTGGCAGGCTATTGAGAAAGTATGTGCTGCCAATACAAAAGTAACAGGGATTAAGCTTTCCCGTAATTTTGGACAACATTACGCAATTACTGCCGGACTGGATCATTGTACTGGTGATTGGGTTGTGGTGATGGATTGTGATTTGCAAGACCAACCAGAAGAAATAGAAAAAATGCTTAACCATGCAATAATCAACAAACATGATTACGTTTTTGGACAACGTATTGGACGAAAAGATACTTACTTCAAAAGGATAGGATCTGTTTTATTTGCTAAGTTTTTTTCTTGGTTAACTGGAATAGAACAGGATCCTACAATAGCAAATTTTGGTGTTTTTTCAAGAGAAGTGATCGCAGCATTTACAAAAATGAGAGAACCTCAACGGACATTTCCAGCAATGATACGATGGACCGGATTTTCTATGGGTAAAATACCGATTAATCATGATTCAAGGTTAGAAGGTAAATCTTCTTATACTTTTTCTAAACTCGTTTCATTGGCTATCGATAGTGCACTTTCGTATTCCGATAAACCTTTGTATGTAACGATTAAGGCTGGATTACTTATCTCTGTTGTATCAGTCTCTATCGCATTTTATAATTTAATTGCGTATTTGTGCGGACTGATTTTAGTGCCCGGATATACGAGTACAATTTTTGCTATTTTTTTGATGGGTGGGCTTATTCTTTTTTTTCTAGGTGTAATAGGTCTATATATATCTAAAATATTTGACAGTGTTAAGCAAAGACCTCTTTACCTTATTCAACATAAAATAAATTAACATGAATAGTTTTTCTGTTTCACCATTAGATACTAAGCGATTTAATCAAAATATACATAGAGCGATTCTGGATAACATAGATCCATTAGAAATAGCTAATTACATGCAATCGAATAAAGTGGACACTTTAATTGCGAGAATTCCTACTGATCTTAAAGCTAAACAATACCAATTGAATCGATTAGGGCATGAGGTAATACATGCAGATACGTTAGTATATTACTTTGCATCCTTAAGGAAGATCAATGAGTTGTCTTTACGAAATGAATTAATATTTGAACTTATTGACGAGAAAAATGAATTTATTTTAAATGAAATCATTCCTGTTATATTCGATGAGTATAAGAATCATTATTTTTCCAATCCATACTTAGATAAATCACAAATTCTTGAGGGGTATCTTGAATGGGCACAATCTTATATGAGAAGTAAAAATAGTGATAAGATATCATGGTTAGTCAAGTTAAAAGAGTCCTATGTAGGATTTGCTACCTGTAGTTTTATAGAGGAAACGAAAGAATGTGAAGGAGTACTCTATGGTGTACGTCCTGATTTTTCCGGAAAAGGAATTTATTCTGATATTATAAAATTTACACAAAATTATTTTAAAGAAAAAGGGTATAATACCATGTGGGTTTCTACCCAAATACAAAATTTTGCGGTACAAAAATCTTGGATTAATCACGGTTTTACCCTGAAAAAAGCGTATGACACTTTTCATTTAATTTCAACTAAAAATAAATGATCCCATTTAATAAGCCTTTTTTTACAGGTAAAGAGACTGAGTATATTTATCAAGCAGTAAAATCAGGAAAGATTTCAGGTAATGGATTTTTTACTCAAAAATGCCAACATTTTTTTGAGGAGAAATATGGATTTAAGAAAGCTTTATTAACAACCTCATGTACTGATGCACTTGAAATGTGTGCTATGTTAGCGGATATAGCACCGGGAGATGAAGTCATAGTACCCAGTTATACCTTTGTTTCCAGTGCACTAGCTTTTGTAAGACAAGGCGCAAAAATTGTATTTGCCGATTCATATCATCATCATCCAAATATAGATGCAGATAAGATAGAAGCCCTTATTACACCTAAAACAAAGGCCATTGTCGTAGTTCATTATGCAGGCGTTGCTTGCGATATGGATAAAATAATGAGCTTGGCTCTTAAGTATAATTTGATTGTTATTGAGGATGCAGCACAAGCGATAGATTCTTTTTATAAAGGGAAACCTCTGGGAAGTATAGGACACTTGGCAACGTTTTCTTTTCATGAAACCAAAAATATCATCTCAGGAGAAGGAGGAATGTTAGCTATTAATGATGACCGTTATCTTCGTCGGGCAGAAATTATATGGGAAAAAGGAACCAACAGAGTAGATTTTTTTAGAGGAGAAATTAATAAATACGGATGGGTTGATACAGGTTCATCTTTTTTACCTTCTGAAATCACGAGTGCTTTTTTATGGGCACAGTTAGAAAACTTAGACACTATTCAGAAGAGGCGAAAAAATATTTGGGAGTTATATTATACCAGCTTAGAATCCTTAAAGGATAAGGGAATCACATTACCTTATATCCCTACGTATGCAACGAATAACGGACACCTGTTTTATTTGGTATGTACAGATATTGTCCAACGGAAAGCCCTTATAGATCTACTCAAGGCAAATGATATACTTGCTGTTTTTCACTACTTGTCATTGCATAATTCTGAATACTATAAGTTAAAGCATGATGATCGGATTCTTCAGGAATCCGATCGATATAGTGATTGTTTGGTTAGGTTACCTCTGTTTTATGAATTGGATGAAGATCAAGTAAAGGGCATTAGCAATCTTATTCGTGTTGAGCTTTGATTGAAGTAAGGATTTATCTATAAGATGATGAAGGTAACAATATGCAGTTACGATGGGAAAGGCTATTTTGGAGGGCCTTATGAATGGATTAAACGTTTTGGTCCTGCTATGAGACAACAGGGGATTGATGTGTCTTTTTTGTTTTTAAGTGATCATCGTGCGCAAGATTCTACAATCTATCAATATTTAAAGAATCAAGGGTTCATTTGTCGTTTATTACAAGTACATTCTTTTACCCAGTACCATGACAATACAGAGGATCGGGTACGTTGGTTTTTGGAACAGGTAGAAGATTTGCAGCCCGATTTTTTTATTGCTAATTCGGTTTTACCTGCTTTGTATGCGGGTAAGTGGATTCAAGAGGCAGGAATTCCCGTTATTGGTATTTCGCATACCGACGATAGACATTATCAATGGTTGGCAGAGGAATTTATTCAGAAGGATAATGGTTTTTCATTGACCGGAATGGTATGTGTGTCGGCGTGGGTGCGTGAAAAATATTCGTACTGTAATCCATTGCATATTCCGTTAGAAGCTATTTCTTGTGGTACACCTGTTATTGCATCTAACGATGACAAATCTTCTACACCCTTAAAAATAGTATATGCTGGGAAGTTAACAGAAGAAGCCAAACAAATTACCTTGTTAACAGAAGCCTTTTGTCGTGTGGTTAATGGGATCAGTGAAGTTGAAGCATACATTTATGGTGATGGTCCTTCTAGAATGGAAGTAATGAATACCATTGCCCGTGAAGATAAGGCTCAGAGAGTACATTACAAGGGATTGGTTTCAAGTACTGATATTCAAAAAGAAATTGCCGATAAAGATGTTATTGTTTTACTTTCTGATTATGAAGGCTTACCTGTTATTTTATTGGAAGCTATGGCTTGCGGTTTAGTTCCTGTTTGTTTGAGCATTGAAAGTGGTATTCCAGAGTTGGTTCAATATAATATAACGGGTTTGTTGGTTAAGGATAGAGGGGATGATTTTTTTCAGGCGATTAAACGTTTAAAAGAAGAAGAAGGACTCCTTGATCGATTGTCTTCAAATGCTCGTGCATTTGTTTTACAGGAACACACGATGGATGTGGTTGTTCAAAAATGGGTGCTGTTTTTAAAACAATTACAGGGTTCTATGGTGGTATCGAAACGCAAAATCACTATTCCTCGTCGTATTGTTTTGCCACCTGTTCATGGGATGGCACAAAATATAGATAAAAGAAAACCTGTATTTAATCAATATCTGATGCGTCAGGGACTACGTTTATTGAGTTTATTGTCTAAGCGTTTTGAATTTTAATTCATTTACCTTCATCTTATTTTCTTCTGTAAAAAGTGTATTTTTGCATGATCTGTACTTTGTTTTATCATAAAGTATAGGAAGATTGAGCTTAAATATTCTTTCCATGGAAGTAAAACCAGATTCTACATATTCTTATCATCTTGCGATTGGTACAGAGATTTATTTGCCTTATACTCAGACATGGATATACAGACAGATGGATGCTCAGCATGTAAAATTGGTTTTGTGTAATGAGGTTGTTCACCTTACGAATTTTCCTTTTCATACCATTGTTGAGGTTCCTCATCGTAGTTTATTATGGCGTAAAGTGGTTTATAAATTGCAACCGGTGTTGAAGCATATCCCATTTTTTGTTTCGACAGACAAATGGGAAAAATATTATAAAGCGTTGAAAGCTTATCGTATAGATTTACTTCATGTTCATTTTGGCATTATGGGTGTTGAATTGATGAGTGTTTGTGAGTATGCTAAAATTCCTTTGATTGTAACCTTTCATGGGTATGATATTACGTCGGCTGTCAAGAGGAGTCCTTCCTATAAAAAAGCATTGTTTCGCTTGTTCTCACATTTGAAAGTGGCCATTGCTATTTCTGAAGAAATGAAAATGCGTTTAATGCACTTAGGCTGTCCTTCGGATAAAATTGTTGTATCTTATTTGGGGATTCCTGTGGAAGAGTTTCCTTATATTGATCGATCTGAACGTACTGGTCCCGTTATCTTTCTCCATGCGGGCCGATTTTCAGCAACAAAAGGAGTTCCAGATTTGATCGATGCATTTTCATCAGCATTTTTGTATGTAGATGATGTAGAATTAATTATTGTTGGACAAGGAGAAGAAAAAGAACAGATAGAGAAAGCAATAGAACGTTCTCGTATTAAACATAAAATCCGATTAGAGGGTTCTAAAAAGAGTAAAGAGATGGTTCATTTGTTTAACACTTCCGATGTATTTGTATTGAATAGTCGAACAGCTCCTGACGGCGATCAAGAGGGTTTACCCATTGCATTATTGGAAGCTGCATCCACGGGACTTCCTGTAATTAGCACATTTCATGCAGGAATACCAGAGGCGGTTAAAGACGGAGTAACGGGGGTATTGGTAGAAGAATACGATCAAGAAGCGTTGTCTAATGCCATGCGAAACATGATGAGTAAATCATTACGACTTCGTTATGGTCAGCAGGGCAGACTATTTATGGAAGAACAGTTTGATTTAAAAAAATGTAATCAAGTGTTACATGAGATCTATAAACAAGCTGTTCAAGCCTAATGATCCAATAGAATAAAATATGAGTGATAAAGGAACCTTACTTATTTTTGCGTATGAATGTTATCCGTATAACAGATCTAGCTCCGCTATTGGTGCTCAACGTCCTTATCACTTTGCGAAAAACTTAGCAGATTTGGGTTGGAAAGTCATGGTGTTATGTTGTGATTACAGGCAGCGTCGTAGTTTAACGAAACAAAAGCTTCAATCTACTGTTCAAGAGCTTTACGAAACACATCAAGAACTCTTAAAAAAAGATGCTTATACCATTATTCCTCTGCCGTCTCTTTGTTATCATGGTATTGGTGATTATATATGGTCACGTTCTGTAACACTGGGAGCAGGGGATACCTATGTCGGTAAATCATTCCCTTACTCCATCGTTAGAAAAATGGCTACGTTCTATAATCAATTGTTTCATGGAGATTATTCTTATTCCTGGAATCCCGTAGCGGAAGTATTTGCAGAGCGGGTGTTTGAAAATTTCAAAGTAGATGTATTACTTGGGGAACACAGTCCTGATGCTGGCATTATTTTGGCTAATCAATTTTCCAGAAAATACGATATCCCCTGGGTAGCTGATTTTAGAGATCCGGTTCTTTGGCCTTTTAAGGGCTTATTTAAAAGTCTGTATAAGCCTGTCGTGAAAAAGATTGTAGGTTCTGCTTCTGTTACCATCAATGTAAATCCTTATTGGACATCGTTGGATGCTTTGCTATTTGAGAAAGAAGCTCATACGGTTTTGAATGGTTATGATGAAGCATTATTTAAGGAGGTTTCAGCGGAGAAATTCCCATCCTTTACGGTATCTTATTTTGGATCGATCAATCAAGAATTTCAAGATATTCAACCGTCTATTGATGCCTTTGCTGCATTTTTAAGAAAGCGTAATTATTCGAACGATATCACCCTTTTTTATAGAGGGCTTCATCATCATCAGTTTTTAACCTATTGTGAAGGTGCAGGTATTCCTGCACCTTATTTGAATATTGGAGGTTGGGTCGACCGCAAAGAAACAGTAGCCTATATGAAAGGCAGTGCGGCCTTACTTATTTATTCTATACCTTCTTATAAGGCAAGGAATGTATATGAGAAAAACGGATTTTATCCAGGTAAAGTTTTTGAATACATCGGCGCTGGTGCACCCATGCTTTTATATCCTTCAGATCATGGTTTGCTGGCTTCTTTGATTACAGATCAAAAAAGAGGTTTGGCTTGCTCTTCAATGGACGAAGCGGTTTCTTTTTTAGAACAACAATACCAAGCTTGGAAAGAGGGTACAAATGTTTCGGTCTTTTCTCATGTTGACAATGATCTTTATTCGCGTCGTAACCAGACATTTTATTTGGATTGTATCCTTTTCAACCTACTTCCAAAATCACGGTGAATCCTGATTTTTTGATCTTTAGTCCTTCCTTATCTAAGTTTATTTTATTAATTTAGACTACTTTCATAGGTTTGTTAAATCTATAGTGTCAATTCATATATATATATATCGTATCATCATGCTGGGGCAAGATCATCTTAATCAATTGTTTAATAATAATTCCAGGGCCTTTGGAGATACTACAGAACAGCAATTTAAAGCTGGAACATACAAAAGAGGAAATGTATTTTTAAATCAGGTAAAAAAAATGTTACCCGATCGAGAAGCGTATGTTTTGGATTATGGCTGTGGTACAGGGAGGATTAGTATGATATTGGGGCAAGAGGGATATCGTGTATTGGCTGTCGATCCTGCAGTGGATCACATTCAGATTGCTCATTCTTTGAATACGTTTCCGAATGTTGAATTTAGCGTATTGAATGATGATCTTAAAATTCCACTAGAAAGGTTTGACGCGGTAGTTTCTTCCAGTGTGTTAGAATTTGTTCCAGATGTTGATCAATATATACAAAGTATATATGGTGTGTTAAAGGTTGGTGGAGTTGTGTTTGTTAGTGTACCTAATGTGTATTCTCTTTGGAGAGTTTATTCTAAATTTCGATTTGGGAAAAAATACAAGCATTTTCAATTTCAAAAAAACGTATTTACTCAAGGTGAGTTAAGAGATAAATTTAGGATACATAATTTACAGGCTCAAAGTTCGCGCATTTACTTCGAATCCGTTTTTGATCAGAAAGGATTAGGAGTGTTAAATAAGTCTGTTTTATTTGGGACACTCGTTTTATTAACGTTTGTTAAAAGGTAGGCGCAGATCTTTTATATTTTAAATAAGGTGTTTTAGAATAGATAACTACGTGTTTTGTTAATGACTAGTATTAAAGATGCTCCTTACTTTATTTCTCATGTATGATTAATAATATACCTGTTAATAAGCGTCTGCATTACTTTGATGGAATTCGTGCTATGGCCTGTTTGCTGATATTATTTCATCATTCATTAACGGCTAATTTAGTTAATGGATTAAAGAATTTCAATTTGCCATTGGCAGGCTATTTTTTGTTTAATTTTACACAGTCAGGTGTGGAGTTGTTTTTTTTATTGAGTGGTATTTTGTTGATGAGACCGTATTTATTGGAGGGTAAAAAAATGTCGTTGTTAGAATATTACCCAAGACGTTTTTTTAGAATATATATACCTTATTTTTTCGCTGTTATTTTCGCAGGTTTCGTGATATGGATAAATACTGAATTCCCTACTTGGTATTCTTCGACCCTTATTGATTATTCGATAGGGGGATTTATAAAGCAATTTTTTGTTTTTAATATAAAACAGGATTATTATAATCTTGCTTGGTGGAGTTTACAAATCGAGGTTGTATTTTATATACTTGTTCCCTTGTTTTTAATAATGTGCAAGAATTGGAAGTTTTACTATGCAATTACAATCACATTTATTGGGTCTTTATTTATGCAATGGATTACAGTTGTTTATTTGCCTAATTATTATTCGTTGGATTATGTAATAATTGGACCTGTAAAGATTGTAGATTATTGGCTATGTTTTATTTTTGGTGTTTTTTTGGCAAAAGAACGATTTGAGGTTTCTCTAGCGTGGAAAATGATTTTATTAGGCTTGCTTCTACAAGCATTATCTGTTTACTATATGCCATTGAATAATATGAGTTGGGCCTTTACTTACTTTGGGGTGTTTGTATTGGTTGATCAAGATGAAAAAATAAAATTGTTTTTTTCATCTGATATTATGGTTTGGATTGGAGAACGCTCTTACTCTTTATTTCTTACTCATTTTTCAGTGTTTTATTTGACTAATTATTTAGTGTCTTTTCTAGAGGAAGACAGGACGATGCTTTATGGAATACTATCACGTTTGTTAGGAATTCCTTTTTCTTTTGGTGTAGCAATGCTTCTTTTTTATTTTATAGAAAGGAAACAGGCCAGAGGACTTAAGACGGGGGGTAAATTTTGGCCTATATTATAAAAAATATCATAATGTATGAATATTTGATTTTTGTAAAATGATATTCCTAATGAACACAAGCTATACTAAACTACATTATTTTTTATACTCCTTACCTATAGCATTATGGGGACATATGAATGATTCTGCGTATAGTATTATTCTTGCGGAAGTTTTTTTTGCGGTTTTATGTGTTTACTCTGACTATATAAAAGGTGCAAAGTATATTAGCTTCATTACTATTTATTCTTTGTTTACTTTGTCATATTGTTATGGGAATTTTTTAGTGGTAAAGAGTATAGGAACTCCTGAGGAGGCTGTTTATGATTATTATTTGGTGAAGGAAACTATTCCTCACGCTTTGTTTTTTACCTACATTGCTAATGTGTTTTGTGTTTTAGGATTTACTTTCTATCAACAATCGTCGAGTCGTATTTTATTTCCTGTTATGCGTATTGATATTCATCCAAAGAAAATGCGATATATTGCTATTGCTCTTACTGTGTTAAACGGTATGGTTTTAATAAGTATAATTCAATACATTACTCTATTCCCTTTTATTATTGTTGGGATGTTTTTTTTAACTCGTTATGCTACCCGTTATAAGATAAAATGGCTGTTAAATATATGCATTCTCAATGTAGTTGTCTTGTCGATTAATGGGCTTTTATATAATTATTTGAGGATGTATACCGTAGCACCTAGTATCGCTTTCTTAATTGCATTTTTTTTTGGGAGCGAAGATGTTTTAGCGATGTTTAAAAAAACGCTGTTACCTATTTATAGTATGGTAATTATTTCGATCATTATATTCCCTATGCTTGGACAAGTTAGGAATACATCCTCTGGTTTTGACAAGTTAAACAATGTTGTAAGTAATCTCAATGAAAAAACGAATGAGCAATCAACACCAGATTTATACGCAGAAGAAAAAGAAAGTTTTGAAGCACGAGTCAGTAACATCAACCAAACTTCTCAAGTTGTAAAGTTGGTTAATGAAGTGGGATATTATAAAGGGTCTACTTTAGCGTACCTTTCTTATGCCTTTATCCCTCGATTTATATGGAAAGAAAAACCGATCATTGCACAAGGAGTCTGGTTTGCCTTGGAAATTGGTCAGGCATATGTACATGCTGATGGTAAAGTAAATAATTCTGTTAACATGACATCAGCAGGAGAACTGTATTTGAATTTTGGAATTTTGGGAGTAATAGTTGGAATGTTTTTAATCGGTATCTTGTGCGCTTTTATGTGGCGGATTTCTGGATTTTCAGAAAGTAGTGAAAATATAATAGGTGCTATGTTTGGCTTGTACCTATTCTTTTTGGCTACGTCTACCTTTGGAATCGATTTGCAGTTTTTAGTGACTTTAATTTCGTACTTCTGCATGTTTCAGTTTGTGAATTATATGTATATTTTATTTTTCAAGCCTAAACCACAAACACATGCTTAAAATACTTTGTGTAGGACCTCAATGGAGAGGGAGTAATGCCGGAGCTTTATTTAAAGCGTTTTCTCGTTTGGGACATCTTGTAGATGTGATTGATGAAAACTATTATATTAATCTGTCCAATCATTTTTGGGTTACGAAAATCGTAGATAAAGTTTTTTTTTATCGTCATTGCCTGGAATTTAATCATGCGATAGAAGAATCTGTCCGTTTGTTAAAACCGGATGTCGTATTGATTTATAAAGGAGCATTTGTTTTACCTGATACCTTAAAACGTATTAAAAAGAATGGACTGGTGGTAAATGTGTATCCTGACGTAAGTTTTAGGACCCACGGTCCTTATTTACCTCAAACACTTCCTCTCTACGATTGGATATTTACGACCAAAACGTTTGGTCTTACAGACCTTAAAAAAGAGTTAGGGATTGAAACAGTTTCGTTTGTCCCTCATGGTTTTGATCCCGAGCTACATCGACCATTGGTTCTTCCGGAGTCTTTGAAAACGGAATTAAGTTGTGATGTTTCTTTTATAGGGACTCATTCATTAAAAAAAGAAAACTATTTAGCGGCACTTTTGAATGCTTTACCGGATGTTAACTTGAAAATATGGGGTAATGGATGGCAAAGAGCAACCAGTCCTGTTTTACACAATAGTATACAACACAAAGCAGTAGTGGGAGATTTATATGCATTGGCTATTCAATTTTCTAAGATTAATTTAGGCATCTTGTCAGAAGCAGCAGGAGGATCTTCCAGTGGAGATTTGATTACTTCGAGAACATTTCATGTTCCTGCTTCGGGTGGGTTTATGTTACATGAAAGAACAGGTGAATCGGTGTTGTATTACCAAGAAGGAATAGAAAGCGCTTTTTTTGAAGGAGAACAAGAGTTGATCGATCAGGTTCGTTATTTTTTATCTAATGATAAGGATCGGGAAGAGATTCGTATAAAAGGTATGTATAGAGCTCATCAAGAACACAGTATTGATGAAAGAGCAAAAATAATTTTCAATGAATTAGAGGGGCAATTACGAAAAAAAAATCAATGAAGGTAACCTATTATTTTCGGGAGTATAGAAAAGGCGTATTCAGTATTGAAGTGCTTTTTGATACACTTATGGATAAAATGACACCCGTGGTTACTCCCACCTTATTTATAGTGAAATCAAGTACTCGTCTCTTATCCTTTGTGCGTGCATTTTTTTCACAAGGTGACATCAACCATATTACAGGGGATGTAAATTATTTAGCCTTGGTCTTAAAAGGATCGAAAACAGTATTGACCATACATGATATAGGGCATTATGAACATACATTAAACGGTTGGGAAAAGCAGGTTTATAAAAAAATATGGTTTGAATGGCCTTTGAAAAGAGTGGCCAAAATTACAACGGTATCTGAATTTACGAAAGAGAAATTGCTGAAGACGTTTAATGTTGATGCCGATAAAATAAAAGTAATTTATAATCCTGTCCCATTATTTTTTAAGCGAGAAGCATTGCCTAAGCATCAGGATAAAATTCGGATTTTACAAGTTGGATCAGGATCGAATAAAAACATAGAACGTTTAATTAAAGCGGTTCAAGGATTGCCCTGTGAGTTGTTGCTGCTCAGAAGATATGACGAATCGCTTGATGATAGGATTAAATCAGCAGGTATTGATTGTTCCTGGCATTTTAATCTTACTCAAGAAGAGGTATTTCAATTGTATGTGAAGTCAGATCTGGTTTTCTTTGCTTCTACCTATGAAGGGTTTGGGATGCCTATTATAGAAGCACAGGCAGTGGGTAGGCCCGTGATTACCTCTAATATCGCCTCTATGCCTGAAGTAGGAGGTGAAGGGGTATGTTTAGTAAATCCTTATGATGTTGATGAAATTAAAGCCGCCATTCAAAAAATTGCTTACGATGAGTCTTATTGTAGCGATCTTATTCAAAAAGGATTTAAAAACATTGAACGTTTTCAGGTGGATCGTATTACTCGGGAATATACCGATCTGTATAATGAGTTGTATGAAACCAAAAGCTAAAAAATGGTACTGGGTATAGAAGCATCCAATATATTGGCAGGAGGAGGTTTGGTGCATTTGAAAGAGCTATTGTGTAACGCCCAACCTCTCCAATATGGGTTTACTAAAGTGATCGTATGGGCTCCTGCTTCTACGCTCAACCAATTAGCTGATCAAGATTGGTTAATCAAAAAAACACATTCCTGTTTAAATAGAAATATGCTGTTCAGAATGGTATGGCAGCTTTTTATTATGCCTCGTTGTGCACGTTCAATAGACGTATTATTTGTTCCGGGAGCTAACCCTGTCCGGTTTTCTAAGACGGTAAGTATGTGTCAAAACTTATTACCTTTCGATGATCAAGAGCGTAAATTATATGGCTTTTCATGGATGAATTTTAGGTTGCTTCTTTTACGTTTTTCTCAAATTCACTCATTTAAAAAAGCACGACGTGTTATTTTTCTAACACCGAGTAGTATTCAGTATGTAAGTCATCAATATCCCAATATTGAATCTAAAGCCATCGTAATTTCTCATGGGATAAACAATGATATTCGTCATTATAGCTCAGTAAGAGAAGAACATCAAACTATAAAATTGCTCTATACTTCTATTGTAGATGTTTATAAACACCAATGGAATGTAGTGAATGCCGTGTTCAATTTATTGGATAAAGGATATCCCGTAGCGTTAAAATTGGTAGGTTCTTCTTATAAACCTGCTATGGATAAGCTCAATCAAGTATTACGGTCCAGACCGCAATACGCAGATAAGATAACGTATGTCCCTTTAGTGCCTCATGGTACGTTGCCAAAAATATACCAGGAAACAGATATATTTGTCTTTGCTTCAAGTTGTGAAACATTTAGTTTAATTTTGTTAGAAGCGATGGCTTCAGGTTTAGCAATAGCATGTTCGGATAGAAATACACTTCGAGATACATTAGGGGATGCAGGGCTTTATTTTGATCCATACCATACAAAAGATATAGAACGAGCATTATTGACTTTAATAGAACATAAACCTTTAAGAGAGAAGTTGCGTAAACGAGCGTACGAAATTTCATCTTCATATTCTTGGTCTACATGTGCCGATCGTACATTCCAATGTTTGGCTGAAGTGGGAAGAGAACAGTAGTTTGCTAAGAAATAAATACAATGTGTGGAATAGCCGGTATTGTTGATTATAAAAATCCGATTGATGAATCTCTTTTACATCGGATGAATATGCGAATGGCTCACAGAGGCCCTGATGATTCTGGTGTTTTTGTCCATGATTCCGTGGGTTTTGCGCATCATCGTTTATCTATTTTAGACTTGTCTTCTTTAGGACATCAACCCATGGTTTCCAGTTGTGGAAATTATGTGATTGTTTATAATGGAGAACTATACAATCACAAAGAACTTAGGAATAAGATCGCTCATAGGTATTCCTTCAAATCACAAAGCGATACAGAAACTCTTTTGTATGCATTTATTGAATATGGGGAACAGTTGTTTACCCAGTTAAACGGGATGTTTGCATTTGCTGTTCTGGATAAAAAGAAAGGGCAACTGTTCATTGTTCGTGATCAAATGGGTGTAAAACCATTGTATTTTTACCGCAAGGATCAGGTGTTTTTATTTGCATCGGAACTCAAATCAATGCTTGAGTATAAGTCTTTGGATAAAACAATTGATAAGACGGCTTTAGTAGATTACATTAATTTTTTATGGAGTCCTGGACAAAAGACTCCTTTTTTACATGTTAAAAAATTACTCCCAGGTCATTACCTTAAACTTAGTACTACAAATCCTGATCACTTCCAGTGCATACAGTATTATGATATCCCTTTTAAAGGAGTGTATAGCCCAAAGACAGAAGAAGAGCAAGTTTACGAATTACAACAGCATTTAGAAAAAGCAGTAGAACGACAATTACAGTCGGATGTTCCGGTTGGTTTTTTTCTCTCCGGAGGGTTAGATTCCAGTGCAGTGTTGGCTATGGCCAATAAGTTGTACCCCAAAGAACGATTTCCTTGTTATACCATTGATTCAGGGAATCAGATGCTGGAAGGCTTTTCTACAGATTTGCATTATGCACGAATCGTTGCACATCATTTTAAATCGCCTTTAAAGGCTGTCGTTGTAGGGGTTGATGTGGTCAGTCATTTTGACCGTATGATTTATCATTTAGACGAACCACAGGCTGATGCCGCTCCCCTGAATGTATTTGAGATTAGTAAAGTCGCATTGGCCGATGGGGTAAAGGTATTATTGGGAGGTACAGCTGGAGATGATTTGTTTTCGGGTTACAGGAGGCATCAAATATTAAACTATGAACCTTATTTTCAATTGACTCCTAAATGGGTGGTCGATTTTATGAAAATGAGTGTTAGGCCATTCAATATCAACAATCCTTCTATCCGGAGAGCTCGTAAAGTGTTAACCGATTTAGACAAAAGTTCTTTCGATCGCATGTTTGGATATTATGGTTGGATCAGCTTAGGGATTAATAAGTCTTTGTTCAAGGCATTTCCCGATGACCTGGCCTTTCAGCAATACGATCCTGCTACTTATTTTCAACAACTCTGGAACGATTGTGCAACGGAGCCGAATTTGTTAAATAAGAGTTTGTATTGGGAGATGAAGACTTTTTTGCCGGATCATAATTTAAATTATACCGATAAGATGTCTATGGCAGTAGGAGTAGAACCCCGCGTTCCTTTTTTAGATCTTGATATGGTAAATTTCAGCACGACTATAGATCCTCGCTATAAAATGAAAGGAGCAGTAACGAAGTCTATTTTGAAGAAGGCCATGGAACCATATCTTCCTAAGGAAATTATCTACAGATCAAAAACAGGTTTCGGAGGTCCTGTTCGGGATTGGGTGGTGAATAAGTTGGATGCGAAAATTAATCATGTATTATCTCCTGAGGCCATCGAGGCAAGGGGTATATTCAATGCTGATAATGTCATTCGACTGATTAAAGATAATAAAGAATCGAAAATTGATGCTTCCTATACCATTTGGAGTTTGTTGGCTATAGAAAGTTGGATGAAGCAGTTTGTAGATGAATAAAATGTACTTACGAATTCTTATTCATCTTTATTTTTTGATCATTCCAATAAAATTCCCCTATCCTCAACATCTTTATTATTAAGAGTTTCACAAAGAGCTATATATTTTGTGGATTTAAACGATCAACTCCTTTTCAGGTCGTTTGCTTCTGAGTAGTTAAGAGGATATAGAAAATGGAGATTGGAATCAGAAGAACTCGTCCGTCGCCTAAAACCCTCCGCATGAGTTCTCCTCAAACAAATGGGGGATGTTATAATACGTTATTGTATGCGGAGCAACTCCTGCTAAGAAATTAAACTTTATTTAGAGGTTATATGCGGATAGCCCTATCCTCAACATCTTTATTATTAATGTGCTTACGAATTCTTATTCATCTTTATTTTTTGATCATTCCAATAAAATCCCCCTATCCTCAACATCTTTATTATTAAGAGTTTCACAAAGAGCTATATATTTTGTGGATTTAAACGATCAACTCCTTTTCAGGTCGTTTGCTTCTGAGTAGTTAAGAGGATATAGAAAATGGAGATTGGAATCAGAAGAACTCGTCCGTCGCCTAAAGCCCCCCGCATGAGTTCTCCTCAAACAAATGGTGGATGTTATAATATGTTATTGTATGCGGATAGTTATTTACTTTTTTTTATTTTTTCTTCATTCCAATAAAATCCTGAGAGTAACAACAAGCTGATGTAAGGTTCCTGAAAAATCTTTTTTACGTGTTGCGCTAGACCGTAGCCGATGGGGTATTCTTTTATGAGCATACTTCCACATACCATCATTATTAAGGAGATTAAGCCAATACCATAAAAAAACAGGGTAATGAGTAGGTAGCTTTTTTTGTTAAACAGTAGAAATGCTGCCGATACTGTAGCAATTGCTGGGTAACTGAAATAAATGACACTAGACAACCATCGTGGATCTGTTTTAAAGCTTGTCCAGATTTCATGTATGCTGAATGGGTAGGCACTGTTTTCTGCGAAATCTCTGGGAAGAAGAAGAGGTAAAGAGGGATTGATCAGGTTAATGACATACTGGTAACGTATCAATCCCAATAGAAATGTCAACACAGCAAGTATCGCCAAGCAGATCCAGCGTAGCGTGTTAAGCTTCATTTTTTATTATTGTTTTTGAATGCGAATAATGTTTGATCCAGCCATGCCATAACAAAAAGATGAATGAATAAACGATTACTGTAAAAGTGTACTTATGGTTAAATTCTAAGCTTGAGGGGTGGTATATTTTTATCAAAACCAAACTTGTAATTCTAAGGATGTTGACGTGGTAAATGGCAAAACATCCTCCCAAAATGAAGTATAGCTTTGTTTTCCAGTTTCCGGGTGTTGCCATGATGAATAAGCTAAACAAAGGAAACAAAACAAGTCCATTACAACTACTTGCCAAGCCAATCGTTCGTTTGCCGTCGAGGTAGAACGCATGTTTATAACCTTCTTCAATGACATGTTCCATGTTGTAACCTATTATTTTGAAGAAGAAGGTGATTTGCCTGGCTTCGAGGTTGGATAGCCAAAAATCAACCGTTTGTTGAGGTCCCAGCCAAAGTGTATAAATGACAAACCAAGAGATATAGCCGAGTAGGCATATCAATAGGAATCGTAATAAGGCTGCATTTTCTTGAACCAGTTTAGCCATAGCGATAAAATTAAGGAAAAAGCTTCACAAAAGCTTTATTGTACTCATTTAAAGAGATATAAATAAAAGGGTTTAAGGCTTGATTATATGCAGCTTCTTTTTTTTATTTTATAGGATAGGCGTAACTTGTAGCCCAACGCGATTGTTTTTTAAAATGAAGCAAATTATACAAGACTTAAAAAATGGGAATACCATTTTGGAGGAGGTTCCTGCACCAGAAGTTAAAAGAGGGCATATTCTGATACAATCGACATACAGTTTAGTTTCTTTAGGAACAGAACGCATGTTGGTCGAATTTGGTAAAGCCGGTTGGATTGCGAAGGCGCGCCAACAACCCGATAAAGTGAAACAAGTACTGGATAAAATCAAAGCCGATGGTTTAATGCCTACGTTGGAGGCGGTATTTAATAAGTTGGATCAACCTTTGCCTTTGGGGTATTGTAATGTGGGTAAGGTGATTGCTGTAGGCGAAGGAGTGACCGATTTTAAGATCGGTGATCGTGTTGCTTCTAATGGACCGCATGCAGAATTTGTTTGTGTGCCGGTAAATTTAGCCGCCTTGGTACCGGAAGGAGTCAGCGACGAAGAAGCGAGTTTTACGATTATTGCTTCCATTGGCCTACAAGGCATACGTTTACTTCAACCTACTTTTGGTGAAACCATTGTGGTAACGGGATTAGGTTTGATTGGTCTCATTGCGGCAGAACTCTTGCGTGCGAATGGATGTCGCGTGATCGGGATTGAAATCGATGCACAGAAAAGGACTTTGGCTGTAGCGAAAGGAATAGAAGTCATTGATCCTTTGAAAGATGATGTAGTGAAAACGGTCTTGTCTCTTACACAGGGCATTGGTGCAGATGGAGTGCTTTTGACGGCATCGGCTAAAAACAACGACATCATTGCTCAAGCGGCTCAAATGAGTCGAAAAAAAGGACGTATTGTACTTACGGGAGTGGTGGGCTTGGACATACGCCGTGCTGATTTTTATGAGAAAGAATTGAGTTTTCAAGTATCCTGTTCTTATGGGCCTGGAAGGTACGATGACGATTACGAATACAAAGGACGGGATTATCCCATCAGTCATGTCCGATGGACAGAGAAAAGAAATTTTGAAGCTGTGCTGTTTGCCATTGCTTCCGGGAAATTAGATGTGAAATCCTTGATTACGGAAGTGATTCCTTTACATGAATACCAGAAAATATATGGTGCCATGGGCCGTCATGCAATAGCTTCTTTGCTTCAGTATACGACCAATGCTAGGTATGAACAAACCGTTACCAACCACAACTATACGATCAGTTCTTCCTCTCAACAAGGTGTAGCCATTATTGGAGCAGGTAATTTTACCAAAATGACATTGCTTCCTGCACTTAAGAAACTAAAACCGACCCTTACGTATATAGCCTCTGCTGGAGGAGTAAGTGGAACTGCAATGGCTAAAAAATACAACATTCAGCACAGTACAACCGATTACCGTGCCGTGTTGAATGATAAGGCTACGAACCTTGTGATGATTACGACACGTCATAATCTGCATGCGGACATGAGCGTTGAAGCCTTGCATGCAGGTAAACATGTGTTTGTAGAAAAACCTTTAGCCTTGAATGAAGAAGAATTGGATCAGGTGATTACTGCTCGTCAAGCTGCTCAAAAACTGGTGATGGTCGGTTTTAACAGACGATTTTCGCCTTTTGTAATCAAAATGAAAACGGTGTTGGCTTCTACTCCTATGCATATTGTAGCAACGATGAATGCGGGTTTCATACCACCTCAAGTATGGGTACATGATTTGTTGATTGGAGGGGGACGTATTGTAGGCGAAGCTTGTCATTTCATAGACCTTTGTAATTACTTAACCGGATCTCGTGTGGTAGCTGTCTGTGCCAATGCTTTGGGATTGCATGTAACCGAGCAAACGGATAACGTTTCCATTTTACTTCGTTTTGAAAATGGTTCCAATGCGGTCATTAATTATTTCTCCAATGGAGATAAATCTTATTCTAAAGAACGTGTAGAAGTTTATCAAGATGGTCGTACGCTCATTCTGGATAATTATCGGTCACTGCAAGCGTATGGATTTAAAGGTTTCTCTTCGATGAAGGGAAAGCAGGATAAAGGACATGCGGCACAATTTGAAACCTTGTTGTCTACTTTATCCAAAGGAGGGCAAGAGCCGATTCCATTCGATAGTATTGTGAACACAACGAAAGCGAGTTTCGCTGTGTTGAAATCTTTAAAAAGTGGTCAGTGGACAACAGTGGTCAGTAGTCAGGGATCAGTAGCCAGTAATGTAAGAGATTTAGATTTAGTTATATTGAATAAGAATACAAAGTCTACTGACCACTAATCCCTGACTACTATGTTACTACATATCATTGCTGGAGCTCGACCTAATTTTATGAAGATTGCTCCTATTATAGACGCTCTTGAAAAAGTAAAACAGAAGGGTACATTGATTGATTACCGTTTAATTCATACGGGACAGCATTACGATAAAAAAATGTCGGGAGATTTTTTTGAACAGTTGGGTATTCCCGAACCTCATGCCAATCTGGAAGCAGGAGGAGGAACACAAGCAGAACAAACTGCAGCCATCATGGTGCGTTTTGAACAAGAACTCATGAAACATCCTTCCGATTTGGTATTGGTTGTAGGTGATGTAACTTCTACCATGGCTTGTGCCATTACAGCACAAAAAATGGGGATAAAAGTAGCACACGTGGAAGCGGGTATTCGTTCCGGAGATTGGGCTATGCCTGAAGAAATTAATCGTTTAGTAACGGATAGTATTACCAATTATTTCTTTACAACTTCAGAGGTAGCGAATAAAAATCTACTGAATAGTGGTGTAGGACAAGACCGTATTTTCTTTGTGGGCAATACGATGATCGACACCTTACTCAAACAACAGAATAAATTTACTCCGCCATCTTTTTGGAACAGTTTAGACTTACAGTCTAAACACTACTTGGTGATGACTTTGCATCGGCCGTCTAATGTGGACAATGCAGAACAACTTCAGAGGCTTTTGTCTGTGTTGGAAAAAGGTACACAGAACTTGCCGATTATTTTTCCGGTACATCCTCGTACTCGCAATAACCTTGAGAAATTTGGCATTAAACTCAATCATGTAAAAATGGTAGAACCCTTGGGTTACCATGAATTCAATTATTTAGTTCAACATGCCAAAGGTGTTGTGACGGACTCTGGTGGAATCACAGAAGAAACGACGGTGATGGGAGTGCCTTGTATGACTTTACGTACATCAACAGAACGTCCTGAAACATGCACGATGGGTACCAACGAACTTTTAGGAACCGATCCTGAAGCCTTGGAAAATGCATTGAAAAAATTATTCTCCGGTCAATGGAAAAAAGGTGCTGTCCCTCCACTCTGGGATGGTCAAGCTGCTGAACGTATTGTAGAACATTTGGTGCGTTTATATGCTTTATAAACATGAATAAAAAAAGATCTGCTCAGGTACTTAAGTTGGTGTGGTGTTCTCCTCATCCTACACATTATAATAGCTATTTGTTTGATCAATTGTCGCGCATTAAATCGATTACTTTTGAAGCGGTTTACTTTTATAAAAGCTTGGCAAAATATCCTTGGAAGTCTGATTTTAAGGGGAAATATTCTGTAAGCTATCTGCATAAGTTTTTGAACATAGATTGGGGGTTTATTTTAAGAAAAGTAAAGGCTAAAGAGGAATTACTTGTCTTGGCAGGATGGAATGAGCCTACCATGTTAATCATCATGATTTTTTTTTCAATCATAGGCCGCCCTTTTATTTTATATTCGGATACTCCCGAGTTACATGTTCGTTATGGATTGAAAAGAGCACTGCGTAAAATCATTCTCATTTTTATTTTTAAAAGGGCTTATCGGTTTTTGGTTACGGGAAAACTTGGCATGCGTCATGCGGAATTGATTGGAGTACCTATAGAAAAGATCGTTAATTTTCCGTTTGCGACCAATATCGATTTTTTTATTCCTTCACAAGAAAAAAAAGAGAGATCAAAACAGATCAGATTGATCTCTTCCGGTAGATTAGACAACGCTCATAAAGCATACGATTTAGCGATAGAAGCTTTAGCACTGTTAAAAGAAAAACACCCTGAGTATAAGTTTCATTATCGTATTGCCGGTACAGGACCAGATGAAAGAAACTTAAGGATGTTAATTCAAGAAAAGAATTTGACCGATGAAGTCCTGCTTATTGGTTGGTTAGAACCTATAGATTTAATCGGTTTTTACCATGAAGGAGATGTATTTCTTCATCCGTCGAATTTTGATCCTTTTCCCAATGCGGTTTTAGAAGCGATGTCTTGTGGATTGCCAATAATAGGTTCTGATGCTGCCGGATCGGTAGTAGATCGCATAATAGAAGGAGAAAATGGGTATATTCACGCTTCTAAAAATGTAAATGATTTGTATCAAAAAATGGTTTTAATGTGTCAACAAACGTCTGAACAAAGAGTGCTGATGGGAATCAAGTCGCGTGAAGTGGCAGAGCAATGGTCAGTTTCTTATCATGTAGGAACAATAGAATTATTGGTTCAGGAGTATAGTACAAAAGCGTGAGACTCTCAATCAAAATGTTCATATCGACTTTACTCTGTTCCAATTGGATTGGACGTGTTGTTGCTTGGATATATGAGGATCAGATTCCTTTTTATGGAACATTGATATATACCGGGCATGAGCAAATAAGGAATCGAATCAAAGCCATGCTTTTTTGGAGGATGTATGAGAGTTCTGAAATTCGATTTGTGCAAAAACATTTGACAGATCAGTACGACACCATTGAATTAGGGAGTAGTATTGGTGCTGTCACGATTCAGTTAGGGAAAAAAATAAAGGGTAAAAAGTTGATTGCTATAGAAGCCAATCCTAATTTAATACCGGTTTTGCAACACAATATTCGGATGAATGCTATTTCGAATGTGGTGGTTACCAATGCCGCTTATGGGAGCGATCAAAATAAAGTTTGGTTTGAATACGGTGATGAAAACATATTGGGTAAAATAACTACTCCATCCAAAGATAAAAATGGAGTATGGATTGAATCGATGAGCTTATCTTCGATGCTACGTTTTCATCAACTTACCAGTTATGCATTGGTTTGTGATATTGAAGGCGCTGAAGCAGACTTGTTATTGAATGAACAAGAGGCTTTACGAGGGTGTAAATTATTAATCATAGAAACGCATCATACATCGTTTAAAGGGCAAGCCTATTCTCCGGATCAGCTGAAATTAGTATTGCTTGAGATGGGATTTCGTTTGATTGATCAACATGGAGTGAATTTAGTTTTGATAAGAGATTAACTCAAAGTACCTATCGTATAAAAACATGAATAAATTAGTACAAGTCTTTCAAATGTGGGAAAATATGGGTACACGTTACCTGTGGTTTCGGTTGACCTATGAATGGAAGAGGCGTACAGGTAGACTTCAAAAGAAATTCCCTACAGAAGCGAAGAACATTGATTTTTCTGGTTTAACGGATTGGAGAACTCATTCTACGAAGTTTTTTTTTGAAGGACGGGATTCTGTTTTATTGCCTAGGGAGATTCATCCCGAATTGGAAAAAAGAGCTCAGAAAGTATTAGCTGGAGAAGTTTTGTTTTTTCATCAGGAGTGGAAAAAAGTAAGCGATTGGCATACACATCCTGTAACAGGACATGTGTACGACAAAGATCTTCATTGGTCTCTTATTCAAGATCTGGATCCCATAGCAGGCGATATAAAATATGTTTGGGAAAAGGCTCGTTTTTCGTTTGTGTATGATATTATTCGTTACGATTACCATTCGGGTGAAAATCATGGGGAATGGGTTATCTCTCAGATAGAATCATGGATAGATGCAAATCCATTGAATAAAGGCCCTCATTACCGATGCAGTCAGGAGATTTCATTGAGGATATTGAACTGGATTTTTGTTCTTAATTTTTATAAGTATTCAGAATGTATTACAGAAGAACGTTGGCAAAAAATACACAATGCTATTTATCGCCAAATTCAACATGTATACCACAATATTGATTTTTCTCGTATTGCTGTTCGTAATAACCATGCCATTACGGAATGTTTAGCTTTGTATCTGGTAGGGATGTTATTCCCTTTTTATCCGAATGCGAACGTCATGAAATCAAAAGGAAAGGCGTGGTTGGAAAAGGAAGTTGCCTATCAAATATATAATGATGGTACGTACTTGCAGTTCTCGATGAACTATCATCGTGTGGCTCTTCAATTGCTTTCCTGGGCTATGCGTTTGGCGGAATTAAACAAAGAATACTTCTCTTCTACCTTTTATAGCAGAGTAAGAAGGTCTCTGCGTTTTCTTCATACCTGTCAGGATAGTACAACGGGAGCATTACCCAACTATGGCAATAATGACGGTGCTTGGTTTTTCCCTTTTTCGGATACCGATTTTAGGGATTATCGACCATTACTCAATACACTTTCTTGTATATTGGATAAAAAAACACTTTATCCTGAAATTGGCCCATGGACAGAAGATGTAGCATGGTATGGCTTCGACGTGAGACGTCGGGAACGTTCAAACTTTACACCTAAGCCTCGTTCTTATTTTGAAATTGAAGCCTTCAAAAAGGGAGGATATTATGTTTATAAGGAAACGGATTCAGTGACCTTTCTCCGTTGTGGAGCCTATAAAGACCGACCGGGACAGGCGGATAATTTGCACCTCGATTTGTGGGTGAAAGGTGAAAATATTTTGCGTGATGCAGGATCTTATTTGTACAATACGGATGAAGCTACCATTCGCTATTTTGCCGGTACACGGGGGCATAATACGGTCATGTTGGGGAATCATGATCAGATGTTAAAAGGACCACGATTCATTTGGTATTATTGGAACAAAGAGGCGCGTGCTTCTTTTAAAGTAGAAGATCAAGGGCTTGTTTTTCAAGGGGAAGTTTCGGTGTATAGCTACATGCATAAAAACATCAAGCATCGTCGTAAAGTGACCAAGATGAAAGATCAGTTTGTTTGGGAAGTAGAAGACGAGCTTCTCAATAAACCCAAGCATTTACCGATGCTCCAATTATGGCATCCTTCTCCATCATCGTATAGTCATTTGAAATTTATAGCGTACGATGAAATGGGAAATGTACTTCAGCAATCGGTTGAAGAAGGTTTCTACTCTTCTTTTTACGGCATGAAGGAATCGGTAAAGGATGTTGTTTTTAGTACATCAGGCAATAAGATCATTACACGCATAGAATGGAATAAGTAAACATGAGGATTTTATTAATACACCAGTATTTTTTAGAAAAAAATGACCCAGGAGGTTCACGTTTTAATGAGATGACGAAGACTTGGGCCCAAGAAGGCGTTCATGTAACAGTTTTGGCTGGAATGATTCATGCCAATGCTTCAGGGAAAGCAGAGAAGTATAAAGGGAAATGGTTTGTAAAAGATCAGTACGATGACTATACAGAAGTGATTCGTTGTCATGTGTCGGAAAGCTATAATGTGAATTTCATAGGAAGATTGTGGGGCTATTTTTCGTTTGTGTTTTTTGCTTTATGGGCAGGTTTATTTAAAACAAAAGGGAAATACGATTTGATATTAGTGACCTCTCCTCCTTTGTTTGTAGGAATTACAGCGTATTTCTTGTCGAAGTTCAAAAGACTTCCTTATGTATTTGAAATTCGGGACCTTTGGCCTGAATCGGCGATTGATACTGGAGTGGTTACGAATAAGTGGATTATCAAAGTATCGTATGGGTTGGAAGCTTTTATTTATAAAAATGCAAAGTTGATTAATGTTTTAACACCTGCTTTTAGAGAAGCCTTGATTTCTAAGAAGAATGTTGCTTCTTCAAAGGTGATTTATATTCCGAATGCCGCAGATTTTTCATTGACGGAAGAACTTTTGCAGACCTTCGATGCGAAGGCTTTTAGAAAAGAAATAGGCATTAGCGAAGAAACCTTACTGATTACTTATGTGGGAGCACATGGTGTAGCGAATCACTTGATTCAATTAGTCGATGTGGCATCGCAAATTCAAGACAAACCTGTTCTTTTTTTATTAATAGGCGATGGCATGCAAAAGAAAATGCTTCAGGAGGAAGTTGAGAAACGTGGATTGAAGAACATTAGATTTATTAATTCCGTTCCCAAGAAAGAAGTGTTTAGATATATTTTAGCCTCTGATTTGGGAGCTTCTGTTTTGAAGAAAGTGGACACCTTTAAAACGGTGTATTCTAATAAAACGTTTGATTATATGGCTTGTAAAAAGCCTATCCTGATGGCCATTGATGGGGTGTCTCGTCAGTTGGTGGAGGAGGCTCAAGCGGGGGTGTATGTAGAGCCGGAAAATACAGCCGACTATATTGAAAAAATTAATCACTACTTGGCACATCGTGAACTTTTACAACAACAAGGTTTGAGTGGGTATCACTATGCGCGAACCTCTTTTGATCGGGAAATATTAGCCAGGCAGTATTTGGAGTATTTAAGGGCTTTGTAAAAAGCCGAATAGTTCATTTTTAAGAGATATTTGTATTTTTATTATTGTTTTTATGTATTTAAATACAAATTTATTATTGTTTTTATGTATTTAAATACAAATTTATTATGTTTAGAAGATGAAAATTGAAAGGATATTAGAATCGGTCATTCGACAACGATTTTTTATGGGCAAGGCTATTGTCCTCATCGGTCCTCGTCAAGTAGGGAAAACCACGCTCATTAAAGATATTTTAAGTGCTAAGGGGAGTTTTTTATTTTTGGATGGAGATGATTCTACCGTCAGGGTAATGCTGTCAACGATCAATACGCAGCAGTTAAAGCAATTGATAGGCAAGCACGATATGGTATTTATAGATGAGGCTCAGCGTATTAATAATATTGGCATTACCGTTAAAATTATAGTTGATCAATTGAGTACGGTGCAAGTCATTCTTTCAGGATCTTCTGCTTTTGACCTCAATCATCGTATCACAGAACCGCTTACAGGGAGAAAATGGCCCTTTCAACTTTTTCCGATCAGTTGGTCGGAATTAGCCCATACAAGGGGATTGTTGTATGGTGTTCAGGATTTAGAAAACCGTTTGCTGTACGGAATGTATCCAGATGTGATGAATAGGGTAGGTGAGGAGAAATTAGTACTGAAGGAACTCACGGAAAGTTATTTGTATAAAGATATTTTGAGCTTGACGGGTATCAAAAAGCCGGAAGTACTGGAGAAGTTATTACAGGCATTGGCATTGCAAATAGGATGTGAAGTTTCTTATCATGAATTGGCCAATTTATTGGGTGTTAATAGTCGTACAATTTCTGACTACATTGATTTGTTGGAAAAAGTATTTGTTATTTTTAAACTTCCGTCATGGAGTAGGAATGTTCGTAATGAGTTGAAAAAAAGCAGAAAGATTTATTTTTATGATTTGGGAATTAGAAACACACTCATCAATAATTTTAATCCAATGCACATGAGACAAGATAAGGGAGCGATTTGGGAAAACTTTCTGATCGTGGAACGCTTGAAAAAACTAGCCTATGCTCAATCGCCCGTTAATACTTATTTTTGGAGAACAACACAGCAACAAGAGGTGGATTATGTAGAAGAGAAGGATGGTCGTTTATATGCTTTTGAGTTTAAATGGAATGAGCATACGAAAGCCAAATTAAGTAAAACATTTACCAGTCATTATGAAGCAGAATTTCAGGTTATTCATAAAGAAAATTTCATGAACTTTATCTAAATTTCTATCCGTGGTTTATGGTACATAATTTCAAGAATGGAAAATAAAGATCTTTCAATACCTTAAAACAAACACTCATACTAAACTTTTACCATGTACCGTTCTTTTTTTAAACGCTCATTCGATTTTCTTTTGGCTACAATCGTTTTCATTGTCGCCTTCCCTGTGTTTCTTACCATTACCTTGGTGTTCTATATCCTGAACGAAGGCAAGCCTTTTTTTTATCAAACACGACCCGGCAAAAATGCCCGGCTGTTTACGGTCGTTAAGTTTAAAACCATGAACGATAAAAAAAATAGCCATGGAGAATTATTGCCTGATCAGGAGCGGCTTACCCGTTTTGGTCAGTTGGTGAGGAAGACTTCCCTTGATGAAATCCCTCAATTATTGAATGTCATAAAAGGAGACATGTCTTTGATAGGTCCGCGTCCCTTGTTGGTTGAATACGTACCTTTGTATTCGGAAGAGCAGGCGCGTAGGCATGATGTAAGACCGGGTATTACAGGTTGGGCTCAAGTGAATGGGCGTAATGCCATTTCCTGGGAGAAAAAATTTGAATTGGATGTGTGGTATGTTGAACATTTATCTTGGCGTCTCGATCTTAAAATTGTATTTTTAACGGTATATAAGGTTTTTAAAAGAGAAGGAATCAGTTCTGCCACTTCTGTCACCATGGAAAAATTTAAAGGGACAAACTAATATGTACTTAATAGGCGCAAGTGGACATGCTAAGGTAATCCTGGATTGCTTAAGAGATGCCGGAATCAAAGTGATAGGGCTTTTCGATCGTAATCCTGCGGTGAAACATTTAAAGTCTTATACGGTATTTGGAGATTATACGGCTTCGCATACCGAAGAACCTCTTATTGTATCGATAGGAGATAATCAGATCAGGGCTAAAATTGTTCAACAAGCCGGCCGTAAGAAATTCGGACAAGCCATTCATCCTTCTGCATTGATTGCGCAAGATGTTGAAATTGGTGAAGGTACAGTTGTATTGCATGGAGCCCTTATCCAGAGCTCTTCTAAAATAGGCAAACACGTTATTGTCAATTCTTCCAGTCTGATCGATCACGATTGTGTGGTGGGAGATTATGCTCATATAGCTCCTAAAACGGCTTTGTGTGGACTTGTATCGGTAGGAGAAGGAACCTTAATTGGTGTAGGTACGGTAGTTATTCCCGGAGTAAGAATAGGGAAGTGGTGTGTGGTAGGAGCTGGTTCTGTGGTCATCAACGATATTCCTGATTATGCTGTAGCGGTTGGAAATCCTGCCAAAGTCATTAAATATAAGCATGAAAACTAAGATCTATTTATCATCTCCTCATATGGGAGGTACAGAATTTAATTTTGTCAAAGAAGCGTTTGATACCAATTGGATTGCTCCATTAGGTCCACATGTGAATGGATTTGAAGAAGACATACAAAAGTATACAGGTGCTGCTCATGCGGCAGCACTGAGTTCTGGGACCTCGGCTTTGCATTTAGCCCTCATTCTGGCGGGGATCAAACCAGGAGATCATATCTTATGTTCTACGTTTACCTTTAGTGCTTCGGCTAACCCGATCGTTTATCAAGGCGCTATTCCCGTGTTTATAGAAAGTGAGGCCTTGACATGGAATGCTTCTCCGGAATTTGTAGAGCAAGCGATTGTTGATCTTACTCAAAAAGGGAAAAAACCAAAAGCCTTTATCTTGGTTCATTTGTACGGCATGCCGGCACAAGTGGATGAGCTTGTTGCTATTTGTAAAAAACACGATGTGGTATTGATAGAAGATGCTGCCGAGGCGCTGGGATCTCGCTATAAAGGTGCATCACCAGGGACATTTGGAACGTATGGGGTTTTATCGTTCAATGGGAATAAAATCATTACCACTTCCGGAGGGGGAGCTTTGTTGTCTTTTTCTAAGGAAAATATAGAACAAGCGCGTTTCTTGGCTACGCAAGCCAGAGACCAAGCTCCACATTACCAGCATTCTCATATTGGTTACAATTATAGAATGAGTAATGTCTGTGCCGGTATCGGACGTGGACAAATGCAGGTATTAGATGAGCGAGTGCAGAAAAAAAGAGCCATACACGATTGGTATGTGTCTTTATTGAGAGAAACTCCAGGCATCACGTTCTTAGAAGAAAAAGAAGGGTTTTACTCCAACAGGTGGTTGACCTGTATTACGGTGGATGAGCAAAAAGCAGGGGTAAGTCGTGAAGCTATACGTTTGGCTTTTGAAAAAGAAAATATAGAATCCCGACCACTTTGGAAACCGATGCATTTGCAACCCATTTTCGAAGGAGCGGTGTATTATGGAGATCATTTATCGGAGCGCTTGTTTGAAAAAGGCTTATGTTTGCCTTCAGGAACGAACATGTCGAAGGAAGATGAGTCTCGTATAGAGGAAGTTTTAATGCGATTAAACCTCATCCGTTCTTAAGTATCCAATGGACCAGCCATCACCACACATGATTTCTGGTTTTTCGGACTCTTTTAAGAAAGGATATGGGTATATTTCGTAATTTAAGTGTAATTTTAGGAGATAAACGTCTGCGCTTGAAAGATATACCTACTATATTTATAACGATATTACTTCTTCGAATCAAGAAGAACTTTGTATCGAGATGGCTTGTACTGGCGATTGACACGATCTTGTTATTAAGTTCTGTGTTTTTTGCAATCATAATGGCGTCTAATTTTCAATTGGATCAGCTGAGTGGTTATTTGATCGTTTTTACAACACCTTTGGTCACAGCAGTATACTTTTTATCTTTCCTGATACACAAATCTTATTTTGGCGTTATCCGCCATACCAGTATTGCCGATATATGGAGAATTGTTAAGGCTAATTCGTTTGCTCTGTTCGCACTATCGTTTATTTTATATGTATCCAAGTATTTTCATGTGTACTGGATACAGCATACTCCCTTGTCTTTTTTCATCGTACATTTTTTTGTCGCTACATTTTTGTTGGTTGTGAGCCGTTTTATTTTTAAAACGGTATATTTTGAATTGATTCAGACTAAAAATGTAGAGAAAAAAAATGTCTTGATTTATGGAGCCGGGCGATTGGGGTTATTGACCAAGCATTCCTTGGTCGAGAGCAATAGTTTTCAATATAAGATTGTAGGTTTTGTTGACGATAACCAGTCCATCAAAGGAAAGTTGATCGAAGGGATTCCGGTGTATAGTTCTGCCGAAGCCCTGACGGCACAATTTGTGAAAAAGAAAGGCGTCGAAGAAATTATTTTTTCCATTCAAAAAATCAGTACAGTGCGTAAGCGTGATATTATCGATCATTGTTTGGCATTGAATTTACCGGTGAAGACCATTCCTCCTGTGAGCAAGTGGATTAATGGACAATTGACGGTAAAGCAAATCAAAGACCTTAATATCGAAGATTTGTTGGGTCGAGATACGATTAAGTTAGGAAAGTCTATCATCAAACAGGAATTGAAAGGAAAGGTTGTTTTGATCACAGGGGCTGCCGGTTCTATAGGAAGGGAACTTGTCATGCAGTCTTTGTATTGCAAGTGTAAAAAAATTGTGTTGGTAGATCAATCTGAAACAGGATTGTTTGACGTAGAGCATGAAATTAATATACTGCTCAAAAGTGGTATAGGATTTACAGAATGTGTTGTGGAAATGTCGGATGTTTCTAATGAACAAGCGATGGATCTTCTGTACAAAAATCACGAACCTCAGGTTGTTTTTCATGCTGCCGCCTATAAGCATGTTCCTTTGATGGAGCAAAATCCAAGAGAGGCCTTGCGTTGTAATATCAAAGGGACTAAAGTATTGGCCGATTTAGCGGTAAAATACAAGGTTTCTAAATTTGTGATGGTGTCTACGGATAAAGCGGTAAACCCTACCAATGTCATGGGAGCCAGCAAGCGTATTGCTGAAATGTATGTTCAGTCTTTAGATTTATCGTTAAAAAAGCAAGGAATCGAAGGTACTTCATTTATTACGACTCGTTTTGGAAATGTTTTAGGCTCCAATGGTTCTGTAATTCCTTTATTTAAAAGGCAAATTGCCAAAGGAGGTCCTATCACGGTGACTCATCCGGAAATTACACGTTATTTTATGACCATACCCGAAGCGTGTCAATTGGTAATGGAAGCTGGAGTCATGGGTAAAGGAGGAGAAATTTTTATTTTTGACATGGGGGATTCTGTAAAAATAGTGGATTTGGCCAATAAGATGATCAGGCTTTCAGGCTTGGTCCCTGATGTTGATATCAAAATAGAATATACAGGTTTACGAGGTGGAGAAAAGTTGTACGAGGAATTATTGAACAATAAAGAAAATACCATTCCTACTCATCATCCTAAAATCATGATTGCTCAAGTAAGGAGTGTTGATCATGGTTTATTAAAGGTTGAACTGGAGCGTACATTAGAATTGAACTATAAATTAACTGAATTTGATGTGGTAAGGGTCATGAAAAAATTAGTCCCTGAATTTATCAGTAATTCATCCAAGTTTGAAGTATTGGATGGGAATAAAGACATGATGTATCAGTAAAAAAAGAATAATGCTCACAGCAGACAAAAACAAGCTTTAAAATAAGGCTTGTTTTTTTTTGTGGATTTGTTGTATTATTTAATGATTTCGTCGAATAAAATGTATTTCAGAAAACCTTTTACGTTCTTTGCGGTATTAACGTTATACGGTTAAACATTAAGAATTAATTCATTGATAAACAGTTTTTTATAAAAAAAATACCTATGAACTCAAGTTTACCATTGTTCCCAAAGAACACTATTCGGATCACCGTTTCCCAAGTAATGCTTGGAGTATTCCTGTTTTTTTCAAGCATCTTATTATTACATCCAAGTCAGGCACAAACCGTAGGCGATTATAAGTCGCGGGCTTCCGGCGATTGGAGTAATTTTACGACATGGTCAGTTTTTGATGGTGCTGTTTGGCAAAATGCAGTCGCAGGACAAGTACCTGGTGGGACCAGTGAGGCAGATGCCAATAATGTTTATTTGGAAGCCGGGTTTACGGTGACGTTAAGTCAAGATGCTGCTTGTAAGGATTTGCATTTGAATGGTGTCCAGGATGTGGTAAGAATTAATACAGGTGATTTTGCTTTGAATATATGGGGTAAAATGAGAAGTTATACTGGTACAGCTCCTGGAAATACGGATAATGGAGCTACAGGTGCAGGAATTGCTGGCTTTATCAATACCGGAACTTCAGGTAGATTAAAATTCAGAGGAACGGTGGATAGAACGATTTTCGTATTGAATGAACTTACAGCAAATTCGAGAATTGCAGGATGGAGATTAGATTTTGCGTTCGACCCAGGGGTTACGGGCTATTGTAAAAATACCATTCGTTGTGGGCATCTGGAAGTTTCTTCTGGTATATTGGATGTTTCTGGGGTGTTGGACGGAGAAGTCGCAGATTATGAAATTCGTGTGGCAGGAGATGATTATGTCGCTCAACCTGGTAATGGTGTCAGTGGAGGTACAGTAATCATTAGAAATGGGGCTACCTTAAAATCATACCGACTACACAAAAATAATCCGACTACTGTGGGAAATTCCTTGGCTAGTTTTACCGTAGAATCGGGTGGTGTTTTTGTATCTAAGCTCAGCAATACGGTTGCGACCTTGGCATATGATATTAGTGGAGAAGTAAGATTTGAGTCGGCTTCTGCGCAAAGTTTTTTAAGTGCAGGAGGTAAAGTTGATGCGGTATCGATAGTAAACTATCATCATGTTACCTTGGCTGGAGGTGCTGCTAAGACCTTGGTCAACAATGTAACAATAACAGGAACACTTACTTTGGAAGGAACAGCTTCGTTAGGTTTAGGTGCGTTCACATTAGCTTATGGAACTGATGCTACGTTGGAATATAAAGGAAGTGGTGTTCAGACCACTACAAATGCAGAGTTCCCGGTTACGAATGGTCCTTTTAACTTGAATATAAACAATAGTAATGGGGTTTCATTACACAGTTCTCGTACATTAAATGGTTTATTAACGTTAACGTCTGGTAATTTTAATATTCAGAACAATCATTTCACGTTGGGAGAAAATAGTCCAGCCATAGCAGGTACACCTTCTTCAACCAATATGCTGGTCACTTCTGGTACAGGTGAACTCAGAAAGGTATTCAGTGCCCCTGGTTTTTTCTATTTCCCTCTTGGAGAAACAACAGGGACTACGGAATATGCATATGCAAGGATTGATGTGAATTCAGCAACGGTATTGGATGCAACAACCTATGTTGGCCTTAGGGTCATTGATGCGGCTCACCCTGCGGTTGCAGCCACGTCACCTGTTGATTATCTTTCACGTTATTGGAGTGTTTCATCCAACATGAGTAATGTTAATTTCAATGGAACATTCCAATATTGGGCAGCAGACGTCAATGGAGATGAAACGAGCATTAATGTGTATGCTTATGATGATGAAACGGCTTTAGCATCGGGAGTACCAATTGTTCGGGTGAGTGCATTACAACGTATTGTTGTTTCTGGTATGACATCACTTGGTTTCGTAACAGGTGCCAATATGTGTGCCATTTCAAATAATGACATTGCATTTTCAGGAGCATTAGAGTATTGTGGTACATCTTCTTTGTCATCTTCTTTCACGGGATCGGTTGCCACGGTTGCCTCTTCCTCTCCGAGTTATCAGTGGCAACAACAAATCAATAATGGAACATGGGCTGATGTGAGCTCAGGCGGCACTTCACAAGACTATGCTGAAGGAGCAGCTTTAAGTGTTAATAGCTATAAATACCGTAGAGTGGTTTCAGATCTCTTGTCTTGTTTAGCCACCGATGTGAATTTAAGTAATGAAATAGAAATTACTGTTTACGATGGTATTACAGGGAATCAGGTAGGGGCGAATCAAGCCTTGAATTCAGGTGGAACTCCTGATCCATTTACAGAAACGGCTACTTTATCTGGTGGAAATGGAACGTATACCTACCAATGGCAGGTAGCTTCAGTACAGGGAGGGCCTTATAGCGATATAGATTTTGCCGATGCGGCAACGTTTACAGCCGATGCTGGCCCTACTACCGATTTGTTTTATGTTCGTAATGTAGAATCAGGCGTTTGTTCTTCTACCTCTAATGAGGTAGGTATTACCATCGTGACTTCTGTTTCTTATGCATCTTATGCGTCTTTGATTACTGTTTATCCTAATCCTACTTCAGAACTCCTTACGATAGATTTATCAAATGTTTTGGTACAAGGTGTACCTGGCATTGTACTCATCGACAATCAGGGGATGAAATTAATGGAGCAAGAGTATACGCTATCAGATCATATTGCGCTTGATATGCAGCATTATGCAAGTGGCTTGTATCTTGTTCATTTGAGTATCGATGGGGTGTTTGTCGCAACTTATAAAGTATCCAAAAAATAAAATAAAAGTATAATGTATATTTGAGGGTCTGTTCACATAGAGCAGACCCTTTTTTATGATGAAAAAAAGAATAGGATTAGTCTTAAATGGACCTGTAACATATAGTCTCACTTTTATTGCAAATGAAATAAAGGTCTGGAAAAATATGGGCTATGATGTCGTCCTGTTTGCTAAGTCGACGAAAGGGGCTGACCCCATTTTGTCCATTAAGACATACGAAGGCTTACCTTTAAAATTAACTGGAATAAAGAGTGCATTACGCATGGCCATTGGTTTAATGAGGTTACTCGTGAGAGGTTTGGGGCCGAGTATACGCTTAATCCATGATGAGTTAAACCGAGGGAATGCTTTGGGGAATACTTTAAAAAAAGTATACAAGGTTGCTCATATTCTTCCTGTACACATCGACTATCTTCATTTTGGTTTTGGCAATGTTGCTATTCATAAGGAAAACGTAGCTCGTGCCATGCGTGTTCCAATGAGCGTAAGCTTTAGGGGGGCAGATGTTGCTATTTTTCCACTTGGTCAATCGGATATTTATACTCATTTGTGGAAACAAGTTGGTAAAATACATGTCATTTCTAAAGATTTACAGGTATTGTTAAGTGCTTATGGTTTAAAAGAAGATCATCATGTTCATCTGATTTATCAAACATTAGATTTAGCATTTTTTGAAAAAAAAGAATACTCTTTGCGTGAAGACAAAAGTCCTCTTAAACTATTAACAGTTGCTCGACTGCATTGGAAGAAAGGGTTAGAATATGCACTTTTATCCATCCAGCAATTAGTTCAAGACGGTATAGAATGCCATTATACCATTATAGGATCAGGGGAGCATGAACAAGCCATACGTTATGCTATCAAAGATTTAGGGTTAGAACATATCGTGACACTTACTGGAGCTTTGAAGTATCAAGAGGTATTGGATTTAATGGGACAATCAGATCTGTATATTCAAAGTAGTGTCCAAGAAGGTTTTGCTCTTTCTGTATTAGAAGCTCAGGCTCTTGGGATGCTTACCATTGCTACCAATGCAGAAGGTATTTCCGAAAATATCGTAGATGAACATACAGGATGGATTGTTCCGAAAAGGTCAGTAGATGCATTGACATTGAAAATAAAAGAAGTGTTTTTTTTAACTCAGTATGAAAAAGAAAAAATAAAAAAACAGGCCATGAAGAGGGTGAAAGATGAATTTTATTTGGATCGTTATCAGGATGAATGGAGGACTTTTTTTTCTTAAACATCAGATGTATCCATTGCTCTTGAGTAAAGAGGATGTTTTTTTTAGGATTTCGTTTTTTTGTATGGTACTTAAGTATTGTTTCCAAGAACCTATTTTATGAGGATGAATAACTTCTTTCGTACTTTGGAAATGAAGGTGCTCTTCATCTCCTAGGTAAACAGGAGTATTGTTGAGGTAGTCCGAATGAAAAGGTATATTTAAAAATGTACAGAGTTTTTTAATCTCTTCTTCAGGATTTAAGACCAGTTTTTCGTACTGAACAAGATGTACATAGTGCGGCCCCAATTTTTTTGAAAAAAAATCTCTGACTTTTATAGACTTTATCCATCGTTTGCAGAGATAGTTTATATCGGTATAGATCCCATTTTTCAGATAAGAGCTGACGACATCTCTGCTGTCGCGCGTGATGAAAATGTATTTGGCATAAGGGAAAATTTTTTCCAATACGTCGGTGTGGTATATCAGTAAAGGTGTTTTATCTCCCCATAAAATATAATGAGGTTGATTTTTTTGAGCATAAGACTCATAAAAATATCGAATAATACCGTGTAGGCTTTTATCCTGAAGGTCTGTTTTTAGAAAATTAATGTCATGGTGTGTTAGTTTAATATTCCAATAGTTAAAAGCATGGATGGATTTGATTTCTTGTATGATCAATTCAATGAGCGTTTCCCATGGTAGGTGATTGTATTTGAGGTAAAGGAATGTGAGATTAGGAATGAAACGGTGTGTTTCTGGAGGAATAGAAACCAGTTGACTTCTGATTAGAATTGATCGGAGTAATGTACTGCCACTCCTGCCTGCAGAGAGGATAAATAAGGGAGCCATTTTATTTTCCTGGCGGTAAAAAGGATGACGATTCCATATGGAGAAAATATTAAGCTTAGTATATCTGAATATTTGATTTAACATGTTATTTTTAATGAAGCACCTGTCTTATGTGGACTAAAGTTAAAAGATATTTTAAATACCTCCTTACTCCTGAGCCAAATCCTAGAAAATGGCTATTTATTGCGGGTTGTCCTAATTCAGGGACATCATTGTTGCATGATTTGTTGGCTAATCATCCATCTATAGGGAGTATGCCACAAGAGGGGCAATTTTTGACCGATCAGTTGATTCGTCCTTACCAACTTGGTCTTTCCAGGTTATGGATGAAAGACAAAGAAAAGTTTGTGTTGAATGAACATTCGGTTACCAAAACAGATATCAAACGATTGAAAAAACAGTGGGCTTTACAGTATAACGATACGAATAAAGAAGTTTTGATAGAAAAATCGCCTACTAATGCTGTTCGTACGCGATGGTTACAAAAGCATTTTACCCCATCTTTTTTTATTGGAATCTATAGAAATGGGTATGCTGTTTCTAAAGGGATTTCAGATAAGACAGGTGCTGACATCCGTACATGTGCCATGCAATGGATAGAAAGTAATGAGATCATGATGGATGATTTCTCATCTCTTCAACATAAACTCCTCATTAGTTATGAGGACTTGACCAATGACCCTGTTGTTACGATACGTAAAATTACCGATTTTTTATCGTTGCCACCCATGGACAATGTATTCATTTATGATTATTGTTATACGATCAATAAAAAAACTGGAACTATTCAAAATAAAAATAGCCAATCTATATCCCTATTGTCTACGGAAGAAATAAGCGGTGTAAATGAAGTTGCATCCCTTTTTCTTGGTCGATTAAATTATAAAATTTTGCCTGTTCATCAACCATGAGAAAGATCATTTTGAGTGTTGGTTCTGGGGTTGTCTTTTTTGGGGTATCGATGTTGATCTCATTTTTACTTACACCTTATATATTAAGGCATTTGACAAGAGAAGAGTATGCATTTTTTTATATGCTTAACAGTATAGTGGTTTGGTTGGGTATACTGAGAGGAGGACAAAACGGTGGATTTCGATATCAGTTATCGTTTGGAGTACATCGAAAAAAATACATCGATAGCTTGTTTTCTACTTTACTTATATTTTATGTAATACTCTCCTGTATCCTATTGGCTTTGGGTTTATTGGTTTATCCATTATTTGTTCAATGGGTTGATACTGCTGGTATAGAAAATCATAGTATGGGGTTTGTTTATGGTTTGTTACTGTTCAATTTTTCTTTATCGAGCATTTCATTTTTGTTTTCCAATTTATTGGCTGTATACAATAAAGAGTACATTGTATACCTTTTGAGGTTGCTCTTATTGGTCATTCAAACCGTATTGACGTGGATTTTATTAAGGAATGATTTTAATGTATTAGCATTAGTAATTCCGGTGAGTTTGACGAGTATATTGTTTTTAATGACGACTCTTTATTTTGTTCGATCTTTTAATTATCAACCTTTGTTTCATGTAAGACAGTTTAGTCACAAGGTTCTTTTTAATTCCTTTAATGTAGGAAGATGGTTTTTATTAGGATTTTTAGCACAGTTATTTATAAAGCATACCGATGTATTATGCATTGGTAAAATGGAAGGGTTAACAGTTTTAACTTCGTTTTTACTTACTTCAAAATTATACCTTGTTGCGATGGGTGGATTTTTAATTGTCATTAAAACACTCAACCCTCATTTTATCAAACTTTACAGAAGGGGAGCCGAAAATCATGCCACTTGGGCTTTGGTATATGTTAAACTACTGTTGGGCGCATTATTTGCTATAGGTATGTGTATTTATATCTTTAATCAGAAATTTATGAGTCTATGGGTTGGTCAAGATTATTATCTTGGAGATACAGTGAATCTCATTTTATTTATTTCGTATAGCCTTTCGATGTTTATCGCTATTATTCGTTCCATTATACTTTCAAAAGAAGATTTAAGAACCATTAAGTTACAAGACTTGAAAGAGGGGGTATTGAATTTTTCACTGTCTATTTTATTGGGATATTTCTGGGGTGTTAGAGGTATCGTTTTAGCAACAGGAATAGCTTCTCTTATTGTTTTATGGACATACTTTATTCCTAAATTGAAAGCATTGATAGGATCGAGTTATGAGCCTTATTTTAAACAGGAATTATTGAAGTTTCTATTTTTACTTCTTATCGTATTGATTGGTATGGCATCTCCTTTTTTTGTCAAAGAGATCGTTCAACTTTTAATGATATTGTTGGGTGTAGTATGTACTTGTGTGTTTTTTATTTATCGGGATCTAATTCAAGTCTTGAAAAAAAGTACTACTCATTAAGACTGGTTGGAGTAATATATAGCATGTAGTTTTTCTATGATTACTTCCCATGAAAATTGCTTAGAATAAGACTGTGCTGCTTTGCCGGTGGATATTCTTTTTTCTTTGTTTACCATTAAAAACTCTAATGTTTCTTTTAGGTCATTGACATTTTTATGATCTACTAAGTATCCGTTTTCTCCATTTATAATATATCCATCCATACCAGTATGTTTAGCGGCAATAACAGGTAGGCGCAGACACATCGCTTCTAAGTATATTCTACCTAAAGTTTCTGGATAACTAGGCATAATAAAGATGTCATTTTCAGCTAATACATTGGCTACTTGATGGTGTTCGACATGTCCCATAAAGTGGACTTGATGGGTTAGGTTTAGCTGAGATACGATGCTTTTTAAGTGATTCATTTCCGGTCCTTCTCCATAGATCTTGTATACGAAAGGGTATTTTATTTTTGAGAGTGCAAAAAGTGTTTGGTCTATATTCTTCAAACGAAGAAGCCTACATATACTTACAATATGGATGGTGTCTGATTGATTTGAACGAGCAGCTAGATTGGAAGATTCGAAAAAAAAAGAATCAATTCCGTGTGGTAATAAATAAGATGAAGTATTAGGTATTAATTGATCTATTATATTTTTATGGATATGGTTAATATTTATTACGGCATGTGCATGTTTTATAAACATGCTAGTTTGATGGTCTGTTGAAAAGGAATTGATATTTCTGGATGTAATGATGTAGGGGATTTTGGTTTTTATGGACAGTCTGTATGCCACATTTGATGCATTGTATACGTTATGTGCATGAATAATAGAAGGTTTGTAATAATTGACTAGTTTGCATAAAGAAGATTTGTTGCGTTGATAACTGATCCAATTTAAAAAAGGCCTTAATGGAGGAATGCTGTACCCTCTCATGGAAGTAGTTAAGACATATATTTTTTCTTTGTTGTTGATATAGTAATATCCTTTTTGAGCAAGTGCACGATGGGGTTTCCATTTAGGGTAAAAAAAACTGGTTAGCCAGCTAACATAAGGTATAAGTAATACAAATACATGTTTTACCTCAGGATACAATTCCTTATGCTTATTGGCTGTTACCAGTAAAATATCATTTTCCCTTTTTTTATCTGGGATAGGAGCAGGGAGAACTTCAGAAATATTAAGTATGACCATTATGATTTTTTGCTGAGGAATAATCTTTTGTATATACAGTAACCGATGAATAAGTACTTATAGTATAGAATAAAGCCCATGAGAAAAGCTTTGGGGATACACAGTGTACGAAATAAGATTTTAGGATGCATGTGTTTACAGTATTCCTCATGTAATAGGATACATAAATGATTGTTTTTAGTAGGCAGAGCCCTTTGTGTTAAGGTGAAAAAAAAACGAATAATGAGTAGACTCAAATAACGATGCTCTATTGGCGATAAGTCTTTCTGATGATAGAAGGAGGTAATGCCATTGATAGAAGGCAAGGCATTCATTATATTTTGAGGTGTATTGGCGTATTGACTACTGGTTGATTGGGCTCTGGTGTGGTAGATGTAAGTGATTTGATTCGTATAATAAATCGTTTGAATATTTTTAAAGATTTTAGCTGTAATGTTAATGTCTTGAAACATGGAAGAATTGTCGAATGTTATATGTTTAAAACATTCTTTTCTTATGCATTTACAAATCAGTACAGGTAGCCGGTACAATTCTCGTAAATAAAGTTCTTCTTTTTTGATGTTTTTATCAGGGCGTAAATAGTGATAAACGGTTTCAGAACGATGATCAGAGTGTTTAATCCTTTTTACATTGCCCATAATTAAGTCAGGAGATTCTTTTTCAATGATGTTGGAGTAAGTGATGAGCGCATCTTGTTCAAGTTCATCATCGCTATCGGCCATAAATATATAGCATCCAGATGCTTTTTCTACACCTTCTTGTCTGGCCGTATTGGCGCCCGATTTTGGGATAGGGATGACCTTGAGTTGAGGATATTGTAAGTTGATTCGGGAACACAGGTCTTCATGAACACCATCCCCTATTAAAATCAATTCATGTTGTTGGGTCAACTGAGGTATGATACTGTTGATACATCTTTCAGTAAGTGAATTGTATTGATGGAAAGGGACGACGACAGAAATCAACATTCCTGAAATTAAATATTTTTAAGGATATCAAGGTATTTTTGAGTGATTTCTTCCCAAGATAAAAAATGTTCAGTTTTACGTTTACCCAAGGCTATTTTGTTTGCTATTTTGGAAGGCGATTGATAAGCTTGTATGATCGTATTGTAAATAGAATTGAAATCTAAAGGGTTGAAATAAAATGCCGCTTCCCCACAGGTTTCATGAGCAAAATCTAAGTCAGAGGTGAAGATGGGAATGCCAGCAATCATGGCTTCCATGTATGTGATGCCGTATGACTCCAGAAGAGTAGGCATGATGAAGGCATCGCTGCTTTTATAAATCTCCAATAAGTCTCCCCGTGGTATTTTCCCGAGATTAATGATGATGTCGTCAAGCCCTTCTTTTTTTATGCGTTGTAAAAGTTGAGTTGTTTTTTTGTTTTGGAACGGGTCAAGGCTTATGAAAAGTTTGAAAGGATCGTGTTTATGTTTGATCTGCTTGGCAAGAGGAATCAATACTTCAATGTTTTTATGACTATAGTATACACTTACAAATAAAAGAAATCGGTGTTGAAGGTATTGTTTTCGTGTTGCTTTAATGAGTTCAAGTGCTTTTTTACTTTCAGAGGAAGGAATTTTTAATGAGCTTGCGCTTTTTACAACGATGGTTTCCTCTTTGAAATTTAAATGCTGAAGGACCCGTGTTTTCATCAATTCTGTTTGTACCGTAAGTACAGATGCGAAACGGAGCTTTTGGCGAACCATTAGACATCTTATTTTACGTTTAACGAAATCTAAGAGAGGCATCTGTTTCCATGCTCTGCTTTCAGGGTAAACCACATATGGCCAATGCAGTAGTACCAACTGTTTTTTTCTTACAGGAATGGCATAATTACCCATGGAAAAAATGGCATCAGGATTTAGTTTTTTAACCAGGTAAACCAGGTAAAAAACACATAAAAGACGTCCTATTAAATAATCGGCGAAAAAAACAGGGCAATAATGGATATGGATATTTTTAGAAGGTTTGAAACGTTGGTATGACTCATTTTTGGGTATTAATAGGTGAAATGTATCGTTTGTGTTAATTTTATGTAGTGCATCGATGAATCCTAAGCCAATACTCTCCCCACCGCCAATTTTTAGGTTGTATGCATTAATAAAGATGTTCATTGTTGTTTATTTACAAGGATTTAGTTTAAGTATTGGTATGTAAAGATACGTTTAGTTCGATTTATTTGGAGCTATCATTAATCAATATAAAGACTTATGAGTCTAAACAAGAAAATGTAATTGTTAAATTGGACTTTCTTTATACAAGTGTTCTTTTATTACTGGATTTTTACCTATAAATTGCATACTGATGGGTTATAAAGCTATTTTAGTCGTATGATTTGGCTTGTTTGTCAAGTGTTTATTGGGGATTCTGTTTCATATCAAGTGGTTAGAAGATCTGTTTTTATTATGGGTAGAGTGAACGTTTTTACTACTGTTAAAGAAGCGGGGGTAAGAAAGATAATATATTCCTCTTTTTACGCTGTTTATGAGAGAGAATCTGTAATTTTTAATATTGTATGTCGATATAGTGTGGTTGTTAATGAATTGTGGGATAAATTTAAACAGTTATCATCATCCCCACTTTTTCCAAAGTATATTGATGTTAGAAAAGATTATACAAGTGGTTTTGTTAAGTTTAATAGATAACACTTTATCATTAAATACTTCTATTATAGGTAATTAAATATTAAAAGGTGTGAAAAAACATATTTTTCTTATTGCAGAAATTGGGCAAGCTCATGAAGGAAGCTTAGGTATTGCTCATTCTTATATAGATGCCTTAGCTTCTACGGGAGTGGATGCAATAAAATTTCAAACACATATTGCAGAAGCAGAAAGTAGTGTTTATGAACCTTTTCGTGTTAAATTTTCCTATGAGGATAATACTCGGATGGATTATTGGAAAAGAATGGAATTTACAGAAGGGCAATGGGCCGGATTAAAAAAACATTGCGAAGAAAAAGGAATGGAGTTTCTTTCATCTCCTTTTTCTAATGCTGCTGTTAAATTATTAAATAATATAGGGGTTGCTAAATTTAAAATTGGTTCAGGTGAAGTGAATAATTTTTTATTGTTGCAACATATCGCTGTCACAGGAAAAGAAATTATTCTTTCCTCAGGAATGAGTTCATATGACGAATTAGATAAAACTGTGAATTTTCTAAAACCATATAAAAACACATTGTCAGTATTGCAATGTACAACATCGTATCCAACTCAGCCAGAGCAATGGGGATTGAATGTTATCAAGGAATTGAAAGAAAGATATGGCTTAAAAACAGGCTTTTCAGATCACTCAGGAGATATATTTGCATGTTTGTCAGCCGTTAATCACGGGGCAGAAATTCTTGAGTTTCATGCAGTATTTGATAAAAGAATGTTTGGCCCAGATACGAAATCATCTCTAACCATTGATGAAATATCTTATTTAGTAAAAGGTATTAGACAAATTGAAAGAGCTCAAAATGTATTGATTAATAAAGATGATAACTCAATTTATACATCACTAAAAGAGATTTTTGAAAAATCTTTGTCGACTAATAAGGATTTACCTTTAGGTCACAAATTAACGTTGGAAGATTTAGAAGCGAGGAAGCCTAAGAATCAAGGGATTGCTGCTACACAGTACAGGGAAATCATTGGAAAGAAGTTGACTCGTTCATTAAAACAATGGGATTTTATAACTGAACAAGATATTCAATGATTAAAAAACGTAAGGTTTGTGTCGTAATTACCGCTCGTCCGAGCTATAGCAGAATAAAAACTGCGCTAAAAGCAATTGATAATCATTCGGAATTGGAGTTGCAACTGGTTGTCGCAGCCAGTGCTTTACTGGATAGATATGGGTCTGCAGTGAATTATATTGAACGCGATGGATTCAAGATCACAGCAAAAGTATTCAATGTATTAGAAGGCGAAAATCTTACTGCCGCTGCAAAGACTACAGGCATAGGTATTTTAGAGTTATCTACTGTATTTGATAACATTAAACCTGATGTAGTGGTGACTATTGCAGATCGATTCGAAACGATGGCCACTGCTATAGCGGCTTCATATATGAACATCCCGTTAGCGCATGTGCAAGGAGGGGAGGTTACAGGTAATATTGATGAAAAGGTAAGACATGCTATTACTAAACTAGCCGATATACATTTTGTGGCATCTCCACTTGCCAAAGAACGTGTACTTAAAATGGGAGAGGATGACGACACTGTTTTCCTTACAGGATGCCCATCTATTGACTTGGCACATGATATTTTGAAGAAGGATATTTCTTCTTTTGATCCATATGTTAAATACGGTGGGGTAGGTCATATTCAGGATTTATCTAAGGGATATTTGGTAGTAATGCAACATCCGGTAACCACTGAATATAGCCAGTCGAGACAACACATAGAGCAAACTTTAAAAGCAATTCATGATCTGAATAAGCCTACGTTATGGTTCTGGCCGAATGTTGATGCAGGAGCAGATGGGACTTCAAAAGGAATCAGAATATTTAGAGAGAAGTACGATATGAAAAATGTTTATTTTCTTAAAAATATGGAACCGATGGATTTTTTAATGTTGTTGAAACGTTCCAGCTGTTTGATAGGTAATTCAAGTGTTGGTATCAGAGAATGTGCATTTTTAGGAATTCCAGTTGTGAATATCGGTTCAAGACAAAATAAGAGGGAAAGAGGATATAATGTCATTGATGTCGATTATAAAGCAAATGAAATATCAGATGCTATTGTGAAGCATATTAATAAGGGACATGTGCAATCAAGTCCTATCTATGGTACAGGGAATTCGGGAGAAATAATAGCTGAACTATTATCAACTGTTAATCTTAAAATTGAAAAGGTATTGTCCTATTGAGACCATGCAAAGTCGTATTAAAATAAGAATAGCAGAGGATAAAGATTTTAGTGAATCTACGGTTCAATTGCTAAAGCAATTTGCAGATGTTGAGTTGAGATCTTGTACACAAGAAGAACTACCAGCGATCTTTGAGCAAGTGGATGTTTTTTGGTTTCGCTTAGGTTTTAAAATAAATTCTGAGCTTTTTACCGAAAAATCAAGGGTTAAAGTATTAGCGACTCCAGTTACAGGAATAGATCATATTGATGAGGACTTTTGTCATTCAAAAGGAATTAAGATTGTATGCCTTCGAGGGGAAACAGATTTTCTAAAACAAGTAAGGGCAACCGCAGAACACACTATTGGGTTGACACTAGCATTGATGCGCCATGTGGTTCCAGCTGTCAATAGTGTAAAGGAAGGATATTGGGACAGAGATATTTTTAGGGGAAGAGAATTATATGGTAAAACCGTAGGGATTATTGGACTAGGAAGACTTGGAAAAATAGTTGCAGGGTATTTTAATGCATTTGGCTGTACCGTATTGGCATATGATAATGCAAGTAATATAGTGTATGATAGTTTTGTAGAGAAAATGAGTACTTTGTCAGAACTGACTCTTCGATCGGATATTATTTCTATACATGTTAACTATAATAGTTCCAATCATCTCCTTTTTGGGAAGGATTTTTTTGAAAATATACGACCGCATAGTTTTCTTATAAATACTTCGCGAGGTGGTTTGGTTGATGAAACGGTATTGTTAGAATACCTTAGGGTCGGTAAAATAGCTGGAGTAGCACTCGATGTCATTCAAAATGAGTTTGGGTTTTCTCCTACGAATCCTCTCGTAGAGTATGCTATAGCGAATGATAATTTAATTCTTACTCCTCATATTGGAGGAAATACATATGAGTCTTTTCAAAAGACAGAATTCTTTATAGCCGATAAAATCAAGTCACATTTTAAAGGGACAAACGAATTATGAAAGTATTAGGAATTATTCCTGCACGGAAAGGATCCAAAAGAATTCCAAATAAAAACTGGAAAGAGCTTAACGGAAAACCTTTGATCACTTATATGATTGAAGCGGCTTTGTCTGCAAAGTCATTGGATAAAATAGTTGTTTCTACAGATGCAACGGAAGTAGTAGCTGTTTGCAAAAAATATCCTAGTATAGAAGTTGTCATGAGGCCAGAACAGTTGGCCGGAGATGAATCTCCCGCTGTTGATTATGTCAAACAGGTATTGGACGTGTTAAAAGAAAAGTATCAGGAGTCATACGATATGACCGTTATTTTGCAACCCACTTCCCCTCTCACATTAGGCGAAGATATCGATGCTACCGTCAATTGTCTGATAAAAGATAGACAGGCTGATTCTGCTGTAAGTGTGGTAAAACTAAATCACATGGTGCATCCTTATAAGCTGAAGGTCATGAAGGATTCAGTCTTATTGCCTTTCATTGAAGAAGAGAATGGAAGAATGGCTGCACATGAATTACCGCAGGTATTTGTACGCAACTGTGCGGTATATGTATCAAGAGTATCGGTAATAGACAGCAATAGAATAATAGGTGATCATTGCATAGGACATGAAATGCCTGAATCGAGATCGATAGATATTAATGACCCACTTGATTTTGATTTTGCCGAATTCCTTATGCTTAAGAATAAAGGGCTATAGTATAAGTGTACAACTATGAGTAGCATTTTAAGAAAAGGAGTTAACGTTTTTTTGAATAATTGGGTTACAATCATTATTCAGTTCATTTTAGGTATATTAATTGTTAGGTTTTTAGGTGTTCAGGGTAAAGGAGAAGTTTCCATTTTACAAACTGGTGCAGGGCTTCTGAGCTCATTGTTTAGCTTGGGTATGAGCAATTCGGCTGCTTATTATTTGCGTAAGGGAATTTACTCTGAAAAGAAAATATTCAAATCTTATTTGAATATCATCTCCTTGATTGTATTAGTCTTCTTTATTTTCTTCATGACCTATTATGAAGTGATGTGGCGCTGGTTATTTGACGACCTGCCATCGACAGATATTCTTTTTTATATTATTTTTGGTTATGTGGTAGTGATGATATTCACTCAGTATTTTACTAGCATTTCTTTAGCTAAAGCCGATTTGTTTAAGCATAGGATTTTAACACTCGGTATATCCATATTATATGTAGTGTTTTTCTTGTTGTTTGTGATTTATTTCAAACTAGGGGTTTTGGGTGTAATGTTATCTTATTTCTTAGCTGAGCTCATCGTTTGCTTATATAACGTATTAAAAGTTAAATCAGAATCTGTATTAGATACTGATAATCACAATATCAACAAATCGATGATTGTCTATGGTATGAAAAGCCATTTGGTGCCGTTGGGAAATATACTTTTTGCCAGACTTGATTACTTTTTTATCGCCTATTACTTAACAACAAAGGATGTAGGTATATATTCCATTGCATATTATTTTTACCAGGCAGGACTAACTATCCCATTAGCGGTGAATGGAATATTGCTAGGAGAAATAGCAAAAGATCAAAGAAATTCGATTCCTGTTTTATTGAAATCTTGTTTTTATATTTTTGTAATTGTTGCTGTTCTTGTACTCATAGGTTTGCTTGTCGGTAAATACTTGATTTTGTTCATTTACGGTGATGTTTTTTTACCGGCAATTCCATCGTTTTATATACTGCTATTGGCTACATTGGTGATGAGTTTTTCAAGTCCCCTTCAGTCTTATTTTTTAGGTATTGGAAAACCTTTAGTGCCAGGTACAATTACTTTTCTATCTGGTATTATCAAAGTAGCAGCACTTGTTGTGCTGATCCCCAAGTTTGGTATCTTAGGAAATGCCTGGGCGACTTTGATCAGTGTTTTCTTTATAACGATTTTCCGTATTGTATTCTTTACTAAATATTCAAAAATAAGTATCAGGGAGTTGATTAATTTTAATTACAGTTTAGCTAAGACAAAAAAGATAGATGAATAAGAAAATTACATTTGTAGTAGATTATTTGATAAATCTATACATGTTTGAACCAGTTTTGAAAAACATGATAGCAAGAAAACAACCTTTTTATATAGCTTGTTTTCCCGAACATATTGAATTTATTAAGTCGAAATTAAATAGTAGTGACTTTGATTATATCGATCTTAGTCAGTTAAGAAAAAAGCACCAGAAATTATATTTGGTCCATAGACTTCTTGCTCCCTTTATTATACCAAGAAATTTTTCGTGGCAATACCATAAAAAAATCAATATGCTGGCAAAAACATATGGTTTTAAACAAAAGGTTATTTTTTTTGTATCGCGTTTTTTTCCTAAAGTGAAAGGGAATAAAGTCAATCATATTATAAAAACACTCTTTTCTCCATTTGTACCAGTGGTATTTCCTACTGAAAAAGTTGTAGTTGCTTCTTTGAATCGTTTTCCTGAATTATTATGTAGTAAAAAATATAAAGTTTATACCATTACAGAAAGTTGGGATCATTGTGTGAAGTGGCCCAATGGCTATCCATCAGATGTTGTATTTACATGGAACAAAGATCTTGCGGCAGACTGGAATAAGTATCAAGGGGATAAAAATATATTACCCACTTATCCCTTGAAATTAAGATATGCCATTGAAAATATCTATAAGAAGAATAAGCATGAAATATCGGTGACGACTAAGCCTAAATGTATGTATGCTGTTGCTAGTACAAGAATTTATAGTGTACCTAAGTTGGTTAATCTTGAATATAGAATTATTGGAGAATTGTGTAAAGCGACACAACTAGCAGGTTGGGATTTTCATATCAAACCAAGGCCATCTAGTGATTTAAAAGAGTTTGAGGCATTTAAAGTATACGATCATGTAACGGTTGGCTATAGTGTTGAAGGTGGGGAAATACCAGCAAATTACTATTTAGATGATGTTTATAATAAACAACGTTTTGAAGAAGCAATGGCTTGCAATATTGTAATAAATTGTTTTACTACATTCGGATTGGATGCGGCATTAGCAGGGATTCCTGTTATGCAGCTTGATTTGCGTCAATCGGATGAATTTATTGATTCTAATTTGTTTTATGAAAATCATCACATCAAGCACTATTTGATTAATAAAGAAGAATTGCTATATAGTATTAAGCCGGGGAAAACATTAAAAGATCAAATGGTGGACTTTCTAAGTGCAGATAGTCAAAAGGCGATAAGTTATAGCCAGCATTTGAGAAACTGGTTAATTCCAGAGAAGGAATTTGAAAAAGTAGTAGATGAAATTACAGATGTTATACTAAAATAATGCTTCAGGTTCTAAATAGAAAATTAGATAATACTCTACTTATATTGACATTTGCATTAGCAAATGCCAATATCTTTATTGTGAATAAGCTAAACATTAGTTATGTCCATTATTTTCTAATGGTTTTCTACTGTGTTTTGTTTTTTCCTCATCTACCTTCATTAAAAAATAAAATCAATGCAAAGCATATTTTTTATGTGAAGCTATATTTTGCTTCTGTATTTTTTATCATCGTTGTTAATTTGGTTTTTTACGATAACCCTGTATCCTTTATATTTAATTCATTAACCAATTCAGTTCTTACTCCTCTTTTTATTTTAATAATTTTAAGCAGGAATAGTGTTAACTGGTCTCATTTATACTATTTATTGATAGTATTCGCATTGATTGCTTCTTTTTTAGGGATCTATCAGTTTTTTTATGATCGCTCTTTATTTGGAATCTATGATTTTTCAGATTTTTATACTACGGAGTTATTGTTTCGTACGCGGGGAAACTTAAGTAGTCCGCAGGTATATGGATTATTTTTAGCCATATCCTCCATTATTTGTTTTGAAGTTTTGAAAATTGAAAATAAAAAAAAAATCTTAATCTTTGGATTGTTTATTGTATTTGCTGCTTTTTTATCAGGAAACAAATCAGTAGTTTTTCTAGTTGTTACTTACTTGTTGTTCTCTTTTTGGCACTTTTTTGAAAATTCAAAAAATGTAAGGTCTAATATTGTAAAAGGGCTTATAGTAAGTGCTTTTTTTTTAGGAACATTAGTAGTCGTGAATCCGTCATTTTTGAAGATAGGACCATCTTTAACTTTAATTGCAGATAGGATTAATGTTTTTTCGGTTGTAGATGACAGTAAAATTATTCAAGCAGAACAACGAGGTCGTTTTAGAGTTTATGATTCTCATTGGGAAGGGATTACTATAAATCCATTATCCATCATCATTGGCGATGGGATCGGTTCTTATTCATCGATGAGTAGGGTGGCGGACGATGAACGTGTGGCAAGTGAAAGTTATTTTTTACAAATATTTCTGGAGTTTGGATTTCTTCCAATCCTGTTTCTCTTTATAATTCTTATGAATTCTCTGAAGACTCATTTTAGAAACAAAAGTTGGGTTAATTATTATATATTATTGGCAATTATAATTAGTAGTTTTATTGTACATGCGTTTGTTTATCCTGTATTCTTTATTTTGTGGCTACCCATTTTAATGTTAAAAAAATGAAAATAACTTTAATTCACTGCTATTCCGACTTCAATAAAGGAGATTTAGGAATAATCTTGTCAACAATTAAACAATTGAAAAAAAAATCACCAGAGAGTACTATAAATGGTGTGTCGACATATGATTACAATCATTCTCAATACAGTGAAGATCATAAAATATTAAAGAAGTACATTGATACATTGTATCCATGTATCTTTGGATTGTTATTCTTTAGGTTTAGAGGAAAAGAGTATAATAATTCTATTTTGAAAATACTGAAGTTTACCATTACTTTTTTGAGGGTAGTTCCGTTACTGCTTTTACCGAAAAGTAATTTTTTGCTAAATGTTTTTCTAAATAAAGAAGAAAAAAAGACTTTTAATGAGTTGCTATCCAGTGATGTCATTATTAGCAAAGGAGGAAGCTTCCTGTGCAATGAAAATCATTGGAGATCGAAAATTGCTTTTTTTAGATTAGTGTACATTAATCTGTTATTGGCTAAGTACGACAAAAAATATCTGATTTTAGGTCAATCTATTGGACCAGTATATGGCTCTTTTTCAAGAAAAATATTAAACAAAGTAATGGATGGAGCTGAAAAAGTGTTTTTAAGAGAAAAATTGTGTTTATCTACCTATCCTTATATTAGTCAGAAACAATGTTCAGATATTATAGTCAATGATATTGCATTCACCATGGATCACTCGGATTCGGTGGTGAACAAATTGTTAGAATCTCCACAGCTAAAAATTGGATTAACTGTAAAATATCCGAAAGATAATACAGCTTATAATGAAATGATGCTAGGTGCAATAAAGTTCTTTATTGAAACAAATAATGCATTATTTATAATATTTCCTCAAGTGACAGTTGATAGAGATATAGAAAAGGCTAAGGAGCTTTATTATTTGTTGGAGGATAAATATAAAAGCAATGTGTTCATCTTTAATGATAATTATACACCAACTGAGTTGAGGTATATGTATTCTAAAATGGACTTGTTTGTGGGTACGCGTTTGCATTCTACAATATTCACGATGTCATCAGGTGTTCCTTGTATCAATATTGAATACCATGGAACGAAGTCATTAGGTATTTATCAGGAATTAGAGATTCCAGAACTTGTCATTACGAAAGAGAAGTTTAATTCCCAGCATCTGATAGATGTGATATCATTGATTTTGAATAATGATGTTAAGTATAGAAATCATATCAAAATTCAATTGGATAAAATCAATAAAAATATAGCTTTGGCGTTAAGTCCATATATTATTCGTTAGTATGACCATCCTATTTAATTTTCTACCCATAAAGAAAGGCGGGGGCCAGCAGGTTGCAACATCATTTATAAAAGTACTTTATGAATTGGATGGCGAGACTTCCGATAAGGTCATTTTGGTGACAGCCGATACTTTTATGGATAAGTTAGTTACATCTATAGGATATAAAAATGTTATTCGAATCAAGAACAGTTTTATATCTCGGTTCATGTTCGAATATTTTGGCTTGAAAAAAGTTATAGCTACATATAAAGTAAAGGGGATTTTTACCATGTTTGGACCGGATCTTAGAAAGGTTAAATTACCTTCGGTTGTTGGGTGTGCTTACTCCAATATTTTTTTCCCTGAAGTGGATTTTTGGAAAGGATGGTCGATTCATAAAAGAGTTATGTTTAGTTTGATTGATCGCTTCAGATTAAAAAGAACATTACAGGCAGATGGAATTATTTTTGAGAATGAAGCGATGCAAAGAAGAGTGCATCAATTGTATAAATATCCATTGTCAAAAACTGTTTTTATAAGGCCTTCTGTTTCACCGGTACATGATATCATTAAGGCATCGGATGAATTTGTAAAAAAGACGGAAGATCTATTTGGTAAATTTACGATACTCATTCTCTCAGGCTGGCACAAGAATAAAAATATGGATAAAGTACCGGATATTTTGCATGAACTTGCATTATTGGGCATTAAGGATGTTTCGTTTGCTATTACGGTGTCGCCAGAACATCCGGAATCGCAAGCCATGATGAGTGAAGCTGAAAGGAATGGTACGAGCCACAATATTAAATTGATTGGTACTGTTTTACCAACAGATATTAAGTTTTTATACGAAAAAATAGATATAGTCTTACTTTTAAGCCTACTTGAGAGTTTTTCCAACAATATTATTGAAAGCTGGACTTATAAACGACCATTGTTGATCTCGAACCTTGATTGGGCAAAAAGTATTTGTAAAGAAGCCGCCGTATATGTTGATAGAGATGATGTTTCAGCAATTGCCCGTAAGATAAAGGACTTAAAAGATAATTCTGAATTATATAATAAGATGGTTGAGAGTGGCACGAGGGAATTAGTTACCTATCCTACACCCAAACAGAAAGTCGAACAACAGTTGGATTTCTTGACAAGAATAATTGATGAAAGCAGAGTTTAAAAATTTCTTGGTTTGTACTTTTGAGTTGTTTTCTGGTATCATTTTCGGATTACCAAGACATAAGTTATTCAATTTTATTAAAAGTAACTTTTTAAGATTATTGGGCTCAAGAGTGGGGCATGGTATTACTTATTATCCGGGTATTAGAATTAATCCTGGGAACAACATCATACTGGGAGATGGTGTGGATTTAGCATGGGGGGTTCTTATAACAACTAGTGGAGGTATCGAAATTGGAGATAGAACTTTAATAGGATATAATACCCATATTTTCTCTTCTAATCATAATATTCCACCCGTACCACAGAGAATTGTAGATGCTGGTCATTCAAATAAAAAGGTAATCATACAAAATGATGTATGGATAGGAGCTGGATGTATTATATTACCAGGTGTGACTATTGGAGAAGGAGCAGTTGTAGCAGCAGGTAGTGTCGTGACAAAAGATGTTAAGCCATTTACATTAGTGGGGGGTGTCCCTGCTGTATTGATTAAAGAAAGAGAGTAAACTGTATTATAGAACGACAACGAAAATGATTTTTAAGATGAAACCTGTGTTTATTCTTTTATGTAATAGTATCTATTTGATAATCGTTTAGTTTTACTACTATTGAACTACAATTTTATTGGGGTTTTACGATATTAAGTTTTTTAACTTGAGCCAAAAGGAATTGATTCTTTGGGAATCTTCATAATAGCCATGATATCCGTATTGGTAACCATAACTTCCGTTATGGCTTACATCATTGTATACAATAAATAAGTTAGAAAGCTTTTTATTAATATACATTATGTTGAGATCTTTCAACAATATTTTAGGAGTATGATTTTGTCTTACTAAATATAAGTCAGCGTCAACGTACTTAGATAAAAGATAATAGTCAGCAACAAGACCTATTGGAGGAGCATCGATTATGATGAATTCATATTCTTTCTTTAAAAAAGTTATGAGTTCATCAGTTTTGATAGATTCTAAAAGCTCAGTTGGGTTAGGTGGAACAGGGCCAGAAGTAATGACATCTAGATTAGCAACTTTTGTTTTCCGGATGATATCTTTTATTGTTGCCCGATTTATATAATAATTACTTAATCCCAAATCATTATCCATCTCTAAAAGCTGGTGTAGTTTGGGTTTCCTTAAATCTGCACCTACAACAATTACTTTTACTCCAGTTAGAGCAATAGATGCGGCTAGATTACTGGAGAAAAAAGTTTTCCCTTCTCCGCTGATAGACGATGTAATTCCAATAACTTTATTTTTTTTATCTGCAGCAAGATATTGAAGATTTATACGCAATGATCTTATTGACTCAGAAACACTTGATTTTGATGAATTTACAATGGGGAGCTGGTCTCCCCATTTATAATGAGCAATTGACCCTATAATAGGTGCCGAAGTATATTGTTCAATGCTTTCCTTACTGGTAATAGTATCGTTTAAAGAATGCTTGATATAAAGAATAACAGATGGTATTAATAATCCTAAAAGTAAACAAATGAAAGCAGTCATTTGTTTTTTTGGTGATATAGGTTTTTTCCCTAGTATCATGGCTTTATTAATTATTTTATTATCCGCTAAGTTTGCCGCTTTGGCAATGCCTGCTTCTATTCTTTTTTGCATCAAATAATTATAAATATTCTCGTTCAATAAGAACTTGCGTTGTATATTAACTAGACTTCTTTCGTTAGAAGGTAATTTGTTGACGAGTATTTGAAGCCTATTTAGTCGGCTTTGATTATCATTCATAGCTATTTCTGAAGCCTTGATGATGTTTTTGAGGGTTTCAATTAATGCTTTTTTCGTATTGTCAACTTTTAGTTCAAGTATATGTACCGCAGGATTGTCGTTTTGTGCAGAGAAACTTAGCGATGTTTTTTCTGTATTGAGATTATGTAGTTCTGCGATCAGGTTATTCAATTGGTTATCCTGTATACCCATGGCTGAAGGCGCAATTAATTTCTTGATGTCATAATTATAGCTCAGGTAATCTAAGAGGTATTGGTAGTATCTATCCTTTACGATTAGCTCTGCGTGTTCTTTTTCTAGTAATTCCATTTGAGCAAAAGCATTAGCTGCTGTAGAACCTAGATCCATTATTTTTTCTTTGCTTCTGAATTTTTCTAAATGGTTTTCAGCACCTTGAAGTGAATCTGTAATTTGATTCAATTGATCGTCGATAAAATAGATGGTATTAACGGCGATTTGATTTTTTTCTCTTAAACCTGTTTCTATATATACTTCGCCTAATTTGTTTAAAAAATCAATCCCTTTTTCAGGGATTGTACTGTTAATGGATAAAATAAGAATAGAAGATTTTTTATCGGAAAGATCGATTTTTAAATTAGATTCATACTGTTGACAGAGATCTTCAATATCATTAATGACAAAATAATAAGTAATTTCTTTATTGACTACAGAAGAAAAAAGGGCTGTCTTGTTTAGAATAAAACTGTAAGTAGGAGAGTGACAATATTCTCCAAATTTGTATATGTTGCTAAAGTCTGATTCAGAAGAAGAGGAATCAGACTTTTCTTGATTATGAGATATGGAGAATGTAGAATCGGTTAATATCTTTACATAAATAGGCGATTTTGTAATAGATGTAAAATTGGTATCTAGTTTTACCTGAAAAGGTGATTGGTGATAGAGTTCTCCTGTTTTGATATTACCTACTGCAAAATAGGAGATATTCAAATTCAATTCTTTGATAACTTGCTCAATGTTGTTGAAAGAACGTACTAATTCTATTTCATTTTGAACATTACGTGAAGCAGTTAGTAATTCTAAGCCATCCAGAAAGTTTTCAGCACCACCTATTTTTGATTTGTCATCTTTAACCAACAAACTTGATTTTATTGTATATACAGGTTGAGTATAGCGTAAATAAAGCCATGCACAAAGGCTACAAATAAATAATGAAATTATGTACCAATGCCAATTTTTGAGGGCAAGATAAAGCGCATTTTTGATAGCTTGCCAAGTTTCTTCAGATGGATTGTGAGCTGAATTATCCAATGAGTTTAATGTTAAATGTGGAAAATATTATTGTTGCCTTTGAATAAAGGTGAGTACAACAATTACGAAAGTTAAACTAGACAATATGGCCTGTATGGCTGGTAAATTTAAGCGTTGAGCTTTTGTTTTTAGTGGCTCCACATAAATGATGTCGTTGGGTTGTAATTGGTAGTACTCCGAAGCCATGAGTTGGTCGGAATAAAGATCCAGGTAAGCAAGTGTACTTTTTTCTTTGGTCTTGCGTATGATCCGTATTTTTTTGCGGTTTCCCATGTCGGTTACTCCTCCAGCTTCTCCGATGGCTTGTAACACATTGGCATTCGTATTGTAAATGATAAAAGTCCCCTGGCGAGCGACTTCCCCTAATACCGTTACCCGGAAGCTCATCAGTTTTAAATCTACAGATGAAAACTTATAATAGGTGTCCATCTTTTCGGATACGAGAGCCTGGGCATCTTTAACGGATAGGCCTGCTACGTTTACTTCTCCTATAATGGGTAAAGATACGGTTCCCGAATCACTGACAATGTAACTGGTTAGGTATATTGCAGCTTCATTGAATTGATTCGTTTGAACTTGTCCTATGCTTTTATTGAAAATGGCTACCGATTGAGGATCTAAACTCGCTACCTTGATGCTCAGGATATCTCCTTCTTGTAACAGGTATTCATTTGAATGGTGTGAAATTTGGGCGTTTTCTTTTCCCTGTATGTTTAAAATATCTTTATGCGATACGCATGAAAACATAAAAGAGATCCCAAGTAAGAAAATGATGGAATGCTTTATGGAAATCTGAATTTTGTACGAAATAATTTTTTTTAAAAACATCAGAGAATGATATGTACAGGCTTTACTTTTACTATGAAAAAAGCCTGTATAATGTAAAAGTATACAGGCTTTAGAGTTTGTTTTATTTTTTTATTTCCTCAAGATATGCTGTTTCCCCCTGAACTTCGCAAAGTTCGCTTCTGAGAAGGTATACGTTACACGAGCCGTGAAGATGAAGTATCCGTCGTTCTTGTCAGGATTTCCTCTTGCTCGAATCCCTTCTCTTGTGGCTCTATAAGATAAGTCTCTGGCAACAGGGTTTGAAAAGGAGTTAGGATCTTGGTATCCTGGTCCACTGACATCATCCAGGTAATCGGTAAAAGTCCAGCGGTAACCGGCTTCTGCCAGTACATTCCAATTTACACTTAAATTCATTCTTACTCCTATACCATAAGGTATCATAGGAGAAATAGGGGTGTAGCTTTTACCTTCTGTTTGTAAAGGCCTTAAATTGTGCCAGGTTCCGTTCAATTCCGCTTGCGGGGAATAATACACCAAACCTACTCCTAAAAACAGGTAAGGGTCAAAGGTAGATCGTCTTCTAAAGTGTTTTTCATAAGGGAACAAACTGATCATGGCCGATGTATACAATTCGATGTTGTTGGATCGGAAGCTTAAATTACGCACCTCATGATAGTCTTTCGCAAAAAGACGGAAGTAGTTGAGTTCCGTTTTAATGTTAATTCTTTCGTAGAAATAAGGAAGCCTGTAAAGTGCGCCGATTCCAAATTGGGGCCTTAGCTTCATACACTCCATACCCTCACATAAATCACCGTAATAGGTTGAAAATCCTATTCCTCCGTATAGGGTGAGGAGCTCGTAGTGCTTCACTTTTTTAAAGCCTCTGATGTGTCTCGATCGTGTTCGGTTCGGGTTACCATATCTTTGTTGAGCGAAAGATTCAACAGAAAAAAACAGTAATAAACCTAGTGCTAAAAGTAGATTCTTCTTAGAATTCATTTTAAGGGAATTTCAATAACAAACAAATTTAACTATAATGCAGAGAATATCCAATATTATAAAAGATTTAATAGGTCGACTAAAATACGCTTAGAGTCCCTTAGAGGTTGGTATAAATCAAAGGTTTAAAGTGAAAAAATAAATATGTTTGACGTTCAATCCTTGAATCCTTACACAGGAAAAGTCCTATTTCAAAGCCGATTTCATTCGGAAGATTCTGTAAATCAGATGATAAGTTTGGCATTTCAGGCGTTTCAGGAACAGCAGCAGTCCATGAACCACCGGTTAGAAGTAGTGGTATTATTTAAAGATTTATTAATCAAGGAAAAAGAAAGTTTAGCCAACCTTATGACCCAGGAAATGGGGAAACCTATTCAGGAAGCCGTTGCTGAAATCGAGAAATGTATCTCGCTTTGTAGTTTCTATGTAGAACATGCAGGTCATGGATTAGCACCGAGGTGGGTTTCTTCTTCCGGACCTTTTAAGAGCCGGGTAGAATACCATGCATTAGGTACTATTTTGGCCATCATGCCGTGGAACTTCCCGTTTTGGCAGGTTTTAAGAGTTGTGATCCCTGCCATGATTGTGGGGAATACGCTCATTTTAAAACATGCTCCTAATGTCTCTTTATGTGCTTTGAAAATAGAAGCATTGTTTTTAAAAGCAGGAGCGCTTAAAGGGGTCTTTCAAACGGTTCTGGCTTCAGAAGCTCAGGTAGAAAAAATGTTGGCCGATTTTAGAATAAGAGCTGTGTCGTTGACGGGTAGTGAAAAGGCTGGAAGAGCGGTGGCATCTATAGCAGGTAAAAACTTAAAAAAACAAGTGTTGGAATTGGGAGGTAGTGATCCTTTTTTAGTAATGCCATCTGCTGACGTGAAAGAAGCTGCCTATTGGGCACGCATGTCGAGGTTGATTAACAATGGTCAAAGTTGTATCGCAGCCAAACGGTTTATTGTGCATGAAAAAGTATACGATGCTTTTGTTGTCGCTTTAAAGGATGAACTTGCTCAGCTGAAAATAGGAGATCCTTTGGATCCAACTGTGCATATTGGTCCCTTAGCCCGTGTAGATTTAGTGAAGCAATTGAAGGATCAAGTAGCTCAAAGCGTAGCTCAGGGAGCAGTAGTGGAAGCGGAGTATACGATAGCAGAAGAACATCACTTATTTGCTCCCATTACCATTTTATCAGGTGTTAAGAAAGGGATGCCAGCGTACGAACAAGAATTGTTTGGTCCTGTATTTACGCTTTTTAAAGTGGGTTCAATCGAAGAAGCGATTCTCTTAGCGAATGATTCTGTCTATGGTTTAGGTGCTTCAGTATGGACGAAGGAGGAGCGAGAGCAAGTACTGTGTGAAGAAAAATTAGAAGCGGGCAGTGTTTTTATCAATGCCATGGTTCGATCAGATCCTGGTTTACCTTTTGGAGGAATTAAACATTCCGGTTACGGTAGGGAATTGTCGGAAGAAGGGCTAAGGGAATTTTGTAATGTGAAGACGATGGTGCATCGTGTTGATTGACGGATTACAAATATCCCATGATGTAGTATATGCCATATCCACTGATTTCTCTTAATAACATGGAAAAACTAGCAAGAGGTTTCACTTCGGGGCTGATATAATCCATGGGATTTTCGATTTCATCAAAGGCATAGACATCGACCGGGAAAGGGATACAAGAAATCCCTGCTTTTTCAAAGCACCCTATGGATCTTCTCATATGAAAGGCCGAGGTGATGAGGATAAAGGATGGCCCCCATGTTTTTTCCTGGTCTAATAAGGATTTGGTATAAACCGCATTTTCATGGGTGTTTTTTGCCTGGGTTTCGGTGAAGATGATGGAGTCGGGAATTTGACAATCGATTAAGAATTTTTTAAGCTCTGTTGCTTCATCTCTACCTTTTCCGATCAGTTTACCGGAGCCACCTGTAATGATAAAGTTTTTGATTTTACCTTTTCTATAGAGCATAACAGCTTGTGTCACACGATCGGCTCCTTTTTGGAAGTAAATGCGATCATAAGGTTTTTTATTCAATTGGGTGATCCCTGTTAAAATAATAGCGGTAGACTTAGAAGGCAATGAATCAATCGTTTGTGCGGGTATTTCCCATTGTTTTAAAAGGTAGTTGACCAATGGGGTGTTGGCTGGAATAATCAATAATATGATTAAGAGCACACCTGTTATTTTTTTCTTTTTTTTGTCTTTGAAAAATACAGTACATAGTGCACAGAAGACGATCCATGTGTATGGGAGAAGAAGGAAATCCAAGGTTTTTGAAAGGATAAAAAACATAATAATCTATGATTTATTTAGAGCGTGAAATGCTGTAATAAGATATGAATTATATCTTTGGGGGGCATCACGTTTAACATTTTTAAACTTTGTTTGTCAATGTGAGGGCAAATATGTAAAATTGCAACCCGATTGAGAACATTTTCTGACAGATATGTTTAGTTTTTGACTCGTTGGTTTGGTGGTTGAAGGTAGGTGAGTTTATTAATTAAGACCCTTAACTCATTCGGTTAGAGCATTCCGTCAAAACCGGGATGGTGGTTGAATTAGGGCCCTTAGCTCATTCGGTTAGAGCACCTGACTCATAATCAGGTGGTGGTTGGTTCGATTCCAACAGGGCCCACATTAGCAGTACTGAGGGTGAAGTGTGAGTATGGAGTGCAATCAGTCTACACTCACACTTCACCTTCACTCTTTTTTAAGCTTGTATTTCCCTACTCATTTTTTTAGCCTATTTTTAAGCTTGGATAAGAAAAGGATAACAATGTTGAATTTAGTAGGAATAGAAACCCTCATTTTTGATTTGGGAGGGGTGATCATTGATCTTGATTTTCAACGTAGTTTTGATCGATTCGCTGCCTTGTCAGGAAAGTCTCCGGAAGATATTAAAAATGGTTTGCTGGATTCCGGATTATTGTTGCGTTATGAAAAAGGATTATACAATGATGTTCAATTTATAGAAGAAGTAAAAAATACGTTTGAGATAAATGCTTCTCATGAAGCTATTGAAGAGGCTTTTATCGCGTTATTAGTTTGTATTCCCCGTGCTCGGGTAGAACTTATTCGCGACTTGTCGAAAACATACCGTTTAGTTCTCCTCAGTAATACCAGTGCCATTCATTATCGGGCGGTCAATCGTATTTTACTCCGGGATGCAGGTTGTGAAGGCTTGAGCGATTTATTTGAAAGCATTTTTCTTTCGTATGAGATGGGTTTGGTAAAACCAGGAAAAGAGATCTATGAAGCAGTGCTTCAACAAGCGGCATTGAATCCTGCTACAACCTTGTTTTTAGATGATAATGCTACTAACTTGGAAGGTGCATCATCGGTAGGTATACAGACCACGTTGGTTTCTCCGGAACAATCTATGCTAAGGCTATTTAATTATGAATAATACATACCGTACTTATCTTATTCAATTTGGATTATTCATTTTAACACTGATCACGACTACCTTATCGGGTGCTTTTTGGACAGGCTATGTTGATTTGGAAGGTTGGGATTTCTTTTGGAGTGGATTACATTATTCGATATCGTTTTTAGCGATACTGACCATTCACGAATTTGGACATTATATTTTTGCCCGACATTATAAAGTCGATACCACATTACCTTATTATATTCCCTTTTGGTTTCCATTTATTGAAAGCATAGGAACTTTAGGTGCTTTCATTCGCATGAAGTCGCAGATTTATTCTAAGAAAGCGATGTTTGATATTGGTATTGCTGGTCCTTTAGCAGGTTTTGTTGCAGCCGTATTGGTGCTTTCGTATGGTTTGACGCATCTTCCCGAACGAGACCATATCTACAAGATCCATCCTGAATACAAGATCTATGGTAATGACTATGCAAAAGAAGTCTATACGTATCGTCATTTACGTGCGATGGATTCTATTTATTTTGAAAAGAAAACGGTAGCAGATTCGTTGGCTTTTTCTTCCCTTAAACAAGAAGAAAAAGCAGGTAAAAAGGGATGGCGTAGGCAAGCCTTTAAACCTCAGGATTCCTATGTTGAAATGTCTTTAGGGAATAACTTATTGTTTTGGATACTTGGGAAAATATGGGTCACAGACGAATCCCTGATGCCGAATCAATTTGAATTGTTTCATTACCCTTTTTTATTTGCAGGATATTTGGCCTTGTTTTTTACGGCACTTAATTTATTACCCGTTGGTCAATTGGATGGAGGACATGTGATCTATGGGCTGTTTGGATATAAAAGACATCGTCAAATATCGATCACCTTTTTTACGGTCTTTTTATTCTTGGCTGGAATAGGGATGTTTAAAGAAAATTTATTAGGAATAAATTTTTTCAAGGCAAGTCCAATAGAGATGTTTTTGTTTGCGGGTGCGTATGTGTATTTTTTGTACAGCATGTATGAACGTGTATTTATGGCAGAAAAAATGACGGCTTTACTTTTTGCCACATCGATATTTGCGGCACAGTTTTTAGTAGAATACTACCTCCCTCAATGGCAAGGGTTCAACGGTTGGATGGTATTTGCGTATTTGGTAGGACGTTTCCTTGGCTTAGAACATCCACCTGCTTTACGAGAGGAACCTTTAGATTTGAAAAGGCAACTGTTAGGGTGGATTGCCCTGGGTATTTTTGTTTTATGCTTTACACCAGAGGTCTTTAAAATTCAACTCATTACTCCTTAATGAATCGTCCCATATAGGTGTTGTGTGATTCATCTGTACAGATCATGATGTACATGCCGCTTGCATAATGACTGATGGATACTTTGTTGTTATTGCTTTCCAGTGATAATACTCCGGAGTCCATGAATTGACCAAATAAAGAAAAGATCTGGTAGTTTAAGGTTTGTTGACTGACAATGGTAATCTGTTCTGAGGCAGGATTAGGATAGAATTCAAGTACTTTTTTGTGTGTGGTTTGTCTATCGATGAGGTCAGTGATAAGGGTTTCTCCTTTAGAAAAAACAGGACGGATCATCACGCTTCCTTTTTCTATGCCTGGTTGGTTATTGAGGTTGAGCCATGTACCATTGGTATTATAGAATACTTTATTGGTATGGTCATTGTTGCGGTCATATCCCAATGTCATGAGGGTATTGAAATTTTGTTGGTATCCAATGTGAAAGATTGTTCCTGTTGGTAAAATCAACGGTTGGTCTAGTTTGTAGCGTGTATATCCATTGATCGATTCTGGATAATTGATCGTAATGATTTGTGTCCTGTATACAAACGTCCTGTCCGAGTTCCAAACATTTAAAATGATTTTCAGTCCGTCGACATGAGGCCCTTTGCTTTGAGCGTATGCAATATCAATGTGTGTTAGGGTATCTTTGGTTTCTGCTTTGAATTGTACGGCTATTTTAGAACCCGCAGAATTGCTTCCAAAAGCCATCTCTGCGGTATTGTCATCGTATGCGTAATAATCATGGAGTACTGTGCCAACTGTAAGTTCGTTATTGAACATAAAATCGATAGGGGAGTCGTTATCGACTAATTCTTGGTCAATGATGGCGTACTTTTGTCGAATGAGTAAAGGTTGATTAAGGTTGGTAAGATTTACCATGTTTAAAGGCGAAGTATAGTATATCCTCGTAGAAGGAAACGCATTAAATGCTGGAGTACCAAGAATATGATTGCTTGGTGTACCTAAGTGGTCATCAATAGAAAAAATAAGATTTCGTTGTTTAGAAATGTCACTTGTTTGATTGGTAATTTCAAAATTGATGGAGGTTTTTAAAAAAGAAGCTTGATTGGTAAAAAAATGCCTGTAAGGCATTGCCGTGTAATTTTTTAAAATGCTTTGATCAACTCTTGATATACAGAAGTCTCTACGATCCAATGGGACTCCAAGAGAACGTCCTGTATTGATATAAATCTGCGATATGTTCCATATATCATAACTTCCCGATTGTCTGCCATAACTTCGGAATCTGAATTGAAATCCATCGTGTAACAAGATTTCATCTAGGATGGGAACCATAGCGATATGAAAACTATCGGTATGAACAACGGTTATTCCTTCTTTTGACCAAGCCACAGTCCAGATGTCGTTGCTGTCAAGAAATTCTAAGTACAATTTATCATTAAGGTCTGCCACATCACCTAAGCCTGCATTTTGATAAAAAAAACTCATGTGAATATTGTCTGCCGTTACATAACCTTTTAAGTTGATGGGTTGTGATGTTAGGTTATCTGTATAGCCTACTGCTAAGGAGTTATTGGGATTGTAAGGTATGCCATTGGCATCTAATCCATCAAATGTTACATTGTAATAGCTGATAGGATTGATCGCATAGCTGGGCGTGACTAGTGCTCCGCCATTGTTATGGTAAAAGGTTAAGGTATCGGGTATCGTGGCTGTATTAAAATCAAAAATACCGGCTCTTTTTATTCTCGCATAATTAATCGTTAATCCTGTTCTTGCAAATGGAAGAGTAAGAGCTTGATCGGTGTAAATATCAAAACTAAAATTAGAAGACACATCGACAAATAATTTTCCACCAGGAATAGTGATGGCAGGTTCTGTCGATATAATTTCTATGGCATCACCATCTTTTAGGCCATGGAAGCGAATGGTTGTACAAGTAATAGGGGTAGTTGCTGAGGCAGGAGTATTTTCGAAAAGTTCTATAGGGTAATATGTCGTAAAAAAGTCATGTATAAAAGGAAGCTTTAACGTATCTAAAAAAGGTGTCGTAGCGGATGTCCGTAAATGATGAGATGATTCTGCAGGATGCCATTCCAGAGGGTATAACCCGGGTTGAGCCCAGGCTATACTGCTCCATAGTAAGCAGATGAGAAATACAGAAACACTTTTTTTCATCAATGGTTAATTTTCTTCTCCAGCGACCCAAATGTCAATCATTTCACCGACATGAATTGTGGAGCCTTCTTTAAACGCTGGCTTTTGTGAAATTATTGTCCCTTGTGGCTCTTTGGCATGGGGTACATATTTGACTGAACCGGTTACTAAATTTGATCCCGACAAGAGTACACTGGCTACATCCAGTGTAAGGCCTACCAAATTAGGCAATTCAATTTCTTCATTTCCGGTACCGTTACTCACGATCAAGGTGACTTTGGTCCCTTTGGGAATGAGCGTACCTGCTTCAATTTCTTTTTTATTGACCAATTGCTTCAGCACTAAATTAGGATAAGGACTTGGCATGTAATGAATGCTGTCTAATACTAAATCGTAACCTTTGAGCATCATTTCTGCGGAACGTAATGAGTTGTCGACGAGCTTGGGCATTTTGACATTAGGTGGAGTAGATGCCGCAATGGTGATATAGATTCTTCTGTTTTTTTTGACTTTAGAACCCGGTGCAGGATGTTGGTTCAATACGGTCAAGGGTTTTATCCCTGCTTTGTAGGTAGAATCGTTGATTTCGTAATTTAAGTTTTTAGACGATAAAAAACTCTCAAGTTCTTTTAAGCCCATGCCTTCTAATTTAGGAACAGTAATGGTTTCACCGTGGTTCGTAGCTGATGGTAAGTAACCATAAAAGAAGAACAACAAGATTGCAAAAAACAATCCTAAAATTAATCCCAAATGAATGAGTAAGTCTTTCGGTTTTTCTGGTTTCAGTAAGCTCATAATAATTTAGGCTTGTAAATGATGTTGTTTTTGTCTCTCAATACCAAACGATAAAATGTGATCAATGAAGTCGTATGGTCTATAGCCATTGATGGCCGTTTGGTGGAATATGCAGGTTGCAGGTGTCATGCCTGGTAAAGAGTTCACTTCAATGATGATGGTTTCTACTTTATGATTGGCATAAACCCTTACGAAGGCGTCGATACGTGCGTAGCCCTGTACATTCAATAGGCGTGCGGTTTGTTCTAAGGTTGATTTAACCTGAGCGGCAATGGCTTTGTATTCTTCCTGATTTTTTTTCAAAGAGAAACGGGCAGGAGTAATGTTTTGTCCTTCTCCGGCTAAGAATTTTTCTTCTAGTGAAAGTACGTCACCTGTTGCTAAGGCTTCAGAAGGTTCGAAGATTTCATAGCTTAGTTCTCCTTTGCTGTTATAACGAGTCATCAAGCCTCCTGTAATTTCAATGAAATGCTCTGCACCATTACTGGAGACTAACTCTTCTGCCAGGAAGTAATCTTTTTGAGGAAATTCTTCATTGGCTTTGATGTGAAGGATGCCGGAACTTTCTGATCCGTGTAGTTCGTGTTCTGAGAACATAATCCGGATGTAAGCTTCGAGTTCTGCTTCTGTTTTAATTTTCTTAACGGCAGAACTACACCCATCATCGGCAGGTTTGGCAATGAGCGGTAAGCCCAAATAAGAAGTCAGTTGAGTAACCACTTGTTTAGGATCTTTTTGCCACATCTCTTTAGATACCAATTGGCGTTTGGCTACGAGTATGCCATGTTTTTCGAGCAAGGTATTGGTTTCGTACTTGTTGATGGTAATGGAAGAACTATCAGGTCCGGAGCCATTGTATGGAAGTTGGTATTTTTCTAATTCTTTTTGAAGCGTACCGTCTTCTCCAGGTCTGCCGTGAAGCGCAATGAAGGCTGCATCGGACATGGATGCCAATTCGGCTATGCTTATTTTTTTAGGTTCACGAATGACACGAGAAACATAACGATCGGTGAGTGCTTTACCTTCTTCTTCAATTTGTTTAATGACAGGATGTTTCTCGTAGACTGCTTTTACTTTTTCACGTATGTCATCGGCGTTATCTTTTAACATGATGTTGATGGGCATCACGTAAAGTTCAATGTTTTCTGCACTGCCGGTCAGGAAAACAGGTAGCGGCTCATATTTTTCACTGGAAGAAAGTTTTTCATAAATATTTCTTCCGCTTTCCACAGAAATATGTCGTTCTGAAGAATACCCTCCCATGATCACGGCAATACGAATCTTTTGTGTTTTATCGGCTTGGTCACCGGCGATTTGAGTGTCGAGGTTTTGTAATAGTTTTTGTAAATGTGCCGTACGTTTACCTGCATGAATACGTTCTTGTAAAGAAGTTCTTATGATGTAGGTCAGGAACTGTGAAGGGTTGAGTCCAATTTCTGCTGCCTGGTGAAAGAAGAACGAAGAAGGCATCATCCCTGAAGTGGTATTCGGATCGTTTAGGAATATTTTACCGTCTTCTCCATAAAAACCATCCAGTCGGGCGTAAACATCAAAGCTTAAGGCATCGAATAGTTTTTCACAGGCTTTTCGGATCTTATTGATTTCAGGTGTAGGCAAATCTATGGGAGTCACTTTGCGTGACATGCCCGGTAAGTATTTTGAACGGTAATCGAATAGTTTACTGTTTTTACGAATACCGGTAGGAGGTAAAGCAAAGGCTGAACCGTCTTCATTGCGCACGACAATACAAGAGAATTCCTCCCCTTTGATGAAGGCTTCAAGGATGATGGTATCTTCAGTGTCTTCAGGAGATAAGAAGACATGCGCTGAGCTGCTTTTAAAATGGTCGTTCAGGAAGCTAAGCAGTGTTTCTGGATGATAAAACACGTGACCATCCGTTGTTTGTGCCGGGAATCCGATTCCTTCCCGGATATCGGTGAGTTGGGCAAGGTGTTTTTGCTTTCCCCGATCGTCTAAAGCATTCCATGCTGCTTTTTCTATGCGGTGAATGAAAAAACTTTTTTCAATGGCTTTAGTAAACGCTTCAAGAGTAGGTTTTTCCAACACACTAATGCCAATGGAAGATCCTTGGTGAGGAGCTTTTACGACGAAGGTATCGCCGAACTGTTGAGTGTATGAAGAAAGTAGGGTTTGTTTATCGTTGGTTGTTTCCCATGTACTGCGTGAAAGGGTGGTGAAGCCCGGACCTTCAAATCCGGCCGCATTCATGAGTTGTTTTTGAATCAGTTTGTCGATACCAATAGAGGATGGAAGTATTCCGGATCCGGTATATGGAAGGCCATACCATTCTAATATGCCTTGAATGCTTCCATCTTCTCCATACGGTCCATGCAAGGCAAGGAAGGCAAAGTCAAAGAGTTTGCTGAATTCAGAAGGTTCTATTTTACGACCGACTTTTGCGATCAGGCCGTTCATTTCTTTTTCGGACAATTGCCCTAATGATTCCACATAGACTTGAAATCCGTTGGGACTGTCAGGAATGAATTCAAAAGGAGGGTAGAAATCACGGATTGTTCCTTTATACAAGTATTGCCAATCGAGCAATATGAATTGTCCAAGACTATCTACAAATACAGGTACAGGAGAAAACAGTTTTTTATTAAGGTTATCGTACACGGTTCTCCCACCAGCAAAAGAGATTTCTCTCTCTCGTGAAGGACCACCGAAGAAAATGCCTATTCTCATGGTTTAAAATACTTTGATTAACTGTTGATGGCGGTTACTGTTTTGATTTCAGGCACAAACTTGCGAATGGCTTCTTCTACTCCTGCCCTCAATGTCATTGCTGACATGGGACAAGATCCACAGTTGCCAAGCAGTTCTAGCTTTACTTCCATTTCGTTGGTGATTTCAACCAATTTTACGTTGCCTCCATCAGCGATCAAGTATGGACGAATGCTTTCCAGCGCATTTTCTACCCGCTTAGATAATTCCGTATTTGTCACGTCTGTTTCCATATTATAGTTTTATTTCAACTTTTTGGGTAGGATTATAATTTGCATTTCTGATCGCTACTTGTTGTGCTACATTTTCAGCCAGGAGTTTAAAGGCATCGGCAGAGATTCCGTCATTCATGACATGAGGCTTGCCTGCATCTCCGCTTTCACGAATGCCTTGTACCAAAGGTATTTCACCTAAGAAAGGCACTTCATTTTCTTCCGCCAATTGGCGCCCTCCTTTTTCTCCGAAAATGTAATATTTGTTGTTCGGTAATTCTGCAGGGGTAAAATAAGCCATGTTTTCCACTACTCCTAAAATTGGAACGTTGATTTGTGGTTGTTTGAACATGGATAAGCCTTTACGTGCATCGGCTAAAGCTACTTTTTGAGGAGTAGTTACGATTACAGCACCTGTAACAGGCACGGTTTGGACCAAGGATAAATGGATATCACTGGTTCCCGGAGGTAAGTCGATGAGCAGGTAATCGAGTTCTCCCCATTCTACATCGCCTAGAAACTGGCGAAGTGCAGAACTCGCCATAGGGCCTCTCCACACCACGGCAGCTTCTGCTGGAGCCAGGAACCCAATAGAGATGAGCTTGATGCCATATTGTAAGATGGGGATAATGATATGCTTGCCATTCTCTTCTACGATGTTGGGATGGGCATCTTCCACGTCAAACATGACAGGAATCGATGGTCCTGAGATATCGGCATCGATGATACCCACTTTAGCTCCTGCTCTTGAGAGGGCTATAGCCAAATTACAGGTGACGGTAGATTTACCTACACCACCCTTACCAGAAGCAATGGCAATGATATTTTTTACCCCGGGTAATTGGGGTTGACTGTTTCTAATACTGGTTACATCTGCCGTTAAATTGACTTCTACATCAAGGGATGGATCAATTGTTTTGATGGCTTCTGTGCATCGATTTCTTATTAATTCTTTGAGGGGGCATGCAGGGGTGGTAAGTACCACCGTAAAAGATATTTTTTTACCCTCTATCTTGATGTCCTTGATCATGTTCAAGGTCACCAAATCCTTCTTCAAATCGGGCTCTTCAACCGTAGCGAGTGCCTTAAGTACGTCTTCGTTTGTAATAATCATCTCTACACGCTATTTCTTTTCGCAATATACATTTTTTAGTGCTATATTTATCAACAATTTGAAGCCCATATTGGTTGCTTTGGGCACCATAAAATTGAAAACATCCGTTTGAATCTTTCCCGTGAAACCATAGAGCAAGTTCAGCAAGCCGCCGACATCGTGGAAGTGGTAGGCGATTTTGTAAGTCTTAAGAAAAAAGGACATTACATGATGGCATGTTGCCCTTTTCACAATGAAAAATCACCTTCTTTTTCTGTTACGCCATCTAAAGGAATTTATCACTGTTTTGGATGCGGTAAATCCGGGGATTCGATTCAATTCATCATGGATCACGAGACGTTTACGTTTAGTGAAGCCATTGTGTATTTGGCCAATAAATACAACATTGAAATTGTCGAATACGGCAATAAGGAAGAGGATGTACAGCTCAAAACAGAACGGGAAAGTATCCAAATAGCCCTTCAATACGCTGCTGCTCATTATGTTCACAATCTTTGGGAAACCGATGAAGGAAAGTCTATTGGCTTAAGTTATTTCAGGGAAAGAGGATTTATAGACCCCATTGTTAAGAAGTTTGAGCTCGGATACAGTTTGGATGAGTGGGAAGGCTTGTTGAAAAAAGCCAAAGCGGATCAATTTCAACCGGAAATACTTCAAAAGGCAGGCCTGGTCTTGCAAAGAGACAATGCCAACGACTCTTCTCAGGTGAAACTATACGATCGCTTTAGAGGACGTGTGATGTTCCCTATTCACAGCGTGGCTGGTAAGGTGATTGGTTTTGGGGCACGTATTCTCAGTAAAGAGAAAAATCAACCCAAGTACTTGAATTCTCCGGAAACGGAAGTATACCATAAAAGCAAGGTATTGTATGGCTTGTTCCAGGCCAAAGCGGCTATACGCAAACTTGATGAATGTTTTTTAGTAGAGGGGTACACCGATGTGATTTCGATGCATCAAGGCGGCATCGAACATGTTGTCGCTTCTTCAGGAACTGCTCTTACGGAAGATCAAATCAAACTGGTGCGTCGTTATACGCCCAATATTACCCTCTTGTACGACGGTGATAATGCAGGAATGAAGGCGGCTTTACGCGGGGTTGACTTGATTTTAGAGCAGGAGATGAACGTCAGCATTGTGGTTTTACCAGATCAGGAAGACCCCGATAGTTTTGTGCGTAAAAAAGGAGGAGAAGGATTCTTAGCCTTTGTGCAGGAACATAAGAAAGATTTCATCACGTTTAAGGCAAGTTTATTGAGTGAGGAGGCTGGTCGGGATCCTTACAAGAAAGCCGCAGTGATCAAGGATATTGTTGAAAGCATTACCCGCATTAAAGATGGGATTAAGCGTGCCGTATTTTTCAGAGAATGCAGTCGCTTATTGGATGTGGATGAGCAAGTTTTAATTTCTGAATACAATAAGTTTGTTTATACCGTTCGTCAAAAAGGGCAACAACATGTTCAGCAAGAGGCATTAGAAGAGGTTTTACCAACGCTCGAAGAAGAGAAGCTTCACCAAACCTATGACCATTCTGCTGAAATGGTAAAAGGGCAGGAAGAAGCCATTCTCAAATTATTGCTTAATTATTTCAATGAACCCATGGGAGAAGGATTGACCCTGGGGTCTTATATCTTGCACGAGTTGGAAGACATCTCTTTTCAGATCCCTGTGTATAGCAGCATGGTTCAGGAAATGGTTGATCTGGTCAATCGAGGAGAAAAAGTCGAAAGTACCTATTTTATTCAACATACGGATACGACGGTGAGTAGAGAAGCCATTCGTTTGTTGTCTTCTACACATGCCGTATCGGCTAATTGGGAAAAGTTTCAGATACTCGTTCCTTCCGACTTGGAGATGCTATCCACCATTACTCCTCGGTCGGTGCTTCGTTTTAAACGGGTGGCAGTTAAATGCATGATGGATGAAATCATGATCAAGATCAAAGAAGAATCGGATGAACATGCGTTAATGGATCTATTAGTACAAGTCAAAGAATTAAAAAAAATATCGGATCAAATCAATGGATTACTAGGTATTGTAGTGGGTTAAAACAGAAATGATATGGCACGTATTGCAGTAAATACAAGGTTGTTGTTGGAAGATAAAATGGAGGGTATCGGTTGGTTTACTTATGAAACCATGAAACGAATGACCTTGAATCATCCTGAACACGAGTTTATATTTGTGTTTGATCGTCCCTACAGCGATAAGTTTATTTTTGCGGAGAATGTAAAACCGGTTGTCCTTTTTCCTCCAGCCAGGCATCCGTTTTTGTATCTGATTTTCTTTGAGTGGGTATTGTCGATTTATTTGTATTTTAAAAAAGTGGATATGCTTATTTCCACCGATGGCATTATTCCATTATCGTCTGATGTTCCCACCTTGAATGTCATTCATGATATTAATTTCGAACATCGTCCTAAGGATTTACCTTTCATACACCGTTGGTTTTACAAGCGCTATTATAAACGTTACGCTAAAAAAGCAACACACCTGGCGACGGTGTCAGAATATTCTAAGCAGGATTTAGTACATACTTACGGTATAGAACCTGTAAAGATTGATGTGGTGTATAATGGTGCCAATGATAAATACATGCCATTGGATGAAGAGATGCAAAATCGTATCCGATACAGGTATGCCAACGGTAGACCTTATTTCTTATATGTAGGCTCCATTAATCCCCGCAAAAACATTCCTAATTTATTACGGGCTTTTGATGCCTTTAAAAAAGAGGTGCCTGGTGATTATAAATTGGTATTGGTTGGCAATAAAATGCAAAACAATTCTGAGTCGTCGAATGTCCTTTTGCAAATGATACATAAGCAAGACGTGTTGTTTTTGGGTCGTGTTCCTTCTTCAGAATTGAAAGATATCATTGCTTCAGCATTTGCATTGACTTATGTTCCTTTTTTTGAAGGATTTGGGATTCCCATTTTGGAAGCGATGTACTGTGATGTTCCTGTGATTACATCCAATGTCACTTCTATGCCGGAGGTTGCGGGTCAGGCAGCCGTATACGCAGATCCTAAATCGGTAGAAGACATTAAAAATGCCATGGTGAAAATTTATTCGGATAAAATAGTACGAAAAGAATTGGTACATAAAGGAAGACTTCAACGTAAAAAATTTACATGGGATCTTACTGCTCAAAAAATGTGGAATGCAGTGGAGTTGGTTTTGAATAAAAAAGAGAAATCATAGGGCATGAAAATTTTACAACTTTGTTTTCGCGTTCCTTTTCCTCCTCACGATGGCGGGGCTATAGCCATGTACGATATTGCATACAATCTTTCTTTAAAAGGACATGATGTACATGTGTTGGCCGTAAATACACCTAAGCATTTTCAAAAGGATGATGTCTTAAAAGGTGTAGCGAAATTACAAACGGTATTTATCGATACGAGCTTGTCTCCATGGAAGGCTTTTTTGAATCTGTTCAAAGCTGTTCCGTATAATGTAGAGCGATTTATTTCTTCCACTTTTGAAAAAGCATTGTCGGAGATCTTGGTAAGAGAGTCTTTTGATGTGATTCATGTGGAAGGAACATTTGTCGCGTATTATATCGATGTCATTCGTAAATACAGTAAAGCCCCCGTTGTACTTCGGGCGCATAACGTAGAGTATTTGATCTGGCAGCGTTTGGCAAGGAATGAAAAGAATCCAGTCAAAAAAATATATTTAACGTTTTTATCTCAACGCCTCAAACGTTTTGAACAAGAATATTTTCAGAAATATGATGTCATTGCAGGGATTACGAAAGAAGACAACGATCGGTTAAACACCTTGGGTGTAAGTACACCGAAGGTATTTATTCCAGCGGGTGTTCAGTTAAGCCGTTTTAAAAAGAACAGTACGATTGCCGCTAGACCGAACACCTTGTTTATGATCAGTTCGTTGAATTGGTTACCGAACTTAGAAGGGTTAGATTGGTTTATAAAACAGGTGTGGACAAAGGTTAAACAACAAAACCCGGGTATAGAATTACACATTGCGGGTAAAGACACGCCAGATGAAGTGAAATCTTTGGCGGGCAATGGGATCTTTATCCATGGTTATGTACCAGACGCTGCAATATTCATGCAAGAATACGATATGATGTTGGTTCCCTTGTTGTCGGGAGGAGGTATGCGTTTGAAAATTATAGAAGGGATGGCCTTAGGGAAATGTATTCTTACATCTTCCATTGGAGCAGAAGGAATATCATGTGAATCGGGTACACACCTTTTTATGAAAGATCAGGCAGAAGAATGGGTGAGTTTAATTGCCGATTATTTTACACATCCAGGTGTGTACGAAAAGATTGGCCTTAATGCCTTGAATTTAATTCGGGAAGAATACGATAATGATAAAGTTATAGATAAATTGATTGGAGTATATCAAGGATTATTAAAATAAACAATGCTGTTTCTTCAGATCGTCTTTTGGGTATGTTGTTTTTTTATTATGCATACCTATGTTTTATTCCCGGTTTTGTTGTCTTGGTTTGCCAAGGGGAGAAAACAGAATGAACTTGTTTATACAGAGCAGCAAGAGTTGCCATACGTTGACATTGTATTGGCGGTATATAATGAAGCCAGTGTAATCGATCGGAAAATAACATCGACTTTTGATACAGGATATCCGATCGATAAAATCCGTTTTTATATTGGTTCCGATCATTCTACAGATGCTACCAATAGCATTATTGAGAGTTATCGCAACAAGTATCCTCAACTGTCTCTTAGGGTATTTGGAGGAAGAACAGGAAAGGCTTCCATCATCAATCAATTGGTAAAAGAATCGAAAGCGGAAATCCTCATTTTGACCGATGCCAATGTGTTTTTTTATCACAATACAATTTATGAATTGGTAAAGCATTTTAAAAACAAAGACATTGCACTGGTAGGGGGAAATTTAATCAACGAAGAACACAGCGATAAGGGCATTGCTGTACAAGAAAATGAATACCTGAAGCGGGAAAATTTGATCAAGTACCAGGAAGGAATACTTTGGGGGGCCATGATTGGAGCCTTTGGAGGGTGTTTTGCAATACGCAGGGAAGAATATAAAGCAGTTCCTCCGAATTATATCGTTGACGATTTCTATCTCACCATGCAAGTTTTTAGAAATCATAAAAAGGCCATCAATGAGTTGAGTGCGGTTTATTATGAAGACATTACCGATAAAATAGAAGAGGAGTTCAGAAGAAAGACAAGAATCTCTGCGGGGAACTTCCAAAACCTAGTCACTTTTAAAGATTTGTTATGGCCTTTATGGACTGGTGTTTCCTTCTGTTTCATCTCTCACAAAATATTACGTTGGCTAACCCCCATTTTTATTATTACTGCTTTACTGGTAAATTTGTTCCTGTTGTCATGGCATTGGATTTATATGATGACATTTGCTGGACAGTTGTTATCGATGATCATTCCTTTTAAAGATTGGTTATTGAAAAAAATCGGAATACACATGAAACTCTTCCGTTTTATATCGCATTTTTATGTGATGAATTTAGCACTCTTGATTGGTTTGGTAAAGTATACCATGGGCGTCAAGACAAATATTTGGAAACCTACAGAACGAAATAATTAGTATGTTGAATACAATAGAAGAAGCGATCGAAGACATCAGGAAGGGAAAAGTGGTCATCGTGGTAGACGATGAAGATCGTGAAAATGAAGGCGACTTCATCTGTGCGGCAGAATCTATAACTCCTGAAATTGTCAATTTCATGGCTACGTATGGAAGAGGATTGATTTGTGCTCCATTAATTGAAGACCGTTGTGATGAATTGAATTTACCCTTGATGGTCGGAACGAATACGGCTACGCATGAAACCCCGTTTACCGTATCGGTTGATTTATTAGGTCATGGATGTACGACAGGGATTTCGGCTTCAGATCGTGCCAAAACCATTAAGGCTTTGGTTGATCCTAATACCAATCCCGATGAGTTGGGTCGGCCTGGTCATATTTTTCCGTTGAGAGCACGTAAAGGAGGTGTGCTACGTCGTGTAGGACATACCGAGGCGGCCATCGACTTGGCTCGCTTAGCGGGTTTTCAACCGGCTGGGGTATTGGTAGAAATCATGAGTGAAGACGGGACGATGGCCTTGTTGCCGGAATTGAGAACCATTGCGGATAAGTTTAAATTGAAATTGATCTCGATCAAAGATTTGATCGCCTACCGATTAAAACATGAGACTCTCATCAAAAGAGAAATTGGAGTGGATATGCCCACACAATGGGGAGATTTTGATTTGATTGCTTTCAATCAAATCAATACTGGAGAAGTCCATTTGGCCTTGATTAAAGGGGAATGGAAAGAAGATGAAGAGGTATTGGTACGTGTCCATTCTTCCTGCATGACAGGTGATATCTTTGGATCATGCCGTTGTGATTGCGGGCCTCAATTGCACAAGGCCATGGAGATTGTGGAGAAAGAAGGTAAGGGTGTTATTCTTTACATGAATCAAGAAGGAAGAGGTATTGGTTTATTGAATAAGTTGAAAGCTTATAAATTGCAGGAACAAGGCATGGATACCGTAGAAGCCAACCTGAGTTTGGGCTTTGCGATGGATGAACGTGATTATGGTGTAGGGGCGCAAATTTTAAGAGATTTAGGAGTCAGTAAGATTAAGTTGATCACCAACAATCCTAAGAAGCGTGCCGGTTTAATGGGCTATGGTTTGGAGATTGTAGAGAATGTTCCTCTGGAAATTACACCGAATCAACACAATGAAAAATACCTGATGACCAAGCGTGATAAAATGGGACATCAGATTTTAAAAAAGAAAGCATAAGTAAGCCATGGCAAAACCTTTAATATTGGTCGTGAATGATGATGGTATTACTTCTCAAGGTATTCGTACTTTGATTGAGGTGGTGCAGGAGTTGGGGGAAGTATATGTTGTAGCACCCGACAGCCCTCAATCGGGCATGGGACATGCCATTACGATAGGGGATACCTTACGCTTAGATGAAACGGATATTTTTCCAGGTATTAAAGCCTTTCAATGCTCGGGAACTCCTGTCGATTGTGTTAAAATAGCACAACATTATGTGCTGAAAGGTCGTCGGCCGGATTTGGTCGTGAGCGGGATCAATCATGGGAGCAATTCTTCGATCAGTGTATTGTATTCTGGTACCATGTCGGCAGCCATTGAAGCGGCGATAGAAGGTATTCCGGCGATAGGATTTTCTTTTTGTGATTATTCTCCTGTGGCCGATATGAGCCATCTCAAGGAATATGTAAGAGAGATTACCCGTAATGTGCTGGAAAAAGGTATGCCGGAGGGGATTGCCTTAAATGTAAATTTTCCTGTACCTAATGGATTGCCGATAAAAGGCATGAAGGTATGCAGGCAAGCCTTATCCAAATGGTCAGAAGTGTTTGAAGAACGAAAGGATCCACACGGTCGTCGTTACTTTTGGATGAGTGGCCAATTTGAAGACCAGGATCAGGGGGAAGATACGGATGAATATGCATTAGCTCATAACTATATATCGATTGTACCGTGTTACTATGATATGACGGCACATCATTATATCAGTAAATTCAATCAACATTTTTCAAATCATTAGTTCTTATTGTGTACTCGTATCGTGAAGTAGCGGTAAGAATTGACTAAACGATTCGTGTTATGAAATTAATCGTGTCACTGTTTTTTTTACTAGGATTTCATACACATCTGTTTGCTCAACAAGAGACTTGTGTTGTGATTCTAAAAACGGAGGATGTATTAAACAGACATCATATTACTCCGCTTCAATATAATTCTGTGATATACCATGAAATTCTAAACCTATACCTCGAATCCGTCGATCCTGAAGGTATTGTGTATTCGGTAAAAGACAGCATTGCTCTACATGCTAAAATAGAAAAGAGTGCTTCTTTATGCGATGTTTTTACATCGACAAAGAAATATCTTATTGATCGATTAAAGTCACATGATTCTTTATTGAAGACGTTGGATTTAAACTATTGTAATAATAATGGCCTTGCAGAACGCTTTCAGGTTTCTTGTTCAGATAAACTTACGCGTAAGCTCGACGAGAAAACATTACAGGTGTTTTCGAAACAGTATTACAAATATTTATTTCTTCAGAAGACCTATTTGTTACAAGATGCTTCTATTGTGTTAGAACCTCAGCGTGTTTTAAATGCGATTGTTCAGAAAAGAACAGACTATTTTTCCGACATGATGAGTAATGAGCAAACCTTATTGAATCTTTACTTGAAGGCTGTATGTTTGAGGCATGATCCACATTCCGCTTTTTTTGATGCCAATGAGAAGCAAGCTTGGTTGACGCATTTGTCCAAAGATGAATTGTCTTTTGGTTTCGAAATCGAAGTCACCGAAAATGAATTGTATAAAGTTTCTGAAATTATACCAGGAGGATCAGCATGGACTTCGAAACAAATAGAAGTAGGGGATATTATTGATCAAATTGAATTGGATAATGGAAAAAAATATTTGGTAGGTATTGATTCCGATAAAGATTTTTATGAGGCTTTTCAGTCAAAACAAAACATGAGTATGACGTTTTATTTGACAAAATCCGATGGTGTTAAGCGTAAAGTAAAACTAACGAAGTCTAAGGTAGAGGTCTCTGACAATATCATTAATGGATATATTTTTAAAAAAGGCGATCAACGGCTTGGGTATATTGATCTGCCATCATTTTATGCATCGGATAATCGCTATACAGGAAATGGTTGTGCCAGTGATATGGGGCGGGAGATTTTACAATTGAAAAAAGATTCGATTGATGGATTAATTATAGATTTGAGGAACAATGGAGGAGGCTATATGGAAGAGGCTCTAGCCATGGCCGGTTTGTTTATCGATGAGGGTGTCTTGGCTTTGAAACAAGAAAAAGGAGATAAACCAAGGTATTTAAAAGATCCTAACCGTGGTATTTTATACGATGGGAAATTGATCCTTTTAGTAAATAACTTTTCGGCTTCTGCTTCTGAATTGTTGGCGGGGACACTTCAGCAGTACCACAGAGCCATTATTGTGGGCAATAGGACCTATGGAAAAGCTACGATGCAGCGTATATTGCCGGTAGATAGTTTGGCAGAGATGAATCGTACGAATAACTATTATGCCAGTATTACCGTAGGTAAATTTTATATGGTCAATAAAAGGACACATCAAGCTCATGGCATCCAACCGGATATTCATTTGCCCAGTATCTACGATTACCTGGATGTTCAATATGAGTCGGAAATGGCCTATTTTGTAAAACCGGATTCTGTCAATAAATCACTGGACGTTATGTTGCTTCCAGCAATTAAGTTGAATTCGATCAAGGAAAAATCATTGTCAAGAATGAACTCCCAGCAATGGCAGAATAAATTTAAAGAATTTGCAGATAGTATTTCCTATTTCAGTTGCCCAAGCTCTGGCATGGTCTTGAATCAGAAAAATGTATTTGCCTGGGAAAAATTGAAAAACAATTATTTTAAACAACATGCAAATTCTACCATCATCGATTTTAAACCCTATCCCGTTTATAATACATCGATGTATAATCAGTTGTTGAAATCTCATGAGATGTATGCTACCTCAAATACTTTTAAAATTGAGGAGTTGAATAAAGATGTACGACTTTTTGAAACCTTGAATATTTTATCCGATTATATTAGTCAACCCTAAACGATACAAGCGATGAAGAAATTTTCCGTGTGTTTTATTTTGGTATTATTGAGCATAAATTTTTCTTTTGCTCAAAACACAACATCAGCAGTCGATTATTTGAATGCAGTAGGGCTTGAATTTAAAGCCATACAGTCGGCAACGTGGGATTATACCAAGTCTGCTGCAAACAACAAAAGTGCAAGAACGACCAATAAAAAACGACTTGAATTGGTACAACAAATTGATGCTTCGATCAAGAATGTGAACAAACTGCCTGCTTTTGATAAGAAAACCTATTTAAAAGATTCGGTACTGTCTTTTTTGAGGATTAGAAAAATTGTCATAGAGGAAGATTATGCCAAAATTATGGATTTGGAAGACATCGCTGAAAGTTCTTACGATGCCATGGAAGCTTACATTAAAGCGAAAGAGATTGCCAATGAAAAAATGGAAGCATCTTCTAAAAGTACATCTGAAACATACAATGCTTTTGCGAAAGAAAATAACATTACCATTTTAGAAGGTAATGAAGATAAAATTACGAAACAGCTTTTGATTGCCGATGAAGTCTATACGTATTACAATGAAGTATATTTGATTTTTTTTAAGGCATACAAACAAGAAGCGTATTTGATGGATGCCTTGAATAAAGGAGATTTGGCTGCTTTAGAACAAAATAAAGTAAGCCTGTCTAAAGTGAGTACAGAGTGTTTGGCCAAATTGAATCATGTAAAACCATTTAGGAATACCGATCATACAATTCGATCGGCTGCCAATGATTTGATCATTTTTTACCAAAATGAGGCGGATGTTAAATTTGCCAAATTGATCGATTACCAGGTGAAAAAAGAAGCCTTCGATAAAGCGAAGAAAGCTTTTGAGGCCAATAATAAGAAGACCAATGAGGATATTAATAACTACAATAAATTAATTGGTGAATTGAATAAAGCATCTGCTGATTACAACAGTACGAATGTTGATTTAAACAAACAACGTGCTGCCTTATTGAATCAATGGAATAAGTCGAGCGAAGGATTTACGGCGAAATACTTGTAGGATGCTATTTTCAGGTCGAGTTGCTTCTGAGTAGATTGGTTTTATAGAAAAATAAAGTAAGAGTCAGAAGAACTCGTCCGTCGCATAAAGTCATAAGCTGTCTTTTATGCATCGCTGAGAATAGAGAACGATTGTCCCCGCATAAGTTCTCCGCAAACGAATGGATCATGTTAGAATATGGCATTGTAATGCGGAGCAACTCATGCTCAAAAGAGGATGCTATTTTCAGGTCGAGTTGCTTCTGAGTAGATTGGTTTTATAGAAAAAT
>CAYVTO010000003.1:283794-311770 GCA_964454665.1 uncultured Chitinophagaceae bacterium
AGGATGCTATTTTCAGGTCGAGTTGCTTCTGAGTAGATTGGTTTTATAGAAAAATAAAGTAAGAGTCAGAAGAACTCGTCCGTCGCATAAAGTCATAAGCTGTCTTTTATGCATCGCTGAGAATAGAGAACGATTGTCCCCGCATAAGTTCTCCGCAAACGAATGGATCATGTTAGAATATGGCATTGTAATGTGGAGCAACTCATGCTCAAAAGAGGATGCTACTTTCAGGTCGAGTTGCTTCTGAGTAGATTGGTTTTATAGAAAAATAAAGCAAGATTCAGAAGAACTCGTCCGTCGCACAAAGTCATAAGCTGTCTTTTATGCGCCATTTAGAATGAAGAACGATCAATCCTTTTAGAGCCCTCCGCAAAGGAATGGATCATGTTATACGGCATTGTAATGTAATGTGGGACAACTCATGCTCAAAAGATTACTTTGAAACAATATTGGGTTTCGGGTTTTTAAATTTCAAATCAGGATATATTTTATTGTTTAGATCTTTGAATACATCTGCAATTTCAAAATGTACGAAGCTGTTTTTAAAGGTTTCATTTTCAAAAAAAATGCTTACTTCAGAGGCTTGGTTTCCCGTGAAAAGTGTTTCAAATGCATTGAATAAATTATTCCGGATTATTGTTTCACTCGTTCTGATGTGATCCTTATACATAGGGTCCTTTATTTTGAAAATAGTAGAAAATCCGGATACGACAGCGTTGTTTAAGGAAACATCAGAATCATTACCAAGATGTATGGCTTCAGTAGAAAAAGCGGTTTCATTATTCCCATTGATGTCATACTGAATGAGTGTAATGTGGGATGCTTTTACTACGGTTCGTTTTTTAGTAGGATCAAATCCCTTTTTATCACTGTTGTAACTATCGATTTCAAGACATCTGGAACCGGAGAAGTCTCCGATGAGCGGATTTCTGAATGCAATGGCATACTGTAGTGAACCTTGATAGCCATAGTTGAAATCAAAGTCATCATCGTTGCATTTGTAGGAAATGATTTTTTTCAAATTTACACTCCCCCCGTACATTTCAAAAGAGTCGTCGTTTGAATAACTGATTTGTACGTTTTCTACCACGGTATTTTTACCTACAGCAGCAAGCGTTAAGCCATTGAACTCCTCGTCCATTTTTATTTTATTTCCTGAATATTCTATTCTTACATAGCGTATAATTCCTGAGTTGTCATTTTCATCTTCTCCGCCATACTGTGTGTACCTGGTATCTAATCCCCATTCAATGGCACTTATGCCACCAATGAAATTAGTGGATGCATTTCCCAATATAATAATTCCACCCCAGTCTCCGGCTCTTCTTTCTCCTACAGATTTTACAGAGGTAAACACAATAGGATCTCTTTCTGTTCCTGCTGCAATAAGTTTTGAGCCTTTGGTAACGACTAAGGTGCCGCAGGTTTCTACATCACCTTTGATGACTGTACCGGCTTCAATCGTTAAGGTTGCCTGATTGATTACATAAACTGTACCTGATAATAAGTAGGTGTGTTTATTACTTAACGTGATATCTTTATCGATGATTCGTGGGATTGTAACTGTATGTAACATATAGTTATTTCCGTTGGGCATATAGCTAGTCCAGTTTTTGGTCCAATCTTCTTCGTCTATGGCTCCAATAGAGGAGGTGTTTTCTTTTATTTGGGCTTGAGATAGAATTGATACCCCCAATAGAATTACGAGTAAATAATAGCTGGTTTTCATGTATTTAATGGTGTAAAAGAGGTCTCGGTTAATAGTCTTTGCCTAATAAAAGTTTTCTGATCATCTCTTCGTATAATAAGATAGACCAGATGATATTATCACTGTCGGCATAAGCGATAAAATTATCTAAACTCAGGCTTAATGCCTGGTTGAGTTGTTCTGTTGCTTTAGCTTCTTTTTCGATCAGCGTTTTGTTATCTGTACTTTCAGGTATGCCCAATGTACTCAGATTTATCCCCGGTTTGTTGGATAAAGCTGCGTAAGGTAAAAGGTAGGTGATGACTTTAAACCGTTCTTTATAGAGGAGAATGAGTTCTCCTTTGTTTTTTGTTTTAAGTTCAGAGATGGTGTGGAATTTATTGACTTTTGCTTCTGCATTGATCAATATAATTTCTTTTCCGGTCTTGGTATTTTGTGCCTGTATTGAATGGAATCCTCCTAAACATAGTACGTATATGGTACAAGCGATTATTTTTCTCATATCCCCTTTTTCTTTTTTCGTACAAAAAAAGAAAATTTAATTGGTAGATCACTACTTGTTAAATTATCAAATTGTAACGATTTGATGGGGGATGTTAAAACCCATCTACATGTGTAAACATGCAGATGGGTTGTTGGACTACGTACCTAAAAAATCAAGGTATGCCATTGCCATTTTGAGGTCTCCATATGAATAGTCTGCACCTAGTTGTTCCTTAAGTGGCGTTAATCGTACAGGTTTTTCTACCTGATTGATCGCTTCGATCATGACGTCTAATTTTCCGGATGGTATAAAGTGGTGAATGTCGATTTCTCCAATGCTAATGTAATGAGCGATATGCCCTTCGATCGTAGTGAGTGAAAGAGAACGTTCGGTAGCTATTTCTGCTAAGGTTTTTCCTTCTTGGTATAGTTTTAAACTGACTTCTTTGGTATTGACTTTCGGAGTTTTTTCTCCTGCACTTTCTTTTTTGCTGCGTTTAGGCTTGATCTCTTCAATATCATCGCGCGACTGAATACGTTCTTCTGGAATAACAGAGGACAAAGAATATTTAGAAAATTCAACATTGTTGATGGTAGCCATCAACATGGCTTCTGCTTTTTGAATGCGTTGTAGTTGAGCAAAGAACAACAATTCGACTCCTTGTAATTCTTTTATATAAGTCTTGGTTTTACTTTTCTTTTTTAAATCTTCTACCTGTTTGAAGATACGGTCGGAAATCTCTTTAAACAAAGGACTGTAATATCCTTTGGCAGAAGTGACACGTTCAAGGATGAACGGTAAATTCGTTTGTTGGTGTTCTTCGATTATTTTATTGAGCTTGATTTTAAATTTGTCCGCTACTTCTTTCATGGGAAGTAGCTTTTGCATGATCTCTGAAGCCCAAGTCTTGTAAGGGAATTTTGTTGATTTTTCACCTTCTTGCGTATAGCTGTTCAGGTGGTATTGGTATTGCTGATGTAGTCGATGAAAGTCGAAGGATTCAATGATGTAGTCTTTAAAATACTGTTGAGATGCTTCGAGGAGTGTTTTTTCTAACGTGACCGCATCTGCTTTCTTCGATGTAAAATCAGCAATATTGGTGTCTTGGTGAAAGAAGTTGGGTGTGATCCGGGCATTCAATACCAATCCCTCTAAGCCAGTAAGTCGAGATAAGGCAACATAAACTTGTCCTGGAGCAAAAGCTTCAGAGATATCGATGATGGCTTTTTCAAACGTCAAGCCTTGGCTTTTGTGTACTGTAATGGCCCAGGCTAATTTAAGAGGGTATTGGATAAAGGTACCGACAATGGTTTCTTCAATTTCATTGGTGTCTTTGTTGAGGGCATATTTTTTATTTTCCCAAGTATACGTTTCTACTTTTACGGCAGGACTATGATCGTCAAAGCTTACTTCTATTTCATCGGAATTCAGTTGTGTGATGTATCCTATTTTTCCGTTGAAATAACGCCGCTCTCCGGAAGGGTCATTTTTTAAAAACATCACTTGTGCTCCCTTTTTCATTTCTAACGAGGCTTCTACAGGATAAGCATATTCATTAAACTCTCCTGTGGTACGGGCTTTAAAAAAAATAGAAGGAGAAGTTAATGCTTGTAATGCTTTACTGTTGATTTTATCGGCTTTATGGTTGTGCGTTGTAAGGTGTATGTAGCCTTTGTTTTGTTCGGGAGTAAAATGGGGTTTGTAGTGTTGGTTTAACAGATCTATTTCCGTTGTATTGATTTTATTATCTCTTACATGGTTGAGTAAATCGATGAATTGTTGATCGGACTGACGGTAAATTTTATTCAGTTCAATTGTAATCGGTTGTTGATCTTGTAAAACAAGTGCATTGAAGAAGTTGATGCCTTGATAAAAGTTTTTTAATTGGCTCCATTCTTCTTCTTTTACGACAGGGGGAAGTTGTAAAAGGTCCCCAATGAACAAGAGCTGTACTCCTCCAAAAGCTTTATTGTTTCTTCTGACGTATCGTAGTACATGATCGATGGCATCGAGAAGATCGGCCCTCAACATACTGACTTCATCGATGATGAGTAATTCGAGTTCACGTAGGAGTTTACGTTTTGACTCGTGCATTTGTAATTCTTTAATTAACGTACGCGGGGTATTCACTTTGTACGAATAATTATCGGAATGATGGATGTCTTGAGGGATGAATGCTCCGAATGGTAACTGAAATAAAGAATGCAGAGTAACGCCTCCCGCATTGATGGCTGCAATACCTGTGGGAGCAGCGATCATCGTTTTTTTGTAAGTATGCGCAACGATGTGCCTTAAAAAAGTAGTTTTACCTGTTCCGGCTTTGCCGGTCAGGAAAATAGGACAGTAGGTGTTGTTGATGAACCGGGAGGCTAAGGCCAATGATTCGTTTTCTGTGGCAGTATTCATAAATATAAAAAATGGATTGGTTACGGGATTAATAGGTCAAAAGTTGTTCCCATTTATTTAGGCATATTTTCTTGTCTGCCGAATTTGATTTGACCAGTACTGAGGTCATTGATCAAAACGACATAGCCTTTAGATGATTTCCAATAGCTTACATTTCTGGTGTAGTTGTCTTCTTCCACTTCAGGGCTTTGGGCTTCACCGTATTTGTGGGTGTAGAAGTCTTTGATTTCATTGTATTTTTTGTCGGATAATTTTAAATCTACAATAGGTACTGCAATATCATAGGACTTTAATGAATCGTCTTTAAAGTGAAATGTACAGATGACTTTTTCTCCAAAGAGTGTTGTTTCTGAAATACCTTCAGTAAAACCTTTGTTGGCCAATTCCGCACTTTTATTTTCGGCACGTACTCCTTTGAAGTTGGGAAGTAATTTTTCTGCCGTTTGGTATCCAGCGCCTAGAGGGAGTTTGTCGGTAATGGATACGATTTTCAAATCCTCTTCTTTGAAGTTCCAGGTTTGAACAAATCCATGAGCGGTTTCATATCCCTCTTTTTCAATGGGTTCCTCTAGCTTAATGGTGGTTGAATCGACTGATCCAATGCCTGATTCACTGGTTTCTTCATCGCAGGAAGATAAATAAAATACTGCCGTGCAGATCGCGAATAGAGAGACGAGTTTTTTCATAGGATTCATGTTTTATGCTAAGACAGTCAACTATACTAAGGGGTCTACGTCTATAACAAGGTATATGTTTTTATATTCTTTAGAAGCTGAAATATCTTTTGCTAAAGAGCTAATAGCTAGTTTGCTCCTGGGGATAGACAGGTTCTGTTTATCCAATTTAATTAAAATATGTTGTATATAATAATTTCTAATCTTATCGATTGCAGGGGCTTCAGGACCTAATACGATGGCTTGGGAAAGCGTATTTCTTAGGTTCTGTGCTAGTTGTTTGGCCGCTTTGATTGTGAGGGTTTTATCTTGTCCTTTAACCGCTATTTTGATGAGTCGCACAAAAGGAGGATAGTTTAAATGTTCTCTTTCATGGAGTTCATGACTCGCAAATTTTTTAAAATTACTGGTGTTTACCCATTTAAATAAAGGGTGATTTTTGTCGAAGGTTTGAATGCATACTTTGCCTTCAGTACTTTTACGACCTGCTCTTCCACTCACTTGTACCAAGGTTTGAAAGCTGCGCTCTACGGATCTGAAATCAGGGAAATTCCACATGCGATCGGCATGGTAAATACCGACCAATTCTACATTGTCAAAATCAAGTCCCTTGGTTACCATCTGTGTGCCCACCATAATACTGGATTCGTTGTTTTGGAAGCTGGAGATGATGCGTTGAAATCCATTTTTACTGCGGGTAGTGTCTTGATCCATTCGAATGATGTTGGCCGTAGGGAAGAGTTGTTTTAAATCTTCTTCTATTTTTTCTGTGCCTGTACCCAGTGCAGAAAGGTAGGTGCTTCCGCATACTTTGCATCCTGGAGGGATACTTTCTGAATAACCGCAATAGTGGCAGCGCAATTCGTTTTTAAAGGAGTGTACGGTTAAACTGACCGAACAATGAGGACATTGTGCCACGTGGGCACAATCTTGGCATTCCAAAACGGGAGCATAACCTCTTCTGTTTTGGAAGATGATGACTTGCTTTTTATTTCTTAAAGTTTCTTCTATTTCTTTGATGAGTACAGAAGAAAATCCTAACTGTTCGGTCTTGAATTTTCGTTCACGTTTCATGTCGATGACTTCGATGGCTGGAAGGATGGCATTTCCGTACCGCTCTGTCAATTCAACATAACCGTATTTTTGAGTTTGTGCATGGTGATACGATTCCAAAGAAGGCGTGGCAGAACCCAATACCGTGAAAGCATGGTGCATGTTTGCCATGTATAAGGCAGAATCTCTGGCATTGTAACGAGGTGCGGGATCTTGTTGTTTGTAGGATGATTCATGTTCTTCATCTACAATCACCAATCCTAAATCAGAGAAGGGTAAAAAAACAGAAGACCTTACTCCTACAATAAATTTAAGTTTACCCAGCAGTATTTTATTCCATATCTCTACGCGTTCGTTATCTGAAAACTTAGAATGGTAAATGCCCATTTCTTCTCCGAAGAAAAAGGCCAATCGACTCATCAATTGTGTGGTGAGCGCAATTTCAGGGACAAGTAACAGGGCTTGTTTCCCTTTTGCAAGTTCTTGCTTGATGAGGTTGACGTAAAGTTCTGTTTTCCCACTTCCCGTTACACCATGTAGTAAAACGGTTTGGCATGTTTCTCTTTGCTCTTCAATCAGATCTAATGCTTTCTGTTGAGGAATAGAAAGCGCAGGTGTTTCTGTCGCATGGAATTCAAATTGAAGGCGATCCGTAATGAAATGGTATTCTTCAAACAGGTTTTGTTTAACGAGTGTTTTTAAAGACGACTCTGAAATGGGTTCTCCCAATAAGGTTTTCTTATCGATGCCCTCGGTATTTTTTTCAGGAGTATTCAATACGGGAACAAGGCGTAAATAGGCCAGTAGTACATCGAGTCGTTTAGGACTTTTTTCTAGTTTTTCAAACCAGGGTTTGAGTGCCTCTTCCGATAGTGCAGTTGATTTTAAGCGGATGCGTTTCTCTGTTTTAGGTTTGTATTTTTCTTTGACTTCTTCGTACAGCAGTACAATTTTTTTATCCAACAAAGATTTTACAACAGGGTGTGCACTGCTTCTATTCAAAAGCTTGGCTGCTTCAGAAAAAGAAATCGTTTTTTCTTTGAGTATGCTAACCAATTGAAGTTCGAGTTGACTTAAAATATGTTGATCTTCTTCATAGCCAGGATGTAATTCTAAAAAAGATTCACTGTTGAGTTTCAATCCGGAAGGTAAAGCGGCTTGCAAAACTTCCCCTTCTGAGCACATATAATACCGGGCCATCCATTGAAATAAGTGCAATTGACTTTCTGTAATGGATCGTGTTTGATCCAAGACGTCCAGTATTTCTTTGGGCTCGTAATGAGCAGGAGCTTGTTGATGAATTGATTTTACGACGCCTGTGATGAGTTTCCTTTTGCCGAAAGGTACCAATACACGTAATCCTTCACCTATACTTTCTTCTAAAGCAAGGGGGATACTATATGTAAATGTACCGTGTAAGGGTAGGGGTAAAAGAATTTCGGCAAACAAAGTGTAAGGCTATTGAGTGATGATCTTTACATGAGGAAGTAATTTCTTCGCTTCTTCAAAAGTGGCTTTGCTCCACTCCGGATGATCACGCAGGTCTAATACTTTCAAGTTAGGCAATTCTTTTAAAACGGCAGGAACTTTAGCCATGTACCTTGTCCCCGTCAGGTTTAGATAGCTCAGCTTTTTGAGTTGGGCAAATTCTGCTGGTAAGGTGGGGAAGGTATTGAAGGATAAATCTAAACACTCCAAATTTTCTAATGATGCAATCGAAGGAGAAAGTGTTTTTATTTTCTGCATGGAGATGTCCAGTTTTTTTACGTTGTCTTTTGAAGCGATTGCATCTTGTAGACTGTAAAATACTTCTGCATCGGTACACACCTCGCTGAAATCTTGAGCAAGAGTGACATTCCCTAAGATGAAGCATAGCATGAAGCTATGGATGAATACGTATACCTTACTTTTTTTCATAGTGACTTTGAATTAGCGTGAATGCTTCTGCTACACTGCTGACAGGCTTTAAGCACGCATTGTTGTTACATATATAAATATAGGTATTTCCATCCTGACTTGCACGGTTTTCTAGGAGAGGGATGCTGTTATCTTCTGATTTTGAGCCTGTAATGACTTTGAAAGGGAGGAATTGACGATTGATTTCTTCTGCGAAAACAAGGGCTTGGGGACCTGTAATGGCAATTTCCAAGTAAGGATTATTGATCCAAAGTGCCAAGGTACTCCAGTTAGACAAATAGCTACTGTCTGTTTTAATCATGTGACTCATGCGCTTACACATGTTACTGGCAGCGTCCTTCCATTCGTCGTAGAGGTAGAAATGACCGAGTTGAAAGAGGCATTTGGCAACGGCTGAGTTGGATGCGGGAATGACATTGTCAAAAATTTCTTTTTTACGGGCAATGAGATCCGTTGTATTGGCTGCGGTGTAAAAAAAGTATCCTTCGCTTTCGTCGTAAAAGTCGTTTAAGGCTGTATTCATGAGTTCTTTGGCTTGATGTAACCAGTGACTCTCCAATGTGGCTTCGTGTAATGCGATGAAGGCTTCGATGATAAAAGCATAGTCGTCCAAAAAGCCTGGTGTTTTTTTACTTCCAGGTTTATGAGAATGAAAAACATGATGATCTTGAATTAAATGTTGTTCCAGGAAGCGCGCATTTTTTAAGGCGAGTTCTAGGGCTACTGTTGATCCCGAAGCCTTGTACCAATCTATAAGCCCTTTGAGCATGAGGCCGTTCCAGGAGGCTATTTGTTTGTCGTCTAAGAATGGACGAGGTCTGTGACTTCTTTGAGCGAGCAATTTCTCGTAGATTTCATTTCTTCTTTGATGTAAAAAACCGACGGGAATGTTTTCATCACGAATAAAATCGGCATCGTATTTTTTTCTGAATAAGATATTTTGACCTTCCCAATTGCCGTCAGGTTCAATGGAAAAATAATCCATCCAGAGATCGGCTTCAGGGGCAAAAGTGGTGAGGAGTTCTTCCATTTGCCATACGTAGAACTTTCCTTCTTCTCCTTCTGAGTCGGCATCCAGGGCTGAATAAAATCCGTTTTCAGGGGATGTCATTTCGCGCATTAACCATGTGATGCTACGTTCGGCAACCTCATGGAAATTTTTATCGTGTGTTAATTGAAAAGCATGACTGTATAGACTTAATAATTGCCCATTGTCGTAAAGCATTTTTTCGAAGTGAGGGGCCAGCCATTCTTTATCGGTAGAATAACGAGCGAAACCTCCACCGACTTGATCGTAAAGCCCACCCATCATCATTCTGTTTAAAGTAATGAGCGTTTGATCCAATGCTGCCTGGTTATTGGTTGCGGCATATTCATGTAAAAGATACAACCAAATGGAAGGCATGGGGAATTTGGGCTCCTTATCTAAACCTCCCCACTGTGGGTCAAACTGTGCTTCTATGGCTTTGTAGGCATGCTGTAAAACACTCTGATCTATTGGACGAGGATCGGCAATCCGGTATTTTTGAATTTCAGAAGCTTGCAAGGTTTGAGCAAAACCTTGCGCTGATTTTTCAATGTCTGTTCGATGTTCTTGAAAGGCATTGGAAACTTGCTTTAAAATATGTTTCCAGTGTTCTTTAGGGAAATACGTACCACCGTAAAACGGTTTTTTTTGCGGTGTTAAAAATACGTTTAAGGGCCATCCTCCTCTGATGTTCATGGCTTGTACGGCATCCATATAAATGTGATCGATGTCGGGTCTTTCTTCCCGGTCAACTTTAATGTTGATGAACAATTGATTCATCAGCGCAGCGACTTCTTGGTCTTCGAACGATTGGTGTTCCATAACATGACACCAGTGACAAGAAGAATAACCAATGCTTAAAAGGATAGGTTTATCTTCTTTGAGGGCCAAAGCCAGGGTTTCTTCGTTCCATGCCATCCACTGTACCGGATTGTAGGCATGTTGTAAGAGGTAAGGACTGGTTTCGTTCAGGAGTGCATTCGCTTTTTTATCAGGCATGAGGAATGAATGTTTTTATTTTATGTTCTACCGCACGAATTTCCTCTTCGAGAGGAAGTTGATGCTGTAGCTGTTGAAGTTCGTTTAAGGTATGGTGTAAGAATTTCAAATAGCCTTTGCTTTGCTCATAGAAAGGTTTGTGTAGAAGCTGATGTTGCAATTGGCTCCAACGCTCAACAAGGGTATTCGTTGTTTCTTCGAAATAGCTACGACGGAATAGACTCCATATATAGTTGATCGCTTCATCATTGGGATGAATAAGATCGTTTTTGTAAAAACGGTAATCTCTTAAATCGTCTACTATAATTTCATAGGCCGGGAAATAATGTACTTGCTTATAGGTGGAATGAAGTTCATGACAAAGCACACGTAATATGGATTTACTGATTTGATTTTCAGTCAAGCCTTCTTTCGTATGTCGAACAGGACTTAATGTCAAAATTATTTCTGTTTGAGGAAAGCTTTCGAATAGTAAACCGAAGGTTTTTTGGAATGCATTCATAAATAAATTGACGCTTCCTAATTCTTTCTGAAAAGCTTTCAGGTCTTGTTTATGGCAATTCGAAACGATACGGTTTGATGCCAAGTGCCTGTATATCCAAGCCGTTCCTAAGGTGATGATGAGTACAGGTTTCGGGGACTGTAACTGTTGTTTACTTTGATGAAAAGCTTGTGTTATTTTATGGTTAAGATCAATCTCATTATAGCCGTATAGGGAAGAATGAAAACGATGATCCAGGTATACCTCTTCAAGTTGACAAGGAAGAGCAGGTTGTTTTTTGTCGGAACAGAAGTTTTCAATGATTTCTGCAATGGAAATCGGATTGAAGGTTGTTCCGAAAGGATTGTTTAATGTATTGAATTTATGCGTTTGTAATAAATGTCCTATTTCTTCCGAAAAACAAGATCCGAGGGTCAAGATGGTGGTATCGTAACCGATTTTTAAAGGTGATGTGGGGACTGTTATTTCTGTGCGTAACTTCATGCGGTATTTTTGATTTTTAAGTTACTAATCATTTAAAAATAATCCTGCAATAAAGGATTCTTTTTGTATTTTAGGTTCAATATTGGTCTGTTCACCTTAAAATAGAGTAGTCTTATGAAGCCGACACAATTTATACATGCTTATTTTAATGTAGAGCAATTAGGAGCCTTGATGATCTTTGTGATCGGTTTAATCGCTTTTGCAGGAGCAGGATATTTCTTGTTTTTTTCTTCGTATTCTGATTTTTATAAAGGCATGTCATGGCCTTTATTGATCGTTTCAGTGATTCAAATCGGAATAGGAGCTTATATTTATTGGAGAACACCACAGGATATTCAACGTGTTGAATTTTATTTCAACGAACATCCCGATAAGCTTATTACCGATGAGTTGCCACGCATGCAAAAGGTCTTGAAGAGCTTCGTGTATTATGTCCGTTTACAAGTGACATTGTGTGTTGTCGGGGTATTGATGATTATTTTCACCCAGTCCAAATCAAATTTATTGATGGGTATTGGCGTAGGTCTCCTTGTGCAAGGAGGAGTGATGTTGATGTTTGATTACTTGGCTGAACGCAGAGCAGGAGAGTATACCCGCCAGTTGGAGCAAGTGATCAAGGAATTGTAAGTTAGATTTTATATCCATGTCCAAACCGATTGTTACAGCCCTTGCTTCCTATGGGATGTCGGGACAAGTGTTTCATGCCCCATTCTTGGCTTTGCATGAAGGCTTTCATTTAAAATACATTGTAGAACGCAGTAAGGAACTTTCGAAGGAACGTTATCCTCAAGCAATCATTGTGAGACGTTTTGAAGAGGTTTTGTCTGATCCGGAGGTTGAATTGGTGGTGGTGAATACACCCAATCAATTGCATGCTCCGATGACGAAATCGGCTTTGCTGGCGGGTAAGCATGTGGTGGTAGAAAAGCCATTTGCCATTACCGTTGCAGAAGGACAAGAGTTGATTGAGTTGGCTCAATCCAAGAAGTTATGTTTGAATGTATACCACAACAAACGTTTTGAAGGAGAATTTAAAACGGTGGCTAAATTGATTCGTAATCATTCTTTGGGGCAGCTCAGTTTATTCGAAACTCATTTTGACCGTTACCGTCCTGAAATTGGTACCAAGAAATGGAAAGAAGAAGATGTACCGGGAGCAGGTTTGTTGTATGATCTGGGCCCTCACATGATCGATCAGGTGTTGGTTTTATTTGGCTGGCCTTTGGCCATTACGGCTGATTTGGAGATACAACGAGAGGGAAGTAAGGTGATTGATTATTTTCACATCACCATGCATTACGATCACCACGATGCGGTAGTTACAGCGGGGATGTTTGCACAAGGTTCTGTGGTGAAATACTTTATCCATGGAGATCAAGCTACGTTTGTGAAGTATGGTGCGGATCCACAAGAAGCACTATTGAAACAAGGTGTGTTGCCGGTAGGAGAAGATTGGGGGAAAGAACCTGCTGCACAATGGGGAAAACTCACAACAACAGATGGAACTGAATCGTTTGTTCCTACGGAGAAAGGTTCTTATATGGATTATTACACCAGTGTATTTGAAAATATTAGAAATAGTAAAGCTCCAGCCATTAAGCCTCAGGAGGCGCTGGATACCATTCGTATTATCGAATTGGCATTGGAAAGTAATTTGGTAGAAGGGAAGAGGATAGAATTATCGTCGTCGTTGTTGTAGAGACGCGATTAATCGCGTCTCTACAACAACGACGACGATGACGACAATTTCAACAATTTGGATTATCCGTATCGCATGTTTCTCCTTCGGTCATAGAGGTATTGCTATTTAATTCCTCTCCAATTTTTGTTAAAGCTTCTAGAAATGCAGGAGTACCCTGTGCTCCAGATACCGCATATTTGCGATCGATTAAAAAGAAAGGTACTCCTCGTATCCCCAGGTTTTGAGCTTCTTGTTCGTCTTGACGCACTTCGTAAGCATAAGCATCGCCATGGAATAGTTTCTTGATTTGTTCTCCATCGATCCCCAATTGTGTACCGATTTCAATAAGAGTGTTAAGATCACTTATTTTTTTACCTTCAGTGAAATAAGCGTTGAATAATAATTCATGTGCTTCGTTGCCTTTGCCTAGGCTTGATGCCAAATGAATCAAGCGGTGTGCGTTGAACGAATTGGTCGGAATGATTTTGTCCATGTTGAATTCCAAACCTAATGTTTTGGCTTGCATGCTCAAGCGTTCTCCATTTTGTTGTGCTTGTTCACGACTCATGCCGTATTTGCTGGACAAGACATCGTGTATATCCATGCCAAAGTCGAGTTTTGCATGGGGATCTAATTCAAAACTGTGCCATGTTACCTGGACTTGATCACGTTGAGGATATTGTGCGATTGCGGCTTCAAGTTGTCTTTTTCCAATGACACAAAAAGGGCATACGACATCCGACCAAATTTCTATTTTCATAAAGAATGTATTTTTACCAGAACTCCATTTGAGGAGAGAAAGTTCATTACTTGATGACGCGAGTTTTGAATATCCAGGATTCCATTTTTATTTTTTGTCCATCAAAGATCTCACGGTCCGGTTCGGGTTGTACGATAAATTTTTCGAGGAGAAAACCATTACGTTGCAGGATTTGTTCTATTGCTGCTTGCTTGTAGAGTGTAAAATTGTATTGAGTAATGGGAATACTTCGCATCGATTCTTCTGAACGTATGGTCAGTATGAAAGTTCCTCCGTTTTTCAACACCCGATGAATTTCTGTAAGTTCTGTGTTTGGATTTTCCCAGAAATAAATGGTGTTCACGGTGAAGGCTTTGTTGAAGTGATGGTCTTCAAAGGGAATACGATCGGCAGGAGTATGGATGAATTGTGCTTGCTTATGTTCAATCCATGATGCATTTAATTGTGATGCTTCTTGAACCATTAAGGCGGAATAATCACAACCGACATAATGTATAGAAGAAGCAATGGATAGGATGTCTTTGACGAAAAATCCATTGCCCATGCCGATTTCAAGAATGCTGTCTTGATCTTGTGCATCAACATGTGTTAAGGTTGCACGGTTCATGATTTCATTGCCGGAATTCATTTGTTCTCCGACTTTTTTGCCCATTTCTCCTTCCGGTTTGCGAAGTTGTTGGGCGAATTGTTTCATAGCATGTTCATCCATAAGAAAACGGTTTGGTGTTGCAGATGATTTTAAAGAATAGAGGTAATCTCGTAGGTTTTATGATTGAAGGTGATCCGATGTCCGGCTTCGGCATTCATGAAGGCTAGTCCAAGAGGAGACGTCGGAGCGATGGCAAAATAAGTTGTTCCGTCGATGGATATTTTTCCCGCACTGATAGCAATATAAAATGTACCTTCTTGCGTATATACGAGACTTCCCAGTGCGACTTGCGTATGGGTTTGCTGAGGAGAAAATACACTCAAGGCTTTTTTGAGTTTAAGGGTTTCTTCGAGCTGTTTGGCATTTTTATCCCGTTCGATTTGCATCATGGCACGACCGGTTTCATACTTATCTCCAGCACTGCTTTTTTCTTCGCTGTTGGCAGAGTCTTGCGCCTCTTTCATGGCTTTTTGAAAGCTGTCGATGCGTTCTTGTACATAGTGCGTACAGTAGTTGTAGAGTTGCGTTTTGAGAGCGATGGTATCCATGTTGGTTTCAAGAAGCAAAAAAAAATCCTATCGCATCCCGAAGTATCGGGATTGGATAGGATTTTTTAATTCCCAATTTTACAGTCGAAGAATTGTGTATGAAGTGTATGGCTTAAGCAGCAACCACTTTAAATTTCACGTCTACTTTCACTTCTTTGTGTAAATCGATGTGAGCAACGTGCTCGCCCGCTTCTTTTACATCCGTTTTGAAAGCGATTTTCTTACGGTCAACGGCAAGGCCTTTGTTGGCAAGAGCATCAGAAATTTGAAGCGTAGTTACTGCACCGAAAATTTTACCTGTTTCACCTACTTTAGCAGGGATTTCCAACGTAAGGGTAGCAATGGTGTTCGCTAATTCTTGCGCTGCAGTTTTCAATTTTTCAGCTTTGTGAGCGGCTTGTTTTAAGTTTTCTGCTAATTGTTTCTTTGTAGAATCAGTAGCAAGGAGAGCAAAGCCATTCGGGATAAGGAAGTTTCTTCCGTAACCTGCTTTTACTTTTACTAAGTCATTTTTATAACCTAGTCCTTTGATGTCGTCTTTTAATATTACTTCCATGAGTTCAATGACTATTTAAGTGAATCAGTAACATAAGGTAGCAATCCGATGTGTCTTGCTCTTTTTACCGCTTGAGATACCTTGCGTTGGTATTTTAAGCTCGTTCCGGTTAATCTTCTTGGAAGAAGTTTACCTTGTTCGTTCACAAATTTCAAAAGGAAATTAGGGTCTTTGTAATCAATGTACTTGATACCCATTTTCTTGAAACGGCAGTATTTTTTTCTTACTTCCGCTCTATTCACAGATTCGTTTACAAGTGTCATACTAAGCCTCCTCTTTTACTGCTGATTTTTTGAATTCACCTCTTTGTCTTTTTTGGCTGTAAGCGATAGCATGTTTGTCTAAGGCTACAGTTAAGAAACGCATTACGCGCTCATCTCTACGAAACTCAATTTCAAATTTCTTGATCACTTGAGGATCTGCTTTGAATTGAAGTAGGTGGTAGAAACCAGTGTTTTTGTGATCGATGGTGTAAGCCAGTTTTTTCAAACCCCAACTTTCTTCGTTCACAATCTCTGCTCCCTGATCAAGCAATATTTGCTTGAATTTTAGTGCGGTATCCTTCATCTGTTGATCAGATAAAACGGGAGTTAAAATGAATACCGTCTCGTACTGTTTCAGGTTCATAAATTATTATTTATTTGTTTTTAAGGGTCACAAAGATAGCGATTAGTATTTAAAAGACAAAAAAATCCCCTTATTTCATTTGAAATAAGGGGATTAAAGAGGTTTTGACGAAAGATGCCCGATTAGCGAACCACCAAGGTGGTTTGGCCAATCAACTGGCCTTCACAATAGATTTCGAAGGTATGAGTACCTTTCTTCCAAGCCGATCCTTTTTTGTATTCAAAGCCTATTTTTTTCGCTTTTTTGTCATACAAGGTTGTGGTTTTCAGGGTATAGAATAATTGTTTGCCACCCACGGTAAATTCTCCACCGCCTGTCGATAATTCATATAAAGCAGAACCGTCTGGTTCGATAACTCTTAAAATGACTTCACGTTCTGCCACGTCAGCTACTTTATTTTCTGCCAATTGGAAGGAAATTCTCAATTTATCGATGTATTTCGATTTGATTTCAGTGCCAGTATGTACTTTACCTTTGGGGTTTAAAGCTTCCAACATAAAGCCTTCTGCTCTTAAAACAGAAGCATATGTTACTTTTTCTTGAAGAACTTCCTTCTCCTGGTTCAATTTAGAGATGTTTTGTTCTTTTTGATCGATGGTGACTTTCTGGTTACGGATGATGGTATCTTGTTGGGTCAATAAAGCGGTTAAGCGTTCAATTTCTTTGTCGCCATTGGCCTTAATTAAGTTGATATCTCTTTGCAATTCAGCATATCGCGCTTTGTAAACACGTGCATCACGAGAGGCCTTAGCCAAATCGGCTTGCATTTGTCTGATTTCTTCACCTAATCGTGTAGTATCTCCACCCAAACTGGCAATCGCTTCTTTCATGCTGTCCAATTCCTGGATTTTCAATTCGAATTCTTTGTGTAAAGAGTCGATACGAACGGTTTGCTCAGTGATTTGAGTCGTTTTTTGTTCGATGTCGTTATTTTGTTGTAACGAAAAGAATATCCATGCTCCATTGGTAGCAAGTAACAACAACACAAGGCCTATCAATAAACCTTTTTTATTGCCTTTTTTCTCTGAATTTGCGTTTGTACTCATTTCTTGAAAAAGTTATATTAGATGATGTAAATTTATCAATATCATCTTACTTTACAACCTCTTCATCGTTTTTTATTATCCTATGAAAGATTTAGACGCCTCGTATTGGGAGAATAGGTATCAGCAACAGGCTACGGGCTGGGATCTTGGGGAGATTTCGATGCCCTTGAAAAGCTATCTTGACGGGCTTCAGGACAGGTCAATAGAAATTCTTGTCCCGGGAGCTGGTAATGGCCATGAGGTTGCTTATGCTTATGCTCAGGGATTTTCTCGCATTACGATGCTCGATTTTGCCAGCTCACCCTTGGATAATTTTCATCGCTTACATCCTGATTTTCTCAAACATCAGTTGGTACAGGGAGACTTTTTTTTACATCAGGGACAATACGATTTGATTTTAGAACAAACATTTTTCTGTGCGATCGACCGAAAACGAAGACAGGCCTATGTAAAGAAAATGCATGAGCTTTTACGACCAGGAGGGAAATTGGTGGGCGTGTTGTTTGGTGTAGAAATGCCTGTAGAAGGCCCGCCATTTGGAGGAAGTCAGGCAGAATATGAAGAATTATTTTCCTCTTTTTTTAAGGTCATAAAACTTGAAGCTTGTTATAACTCCATCATACCAAGAATGGGGAATGAATTGTTTATGATTCTTGAACGCAGGGATTAATAACGCAAGACAAAGTGTTCTTTGGCCTGGGAAGCTTTAAAAAACACCAACCCAAATTGGTACAAGTCTATCGTTTGTTTTACTTCTTCCATTTGTTTGATGTATTCCCAAGCCTTTTCCATTTGAGGAGACCAGTGAATATCATCCAGAATGATCACTGTATCTTGATGGCTTTTGCTCAAACATAACTTGAAAAAATGTACCGTAGGCTCAAAGTCATGGTGCGCATCAATATAGACCATGTCAAGTTTGGGGAGGCTTGCGATGAGGGAACTTAACGTATTATGAATATTACCTTCTATCAGTTGAATGTTAGGGGCTTTGTATCGTATGAATGCTTCATTGGCTATACGTGCATAATCGTGGTTGCCTTCGAAGGTGTATAAGGTAGCATGAGAATTTCCTTTGGCCAAGTACAAGGAAGAAACACCTAAGCATGTGCCTAGTTCTATCATGTACTTGGGTTGAAACCGTTCGACCAGTTTAAACAGAAGTTGTGTGTCTTTTTCGGAATGGCAAGAAGAAGAGTAAATGTTTTTGATCATCACCTGTTGTGTCCCTTGTTTTGTACCGGCTCCGAGTTCAATCAAATCCACTACTTTGTTATTCTTTGACAGTGCATTTCGATAAATGGCAAGTTCGTCGAATGCATAATAATGTTTTTTCTTGTTGATAAGTGTGGTATACAAATCGTAAATAAAAGGGGAATGAACTCCGTGAGCATTGGTCGCTTTAAAAAAATAGCGGAGGTAAGAAGTTATTCGATGGAGGATCAATCAGTGGTCAGGTATCAGTGGTCAGGTATCAGTGGTCAGGTATCAGTAGTTTTGACCACTGATACCTGACCACTGACTACTAATTTAATTTATAAGGTGTAATGAGTACAAATTCAGGAATGATGACCTCGAATTGTTTTCCATCGATGATGCGTTCCATGGTATAAGTACCTAACATTTTTCCGATTTCGGTTTTTAAGTTACACCCAGAAACATATTCATGACTTTCCCCCGGTTCAAGAATAGGTTGCAGGCCTACCACACCTTGTCCTTCGACTTCCCTTACGCTGCCATTGGTATCTACAATGAACCAATGCCTTCTCAGCAGTTGAACCGTAGACTCACTGTTGTTTTCGATACGAATTTTGTAGGTGTACACGTAGTGCGATTGCATAGGATTAGAGTAATCCTCCTGATAGGCCGTACTGACACTTACTTTGACACCTTGAGTTATTTCCGTAACTTTCATACGATACATTTAGCTGGTATTGTTGAAACATTTAAATTTATAAAAAGTTTGTATAAAACGAAGTATAAATAGAATATTGTGGATAATATCGATTTGCCTATGAGTACAGTAAAAATTGAACCTTCCTGGGGAAATCGGCTAAAAAATGAGTTTTTAGCCGATTATTTTACAAACCTGATCCAGTTTGTGAAAGAAGAGAAAAAGAGCCAACAGATTTATCCACCGGGATCACTTATTTTTAATGCCTTTGAAAAATGCCCATTTGAGCAGGTTAAAGTGGTTATTCTTGGTCAAGATCCTTATCATGGTCCAGGTCAGGCACACGGTTTGTGTTTCTCGGTTCCTGAAGGCATCAAACCTCCACCTTCTTTGGTCAATATTTTTAAAGAATTAGAATCGGATGTAGGGAAATCAATTCCCCGTTCAGGAAATTTAGAACACTGGGCTGCACAAGGGGTTTTGTTGTTGAATGCGACCCTCACCGTAAGGGCTAACAGTGCAGGTTCTCATCAAAACAGAGGGTGGGAAGAATTTACGGATGCAGTGATTCGTACCATCAACGAAGAAAAATCGAATGTGGTGTTTTTATTGTGGGGCTCTTATGCACAAAGGAAAGGTAGTATCATCGATACGAAAAAACATCTGGTCTTGAAAGCGCCTCATCCTTCGCCTTTTTCAGCACATACAGGTTTTTTAGGCTGTAAACATTTTAGTCAAACCAATACTTATTTGAAGGGACAGGGCTTGGAGCCGATTGAATGGTAAGGCAGAAAAGAGAAAGAGTAGCATCCTCTTGCTGTTGCTCAAACGCTTACTTTTCTTTGGTCTTTTATGGCAACGGTGTGTATACGGGTAGAAGTGAAACGTCTACTTGTTAATCGATTCAGCTTTGTGTACCTTAATAATTCTATGGAAGAGAAAGTATCACATCCTCCCAAGAGGCAGCCCAGCAATGTATACGAACAACGATTCGAGAAATTGATGATGTTGATACGTATCGATAAGATGCTCAAAAAAGCCGTGATTACGCATAAAAAGTAAATCATATGGAAGCGATGGATGATGATTTGTTTCGCTTATGGTCGGCACTCAATGAATTTTACTTCAGTGTATATTTTTCTTGTCAAATCACACTCGAAAAACGATTCGTTTTACTTTCTTCTTGATGTAGCCGCACATCAAAAGCCATGCAGACGTTTCGTACAAATGCTTTTCCTAAATCTGTAATGTGAACCTTGTTCCCGCTTACCACAACTAATTCATCCTTGATCAATTCTTCTAGTCGAGTGAATGCTTCTTGAAAGGATGGGTTATTGGCTTCTTCCGTATCAAAGCTTGTTTCTAAATTGCACATCAATGCCAAGATGTGTTTACGGAACAGCAGGTCTTCTTCTGTCATCAAGTGGCCTCGGAAGATAGGAAAGGTATACTTATGAACGGCTTCCAGATAGGCTTCTACTGTTTTATGATTTTGTGCAAATGCAAAGGATGAATCGGAGATGGAGGATACGCCCAAGCCTATGAGTAAGTTGGTTTCACTTACAGTATAACCCATGAAGTTGCGGTGCAAGGTTTTGTTATTGAAGGCTTCAAACAATTCATCTTCGGCTAAGGCAAAATGATCCATGCCAATTTCTTTGAAACCGGTTTTTAAAAATAAGTTTTTACCGGTTTCGTAAAGCGAACGTTTGACATCGTTGTTGGGTAAATCTTTTTCAGAATATTTCCGTTGACTGGGTTTTAACCAAGGCACGTGGGCGTAACTGTAAAAGGCAATGCGATCGGGTTTCAATTCGCATACGGTATTAATGGTGTTGGAAATGCTTTCTATACTTTGAAAAGGTAGCCCATATATTAAATCATAATTGATCGATGTATATCCCGCTTCTTTGGCCCATTGAGTCACATCTCGTACTTGTTCCACCGTTTGTTTTCGATTGATCACATCTTGAATGTAAGGATCGAAATCTTGTATGCCGAAACTTACGCGGTCGAAACCTAAGGCATATAAAGTATTGAGGTGTTCTTTGGTGGTATTGGCGGGATGTCCTTCAAAGCCATAAGAATGGTCTTCAGGAATGATACATTCTTCGTATATGCCTTGCAGTAAATAAGAGAGGTTTTCAGGACTGAAAAAAGTAGGAGTTCCTCCGCCTAAGTGTAACTCTTTTAAAATAGGCTTCGTGTCGAATAGACTTAAGTACATGGTCCATTCTTTTAATACTGCTTCTATGTATGGACGTTCAACGGCATGGTTGACTGTGATGCGTGTGTTGCATCCACAGTATGTACACAAACTTTCGCAATAGGGCAAGTGAATGTACATGCTGATTTCTGGTGAGTGTGCAAATTGTTTGTGTATGCTGGCCTGCCATGCATTGACCTTGAAAATTTCGGTTTCCCATAAAGGTACTGTAGGATAACTGGTGTAACGCGGACCTGCGATGTTGTATTTTTTAATCAGATCATGGTAGTGTTGGTTTTCTAATGACATGACTGTGTAGTTTTTTCTTCTATACGTGTTGGACTTACATACGGGATACCGAGGTTCATTCCACGAAGAATAAGCAGTATACCAATGCATACGGTAAAATAGGGAATCGCTTTGTATAGGTACTGACGTTGTTGAAAGACGAATTTGTTTTTAACAATCATCAAGGCCGTTAATGCTGGTAAGGTGCCTATTCCAAATAATACCATGTACAAACTACTCAGGTGAACTTCTCCCATGGCTAAAGCTCCTGCCAATGCATAATACACTAAACCGCAAGGAAGTAATCCATTCAGTACACCGATTCCTAAAGCAGCGAAGTTTGTTTTTTCTTTGTAAAGTTTTCCAAGTGCCTGTTTTAAAACCTTAGGAAATACAGCTCCTATGTGAAAAGAATACGTACTGCCTGTTTTTTTAAGGAAGTAAGGAATAACTACCATCGCAATGATGATGCTTCCAGAGACAATCGATAGGTAATTTTGAAATCCAGTACTGCTGATGACCCAACCTAATGTGCCTACCATGCTTCCTAAGAAAGCATAACTTAAGAGTCGACCGATTTGGTATAAGCTGATGGAATGAAACAATTGATGTTTAACAGGTACAGACATGGCTAAAGGGCCACACATGCCGATGCAGTGCATACTTCCTAGAAATCCCCAAATCAGACCAGTCCAGAGTAACATGTTAATGGATATATAGTTGTTCTTCTTTGATGTATTCTTTTCCGTTTTGATTCCATTGTACTTTCATGATGTACAGTCCATGTTGAAGGTGACTTTTTTGAAAGTGCTGCGAACCATTGGTACTTTCAAAAGGAAATTGCTTATCCATGGATGCATTGGAAGGACGCAGGAATGAAACGGAACCTTTTACGTGTTCAGATTTCTGAGATTTATCAAAGAAGTGGAGTATAATGTCATCGTCAGAAATTGTACAAATGACATTACAACTGTCTGTTTGCATGTTTGTCTTTTGATCCAGGGTTTGTTGGTACTGAATTTCCTGGTTATAGTAATCTTCTGCGATCAAATCGTCTTTCACTCCAAAGGTTTTGTACACGAGTGTCAGGATGAATCCTATAAATAAAACAAAGGCAAGAATGATGAGTTGATTAGGTTTCATATGCAATACTATTTAGAAGGTCCAATGAAATTTGTTTTGATTGTTTCTAGTAATTCTTGATCATGGTATACCCCTATTTTAATTTTCGTTTTGATATTGCTTAAGTCTTTTTCATCGATAATGATGAAGAAAGTTCCTTCTGATATTTCTCCTGATTTTAAAACGGGTTTTTTACTGCTGATGAACTCTATTGAGCCTTCGATGTTTTCCAATTTGAATGTTACGGGATAGGTATAATTGGTCTTATTGATGATTTTATAATTAAATAGGTTACTGATTTTGTGATTGGGTCTTTCTTGAAATAAGATACCTGGAGTTCTTAATATCACTGTTTCTGTATCGGATCGTGTAAACAAGAGCACCATGAGTGCGGTTGTAAGTATTAATAATAAGGAAGTATAACCGATAACACGTTTGGTAAATTTAAAGGGTTGATTATGGGTGATGCCTTCTTCTGAAGTGTAACGAATGAGTCCTTTGGGTCTATTGATTTTTACCATGATGTCGTCGCAAGCGTCAATGCATGCGGTACAATTGATGCACTCCAATTGTACTCCATTTCGAATGTCGATACCTGTAGGACATACATGTACGCAGTGGTGACAATCGATACAGTCTCCTTTCCCTACAACAGCCCTGTCTTCATTTTTAGCAAGTTTCGCTCTGTTTTCTCCTCGTACATGGTCGTAGGCTACGACGATAGAATTTCGATCGAGCATAACCCCTTGCATACGTCCATAAGGACATACCGTGGTACATACCTGTTCTCTGAAGTTAGCGTAAATCCAATAGAATACGAGAGAGAAGATCATGATGATACCCAAACCCGTTGTATGGTTGGAAGGAGTATCGCTCACAATTTGATACCATTCATGCTTATTGATGATGTAAATCAAAAATAAGTTTGAGATGATAAATGACATGACGTAAAATATGAAATGCTTACTGGTCTTTTTTAGGATTTTAAGCGCTGTCCAGGGAGCTTTATTCAAGCTCATTTGTTGTTGCCAATCTCCTTCGATCAGGTATTCTACTTTTCGAAAAACCATTTCCATGAAAATGGTTTGAGGACAAATCCATCCACAGAAAATGCGTCCGTAGACGACTGTAAAAAGCACAATGCACACCAGCATGGTGAGCATGGCAATGACAAACAGGTAAAAATCTTGAGGCCAAAATAAAACACCGAATAATGAAAACTTACGCTCCACCACGTTCAGCATGATGAATGGATTTCCATGGATACTGATGAATGGTGCTATAAATAAAACTGCCAGTAATAAATAACTGACGATCGTTCTTTTATGAGTCCACCAACCTTTTGGTTTTTTAGGGTATATCCACACTCTTTTCCCCTGCTCATCTACGGTAGCGATGTGGTCGCGAAATGATTCTTCTTCTTCCATGGTTAGTAGTCAGGAGTCAGTGGTCAGGTGTCAGTAGCAATTTGTTAATCATGATTTCAGTGGGTGTTAAATTATATAGGAGTCAGTGATCAGTCTCTACTGATCACTGACTCCTGATTACTGACCACTGAATTTCTCCCCTTGCGGATCTTTTGCATTCGGAGGATTAGTACCTCTTAGTGTAGTAATGTAACTGGATACTTCTTGTATTTGAGAGGGACTCAGTTGGGCTTGCCAGGAGATCATTCCTTTTTGAGGAACACCATATTTAATGGTTTTAAAGATTTGTTTGATGTCACTTCCATGCAGCCAATAGTCGTCGGTCAGGTTGGGTCCTACAGTTCCTTCGCCTAGCGCTCCGTGACAGGCTTTACAGTTTTGTTGGTAAATCTCTGCCCCTTTACTTATGCGTGCCGCATCGGTCAGTAATGTTGCGGTGTTTTCATTTACTTTTTCAGACATTTGTTTCATCAAGATTTCGGCATCCACAATTTCTTGCTGGTATTCATTGTCTTGCACATGACCATCCTGATTGATGTGGTAGTACCACATGTATACGAATGAGAAGACGATCGTTGCGTAGAACATATATACCCACCATGGAGGAAGCTGATTGTCGAGCTCACGAATGCCATCGTACTCATGTTCGAACATGATCGCGCTTTCATGTTCAATCGGTACGGCTTTTGTGAAGTTGATCAGAGGAGCTTGTTTGGTAGTTTCTCCATGGCTTCCTTGGAGGACTTGGATAAATCCGATGGCGATGTAGATCATGAAGATCAACACAATGGCAATGAAAACCAGCAATCCTACAATGATCATCATCACGATGTCATGTTGAGACAAATCGCTGAATAGTTCTGTCGTTTGTTTTTCTGTTCCTTCTGCAAAGGCTAGCATTCCGTTTAGAAAAAGAACAATTGAAAATATGAATCTTTTCATAGTGGGCTTATCTGTTAATGGTTTGTAGTAAGATCTTCTTCTAAAGGACTATTGGCGATGTTGTCGTAATAGGCTTTCTTTTGAGAATAAACCCATACCGTTACTGTGATGAAGAATATAAAAAAGATCAAGAAGGAAATGATCGGATATATTGCTATTCCATCAATAGAGGCCATGTGATGTTTGATAAACTTAAGCATCGCTATACTATTTAGAGTTGTTCACTTTAATGTCTGTTCCTAATCGTTGTAGGTAGGCGATTAAAGCTACAATTTGCTTGTCTTCGCTTACTTTGATTTTATCTTTCTTCAAGCTTTCTACAATGCCTTTGGCTTGTTTTTCAATGTCTGCTTTGGCTTGTTTTTCGTATCCTTCAGGATAGGGAACGCCCATGGATCTCATGGCTGAAATCTTGGCTTCTATGTTGGAAGCGTCGTAGGATTTTTCAAACATCCATGGATAAGATGGCATGATAGAGTTGGGAGAAGTCAGTTCAGGCTCTAACATGTGATTGTAATGCCAGGAGTCTGGGTATTTACCTCCTAAACGGTGCAAATCAGGACCGGTACGTTTAGATCCCCAGAGGAATGGGTGATCGTAGACAAATTCGCCTGCTTTAGAGTATTCTCCGTAACGTACGGTTTCGGATCTGAATGGACGTACCATTTGAGAGTGACAGTTATTACATCCTTCTTTGATGTACAGATCTCTACCTTCTAATTCTAAAGGAGTGTAAGGTTTAACACTGGTGATTGTCGGGATGTTTGATTTCACTAAGAACGTTGGAATCATTTCAATCAAACCACCGATTAAGATCACGATTAAAGACCAAACCAACATTTGTATAGGTTTTCTTTCGATCCAACGATGCCAGGTTTCACCGGTATGAGATTCATGTTTGTCTAATGCAGGAGCTTCGGTTTCTTCGTTTGCTACGAGATTTCCTTGTGCCGCTGTTTTTACTAGGTTGTATGCCATGATGATGGTACCGATGATGAACATCGCACCACCCATGGCTCTCAACAGGTACATGTATTTTAACTGGGTAACGGTTTCTAAGAAGTTGGGATAAGCCAATACCCCTTCACTCGTGAATTCTTTCCACATCGAGCTTTGTACAAAACCAGCCCAATACATGGGAACAGCATAGAAGATGATCCCCAGTGTACCGATCCAGAAATGGAAGTTGGCTAATTTTACAGAGTACAAGGTTGTTTTATAGATACGGGGAACGAGCCAGTACATCATACCGAAGATGAGGAATCCATTCCATCCTAAACCACCAACGTGTACGTGAGCCACAATCCAGTCGGTGAAGTGGGCAATGGCATTGACGTTTTTCAAGGAGAGCATTGGGCCTTCAAAGGTGGCCATACCGTAAGCGGTTAGTGCAACGACCATGAATTTTAAGACAGGTTCTTCCCGTACTTTATCCCAAACACCTCTGAGGGTTAACAAGCCGTTTAACATCCCACCCCATGATGGGGCGATCAACATGACAGAGAATACGACACCTAAAGACTGGGCCCAGTCAGGAAGTGATGTGTATAATAAATGGTGAGGACCGGCCCAGATGTATAGAAATATTAAAGCCCAGAAGTGAATGATAGAAAGTTTATAAGAATAGACAGGTCTGTTGGCTGCTTTAGGCACAAAGTAGTACATCAAACCTAAAAATGGAGTCGTCAAAAAGAAGGCTACGGCATTATGACCATACCACCATTGTACTAAGGCATCTTGTACTCCGGCATACCAGGAGTAACTTTTCAAGAAGGTAACAGGAAATTCAAATGAATTGACAATGTGTAATACCGCTACTGTAACAAAGGTGGCAATGTAAAACCAAATGGCAACATACAAGTGCGTGACCCTTCTTTTAATGATGGTGCCAAATAAGTTGATTCCAAATACGACCCATACCAAGGTAATTGCAATGTCGATAGGCCATTCGAGTTCAGCATACTCTTTGCTGGTGGTGATCCCTAAAGGAAGGGTAGCAACAGCAGAAAGAATAATCAATTGCCAACCCCAAAAATTAATGTTACTCAATGCATCGCTAAACATTCTTGCTTTACACAGGCGTTGTATGGAGTAATAAATTCCTGCAAACATGGCATTCCCCACGAAGGCAAAAATGACGGCGTTCGTGTGTAGAGGCCTAATTCTCCCAAAGGTAGAAAACTCAAAAAAGTTTAAGGAAGGGAAAACGAGTTGCAAGGCAGCAGTTAATCCAACCAGCATACCGATAATTCCAAATATGACCGAGGCATACATGAAATTTCTAACAATCCGGTTGTCGTACGAAAAACGTTCGATTTGGCTCATAGAAATGGAGGTTTTTATTTGTCTTTTTTATTGGGCGTTACATCGTCAAAAAGGATACGAATAGCCGGAGAATGCTCGTCTTCGTATTGACCACTTTTGATGGCCCAAATGAATGCCCCTAAGAAAATCAGGGCTACACTTATACTAATACCGATTAAAACGATGATGACACTCATACCTTTTTTATTGTATACAAATAACTCGATCGGGGTACTTTTATCTGATGACGGGAGACAGGTAAAAAAATGATTAATGTCAGGAAAGAGTAGTCAGGTATCAGTAGACAGTGGTCAGTAGTCAGGTATCAGTGAAAACAGGTGAAAGGAGGTAATTTATAATTAAATGACTATCCGGATATCGTCATTTCTTCTTAGCAAGAGTTGCTCCGCACGCAGTAACGTATTATGACATCAACCGTTTGTTTGCGGAGAACTCATGCGGGGGCCTTATGCGACGGCCGAGTTCTTCTGATTCAAACCTCCATTTTCTATATCCTCTTCTGTACTCAGAAGCAACTCGGCCTGAAAAGAAAACAGTAGTCAGGTATCAGTAGACAGTGGTCAGTGAAAACAGGTGAAGGGAGGTGATTTATAATTTTATCCGGATATCGTCATTTCTTCTTAGCAAGAGTTGCTCCGCACGCAGTAACGTA
>CAYVTO010000004.1:0-117919 GCA_964454665.1 uncultured Chitinophagaceae bacterium
AAGTAGCCGTTGTGGGAACAGCACAGGCAGCATTAGAAGTCAACACACAAGAAACTACCTGACCATTGGTCAAGGCACTTGTCGTAAACGTTGCACTGTTGCTTCCTACATCCGCTGCCCCTATTTTCCATTGGTAAGAAGGTGTTGTACCTCCGTTCGTTGGTGTGGCTGTAAACGTTACTGAAGCACCCGAACAAATCGTCGTACCGGAACCACTGGCTATACTTACACTTGGCGTTACAGATGGGGTCAATGTTACCAACAATGTTCTAATGGGTCCGTTACCACATCCATTGCTTGGTGTTACTGTCCACGTTCCATTCGTACCTGATGCATAACTCACCGTAATCGAACTAGTACCCGCTCCGGCAGTGATCATTTGACCTGAGCCACTGTAAGTCCAGGCATAACTCACGCCTGCTACGTTCGTTACACTGTATGTATTTCCTCCAGACGTTGGACACGGGTTCGCCGTACCTGCTACTATCGTACTCGGTTGTAATGGGTATAAATTAAAACTTGTAGCAGAAGTTACATTTCCATTGGGTGTTTGAATCGTAATGGTACCCGCAGTAACACCTGCCGGAGCATTCACAACTATTTGAGTAGCGGTATTGGATGTAATGGTACCTGCTGTTCCATTAAACAAAACAGCAGTCGCTCCTGTTAAATTTGTTCCTGTAATCGTAACTGCTGTACCTACTGAACCACAAGCAGGTGTAAATCCTGTGATGGTTGGTGCAGTAACAGGCACATTACAATTCGCTCCTATCCCTTCCCAATCAATATCGATAGTCCCAACAAACGCCGCAGTGTATGGACCAATCGGAAATGTTGCAAAACCAGGATTAATATAAAATTGTAATTGCGTAATATTTGTACTATCAACAGGACCAGGGCTTGGTCCGTAAGAATTCATGAAATGCGTAGCAAAATCGATCGTAAACGTTTGATACGTTGTGGTCAATGCTAAATCTAAAGCTCCATAATTATCAACAGCTCTTCCTGCGCCATCTAACATGGTTACACGAAGCAAACAATTACTGGATGCTCTCGCTCTTATTTTCAACACAGGCTTATTGGCAGCACATTGAAAATTGAGCGGTGTAGCCACTGTTCCATTATTGATGGTATGCACAAAGTTATCCCATTCTCCATGACCAGCCGATGTAATACGACGCACCGTACCCGTTTCCGTATGCGTAAAAGATCCAGAACTGGTATTAAAATTCACCGCAGCATTATCAAAATCGTCAGCATAAAGACAGGTTGTTGGCGGATTAGCAATCGTAATGTAATTTGTTTTCGTGTTGTTATTTGGACCTCCTCCATTGGTCACGGTTAAACTTACCGTCTTTGCTCCTCCTGTGCTGTAGGTTACATTGATAGGACCAGCAGTATTCGCCGTTGCAGGTGTAGCGCCTGGACCAAAATTCCAAGCATACGTTTCTCCTCCGGATGTTCCTGTACTGGTATTCGTAAATACAACCGTATTCCCTGCACAGGTCGATAAGGGTGTCGCAGAAAAATTAGCCGCCAACACACATGAACCTGAAACCGTAACTGCTCTTGTCACGGTAGGACCTACACATTTTGCAGCATTCGTTTCAACCACAGAAACATTCCCTCCTGTTGTACCAAAATTTACGGTAATGGCATGGGTACCTAGCCCCGATGCAATCGTGGCACCAGCAGGTACAGTCCAGGCATACGTAGAATTTGGTGTGGCAACGACAGAATAGGTTACACCACTTTGATTTAAACAAGCCGTTGCATTTCCTGCAATCGAAGACGTTACCGGAGTTGCACCTTGAGCGGTTAAATTATCAAAATAAAAAACCTGTCCAGGAACATTTGAATTGGGATTAAATAAGATTTGTAAGCGATCGACATCCGTAGCGATAAGCGCTGCATCAGGAGATTGACTAAAGGTAAACGTTAATTTATTCCACGTATTGGGGGCTCCTGTTACTGCAGTGTACTGACTATGTCTCCCATCGGGAAATGGATTCATCATCTGCACACTGTTATCAAACTCAATCGTAATCGGAGTACCCGCTGGTGCATTGGTACGCACATCCATGGTAAAATAACGGACACCTGTTCTAAAATCGTCGGCATTATCCACTAAAAAATTACCATACCCCAGGATATCGTATGTCACTCCTGCATTTCTATCGTATCGTCCAACGGTAGCAGAAGTATTACTTCCTCCTGGTCCTGGATTAGCGACGACCGACAAATTTCCATCCGAATACACATCCCCAATATTTCTGTTGGTTTGAAAATCGTCGAGTATAATACCACACGTTTTAACAATAGCTTTTACGGGATATGTGGTTGCCGCTGTAGGCGAACAAGCTGTACCTGCTCCATCCTGATCTATGCTCACATTGATATTACCACCTGTCCCTGAAGCCCAGTTGACAAGAATAACATTTGTACCTTGTCCTGAAACAATTGTAGCACCACTTGGTACAGTCCAATTATACGTGGCAGACGGGCCTCCACTGCTGACACCATAGTATTTCTGATCACCGACAAATACGGTCTTTTGTCCTGAAATAATAAAGGAAGATGGATTAGAATAAACCCTCACATAATCGACTAACATGGTCAACGGAAATTGGCCATTCACTGGAGTGGCATTTCCTGTATAGGATCCACCGATTGCCAAGTTAAGAATCATATAAAAGTTAGAGGCATTGAACGGCCAAGTCGTTGCTGTTCCTGCAACTAAACTTGCAGGAGTATAAGTCGCCGTTGTAATACCATCGACAGAATAACGGATCTGATTAGGCGTCCAATCCACTGCATAAATATGAAAACCAGAAGCCCAATTCGTTCCATTATTATAGGCAACACCTGTCATTTGGTGATTTCCACAAGGATTACAATAATAATGTAAGGTCTGATTAAGGGTTGTAGGATTACTATTCTGCGTTTCCATAATATCAATTTCTCCGGTATAAGGCCAGTTGTTATTGTCCGATAACATCCAAAAGGCAGGCCACGCAGCATTTCCTGAGGGAACTTGGATTCGAGCTTCCATACGACCATATAACCAAGAGTACTTATCTTTTGTCATAATTTTTCCAGAGGTATAATTATTACCAGACCCTAGATAGTTGGGTTGATTTCTTGCGGTAATCACCAAATTCCCCCCAGAAACAGTCACATTATTGGTACCACTCGTATAGTACTGTAATTCCCCATTTCCAAAACCGCAACCGGAAGCACCACTACACCCATTTCCAACTTCATAACTCCATTTCGTCAAATCCAAAGAGGACGTATTGAATTCATCTTGCCATACCAGTTGAGTACACTGAGAAAAGACATCCGAATAGGTCAAGAAACCAACAAGTACTAATAGCAGTCTAAATACTAGGTTTTCAGTGGATTGTATTAATAGTCGAGAAAAGAAAGGACCATTCAAATTCATGCTGGCAATTGTTTAGTTGGTTAAACAGTAGTTTCTAAATAAGTGTAACTATTCCTATTTTTTTTAATAAATATCCAATAAACAAGCAGTAAAAACAAGGCTTTGTAAGAAGAAATAAAACTTAAACCATTGATAAATAATAACTTACAAAACAAGTTTTGCGTCTAATACACACGCCTCAAAAAATAATAATGGCGATTGAAGAAAATAAATTGACGATTGAATAGAAATATGTAAGCCTAAACAACACTTAAATCACAACAAAATAATAACGGAACAAAATGTCTTTTTTTCACAAGTAATTAAAAACCAAAACAGTAGTAAATATTACTCCTCAATACATCCCTCCAAAAATGATGTACCTTATTTACTCATTATACATAAAAATATGACTCTAATGATCGAATACTTAAAAGGAACCAGTCATTATAGTTTATACAATACAATCACCGAAGTTTTACCCAATAAGCCTTTTCTACCTACCAAAACTAAACGATCGCGCTGAGGCCAAAGGGTATAATCCCTTACCAAAACCAATTTTTCTTGATTAGGCAACAACTTATCACTCAATAGCTTCCCTGTATTTCTATCGTAAGATATATAATGCAAGTTGTGCAATGAAGCATCAAAACCTTCTGAATAGGCATATAGTAATCTTATTTGATCTTTTTGCATATTGTCCAAGGCAAAAGAAATTGAGTTTAAACCATCTGCAGCAGGATAAACTTGGTTTTTAGGATGGTATACATACCAGGCCAATTCATCTTTAGCATTAAAGCTCATCAAAATAATTCCTTCTGCTTGTACATGTCCATCCAGCGATACCACATGACTTTTATCAAATGTTCCTCTGGCAATATGCGGATAGCCTTCTGCATGCAAGGATCTTTTTTCAAGCACAAATAAAATTTGTCCATCCTCTTCTAAATTAACATGTGTCAAATCGTAGTCCAGCCAGTTTTCTTCGTCTTTGATCGACTTATGGGCTTTGCGTGCTTCGACATGTTTTGCCTTCATGCTCGCATCGTATTCCTTAAATATTGATTTTTCTACTTTTTGACTGATAAAATCAAATACAGAATACATCACTCCTGAAAACGCACCTTTATAGTTCAATGCTGTATTTCCTACTAATACCTTATCATCAGATAAAAACTGAACATGAAAATCATCCTTCTGAGCACTATTGGCAGGAAGTTCTATAATGGAAAAGTCTTTCGTGTCCAAGTCTAATTTTATAAAATTAACCTTGCCTCCATTATTGGCATTGAGGATAAATAATTCAACTTTATTATTAATGAACAAACCATAACTCGTGTAATCATTATCGATACCCACCTTACCACTTTTAATCTTATTACAGGAAATGTCGTATACATTTACATAAGCCGTAAGTGCTCGTTCTCCATAGTTGTATACATAAGAAACAAACTTCTTTCCATCCGGAGAAAAGCATAAATGGTGCTTATATTCAAACGGTGTAATGTAAGGAGCATTGGTATGTTCACAAATTACATCCAAAAAAGTTTCCTTCACTTTTCCTTTATGAGGATTATCCTCCCACTTGCCTACTTGATACGTCTCCAATTCTTTAGCCCATCGTTTAGTTCCCGACTGAGGATCATAACCATAAGCATTTAAACTCGTTTTACTTTGTAATTCCAAATGCACTACGGTAAGTAGTACCAGATCTTTACCATTGTAAAATAAATCTTTGTATTCTTCGCTCGACTCCGCAGTAATTTCTACAGACCACTGTGACTCAAAACGTTCATTGTAACGCGCTAATGCAAATGTTGTTTTCTTTGCGGATCCGCTTATTTTAGACAAGGTAACAAAATCATGATTGTCCAGCAGTACAACGTCTCTTTTACCTCCCGGTTCCGAATTTGGACTTCCTAACCTGAATTCTTTTGAGTATTCGATGGCTTGTGAAAAGCCATTCGATATGTTTAACACGCCAATCAGAAAAACAAATAGAAATGTAAAGATAAATTTCATACACATTTTAAAATTCATAAAAGAGCCCCGTACCTGTTGGAGTCCCTTAAAATTAAACATTTTCAACTAAAATATCACCTCACTGCTTTTTAAGCATCTCCCTGGTGCATATTTCTCCTTCAGCTTTCAAGATCAAGAAATAGATTCCTTCGGGATGAAGATAAATCAAGCACACAAACATAGCAAATAAGATAAAAAGGTTTTTAATTCGCATGTATTAAGCAACAATACGTCATATGATAGAAAATAACATCATTACCAAAGAATACATCGATTACGCTGTAAAATTGTCCATAGAATTTGCTCCAAAACTATTCTTAGCCATCATCAGTCTTTTAATGGGGTTATGGATCATCGGTAAAATCACCAAAACATTCAGAAAGATCGCTCTTTCGAAAGATTGGGATGCTTCCCTCATTCCTTTTGTCGGTGGTATTATATCCGCCATTCTCAAAGTTGTACTCTTTATCAGTGTAGCCTCCTTAATTGGAATTCAAACTACTTCTTTTGTGGCGGTATTAGGAGCTGCTTCTCTTGCTGTAGGCTTAGCCTTGCAAGGCAGTTTGTCTAATTTTGCCGGAGGGGTTTTAATACTGATGCTCAAACCTTATAAAGTAGGTGATGTAGTAGAAGCACAAGGATATGCAGGAGAAGTCATGGAAATTCAAATTTTCAATACGATACTGTTAACCTCTGATGGTAAATCGGTCATTTTACCCAACGGAAGTATTTCAAACGGAAGTATCGTAAATTATAGCAATACAGGAATTCGACGTATTGATCTCATCGTGAGAATCAGTTATAAAGACGATCATGAAAAAGCAAAAAATATCATTCGATCTATTCTTCTTTCTTACCCTGAAGTACATTCAACTCCTGCTCCTATTGTAGAAATAAGTGAATTATTAGAGCATCAGGTATGTCTTTGTGTAAGACCAACCGTAAATACAGCAAATTACGCTTTAGTAGAATTCAAATTATTATCCGATATCAAAACAAGATTTCAACAAGAAGGTTTTGAACTTCCAATCCCTCAATACGAAAAAGCTATTGATTAAATGACTAAGCAAGGGCTGAAGTACTTTAAAGGCCTTCAGCCCATGCTTTCAATACGGGTAGTATAGACAAGGTATAACCTTCATTCTTATCCACTTTATCTTGTAAGGCTTTTATTTCTACTAAAATTTTTTGTTTCTCTTTAGCATCCTTCTTCATCAAATGTGTGCCTATTCTTCCTGCTGAAGCAACTTGTGATGATAAATCCATCCAAGAAGCAAGTGATTTATCGCTATATAAACGACGTTGCAAAACTTCGTATTGGTGCATACAAGCGTTCAACACTTTAGTCAGCTCTTCTTTTACCCTTACATCAGATGTTTTTTTATAGGCTTCAACCAAGATGACAAATTTTATATATCCATCAGAACAAGGACGTGCTATATCTGCTATCGTATTTAACGGTACAGAAGCATTGTATCCTCCTTTTCCCTTAATCTGTTTATGCCGGGCATAACCACTCAAAGGTTTAGCGTACGAAGAAATCAAAATAATTTCATCTTCTTCCTTTTCTAATTTAAGTTCCTTGATCATATCATATACATACAACTCATGACGTATCTTTTCACGAGTACATGCTTCTGAAAAAGGCAGTAATCTCTGGTAAAAATGAATACTGTCTGCGATCAAAGATGCATTCCAAGACATTTCTGCAATGGCAGCCGTATTCGGCCAAACACGTGAATCTACCGTAGTAGAATCTACCAATTCAGACCACATGGCTGCTTCTAGTCCGATCACACGACCAAACGTCGTATCTTTCGTTTGTACTGTTTTTCGCACATAATATTCACCCGCCGTGTACGTATGGTCGAGATAATATCCGTTAGAACGTACCACATCATACCCTTGACTCATGGCTTTATCCATGTATTCACTTCCTCTCCAGGACTGAATTAGGGTTGTTTTCGAAGGTTTGCACGCCAATACTTCGTCCCAACCAACCATTTGCTTACCACACGATTGTAAAATCTTTTCGACACGTTGATTAAAGTAAGCCTGCAAATCATGCGCATCCTTCATTTTCCTGGATGCCATAAACTGTTGTATCGCCTCATTGTTTTTCCAATCCACACCAGTCACTTCATCTCCTCCAATATGAACACAAGAATCTCTAAAGACCGTTGCCATTTCATGAAAAAACACACCTAAAAATTCATACAATTTTTCATTACCAGGATCGAAAGCCGGATCAAAGACACCGTAACCTGTTTCCACAGCATATGTTTTATGAGCAGAGGCATATTCAGGATAGGCTACCAACCACGACGTGGTATGTGCGGGCATATCAAATTCAGGAACCACACGAATACCCCGATCACTCGCATGCTCAATAAATTTCTTCATTTCTGCTTGTGTATAGTACTGTCCACCAGATCCTTTTTCATGTAGAGCAGGAAATTTCTTCGACTCGATACGAAAACCTTGATCTTCGCTTAAATGCAAGTGCAATACATTCATCTTCGCCATGGCCATGGCATCCACTTGTCTGTACAACACAGACATCGGCATAAAATGTCTGGCCACATCGATCAACAAACCTCTCCAAGCATAATCAGGTTTATCTTCTATCACAACCCCTGGAAAGAAAAAACCTTTTTCGTCTTTCGACAACAACTGTGTCAATGTTTCCAATGCCCTCATAGAGCCTATGCTGGTCGAGGCGCATACCTTGATGATGTTTTTGTTGACTTCTATACGATAGCCTTCATTAGCTTTCACACAAGGTTCTTGCAATTCATCAAAAAAGATCCAGATTCCTCTTCTCGAATAGGTAGAATCTTCATGCAAATCAATGACCAGCATTTTATTCGTTTGGGCAGCCATGCGTCTTCCTGCCCAATATACATAGTGTTTTAAATTGCTGTCGATTTTATCTGAAATATGCAAATACATAGAACTGTCAATCCTGAACTCCGTACCACCACGTTCTACACGTTGTGGATAAGGAAGTAAAGGAAGATCTTGTGCTTGGATCCCCCCTGAAAAGGGAGCTACAAAAAAGAGAATACAAAAAACTATTTTTTTCATACTGAAAGGAAAATTAATCGAACACATGATTAAAAATAAGGAAAGCGAAACTAAGATACTTCGTTTAGAGGATTTTATTATCCACTCATGAAAAAGAGGGGAGAAACAGAGCGGAAAGCGAGGGTGCTCATATGCTATTTTTCCAGGTTTCTAATCATAGCATAAAGCATCCTCGAAATCTCTTCTAACCTCTCTTCTAATTGAGATTTAAGCTCTGTTGAGATTTCATTCGCTGCATGCAGTATATCAACCATTGCAGCAGACTCAAAAACTGATCCCCTAGCGATGACAAAGAAATTTCTTCTATCTTTTTGCGTAAATTTTGCACTTCCTTCCGCAATATTTAAAACGATACTTAAGCTTGCTCGACCTAATTGATTTTTAGCATAGGAAGGAATTTTAGGATTGTCTTTAAGAAGCCTATAAATTGATTGGTTTAAAAAAAAAGCCTTCTTGTAGACTTCAAGTTTTTGATAGGAAAACATAAAAAATATTATAAAAAGTTAGAGTACTAAAAATAGAGTGAAGAAACAGAGCGAAGAGCGAGAAAACTCCGCTCTCTTTTCAGGTCGTTTGCTTCTGAGTAGTTAAGAGAATATAGAAAATGGAGATTGGAATCAGAAGAACTCGTCCGTCGTCTAAAGCCCCCCGCATGAGTTCTCCGCAAACAAATGGGGGATGTTATAATACGTTATTGTATGCGGAGCAACTCCTGCTAAGAAATTAAACTTTATTTAGAGGTTATATGCGGATAGTTATTAAATATTATAAAAAGTTAGAGTACTAAAAACAGAGCGAAGAAACAGAGCGAAGAGCGGAGTTTTCTCGCTCTTCGCTCTGTTTCTTCACTCTCCCCTTGTGGAGCCGCAGAGATTCGAACTCTGGTCCAGAGAAGGTAACTGTCGAATTTTCTACATGCTTAGCCGAACATTAATTTTCGAGAACGGTCCGGTCGCCGGCATCCAAACCATTCCTTAGTCATTTAATTTCACCCAAGCATCATGACCCTACTCAGGCTATTCTTACGAGTCGTCACTCCTGATCCTTTTCCCGTAAGACGGGGGAAAAGAGGAATGTTAGCCGGGGAACACATGGCTCAACCCTTTCGCCTGTTCTAACTTGGTTAGATTAAGCAGCTAAGGCGTAGTTTTCTTCGCCTACTATAGTATGGAACTATCTTTCAAGGCTCTCATCCCATGAGCCTGCATGCTTATACTCGCAATCGCTCAACCTGTCAATACCGGTCGGCCCCATTTTGCAGTGGTGAGTGTGGAGTGTGAGTGTGGATAGATTGCTCTCAATACTCACTCTTCACTCTCACACTCTCCAGCAGTTCCTTCTAAACTGCCTTATATAAGGCAAAGATAAGTCATTTAGTTCCAGCTTACCAGTTTTTTACACAAGAGTTTGAGCTTAACAAAACAATGATAATGAATAAAATAAGTGCATAAATCATCTTTTCATTCCTAAAGAATAGATTGCGCTCCTTATTCTTTTGCACATTTCAACATCCTCCTTGGCGTATATTAGAGCTTTTATTATCTTGCAGGGATGGAAAATTTCATTGTATCGGCACGTAAATATAGACCAGCTACCTTCGACTCTGTCGTAGGACAATCTCATATTACCACCACCCTGAAAAATGCCATCAAAAATCACCACCTGGCACAAGCCTTTTTATTTTGCGGACCCCGAGGTGTCGGTAAAACCACCAACGCTCGTATTCTTGCCAAAACCATCAACTGTACCAACCTGACGGCAGATACTGAAGCCTGTGACCAATGTGATTCTTGCAAAAGTTTTAACAATAATGCCTCCTTCAATGTATTCGAACTCGATGCTGCTTCCAACAACTCTGTTGATGATATCCGTAACCTGGTAGAACAAGTACGCTATCCTCCACAAGCAGGTCAGTTTAAAGTCTACATCATCGATGAGGTCCACATGCTTTCAACAGCAGCCTTCAATGCTTTTTTGAAGACATTGGAAGAACCGCCAAAGTATGCCATCTTCATTTTGGCAACGACAGAAAAGCATAAAATCATCCCGACCATTTTGTCGCGTTGTCAGATCTACGATTTCAATCGTATACAAGTGAAAGACATGAGCGATCACTTGGCAGGCATAGCCGAGAAAGAAGGCATTAAAGCAGAAAAAGAAGCGCTACACCTCATTGCTCAAAAAGCAGACGGTGCATTGCGTGATGCTTTGTCGATTTTCGACTTGATTGTCACCTTCTCTTCTAACAACACGATTACTTATAAATCAACCATCGAGAATTTACATATTCTCGATTACGAATACTATTTCAAAATCATCGACCACATTAAAACAGGTAGCCACAGCGGTATACTGTTACTGTTCGATGAAATTTTACGTAAAGGTTTCGACGGCCACCAGTTCTTAATTGGATTGGGGGAACATCTTAGAACGCTCATGGTATGCAAAGATCCTTCTACCATCAAACTGATGGACGTATCAGGAGAAATTGCAAAAAAATACCAGGAACAAGCGCAGCACGCCGACGAAAGTTTTTTATTGTCAGCCCTTAGCATTGTGAACCAATGCGACATTCACTTCAAATCAAGTAAAAACCAACGACTGCACGTAGAATTGTGCTTAATGAAATTATGTCACTTGAATGATGTTTTATCACTCGCCAGTAGTGATGGACTAAAAAAAAAAGTGAATTAAGGCCTGAATCTCCCAATAATTCAGGTGACGACACGAAAGAAGGGGTTGTTCATACACCCAATAGTAGCAATACACCTAACAATGTTATAAATCCCAACGATCAAACATCGGTATCTCCTCCTGTAAACATTCCGATAAAAACACCTGTCATTACCAACAGTATTCCTGAAACCTTAAGTACACCTAAGATTTCATTAAAGAGTATCGGGAAACCCGTTGCTCAAGAAACAACCAAACCTAAGGAAGAAGAAATCCCTGATCAAAACATCGTCATCAACGAAGAAACATTTCAACGTCTTTGGTTAGAATATACCCAACTGCTCAAGCAGCAAGGAAACACTAATTTCTACACCGTGTTCTCCAACACATCCCCGATGAAGGTTGAAGAAGGTTGGCTTTACATTGCATACAGCAACCCTTTGCAAGAATCGATTTTACTCGAAGCCAAATGGAATTTACAGGAATTTTTCGCCCAAAAATTAGATGGACAGCGCATCGGTATTAAAACCGTACTGATTGAACAAGCCTCCGATCCTAATAAAAAAGTATTATACACCGACGAAGACAAACTTCGTTACCTTTCTGAAAAACATCCTTTAGTCGACGAACTTAAAAAACGGATGGGGCTTGACCCTAATATTTAATATTTCAACATAAATCTATTGATTGGTTATGGCTATGAATCACTTTTTCTCACGCTCATTGCTTTCTTATTTTCTTCTATCCCTGGTCTGTCTAATCGCACTAGACAGTTCTGCTCAGAGATCAAAAGACTGGAACATGCCTTATGAAAGTGTTCCCAATGATCCCATGGGAACTCGCATTTACACCTTGGAAAATGGATTGAAGATCTATCTTTCTTCTTACAAGCATGCCCCGCGCATACAAACATTTATTGCTGTAAAAACAGGTAGTAAAAATGATCCGGCACAAGCCACAGGTTTAGCTCATTACCTGGAACATATCATGTTTAAAGGGACTTCCAAGTTCGGCACCATGAACTGGGAAAAAGAAAAACCATACCTTGATCGAATCGAACAACTTTTCGAACAACATAGAAAGACAAAAGATACACTGACCAGAAAAACCCTTTACCACCAAATCGACAGCTTGTCCCTTATTGCAGCAAGTTTTGCCATTGCCAACGAGTTCGACAAAATGATGAATCAAATTGGTGCTTCAGGAACCAATGCCTATACCTGGGTCGATCAAACCGTATATGTCAATGACATTCCCGCTAACCAAATTGCACGATGGGCCAAAATTGAATCGGAACGTTTCAGCACCGTTGTTCCCCGCTTATTTCATACGGAATTAGAAGCCGTATACGAGGAAAAAAACAAAGGCCTCGATAACGATGGAAGGAAAGTATGGGAAACCATGTACGAAGGGCTATTCCCCAATCATCCTTACGGTACACAAACTACCATCGGTACCATAGAGCATTTAAAAAATCCTTCCATCACAGAAATAAAAAAATATTTCAACACCTATTATAATGCCAACAACATGGCCATCTTCATGAGTGGTGATTTGAATTATGACTCTACCGTACAAATTCTTCAACGCTATTTCAACCAACTCCCTAAATCGAGCTTACCCAATGCTCCACAATTCAGCAGTGCTAAACTCAACGGGCCTTCCACTAAAAGTGTAGTCGGACCTACTGCTGAATCAGTATCCATTGGATTTCGCATCGATGAAAATCTTCAGAAAGATCCTACCCTACAGTCACGACTAAAATTACTCACCGCCATGTTAAGTAACGGTCAGGCAGGTTTGATGGATTTAAACTTAACCAAACAACAAAAAGTACAAGGAGCCTACGCCTACAACATTACCATGCATGACTATTCAATAGTACTGCTAGGAGGAACACCTGTACACGGTTCAGATCTTAAAGCATGTGAAGCTCTACTTTTAGGAGAAATAGAAAAACTAAAGAAAGGTAATTTTGATCCCAGCTTGTTGAAAGCCGTGGTAACAGATTATAAAAAATCATTGACACAAGAATTGGAAAGCAATAAAAGCCGTGCCGAAAAACTTGTTGACGCTTATATCTTAGACATACCATGGTCAAGTCAAGTAGAAGAATTGAGTTACATGGAAAAAGTATCTATACAAGACATCATCACCTGGGCTAACCGTTATTTTATTCCCCAGCAACAAGTTACCGTCTTGAAAAAACAGGGAACCGATTCCAGTATCACCAAAGTTCCAAAACCAGCTATTTCACCTGTATCTGTTAATAGAGATGCCTCTTCTTCTTTTTACCAAGAGGTCTTTACGATTACTGCTCCTGAAATTCAACCCCTCTTCATCGATTTCAAAAAAGATGTTCGTATCCTCGATGAAAACACAAACCTTCCCATCATCTATAAACAAAATGCAGAAAACAACCTGTTCAAACTTTCCTTCACGTGGGACTTGACCAGAGAACATGATCTAAACTATACGTTGTTAGTAAAATACCTGAATTACTTAGGTACTCAAAAACACAAAGCGGAAGAATTGAGTCAAGCATTTTATGCCATCGGTTGTGACTACAAAATCTTCTCGACCAACGACAACCTCTACATCAGTGTATCGGGACTCGATGAAAACAAAGAACAGGCATTGAGTTTATTGGAAGAACTTTTAAGCAAACCATTGGAAGATTTAGAAGCCTTAGAAAACATTAAAAACAATATACTCAAGTCTCGTAAGGATAATAAAGCCAACAAAGACATCATCTTAAAATCTGCCTTGCTCAATTTTGCGATGTATGGAAACTCTTCTCCATTCAAAAATATCCTTTCCGAAGAAGACCTTAAGAAAGTAAGTTCTAAACAGCTCCTTACATTACTTCACCAACTAAGGAACATCAAGCATCGCGTATTGTATTATGGCCCGGCCAATGCCGAAGACTTGAAAAAAAGCGTGCTTAAAATCCATCAAACCGGTACGCAAGCTACTCCTGCTGTAAAGTACAAATATGCCTTTCGTAAACCATCCAAAAATGAAGTGTACTGGATAGACTATAACATGGTACAAGCAGAAATCATGATTTTAAATCCTTCGGATGTATACAGCAAAGAATTGGTAACTTCTTCTGCTGTATTTAATGAATACTTTGGAGGAAGCATGAGTTCTATTGTATTCCAAGAGATTCGAGAATCTAAAGCATTAGCTTATACCGCCCGTTCAACGTACAGTATCGCTCAACGTGTAAACGAACCCAATTATCAAATCTCATACATAGGAACACAAGCCGACAAAATTCACGAAGCGACACAAGCCATGTTAGATCTCTTAAACACGTTCCCTCAATCTGAAACCTTATTTCAAAACTCCATTGCTTCGATTAAAGAAAGTATTGCGTCCGAACGTATCGATAAAATGGACCTCATTTCTATGTATGAAAAAAACAAACGCATGGATATTACTTACGACATACGTAAAGATTTATACGATAAGCTCAACAACTATACCTATCAAGACATCCTTGAGTTCCACGCCAAATATGTAAAAGGAAAAACAAATACCTTATTGGTCATTGGATCAAAAGACAAAATTGATTTCAACAGTTTAAATAAATATGGTACGGTTAAGGAATTGAGTTTAGAAGAAGTATTTGGGTATTAACGATGTAGGGGTTGAAGATTTTCAACCCCTACAGGTATGGCAACGAAATTATTACGAGCACATCATTCGAAACCAGAAATCCTATGAAAACATCTCCAATTACATCATAAACAACCCTAAACGTTGGAAAGAAGACCGCTTTAATTAAGATCAAAAATCCATGAACCAAGTCTAATAGGTTCGACAAATGATTTTGTCGAACCTATTTCAGTCCATAAATTTGATTTCCCTCTGCTTTTTTCTTATCATAGTTTATCATTAAACAGGATTAATTTATGATAAGAATTTTTACGTTCCTTTTTACACTATACTCATTGAGTATTTTTGCCCAATCGCGTGTACTGTTGGCTCCTCCTTTAAACAGTAAAAGTGGACAAGAATTTTATCCTTCGTTAAGTGGCGATGGAAAAACTATGATTTTTCAATCCAAATTGGGCGATGCATACGAACCTGAATTCATGATCAGCTATTTACGATCAGGTATTTGGTCAAAACCAGAACTATTAACCACCATTAACACATCCATTAAAACAGTATACACCGGAGATCTTACCATCAGTCACGACGGAAATAGCATTGCCTTTACTTCTGCCAAATATGGTGGAGTGGGCTTCAGCGACATTTGGATTACTGAAAAGAAAGGGGGCGTTTGGCAAGCGGCCACTAATGTAGGGAAGCCCATTAATACCTTAGGACAAGAGGGAGATCCTGCTTTAAGTCCAGATAACAAGTATTTGTATTTCGTCCGATATAGCACAACCAAAACTCCTGGAGGAATTCCCTGCGGGAAAATTTATAAAACAGAAAAAATAGCCGGTACCAACACCTGGAAAGAACCTGTCGCATTGCCGGCTCCAATCAATCAAACCTGTGAATGTAACCCACGCATCATGGCCGATGGGAAAACATTATTTTTTGCTTCTGTACGTGCAGGTGGAAAAGGAGAATATGATCAGTATGTTTCTAAACTCAATGACAATGGCACTTGGTCAACACCTAAACCTTTAGCATTCATCAACACGCCTCAAGACGATCGATACATCTCTGTAACAGCACAAGGGAATACGGTATTTTATACCGTGAATGAAAAAGGATTAATCGACATTGCCAGTTCACTCTTACCTGCTGAATTTCAACCCGATCAAGTTCTGTATTGGAAAGGAAGTATAAAAGACGCCACCAACAAAAAACCATTGAGTGCCCGAATTGTCATTACCGATAAAAAAACGAATAAGCTGAATGTCATACAAAACAATGCCGATGGTACTTATCATGTATTCTTACCCGAAGGCAATACTTACGATGTCGCTGTTCAAGCCAATGAAAAAGGGAAACTCTACTATTCTCACCTATTCGAACTAGAATCTCTGGACAAATACCAGGAGATTGAACAAAACATAGAACTCTTACCTGCTACAGCCAATGCCAGGATCGTCTTGAATAATATCCGCTTCGAGCCAGAATCTGCAACATTGACTTCTTTTTCTACTCCTGAGTTGAATAGAATTGTAGCGTTCCTCAAAGAAAATACCAGTACACGTATTGAAATTGCAGCCCATACAGACCTTGTAAAAGAAGACAGCATTAAAACTCCAGGCTTAACAGAAGTCAACATCGACACACTAAGTTCGTTAACGAACGACAGCACTGGAATTACAACCTACATCACCCAAACCACTTACCACAACAACCGCACCAACAAACAAGCTCAAGCCATTGCGAATTATATACTTGGAAAAGGAATTCCTGCTTCAAGATTTTCTTACAAAGGATATGGAGACAAAAAACCACTCAACCCAATGCCCGCAGATCCCATCCTGAATAGAAGGGTGGAATTGATTGTAATACCATAAATATCAAGATAAAATGAAGGTAAAGTGGCCTTTAATGCATTCAAAAAAAAACTTATCCTTAGTTATAATAAGGACAAAATCCGTACTTTCGTAACCATAAATTTGTAGAACATTATGAATATCCGGAAAAGATCATTGTTCTGGTTTTTCTTTGTTGCTGATACTTCAAATACGTCATAGATCTCATGTTATTTAATTCAATCGATTTTGCGATTTTCTTACCCATAGTATTTGTACTCTATTGGTTTGTCACCAATAAAAATCTTCGTCTTCAAAACATACTACTGCTTTTCTCAAGTTATTTCTTTTATGCATGCTGGGATTGGAGATTTCTATTTTTATTACTCTTCTCAACCTTATTGGATTATTTGACAGGCATAAAAATGTCTGAAGCCCAAACACAACGAGTTAAAAAATGTTGGTTTTGGGCGAGTATTTCAATAAACCTTGGCTTTTTAGGTGTTTTTAAGTATTATAATTTTTTTGCGGATTCTTTTGCTGAGGCGCTTACCGCGATCGGGTTACAAGTTAATCCATGGAGTTTACAAATTATTTTACCTGTCGGAATTTCCTTTTATACTTTTCATGGTTTGTCTTATGTAATCGATATTTACAAAGGGCATATCAAAGCAGAAAAAAACTTTGTCGATTACTCCGTTTTCGTAAGCTTCTTCCCCCTGCTCGTTGCAGGCCCTATAGAAAGAGCGACACATCTATTACCTCAAATTCAGACCAAGAGAGTCTTCAATTATGCTAAAGCAGTCGATGGATTGAGACAAATTTTATGGGGTTTATTCAAAAAAGTAGTCATTGCAGACCAATGTGCAGAATATGTCAATATGACCTTCAGCCATACAAACGAATACTCAGGAAGTACACTCTTCCTAGGTGGTTTATTTTTTACACTTCAGGTGTATGGAGATTTTTCAGGCTACTCTGATATCGCACTGGGCACTGCCCGACTCTTTGGTATTGAATTATTAAAAAACTTTGCATTCCCATTCTTCTCAAGAGACATGGCTGAGTTTTGGAGACGTTGGCACATATCGCTTTCGACTTGGTTTAGAGACTACCTTTATATTCCTTTAGGAGGCAGTAAAGGTAATTTGTCTGTAAAAGTAAGAAATACCTTCATCATTTTTTTAGTCAGTGGATTCTGGCACGGTGCAAACTGGACATTTATACTTTGGGGCTTATTGCATGCATTATTTATCATGCCTTCCGTTATTTTCAAAACAAACAGGAATTATATGAACACTGTTGCTGAAGGACGTCTTTTCCCTTCTTGGAAAGAAGCTCTTGCTATGTTTACCACATTCAACATGTTACTCTTTTCATTAGTCATCTTTAGATCAGATAGTATTACGCATGCGATAAACTATTTATCCAGGCTTTTTACAAAAGACTTATGGGCTATGCCTTCTTTAGAGCCTAATCCGATTTTAATCGTGTTAATTATAGGCTGTTTCATCATAGAATGGCTGGGAAGAGAAGATGAATACGCAATAGCCAAATGGATCGACCATTGGCCTAAAGCAATGCGTTGGGGATTATACACCGGTATCTTTTGGGTCATTTTTAATTTTGCAGGCTCTAAACAAGAATTTATCTATTTTCAGTTTTAACGTATGAAAAAATTTCTAATTCAATTGGCCTTTTTTGTGCCCTTGATTGTCATAAGCTTCTATATCACACCCTTATTCCTGATCTTATCAGATCAATACAAATCAACGGTTGCAGGAAGAGAAACTTACGTTTCCATAAAAAGAAGTAAAACAAAACATAAAACGAAAAAACTACTCCTTGGCGACAGTGTTGCGAAACAATTGTTTCCTGATCCAAATGACACTATCAATTCTTTAGCCTGCAATCATGCGATAAGTTTAGCCGGCCAATATTTTTTACTAAACAATTACATCAAAACCGGTAATAAACCTGACACCGTTTATTTATTATTTTCCAACCTTAGCTTTCTTAACAACTTACATCAAATTTACACCTATCATTATTTTTTAAAACCCTTTTATCATGCAGAGTACGATTCTGAATTTACCCCAACAGTATATGAACAAATTCATAAAATACCTTATCATCAATTTTGTAGAGAACCCTATATTTTAACATCCAATTGGGCTCCTCTATTTACAAGCACAGATTCCGTTGACTACACATTATTATCTCCTATTTCAATCCAATACCTCAATAAAATCAAAGCATTAGCGCATCAGGAAAAATTTAAACTTATTATTCTTCCTATTCCAATGAGCATCAAAAGTAAACCGTCTGTTGAAAAAATCAATCGCCAAGAAATTACAGATAATAATTTTGAAGAAGAATTTAAACATTACTTCCAAAACATCGTGTACTTAGATGAATCGTGTTTCTCCGATGAAATCCACTTGATACAGCCTGAAAAATATGTATCTCTTTATAATAAAATTACCGAATAATTTGCACCCATCCTTTATACGGAGATCGACCATGCTTTTCCAAAAAGAAATAATATACACCATCACTTAATCCTTTACCACTCCAATCATTTTTATAATCAAGGCTGTAATACACACGATCTCCCCATCGGTTATACACTTCTAAACGCCATGGAATATCATCAATACACCCGATATAAAAAGTATCATTAAGCGCATCTCCATTGGGAGTGATTAAATTCGGGATAAAATTATCTTTACAACATTCCTTCAAAATGACATCTACAGAATCCGTATAACTGCAATTTCCTAATGTTGTCGATACAATATATAATCCTCCCGTATTCACGATAATATTTTGGTCTGTATCTCCAGTACTCCAAAGATATGACACTCCATTTAAAGGGACATTCAGTTCAACCGGTTGATCTAAACATGCTGTTATTGTATTGTTAAATGGGAAAAATGGTAAAGGATCTACTGTAACTTTAATACTATCCTTTACTGTACATCCATAGATGTCTGTCATGGTAACAACATAACGCGTAGTTTGAATAGGACTCGCAATAGGATTAGCAACAGAAGGATCATCCAATCCCAATGTGGGGCTCCAAGAATAAGATTCCGCATCCACTGCATAAGCATTCAATGTTGTAGATGAACCCATACAAATGGATGTACTATCACTCACCTCTACATCACAATGATCTACCGGGCATACCGTCTGAAAAACAATATCATCCACCGCTACATCATGTCCTCCTCCTGTACTTCTGCTGAGCACAACTTGGATCGTGATCGTCGCAGAAGCAGAAGCGGTCCAAACAGTACAAAACTGTTGCCATTGCCGGGGAGGCATGGGTTGATCAGGTAAAGGAGTACCATCTATAGAAAAACTTAGCCTGGGATTATTGAATGAAGCTCCTGCAATATTAGAGCCATAGGCAGAAAAATAATAGGTTTGACCCGCTGTTACTACAATATCTTGACTCCATAAAACCCGATCACCCGCTGGAGAGGCATCTCCCATAATAAACCCACTTCCATCGCCAGAATGATCCGTTGCAACCCACCATCCTGGATTCCATGTTGCTGCATTCACTCCTATATGAAATGATCCTGGTCCTCCTGTAATTGGAACACAATCGACCGTTAGTCCTGTACTGAAAGTAGTAGGAGGACAAGTGATATCCATAAAATTACCATTCACCACTAAATTAGGTCCACAAGCTTTAAATACATCCACACCACAGGTATAGGTTACTTGTGCACATAAGGTTTGAATTCCTAATAAAAAAAAAGTAATCCCGATCAAAGATCTACTCCTAAAGTATTCATCCTTCACATTACACAAACATGCTTTAAAGAGTACCGGCATAGTATTAAATCATTAGCTAAGTGATACATAGATACATAAAATCAAAACTTCGTAACCTAATAATACAAAAAATAAAAAGAATAAAATAGTGAAAAACAAAATGCTTAGATTTAAGCACCTGAACCAATACCACCATAGTAAGACAACATGGGTATGGAAATCATCGATCAAGAAAATTTTAAAAACATCAATACCTCTAAGAATCCTCTAAAAAAAGGAGATTATGAAAATTGTATATTCACCAACTGTGATTTTAGCGGAACAGATTTATCACATTTTAATTTTTTAGATTGCAATTTTGAGCAGTGTAATTTGAGTTCGGTCAAATTAAGTAATACAGGACTTAAAACCGTAGTGTTTAAGCATTGTAAAATTTTAGGGGTACTTTTTAATGAATGCAACCCTTTTTTACTGTCGCTTCATTTTGAGCATTGTATACTTCATCTATGTTCTTTCGATCACCTTAAACTCAAAAATACAGCGTTTAAGCATTGCAGTATTCAAGAAGTGGATTTCTCATCAGCAGATCTCACGAATGCTTCATTTGACCATGCCAATCTTACCGGAACAACATTTGATCGTACGGTATTAGAAAAAGCAGATTTCAGAACAGCAAGTCACTATACCATTGACCCCGAAAAAAACATCCTTAAAAAGGCTAGGTTTTCAAATATAGGCCTCGCAGGACTGCTTGAAAAATACAAGCTCTCCATTGAATAGAACTACCTGATTTTCAAATCAGGCAAACAGTTCGACAAGTCATTCATGAGCGAAGGCTTAAAATGATTTCCCTCCATCATCATCATCACTTTCAAACTTTTCATTTGACAAATGCAATCCGGTAAAGTCGCTAATTCATTTCCTTCTATATTCAATAATTTCAACTGATTTACCTGGCACATCAAAAAAGGTACGGTTTCTAATTGTGTGTTCTCTAAAAATAAAATTTTTAATTGAGGTTGATTAAACATCCAAGCTCCTATCTGTTTAATCGGGTTCTCCGATAAAATTAATGACTTCAAATTCGTCAATACCATCGAAGAAGAAGGTAAGGTATTAATATCATTAGCATGTAGATCCAATTCTTCCAATCTTAAACACTTCGACAGACGAGCATCCAACTGTGTCAAATGGTTTTCAGACAAGTCGAGTACTCTCAGGGAATGATGAAACAAAACAGAAGGAATAGTTTTCAGTTCATTACCAGCATATCTTATTTCTGTTAAAAAGGAACAAAAAATAAACAATGAATCAGGTAAATCATGAATACGGTTATGAGAAATATCCAGTACTTTAAGATGCTTAAAATGCAATACATCCTTGGGTAAAGACGCTAAGTTTTTGCTCTCTATCAGCAATTGCGACACACGAAGTGGATCTTTCATGGCATCTTCCATGCGATAAAAAATACTGTCTTGAAGATTCGAATCAACAATACCTTGGTCTGCATGTGATACTTTAAAGTTCAGCTCATCACTTTGAGCATAAATCCCTACACTAGAAAAGATATACAGTACAAAAAAACCTAAAGACAATTCACGTATTTTCATTGTTAAAGATACTAAAGATTTATATTTCTCTCACTCATAAAAAATCGAGACTGGCTTTATAAGATAGTCCCACAAGTAGCAAGCTTTAAAAAAAATCATGATCATCCTTAAGAAACATAATGATATTTTGACTTGATCTTACTTATTGGTTTTTCAATCAAGTACCATGATGCAACAGCAATTAAAACGGTGAGTAAAAAGAGAACTATAAACAAAGCGTAAGCATTATGAATAGAAACACCTGCAAAAGGAGCGATGTAATCATATAAATCAAAAATAAACAGATGGTACAAATACAAACCATAAGATATTTTACCCAAAAATACGATGACTTTATTTTCAAGAATGTTTTTCATCCAACCCTTATAATCACCTACGTATAGTTTTAAAATGATCAATACCGCCAGGTGCGCAAATAACATTTCATCAATGACCTCGGCATAAAATCTCATGTTACATTGGGCCTGAATTACAATCATCAACAGGTACACAAAACACATGGCATACAACCACCATGCATTAGAGAAATACCTTATGATTTCTTTTTTGTAGACACTTAGGTATGCCAACAATGCTCCCAGACCTAAGGTATACATACAACTCAACGTAAAATAAGAGATGGCCAGCCATTTTCCTGTAAAAAGAAAGAGGTATAGTTTAAATAAAACAGACACCCCCAAAGTCAAAACAATTACTCTCCACGTTCTTTTAGCCTCTGTCCACAACATCAAACACGGCCAAAACAAATAGAATTGTTCCTCTACTGCCAAGGACCAAAAGTGGTTAAAACTACCGACGTACACGTTGTGCATGGACTGGTATACATTAGAAGAAAAGGTAAGCAACCAAGGAAACAATTCTCTTGTATTTTTATAATCGAGAAAAAACAAAACCACCAAAAGGATATAATAGCTCGGAAAAATTCTAAGCATTCTTCGGATATAAAAGATCTTCAATACATGGAGTTTACCACCCTGACGATAAATAGACACGTCATTGTTGATCAACAATATTCTAGTGATTAAAAAACCACTCAATACAAAAAACAAGGTAACCCCATGTACAAAAGGAATACGAGCCAACATCGTATTGGCCCATTCCCACTGAATCCAATGGGCAATCATGACCATGAAAACGGCAAAAAATCTTAAGCCATCAAATGCAGTAATGTAATCGTCATTCGCTTTATCCGTCATAACTCATCGAAAAATACAATAACGTACGATTTTGCAAGCCGTTATTTTTAGAATAAACAAAAAAAGTGTGGTATGGGCTTATGGCTCAATACTCACACTTTTTTATGGTAGTCCGTACGGGAATCGAACCCGTGTTTCGTCCGTGAAAGGGACGCGTCCTAACCCCTAGACGAACGGACCGTTTTGGGGAATTGTGGCACAAAGGTATGATCTTATTTTAAATCCCGCAAGCATTTTCCCTAAAATATCCTAATATTATTATTCTCTTAAATTCAGGCGATGCCGTTTGACTTTTCTCTTGGCTATTCGTAAGTTTGGAGCTTGTTGGTGAAGAAAGCTTCACCTTGTATAACACAAAACCAATTAAGAATATGTCTACAATTAAAGTGGGTATCAACGGATTTGGACGTATCGGAAGACTAGTTTTCCGTGCTGCTGCCAGCAATCCAAAAATTGAAGTGGTAGGAATCAACGACTTAGTAGAAGTAGATTACATGGCTTACATGTTAAAATATGACTCTACTCATGGTATTTTCAAAGGAACAATCGAAGTAAAAGACGGTAAATTGGTCGTAAATGGTAAAGCTATCCGCATTACTGCTGAAAAAGACCCAGCAAACTTAAAGTGGAATGAAATCGGTGCAGATTACGTAGTAGAATCTACAGGTCTGTTCTTAACTCAAGATACCGCCAATAAGCACATACAAGCTGGTGCTAAAAAAGTAATCATGTCTGCTCCTGCAAAAGACGATACTCCTACCTTTGTAATGGGTGTAAACAACACCAAATATACCAAAGAGATGAACATCGTTTCCAATGCATCTTGTACCACCAACTGTTTAGCTCCTATCGCTAAAGTATTGAACGACAAGTTTGGTATCACAGAAGGCTTAATGACTACTGTACACGCCGTTACTGCAACTCAAAAAACAGTGGATGGTCCTTCAGCAAAAGACTGGAGAGGTGGCCGTGGTGCTTACCAAAACATCATTCCTTCTTCTACAGGTGCTGCGAAAGCCGTAGGATTGGTAATTCCTGAATTGAAAGGAAAATTAACAGGAATGTCATTGCGTGTACCTACACCAGATGTTTCTGTGGTAGACTTAACGTGTCGCTTGACCAAAGGTGCTTCTTATGAAGACATTAAAAAAGCAATGAAAGCGGCTTCTGAAGGTGAAATGAAAGGCATTTTAGGATATACTGAAGATGAAGTAGTTTCTACAGACTTCCTTGGCGATGCCCGTACTTCTATTTTCGACGCAAAAGCTGGTATCGCTTTGAACGACAACTTCGTGAAAATTGTATCTTGGTACGACAATGAATGGGGTTATTCAAACAAATTAGTGGACTTGATCCAACACATGGATACCGTGAAATAATCATCGCTTCTAATACTAAACTAATATTGTGACCCGTCATAAAAAAGGTCAGGAAAATTTCCTGACCTTTCTTTTTTTATGGATATGGATGCTGTTGCTAGGCAAATGCAATTCGCCACTGACTACTGACTACTGACTACTGACTACTGACTACTGACTACTGACTACTGACCACTGTCTACTACTTACTTAAAATCTTAAACTCAACCCTTCTGTTCAACTGTCTTCCCTCTTCTGTATCATTGGTCGCAACAGGTATTGTCTTACCATAACCTGCAGAAGAAAGTGAACTTTTCTTTACTCCTTTAGATAATAAATAATCCAGAACAGCCTTTGCACGATCTGAAGAAAGTTTTTGATTGGATTCATCAGAACCCACATTATCCGTATGTCCGGCAATTTCTAAAACAATGGTAGGATTCATGGTTAATAATTTCACGACACGATCCAATTCAGGAAATGATTCCGGTTTCAAATCTGCTTTACCAAATTCAAAGAAAATATTATTCAATCGAATTACAGCGCCAATATTCAACGGAGCCATCAAAATATTACGCTCTACTTCTTGGTATTCACTCAAATTGGAAAGATCTATATTTTCATTGATCGCATAATACCCATTGGCCTCCGCAATAAAACCATAATTATAGCCCTTAGGTAAAACGATGCTGTAATCGCCTTTTACCGGCTCTGAACGTGCTGTGCCTGCCGTTCTACCCTCTGATAAAACCTCATATAAAATGGAAGCTTGAATCGGTAAGCCCGTTTCTTTATCCAATACTTTACCTTTAATCAACACCACCGGATCAGGCTTGGCCTCTTCCGGCATTTTAATTCTAAAGACATCCAGATCTCCAAAACTATTACTCGCAGAAGAATAGTAAGCATAATCACCAGAAGCAGGAATGGTAAAATTAGCATCCCAATCCGGGGTATTCACAGGTGCACCCAGATTCACCAAAGGCGACCAGCTTGTCCAGGTATCATCCAGTCGTTTCGTCATCCAGATATCAGCACTTCCAAAACCTCCATGACCATCAGAAGCAAAAAATAAGGTCTTGCCATCAGCCGCTAAAAAAGCACCGAAATCATCACCAGCCGTATTGATCGTACTGCCCATATTGACAGGAACACCCCAGGAATGTTCTCCCACTTTTTTACATACGTACAAATCCAATCCTCCAAAATTTTCCTTCTTTTTACGCTCGGCACTTACAATTAAGACTTGCTCATCATTGGTCAAATAATAACCTACATGTTGATTCAAATTAAGCCAATCTTTGATTTCTTGTTTCTTGGGGAAAGTCCATCCTTTTTTATCCCGATAACTAATGGAAACCCCGCTGCTCATGGTTCCATCAAAGTAATTATATACACTCATTAACAACATGGTATTCCCATCCGGAGAAATAGAAGAAACAGCATTTACTCCTGCATTGTTAAGAGGACTACCCATATTTTGCGCCAATGTCCATTGACCGTTCTCGTAGCGTGTATACCAAATATCATCGCTACCCCCTCCTATATTTCTAGGGAAATTTCTTCGGATAAAATAAACGGTTTTACCATCAGGTGTAACAATGGGTTTAAAATCGGCATAGCCCGTATTAACATTTTGGCCAAGGTTTTCCGGTTGAGCCGTAAATTTTAAATCACTCGTTTGTGCAAAAACAAAAGGAATGTCCAATAGCAGTACCCACACAAGATACAGAACTCTAGTTTTCATGATGCCTATAGATCAATGTAAAAGTGCCCCTATTGGAGCACTTTTACCTACATTAATAAAGAACCGTTATAATTTGGTCGGATCCAGTTTACCCAACCAAATTTTCTTACCACTTTTACTTTCTCCAATATAAACACCTTGCTTACCGCCATTAATCTTTACAAAAGGATGTTCTTCCAACAGGAAAAATTCCTTATCTCCATAATCGGCAACACCGGCAATCTTCTTCGTATTTAAGTCAATCTTCACAGCCTTTGGATACCGTCTTGGATAATAAGTAGTCACTGTATACGTACCATAATCTTCGGTCTCTGATTGCGTCAAATATGGGATATACAATAACCAGCTTAACGACGACCCATCAGCACTTTCGAGTATGGTTCCTTTGGCAGGATGAAAACGAGGATCAGCCAAATTACCTCCTACTAAACCTCCTTTTTTTACTTCGTTTTCAATACCATACTGTGTAATCAACTTTCCTTGGTTATCAAAATGGAAAAGCATCAAGTCTTTATAAATAATACCCTGGGCTTCTCCTTGCTTATCCATCCTGAAATCTTGTGCTGTAACTAACAGATCTCCATTTTGGGCAACATATAAAGATCGAATGTCAACTTTCTTACCGTTGTAATAAGTAGGATTTTTATCGCCCGCTACACCTTGAACCTTCTGTTTGAACTCATCTACATTGGTAATAGAAACAAACCTGGAACTGTTTCCTTTGATGCCTGCAATCTGAAAATCAGAAAACTTAGTTTCCTCTGTAGGTCTTATTAATTCCACATATTTCTCACCCGCATTTTTAGATAAGCCTGGGCCATAAATATAAATTTCATCGCCTATAGCATACACTCCACTGACTAGCCAATCGTAACACTTACTTTTGAAATTCACCGTACGTGCAACTTCTCCATTCGGAGTAATTTCAACTACGGTATAATTATCTGGAGCAGGATCTCTTTCTTTTTTACCCGCTGCTCCATTAGGAGCAAAGACAACATACCAATTGCTTTGTTCATCTGATTCTGAATCAATCGCTGAATTAGGTCCGGAATATAAAATCGTTTGAGGATATGTTAAATCAATGACCTTTTCACTCACCAATTCAAGGTTAAAATTCACTTTCATGACCGACATTTTTTGAAAGTGCTGATAGGGTTTGTTTTCTTTAATAGATGCCTGATGTCCAGCCAATGCTAAAACCTCACCCGTTTGATCATTATCAAAACTAGAAAGAAACCACATCTTACGGCCATTAGGTGTTTCAAACTTAACCTTATCTAAGGTTTTAATACTTTTACGATAACGTCCTAAGTACCATGAATAACTGTAAGTAATGCGTTTTTTCTTGACGACAAACTTTCCAAACATATTACCTTCGGCAGTAACCCCTTCCACGGCATAGGAATCTCCCTTGAAATTAAACCACGAATACTTGCCTTTAGCTTTTTCAACTTCTTGTTCATCTGAAAAAGAGTTGATCAATTTTAAATCGTAATCAAACTGATACGCTTCAAATTTAACTTTTCGATTCGTCGACTTGGTAACAAAAATTAAATCCAATTGCTCCCTTGAATCATCCACCACTACGTTTCCAAGGTAACCCCGTCTTGCTTTCCCAGAAATATCAATGGTAGCTTCTTTGTCTAATTTTTGCGCAAACGACTGAGCAACGAGTGTTATACTTAACAATAAAATAGAAATTTTTTTCATAGATATTGATTTGGTAAATACTTAAAATAACTAATCTAAAAAATATTTAAAAAAAACATTATACTTCATCATAAATTATTCGATTATAATCCAAACTTAATACGACTCCTCCAACTCGTCCACCACATACTTTGAACGCACCGACTTATCAATCTTCGTCTTTATTTTTTTCATCACGGCAAAATGCATCGGTACCAAAGACAACCATTCTTGTGCCGTTAAATATCCAAATACAGGATGGTGTAATTTTTCTTGCGGATTTTTCTTTTCTATTTCCTGAGCAACCTTATAGATTAATTTTAAAAATTTATACATCTCATCCTTTACAACTACCGCCGACTCTGGAGCTTTCGCTTTGTAATCATAACCTAAAGAAGGTTTTAAGTAAAACAAACCTTTAGCATGAAATAAAGCCCATCCCTTAAAGGTCTTACTCCCTTCCTTCGATGTACCTCTTCCATAAGCACAGTCTAATGCATTCTTCATGAAAAAGTGATACGATACTTGAATTAAACAATCATAAGCCTGACCAATAGAAACCTGACATCCTTCCGGTACTCGTTTAAATTGAGACTTTGAATAATAATCTAACTCCTCCACCCAATGTTTGGCATTCGGCAAAAAATTACTGTAAACCTGCAGAGCACTCTTTTCCATACGAAACTAAAAACGCTATTCTTATACGTTTAACCCATTCTTTAAATGATACCAACGAAAATAAGGAGAATTGAATTAATCTGAGCAGAATTGACGCCGAATAAATCCACAATGGGCAAAATAAGATTCTATTGTAAAATAGAGAGGATGAAACCGTTTCCGATCTCATCCTCTACAGAAGTATAAAAAATATCAAAAAATAAGCTTCATCAGCTTAGCCACTAAACAAATATGTAATATTTTTACAGTATTTTAAAATAAAGAACACTATTTTTTCTTACTATATTCCTAAAAATATACAATTACCTGTTTTATAGTATATTAAAAACAGAATACAAAAGACTAAAAGCTTACTTGTCACAACACACAAATGTTTGATATTCTATAAAAATCAACTATTTTACGAGTTTAATGTGGATTTTATACCCAAATTCTCCTCAAATAAGTTGTAATATGCTTTGGGCAACTTCCATAGGACTCAACAAGGAATGTTGAGCGTGAAGCGCTAAAAAACGATCCAAAGCAGGAAAGTCATCCTTACTCGTACTGCGAATCTGTTTCTGCATAGTCGTATCAACAACTCCTGGAGCAAAACTATAAACAGTTACAGGAGATAACTGACGCTCTTGTTCTAATGCGACTACGGTAGCAAACCGGTCAAGTGCTGCTTTTGAAGCACAATAAGCAGCCCATCCAGCATAATTCTTCTTCGCAGCACCTGAACTAATGTTAATCACGGCTTTATCAGCAACATGTTCTTGGAACATTTTAATAAACAATTCACTCAAAAGCATAGGTGCTATCACATTGGTCGATATCAAATTCTCGTAATGACCATTGGAAAGAGCGCCAACAAAACCGATATCGCCTAATGTTCCAGCATTGTTGATCAAAACCAAAGAAGTAGCATGAGAGGGGATATCGGAAAAAAAGACCTCTCCAAGTGCTGCTCTGGCTGTCGATGAACCTAGATCACAAGGATAAAAAGAGAATCGATCATCGTGAACATGATCCGGTGGATGACGTCGGGAACAACCTCGAATGAGTAATGCCTCTTCTCGACTCAATAATTCTCTGACCAATGCCTCTCCAATACCTGAAGAAACTCCTGTGATAAAATAACACTTCACAAGATTATAAAATGTACTGACTTAAATCTTTATCCTTCACCAACGAAGCTAACTTTTCTTCCACCATTTCCGACGTAATCAAAATCTTCGCATGGCGCCCAATCAAATCCGGAACGTCAAATAAAATTTCGTTCAACAGCAAACTCATGACGGTATGCAATCGACGAGCTCCAATGTTTTCAATTTCAGCATTGGCCTTAAACGCCACGTGGGCTAAGGTTTTTAAGGCATCATCGGTAAACTCCAATGAAACTTCTTCTGATTTTAACAAGGCTTGATATTGTTTCGTCAATGCATTTTTAGGGGCTTTCAAGATTTGATAAAAATCGTCTTCTGTTAATCCATCCAACTCTACTCGAATGGGGAAACGACCTTGTAATTCAGGAATCAAATCGGAGGGTTTAGCAATGTGAAACGCTCCTGCTGCAATGAATAAAATGTGGTCGGTAGTAATGACTCCATATTTTGTATTCACTGTACTTCCTTCTACAATCGGCAATAAATCACGTTGTACCCCTTCTCTACTGACGTCAGCTCCACCTCCGCCTTTATTCGCACGAGAAGCTATTTTATCTATCTCATCGATAAAAATGATGCCCAAATTCTCCGCTTTCTTCAACGCTTCTTCTTTCACCTCATCCATATCAATCATCTTAGCAGCCTCTTCTTCCAACAATATTTTTCGGGCTTCGGCTATGACTACCTTACGCTTCTTTTGTTTTTTAGGCATCATATTGCCAATCATCTCCTGAATATTCATCATGGCCATCTCATCCACTTGACCACCGATCATACCTATTCCAGGATTAGCACCTTGCTGCACTTGAATATCTATTTTACGTTCTTCTAATTCTCCCCTTCTTAATTTTTCCCTGAATAATTCCCGGGTACGCTCATTCAATTCTTCATCTGAAGATGGCGTACTTACATCCGAAAAACTTTTATTGGAAGATTTCAAACGAGGAATCAATGCTTCTAAAATAATTTCTTCTACTGCTTCTGCCGCTTTCAAATACACTTCTTCTTTTTTCTGTGCTTTGACCATGTTCACCGATTGTTCTACCAAATCACGCACCATGCTCTCTACATCTCTTCCTACATAACCTACCTCGGTAAATTTACTTGCTTCCACTTTGGTAAATGGAGCATCCGCCACTTTTGCCAAACGACGTGCAATTTCCGTTTTACCTACCCCTGTAGAACCTATCATTAAAATATTATTCGGTACAATCTCTTTCTTCATGTCTTCCGACGCAGACATTCTTCTCCAACGATTGCGTAAAGCAATGGCAACATGCCGTTTGGCATTATGTTGACCAATAATGTATTTATCCAACTCCTCAACAATCTGGCGAGGAGTTAAAAACATCCCCTTTTGTATAGTTTCATTCAACTCCATGATGTGTATTATTTTTTCTTAGAAAAAAGATCATTCGTATTCAACACGAGACCAATATAACTGGTTCCTCCTGCTACATGATAATAGGCTCTGGTAAAAGAAAATTCAAACCGTTTAATGCGCAGCATGAATCCCCATGATAATCCTGCTCCTCCTGACTTCGATTCCAAGCGCAGTTCTCTTCGAATAAGAGCATTATAACCCAAACGAACATTGAAGTTCTTACCCAATAAAATTTCCGTCCCAATGACCATATGACGAAACCCTTTCAATAAAAAGTTATCCTCTTTCTTCGTTTCATTGCCGTCGAAATTGGTTTGAGTATTTAAAGAAGGATCATAATAAGAGATGTCGTATTTATATAATTTTTGTGCCGTCACCGACACCCTTACGGGTAAATGCTTAGGTTTAAATGTTGTTCCTAATTGAAGATCAAAAGGCATCGTGATGTCTTGATCTTTACTATAACTTTTCAGAGGGAAGCCTACATTCTTCACCACCAAGCCGATATTCCAATCGTGCAAAGGATGTCTAAAAACTCCTCCCATGTCCACCATTAAACCCGATGCCTTATACTCTGCAATCTGAGATGCGGCATACTTCAATGTACCTCCTATCGTAAATAAACCCACGGTATGAGATTTAGACACAGAAGCAGCATACTCACTCGGACTGAATGTTCCGATCACTGTACCATCAGGCAAGGTCTGATCCATTTTACCATAACTAAAATAACTGAATCCTACAGACCACATACCCGAAGTACTAATACGAGTAGCATATTGCAAATGAGAATGAAAAATTCCGGCATAATAAGGATGCGCTGTGACCATAAGCTGATGATCCATGGTATCGGACAAAAGAGCAGGATTGTGCCATACCATACCAACACTTCGATCAACAACAGATACATTTTCAGCCCCCAAACCTGCCGTATGCGTACTTGATGGTAATTGCAAAAACTGAAAAGCATTCTTGCCTCCTATTTGAGCAAATGTAGTCTCGCTTAACAGCAAAAACAGGAACAGCATAAGTTTTATGCTGGTATCAAAAGATCTGTTACAAATCACTAGGCGCTGGTCTTTGTCTTAATTTTTTCTTCTTCAAGAACGCTCAAATCAACAGGTTGTTTTACTTTTTGCTTCAAAAGTGCAATATCCAATACGTCTTTCGCATGATCAACATAATGAAACGTCATCGCCTTGATGTAATCGTCTTTAATCTCTAAAATATCTTTTTTATTTTTAGAACTCAAGACTATTTCTTTAATTCCAGAACGTTTAGCCGCCAATATTTTTTCTTTGATCCCACCCACTGGCAATACTTTACCTCTTAGTGTAATTTCACCCGTCATGGCCAATTTATGCTTTACTTTACGTTGTGTAAACACCGAAGCCAAAGAAGTCAACATGGTAATTCCTGCCGAAGGACCATCTTTAGGTACCGCTCCCGCAGGAACATGTATATGCAAATCAAACTGATCGAAAATTCTATAATCGATTTTCAAATCGTCTGCATGGGCTTTTAAATAAGAAAGTGCGGCATTAGCAGACTCTTTCATGACATCACCCAATTGTCCTGAGATACTCAAACGCCCTTTTCCTCTACTCAAACTGGTTTCAATATATAAAATCTCACCTCCTACCGGAGTCCAGGCTAAACCTGTTACTACCCCGGCATATTCATCATCTTCATACAATTCCTTATCGAAAATTTCAGGGCCTAAAATTTGAACTACATCTTCTGGTTTAATCTGTGTGGCATATTCTTGTTCCATCGCCACGGATTTAGCGACATAACGGGCCATAGCACCAATCTTTCGATCCAAACTTCTTACCCCTGACTCTCTGGTATAACCTTCGATCAGTTTTATAATTGCACGATCGGTAATTTTGAATTCTCCATTGACTAAGCCATGTTCTTCAGCCTGTTTGGAAACCAAATATTTTTTAGCGATTTGCAACTTTTCTTCCATCGTATAACCATTGATCTCTATGATTTCCATTCGATCGCGCAAAGCCGGATGAATGGTATCAAGAGAATTGGCTGTAGCAATAAACAAGACTTTCGACAAATCGTATTCTACTTCTAAGTAGTTGTCGACAAAACTATTGTTTTGCTCCGGATCAAGTACCTCTAATAATGCCGAAGCCGGATCTCCTTTGAAATCAGAACCTACCTTATCAATTTCATCCAGGATAAACACAGGATTAGAAGAGTTTCCTTTCTTTATCCCTTGAATAATACGACCAGGCATAGCACCAATATAGGTCTTACGATGACCTCTTATTTCTGCTTCATCGTGTACCCCACCTAAAGCAATACGAATGTATTTTCGATTCAATGCTTTTGCAATCGATTTCCCTAAGGAGGTTTTACCTACTCCTGGAGGGCCATATAAACAAAGGATTGGCGCCTTCATGTTGTTTTTCAATTTCAACACGGCCAGGTATTCCAAGATCCTTTCTTTTACTTTCTCTAATCCAAAATGATCGGCATCCAATACTTTTCGTGCACGGTTCAAATTGAAATTATCTTTAGTCGTTTCATCCCAAGGTAAGTCCACTAAGAACTCTAAGTAATTCATCGACACAGGATATTCTGCAGCCATAGGATTTAAACGCTCCAGCTTCCTTAATTCTTTTTCAAAATGCTGAACCGCCACCTCCGGCCATTTTTTCTCCCGCGCTTTTACCCTCAAACGCTCGATTTCAGCATCGCTTGATTCCGGACCACCCAATTCATCTTGTAGTATTTTGATTTGTTGGCGCAAATAGTAATCCCTTTGTTGCTGATCTAAATCAGAATGCACTTTCGATTGAATTTCACGCTTCAACTCCAACATTTGAATGTCCTTATCCATCAATCGCATCAAGTGCGTGGCTCGTGCCGAGGTATCATCGGTCTCCAATAAAGATTGTTTCTCTTTGATATCGGTATTCAGGTTCGACGACAAGAAATGAGTGAGGAAAGCAGAACTTTCGATATTGTTGATGGCAATTTGAGCATCCTGAGGAATCTCTGGATTTAAACGCAACATTTTAGTTGCCAAGTCTTTCAACGATTGAAAAACGGCTTTGTTGGCACTTTTACTTTTATCGGGATAAATATCTTCTCTGTACTTTACTTTCGCTGTAATGTATGGATCTTCCTGAACAACTTCTGCCAACTCAAAACGACGTTTACCTTGAATAATAATAGTCGTATTGCCATCAGGTAAAACTAACATCCGAAGAATACGGGCTACCGTACCAACTTTATGCAAATCGGCCATGGTCGGCTCTTCTATTTGTTGATTTTCCTGTGCAACCACTCCAATGATGCGATCGCCTCGGTATGCTTTTTTTACTAAACGGATTGATTTTTGGCGACCTACCGTAATGGGTAAAACCACACCTGGAAACAATACCGCATTCTTTAAAGGCAATATGGGTAAAACCTCAGGAAGTTCTTCTGAATTCATAAACTCCTCTTCTTCGGGAGAAATGAGAGGGATCATATCAACCGTTTCAGAATCCAATAAGCGTTGTATATAAGACAATTGATCCGTTTCTTTTTTATGCATACCCGATAAAGTGGTTAGAGTGCCAAAATGACATTTTTAGCGTATTACTATGAAGTTTTCAATATAAATATAATATTGCTATAATGTTCGCAAGACTTATGCCACCCCTAGTAAAAAGTAGGTGGATTTGCGTAAATACATGAAACATAAGGTCTTTTTAAATATTCTGATTTTTTTACTATTGGCATACAACTGCCAAATCGTCTATGCCCAGAAAAAAAAGGCATATAAGGGGAAAGATATGTCCTCTTCCTCCGCGAGCATGACAGCACAACGTTTAGGCTTTCAGATTATTTTTCCCAACATCAATAAAATACCGTTCTACTTCAACGAAGCTGAATTAAAAAACATCAACAGCTTAGAAAAAAAGAAAGACTTGATCGGACTACAAGTCGCACTAGACCGCTATGTCAGAAACTTTGGCATTCAAAATTTCAGTCGTAATACCGAAATGATTTGGAAACTTGGTCAGCTTTGCGAACTGCACGGAGATAAAGAAAAAGCACTATACTTATACCGCATTGCTTTAAAGCATCATAAGCCTAAACAAAACGATCAAATCACCAAACACTACGACAGCTTGGTCGTGAAGGATCAATTCGTTCCCTTAGAATATTATTACGACTTGGTAGAATACCGCCGCTCCATCGATACCCTCATTCCTCCTCAAAATGTATTCCTGAACATGGGAGAATTAGTAAACGATAGAAAATACCCTGACTACGGCCCTACCATGAATGTGCAGGGGAATATGCTCATTTTCACGAAACGTAAAAAAGAACTCACGGCGACCAAACTTGCTTACCGCGAAAACGAAGAGCTTTATTATACCATCAACTACGATGGTTTTTGGGATGAAGCGCAACCCTTCTCAAGCGCCATCAATTCACATTGCAATGAAGGTTCTGCTTGCATTTCACGCGATGGGAAAACACTCTATTTTGCACGTTGCAAAGTCACCGAATTCCAATACGACTGTCGCGACTGCATAGGCAGTTGCGATATCTATGTTTCTCAACTACAAGAAGACACCACATGGGGAGTACCCGTAAATTTAGGACCTCAGGTAAATACCGTATATTGGGACTCTCATCCAACCTTATCTCATACCGAAGACACCTTATTTTTTGCATCAGATCGCCTAGGAGGGTTTGGACTTTCAGACATTTGGTTTACACGTAAACAAGCCGATGGTCAATGGTCACCTGCTGAGAATTTAGGACCTATTGTCAATACCAGAGGAAACGATGTATCTCCATTCTATCACCCCGAACATCATGTATTGTATTTCAGCTCTAATAATCAATTGTTAAATTTTGGAGATATCGATACGACACAAAAAACAACACTTACGTTCGATATATACAAAACACGACACATTGCTGGTATGTGGGATGAACCTCGCAACATCGGACCTTTAGTGAATGGCAAAGGCGACGAGTATTACTTCACCATCGATGCCAAATCAAGAGACTTATTTTACGCCAAATCTGAAATAGACAACATCAACAACCTCGATCTCTATTCCTTTCCTTTGCCGATGGAAGCGCAAGCAAAAGCTTATACGAAGTTTTCCGGTTCACTGAGAGATTCCTTAAGCGATGCACCCTTTTCAGGTATTGTATCTGTCATTGACTTAACCAACGGTATTGAAGTTTCTCCTAAATACATGCGAGAAGATGGGAGTTTTGAATTTGATTTGATTCCTGAAAATGAATACTTACTGGTTATTCAAGGTGACGATTTTTTCAGGGTCGAAGAACAATTCCAATTGAATGGAGACACGACCATCAATTTAAAAACCAACTCTATTAAGTATAATAAATGGAAATTTAACTCTTTAGAATTCGACAACAACAGTTCTCTGATTAAACCCGAAATGGAAAATGACCTGAACAAAGTGGTTGACTTTATGCTTGATCACCCTTATTTCAGGATAAATATCTCCGGACATACCGATTCTGATGGAGATCCCAATGCCAACGTAAAATTATCTAAAGCCAGAGCTCAAGCCATACGGAATTATGTCATCGAAAAAGGATTTGTCAATCCAGATCGAATTGTTGCCGAAGGATATGGGAATCAAAAACCTATTGTAGAAGAAAAAACGCCAGAAGATAAACGAATTAACCGAAGAGTAGAATTTGAGATCATTAAGCTTACGCCGGAAGAAATGGAAGAAATGCGTCGCATAGAAAAAGAGAAACGCAAAGAGAAATCAGAAGAAGAATTGTTTAATTTTGAATTTGAAGAGGAACATCACAATACAGAATCCGAAAGTAATACAACAGAATAAAAAAGCCCGGTACGTCTACCGAGCTTTTTTGTCCACATCCCATAGCTTCTTACCACAAGACCATCAACTATTTTTTTTCATGCTGAGCAGCCATGACAGGAGCAGGTAATACAAATCCTGCTATTTCATGCGTCAGTTTAGTATATATTTCATTCATTTGAGCATCGCCACTTTCACTGGACCACATCATTTCAGTGTATTCCTTTCCCGAATATAACCTCACATATTGATAGTCCTTTCCAGGATTAAATTTTATAAAATCCTTCCACGCTTTCCCATCACAATACGCAAAAAGTTCTTTGAGTTGAGTTTTCGCAATATGCCCGACATGTGTATAATTTTTATCCATACGTGCTGTAAACAATACCTCTCCGGATTTTGAGATGGCAAATTCTTTCAAATCAAGTTGACCAACAGCATAAAACCCAAACACAATTTTATCAATTCCTTCTGTTTTTTTCTGAGCCCAAGCAGATACAATCGTAATGAAAACCAATACGAATGTGGAAATTAAATCCTTTTTTTTCATATACCCCTTATTTAAATCCAAGAGTAAGAGTATACGGCAGAGTAATCATGCAGGTTATACACAAAAAAGCCTTCTGTTCTACAACAGAAGGCTTTGGTACAATAATTTTAGGTGCTAATAAACTAAACAGCCTCTTTTTTAAGCGCTTTAAGCATAGTCGCTCCAATATCGGCAGGAGATTCTGCTACAAAAATTCCACATTGACGCATGATGGCCATTTTGGCAGCTGCTGTATCCTCTGCTCCACCAACAATGGCACCAGCATGTCCCATTCTACGTCCAGCAGGAGCAGTTTGACCTGCAACAAAACCTACTACTGGTTTCTTGTTTCCTGTTTCCTTAATCCAACGTGCGGCTACTGCTTCATAATTTCCTCCAATTTCACCAATCATCACGATAGCTTCTGTCTCCGGATCGTTCATGAGCAATTCTACAGCATCTTTAGTTGGCGTTCCTATGATTGGATCTCCACCAATACCTATAGCGGTAGAGATACCCATACCTGCTTTTACAATTTGATCGGCAGCTTCATAGGTTAATGTACCCGATTTAGAAACAATACCGATTTTACCTTTTTTAAATACAAAACCAGGCATGATACCTACTTTGGCTTCTCCTGGAGTAATGACACCCGGACAGTTAGGACCGATTAAGGTCACTCCCCTGCTTTTAATGTATTGTTTTGCAGCCATCATATCCGCTACTGGAATACCTTCTGTAATGGCAATAATCACTTTAATACCCGCATCTGCAGCTTCCATGATCGCATCTGCAGCAAAAGCTGGAGGAACAAATATAATCGTTACGTTTGCACCTGCCTTTTCTACTGCTTCTTTTACGGTATTGAACACCGGACGATCTAAGTGAGTAGAACCTCCTTTTCCTGGAGTTACTCCACCTACTACATTGGTTCCATACTCTATCATTTGTTGAGCATGAAACGAGCCTTCAGAGCCTGTAAATCCCTGAACAATTACTTTTGAATCTTTATTAACCAGTACACTCATTTCGAAAACGTTTATACACAAAAATAGAATTTTTTAGTCCTAATCAAAAGGGTCAGTGTAAAACATCTCAAACAAGATGACGTCTTAATACCGAGGACAATAGACTCTGTTTCTAGGTATAATATATATCAACCTGAAAGACACGACAATATAGGCATCAAACCCAGACCGTGATCCTCTCATGCTACCTGGCCCATACCCCTGGTAATAAGAAACGTTTCCATTTTGAACAGGTACAAAACCCAACTCCTGTTCAATGTAAGTAATGTCTCGATCCCGTTTCGTTTGAGGATCGCTGGATTGCGTTGAACGATAGGTATAATAGGCGTTGCTTGCCTCCGGATCTGCATTGGGATAATCACCAGAAACATCGTCAAGGTAATCGGTAAACGTATACACATAAGAACACTCCACTTCAAAATCAAAATGGTATGCAATCTTATACCTCACTCCTATACTCAATGGAATCATGGCACTGTAGGGAGAATAACTTTTCCTCTCTGTTTCTAAAGGTCTTAATTTAATCCAGGTACCTGTACTGTCTTTCGTTTTAGGTTCAAAATGAAAAACCCCTAACCCAGCCTTGAGGTAAACATTGTAAATAGGTCGTTTCATGTAATCTTTATGGCTGGGAAATACATCATACTGAACAAAACCTTGTAAAGAGGTCACCGATGATTTAAAGTGTAAATTACGAATGTACTTGTTTTGTTTTACTGGATTCGACAGACTATTATTAAGATAATCACTACCCAACAACTCAAGCCATCCTGCAGATAAACCCAAAGAAATACGAGGTGAAACTTTTCGAATGGCAGAAACTTCCACACCAGGTCTTATCGTCCGAAGTCCTCCCGATACATCGCCATAAAAATAAGATCCCTGCAAGGCTAATCCGAAAGAGGTATATTTAAAATTATTAGGATTCAGCTGCCCTCGTGCAGAGCCCAAGAGCCCTACAACTAAAAACAGTACAAAACCTAATAACCTCAGGTACATAAATCAGATTCGTGGCGGTGAAATATTAAAAAAGTATTATTTAATACTTCAAAAGTATAAAATATTTAGAGAGATACAAGTAAGTCGCTGAAACTAACTTTTATACCCGTACTTACCTTTCCAACGCAACAATAAGAAATTTTTTAGTTCTTGTTCTCTCGCCGTGTTTCCAGGTGTATATATGATGGAGCCTTTTATTTCTTCCGGTAAAAATTCCTGTTCTGCAAAACCACCTTCATAATCATGCGAATACTTATACCCTTGTCCATAGCCCATGTCTTTCATCAACTTCGTAGGAGCATTGCGCAAAGCCATAGGAACTTCTAAATTCCCTTTTTCCTGTACCAGGGCTTGTGCTTTATGCAAAGCCAGATAGGAGGCATTGCTCTTCGGGGAAGATGCCAGATAAGTGACTACTTGAGAAAGTATAATAGCAGCCTCTGGCATACCCACTTTAATGACAGCATCGAAAGCACTGGAAGCCATGACCAAAGCTGTCGGGTTAGCATTACCTATATCTTCAGACGCTAAAATCACTAAACGACGGGCAATGAATTTAATATCTTCTCCTCCTTCTAACATACGGGTCATCCAATACACGCCAGCATTGGGGTCACTCCCTCGTATCGACTTAATAAAAGCAGATATAATATCGTAATGCTGCTCTCCAGATTTGTCGTACAATACTGTTTTTTGTTGTACCGTAGTCATGACCAACTCGTCTGTAATCACTAACGATTCCGACGGATGAGACAAAACCACCGCTTCCAATAAATTCAACAATTTACGGGCATCTCCACCTGATAAAGAGAGTAAAGCTTCCCTTTCTTTTAAATCAATAGATCTTTTTGAAAGTTGCTCGTCCTTTGAAATCGCTCGTTCGAGTAAAGTTTGTAAATCTTGTTTACTTAAAGGATCTAGCTTATATACCTGGCAACGGGACAATAAAGCCTTATTGACCTCAAAGGATGGATTCTCTGTTGTAGCACCTATTAACGTAATCCAACCTTTTTCAACTGCTGCTAAAAGAGCATCTTGTTGCGTTTTATTAAACCGATGAATCTCATCGATAAACAAAATTCCTTTCCCTGAATATTTACATTTATCGATGACTTCTCTTAAATCCTTTACTCCTGAACTGATGGCACTGAGTATAAAAAGCGGAGACTTAACACTTTCTGCCAAAATGGTAGCCAAGGTCGTTTTACCAATACCAGGAGGTCCCCAAAGTATAATGGAAGGAACCTGTCCCATGTCCACCGCCTTTTTCAATATTTTCCCATCACCAATTAGATGGTACTGTCCGGCAACATCTTCCAACTTGCGAGGACGCATTCTTTCTGCTAATGGAGAATCTCCGTGAAATGAAATGGACATATTTTTTCCTTTGTTTAAAGTTCGAAAAAAAAATGATAAACCGCTGTACCTAATGGAGCTAATTTTCAAAATCGTCATGAAGCAACAAAGCCCCTTTTAGTAAATCATTAATTTGCTCTAACTTGCAGTATGATTCGATCTGTATTATCCGCACACTTCCTTTTATTGATTGCGACCTGCTTTTCCAGCATGAATTTTTCCATCGCCAAAATCGTAATGCCCTCGGAGATCAATTCTAACAGCATTGTTTTAACCCGTATTGTGATGGCAACGATTGCTTTTTTTATACTTGATTTCTTTTCATCCAAAGAACGTTATTTGATCCCTTTCCACGACAAAGTAAGACTGATCTTATGTGGACTGTTTGGCGTAGCCTTGAACCAATTGTTTTTATACAAAGGATTAAGCATTACCTCTCCGATCAACTCCTCGTTGATTATGGCCATCATCCCCATACTTATTCTAATCTTTTCGGCACTTTTTCTACGCAATGCTCCTACCTGGAAACAATATGCAGGAGTAATTATTAGTGCTTTAGGGGCCTATTATTTAATTGGACATTCTCATCAACATGGAGGCAACAGCAGCTTCGAAGGAGACTTTTTGATTTTTCTAAATGCCAGTTGTTATGCTGTGTTTATGGTCATCGCCAAACCTTTGTTGGAGAAATACCACGCATTGTTTGTTACCAAATGGATCTTCGCCATTGCCGCATTCATTGTATTTCCTTTTACCATTGGAGATGCACTGGCTACGGATTGGAATGAAGTGAGTACACAGGGTTGGATGGCCTATGCTTACATCATCATCTTTGCCACTATTTTCAACTACTACATTTCAAATGCCACCTTACAATGGATCAGCCCTGTAACAGCTGGATCTTACATCTACTTACAACCTTTCTTAGCTTCTATTTTTGCGGTACTCCTGAAACAAGATCTATTGTCGGCAGAAAAAATAATGGCTGGAGTACTAATACTTGCCGGAGTACTGCTGACAAGTCGATTATTCAATAAGTCTACCTCTTGAAAATTCAGTTTTACCGAATCAAAATACATTGTTCTCATGGCTCATCGCTTACAAAAAAGAGGCGTTCATAAAACGCCTCTTTTTGTAAACAACTTACTTTTTCCCAATCCCTTGTTAAATATGTATAACTTCTCCATAGGCAGCCGCAGCTGCTTCCATGATCGCCTCCGACATGGTAGGATGAGGATGCACCGACTTGATGATTTCATGTCCCGTTGTTTCCAGTTTACGAGCCACAACCACTTCTGCAATCATTTCAGTGACGTTTGCTCCAATCATATGAGCACCTAAAAATTCACCATACTTCTCATCGAAGATTACTTTTACAAAACCCTCCTTAGCTCCAGCAGCACTGGCTTTACCCGATGCTGTAAAAGGAAACTTACCCACTTTAATTTTATACCCTTTTTCAAGCGCTTGCTTTTCGGTTAAACCAACAGAAGCAATTTCTGGTGTACAATAGGTACAACCAGGAATATTACCATAATTTAACGGCTCTGCATGTAAACCCGCAATTTTTTCTACACAAATAATTCCTTCCGCAGAAGCTACGTGTGCCAAAGCAGGACCTTTCACGATATCACCAATCGCATAAATACCAGGGATATTGGTTTTATAAAAATCATCGGTAATGACACGTCCTTTATCGGTAGCCACTCCTACTTCTTCCAATCCAATCCCTTCAATATTCGTAGCCACTCCAACCGCTGAAAGCACAACATCTGCTTCTAGCACTTCTTGTCCGGTAGCCGTTTTTACATTGACTTTGCATTTTTTACCTGACGTATCAACAGACTGAACAGAAGCATTGGTCATGATGTTGATGCCTGCTTTTTTGTATTCTTTTTCTAATTGTTTGGAAACGTCTTCGTCTTCATTGGGAACAATGTTAGGAAGAAATTCTACGATGGTTACTTTCGTACCCATGGAATTGTAGAAATAAGCAAACTCTACTCCAATGGCACCAGAACCCACAATGACCATACTTTCTGGTTTTTTCTCCATGGTCATGGCCTTACGGTAACTGATGATTTTTTCCCCATCAATTTTTAAGGTTGGTAACTCACGCGCTCTACTGCCTGTCGCCAATATAATATGGTCAGCCATGTAAATGGTTTTCACCCCTTTTTCATCGGTCACCTCTACTTGTTTATTGCCTTTGAGCTTGCCAAAACCGGCAATATGTTCAACCTTATTTTTACGAAACAAAAATTGAATACCTTTACTCATTCCGCCCGCTACATCACGGCTACGTTTTACGACTGCGCCAAAATCAGCTTCCGCTCCTTTGACTGTAATACCATAATCGCCAGCATGTTTAATGTATTCAAAAACTTGTGCACTCTTTAACAATGCTTTCGTAGGAATACAGCCCCAGTTCAAACACACCCCTCCTAACTCTGCTTTCTCCACTACTGCTACTTTTTTACCTAATTGAGCTGCTCTAATGGCCGCTACGTAACCGCCGGGACCGCCGCCGATTACAAGAACATCGTATTTTACAGACATTTCCTTGATGGTTATTTATACCCGACAAATTTAAACGATTTAAGGTCATAAAAAAATGATTCTTTAGGGAAGTAGAACCACGATTCGTTTGATAATGGGCTTAAATCTTTCTATTATTGTCCTTTATAACTTATTATTTCAATACGTATTTTCTGAATATGGGATTATTAACTGGCAAAATCGCTCTGATTACGGGAGCATCTAAAGGAATCGGTCGTGCCATTGCGATTCAATACGCTAAACAAGGCGCCCAAGTAGCATTCACCTATTTGAGCAGCATAGAAAAAGGTCAAGCCCTTGAAAAAGAGCTTGAATCATTAGGAATAAAAGCGAAAGGATACCGTTCCGATGCCTCTGTTTTTGATGAAGCGGAAAACCTTGTCAATAGCGTATTAACTGATTTCGGAGGTCTTGATATTGTAGTCAACAATGCCGGTATTACCAAAGATGGCTTGTTGATGAGAATGACAGAAGACCAATGGGATGCTGTCATCACCACTAATTTAAAGTCTTGTTTCAACGTAACCAAAGCCGCCATCAAACCCATGATGAAAGCAAAAGCTGGTTCTATCATTAACATTTCATCGGTAGTCGGTGTAAGTGGAAACGCAGGACAAGCCAACTATGCCGCTTCTAAGTCAGGAATGATTGGCTTTACCAAATCAGTAGCCCTTGAGCTAGGCTCTCGAAACATCCGTTGCAATGCCATTGCTCCAGGATTTATTGAAACCGAAATGACAGGAGAATTAGATCCTAAAGTTGTGGAAGAATGGCTAAAAGGCATTCCTTTAAAACGCGCGGGTGCTGCTGAAGATGTCGCCGATGCCGTTGTATTCTTAGGTTCTGACATGTCTCGTTACATCAGTGGTCAAGTACTACAAGTCGACGGAGGGATGTTAACTTAGTATCATTCAATCTTATTGATTATCTTGAAATAGAAAACCGGGCCATAAGCCTGGTTTTTTCATAATACCAATACGTACATCGATGACACCATAGACGATTGTATTACATTTCACATACCAATGGTATACCATGAGCAGTACTAATTTTTATTTTCAACATCCTTGGCTTATTGCATTAGCAATCTGTACAGGTTTTTTGTACGCATGGCTGCTGTACGCTCCAAAACAAGAATGGTCTGCATCGTTTAAATATTTGTTATTCTCGATTCGATTCCTGATTGTTTTTATCCTTGTACTCTTACTCGCTGGTCCTATTAGTCGTTTCTTTGAACGTCACATCGAAAAACCTGAAGTCATCATTGCCTTCGACAACTCGCTTTCCGTCAAAACATTTAATGATTCCAGTGTACTTGACCAAACCTTAAAACAACTTTCTGTACTTCAAGATCAACTCCAAAAAAAAGGAATCCATGTAAAAACTGTCAATATTCAAAGCCAAACATCGACACTGGATTTTCCCAACCACTGGACTCAACAATCTCCTCTAAGTCTTGTATTATCAGACATACAAGACATGGAAGAACATAAAAATTTCCGTGCCCTTGTATTGGCAACAGATGGTATCTACAATAAAGGAATTAACCCTTTGTATCAACCATTCAATACGCCCATATATACGATTGGATTAGGTGATACCATCGCCCCGAAAGATGTCAAAGTAAAAAGCTTGCTCTATAATAAAATTTCCTACAAAGGAAACCTCTTCCCTGTTCATGCAGACATTGCCTTTCAAGGGATCAAAGGACAAACAATAAGTGTAAGCCTAAAAAACAAACAAAATACTCTTGCCACTCAGAAAATCATCATCACAAAAGAAAAAGGAATTGAAAAGATTTCATTTCAAACCTCTGCAAAAGAAAATGGATTATTGCATTTACGCATAGAAGTGAGTGTTGTCAATGGAGAAAAAAACACCGCCAATAATGTAGCACACGCCTACATTGAGGTGATTGACACGAAAGAAAAGATTTTAATTTGTGCAGCTACAGTCCATCCCGATATCAAAGCAATACGTACCGCCTTAGAAAAAAAGGACAACACCGAAACGTTATTATTCATACCAGGGATACATACTTTACCTACTGAAAAAGTAGATTTAATTATTTTTCATCAACTACCACACCTGCAAGGGCTAGGACAAAATGAATTGAACAGCTTATTAAAAGCAGAAACACCGAAATTATTCATTATCGGAAATCAAATCAATCTCAATGCCTTCAATCAATCTAACAACCTATTATCTATCGTGCCACGATCCAATCAAAAAGATTTGGCATCCTCTTCCCTGAACACAAACTTCACAAAATTCAACTTCCCTGAAAATCAAAAAGAACGATGGAGCGAAACTCCTCCATTGCAAGTTCCTTTTGGAGAATACAAAATAAAAAAAGAAGCCGATGTAATATTTAGCCAACGCATAGGAAGAGTAAACACATCGAATCCTCTATTACTCATTGCTAATGATCGTAAAACAGCTGTTTTATGTGGAGAAGGCATATGGTGGTGGAGATTACAAGAATATAGTAAATATGGAGAAGCAGAAGCATTCGATAAACTCATCAACGATTTGGTACAATACCTTTCATCGAAAGAAGACAAACGAAAATTCAAAATATATCCTGCCAACAATGAATTCAATGAAGGGGAATCCGTAACATTTCAAGCTGAAATTTACAACGATATTTATGAGCCCATGTATGATCTTCCTTTTGAATTAAATTTACGTCATGAAAGTGACGAAGTATTTCACTACAAATTCGTACATCAGGCAGGAGGTAATGGATACAACGTGAAAGGGCTAAAACCAGGCGTATATCAATTTAAAGCAAACGCCACACTGAATGGTAAAAAAGAAACAACACAAGGCGAATTTTTAGTACGCGAAGAATTAAACGAGCTGATGGAAAGTACTGCTGATCATCGCCTACTTCGTGAATTATCACTACAAACAAAAGGGCGATTTTATATACCTCAACAAATGAATGATTTGAGCCGTTTTCTTCTAGAACAAGAATACCCTGATGTCTTACATGCCACTGAAGGTTTAATCCATTGGATACAGCTCACGTGGATCATGTGGCTTTTAATTTGCTTAGCATCGACCGAATGGGCCTTAAGAAAATACAAGGGTGTTTATTAATGGCCATTCCTTTAAATAAAGAAGAACAGATCATAGAGTTTAATTGCATGGCTAAACATCCAATTGCTTTTTTATGCTCAGTTTGCTCATTTTGGCTGTAATCTTAACCTTAATCTATTTATTTCTAAACCTTCTCTATTCCAAAAAGGAATGGTGGTGGAGGTTTTGTCTGTAAAAAAAAGATTTCTATCTTAAATAATAGATCAATTTTATTTTCTAGCGTATAGATAAATTAAAATACGTTCTACTTTTAACACGATTGATATTTTTATGGGTAAAAAAGTCATCATTTTAGGCGGAGGTGTTGCAGGGTTAAGTGCAGCACATGAATTAATCAAAAGAAATTTTGATGTTACCATATACGAAAGTAAAGGCGTTCCTGGAGGTAAAGCCAGAAGTACCGATGTTCCCGACAGTGCCACAGGAGGTAGAAACCCTTTACCTGGAGAGCACGGATTTCGTTTTTTCCCTCGCTTCTATAAACATGTAACAGCCACCATGAAAGAAATCCCGTTTCAAGGGAAAACCGTTTATGATAATTTAACAGACACCAGTGAAATTAGGGTTGCACAATTTGACAAACCTTCTTTTTACATGCCTGCCAAATTTCCAAGCTCCATCAAGGAAATTAAGAAATACCTTTCACTGGATGCCAATACCCACCTTGACTTAACCGATGAAGAAAAACAATACTTTGCAGAACGTATATGGCAACTGATGACCAGCTGTTATGAAAGAAGAAAACATGAATACGAACGCATGGGTTGGTGGGAATTTGTGGAAGCAGATCGTTTTTCAGAAAACTACAAAACTTTTTTAGCACGGGGGTTAACCCGAACATTAGTTGCCGCAAAAGCAGAAGAGGTAAGTACTAAAACAGGCGGAGATATTTTACTTCAACTCATGTTCGATATTATGAAACCGGGCATGAGCAGCGATCGAATCTTAAATGGGCCCACCAACGACGTTTGGATCAATCCTTGGCTAGATCATTTGAAAAGTAAAGGGGTTAAATACCATTTAAATTCTCCCGTCAAAAAAATAAACACCGATAAAAAAGAAAACATCAGTCATGTCGTCATAGAGCAAGATGGGAAAGAAATGATCGATACAGCCGATTATTACATCAGTGCTGTACCCGTAGAAGTGATGGCTTCACTCCTCAACGATGATATGCTCTTCATTGATCCTACTTTAGAAAACATTAAAACGCTTTCTAAAAATGTATCCTGGATGAATGGTCTTCAGCTTTACCTCACAGAAGATGTGGTCATTAATCACGGTCATACTATTTATGTCAATACGCCATGGGCCTTGACATCGATTTCTCAAGCTCAATTTTGGAACAATTTCGATTGGAGTAAATATGGGGATGGTACTATAAAAGGCATCATTTCCATCGACATTTCAGATTGGACAAGCAAAGGAATCCTCTACGGTAAAACAGCGCAAGAATGTAGCACGCAAGAAATCGTCGAAGAATGTTGGGCTCAATTAAAGAAGAGTTTAAATACAGACGGAAAAATCGTATTAAAAGACGAACACCTTCATACCTGGAACCTGGATTCGAGTATTGTACCTGGAGTACCAACGTTGAACCTTGAACCCTTATTAGTCAATAATAAAAATACATGGACACTACGTCCATATCCTTATACCGACATCTCTAATTTTTTCCTTGCTTCAGACTACGTAAAAACCAATACCGACTTAGCCACCATGGAAGGGGCTAATGAAGCCGCACGAAGAGCTGTAAATGCTTTATTAGATGTCAGTAAAACAGGAGGTCCATACTGTAAAGTTTGGAACTTACACGAGCCTTTGATCCTAACATTGTTTAGGTATAGAGACCGAAGAAGATATGCCAAAGGAAGACCATGGGATGGAAAACTCCCTTTCGGTGTAGCACGTATCTCTAAATTAGTAAAATGGATTGTTTCACTCATTTCTTAATCAAATCTGTATGGAAAACATTGTTTGGCTTAACCTCGATTATTATACTCCTTTACAATTGACCTTATTCATTACAGGAGCATCACTATGGATTGTCAATTACATTTGCATTGTTAGAAACATTTTCAAGCACAAATTTGTTGAAATGCCCGGTACTGTACTCGCTGCTAATTTTGCATGGGAATTTTTATGGTCATGGATATTTACACAAAACATGGGGATGATTCTTACCATAGGATACAGGGCTTGGTTTTTCCTGGATCTCTTTATTGTGTGGGGATTTTACAAATACGGATACAAACAAGTTGAAGAAAGTCTTAAAAACAAATACCAACTGTTTTTCACCTTTGGAATATTAGCGTGGACATTATTCATTTATGTGTTTATTAAACAAGGCTTGGATAATCCTATTGGTGCGCCATCTGCCTATGTTAGTAATTTACTTATTGCAGGATTATACATTACACAATTTTATAGATTAAAAGACAAGTCGGGACTTTCTTTTACTGCTGCCTGGACAAAAGGATTGGGAACTGGATTAATTACCATCATGTGTACCTTGAGATGGCCTGAAAACACGTGGATTACAACAATGGGGGCCTTATGTTTTATCATGGATGTCTATTATACCTATATTATGTTTCAATATAAACGGAGCATCGCTAAAGAATAAAGAGATGTACTGGACAAGCTATGTGGATTCAATGATCAATGCAGGTGTTTTAGAAAACACTAAAATTCATGAAAAATATAAACTACGTTCATTAAATCAATTTAGTTTATTTACAGTTGTTTTAGCTTTCATTTGGGGTGTTGTTTTTCTTCAATTAGAATGGTATACACCTGTTCTGTTTATCGTATTTGTACAATTATCATTCAGTCTTTTAATTGTTTTAAATTTCAAGAGGTGGTATACCCTTGCTAAAATTGCATTAATTTTGTCTACCAACATCAGTGTCATGGGGATCACAGCAATATTAGGATATCACGCTGGATTCTATTTGTATTTGTTTACCGCACCTTTATTTGTTTTTTGGCTATTTGACCTCAAAAAAGAAAAAGTGCACATCATTATGGGAACCTTAACCTATTTTTTATGCTATATCTTTACACTTTTTTTCAAAAAAGGGTTTCATCCTATCATACTGATCAAAAATCCCCATTTCGAATTAAGCATGTACGATCTCAATATCATATTTGCACTGGGATTCTGTATATTTTTATTCAATAACTACACCACCTATTTTCTAATACTAAGAAAACAATTAATTCAAGAACAGGAAAAATTGAAAAATGAAATTACCTTAAGACGAAAAGATCAAAAAAGACTAAAAAAACTCTATGAAAAAGTAAAAATCACCAACATCAATTTAGAACAATTTGGCTTTATCGTATCTCACAACATCAGAGCCCCTTTTACAAACATTAAAGGTTTTTTAGATTTATATGAACCTAATACGACAGACCAACAAGATAATACAGAAATTATAGAATGTATTAAAAAATCCGTATCCAATTTAGATGGAGTCCTGAATGATTTAGTTTTTTTACTGACACTACGCAAGGATTTACAAGAAGAAAAAGAAGAACTCCTCTTGTCAAGCATTATTCAAGAGATCAAGCAATCGCTGGATTTCGATTTAAAATACAAAGACATCAATTTAGAAGAAAACTACGCCTCATCCTTTAGGATTAATACCGTAAGAACCATTATGCACAGCATCATTTTCAATTTGGTTCAAAACGCCATCAAATACAGAAAACCTAATGAAAAAGCAACGGTATTGATCGAAGCAAAAGAAAATCAAAGAGAATATACGATTGTAGTTTCAGATAATGGTATAGGTATCGATTTAGAAAAACACCAGGATAAAATATTCGGCCTTTACAATAAATTAAACACCCAAATCGAAGGTAAAGGCGTTGGCTTATACATGGTAAAGACACAAGTCAACTTACTTGGAGGAGAAATTAAAATAGAAAGTCAACTGAATATCGGCACACGATTTATGATCAGCTTGCCTAAAAATTAAAACGATCAAACAATAGATACCTCCCTTCGAACCTATACCTCAACAATAAATCTACTTATGCACTTAAAACAAAACACCTAAAACTTTCCGGATACGCTCAAAACTCTATTTTACTCTACTATCCGTCGAAATACTCCCAAATGCTTGTTTTTTAGCGCTACTTGTACAAATTTTGTATTCATTTTCATTCACATCTTAATAGCACATGATTTCAGTAGACGGAATAGGGAAAGCATTTAGCGGGGCTACTCTTTTTAGCGATATTTCTTTCAACATCAACGATAAAGACCGAATAGCTTTAATGGGTAAAAATGGAGCAGGAAAATCTACCCTGCTCAAAATCATTGCCGGTGTCGAAAAACCAAGCAGCGGTAAAATATCTGCACCAAGCGATGCCGTTATTGCTTACCTGCCTCAACACTTGCTCACTCAAGACGACTGTACTGTATTTGATGAAACCGCTAAGGCTTTTTCAAAAATATTGGGCATGAAGGTGGAAATGGATCGTTTAAATCACGAGCTGGAAACCCGTACCGATTATGAATCGGAAGCTTACATGAAGTTGATTGAGCAAGTTTCTGAATTGGGTGAAAAATATTATTCCATCGAGGAAATTAATTTTGACGATAAGATTGAAAAAGCACTGTTGGGACTAGGCTTTTTAAGAGAAGACTTCAAACGCGCTACCAGTGAATTCAGTGGAGGGTGGAGAATGCGCATTGAATTGGCTAAAATTCTCTTGCAAGATCCTGACTTAATTTTATTGGATGAACCCACTAACCATTTAGATATCGAATCAATTCAATGGTTAGAAGATTTCTTAATGAACAGTGCAAAAGCGGTTATTGTAATTTCTCACGATAGAGCCTTCGTCGATGCCATTACCAACCGTACCATTGAAGTGACCATGGGACGTATCTATGACTATAAAGTCAACTACACCCATTATCTCCAATTGCGTCAAGAACGTCGCGAGCACCAACAAAAAGCAGTCATAGAACAACAACGTATGATTGCCGACAACATGGAATTCATTGAACGTTTCAAGGGAACCTACTCTAAAACACTACAAGTACAATCGAGGGTAAAGATGTTGGAGAAACTCGAAATACTCGAAGTTGACGAAGTTGATACCTCTTCTCTTAACCTCAAATTCCCTCCGGCACCACGTTCCGGAAATTACCCTGTCATTATCGAAGACCTTACCAAAAAATATGGTGATCATGTGGTCTTTGCTAATGCCAACTTAACCATTGAACGTGGTGAAAAAATTGCCTTGGTCGGAAAAAACGGAGAAGGTAAGTCTACACTCGTGAAAGCCATCATGAATGAAATTGAATTCGAAGGGAAACTTCAATTGGGACACAATGCCATGATCGGCTATTTCTCGCAAGATCAAGCCGCTCGTCTGGACGGTGAGTTAACCGTTTTCGACACCATTGACCAAATCGCTGTAGGTGATGTGCGTACAAAAATAAAAGACATCTTAGGTGCTTTCATGTTTGGAGGAGAAATTTCATCGAGAAAAGTAAAAGTACTTTCAGGTGGTGAAAAAACACGCTTGGCCATGATCAAACTTTTATTGCAACCGGTCAACTTGTTAATACTGGATGAACCGACTAACCATCTTGACATCAAGACAAAAGATATTTTAAAAGAAGCATTACAAGCCTTTGATGGAACATTGATTCTCGTTTCTCACGACCGTGATTTCTTAGATGGACTAGCCACCAAAGTATATGAGTTTGGCAACAAACGCATCAAAGAACACTTATATGACATCAATGGATTCTTGAAAAATAAGAAAATGGAAAACTTAAGAGAGATTGAGAAAAAAGGAAAGTAATTTTTAGACAACAAAGCCATGATCAAAAACTTCATCATTAAATACCGAATTACGCTCATCTTAAGCCTTTTTATAGCGTGTACGTTATTGATTAAGTTTAGCTTTCTCGATTTTGTATCGAGAGACATGCGCGTCTTTCTTATGAATTGGTGCTACTTTATTAGTCTGCATGAAGGACTGGAAGCCTATCAATATGAGTTTGCAAACTATCCTCCATTATACACCTACATACTAGGACTTATTGTTAAAAGCCGAAGCATCGATTGGGGATGGGGCATCAAATTAGTCTCCTCACTTTTTGACTACCTACTGGCCTTTTATGTATACAAAATCATTGCCTTAAAATACGGTAAAACATTATGGACAATATTAGCAGGATGTACGATTTGTATATTACCTACCGTATTAACGAATGGTGCTTTATGGGGACAATGCGACGTGATCTATGTCAGCTTTGTCATCATGAGTATATACTACGTCTTAAAAGACAAAATCACATTGGCATTTATACTGTATGGCTTAGCCCTGTCTTTAAAAATACAAGCCCTATTTATCATCCCTCTTTTCTTTATTCTTTTCTTAAACAATAAAAAAGTAAAAATAGGCCATTTCTTATTGCTCCCTTTGGTTTATTTTATGACCCTCATCCCTTGTTTAATTGCAGGACGAGGGTTGGCGAGTCTGTTGACGATCTATGAAAAACAAGCAAAAAGTTTCAATGGAATGCTCTGTCATAATGGAGCAAACATATATACCTTAACACCTAATTCGATTGAAGTATTTGGACGTTCAGGTGTCATTTTTACTGCTGCATTTGCTTTGCTCATTGTACTTATATACAGTTACAAAAATAAATGGAACGAAGAACAAATCATTGAATCTGCTTTTTTATCGGTACTACTTGTGCCATTCTTCTTACCATTCATGCACGAACGGTATTTTTATATGGCCGATATTTTTGCGGTGATTTATATTTTCTACTTTAAACGTAATTATTATTTCTTACTTATTCCCTTGATATCCTTCTTTACCTACTACCCTCATTTGTTTTCTATGCACATCGTTGATCTGAGAATATTAGGTTTTGGGATGCTCATCATGTCTTACTTGGCTTGTAAAAACACCTTACTAAAAAACGTAAAAGACTTAATGTCTTCTAACGAATAAATTAATACATCTCCTCCAATAAGCCTACTTTTTATTCACCCATTTCATGAAAGGGTTTATCCATTCCGAATAAGGTTTATATAAAAAACCATGTCGATTATTCATGTTAAGCTTTACTTCTTCAAATCCTGTTGAACAAGAAGTATGCGCCAGTAAAAAATCGCAGGATCCTGCAAAATGATCTGACGTTTCATAGATGGATAAAAAATTACCACAAGGTTCTGTTTGATCACTTGCCCAATACTTTTCTTCCTCTCTGGAACAAACACCTAACACGGCATAGTTTACAAATTTATTTTGAACTTTTCTCGACGTTAATAAAGTAATATAAGCCCCTTTAGAAGCTCCAAGAAGATAGATGTTTTTAGGGGAGACTCCTTTTTTAAGTAAAGAATCAATTTGTTGCGAAACCTTTTCAGCATAAATCAGTTCGTCCGTATTTTTCGGCCTTACTTCACTAATGACCACAAATCCATGGTAGCTTAAGGTGTCTAAAATGGCTTCGTATTCATAAGGTCCATAATCAGGACTTACCGCATGAGGACCTTGTTCTTCAATAATTCGACCATGGAGGTAAAACAAGTACCGATTTGACTTATTAATATTTTTTGGCAACGAAGTATAAATATTCTGTGCATGAAGTAGATTTGTTACAAGCATTACAAACCCTAAAATGAATAACTCTTTTTTTATCATGGTGAAGATCTTTAATTGGTCTTAGTATTTTTGAGTGATGCAATCCAACACATAATTATTAATTGCTCTTCGTTGTGCTTCATTTGCATTTTCATCCATCGCATTGTGTGTTATGTTTTCAGACTGAACAACTTTTATTTGAAACTTTTCTTGTTCTTGTTTTGTCGGTATTACACCATGATCAGCAATTTGGTCGCTAGAACGAAGTGAATATATACGGGGATGTTTTGTTCTTGGTAATGGCATACGGCGATTATCTAATGAAATTACTTTATCCACAAATTCAGGATATTCCCCACCAAACAACATCACAATATCCCCACCATTTGAATGTCCTATAAGTGAAACATGTTTGTAATCTATATTCAAATGAGATCGCTTTAAGTCATTCAATACGAAGAGTATATTTTGCACACCTCTTTCCCAGTTTGGTCTTCGTGTTTTCTGAAAATTGCCCGTCATAGCCAAAGATTCATCGTTAGGTAAATCATGTTGAATACTGACCACGAAAAATCCTTCTGATGCCAGATATTCAGTCAGAAAAGAATATGCTAAATAATCATGTCCATCTTTATTTCCACTATAACCGTGATTGAATAATACAAGTTTTTGCCTCCTGGATTGATCCATATTCGGACGATAATAAGCTACAGGTATTCTTCTGGCTCGTTCAGCATCAAACAAACTTGTTGTATCGACAGTGAATTCATACGAAACATTATGCATCATTAATGAATCTATTACAACAGAGTCTATATCATCCACATCCACTATTTGTCCATTTACGCTTGTTGTTAAACAATAAACTGACATTAATAAAAGGAAGCTGATAAAAAAAGCTACACCGTACGTATTTTTCACAATCCTAATTGATTCATTTTAGCTTCTTCATATTTACTATCTTCTCCAGGATAACGAAGTATGTTTTCATAACCTCCATTTTCTTTTGCTAAAGCCCAAATGAGACTTTCTCCGGCAGGCATCACCTGAGGGATTCGAGTATATATTTCATCGCTATAGGCTTCTGATGCATTGACCACTTCCCAACCTTTCGCCTTAAATAGTGCAATCAGATCATCCAGAAAAAGAGCTGAAGTTAAATTATGATGCAATAAAAGGGCATGATTAATTTGTCGACCGGTTAACTTCAATGATAAATCATTATAATAAACAGCATGTTCATAAATATGTTCAAGAAAATATTCTCTATACGGTTCGATATCTGCTTTTGGATTTTCTTTTAATCGTTTTAATAATCTGCTGTTCACAAACCAATCAGAAGCATCAATCGTCACGTATCCATTTCTGTAGCCTTGTTCTTTCATGAATGCTCTAAAATCATCTCGTTTTTGTTCTGTATCTCCTTCTTTCAAATAAGGGAACCGAAACATTTTAACAAAGCCTGAATATTGACGAATAAACGCATCATTTTTTAAAAAATCGTCTTTAAAAAACTCAAAGCTTGTTTCTGGTCTACTGTATGACTGATGAGAATACGTATGATTACCGATAAGATGACCTTGCTTAGACCAACGTTCCAAGACCTGCTTCCCTTTATCATGATCTAATGTTTTTCCCAAAGCAAAAAAAACAGCTTGAAGTTTATTTTTCTTTAGATGTGCTAAAAGCATCTTATCCCATGTTTCACCTGAATAACCAGGCAGATCTGCGGTATTACCATCATCGAAAGTAAAACAGACTTTAGGTTTATCATTTTTTTCAATCTTCTTTTTTGAATAAGACCAGGATCCCAAAATGAATACCGTAGCGATAACAAATATTATTTTTTTCATGTTATTATTTTACAATAAATTCAACTTCTTACCAAACTTATAACTGAACGTGGCCATCAATACACGGCTATCCCAACGTTCACCTGAACGTGTATCCGTAGTACCTAATGTAGTCGTAGCATTCCAACCCTCTGACCAAAAGATGTCGCTGGCCGCTAATTTTACAGAAGCCTGATTCCTCCATATTTTTTGTTGCACCGCTATGGTCATTTGTCCACGAGGAGCGGTATAACTTAATGCATACACCGATGAAGACTGATAGTTACCCGACACTTCTACACTCGTTTTTTTCGAAATGGTAAATGCTTGGGTTGAATTGGCATTCCAGGCAATGGCACTGTTATCGGTTTGCCCATAACCAAAATCACCTACGAATCGATTATTAAACAGGTATACATAATTTGTAGTTTGCCACCATTTGGTCAATGGCATATTCAAAGCCATGGAAATCCCCATGTTCTCTCCCAGTACAAGATTGCGAGGTTGAGAGATTGTTTTCAATGTACTTTCATCGATCAAAAGTCCCCATCTGATCGGTTGATGAACATAACTGTAATTCAATGTCGTGATCAGGTATCCAGAAAAAAGAGACCAATTCAATTCAATGTTATCCGTGTATTCCGGCAGCAAAGCAGGATTCCCTCCCCAAGAGGTAAAGGGATCTACCACATTCAACACCGGATTGAGTTGCCATGGTGTTGGTCTTTGTATTCGCCTGGAGTACAAAAGAGTATATGAGGTCTTGTCTGTATAATTATAGGTAATGTTTGCCGAAGGAAATAAATTGGTATATGCTCGAACAAAAGAAGTATCCTGTGTTCTTTGCACCCCATTGGATCGCGTATGCTCAAGCCTCAATCCGCCCTGGAGTTTAAACTTTCCCATCGTTTGATGAAGAATAGCATATCCCGCATAAATGTTTTCTTGATACCTGTAAAAATTACTCGCATCCTGGGGTATGCCGTTTTCTGTAATGGTAATGGTGGCTGGATTATCCTGATCAATTAAATTAAACTTCAATCCACTTTCAAGCTTTGATTTTTCAGAAGGCTTCACGACAAAATCGGTTTTAGCCATCAACTGATTAGAATAACTAGGATCTCTAAATAAGAATAAAAAAGGAGTCCCGGTTTCTTGGTATATGGAATCATAGTTTTGCAAACGAAAATCCTTATTCGATAAACCTAAGAACTTGTTGTAATTCACATCAAAAGACAATACCGTACCATTGGTATCGAGCTTATGTTGAGTGCCTAAAGAGGTATTGATGTTCGTTTGTCTATAGACACCGACATTCTTTGCGAGGTAACTACTTTTCACCTGTTGATCTTGCTTATATAAAGTAGTGGCACTTTGTCCATCCCATCCGTATTCGGCGTAACCTCCGATTACATTCATGGAAACGCTTGTTTTTTCGGTCAACTCATAAGTCCCACCAATATTCACATTGTGCGTTTCTTGTGGTTCCTTGTAGTATTCATCTGAATTCAATTGACTGAATTCAGATGAAGGATTGGTATAGTTTCGGTGTAAATAATAATCACTCAGGTTTCTCTTATTATTGTATTGGTATCCCCCATTCAAGGACAATTTTTTCTTTTTATAAGAAGTACTCAGGCCTGCATTCATTTTATGGTAAATACCTTGTCCATAAGATCCATTCGCAGTACCATTAAATCCTTCGTAGGCACCTTTCTTCAATTTAATATTGATGATACCAGCATTACCAGCCGCATCATACTTCGCAGAAGGCGTTGTAATGATTTCAATTTCTTTGATCTGATCGGAAGGGATTGACTTTAACAAATTCCCCACTTGTTCTTCTGTCATGTAAAGAGGTTTATCGTCCAACATGACCAAGACTCCATTTTTCCCTTTTAAGGTAATCACACCTTCTTTATTCACCGTAATACCCGGAGATTTCCTGAGTACTTCCACAGCGGTAAGCCCTGAATTGGACAAGGTATTTTCAACGTCTACAATCATTTTCTCTCCCTCTTGTCGCACGGGTGGGCGGCGACCGGCAATGACCACCTCATCCCCACCTTTGTATTCTGACTTCAATACAACATCCGATTGAATATCCGTAGTGTCTTTTACAAGGATAGGAGAAGACACAGACCTTTCATAACCAATCTGCATAGCTACCACCACATATTCTCCTGAAGGAATCCCTTCAAAAGTATAATTCCCCAATGTATCGGTTAAAACCACAGCAACTTCTATAGAATCCGGAAGTTTCAATAAAATCACATTCGTTAACTCTACCGCTCGCCCTGACTCTTCTTTAACAACACCTCTTATTTTAACCAACTGATCTTGTGCATACAAAGATGTAATCGTTAGAAAAAAGAAGAAGAGTAAGCCTAGTTTAACATTCATGAATACACCGTTTAAAGTAACAAGTTCTTGATATTTTACAAATAAACCCTCTTCTCGAAGCATAAAAAAACACATTATACAGAGACAAGCATCCTGCATACAGACAGTGTAATTCTATCTATCAAACAGACCAAAGTGATTCATAGATAAAAAAGAAGGATTTAGAGTCGAAATAAACCTATAGACGGATTTAAGATTCAAGGGAACAAATATTTTCTTACTTTTAAATAAAAATGTTGAAAAACAAGCGATTTCTTACGCACTTTATTTTCTGGACTATCCATACTACGTTTGGGTTCTTCGCATGGGATCTGCGTAATTATGAACCCGGATTTCTACTTCTCTTCAGTGGTATTATCATTACTAGCATTGTATCTACCATTCTATTTTTTTATTTACACTACCTTTACCTTGTTCCTCATTTTTTACTGCGCAAAAAATATTGGTCGTATTTTTTGCTTGTCATCTTAAGCATTATTGTATTTGTTTTGTGTAAAGCCTACTCTTGGAATGCCTTTAAATTTGTAGACGGATTCTTTGTCCCTCACCAACGAGGTGGCATCGTTTTCCATGTCATTTTTTACTACTGCCTAAGCACTGCTTTTAGGATGTATGACTATTGGAAAGAAAGCGAAGAAAAACGTATCGCTTTACAAGAAGAAGTGTATGAAACAGAATTATTGTACCTGAAATCTCAAATGAGTCCTCATTTTTTATTCAATACCCTCAATAATATTTATGGACTCTCTTTAAACAATAGTCCTCAAACGAGCCTTTCCATACGTCAACTCAAAGAGTTAATGATCTACGTTGAGAAATTTGAGTCAGGACATAAAATAACCATCGAGGAAGAAATAGAATACCTGAAGAGTTTCATTGCATTAAACCAACTTAGACATGCTGTACAAGTAGAATTTCAATACACAACAACCGTAAATAAAAAAACGACATATATAGAACCAATGATTTTTTTACCCTTCATCGAAAATGCCTTTAAACATGGTAAAACAGACAAAGAAAACTCCATCAGCGTATCACTCTCGGTCGATCCTGAACGCATTTATTTTACGGTTAAAAACAACATTGGATTAGACAAGCGAAAAGACGATGTAGGAGGTATTGGAATAAAAAATGTAATCCGAAGATTAGAGATCTTATACCCTGAATCCCATTTTCTCAAAACAGTGAAAGAAGACAAGTATTTTATCGTTGAGTTGACATTAAAGCACCATGAATAGAAACTTACTGATCGTACTGCTACATATTTTATTCTGGATTCAGAATCTGATTCGTAATATGACGTTCAATGGGATTTACAGCATGTCTGAAATTCTATTTGATCAACTGCTCATTGCCAGCATGTGCTATCTCAATTATTTTTTCTTATCGCCTTACATCTTGAAAAAAAACAAACTTAAATATTATTTATTGTGGATCCTTATTTTTATTGGCGGATTTACCACCATATATGCAGGATGGGTATTTTCTCAACCCTACTTATTAGGTATCCCCGAAATTAAAAACGTCGCCATGATATGGGCCATCAGTTTTAATATTTCATTTTTGTATGGAGCCATGAGTTCAGGAAGTAGATTAGCTGCAGATTGGACCGCCAATCAGGATAAAAATAAACATTTATTACTTCAAAAAACAACCTCTCAAATTCAATGGATGAAATCCAATATCAATATCCCATTCATGTTAGACTCCTTAAGCTATGCTGAAAAATTAGCCCAAGAGGAACCAAAGAAAGCCGAGGAATCCATTATGTTACTTTCCGATATACTTCGTTACGGTCTATATGAATCGGAATCTTCCAAAATAAGTCTTGAACGAGAAATTGAAATTTTGCATGAATACATTACGCTCCAGAATAAAACAGATTCCTCAGTGAGCTTAAAACTAGAAGTCAATCAAGACGTTGGAAATCTTTCTATCGTTCCCAATATTTTGCTCCGTTTTATCGGCTTATGGAAATCCATCGAAAAAGGAAAAATAAAGGGAGAACAAGTGATTACATTATACAGAGAAAACAACACCATCGTCTTAAAACTTCCTGTATCTCCACAAATTCAAATGGACAAGAGCCGTATAAAAGAACAATTTCCCGTATTCCGTAATGAATATTTTATGATAGATTATAAGCAAGATGGCGAGTATTTATACTTAGAAATTCTTAATTTAAATGTATGAAAATCAATTGTATTACCATAGATGACGAACCCCTGGCATTAGATGTGATTGCACACCATGCTGAAAAAATTCCTTTCCTGAATTTAAAAGCTAAAATCAACAATGCGTTTGAAGCCATTGATCTTTTACATAAAGAAAAAATAGATTTGATTTTTTTAGATATACAAATGCCTGAATTGACAGGATTTGAATTATTACGCACACTTCATCATAAACCTTTTGTCATATTTACCACGGCTTATCCTAATTTTGCACTAGAGAGTTATGAATTAGATGCTGTAGATTATTTAGTAAAACCGATTTCTTTTGAACGTTTCCTAAAAGCAGTCAATAAAGTAAAACAAAGAATTTCACATCCTTACGAGTCCTCCGAAGGATTAATCAATCATAGTACTTCCGACTTTATATTTGTCAAAACAGAATATAAAACGGTGAAAATATTTCTAGATGATATCCTCTACATTGAAAGTGAAAAAGATTATGTAGCCTTTCAATTAAAAAACGAGAAGATACTTTCTTTACTCAGCATTAAATCAGTAGAAGAATTTTTACCCAAAGAAAACTTCGTACGCGTACACCGGTCGTTTATTATTGCTTTTAATAAAATTGAAGCGATTGAACGAAATACCATTACTATTGAAAAAAAAAGTATCCCTGTAGGAGATCATTACAGAGAGTTTTTTAAATTATTGATTGATGGAAAGAAATTGTAATTCCAACACCATTTAATGATGTATATTCATCAACTCAGCATTACCAGATTTATTGCCGCAATTTCTATTGTGATTATTCATTTCGGTCTGTCCACATGGCCATTCAACAGTGATATGGTATATCCTGTTATGATCAGATCAAATAATGCTGTTAGTTATTTCTTTCTATTATCCGGATTCATCTTGGTAATTTCTTCCTTAAAAAACAATGGATTACCAGAACATATACCTGTTCGTAAATTTTGGATTCATCGTTGTGCCCATATTTTACCTTTATATCTATTTTGTGTTATTATATACTTTGCCTTGCATTTTGAATACAACCCCAACATCGCTTTAAAATGGCAAATTCATTATTATGTTTACTCTTTATTCTTACTTCAAAGCTGGAAACACGATATCGCATTGCATGTCAATTACCCTGCATGGGCATTATCGGTTGAAGCATTTTTTTACTTTATTTTCCCGTGGTTGTATTCTTTTGTAAAAAAGCATAAAAGCAAATCTTTAATGTATACCTCTTTGATCATTTGGCTGGGGAATTCCTTAGTATTTAAACTACTACTCGACAATAAAAACATACCTGTTCATTTTACACTTTACTTTCCCCTACTGCATGTAAGTACTTTTATACTTGGAGTCATTGCTGGAATTTTATTTATACGGCACTACACGATATGGAATCAAAAAATCAATTGGGGCTGGACGATAACAGGTCTTTCCTTCTTTTTTTTACTTTTCGCAGCCTATCACAACATGGTGTTTTTTAAATATCAACACAATGGTTTGTTAGCACCTTTTTTTATAGTCATGATCTATACACTATCGCTGAGTAAAGGGTGGCTATTACGTTTTCTTTCATGGAAACCTTTCATGTTTATGGGTGAAATAAGCTATGCCATCTATGTACTTCAAGTAATCGTTATAGAAATAGCGACTCGGTATATCCCTTTTTTTCAAGGCAAAGGATACAAGGATATTTTTTATTATTACATCGTCCTATTAATCATCAGTTCGATCATGATGCACTTAGTTTTCGAAAAACCATTGCGATTCATGATTAAAAAATGGGCTTGATCATAACATAAATACTAGAACAAAAAAAGACGATGGATTCCATCGTCTTTTTTGTATTGAATGCATGTCGTTGATTATGACTCCACTTTTTCTATCCACGTTCTCGCATTCACAAATGCTTCTAGCCAAGGCGTACAATCTTCTGCACGCTTATCTTCCGGATAATATCCACATTGCCATGGAAATACCGCACGCTCTAAGTGAGGCATGACCGCTAGATGTCTTCCGCAATCGGAAACAATACCAGCTGTGTTATATGGAGAACCATTCGGATTACCAGGATAAGCATCGTTGCTGTATTGTAGCGCAATATTATATCGGGCACGTTCATACGGGAATGTAAATTTACCTTCTCCATGCGCAACCCAAATACCGAGTTTACTTCCTGCTATCGACTGTAACATAATCGACTTCGTATCTTGCGGCACATTCACATTTAAATAAATCGATTCAAATTTACCAGAATCGTTATGTGCCATTTTAGTTTTTTCGGCATGTTGAGGATAAATCAACCCCAACTCTACCATCAACTGACACCCATTACATACACCTAAAGACATGGTATCCGGACGTGCATAGAAATGATCCAAGGCTTTTTTCGCTTTTTCATTGTACAAGAATGCACCTGCCCAACCTTTTGCAGAACCTAATACATCCGAATTCGAAAAACCACCTACAAAAACAATGAATGAAACATCTCTTAAATCTTCTTTACCCGCAATCAAATCCGTCATGTGTACATCTTTCACATCAAAGCCTGCCAACCACATGCTGTAAGCCATTTCCCGATCACCGTTGACACCTTTCTCACGAATAATGGCCGCTTTCACACCGGTTGTTTTTTGACGATCAGGACTGATGCCTAAAGATGCAAAACTTCCTTTAAAAGAAGGCGCAAAACTAAATTGTATTGCTTGATCTTTGTAAGATTGAGCTCGTACTTTAGCCAATTCAGGTTTGGTTTGTTTAACATCTAACAAATAAGACGTTTTATACCACGTTTCACGGTATGCTGCAACATTAAACGATGTCGACTGTCCTTGGTGCTTAATGATTAAATCTTGAGATGCCTCTACGGTTCCAATCATGATCGACTTAATCCCTTCTTTCTTCAAATGTAATGCCACCGCTTGAACATCCTTCACTTGCAATACTAATGCAGGATTTTCTGCAAACAATATTTTTATTAGATCTTGTTCTTTAAATTCATCGGTATTCATGTTAACCCCTAAGCCATTATGAGGGAAACACATTTCCAACAAGGTGGTGATCAATCCGCCAGATGAAACATCATGACCTGCTAATACTTTATTGTCCTTAATCAAATCCTGCACGGCATCGAACACTTCGCCGAAATAAGAAACATCTTTGATGTCAGGTGTTGTATTACCCAAACGATTTAACACTTGTGCAAGAGCAGAACCTCCTAATGCCAATTCGCAAGAACTTAAATCAATATAAATCAATCCAGAACCCGGAGTATTGGAAAGGTCAGGAGTAACGACTTGACGAATATCCGTCACTTCTCCGGACGCACTGATGATGACCGTACCTGGAGCATACACAACTTTGCCATCTTTGTATTTTTGCGTCATCGACAAAGAATCTTTGCCGGTAGGGATATTGATGCCGAGCGTAATCGCCATTTCACTCACCGCTTCTACAGCGGCATACAAACGGGCATCTTCTCCCGGATTTTTACAAGGCCACATCCAGTTAGCACTGCACGATACGCCTTTCAATCCATCTTCTATTGGGGCAAACACCAAATTGGTTAAGGATTCTGCAATGGCAATTCTTGAGCCCGCCTCTGCATCGATCAATGCGACTGCCGGAGCATGACCAATAGCCGTCGCCACACCCGACTTCCCTCTATAATCTAAGGCCATGACACCTACATTACTCAAAGGTAATTGCAACGGACCTACGTTCTGTTGCTGCGCTACTTTACCTGTTACAGAACGATCAACTTTATTGGTCAACCAATCTTTACAGGCTACCGATTCCAATTGCAATACAGCAGACAGTAAACGTGTAAGTTGATTTTGTTCATAGGAAAGCTCTTTAAAATTTTGCTTCACCGTCACATCCTTCATGATGGTTCTTGGCGCTTTCCCAAAAAAATCGGCTAATTCTAAATCGATCGGTTTTTCTCCTGTCTTGGAAGACTCAAAGGTAAATCGATGATCTCCAGTAATGTCACCGACCACATACATAGGAGCACGTTCACGATTCGAAATACGATTCAACACCTCAATGTCTTTTTCTCTCACCACCAAGCCCATACGCTCTTGTGATTCGTTACCTACAATTTCTTTGGCAGAAAGCGTAGGATCTCCTACAGGAAGTTTAGCAAGGTCTATATGTCCACCCGTTGCTTCCACCAATTCCGATAAACAATTCAAGTGTCCACCTGCTCCATGATCATGAATCGAAACAATCGTGTTATGTCCGCTTTCCATCATGGCCCGAATGGCATTGAATACACGCTTCTGCATTTCAGGATTAGAACGCTGTATGGCATTCAATTCTATCGCACTTTGAAATTCTCCGGTATCTACGGACGATACCGCTGAGCCACCCATGCCGATGCGGTAGTTGTCTCCACCCATCACCACAATTTTATCGCCTTTTTCTGGTTCCTGTTTTTGAGCATCTTTTAAAATACCATAGCCTACTCCACCAGCCAACATGATCACTTTATCAAAACCATATCGTTTTTCACCTTCTTCATGTTCAAAGGTTAACACAGAACCATTGATCAAAGGCTGGCCAAATTTGTTACCAAAATCCGAAGCACCGTTTGATGCTTTGATCAAAATATCCATCGGCGTTTGATACAACCAAGGACGTTCAGGCATCCCTTTTTCCCATGCACGATCTTTTTCTAAACGAGAATACGATGTCATGTAAACGGCTGTCCCTGCCAAAGGAGCAGAACCAATACCTCCTGCAATACGATCACGAATTTCACCCCCTGCACCGGTAGCCGCACCATTAAACGGTTCTACCGTAGTAGGAAAGTTATGTGTTTCTGCTTTTAGCGAAAGAACAGAATCTACTTGCTTCACTTCAAAGAAATCGGCTTGATCTTGACGTGCCGGAGCAAACTGTTCAATGCTCGGTCCCTTCGTAAAGGAAACATTGTCTTTATACGCAGAAACAATTTTATTAGGATTCGCTTCCGAGGTTTTACGAATCATTTTAAACAAAGACAAATCCTTTGTTTCTCCATCGATGATAAATTGTCCATTAAATATTTTATGGCGACAATGTTCTGAATTCACTTGTGAAAAACCAAACACCTCGCTATCGGTTAAAGGACGAGCAATACGTTGTGCCACACCTTCCAAATACCCTACTTCTACTTCACTCAAGGCAAGACCTTCTTGCTTGTTGTATTCGCGAATATTATCGATGTTACGAATCGGCTCAGGTTGTACTTTGATATGAAATACCTGCTGATCTAAACCATCGCATACCACTTCTAACATACGATCATGTGCTGCTGATGCAGAAGATACTTCTTCAAAAATCTCAATACGTTGAATTCCCTTGAGGCCCATGTTTTGAGTAATCTCTACCGCATTGGTACTCCAGGGTGTAATCATTTCACGACGTGGGCCTTTATAAAATCCTTTCACAGCGGTCTCAGAAAGGATCTTTCCGTTGAGTAACCATTCAAGTTTGGATTTATCTTCTGGACTTAAAAGCTGCTCTACTTGGATAGCATACAGCGTGGTGGTGTTACGAGCAAATTGAATAGCCATGGTGTGCATTAAATAAGGTGTAAAGATAAGAAAAATAAGTGCGTAGAAGGAAGGAAAAAGGCATATAATACAATAAATTAAAAGTCAGAAAACCAACACTTTAAAACAAAGAAAAACAGAAACAGAGTGAAAAAGAGTCACTGTTTCTTCGCTCTGTTTCTGTTTCTCAAAATTCAGCCATGGTTCGTGTCTCACGAACCATATATATTAAATTACAATTGATGTAGTAATAGTAGTGGTTCGTGAGACACGAACCATAGCGAGGCGAAACACGAACCACTACTGAATTTTATGATTTAGCATTTAAGTTCACTAGCTTTAGACAATAGTAGTTCGTGAGACACGAACCACAGCTAGAAAAACAATCCTCATCTACTATGGAAAATGTATTTTACGAAGGACAAGTCCTCTGGTCTCAAATCGATGCCAACATGCACTTGCGTCACTCGGCTTATGCCGATTTTGCAGCACAAGCAAGACTCTCTTTACTAGAAAAGATAGGTTTTAGTGCTGCATTATTTCATCAATTACACATTGGCCCTATACTCTTTCGCGAAGAATCCATCTACCTGCGTGAAGTCGCTTTAAACGACACCGTAAGGGTTACATGCGAACTATCCAAAATGCGTGCCGATGGATCAAGATGGTCTTTTACTCAAGAGATCTACCGAGGCGATAACATCAAAGCAGCCATTATACATGTAGACGGTTCCTGGCTCAATACCAAAGAACGAAAACTAGCAACTTTATCTGCAGACTTAGTCGCACAGTTTCATAAAATCCCCAAAAGTGTCGATTTCATTGAAGAACCTGTCACTCAAAAACCTTATTAATATTAGGCAATTTGACATAATACACATAAACCTACTTCTATGGTGAGAGTTTGCCGTTTTAGCCTTATCTTTCTCATCGCTTAGCTTAAGCTAAACCTATACTACACTACACCTTATGTCATTCGACGATCTTCATTTAATTCCTCCTATTCTTAACGCATTAAAAACAGAAGGATATACCAACCCAACTCCTATACAACAACAAGCCATACCTATCATTTTAAAAGGTAAAGACCTGTTGGGTTGCGCTCAAACAGGAACAGGAAAAACGGCAGCCTTTGCCATTCCTATTCTACAATTGTTACATGAAAATAATAAAGGACCAAAAGATGTTAAACGCATCAGGGCTCTCATACTCACCCCTACACGTGAATTGGCCATACAAATCAAAGAGAGTTTTGATGCCTATGGCAAAAATACCAACATCAAAAACACCGTCATTTTTGGTGGCGTCCCGCAAGGTAAACAAACAGAGATTTTAAAAAAAGGCGTTGAGATCTTGGTCGCTACACCAGGGCGTTTATTGGATTTGATCCAACAACGTTTTGTAAAACTGAACGACATTGAATACTTCGTATTGGATGAAGCAGACCGCATGCTCGACATGGGGTTCATTCATGATATTAAAAGAGTACTGACCTTGCTTCCTGAAAAAAGACAATCTCTATTCTTTTCAGCAACCATGGCTCCTGCTATTGTTAAATTAGCCAATAGCATTTTACACCATCCTGCTTCTGTATCGGTAACTCCTGTCTCTTCAACCGCAAACACCATTCAACAATCGGTCTGTTTTGTCGATAAGAAAAACAAAAATGCCTTACTGATTCATGTACTGAAAGAAAAAAGCGTACGTTCAGCTTTGGTCTTTACCCGTACCAAACAAGGAGCCAACAAAGTCGCTAAATACTTAACAGAAAAAGGCATTACAGCGGAGGCCATTCACGGTAACAAATCACAATCGGCACGTCAAACGGCGTTGCAAAATTTCAAAAATGGAACTACTCGTGTATTAGTGGCAACAGATTTAGCTTCTCGTGGTATTGATGTCGATGACTTATCGCATGTGATCAATTTTGACATACCGAATATTTCTGAAACCTATGTGCACCGTATTGGTCGTACAGGCAGAGCCGGAGCCAATGGGATTTCGATCTCATTCTGCGACGATGAAGAAAGAGAATTTTTAATGGACATTGAAAAATTGATTGCCAAATCAATTCCTGTCATCAAAGATCATCCATACCCAATGACGAATGCCAGACCAGAGCAAAAGATCAACATTCAACATAAGTTAAGGGAAAAACAATCGAATAAACCGAAACATAAAGCGGGACAGAGTAGAAACAGAGGTGGTAGAGGAAATGCGAAAACAGGTGCCAAGCCGAACAACCAAGAATAAAAAAAGTAGGGGTTGAAAATTTTCAACCCCTACTTTTTATTCAAAATATAATTTTCCATATCGGTAATGATCTTATCCAATTCGAAGTTGTCTTTAATTTTTTGTCTTCCATGCTCCCCAAACGTCTTCCTCAATTCGGGTTGCGCTACTAAGTTCGCCACTTGATCGGCAAAGACTTCTAAATTGGGAAAAGGAATTAAATACCCATTTTTATCGTGATCAATCAATTCCGGATTACTGGTCATGTCAAAACCCACAACAGGTTTCTTCGCAATCATAGCTTCTGCCAGTACATATCCAAATCCTTCCCATTCGGATGTCAACACAAACACATCGATGTTATGCATAAAACTGTTCACATCTTCTACAAAACCTAAAAGCTCTATTTCTTCCTTCAACCCATGTTGATCAATGGCTTTTTGCAAAGATTCAAACAACTCTCCCGTGCCTGCTATTTTGATATTAAATCGTATGTTTTTCTTTTTTAATAATTGTGCAATGGTAATTAAATAATGTTGTCCCTTTTGTGCCGTCAATCGACCGGCATTACCAAGGTATACCACGCCTTCTTTTTTATCCCACCATGTTTTCACCGGCAAGGCATCAATCTCTGCAATCGCCAAACCTTGGTATACAATGCCAATAGAAGACTCCGAGATATAATCCTTCATGTTTTGCACCATGGTCTTTCGTGTTTCTATGGAATTGGCTATGACATGCGTCAACACACGTGTATAAAGGTAGCGATTCAGAGCACTATTTTTAACCGGTTTTGCGAGAGCACGATAATAGACAATGTTTTTAACCCCTGCCATCTTCGCTGCTAATGCACCAATTTTCACATCATGAGAACTTGACATAATCACCGTATCAATTTTTTCTCTCTTTAAAAAAGAAATGAACGGCAGGTATTGAAAAGGATTTAAAAAGGACACATTCCCAAAACGTACAGAAAACAATTCTAAGCCTGCTTTCTCAGAACGTTCATACAAAGAACACCCCTGAGCCGCAGCCATGAATACACGATAACCTCGCTCTTTAAATTTTAAAGCGTAATCATAATGAATTTTTTCTCCGCCTCCCCAAAAGGTTGTCGAGTTTAAAAAACAAACATTTTTCATGTACGAGTGGTCTAGTATTGACGTGTTCATACTCCTCAAAAGAGTCCAACATGCCTGAACATAAAGATAAGTAAAGTGATGGTCTCAAAAAAGACCTGCCTGGAAACAAAAAAGCACAGCAGATTTTTCTGCTGTGCTTCTCATCATTATTCAATCAGAGCATTATTTATTTCTTCTCTCCTGATACTTCTTCGTAATCTACATCCGTTACGTTTTCCGCTGCTCCTGCATCTCCTGCACTTGCCTCAGGACTACCTTGTCCTGGTTGACTGTACATTTCTTGAGATGCGGTTTGCCAAGCTGTATTCAAAGCCGCCATGGCACTGTCGATGGCATTGGCATCTTTCGCTTCAAAGGCTGTTTTCAACGTTGCTAAAGAAGACTCGATTGCAGACTTATTTCCTTCAGATAGTTTATCACCGTACTCGCTCAATTGTTTTTCTGTTTGGAAAATCAAAGAATCGGCTTGGTTGACTTTCTCAATCTTCTCGCGTTCTTCTTTATCGGCAGATTCGTTCGCTTTTGCTTCATCTCTCATACGTTGGATATCGGCATCTGACAATCCTGAAGAAGCTTCTATACGTATTTTTTGTTCTTTCCCTGTTCCTTTGTCTTTCGCAGAAACATTCAAGATACCGTTTGCATCCACGTCGAATGTTACTTCAATTTGTGGAACACCTCTTGGTGCTGGAGGAATACCATCTAAGTGGAAACGTCCAATAGAACGGTTATCCTTCGCCATTGGTCTCTCACCTTGCAATACATGTATTTCTACAGAAGGCTGGCTATCGGATGCAGTAGAGAACACTTCCGATTTTTTAGAAGGAATAGTCGTATTGGCTTCAATCAGTTTCGTAAACACACCGCCCATGGTTTCAATACCCAAAGACAACGGAATAACGTCTAACAACAATACATCTTTCACTTCACCGGTCAACACACCGCCTTGTATCGCAGCACCAATCGCTACTACCTCATCAGGGTTTACACCTTTAGAAGGTTTTTTACCAAAGAATTTTTCTACTTCTTCTTGTACTCGAGGGATACGAGTAGAACCACCGACTAAGATGACTTCATCGATTTGACTCACATTCAAGCCTGCATCTTTCAAGGCCAAACGACATGGTTCTAAGGTACGTTTGATCAAATCATCAGACAATTGTTCAAACTTCGCTTTGCTCAATGATCTCACCAAGTGTTTTGGAATACCATTCACCGGCATGATATAAGGCAAGTTGATTTCTGTAGAAGCTGAACTTGACAATTCAATTTTCGCTTTTTCAGCCGCTTCTTTCAAACGTTGCAGCGCCATCGGATCTTGGCGTAAATCAATGCCTTCATCGTTTTTGAATTCATCTGCCAACCATTTGATGATCACTTCATCAAAGTCATCACCACCTAAGTGTGTATCACCGTTGGTAGATTTCACTTCAAATACACCATCACCCAATTCCAGGATCGACACGTCGAATGTACCACCACCCAAGTCAAATACAGCAATGGTTACATCTTTATCTTTTTTATCTAAGCCGTACGCCAAAGCTGCTGCTGTGGGTTCGTTGATGATACGTTTTACATCTAAACCTGCAATTTGGCCCGCTTCTTTTGTGGCTTGTCTTTCTGCATCGTTGAAGTATGCAGGAACTGTAATCACCGCTTCTGTCACTTCTTGTCCCAAGTAATCTTCTGCTGTCGTCTTCATTTTTTGAAGAATCATTGCTGAAATTTCTTGTGGAGTGTATAAACGATCGCCGATACGAACTCTTGGTGTATCGCTGCTTCCGCCTTCTACTTTATAAGAAATACGACCTTCTTCAGAACCCGTTTTAGAGAATTTTTTACCCATAAAACGTTTAATAGAAGCAATCGTATTGGTTGGGTTGGTAATCGCCTGACGTTTTGCAGGATCACCAACTTTACGCTCACCGTTTTCCAAGAAAGCCACAATAGACGGCGTTGTTCTTTTGCCTTCGCTGTTAGGAATTACTACCGGCTCATTTCCCTCCATTACGGCAACGCATGAGTTGGTTGTACCTAAGTCAATACCAATAATTTTACCCATAATTGTATGTTTTTAAATCTGTTACTTAATTCTTTTTCTTTTATTACAATCTGTATGCCACCCCTCAAACCGTGACAATCTGACATAAACCGGAACCTGTCATGGCAGGCTCTCTTTACAAAACCAAGGCCAATTACTGACAATTAGCCCTGATTTCGCCCTTTTTATGCCAACTTCACCTCATCGAGATTAATGAACTGAAATGCGCCCTTTTCATCCAAAGACAAGCCTATAATGCTGTCTTTTTTGATTTTTCCGGCCAGAATTTCCTTAGAAAGCTCGTTCAGGATCTCTCGTTGCATCACCCTCTTCAAAGGTCTTGCCCCAAACTGAGGATCATAGCCCAATGCGGCCAACTTATCCAAAGCCTGATCGCTGGCTTCTAGCTTGATGCCACTTTCATCCAAGCGAGTACGTATGATGCGGAATTGTATGTCCACAATCTTACGAATCTCTTTTGCACTAAGCGGTTTAAACATCACGATTTCATCGATACGGTTCAAAAACTCAGGGCGAATGGTTTGCTTTAAGATGCCCATCACTTCCGCTTTCGTCTTCTCAATAACTTCTTCTTCATTCTTAGCCGTCAAGTGCGCAAAGTTTTCTTGTATCACGTGAGCCCCTGCATTCGAAGTCATGATGATGATGGCATTCTTAAAGTTGGCCACACGACCTTTGTTATCGGTCAAACGACCATCGTCCAAGACTTGCAGCAAGATATTGAATACATCCGGGTGCGCTTTTTCAATCTCATCCAACAAGATCACAGAATACGGTTTACGACGCACCGCCTCGGTCAATTGTCCTCCTTCATCATACCCTACGTAACCCGGAGGCGCACCAATCAAGCGGCTTACGGCATGTCGTTCCTGGTATTCCGACATGTCGATTCTCACCATCGCATTTTCATCGTTGAATAAGAAATCGGCCAAGGTCTTTGCCAATTCGGTCTTACCTACCCCCGTTGTTCCTAAGAAGATAAAAGAACCAATCGGTCTTTTCGGATCTTGCAACCCTGCACGGCTTCTTCTTACTGCATCAGAAATGGCCGCAATCGCTTCTTCCTGTCCCGCGACACGTTTCCCCAATTCTTGTTCTAAGAACAACAGTTTTTCACGTTCACTTTGCAACATCTTCGACACGGGAATACCGGTCCACTTGGCCACTACTTCTGCAATGTCGTCGGCAGAAACTTCTTCCTTCAACATGGTACCGTCACGCTGCATGTCGGCCAATTGCGTTTTAAATTGTTCCAAACGTTCTTCCGCCTCCTTAATTCTACCGTAACGGATTTCTGCTACTTTCCCAAAGTCCCCCGTACGTTCGGCTTGATCGGCTTCTACTTTCAACGATTCGATACTCTCTTTTTCTTTTTGAATACCAATGATGACGGATTTTTCATTTTGCCATTGCGCCTGCAATTCGTTTACCTTTTCCGTTAACTCTGCAATTTCTTTGGTCAACAGAATCTCCTTATCTTTATCGTTTTCCCGACGAATGGCTTCTCGCTCAATTTCCAATTGCAAACGTTTACGTTGCACTTCATCCAACTCTTCAGGAAGAGAATCTATTTCCATCCTCAAACGGGATGCTGCTTCGTCCATCAAGTCTATGGCCTTATCCGGCAAGAAACGATCGGAAATGTAACGACTCGATAATTCTACCGATGCAATGATGGCATCGTCTTTAATCCGTACACCATGATGTAATTCATACTTATCTTTGATCCCACGAAGAATAGAAATCGCATCTTGAATGTTGGGTTCATCGACAATCACCGATTGAAACCTTCTTTCTAAGGCTTTATCTTTTTCGATGTATTTTTGATATTCCTTCAACGTCGTTGCTCCAATGGCATGTAACTCTCCTCTTGCCAAGGCTGGTTTCAATAAATTGGCCGCATCCATGGCCCCTTCACCACCACCCGCGCCAATCAAGGTATGGATCTCATCGATGAACAAAATGATTTCTCCATCAGAATCTGTTACTTCTTTGATGACCGCCTTTAAACGTTCTTCAAATTCACCTTTGTATTTCGCACCCGCTACCAACAAACCCATATCCAGCGACACCAAGGTTTTAGATTTTAAGTTTTCCGGCACGTCACCTGAAACAATACGTTGCGCCAAACCTTCCACAATGGCCGTTTTACCCACCCCCGGTTCTCCTAGAAGAATCGGATTATTTTTCGTACGACGTGCTAAAATCTGAAGTACTCTTCGGATTTCTTCATCACGACCAATCACCGGATCGATTTTACCCGCACGCGCTTGTTGATTTAAGTTGATGGAATACTTTTCCAAAGAACGGTATTTCCCCTCCGCATGCTGATCCGTTACTTTACTGCCTGCCCTCAATTCTTTGATGGCTGCTTTCAAGTCCTTATCCGTAAAGCCTAAATCCTTCAACAACATAGCCGCCTTGTCTTTCCCCGCCAATACACCAATCCACAAGTGTTCTATCGCCACGTATTCATCCCCAAAGTCTTTGATGGAAGCCAAGGCTTTCGTCAATGCTTGATTCGCATCGTTGGTCAAATAAGGACTCGCTCCACTTGCTTTAGGATAGGCCTGAATAAGTTCGTCCAGCTTATTGATGAGATAAGCCTTATTGATATTCAATTTTCTAAATACAAAACCCGACACACTTTCATCGGCTTCAATTAAGCCTTTTAAAATATGGCCTGGTTCTATTCCCATTTGCTGGTTCAAAGCAGCAACTTCCGTTGCCTTTTGAATGGCTTCCTGAGCCTTTACCGTATAGTTGTTGAAATTCATTATTTATGTTCCTCCTATAAGCTTCTTTGCAAATAAACACCCAAATCCGAAAATGCCTTTACAAGAAGACAAATTGTCTTATAATGAAGGATTTAGATGTTTAAACTAAGTCATTTTGTCTCTTTAAACCCCTTTGTAGACCTAGCTCCTGGACTTTTTGACATGGATCTTATTTTATTCTAAGATGAAGGCTTTATTTCGTACTTTTGTACTACCATGAGTACGAGTTCTAAAAAAGACATTCGCCAAAATACCTTAGCCCAATTAGAAGAGTTTTTTACTTCTATTGGAGAAAAAGCCTTTCGTGCGAAACAAGTATACGAATGGATATGGAAACGTGCCGTAGTTTCATTCGATGAAATGACGAATATTTCTTTGGCTACGCGTACAGCATTGGCTCAACACTATGAATTCAGAACAGTTAAACTAGACAGCAAACAAGTCAGTGCCGATGGGACCATCAAATGTGGCTTTCGTTTGTTTGACGGAAACTTGATAGAAGGGGTTTTAATTCCTGCCGACGACCGGATGACGGCCTGTGTATCATCTCAAGTAGGTTGCTCCTTAACCTGTAAATTTTGCGCAACAGGTTACATGACCCGCAAACGTAATTTAGATCCGGCAGAAATATACGATCAAGTGGTATTGATTAAACAGTTGGCAGAAACCCATTACAACACCCCATTGACAAACATTGTATTCATGGGTATGGGTGAACCTTTGCTCAATTATGCCAACGTGTTAAAAGGTATTGATCAAATCATTTCTCCTCATGGCCTCAACATGGCCAGCAAACGCATTACGGTGTCTACTGCAGGTGTAGCCAAAATGATCGACAAGCTGGCGGAGGATAAAGTAAAATTCAATCTTGCCTTATCTTTGCATGCGGCCGATGACGTGAAACGAAATGAAATCATGCCCATCAATGAAAGTAACAACCTCAATGTTTTAGCGAAATCCTTGAGTAATTTCTATGCTCAAACAGGCAATAAAATCACCCTGGAATATATTGTTTTTGACGGGGTCAACGATGAATTGACGGATGCTAAAGACTTGGCTCTTTTCGCTAAAAAATTTCCTTGTAAAATCAACATCATTGAATACAATCCTATACAAGAAGCCGATTATCAAAATGCTACCGTTGATAAATTAATGGCTTTTAAAAACTATATTGAGCAACACGACCTGGTGGTAAATGTTCGTAGAAGTAGAGGCAAAGACATTGACGCAGCCTGCGGACAATTAGCCATAAAAGAAAATAAATCATAAGGGCCATGAACTATACAGCACAATTTTTAAGTCTACTTATTCTTGCATGGATGGCAACAGCATGTACTTCCGATGGTATTCAGTCGGAAACATCCAATACAGAACTACCATCAGGAATAGACAGCTTAGCGAGCCGATTAAGTACCTACGATAAAAACGTACAAACCTTAATTCAGGATCCTAATGGATTGGTCAGAGGCTTTGCATTGAATATGGACGGAGCTGTTGTCAAAGCAAAAAACTCGTCATTACAACTGGTCGATAGTACACACAATACCTATTCTACACAGTTAGATCCGGTAGAAGCAGCAGACTATTCTTTTGAAATGACCAACCAGAAACTTTCTAAAATAGATGTGGTGATTTATCCTGAAAACGAATACCGTCAAGGAGTATATTATCGAGAGTTGAAAGACTATTATTCTGCTAAATATAAAACCAAACCTCAAGAGGAAAACAATACGCTAAGTTGGAAAATACCTTCTCAAGAACTTTCGATTCGTTTATCGAAAGTAGGATCTAAGAAGTTCCACGACTTACAATTGGTTTTTGAAAGCTTAAAGTAATTTTTTGTATTGGTCACCGAGATAAATCGTAGGGATTGATTTGCATTAGATGCTATTCATCAGGTCCCACTATTATTTATACAACGCAAGTACTTCTTTTAATAAAGCTTCAATCGTTTTGATGGGTAATTTTTGATGAACATCAAAACGCATAATTTTCATTCTGGCTCTTTTTTCTTGAATCAAATCGGGATGATGAATTTTATTTCCTTCTACAATACCCATATACGGTTGATTTGTTTTTTTATCAATCCATAAATACACAAACATTTTACCCTGGTAACAAAAAAAGGCATGCCATACTTCCATGCTGGTGTGATCAACTGATCCTGCATTAAAATCAGTTCTCTCAATGTAATGAGATGGCTTTTTAAAGGCTCATCCTTGTTGAAATAAAATTGATCTAATGCACTTAACATCGTTTTATACGGCTATATAGATATCAACTTCTGCTTGTTCAGGATTGGATGTCTTTTCCCCATACACCTCAAAATCTGCAGTATATTTTCTTGGCAATTCAGCATTCCAAATATTGACCCATTCTGCCAATACCATACCTTCCATGAGATTACCTTGTACTTGTCTTAAAATATAAGGTCCTCCTTGAATCAACTTCATCTCCATGCCTTCAGGCACCTCATCGACACGAGAAACTTTACACCCTAATAATGTGGTATAGGGTTTGGTATGATCCTTTTCATAATCAGTGTATATACAATACAAGGTATCGTCGATTTTATTCGGAATACGAACAATCATATTTTCCGACATAAACCGATGCCAAAGCGCAGGAATATCTTGTACAGCCTTGCCTTCTTCATTACTGGTTCTAACGGTAATACCAATGACATAAAAATCATTCAGTTGTTGTATATTGTTCATAAGGTCTCAAGTTTTATTTTCCACAAAAATACCTTCGGGATTGACAACCCTATGTCAAGAGAGGAAAAAAACTTATCCTTGAAAACCCACTTTCGCATGGTTCCCATCGTAATAAGGTTTAGGTAATTCCTATATACTTAGATTGACTCAGACAAAACTGGCCCATTGATATGTGCCCCCTTCTGGATACAGGACCGTATGGAGTGTGAGCGCAAGTAGAGAGGGAATTCTCCATACTCATTTTATCCATATTATAACCATCTATAAAGGTGTAATCCCTTCTGGATTCATGAACCGGTCTTGCAATCCGAAGGATTCTCATAGCTATAGTTTAGATCCCAAACATGATAAACCGACAACCCTGAAAGGGGCGTATATCCTCCACAAAATAAAAAGGCAGTACATCGTTAGCCTTTTTTCTCTTCAATTTCATGATTTAAATAGTAACGGATAGCAGCACTCGGGCATTTTTTCACCTGTGCAATAATCTCTTCCGTTGAAGCTCCTTCTGGAGTAACCCAAGGTCTTGCTTTAGGATTAAAAACACCAGGTAAACCTCTAAAGCAAATGGCCGAATGAATACAGATTGTAGGCTGCCAAACTACGGTTACTTCACCATTGGTATATTTTTTAGTGATGCCTTTCATGTGAACTATAAATAGTTAAATGACTATCCGCATATAGTCACCTATTAAAATCCGCAAAGCCTGGTGCGGCTGGCGTCCACGAAAAGAGCGAATTGTAGCAGATAGACTTAGGAATTAACTTCGTATGCCTTCCTGATCCACTCTATCTGCTGCAATTGGTTTTCGTGGCTCCCTTTTCTTTTGTTTCTTTTCTTTTGGGTGAGCAAAAGAAAAGAAAAAGGATGGCACAAAGATCTTGATCATCTGATCTGGAGACCGATGAATGATGTCATAATTTTAGGTGACTATATGCGGATAGTCATTAATAGTTATTTTATACACGATGAATTGGTATTGGAAATTAAGGCCTATCCTTCATTCTATGACCTTGAATGTTCATGTAACGGACATAATCGGTATCGATCAGTTGCTCTGCAATGCCTTTGTAAGCAGTCGTATAATAATAAACGATTTTCCCTCTGGCATCCAAAATAAACAATTCCACTTCAAGGTATTGCGTTGAACCTGTCATGGGGTTGTATTCTTGTTTTATCTTCATTGAATTCAATCCAGTGACAGGATATACGATTTGCCGATCTGGAACCTGAATATTATCCATGAGAGGTTTATTTTTCAATTGCTTCAGTTCTGGTAAGGTCAAAGACTGTCCAAAAGAAGATCCTGAAACCAATACTAAAAAGAGCACGATATACCTCATGTATGTTTACGCTTGTAAAATTCATAGTCTTAAACCTGTACAATTTAAGGAAAAAACATTCATTCGATGCATTCTTGTACATGATTTCACATTCTTAAGCCTTTAGCACAGGCCTTCATTAGACGAATAATCCAATCCTTATTACATTACTAAAAAATGGTTGAGTATCATAAGAATAGCCTGATTCTCAAACGAAATATTTTACACAAAGCCATTTTTTGTATAAAAAAATCCCTTATATTGAATGGGGGTGATGTAATAAATAAACCATTTTGATAAAATTCAGGCAGATTATCTTCACTATGGTTTTAACATTAATACTTCAAAACTTATCCTTTTTTAAATTTTTACACCATAATAACTAAACAACAAAAGGCATGAAAACATTCTTCTTACTCATGACGGGCTTGCTTTTAAGTACATTAAGCTACAGTCAATCCGCCAAAAAATTCGCTAAGAGTGGCGACATTAAATTAGAAGCCAAAGACTATGCCGGCGCTATTGAAGACTACAACAAAGCCATCGAACTTGATCCCAAGTTAGAAAGTGCTTTTCTCAACAGGGGAATTTCTAAAGCAGGACTTAACGATTTCGAAGGAGCAATAGAAAACTACAACAAGGCAATAGAAATTAATGCCACCAATGAAGAGGCTTTAGACCGCAGAGGGTATGCCAAACTTCAATTGAAAGATTACAAAGGAGCGATTGCAGATTTCACCAAATCAATCGCCTTAGATCCTGTAGGAGCGGATACCTACTATTTTAGAGGCCTCGCTAAATCAGAAACGAAAGACTTCAAAGCCGCTCTACCCGATTATAACAAGGCCATTGAATTGAAAACCACCGAAAATGATGTATACATTCAAAGAGGGATTGCTAAAACAGAAATCAAAGACTTCAAGGGTGCCATTGTAGATTATAACAAAGCACTGGAACTCGATCCCAAAAATGAAAGCGCTTACCTCAATCGGGGAAATGCCAAAAGAAACAGTAAAGACATGGCTGGAGCACTAACAGATTATTCCAAAGTGATTGAACTTAATCCTGCCAATGAAGAAGCCTATTACAACAGAGGTTTGGCTCAAAACAATGCTCAAGAATACAACAAAGCCATCGAAGACTTCACCAAAGTCATTGGATTAAATGCTAAAAATGAGAAAGCTTATTTGAGTAGAGCCCAAACTAAAATTGCTTTAAAAGACTATAATGGTGCCATTGCCGATTGCAACAAATTATTAGACGCGGATGCTAAAAACGAACACGCTCTTATAAAAAGAGGGATTGCCAAACTGGCTATGGGGGATAAAGACGGAGCCATGTTGGACTTCGACGATGTATTGGCATTGAATCCTAAAAGCGAACCTGCTTACGTGAATCGTGGTAACATATACAAAGAACGTAACGACTATACTGGTGCAACCAACGATTACAATAAAGCCATTGAAATCAATCCTAAAAATGAACAAGCATACAATAACAGAGGAATTATTAAAGACGACTTAAAAGATTATAAAGGCGCTTTAGAAGATTTCAACAAAGCCATCAGCTTGAATCCTACAGAAGCAGAATTTTACCACAACAGAGGATTCACAAAGAAAAATACCAAAGATGTGAAAGGTGCTTTATTGGATTACAACAAAGCAATTGAATTGAATGCTAAATATGAAAAAGCATATACTAACAGAGCCGAGGTCAAATCCATTTTACTCGATTACAAAGGTGCATCAGAAGACTGTAGCAAAGTGATTGAATTGAATGCATCATCGGGTGAAGCTTATTTCAACAGGGCATTAGCAAAAACTAAGCTCAACGATTTTAAAGGCGCTGTAGAAGATTACAACAAAGCCATTGAAATTAATCCAGCGAACGATGTGGCTTACTACAACAGAGGCGTAGCCAAACAAAAGACAGGAGAAAAAGAAAGCGGCTGTCAGGATATCGACAAAGCAATTGAATTAGGTAACGCTACAGCAACAAATACGAAGAAGATATTTTGTAAATAAGACTTCGTTTAATCCCATAAAAAGAGCAGGATTGAATCAATCCTGCTCTTTTTATTATCTATCCTTTTGCGATTAAAACGGTTTATCGAAGGTGAAAATAATCAAATCAACATCAATTGCAGCGCTTTTATCTTGAGTGGTTGCCGACTGTAATGTAATCATAAAGTTTGTTATTTCAGATGGATTAATAATACCGATGTCAGATAGTTTCACACTATACAATTTCCATTGGTCTGATACATTGGCTGGGAATTTCCTTCTTAATAAAGAACTTTGTACCCTCTCATAAATATCCATAAAGCATTGAGAATTGGGATCCCCTTTCGCAAAAAAATTAAGGTAAACACGTGTTGGATCTGTACCTAAAGAAGTATAATTAATACCCGTAATTTCTTGATTACCAAAATACCAAGTAAGGTTAGCGCTTGTCCCTTCATAATGACGATAATTCCCTCCCTGTGGAGAAGGCATGTATCCTGGAGACGACGGAGTCATCGTCGTTGCTGTGATTGATAGAGAAGTATTTACTACTACCGCAGGCACATCTTCAAAATTAATCACCTTTAATCCAAAACCAGCATTGAATCCCACCACTGTAAGTAAAGTCATTTGACCTGTACCTAAAGGTTCCTGTTTACAAATATTCGTCAATTTGCAGGTCAGTGTTTCTCCTTGTTTGAAATATTTTCCATTTGTAGAATTTCCATACCAATGCAAATCAACACGATTGGATCGACCAAAATAAAAATACTCTGCACCAGAAGTTACGCCTTTAACCGATACTTTATAGTTGATCACTTCATTAAATGAAGCAGAAATCACTGCATGGCTGGCAATAAGATCTAATTGCGCAGTATTAGACGTTACAGCATCTTCAAATACGAAAGGATCGACAACCGCAAAATGCTCTGAAGGACAAGCTGCAGGTCCTATAGGTTCTAACGTTCTGTTGAATGAACATTGTACTAAACACAATGCGAAACAAACTAAAAATATGTTTTTCATAGGATCGGTGTTTTAAAAAAGTTTACGATATAATTAATATACAATTAATTACCTAAAAAAACTCTATATAGAGGTCGAATCTATCTTTACACCCAAGAAATCTTCTTCTCCTTCTAGTTCCAATCCTGACAATGAATCAAGTACCTCTTTTTCCGGACGACGAGGACAATTGAGGTTAATCGTCATTTTCTTGGGTTTTCTAAAATACCCACGCTCGACATTCAGGGACGTATCTTGGTACACTTTCTCTAAAAAAATACCAAACATCGGCAGCGCCGTTTTAGAACCTTCTCCTGTTTGTGAAGTACGAAAGTGAATACTTCGATCGTCTCCTCCAACCCACATACCCCCTACTAACCCTTTGGTCACACACATGAACCAACCATCGGAATAATTCGATGTCGTTCCCGTCTTGCCTCCTACTTCATTGCCTCGAAATACATTCCACTGAAACAAGGCTTGGGATGTTCCTCCTCCTTCTTCTGTTCCTCCTCTTAGCATATGCACCATGGCATAAGCTACTTCTTCACTGATGGCATCACGTGTTTTAGGCACAAACTCTTGTATCACATTTCCGTTGTGATCTTCTATACGAGCCACAAAATGAGGTTCTGTCCAAATTCCTTTATTGACGAACGTACAATAAGCACCCGTCATTTCAAAAACAGAAACATCACTGGAGCCTAAACACAACGAAGGGATTTCCGTAAGTGGACTTTCAATTCCACAACGATGGGCATACTTGGCTACTTGATCAACACCTACCATGTTCATGACCTTCGCAGCAATCGTATTAATGGAACGCGCCATCGCTCTACGCAAAGTAAGCGAATCATAGGTATACACACGATCTGCATTCTTCGGTGTCCAGGTGATATGCTTACCATCTTCATCGTATTCAAATGTAATCGGAGAATCCTGTACCAAATGACAAGGGCTGTACCCATTGGCCAAAGCAGCTGTATATACGAAAGGTTTAAATGCAGAACCCGGTTGACGTTTACTTTGTTTGACGTGATCGTATTTAAAATGCTTGAAGTTAATCCCACCTACCCACGATTTAATTTCTCCCGTGTAAGGATCCATGGTCATAAAACCTGTATGTAAAAAGTGTTTGTAATACGCCAAAGAATCTATAGGCGTCATGACTGTATCACGCTCTCCATCCCATGTAAACACACGCATTGCCACAGGTTTGTTCATGATCAGGTTTATCGAATCAAGATTATTGGGATACTTTTCTTTCAGTCGTTTATAGCGATCTGTTTTCTTAGCTGCATCCGCTAAGAAATTAGGGATCTCTTCTTTGTTTTCATAACGCCAGGGATTATGACCTTCCCAATGTTTAAAAAATCTTTTTTGCAACGTAGACATGTGTTGTTCCATGGCCTGTTCTGCATGCACTTGTATACGAGAATCGATAGTAGTATAAATTTTCAATCCATCACCATATAAATCTCTTCCTGTTTTTTTACACCAGCTGATTAAAAACTGGCTCAATACCCCTCGAAAATAAGTAGCGATCCCTTGCGTATGATTTTCAACACTGTAGTTTAAGCCCAATGGACGTTGGGTATACGTATCATGTTCTACTTGTGTAATCAATGAATTTTCTCTCATTAAATCGAGTACCACATTCCTGCGATTAACACAATTATTAGGATTTAAAACAGGACTGTACAATGTGGGTGCTCGCAGTATGCCCACCAACATGGCAGCTTGCGGAATAGTAAGGCTATCCGGAGAGCTGCCAAAAAAAGTTTTAGAAGCTACTTTAATACCAAAAGAATTACTCCCAAAATCAACGGTATTGAGGTAAAGCGTTAAGATTTCATTTTTAGTATAAGCCCTTTCCAACTTGATGGCCAATTTCCATTCTTTTGCTTTGGCCAGTACGGTAGAAACACCTGGAATATACCCCAGCCAACCTTGATAATCTTCTCCTCGTGTCTTGTATAAATTTTTAGCCAACTGCTGTGTAATCGTGCTCGAACCTCTTTGATCTCCCTTTACCAAATAATAAAAGATGGCGAAGAAACCTTTGAAATCGATCCCCGAATGGTCGTAAAAACGCATGTCTTCCGTTACGATCAATGCATTCAATACATTCGGTGATATTTGAGAAAACTTTACTGGTGAACGGTTTTCTCGGTAGTATTTTCCAAGTAAAACTCCATCGGCAGAATAGACTTCGGATGCCAATTCATGTTTAGGGTTCTCTAAATCATCCCAATCAGCCATTTTTCCGAAATATCCCAAGAAATTTATTTCTATCAACAAAGAAAAAACAATGGCATGGTAAACTATAGCGAATGCCATAATCCACATCCCTTTCATCTTCTGCTCAGGTGATAGTTCTCCCCATTTCATCCACTTCATTCCCATGTTATACTTACTGATTGTTCAATATTACGTTTACAGATTATTCCTCCACCAAGATATATACATCTTCGGAAGGTTTCTTCATGAGGTAGTTTTCTCGCGCAAATTTTTCCAACTTCTGCTTATTTCCAATGAGTGCTTCGCGTTCTTTCTTTACTTCTTCAATTTTTTCAGTGTAATATTCTTTATCTTCTTCTAATCGAATCAATTGACGTTTCATTCTGATCTGATTAATCAAATCGTTCGTATCAAAAAATAGCATCCAGATAAAAAATCCCAGCGCAAACAGGAAATAGAAACTCTTGAAGAAAGCAGGAATTCTGGATAACATACCAACGTTATTTTCTTCCAAGATAAGCATTAAACCGAAAAAGCGAAAGTCCTCTCCCAATAAGTATCAGGAGAGGACTTAAAAATTAATCTATCGTTTTTTAAACGAGGATGATGTATTATTTTCTGAAGTTTTTACCAGGGAAATATGCTGTTTCACCCAATTCTTCTTCAATTCTTAACAATTGATTGTATTTCGCCATACGATCAGAACGAGAACATGAACCCGTTTTAATTTGTCCGCAGTTCAGCGCTACCGCCAAATCAGCAATCGTATTGTCTTCTGTTTCTCCACTTCTATGACTCATTACAGATGTATAGTTTGCTCTTTGAGCCATAGACACTGCACTGATGGTTTCAGTCAAAGAACCAATTTGGTTTACTTTCACCAAGATAGAGTTGGCAATTTTCTTGTCGATACCTTCTTGTAAACGCGTTACGTTCGTTACAAACAAGTCATCTCCTACCAATTGTACTTTATCACCTACAAGCTTAGTCAATTCAGCCCATCCGGACCAGTCGTCTTCTGCCATACCATCTTCAATAGAAGCGATAGGGTAACGCTTCGCCAAGTCAGCCCAGAATGCAGCCATTTGAGAAGAAGTTAATTTCTCTCCTGTCGATTTTTTCAAGTGGTACATCTTAGTTTCTGCATCGTAGAATTCAGATGCTGCAGCATCGAATGCAATCATGACATCGTGACCAGGTTTAAACCCTGCTGATTCAATCGCTTGAATAACTATTTTCAATGCCTCTTCGTTCGATGCGATGTTTGGAGCGAATCCACCTTCATCACCTACGTTAGTAGACATTTTATTCGCTTTCAATACTTTTGCCAAGTTGTGGAAAATCTCCGATCCCATTTTCATCGCATGTGTAAATGATTCTGCTCCTACAGGCATGATCATAAATTCCTGGAAATCGATAGAGTTATCTGCATGGCTACCACCATTCAAGATGTTCATCATAGGAACAGGAAGTGTATTGGCACTTACTCCACCGATGTAACGGTATAAAGGCATCCCTGCTTCCTGAGCCGCTGCTTTAGCCAAAGCTAAAGAAACACCCAATATTGCATTCGCACCTAATTTACCTTTGTTTGCTGTGCCATCTAATTCGATCATGATTTGGTCTACCAAATTCTGTTCGAATACAGATCCACCAATTAACTCAGGTGCTATAATTTCATTGACATTATGTACGGCTTTCAATACGCCTTTACCCATATAGGCAGACTTGTCGCCATCTCTCAATTCTACAGCTTCGTGTGTACCTGTAGAAGCACCAGATGGTACTGCAGCACGTCCTACGAAACCATTTTCTGTATGTACATCTACTTCTACAGTAGGGTTACCTCTTGAGTCAAAAATCTGTCTGGCAACAATTTGTTCTATTACACTCATTTTTGAAAAGTTTAGTGATTACGTTTTATGATTATTTAGAAAGCATTGATACAAAGTTATCAAACAAATACCTGGAATCGTGTGGACCTGGAGCTGCCTCCGGATGGTGTTGCACAGAAAATGCAGGTTTGTTTTTAATTCTTATTCCTTCAACGGTATTGTCGTTGAGGTTAACGTGTGTGATTTCCACGTTTGCATTTTTACCTACTTCATTGGCATCGACTGCAAATCCATGGTTTTGAGAGGTTACTTCTGATTTACCCGTGATTAAATTTTTCACAGGATGATTCAATCCACGGTGACCGTTACGCATTTTGTAGGTAGAAATGCCATTCGCTTCTGCCAGGATTTGATGTCCCAAACAAATACCGAACAACGGTTTTTCTGCTTTTAAAATTTCTTTTACCGTATCAATGGCATACGTTGTTGCAGAAGGATCACCAGGTCCATTAGAAATAAAATACCCATCAGGATTCCAGCTTTTCATTTCTTCAAACGAAGTTTTACAAGGAAATACCTTGCAATACATATCACGGTCTGTAAAGTTATTGAGGATATTACGCTTTACCCCTAAATCCAATACGGCTACTTTGTATTTGGCATTAGGGTTTCCCATGAAATAAGGTTCCTTTGTGCTCACTTTACTAGAAAGTTCTAGTCCTTTCATGGAAGGTACTTTTGCCACGAGTTTCTTCAATTCCTCTATGTCGTCCACTTCTGATGAGATGACTGCATTCATGGCACCCTTATCGCGAATATGGCGTACGATTTCACGGGTATCCACTTCACTGATGCCCACTACTTCATTTTTCTCGAAATAACCTTGTAATGAATCCGTCGCATCTTTTCTAGAATAACTGGAAGAAAATGCACGGCATACTAAACCACTAAATTTTACACTTTCTGACTCTTGGTCTACTTCAACCGTACCATAATTACCGGTATGACTGTTTGTATTGATAATGATTTGACCGAAGTAAGAAGGATCTGTATATATTTCTTGGTATCCGGTAAGACCTGTATTAAAACAAATTTCACCGGATGTGGTACCTATTTTACCGACAGCTACTCCTTTGAAGTAGGTGCCGTCTTCTAACATGAGGTAAGCTGGTTTTCGGTCGCTGTATTTCATCTGTATGGATTTCCTTTTAAAAGACCTCTCTATTTGAAAGCTACCAAGTAATGTTGGTAGAACTTTTTATGCTTTTATTCGTGTGTAGATCCTTGCAAAATAAAAAAAGGATTCGACAAAAGTCAAATCCTTTTTAATATTACACTGTAATGTTTATCTGTACTATTAAGCAAATCCTTAACAAGTAATTTATTCAGACTTTTCAGTTGCATCTGATGCAGGTGTTGCGTCAGCAACAGGAGCATCTGCTTTTTTACCCGCAGGACGACGGCTTCTTCTGGTTGTAGCCTTCGCTTTAGCGTCTTTTGAGTAGTTTTCGTTATAGTCAACCAATTCAATGATACACATTTCTGCGTTATCACCCATACGATTGCCTGTTTTTAAGATTCTGGTGTATCCACCTGGTCTTGAAGCAATTTTCTCCGCTACACCACCAAAAAGTTCTTGAATCGACTCTTTGTCTTGTAGGTAAGAGAAAACAACCCTTCTAGAGTGCGTAGAATCCGTTTTTGCTTTCGTTAGCAAAGGTTCAACGTATTTTCTAAGCGCTTTAGCCTTCGCCAAAGTGGTAGAAATTCTTTTGTGCACAATCAATGAAGAAGCCATATTAGAAAGTAAAGCTCTTCTATGTGAGGCAGTTCTGCCTAAGTGATTTATTTTTTTACCGTGTCTCATTTCCTGTTATTCTTCATCAATTTTATATCTCGAAACATCCATTCCGAAAGACAAGTTTTTATCTTGTATCAACTGCTCTAATTCAGCCAATGATTTCTTACCAAAGTTTCTGAATTTCATCATGTCAGAAATGTCAAGCGCAGCAAGTTCTCCTAATGTTTTGATATCTGCAGCTTTCAAACAGTTGTAAGCACGAACAGAAAGATCCAGGTCAGCAAGAGAAGTTTTCAACAACTTTCTCATGTGTAAGAATTCCTCGTCAACTGTTTCTTCTTCGTCTGCTTTCACAGATTCAAACGTCATGGTTTGATCCGAGAACAACATGAAGTGTTTGATCAAGATGTTTGCAGAACCTTTCAAAGCATCTTCAGGGTGAATAGAACCATCGGTTTGGATCTCAAGAACCAATTTCTCGTAATCCGTTTTTTGTTCTACCCTTGTATTTTCAATGCTGAATTTTACGTTTTTGATCGGCGTAAAGATCGCATCAATTGGAATATATCCAAATACTTGTTCAGTAGGTTTATTTTCTTCTGCAGGAACATATCCTCTTCCTTTTTCAATTGAAAGCTCAATTTCAAAATTTGTAGAAGGATCTAAATTACAGATCACAAAATCTGGATTCAGAATTTGATATGCAGAAGTAAACTTAGCGATATCACCAGCAGTGAATACGTCTTGTTTTTTAACGTTTACTACGATTCTAGATTCGTTAACTTCAGATATCTTTTTGAAACGAACTTGTTTCAAATTAAGGATGATCTCAGTTACATCTTCTTTCACACCAGATATGGTAGAGAATTCGTGTAAAACACCAGGTATTTTAATTCCGGTGATGGCATACCCCTCCAAAGAAGACAATAATATTCTTCTAAGAGCATTACCTATTGTTACTCCATATCCTTTTTCAAGTGGTTTGAATTCAAACAGACCATGAAAGTCATCTGCTTTTTCCATTACCACCTTTTCAGGCATTTGAAATGATAATATAGACATATAATAAGACCGGTTAAATAATTCTTTTTTAAGAAACTCTATTACTTAGAGTACAATTCGACAATCAATTGCTCTTGTATCGGCTCTGGAATTTCATCTCTTTGAGGGTAATTGATAAACTTACCTGCCAATTGAGAACCATCCCATTCTAACCAAGAGTATTTTTTGCTTGCACGAACAGATAAACTGTCTGCAACAATCTCCAACGACTTAGATTTTTCACGAACCGCTACAAGATCACCCGGCTTCAATGAATAAGAAGGGATGTTTACTAATTCTCCATTCACTGTGATGTGTTTGTGAAGAACCAATTGTCTGGCAGCACGACGTGTAGGTGCTACACCTAATCTGTATACTGTATTATCTAAACGAGCTTCCAGAAACTTCAACAAGTTTTCACCTGTGATGCCTTCTTTACGAGACGCTCTATCGAATGTTTTTGCAAATTGTCTTTCCAATACACCATAAGTGTATTTTACCAATTGCTTTTCTCTCAACTGTACAGAATATTCAGAAGCTTTTCTTTTTCTGTTTCTTCCGTGCATCCCTGGAGGATAGTTCTTTTTAGTAAGAGCTTTACTCTCTCCCAGGATCGGTTGACCGAATTTTCTTGAAATTTTTACCTTGGGACCTGTATAACGAGCCATTTTCCCTGTAGTTTATTTTGTGTAACTAATAATCAAACTGTAATTATACTCTTCTACGTTTCGGAGGTCTACATCCATTGTGAGGAAGAGGAGTAACATCTTTTATTAAAGATACTTCTATACCTACATTTTGAATGGTACGTATAGCAGATTCACGACCTGCACCAGGACCTTTAACGAATACTTCAACTTTGCGTAAGCCTAAGTCAAATGCAACCTGACCGCACGTTTGAGCTGCTACTTGTGCAGCATATGGAGTATTTTTCTTAGATCCTCTGAAACCCATTTTACCGGCAGAAGACCAAGATATTACTTGACCACTATTGTTAGTGATAGAGATGATGATGTTGTTGAAAGTAGATTGAATGTGAACTTGTCCAACCGATTCAACGATAACCACTCTCTTTTTAGCTTTATCCTTTCTTTTGGATGTTTGTTGCTGAGCCATATCAGGATATCTTAATTACTTAGTAGCTTTCTTTTTGTTAGCAACAGTTTTTCTCTTACCCTTACGAGTACGACTGTTGTTTTTGGTTCTTTGACCACGAACTGGTAACCCTTTTCTGTGTCTCAAACCTCTGTAACAACCGATGTCCATCAAACGCTTGATGCTCAATTGTACTTCTGATTTCAAAACACCTTCTGTTCTGTATTCACCTGAAATGATGGCACGAATCGCATTCGCTTCTTCATCATTCCATTCTGATACTACTTTGTTCCAATCAACGCCTGCTTTAGTCAAAATCGTTTGAGCAGAACGGCGACCTATTCCGAATATATAGGTCAAAGCGATTTCTCCTCGCTTACGATCTGGGATATCTACACCTGCAATCCTTGCCATAATAATTAACCTTGTCTTTGTTTAAACCTTGGGTTCTTTTTGTTAATAACATACAGCTTGCCGTTGCGTCTTATAATCTTGCAATCGACACTCCTTTTCTTTATGGAAGTTTTAACTTTCATGGGTAATTTTATTTATACCTGTAAACTATTCTACCTCTACTTAAATCGTACGGGGTCATTTCTAAACGAACTTTATCTCCCGGTAAGATTTTTATATAGTGCATGCGCATTTTACCTGATATGGTGGCAATAAGCGTATGTCCATTTGCCAATTCAACCCTAAACATAGCGTTCGATAGAGCTTCGACAATCGTGCCGTCTTGTTCTATATTTGCCTGTTTTGCCATCTTTAAAGTTTAATCGTTTCTTCTATATACTTGAATGTAGTCAAGATTTCTGCTTTCTCTTTTCTGACTAAAACCGTATGCTCAAAATGAGCAGAAGGTTTTTTATCCGAAGTCCTGATGGTCCAGCCATCCTCTTCCTGAACTATATTCTTTTTACCTAAATTAATCATGGGCTCGATGGCAATCACCATTCCCCCAACTAGCCTAGGTCCATTCCCTCTCTTGCCGTAATTAGGTACTTCAGGTTTTTCATGTAGTTTCTTCCCTACTCCGTGTCCAACCAACTCTCTTACCACTCCATAACCTAAAGCCTCAACATGAGACTGAATAGCGTAACTGATATCTCCAATTCTATTGCCTTCAATAGCATTTTCGATTCCAAGGTAAAGCGATGCTTTGGTCTCCCTTAAGAGTTTCATCACTTCTTCACTGACTGCTCCTACAGGATAGGTATAAGCACTATCACTGTGAAATCCTTTCCAAAACACACCGCAATCGACCGAGATAATATCACCTTCTCTTAAGGTATAGTCTCCAGGAAATCCGTGTACTACTTGATCGTTAACCGATATACAAAGTGTATATGGAAATCCCTGGTATCCTTTGAAAGATGGTTTAGCACCTGCTTCAGTGATGAAGTCGAAAGCTAATTTATCCAACTCGATGGTTTTGATTCCTGGTCTAATGGCTTTGGCAATGATACCGTGCGTTCTACCAAGAATGTCAGCCCCTTGTTTTATAATTTCAATTTCTTCTTGCGTCTTGTAATAAATCATCTTCTATGATTTATTCGTTTTATACTACTGCAGGAGACTCCGCACGTCCTTTAAGACGACCTGACTTCATCATACCTTCGTAGTGACGCATTAGTAAGTAACTTTCTATTTGTTGAAGTGTATCCAACACCACACCAATCATAATCAATAAAGACGTTCCTCCAAAGAAATAAGAGAACTCTCTTGAAACATTTGCCAAACTTGCGAAGGCCGGCATTACTGCAACCAATGCTAAGAATATCGCTCCAGGGAAAGTAATCTTGGTCAATACATCATCGATATAATCCGACGTATTTTGACCTGGCTTCACACCTGGGATAAAACCTCCATTACGCTTCAAATCTTCAGACATTTGTTGAGGATTAACCGTAATCGCAGTATAAAAAAACGTAAACACAATAATCAATGCTGCAAATGTAACATTGTATTGCCAAGAGGTAAAATCAGCAAATGCAACACCGATCGACTGAGCTACTTCATTTGAATCACTCAAGAAAGGAGTAACCATGGCTGGCAAAAACATGACCGATTGAGCAAAGATGATAGGCATAACACCTGCACCAATCAATTTCAATGGTAAATATTGTCTTTGTCCACCGTATACTTTATTACCTACTACTTGCTTAGCATATTGAACAGCAATACGACGCGTGGCTTGTGTTAATGCGACAACTGCCATTACCACAGCAAATAAAGCTGCAAATTCAATCAATAACGGAAGAGCTCCTTTCAAGCTTTTCATTTCAAGTTCAATCAACAATGCCTGAGGTAATCTAGAAATGATACCCACCATGATCAACATAGAAATACCATTACCAATCCCCTTCTCTGTAATTCTTTCACCCATCCACATACAGAACATAGTACCAGCCACAAGAACAACGACACGAACAAAGTTCATGTAAACGGTATCCATTCCTGGATAGATGTTTTCCGGTTTAACAAACGCTGCCAAATAGCCTACCGATTGAGCCAAGGTAATAGCAATGGTTAAAAACCTTGTATACTGATTAATTTTCTTTCTTCCCGACTCTCCATCTTTTTGTAATTTTTGGAAGTGCGGTACAGCAAACGTGAGAAGTTGAAGAACAATAGAAGCAGAGATATAAGGCATAATACCCAATCCAAAAACAGAAACGTTATTGAATGCTCCACCACTGAAGACGTTTATAATACCCAATAATCCTTCATTCGCACCACCTTGGGTAATAGAATTAGGATCGATACCAGGCAACACAACAAAAGAACCAAGTCTAAAAACAACCAAGAACACAAGTGTCATGATTATTCTCGTCCTCAATTCCTCTATCGAGAATATATTCTTTATTGTATCAAAAAACTTCTTCATTCAATGAATTATATAAGAGAGGTTGAACCTCCAGCTTTAGCAATCGCTTCTTTAGCAGATTCAGAGAAAGCATGCGCTTTCACTTCACCTTTGAAACTTTTTAGCTCACCTCTTCCAAGGATTTTAATTCTGTCAGACTTACCTACCAAACCATTGGTATACAACAATGCTTGATCAACTACCGTTGCATTTGTTTTTTCAATCAATGCTTGTAGAACATCCAGATTAATAGATTTGAATATTACTTTATTCAAGGGTCTAAAACCGAATTTCGGTACACGTCTGTACAAAGGCATTTGCCCACCTTCGAAACCAGGTTTTGAAGAATATCCTGATCTAGATTGAGCACCTTTGTGACCTCTTGTAGAAGTACCACCCATTCCTGAGCCAGAACCCCTACCTACTCTTTTTCTTGTTTGTGTAGAACCTATTGCAGGTCTTAATGAATTTAATTTCATCTGTTCAGTATATCTACTATTATTCAGAAACAACAACCATGTGTCTCACTTTATCAACCATGCCTTGAATAGACGGAGTTGCATTGTGTTCCACTGTTTGGTGAATTTTACCTAATCCTAATGCCTCTAGTACTCTTTTTTGAGCTACAGGTCTTTTGATTGCACTCTTAACTTGAGTTATTTTTATCTTGCTCATGATTCTTTAATTAACCATTAAACACTTTAGCCAATGGCACTCTTCTTTGCATCGCCACCATGTGAGGAGCTCTCATTTTGATCAACGCATCAAATGTTGCCTTCACCACGTTGTGTGGGTTAGAAGAACCTTTTGATTTTGCCAAAACGTCTTTTACACCAGCACTTTCCAACACCGCACGCATCGCACCACCTGCTATAACTCCAGTACCTGGAGAAGCGGGTTTCACCAATACTAAACCTCCACTGTATTTACCTATCATAGGATGAGGTACAGTACCGTTAAGTACAGGAACTTTGATAAGGTTTTTCTTTGCGTCATCTACTGCTTTACTGATAGCATCAGTAACTTCATTGGCTTTACCTAGTCCATATCCTACTACACCATTGCCATCACCTACTACAACTATAGCCGAGAAACTAAATCTTCTACCTCCCTTAACGACTTTCGCTACCCTGTTGATGGCAACTACTCTTTCTTTAAGTTCGATTTCGCTCGCTTTTACCGATCTGATATTTACTTGAGACATAATTCTATTGAAATTCTATTAGAAACTTAGACCACCTTCTCTTGCACCATCAGCCAAAGCTTTCACACGTCCGTGGTACAAATAACCTCCACGATCAAATGTTACATCTTTAATTCCGGCAGCAACTGCTTTCTCAGCAAGTTTTTTACCTACTAAAGCAGAAATTTGAGACTTAGTGCCTTTTTCTGTTTTTAATTCTACCGACGAAGCACTTGCAATGGTAAGTCCTGTTTCATCGTTAATTAGTTGAGCATAAATTCCAGTGTTGCTTCTGAATACAGACAACCTTGGTTTAAGTGCACTACCGGAAATCTTTTTCCTGATGCCTCTTCTAATTCTTAATCTTCTTAAATCTTTTATAGTAGCCATTAGACTGATTTATTTAGCAGCAGTTTTACCAGCTTTTCTTCTTATTTGTTCACCTACAAACCTTACACCTTTACCTTTGTATGGTTCTACTTTACGTAGAGAGCGTATTTTTGCAGCCATATGACCTAGTAATTGTTTATCAGTTCCTTCTAGAGTTACTATCGGGTTCTTTCCTTTATCTGTTACTGCTTTTACAGCAACTTCCTGAGGCAATACCAGGAATATACCGTGAGAATAACCCAAGCTTAATTCCAATACATTACCTGTTGCAGTGGCTTTATAACCTACCCCAACAAGTTCCAGGTCTATTTTATAACCTTCGCTTACACCTTTCACCATGTTACTGATGAGAGATCTGTATAAACCATGAAGTGATTTGTTCTTTTTCTCTTCCGTTGGTCTGATTACAGTAGCGCTGTTTCCTTCAATTTCAAGTTTGAAATCAGGATTCAATTGCTGAGTCAAAGTACCTTTAGGACCTTTCACAGTCACTAGATTGTCTTTTCCAACCGTTAACTCAACTTTATCAGGAACCGAAATGAGGGCTTTACCTATCCTTGACATATCTTATTGAATCTTAATATACGTAACACATTACTTCACCACCGATATTCAAGTTTCTCGCTTCTTTATCGGTCATCAAACCTTTAGAAGTTGAAACTACAGCGATACCCAGACCATTCAACACCCTTGGAAGTTCATCCGCTTTGGAGTACTTTCTCAAACCTGGTGTACTTACACGTTGCAAACTAAGGATAGCCGGATCCTTTGTAAGTGGGTGATATTTCAAAGCAATTTTGATAATACCTTGAACTTGAGAATCTTCAAATTTATAACTTTGAATATACCCTTTATCGTAAAGCACCTTTGTTAGCTCCTTTTTAATGCCAGAAGCTGGAACTTCAACAACCCTATGCTTGGCCTTTATGGCATTCCTTAATCGAGTAAGGAAATCTGCTATCGGATCAGTCATTTTTATTGTTTTTTTAAACTTTTTACTCTTAACAAATGCATTGAAAGCACCCTATAATGAGGGGTGCAAAGATATGTATTTCTTTCTATATAAGAAACTTTTTGCGGTAAATTTATTACCAGCTAGACTTCGTAACCCCTGGTATTCTACCAGAAGTAGCTAATTCTCTGAAAGTTACACGGGAAATACCAAATTTTCTCATGTATCCTCTAGGTCTACCTGTCAATTTACAACGGTTGTGTAAACGTACCGGAGAAGAGTTTTTAGGAAGTTTATCCAAAGCGATCAAGTCACCTGATTTTTTTAGAGCTTCTCTTTTAGCAGCATATTTAGCTACCAATGCTTCTCTTTTTCTTTCTCTTGCTTTTACTGATTCTTTTGCCATGATGCTTATTTTTTTAATGATGAGAAAGGCATACCAAAAGCTTTCAACAATTCGAAGCTTTCTTCATCAGTAGTAGCAGTGGTTACGAATGTGATATCCATACCTGAAATTTTATTCACCTTTTCGATGCTGATTTCAGGGAAAATGATTTGTTCTTTCACACCAAGAGTATAGTTTCCTCTTCCGTCAAAACCTTTATCACTTACACCTTTGAAGTCACGAACACGTGGCAAAGCAACCGCCATCAAACGATCCATGAATTCATACATTTTTTCCCCTCTAAGTGTTACTTTGGCCCCGATTGGAACACCTGCTCTTAACTTAAAGTTAGACACGTCGATTTTAGACTTTGTAGAAACTGCTCTTTGACCAGTAATGGTAGACAACTCTTCTACTCCGTATTCAACCAGTTTTTTATCAGAAACCGCAGCACCGATACCCTTGTTGATCACAATTTTAGTCATCTTAGGCACTTGCATGATCGATTTGTATTGAAATTTCTCCTTCAATGCAGGAAGAATTTCTTTGCTGTATTTTTCTTGTAATCTAGGATTAGCCATTTTTTACCACCTCCCCTGATTTTTTAGCGTATCTAACTAATTTACCTGTCTTATCTACTTTGCGGCCCACTTTAGTAGCTTTACCTGTTTTAGGGTCTGCTAATGCCATGTTGCTCACATGGATAGGAGCTTCTTTTTTTACGATTCCCCCGTTCGGGTTAGATGCTGTAGGTTTATTGTGTTTGGTCACCATGTTCAAGCCTTCAACAATGGCTCTATTACTTGCAAAGTCAACCGATACGATTGTACCTGTTTTACCTTTTTCGTCACCGGCAATAATTACTACTTTGTCGCCTCTACGTATATGCAACTTTGGTTGCTTAAAGTTCTTTGTTTCCATTTTTTTATAATACTTCTGGAGCTAGAGAAACGATTTTCATGAATTGTTTTTCTCTCAATTCACGAGCCACAGGGCCGAAAATACGCGTACCTCTTGGTTCGTCGTTGTTGTTCAATAATACAGCTGCGTTATCTGAGAAACGGATATAAGTACCGTCAGCACGTCTTACTTCTTTCGTAGTTCTCACCACCACAGCCTTAGAAACGGTACCTTTCTTCATACTGCTGGAAGAAAGAGCAGATTTAACAGTGACCACGATTTTATCTCCAATTGAAGCATAACGTCTTCCTGTTCCGCCTAATACACGAATTACAAGTACTTCTTTAGCGCCACTGTTATCAGCAACAGCCAGTCTAGATTCTTGTTGTACCATAATTATTTCGCCTTTTCAATAATTTCAACTAATCTCCAACGTTTCAGCTTGCTCATCGGTCTAGTTTCCATGATTTTCACCACATCTCCAATTGCGCTTTCGCCTTTTTCGTCATGAGCCATCAATTTGGTAGTATGAAGAACGAACTTACCGTATTTTGGGTGTTTCACTTTTCTTTCTACCGATACCGTAATCGATTTGGTCATTTTGTTACTCACAACCTTACCGATTCTTTCTTTTCTGGAATTCCTTACTTCCTGTGCCTGTTCCATTTTTCTATCTTATATTAACAGTTGAGGGCTTATTTAGAATTTAATTCTGTTTTAAGCCTGGCAATGGACTTCTTAGCGTGACGAATCTGCATAGGGTTCTCAATTGGAGAAACTTCATGAGCAAATTTCAACTTATTTAAGACTAAAGTCTCTTCTTTAATTTTTAGAAGAAGATCTTCTTTGCTAAGTCCTTTGATATCTTTCTTTTTCATAATGCTTATGCTTCGTAGTCAGGTCGAACAATAAACTTAGTTCTCAAAGGTAGTTTTTGTGCGGCAAGACGTAATGATTCTTGAGCTACTTCCAATGTTACCCCGCCAGATTCAAATAAGATGGTACCTGGTTTAACACAAGCCACCCAATATTCAGGTGCACCTTTACCTTTACCCATACGAACCTCTGCAGGTTTTTTGGTAATTGGTTTGTCAGGGAAAATACGGATCCAAACTTGTCCCTCTCTCTTCATGGCTCTTGTCATGGCGATACGAGCGGCTTCGATTTGTCTTGCAGTAAGTCTTCCTGGCTCAAGCGATTTAATCGCAAATGATCCGAAAGAGATCCTATGACCGCGGGTAGCTATACCTTTAACTCTACCCTTTTGTTGTTTTCTAAATTTTGTCCTTTTAGGCTGTAACATGATTCACTGATCCTAATTGCTCTCTAGTTTCTTTTATTACGGCCGCCGGCATTACCACCTTTAGCGCCGCCTTCTGGTCTTCTTCTTCTTTGTTGTTGACCAGGTTGAGTATTCTCTCCAGAATTATTGGCAGCAGCACCTGCGCCAGTTCCTACATTTGGAGATAAGTCACGCTTACCGTATACTTCACCTTTGAATATCCATACTTTGATACCAATTTTTCCATATACTGTAAGAGCTTCACCGATGGTGTAATCGATATCTGCACGTAGTGTATGCAAAGGAATACGTCCTTCTTTGTACATTTCCGTTCTTGCCATTTCAGCACCACCCAAACGACCACTCAATTTTACTTTTATACCTTGAGCACCTACTCTCATAGTCGCTGCAATGGCTTGTTTCATCGCTCTACGGTAAGAGATACGAGCTCTCAATTGTTGTGCGATAGAATCTGCTACTAACACAGCATCTAACTCAGGTCTTTTTACTTCAAAGATGTTAATTTGAACATCTTTACCTGTAATTTTCTTTAATTCTTCCTTGATCTTATCAACTTCAGCACCACCTCTACCAATGACTACTCCGGGACGAGCAGTATTGATGGTGAGCGTAACGCGCTTCAAAGTACGTTCGATAACAATTTTAGAAATTCCACCTTTAGGAATTCTAGCGAAAACATACTTACGGATGTTCTCATCTTCTACCAACTTCTCACCGAATGTTTTACCTCCGTACCAGCTAGAGTCCCATCCTTTGATGACACCTAAACGAATACTAATTGGGTTAACTTTTTGTCCCATTGTAAATTACTTTGCTTTAGCTTTTGACTTCGTTTCCTTTTTTTCAGCAGCAACTTTAGTGGTTGCTTTTTTAGTAGTAGCTTTTTTAGCTTTTGCTCCTTTAGTGTCGCCTTCGCTCGCTTCTACTTCTACCTTAGGAAGTAACGTAGAGATGTCTTTGCGACTGTCTAATGTTAAGGTGATATGGTTAGATCTTTTTCTAACTCTATATCCTCTACCTTGAGGTGCAGGTCTAAGTCTTTTCAAAACACGACCACCATTTACAAATATACCTTTGATGTAAAGATCTGCATCTTCCATCTTCACTTCGCTATTTTTTTGTTGCCAATCCGCCATCGCTACAAGTACCAACTTCTCTAAGCTTCTAGCGCCTTGTTTCGCTTGGAATTTCAAGATACCAAGTGCTTCAACAACACCTTTACCTTTTATGATATCAGCCACCAACCTCATTTTTCTATCTGAAGAAGGGACTTTGTTGAGTTTAGAAGTCGTAGCACCCTGTTGTTTTGCCAACTTAGCTGCTTGTTTTTTCTGTTTTTTAATAACAGATCTTCTGGTTTTTACTGTAGCTTCCATATTAATTCTTTCCAGCTATAATTTTACTTCTTTTTCGCAGCATGTCCTTTGAACGTCCTGGTAGGAGCAAATTCGCCGAGCTTGTGACCAACCATGTTTTCTGTTACGTAAACAGGGATAAATTTATTACCGTTGTGTACTGCAAATGTTTGCCCAACAAAATCAGGAGAGATCATGGATCTTCTTGACCAAGTTTTGATGACTGCTTTTTTAGCAGAGTCGTTCATTGCTGCAACTTTGTTAGAAAGTCTGTAGTCAATGTAAGGGCCTTTTTTTAAGGAACGTGCCATAAATTACTATAACCTTATTTTATATAGTGTTATTTTTTTAATCTCTTATTAACCCTTTTCTGAACAATAAGATCCTGAGAATACTTATTGTTGTTTCTCGTTTTAAGACCTTTTGCATAAAGACCTTTTCTAGACCTAGGGTGACCACCTGAAGCTCTACCTTCACCACCACCCATGGGGTGATCGACAGGGTTCATTGCTACCGGCCTTGTTCTTGGACGGATACCCATCCAACGGCTTCTACCTGCTTTACCGAGTACCACGTTCATGTGATCCGCATTCGAAACTGTACCAACCGTAGCGATGCAAGTCACCAATACCATTCTCATTTCACCTGAAGGTAATTTAAGTGTAGCATATTTGCCTTCTCTAGCGACCAACTGAGCATAAGTACCAGCACTTCTCGCCATTGCACCACCTTTACCAGGTTTCAACTCAATGTTGTGAATGATGGTACCCAAAGGGATATCAGACATTGGTAAAGCATTACCTACTTCAGGAGCGACTCCTTTACCAGATAATACCACCGTACCCACTTGTAATCCTGTTGGAGCAATGATGTATCTTTTTTCACCATCAGCATACGATAAAAGAGCAATACGCGCAGATCTGTTTGGATCGTACTCGATCGTTTTTACGGTAGCAGGAATATTGAATTTATCTCTTTTAAAATCGATAATTCTATACTTTTGCTTGTGACCACCACCAATATAGCGCATGGTCATTTTACCTTGGTTGTTTCTACCACCAGATTTTCTAACTGGGGCTAATAACGACTTCTCAGGAGTAGAAGTGGTGATTTCGTCGAAACCAGGGGCTACTCTAAATCTTGTACCAGGTGTTATTGGTCTAAATTTCTTCAGTGACATCTTATTCGTCTTTAAATACTGCTATAGAAATCAATTACTTCGCCTGCAGCAACTGTTACTAGTGCTTTTTTGTATGAAGCCGTTTTCCCAGACAGGAATGATCCGTTGGAGAATCTTGACTTTTTCTTTCCAGACGCAATCATTGTTCTTACGTTCTGTACTTTTACACCATACATTTTCTCTATGGTCTGCTTGATTTCAACCTTATTAGCTGATTTCGCAACAACAAAACCGTAAACGCCTTTGTCGTTTTGAGCAGTTCCTTTTTCAGTGATTAGAGGCTTTTTTATGATACTCATGATCTTATTGATTCAAAAGTTCTTCAATTTTAGATACCGATCCTTCTACCAAAATCAATTTGTCTGCATTCAACAAATCGTATGTATTGATATCCGCTACGGTTACAACTTTACTTCTTTTCAAATTACGACTTGAAAGAACCACGTTGGTATTTACTTCTGGAAGAACAAACAATGTCTTCAAGTTTGATTGAGATAAACTTGCGATGATCTCAACAAATTCTTTTGTTTTAGGAGTCTTCAAGTCAAAGTTTTCGACTACTGACACAGAAGATTCTTTTACTTTATAAGACAAGGCTGATTTTCTAGCCAAATCTTTTACTTTTTTATTGACTTTAATTTCGTATGTTCTTGGACGAGGACCGAATATGGTACCACCACCTACAAACACTGGAGATTTTCTTGAACCTGCTCTAGCACCACCGGTACCTTTTTGCTTCTTCAATTTTTTCGTAGAGAAGGCTACTTCAGCCCTTTCTTTAGACTTGTGCGTACCCTGACGTTGGTTCGCCATATATCTCTTGACATCAAGATAAATAGCGTGGTCATTTGGCTCAATGCCAAATACACCATCCGACAGTTGTACTTTTCTGCCAGTCTCTTTTCCCTTAATATTTAATACAGAAATTTCCATATTCTATTTCTATTTCTCGATGAGCACGTATGAATTATTTGCACCCGGTATAGATCCACTCACCAATACCAAGTTTTTGTCAGCCATAAGCTTAACAACTTTTAAATTTTGGACTTTCACTCTAGTGTAGCCCATTCTTCCACCCATTCTCATCCCTTTAAATACTCTTGAAGGGAACGAACAAGCTCCGATTGAACCCGGGTGACGACCACGGTTGTGTTGACCGTGCGTTTGTCCACCAACTCCACCAAAACCGTGTCTTTTAACAACACCCTGGAAACCTCTACCTTTAGACTTCCCGATCACATCTACGAAGTCGCCTTCTTCGAATATATCAAGTAGGTTTAAGGTATCACCTAAGCCAAGTTCTTTTTCGAAATACTTAAATTCCGCAACCTTTGCTTTCGGAGTGGTACCAGCCTTTTTGAAGTGGCCAACCAATGCCTTTGAAACGTTTTTCTCTTTACGTTCACCGTATGACAACTGTACTGCACTGTAACCGTCAGTCTCTTTTTTTCTAACTTGTGTAACTACACAAGGACCAGCTTGAATAACGGTACAAGCTACAAACTTGCCGCTTTCATCGTAAATACTGGTCATTCCTATTTTTTTTCCTATTAAACCAGACATGGTCTTAATATTATTTTATGAATCAAGTGCTTAATTAGAACACACCCCTCTTACAAAAGGGACTGCAAAGATAGTAAAAAATAAGTTTTTGCCAATAATACTGACAATTTATTTTTTTACCCTATGCGAAAGCCTAAGAGACAAAAAAAGAACCAACATGCATTGGTTCTTTTTTATTATGCCCCTTCAGGCACATTATCAAACTTTTATCTCCACATCAACGCCACTTGGTAATTCAAGTTTCATCAATGCGTCTACTGTTTTAGAGCTGGTAGAATAGATATCCACTAACCTTTTGTAGGTACAAAGTTGGAATTGATCACGTGATTTCTTGTTCACGTGAGGAGATCTCAATACTGTAAATTTAGCTTTTTCAGTAGGCAATGGAATTGGACCGCTTACTACTGCGCCAGTAGCTTTTACCGCACGTACGATACGCTCAGATGATTTGTCCACCAAACTGTGATCGTAAGACTTTAATTTTATTCTTATTTTCTGGTTCATAACGTATTTACTTAACGGCAGCGCCTTTAACTTTAGCAACAATAGTTTCTGCAAGGTTTGCAGGAACAAACTCATAATGAGAGAATGTTAACGAAGCAGAAGCACGACCTGAAGAAATTGTTCTTAAATCTGTAACATATCCGAAGAGCTCAGACAAAGGCACATCCGCTTTAATCACCTGAGCACCCATTTTCGTGTCCATACCTTTCATCATACCTCTTCTTCTGTTCAAGTCACCAGTAACAGGACCGGTGTACTCATCAGGAGTTACGACTTCAACAGACATGATCGGTTCCATCAATTTAGGAGCACATAATTTTGCAGCTTCTTTGAAACCCATACGACCTGCTAATTCGAAAGACAAGGCATCTGAATCGACATCGTGGAAAGATCCATGAAATAAACGTACAGACAAGGCTTCCACCGGAAACCCTGCTAACACGCCATTCGTCATGGCTTCCTGGAATCCTTTTTGAATGGAAGGGATGAATTCTTTAGGAATAACACCACCCACAATAGCATTTTTGAAATCAAGTCCCAATTTATCGTCTGTTCTCGGCCCGATTTCGAACACGATATCGGCAAATTTACCACGACCACCCGATTGTTTCTTGTATACTTCTCTGTGTTCAACACTCTTCGTGATGGCTTCTTTGTATGCTACTTGAGGAGCTCCCTGGTTGATTTCAACCTTGAACTCTCGCTTCATACGATCGATGATGATTTCAAGGTGAAGTTCACCCATTCCTCTTAAGATCGTTTGACCCGTTTCGTGATCAGTAGAAACGTGTAATGTTGGATCTTCTTCCACCAATTTGGCAATGGCCATACCCATCTTATCAGAATCTGCTTGAGTTTTAGGCTCAATTGCATAACCGATAACAGGCTCAGGGAAGTCCATTTTCTCTAATACAATCTTGTTCTTTTCATCACACAAGGTATCGCCTGTTTTAATGTCTTTAAAACCTACAACAGCCCCGATGTCTCCACATTGTAATTGATCAATTTGATTTTGCTTGTTCGCATGCATCTGAAAAATACGAGAGATCCGCTCTTTGTTTCCAGAACGTGTGTTGAACACATAAGAACCAGAATCCAAAAGACCAGAGTAAGATCTTACAAAGCACAAACGACCTACGAATGGATCAGTTGCAATTTTAAAGGCCAATGCACAGAAAGGATCTTTCTCCGTAGGCTTACGCGTTACTTCCTGATCATTGTCCGGATTGATACCAGTGATTTGATCTCTATCTAATGGAGAAGGTAACAACTCCATAACATAGTCAAGCATAGTTTGTACACCTTTGTTCTTAAAAGAAGAACCGCAAAGCATAGGAACAATTTTCATGTCCAATACAGCCATACGCAAGGCTTTCAATATTTCGTCTACAGAAATTGAATTCGGATCTTCGAAGAATTTCTCCATCAAAGACTCATCGTAATCCGCTACTGCTTCCAATAATTTTTCTCTAAATTCAAGGGTTTCATCCTTCATGTCATCCGGAATCGGAATCTCAGTGAATGTCATCCCTTTGTCCGCTTCGTTCCAAACGATAGCTCTGTTGTATACCAAATCAACGACACCTTTAAAGTTATCTTCAGCACCTATTGGTAATTGTAATGGAACAGCATTGCTGCCCAACATTTCTTTTACTTGCTTACACACGTTTAAGAAATCGGCACCAGAGCGGTCCATTTTATTGACGAAACCTAGTCTAGCTACTTTGTAGTTGTTTGCTAAACGCCAGTTCGTTTCAGATTGAGGTTCTACACCATCCACAGCACTGAACAAAAACACCAAGCCGTCCAATACACGAAGAGATCTGTTTACCTCTACTGTAAAGTCAACGTGACCTGGCGTATCAATGATGTTTACGTGGTACGGGTGATTCTTATATTTCCACTCGACAGTAGTAGCAGCAGAAGTAATGGTAATACCTCTTTCTTGCTCCTGAGCCATCCAGTCCATGGTTGCTGCACCTTCGTGAACTTCTCCTATTTTATGGGTGATACCAGCATAATATAGGATACGCTCTGTAGTGGTAGTTTTACCAGCATCAATGTGAGCAGCAATACCGATGTTTCTTGTATATTTTAAATCGCGAGCCATAATATTAATTATACAGAATGTTAGAATCTAAAATGTGAGAACGCTTTGTTCGCATCCGCCATTCTGTGCGTTTCATCTTTCTTCTTCACTGCAGCACCTTCACCTTTAGAAGCAGCAATAATTTCAGCAGCTAATTTTTCCATCATGGTTTTCTCTCCTCTAGAGCGCGTGTATTTGATCAACCATTTCATGCCCAAAGACACTTTTCTAGCTGGTCTTACTTCAGATGGAACCTGGAACGTTGATCCTCCTACTCTGCGGCTTTTCACTTCCACTTGAGGACAAACATTGTTCAACGCTTTCTTCCACACTTCTAAACCGCTTTCTGAAGTTTTCTTCTCAACGAGTTCACAAGCATCATAGAATATGCTGTAAGCAATGCTTTTCTTGCCATCATACATCAGGCAATTCACAAACTGGGTCACCATCGGATCGTGAAATTTTGGATCCGGAGCCAAGTATCTTTTTTTAGGTTTCGACTTCCTCATACTATTTCCTGAAAATTAGGAATGTTTTTATATGTTATTTTTTCTTTCCTTTAGCAGCAGGGGCAGCAGCTCCGGCCTTTGGACGCTTCGCTCCGTATTTAGAACGGCTTTGCAACCTTCCGCTTACACCAGCTGTATCCAAAGCTCCACGAACGATGTGATACCTCACACCCGGAAGATCTTTCACCCTTCCTCCTCTAATCAGCACAATAGAGTGCTCTTGAAGATTGTGGCCTTCACCCGGAATATATGCGTTCACCTCTCTCGTGTTGGACAATCTCACCCTTGCCACTTTACGCAAGGCTGAATTTGGCTTTTTAGGTGTGGTGGTATACACTCTGGTACACACGCCCCTCTTCTGAGGACATGAATCCAAAGCAGGAGACTTAGACTTAAATTCTAGTTTCTCTCTTCCTTTTCTTACTAACTGCTGTATAGTAGGCATTTACTCTTTATTTTATAATACTCCAATTTTTTTGGAACTGCAAAGGTACGTAAATTTGATTCTTTTGCAAGCTCCTTTATTATTTTTTTATTGTTAAGCTTCCCCTATAGGACCTCCAAAATTAAGCGGAAATTGAGGTAATTCGTCGTGTTGGCGAATTTCTCCAAAGTTTTCCTCGTATTTTTGAATATTTTCCTTCAATGCAGCCAAAAGACGTTTTGCATGCTCTGGTGTAAACACAATGCGTGATTTCACTTTGGCTTTTGGAACACCTGGCATCAGTCGAATGAAATCGATGACAAATTCCGAGTTTGAATGTGCGATCAAAGCAAGATTTGAGTAAATCCCCTCAGCCATTTCCTCTGACAACTCAATGTTCAATTGATTCGGTTGTTGTTCTCCTTTTTTTTGCTCCGCCATATTGCTTATCGAAGATAAAAAAGGGTAAAGTACTCAGGCACTTTACCCTTTTGAATGTGTATGTTTTAATTAACCTTCTTGTAGTTCACCTTTTTTAGAGTGGAAGGCTTCTTTAGAAGATACTAATGAATCGTATTCTTCTTTCGATCCTACAATCATGTCGTTGTACACTCTAGATCCTGTACCTGCAGGGATTAAGTGACCTACAATTACATTTTCTTTCAAGCCTTTCAAGTAATCTGCTTTACCTCTAATGGCTGCTTCACTCAATACTTTTGTCGTTTCCTGGAACGATGCCGCAGAGATAAAGCTTGTTGTATCAAGAGATGCTTGCGTGATACCTTGCAGTGTTGGTTTAGAAACAGCAGTTTGTGCATCCCTTACCACCACCAAGTTCAAATCTTTACGTTTCAAGCTCGAGTTTTCATCCCTTAACTTACGTGCCGTTACAATTTGACCTGGTCTTAGGTTTTGAGAATCTCCTGATTCTACCACTACTTTTTTATCCAAGATCTCATCGTTTTCTCTTCTGAAACGGAAACGGTCAACCACTTGTCCCGGAAGGAATCCCGTATCGCCTGGTTCAAGGATTTCAACTTTCTGCATCATTTGGCGAACAATCACTTCAATGTGCTTGTCGTTGATTTTCACCCCTTGCAAACGGTATACTTCCTGAATTTCATTCACCAAGTATTCTTGAACCGCAGTAGGTCCTTTGATGGACAAAATATCGTTAGGTGTAATGGCACCATCTGTTAACGGAGAACCTGCACGGATAAAGTCATTGTCTTGAACAAGGATGTGTTTAGACAAAGAAACCTGGTATCTTTTTCTTACGCCGTCTCTTGATTCGATAAAGATTTCTCTGTTACCTCTTTTCACCACACCATAAGAAACTACACCGTCTATCTCACTCACCACAGCAGGGTTTGAAGGATTTCTCGCTTCGAACAATTCTGTTACACGTGGAAGACCACCTGTAATATCTCTTGTCTTACCTACTGAACGAGGGATTTTCACGAGAATCTGACCAGGTTTTACCGCCTGTCCATCTTCTACTGCCAAGTGGGCTCCTACAGGAATGTTGTAGGTCTTCGCTTCCTCTTTCTTAGACGTAAGAATGATGGCAGGGTTTTTCGTTTTATCTCTTGTGTCAACAATTACTTTTTCTCTGTGACCAGTTTGTTCATCACTTTCTTCTTTGAACGTCACACCTTCTTCGATGGCTTCAAATGAAACTTTACCTTCAAAGTCAGACAAGATTACGGCATTGTAAGGATCCCAGAAGCAAAGTTCCTCTCCTTTCGTTACTTTTTGTCCGTCTTTCACTTTCAAGAATGCTCCATAAGGAACGTGATTACTGATCAACACTTTATTGCTTGCATCAACAATCTTCAGTTCGCCTGAACGACCCATGACCACATTGGTCTTATCGCCTTCGCTGTTTGTAGATGCAATAGCTCTCAATTCTTCAAATACTACAGTACCATCGAATTTCGCTTTGATGGTAGAGTCTGTAGCGATGTTCGAAGCAGTACCCCCTACGTGGAATGTACGTAGTGTAAGTTGTGTACCTGGTTCACCGATCGACTGTGCCGCAATAACACCTGTTGCTTCTCCTTGTTGAACCATACGCGCTGTAGCCAAGTTACGTCCGTAACATTTAGCACATACTCCACGTTCTGTTTCACACGTCAATACCGAACGAATCTCAACGGTTTCAATAGCAGACTCGTCAATTTTACGGGCTATGGTTTCATTGATTTCTGATCCAGACTCAACAAGTAATACGTTGGTAATAGGATCGTATACATCATGAACAGACACACGACCTAAGATTCTTTCTGATAAAGGTTCTACGATGTCTTCGTTGTCTTTCAACGCTGAAACTTGAAGACCTCTTAACGTACCACAATCTTCTTCGTTGATGATGATGTCTTGTGCAACATCTACTAACCTTCTGGTCAAGTAACCTGCATCGGCTGTTTTAAGGGCTGTATCAGCCAAACCTTTACGAGCACCGTGTGTAGAGATGAAGTATTCTGTTACATCCAATCCTTCTTTAAAGTTAGAAAGAATTGGGTTTTCAATGATTTCACCGATAGAACCTTGTAAGTTCTTTTGTGGTTTAGCCATCAAACCTCTCATTCCACCCAACTGACGGATTTGCTCTCTAGATCCCCTTGCACCGGAGTGCATCATCATGTAGATCGGGTTGAAACCTTGACGGTCGTTTTCCAACTGTCTCATCAACGTTTCTGTAATCATAGAGTTGATACGTGTCCAGATATCGATGACTTGGTTGTAACGTTCGTTATCGGTAATAAGACCCATCAAGTAGTTGTTCCAAACTACATCCACTTCTTCTTTCGCTTGTTGTACGAGTTCTTGTTTCTCGGCAGGGATATTGATATCCGCCAGACCCATAGACAAGCCTCCTTTATAAGCAGATTGGAATCCTAATTGTTTAATATCATCCAAGAACTTGGCTGTTCTGGCCATACCTGCAGCTCTGTATACTACACCGATAATTTGTTGAAGCTTTTTCTTCGTCAACAATTCGTTTACGTAACCTACTTCTTCTGGAACAAGTAAATTGAACAATACACGACCGGCAACAGTATCTACCAATTTAGTTTCAAAAGTTCCGTCTTCATTCTTAACACGAGCTTTCACTTTAATGAAGGCATGGTTAGAAAGTCTTCTTTCGTTGATCGCAATCACCACTTCTTCCGCGCTGTAGAAAATCATGCCTTCTCCAGCAATTGGAGCTTCTGGAGTATTCTTACGGCCTTTTGTTACATAGTACAAACCAAGCACCATGTCTTGAGACGGTACCGTAACAGGCGCTCCGTTGGCAGGGTTAAGGATGTTATGAGAAGCCAACATCAAGGTAGAAGCTTCCAACACCGCTTCATGACCTAGTGGTACGTGTACCGCCATTTGGTCACCGTCAAAGTCGGCGTTGAATGCAGTACATACCAATGGATGAAGTTGTATCGCTTTCCCTTCGATCAATTTCGGTTGGAAAGCTTGAATACCCAATCTGTGAAGCGTAGGAGCACGGTTCAAAAGAACAGGATGTCCTTTCAATACGTTTTCCAAGATGTCCCAGATGACAGGATCTTTTCTATCTACAATTTTCTTCGCAGATTTTACGGTCTTAACAATTCCACGTTCGATCAACTTGCGAATAACAAACGGTTTGAATAATTCAGCCGCCATGTCTTTTGGCAAACCGCATTCGTGTAATTTCAATTCTGGACCTACCACGATGACAGAACGACCAGAATAATCGACACGTTTACCCAACAAGTTTTGACGGAAACGACCTTGTTTACCTTTAAGCATATCACTCAAAGATTTCAAAGCCCTGTTACCTTCAGCTCTTACTGCGTTTACTTTTCTTGAGTTATCGAACAATGAATCGACTGCTTCCTGAAGCATACGTTTTTCATTACGTAAGATGACTTCAGGCGCTTTAATTTCGATCAAGCGTTTCAAACGGTTGTTACGAATGATTACCCGACGATACAAATCGTTCAAATCCGATGTTGCAAAACGGCCACCATCCAAAGGTACTAATGGACGCAATTCCGGAGGAATTACAGGTACCATTTTGATGATCATCCATTCTGGTTTGTTTTCAATACGGCTTCTCGAGTCTCTGAATGCTTCAACGACTTTCAAACGTTTCAACGCTTCTGCTTTACGTTGTTGAGAAGTATCGTTTGCCGCAGCATGACGTAAGCTGTATGATAATTCATCCAAGTTCAATCGAGACAGCAACATCTCTAATGCATCAGCACCCATTTTGGCGATGAATTTATTAGGATCCGTATCATCTAACAATTGATTTTCACGAGGAAGTTTATCCAGAATATCCAAGTATTCATCTTCTGTTAAGAAGTCAAGATAGTTTACACCATCTTCAGACTTGATACCAGACTGAATCACTACATATCTTTCGTAATAGATTACTTGATCCAATTTCTTGGTCGGTAATCCCAAAAGGTATCCTATTTTGTTTGGTAAAGAACGGAAGTACCAAATGTGAGCTACAGGAACCACCAATTCGATGTGCCCCATTCTCTCTCTTCTTACTTTCTTTTCTGTTACTTCAACACCGCAACGGTCACAGATAATACCTTTGTAACGAATTCTTTTGTATTTACCACAGTGACATTCCCAGTCTTTTACAGGACCGAAGATACGCTCACAGAACAAACCACCCATTTCTGGTTTGTAGGTTCTGTAGTTGATGGTTTCAGGCTGTGTTACTTCGCCGTTAGAACTTTCCAGGATAGATTCCGGAGAAGCTAAACTGATGGTCACTTTGGTGAAGTCTAAAGTCTGTTTTCTATTTTTTCTAAACGACATATCGGAGAAATTGCGTTTTAGTGAAATTAATTTCTTAGTCTAATGTAAGCTCAAGAGCCAAACCTCTCAATTCATGTACAAGTACATTGAATGATTCTGGAATATTTGGTTTCGGAAGGTTTTCACCTTTCACGATCGCCTCATATGTTTTCGCTCTACCCACTACATCATCTGATTTCAGTGTAAGGATTTCTTGAAGAATATTAGCAGCACCAAATGCTTCCAATGCCCAAACTTCCATTTCACCGAAACGTTGACCACCGAACTGAGCTTTACCACCCAACGGTTGTTGCGTAATAAGAGAGTATGGTCCGATAGAACGCGCGTGCATCTTATCGTCTACCAAGTGACCCAATTTCAGCATGTAAATCACACCTACTTGAGTGGCCTGATCGAAACGCTCACCCGATAACCCATCGTATAAGTGGGTTCTTCCAAGGTAAGGTAAACCAGCTTCTTCCAATTCAGCATTGACTTCTTCTTGAGAAGCACCATCAAAAATAGGAGTAGCATATTTCCTTCCTAATTTTTTACCGGCCCAGCCCAATACCGTTTCATACAACTGCCCAATGTTCATCCTTGAAGGTACCCCTAATGGGTTCAACACGATGTCTACTGGAGTTCCGTCTTCCAAGAAAGGCATGTCTTCGTCTCTTACGATACGAGCCACAACCCCTTTGTTACCGTGACGACCGGCCATTTTATCCCCCACTTTCAACTTACGTTTCTTAGCGATGTAAACTTTGGCCAATTGTACGATACCTGCAGGTAACTCATCTCCTACTTCAAGCGTGAATTTCTCTCTCTTGAATTTACCGGCGATTTCATTTCTGCGACGGATATAATTTTTAACCAAACGTTGAACACTGATATTGGTCTTCTCTTCGTTTGTCCAGTTGTCTAACTTAAGATCTCCAATCAAATTCGCTTCTTCAGGAACTTGGTATTGGCTCTCATCTCTGTAGGCATTTTTATCTGAGAAGATATTAGACTCGATATTTTTCTTATTGAACTTAACACCTTTGGCTAAAATTTCTTCTCCAAATTTATGCTTCACACCTTGAGAAGTTTTACCATCAAGCAAGACCAACAATTTTTCAACCATTACTTCTTTCAAAGCAGCAAGATCTTGTCCATACTTGGTTTTCAAGTTTTCAACCTTCTTCTTGTCTTTTGCACGGTTGTCTTTGTCTTTCTTCGGTCTTTTGAAAAGCTGTGTGTTGATCACAACACCTCTCAATGATGGAGGAGCTTTCATCGAAGCATCTTTCACATCACCTGCTTTATCACCAAAGATCGCTCTTAGTAATTTTTCTTCTGGTGTAGGATCAGACTCTCCTTTTGGTGTGATTTTACCAATTAAGATATCGCCTTCCTTCACTTCTGCACCGACACGAATGATACCGCTTTCGTCAAGGTTCTTCACCGATTCTTCACTTACGTTTGGAATCTCAGACGTTAATTCTTCTTCACCACGTTTCGTATCACGAACTTCCAATTCAAATTCTTCAATGTGAATAGAAGTAAATATATCGTCACGTACTACTTTCTCAGAAATTACAATCGCATCTTCAAAGTTGTATCCTTGCCAAGGCATGAACGCCACCATCAAGTTTCTACCCAAGGCTAATTCTCCATTGTGTGTAGCAAAACCATCACACAATACTTGACCTTTACTTACACGTTGACCTTTACTTACGATAGGCTTAAGGTTAACGGTAGTGTCTTGGTTGGTACGACGGAACTTAATGAGTTCATACGTTTTCAATTCATCGTCAAAGGCTACGATTTTATCGTCTGCAGTCAAGTCATAACGCACTACGATTTTAGTGGAATCGACATAATCGATTACCCCAGCACCTTCAGCAGTGATCAATGTTCTGGAATCTTCAGCTACACGTTTTTCCAAACCTGTACCTACAATAGGAGCATCAGGACACAACAACGGCACAGCCTGACGTTGCATGTTGGATCCCATCAAAGCACGGTTGGCATCATCATGTTCCAGGAAAGGAATCAATGAAGCCGCTACCGATACAATTTGATTAGGAGCAATATCGATGTATGAAAGTTTTTCAGGCTCTACCAATGGGAAGTCGCCTTCAAAACGAGACTTTACTTTATCGTCTTCGATCGATCCGTCATTGGCCACTTTAGTTTTTGATTGCGCAATGAAATGACCTTCTTCTTCTTCTGCAGTCAAGAAAATAGGATCTCCTTTTACTTTACCGTTTACCACTTTGCGGTATGGTGTTTCAATGAAGCCCATCGCATTGATTTTCGCATGAACACACAAAGAAGAGATCAAACCGATGTTTGGACCTTCCGGAGTTTCAATGGTACATAGACGACCATAATGGGTATAGTGAACGTCACGAACCTCGAAACCTGCTCTCTCTCTTGAAAGACCGCCTGGTCCGAGTGCCGACATCCTACGTTTGTGCGTTACCTCCGCCAATGGATTGGTTTGATCCATGAACTGAGACAACTGGTTTGTTCCGAAGAACGAGTTGATCACTGAAGACAAGGTACGCGCGTTGATCAAGTCAACCGGTTTAAAGTCTTCGTTATCACGAACGTTCATACGTTCCTTGATGGTTCTCGCCATACGAGCAAGACCCACGCTGAACTGACTGTATAATTGTTCACCTACCGTTCTTACCCTTCTATTACTTAAGTGGTCAATATCATCCACTACCGCTTTAGAGTTGATCAAACCGATCAAATATTTCACGATGTTGATGATATCGTCTTTCGTCAATACCTTAATGTCGTAACCAGTATCTGATCCTAATTTTTTATTGATTCTGTAACGGCCTACTTCTCCCAGATCGTAACGTTTATCACTGAAGAACAAGTTGAAAATAGTTTCTCTGGCATTCTGCATGTCCGGAGCCTCTGTATTTCTCAATTGTCTGTAGATGTGACTTAACGCTTCCGCTTCAGAGTTAGAGCTGTCTTTTTGTAGCGTATTGTAGATGATGGCATAGTCGGCCACGTTTACATCGGCACGATGCAAAATGATCGATTTAGAACCCGAGTTAAGGATGGTTTCTAAATCTTCTTCTTTGATGATAGAATCACGCTCAAGCAAGACTTCATTTCTGTCGATTGAAACAACTTCACCAGTATCTTCATCTACGAAATCTTCTGTCCATGTTCTTAACACACGAGCAGCCAATTTACGATCAACCGCTTTTTTGAGGTTTGCTTTGGTTGCCTCTACTTCTTCAGAAAGACCGAAGATGTCAAGAATATCTTTATCGCTACCATAACCAATGGCTCTAAGAAGAGTCGTTACAGGGAACTTCTTCTTACGGTCGATATAAGCAAACATCACGTTGTTGACGTCGGTTGCGAATTCGATCCAAGAACCTTTGAATGGGATAATTCTTGCAGAATATAATTTGGTACCGTTGGTATGCTTGCTTTGTGCAAAGAACACACCTGGAGAACGGTGTAATTGAGAAACTACCACCCTTTCAGCACCATTAATCACGAAAGATCCACGCTCAGTCATGTATGGGATATTACCCAAGAACACTTCCTGTTCGATCGTTTGGAAATCTTCGTTGTCGTCATCGTTACATGTAAGCCTCAATTTGGCTTTCAATGGAACAGAGCTCGTCAAACCTCTATCAATACACTCGTCAACCGAGTATTTTGGAGGATCAACAGTATAGTCAATAAATTCCAGAACGAAATTTTCCCTTGAATCAGAGATTGGGAAGTTTTCTGCAAACACTTTATAAAGACCTTCTTTCGCTCTGCTTTCCGCAGGCGTATCTAATTGAAAGAAGTCTTGAAAAGATTGTATCTGAACATCAAGGAAGTCTGGATACTCAACTGCATTTTTCACAGATGAGAAACTCTTCCTTACCGAAAGTTTGTTATTTGCCAAGGTCGTAAGATGTTTGATGTGTAACTAACGAAACCATAAGTTTGTAGATAGTAAAACTAAATTTAACTACCTACAAACAGGAAAAGACCTGACTATTACGCCAGGCCTAAAACTATCATCAGGCTATAGAAATGACCTGAAACAGAACTTATTTAAGCTCTACTTCAGCACCAGCTTCTTCTAATTGCTTCTTGATAGCCTCAGCTTCGTCTTTAGCAATTCCTTCTTTAACAGGCTTAGGAGCACCGTCAACTAAGTCTTTAGCTTCTTTCAAGCCAAGACCAGTAAGATCTTTCACTAATTTCACGATTGCCAGCTTAGAAGCACCTGCGTTTTTAAGTATTACATCAAAAGATGATTTTTCTTCTGCTGCTGCGGCACCATCGCCACCACCCGATACCACAACTGCAGCTGCAGCTGGTTCGATACCATATTCATCCTTAAGAATCTGAGCTAATTCATTAACCTCTAAAACAGTTAAATTTACGAGTTGCTCTGCGAAAGCTTTTAAATCTGCCATCTTATTTTTATTTTAAATTTAGTACAACAATTAAATGAAATATTAGAATTATGACTCCTGTTTGTCTTTAGCATTTAAAAGAGCAGAAAGTACTCTCTTAGCAGGAGATTGGAGTAAGCCGATGATTTCACCGATCATTTCTTCTTTAGACTTGATGTTAGACAGCGTTTCCAATTGGTTTGCACCAACGTAGAAGTGATCTGCAACAGAAGCTCCTTTGAATACCGGTTTATCTACAGCATTTGATTTGTAGAACTCTTTCAACATTTTGGCAGGAGCATTTCCAACACTTGCGAAGAACACTCCTGAAGCACCTTTTAAAGCAGGTTTCAAATCAGTCGTATCCACGTTGTTTTTCTCAAGAGCCTTTTGAATCAAGGTGTTCTTTACTACTTTGTATTCTATGCCCTTGGCATAACAAAGTTTTCTCAATTTATTGACTTGACCTACTGTCATTCCCTGTCCGTCTGTGATATAAAACACAGGATTTTCAGCGAATTTTTGACTTAGTTCGTCAATGATAAGTGCTTTTTCTTCTCTATTCATGATTAAGCGCCGTTAATAGAGCTCTTATCGACTACAATGCCAGGACTCATTGTGCTTGATAAAGTAATACTTTTAACATAAGTACCTTTTGCAGAAGAAGGCTTCAATTTCAGTATGGTTTGAAGAAGCTCATTGGCATTGTCCATGATTTTCTCCGGAGAGAAAGACACTTTACCGATGCTGGCATGAATGATTCCGGTTTTATCCACTTTGAAATCAATTTTACCAAGCTTAATCTCTTTTACTGCTTTACCTACTTCTAAGGTCACTGTACCTGATTTAGGATTTGGCATCAAGTTTCTCGGACCTAATACTTTACCAAGTCTACCTACTTTAGCCATTACAGTTGGCGTAGTAATCACTACGTCGAACTCTAACCATCCTTTTTCTATTTTTGCAATAAGATCATCAAGACCTACATGCTCAGCACCAGCATCTTTTGCTTCCTGCTCTTTATCAGGAGTACAAAGTACCAATACTCTAACATCTTTACCTGTTCCGTGAGGCAGTGCTACTACTCCACGAACCATCTGATCAGCTTTCTTAGGGTCAACTCCCAAGCGAACATCTACATCTACAGAAGAGTCAAACTTTGTGAAGGTAATTTCTTTCACAAGTTTAGTAGCTTCGGTAAGGCTGTATTCCTTTTCGCTATCGAATTTAGCTTGAGCTGCTTTTTGATTTTTTGTCAATTTCGCCATGGCTACTATTTGATTAATTTTCCCACGGTGCTTTGCCCGTAACCGTTAAGCCCATGCTTCTTGCTGTACCCGCTACCATTTTCATGGCTGAGTCTAGTTTGAATGCATTTAAATCAGGCATTTTTGTTTCTGCTATGGTCTTGATTTGTTCCCAAGTAACCGAACCTACTTTTACTCTGTTAGGTTCCGCAGAACCTTTCTTTACCTTCGCTGCTTCTGCCAACAAAATTGCTGCAGGAGGAGTTTTGATGACAAAGTCAAAAGACTTATCAGAATAAATTGTTAACAATACAGGAAGTACAACGCCTGGTTTATCTTGGGTTCTCGCATTGAACTGCTTACAAAACTCCATGATATTCAAACCCTTACTACCTAATGCAGGTCCAATTGGAGGAGAAGGGTTAGCCGCTCCACCTTTTACTTGCAATTTCAAATAACCGGTAATCTCCTTTGCCATTTTGCTTACTGGATTTTTTCTACTTGTATATAATTCAATTCAACAGGAGTATTCCTGCCAAATATTTTCACCATTACGTTGAGTTTTTTCTTCTCTTCGAAGACTTCTTCAACAGTTCCGGTGAATCCACTGAATGGGCCGTCCATTACTTTCACACTCTCACCCACAATGTATGGGATTTCAAGTTTTTCTTCAGATCCATCCACTTCATCTACCGTTCCAAGGATTCTATTGACCTCAGATTGGCGTAGAGCAATTGGTTTTTTGGATGTCCCGCCTTCGCTGGAACCTAAAAACCCAAGTACTCCAGGAATTGTGGAAATGGTGTGAGCCGCCTCGCCATGGTTGAGATCTGCTTGAATAAGGATGTAACCAGGAAAAAAACTACGTTCCCTGACCCTTTTCTTACCGTTTCTCATTTCATAGACCTTCTCAGCAGGAATCAAAACCTGAGGAATTTGATCGTCCAGTTTTTGACGGATGATTTCATTCTCCAGGTAAAGTTTTACCTTTTTCTCTTGTCCGCTAATCGCTCTTAGTACGTACCAGTTTAAGCTGCTCATAATTATCCCCCGAAAGATTGGTAAATAGAGCCCATCCCATTTTCGAAAAGGTAATCGATCAGTCCGATCAACAACGCAAATATGAGGGAAGCTAATAGCACCAGTAGCGAGCTGCTTTGCAACTCACTGTACTGAGGCCAACTCACGTTGGTTCTGATCTCGTCGAAAGATCCTTTTACGAATGATATTATCTTGTTCATAATCTTCTTTTATGATGTGCACGGAAGGTAGGACTCGAACCTACAGCCTTCGGTTTTGGAGACCGCGACTCTACCAATTGAGCTACTCCCGTAAACGTCCTCAAAAAGGACTGCAAAGATAGTAATAATTATTAACAGAAAACAAGTGCGTCCCGAAAATCTTCGAGACGCACCGTATTTTACTGATTAACAGCTATTTAGTTTATTATTTCAGTTACCTGACCAGCACCTACTGTTCTACCACCTTCACGGATAGCGAAACGTAGACCTTTTTCCATAGCCACCGGAGCAATCAACTTAACCGTGATGGTAACGTTATCACCAGGCATAACCATTTCAGTTCCTGCCGCTAATTCGATTTCACCAGTAACGTCTGTCGTTCTCATGTAGAACTGTGGACGGTATTTGTTGAAGAATGGCGTATGACGACCACCTTCTTCTTTAGACAATACGTAGATCTCAGCTTTGAACTCAGTATGAGGTTTAACAGAACCTGGTTTACAGATTACCATTCCTCTTTTGATGTTCTCTTTTTCGATACCTCTCAACAACAAACCTACGTTGTCACCAGCTTCTCCTCTATCCAAGATTTTACGGAACATTTCCACACCAGTAACAGTAGATTTCAATCCTTCAGCACCCAGACCTAAAATGTCTACAGGCTCTCCAGAGTTGATGATACCTCTTTCAATACGACCAGTAGCAACAGTACCACGACCAGTGATCGAGAATACGTCTTCTACAGGCATCAAGAAAGGAAGATCAGTCAAACGAGCAGGAATCGGAATATCCTTATCTACAGCGTCCATCAATTCTTCAATGGTAGCAACCCATTTCGCGTCACCATTCAAACCACCAAGGGCAGAACCCTTAACGATGGTCATCGTGTCGCCAGGGAAGTTATAGAAAGTCAACAAATCTCTGATTTCCATTTCAACCAATTCCAACAATTCTGGATCATCCACCAAATCCACTTTGTTCATGAACACAACCATTGAAGGTACACCTACCTGGCGAGCCAACAAGATATGCTCACGAGTTTGTGGCATTGGAC
>CAYVTO010000004.1:117929-265849 GCA_964454665.1 uncultured Chitinophagaceae bacterium
GGACCATCAGTAGCAGCTACCACGATGATAGCGCCGTCCATCTGTGCAGCACCAGTAACCATGTTCTTCACATAATCCGCGTGACCTGGACAGTCAACGTGAGCATAGTGACGAGTTGCTGTAGCGTACTCAACGTGTGAAGTATTGATGGTGATACCTCTTTCTTTTTCTTCAGGAGCATTATCAATAGAAGAGAAATCTCTATTCTCTGCCAATCCTTTTCCAGCCAACACTTTCGTGATAGCAGCAGTAAGGGTGGTCTTTCCGTGATCGACGTGACCGATAGTACCCACGTTTACGTGTGGTTTGGAACGGTCAAAATTAGCTTTAGCCATATTACAAAAACCTTAAGTGTTAAATTTATAGTTGTTATTGATTTTACTATTCCAGTTGTTATATGAGCCAACGACGAGACTTGAACTCGTGACCCCTTCCTTACCATGGAAGTGCTCTACCAGCTGAGCTACGTCGGCTTATACTTAAAAAGCAGAAGTTAACGCCTCTTCTCTCTTGATCTTGAAGAAAGAAGAAGCATTAATTTTCTGTACTTTTTGAGCGAAAGACGAGGTTCGAACCCGCGACCTGTAGCTTGGAAGGCTACCGCTCTACCAGCTGAGCTACTTTCGCATAACAAACTCCTTGATAAAAGAAGTGGGGACGATAGGATTCGAACCTATGAAGGCATTACACCAGCAGATTTACAGTCTGCCCCAGTTGGCCGCTTTGGTACATCCCCCTAATTTATAAAAGAGCTTTCTCCGACTTCCTTCCTGTTACGGTTGGTTTAAGGAGTTGCAAAATTAGAGGGTTTTTGCGATAAGTCAAGCTCGAAAGCAAAAAAAATGGAGGATTAATCAAATTATTTGCATCTTTTCATGCTTTATTCCTTAGGTACTTCTCTCTTAGTTCGTTACAATACCAGACGAACAGTAGCATGAAGAACAAACTTTACTGTTTTTTTACCACTTAGAAGCTATTTTAAATTGAACCTGTGTCCACTAAAACCCAAAGAGCAAGTCAAATGTTTTCCAACTTGAACTTGCTCTTTAGGACCCTGAAGGTTGGGTTATGACTAAAAAGTAGCACTCTTCGGAAAACGAGGGAATGGAATCACATCTCTGATGTTACCCATACCCGTTACAAACAACATGAGACGTTCAAAACCCAAACCAAATCCACTGTGAGGAGCCGTTCCAAATTTACGTGTCTCTAAATACCACCAAATTTCTTCTTCTGGAATACCCATCTCCTTTACTCTGGTCAATAATTTATCGTAGCTTTCTTCCCGCTGAGATCCTCCTATAATTTCTCCTATACCAGGAAACAAGACATCCATGGCACGTACCGTTTTCCCATCTTCATTTTGCTTCATGTAAAAAGCCTTGATGTCTTTCGGATAATCCGTTAGAATAACCGGCTTCTCGAAATGTTTCTCCACCAAATAACGCTCGTGCTCAGATTGCAAATCTGTACCCCACTCTACTTTATATTCAAATTTCTGTTTTGCTGTTTTCAGAATCTCCACCGCTTCTGTATAAGGGAGTCTCTGGAAAGCATTGTTGACTACAAAATTCAATCGATTCAACAACTCCTTATCGTACTGATTGCACAAAAATTCTAAATCAGGCCCACAATGATCGAGTGCATATTGGATCAAATACTTCAGAAAGTCTTCCGCCAAATCCATGTTTTCTTGCAACTCGTTGAAGGCTACTTCTGGTTCAATCATCCAGAATTCAGCCAAGTGGCGTGTTGTGTTAGAATTCTCTGCACGAAAAGTAGGACCAAAGGTGTATATTTCTCCAAGTGCCATAGCACCCAACTCTCCTTCCAACTGCCCTGAAACCGTAAGGTTTGTTGCTTTACCGAAAAAGTCTTGCTCGTAATCTACTTCCCCTTCGGCAGTTTTAGGAGCATTGTTAATGTCTAAGGTCGTAACTTTGAACATGGCGCCTGCTCCTTCTGCATCTGAACCCGTAATAATAGGTGTATGCAAATAAACAAAACCTCTGTCGTTGAAAAATTGATGAATAGCAAAGGCCATGGCATGACGCAACCGGAATACCGCTCCAAAAGTATTGGTACGGGGACGCAAGTGAGCAATCTCTCTCAAAAACTCCAGGGAATGTCCTTTTTTCTGTAAAGGATAAGTCTCTGGATCTGCCTCTCCTAAAATCTCTATGTTCGTCAGTTGTACTTCGACCGGTTGACCTTGAGCGGGTGACTCTACCAATTTACCCTTCACGGATAAACAAGCTCCTGTAGTCACTCCTTTCAATTGCTCCTCGGAAAAATTCTGTAAATCGGCAACCAATTGTATATTATGAATGATGGATCCATCGTTCAATGCAATGAATGCCACATGTTTATTCCCTCTTTTCGTGCGTACCCATCCCTTCAATAAAACCTCCGAACCCACCTGTACTGAACCATTCAATACATCTTTTACCTTTATTCTGCGTATCTTTTCCATATCTACTGGATATAAACCCTTGCAAAAAAAGGATATTTTAACCGTATGACAAAAAATTATTGCGTAGAATCAACTAATTTTATCCATCATCAGTCCAAAGCGAACACAAACAGCTAGCGATCATGCAAAAATTAAGCTTAAACCAACAGCTCAATCAGAAGTTATCGCCGCAACAAATCCAATTCATCAAGTTGCTTCAAATCCCTACTGCGGAATTGGATTCCAGAATTGAAGAGGAATTGGAAATTAATCCTGCCTTGGAAGAAGGGGCTGAAGAACCTGAAGAATATAGAGAAGAAGAAAACTACGAGGAAGATACTTCGTCTGAAAAAGACGATCTTGATGTCGATGATTACTTACGTGATGAAGACGTACAAGGCTATAAAATGCAAGGTGACGGTCCCGGGGAAGAAGAAGAGAAAGAGTTTACGATCGCCACACAACAAAGTCTTCAAGACAGTTTACTCGCCCAACTGGGTTTTTTAAAGTTGGATGAAAAACAAACGCTCATCGGCAAACAACTCATCGGCAGTATTGATGAAGACGGCTACATTCGGAGAGAAATGGAATTGATTGCCAACGACATCAGTTTCAGCGCCAACATAGAAACAACAGAAGAAGAACTGGAAGAAATTCTATTTAAAATACAAAGCTTCGATCCTGCAGGTATTGGAGCACGCACACTACAAGAATGTTTATTACTCCAAATAGAACGAAAGGACCAAGATAATTCCGTCATCGTTCTGGCCAATAAAATACTGCATGAGCAATTTGAGGAGTTCACTAAAAAACATTACGATAAAATTCAAAAATACTTTGACATCGAAGAGGCTTTATTAAAAGAATGCGTCGATATCATTACCAAATTGAATCCTAAACCTGGTGGCGTAACAGACTCTGAACTAAAAACCATTTTTGTCATTCCCGATTTTATTCTTTTTAACAACAACGGCAAACTTGAGTTGTCGCTGAATGGTAAAAACGCACCAGAATTAAGAATAAGCAGGTCTTATTCTGAAATGTTTGAGACCTATGACAAAAGTGCAAAACCAGATAAAAAGCTAAAAGAAGCTGTCACCTTTGTCAAACATAAACTTGATGCCGCCAAGTGGTTTATCGATGCGATCAAACAAAGGCAACAAACCTTACTTCGTGTCATGAATGCCATCATTAAATTTCAGTACGACTTTTTCATAGAAGGCGACGACAGCTATCTAAAACCCATGATTCTAAAAGACATTGCAGACATGGTAGAGATGGATATTTCAACCATTTCTCGAGTGGCAAACAGCAAAGCGATTCAAACAGAGTTTGGAACTTATCCTTTAAAATACTTTTTCTCTGAAGGGATTGCAACCGACTCCGGAGAAGACGCCAGCAGCAGAGAGGTTAAATTTATCTTGAAAGAAATCATCGATGGAGAAAACAAAAAGAAACCCTTAGCCGACGAGAAACTAGAAGAAGAATTAAACAAAAGAGGCTACAATATAGCCCGACGTACTGTTGCTAAGTACAGAGAGCAACTCAACATTCCTGTCGCTCGTCTCAGAAAAGAAATGTAATCATGCGCACACAACCCATTTCTTTTGCACGAAAACGCTCTTGGTATACCACTCAGAAAAAATTTGCGTTGTTTTTTTCTGTGGCATTTCATCCTGTCATGTTACCGACCTCATTTTTCACCTTTGCTGCTGGGATGACACCTGATATTTTAGCTCCGTTTTCAAACCTTGCATTACAATTGCGTTTTATAGGACTCATTTTTATCACGACCATGGTTATACCTTTGTTGATGTTAAGCCTCCATTTTATATTAAACAAACAAAAAGTAACATTCCAACTCTTGTACCTTCAAAACAGAAAAGATCGGATCTATCCTTTTTTTCATACTGCAGTATTTTATTCAGGTATTACCTATCTTTTTTACGTTAAACTGCATTTAAACATTTTCATTTGTTCTTTTATGGCCATGGTTTCCATTTCCCTTCTCCTGACGGCGTTCATGAGCTTGTTTTACAAAATCAGTGCACATGTCATGGCACTGTCTGCCGTTGTAGGTTACCTGTTCTTTTTGCATTTCTTCTTGCCAGACACAGACCTCCTGATCAGCATTTGCGTATTAATATTCATTACTGGTCTTACCGCTTCTTCCCGTTTGTTTTTACAAGCACATAGCCCAGCACAAATCATAGCAGGTTGTGTCGTTGGTCTACTTTCTACCTGTTCTTGTCTCATTTGGCTTTATGCATAACCTATGGTATATACTTTTTTACAAATCGAAAAAACCAATGCACTAGCGACCATCACCCTCAACAGGCCTGATCGTTATAATGCATTGAATAAAGTCTTATGTCATGAGATCAGGTCTGCAATAGAAGTTCTGAGTGATGATCAAGCTGTCAGCGTGATTCGTTTAAAAGGGCATGGTAAAGGATTTTGCGCAGGTCTTGACCTGTTTGAAGTAGATGTCAAAGAATTACAACAAGCAGGTAAAATTGTCACAGAACTCTTTAACCCAATCGTGCTGGCGATTAAAAACAGCCCAAAACCCGTTGTAGCACAAGTAACAGGAACAGCTGCAGGAGCGGGCTGCTCTTTAGCCTTAGCCTGCGATGTTGTATTTGCAGCAAAAAATGCTTCTTTCAGTTTGCCTTTTTTAAAAATCGCATTACTCCCCGATACAGGAGCCAGTTTTTTTATTGTAAAACAATTAGGGTATAAAAAAGCATTTGAAATCTTTTCCGGCAACAGAGCCCTCACTGCTGTAGAAACAGAAGCATGCCAACTCATCAACAGAGTGATTGATGAAGCACATTTAGAAGAGCATTGTATAAATTATTGTATGGATTTAGCCAAAGTACATGGAGAGAGTTTGGCCAACTTAAAACAATTGCTGCAATCGGCAGAAACGGCAAGCTTATCGGAAGTGTTAAACATGGAAGCTTTTTACCAAGACCAAGCAGCAAAATCTCCATACTTTGAAGAGGCGATTAAAAAATTCAGGAAGTAAATTCGTAGGGGTTGAATATTTTCAACCCCTACGAATTTACCAATTTTGCAAATGCAATTTTTTAATGTTTTTATGTGCCTTCACACATTTTGAACTGCGGTGAACACACGAAGTAAAAACGAGTGCCGAAAGAAACGTATAGAGTATAATGTTTTTCATGATAGCCAAGTTTAAAATTACTTAATCGGACGTTCTATTAATTCTAACTTATGTCTTTTCGCAAAAGCCTCTTGCACCTTTTCAAATCGAGCATCGACCGCTTCTTCTCTTTTTACTAATTCGTCGGTCATTTGATCCATCTTCGCATGGTCTTCTTTTGAACGATCACGATTAGCCACTAACTCGATGATGTGGTTGTATTCCGTCTCAAAGGAATTCTTATACAAGGTAAACCATTCCAAAGACGCATTTTTCAATTCCGCATCACCTTCAAAATCTGACATGGCCTGGATTTTTGCAATAGCCATATCAAACTTAGGAATCAATTTCGCTTGTTGTTTTTTCAAATCTTCGGCAGTACCTTTTTCAAATGATTTAAAAAATTTGACGATACCAGGTGTAACACTGTGCTGCAATTTGATGATGCTGTTATTATACCTGGCTGCATTTTTATTTTGCGCCTGTGTTACCGAGGACACCAATATAAAACCAAGCAACAGCAAACTGATTTTTCGGATCATATAGAATTAGGGTTTAAGGATACAAGATTAAAATATAGTTAAAAACTCAGGCTTTCATAATCAAAGCCACAGCAAAGGCATTGACTCCTTCTTCTCTTCCCACATAACCCAACTTCTCATTCGTCGTTGCTTTTAAAGAAACATCCTCCATACTAATCCCCATGGTTTTTGCCAATACGTCTTGCATTTCCATGATACGGGGATTAATCTTCGGTTGTTCTGCGGCTAAGCTGGCATCGATGTTGGAGATTTCCCAACCGCGTTCACGCAACATAAGGCATACCTGAGCCAATAGTTTTTTACTGTCTGCCCCTGCCCAAGCAGGATCGGTATTGGGGAAATGATAACCGATATCACGCAAATTTGCAGCTCCCAACAACGCATCGCATATGGCATGAATAAGCACATCACCATCAGAATGGGCTACCATTCCTTTACTGTGTTCGAATTGTACTCCACCCAACCATAAAGGTCTCCCTTCTGCTAATTGATGAACGTCATAACCAAAACCAACTTTTATTTTCATAAGAAAGTAGTCAGGTATCAGTGGTCAGGTATCAGTGTTATCTAAATACCCTTCTACAAACACCCTATTTATAAAATACTATTATAACTTTATTAAAATAAACGATCTTTTCAATCTTTATCATTAGAATCCATTAAAAGTCTTTACACTGATACCTTTAAACAATGTTTTTAGGTGACTCTTCTTAGCATGAGTTGCTCCGCACGCAATAACGATAACATTAATCATTTGTTGGCGGAGAACTGATGCGAGATTCTTTCTTTTTTTAGGCCACGGACCAGTTCTTCTGATTCAAACCTCTATTTTTCTATGTCCTCTTAACTACTCAGAAGCAAAGGGCATGAAATGCGTCATAACCAAAACCAACTTTTATTTTCATAAGACAGTGGTCAGGTATCAGTATTATCTAATACCCTTCTACAAACACCCTATTTATAAAATGCTATAACTTTATTTAAATCAACGATCTTTTCAATCTTTATCATTAGAACCCATTAAATGTCTTTACACTGATACCTGACACCTGATCCCTTTTTAGAACGGTAAATTAACGTCGTTGAATTTTCTGGCCTCAATACCTGACGAGCCATGTTCATGACATCGTCTTTGGTGATTTCACGAATCTGCTCAATTTCTGTATTCACCAAATTGGGATCCCCCTGCAAAGCGGCAAAAGCAATGTTCATGACACGATTCAACAATTCGCTTTCAGAAAATGCTAAAGTAGACTCTGCTTGATTTTTCACCTTCTCTAATTCTTCATCACTGATTCCTTTCGCTAAAAATTCTTGTATCACTTCATTCACTCTTCGTTCTCCTTCTTCGACAGAAATCCCTGCTTGCAATTTACCATCAATGACCAATAATCCTGGATCAAAAGAACCCGTTACGTAGGCTTGTAAAGAATGGAATATTTTATCGGTATTAACTAAACGATCATACAAACGCGAAGACTTTCCCCTCCCTAAAATATCACCCATTAAATCCGTAGCATAATAATGCTTATCCCAACGACCACACATATGATACGCTCTGTAAAAAGCATCCATCGATACATCCCCACTTGCTTCAGCCCTTTTTTCTACTTGTTGAGCAGGTTCCTGAGGTAGCTTGCGCTGAATTTTGTTCCCTGCAGGAATAGGACCAAACCATTTTTCGGATAAGGCCGTTGCTTTTTCTAAGGTGATATCTCCACCCAACACCAATACAGCGTTGTTAGGAATATAATGACTGTAAAAGAAATCCTTCACCTGATCCATCACCACCGCTTCAATGTGAGACAATTCCTTTCCAATGGTGGGCCAAGCATAAGGATGCTGATCGTAGACAATCGGTCTTAATTTCAGCCATACATCTCCGTAAGGCTGATTCAAATAGCGTTGTTTAAATTCCTCCATGACCACATTCTTCTGCACATCCAACACCTTCTGGTCGAACGACAAGGCCAGCATGCGATCGGATTCCAACCAAAATGCCGTTTCAATATTTGCAGAAGGAACTAAGGTATAATAATTGGTCACATCAGGAGAAGTAAATGCATTGTTTTCACCTCCTACCCTTTGCAAGGGCTCGTCAAAAGAAGGGATATTCACAGACCCTCCAAACATCAAATGTTCAAAGAGATGGGCAAATCCTGTTTTATCGGGTGTTTCATCCCTCGATCCCACATCGTAAATCAAGTTGAGCACCACAGTAGGTCTAGCATGATCTTCATGTACAATAACACGCAATCCGTTATCTAATTGAAAGGTTTTAAAGTCAATCATTTTTTAGGTATCAGTGGTCAGGTATCAGTAGTCAGATATTGGAAAACATTTAGTAAGACAGACAAAATACCAAACACCAGTTATAGTTTTGATCTGACAAAAATAAACTTATTACGCGAACAAACTATTCTTTTCATCGGGTATAACGTTGATGATCTCTTGATTGTTCTTAACCAACCTTACTGATCGCTGGCACCTGACCACTGATACCTGATACCTAATCCCTGACCACTAATACCTATTTTCTCCCAAACTTTTCTTATTATTGAACTACAATAGACCAACACATGCATTTCGATAGAACAGACTTTTCCGATCAGCAATTGATAGACCTTTACAAAGCTTTGTTAAAACCAAGGTTAGTAGAAGAAAAAATGCTGGTTTTAATACGTCAGGGAGAAGTCAGCAAATGGTTCTCCGGTATTGGTCAAGAAGCAATTTCCATAGGCGCAGTATTCGGCCTGGAAAAAGACGAATACATACTTCCCATGCACCGTAACCTCGGAATTTTCACAGGCCGACAAGTTCCTTTACATCGCCTGTTTAGTCAATTTCAAGGCAAACTCAACGGCTTTACCAAAGGCCGTGATCGTTCATTCCATTTCGGTTCAAAAGAGCATCACATTGTAGGCATGATTTCTCACTTGGGTGCTCAATTGGCAGTAGCAGACGGGATCGCACTGGCTCAAAAACAAACTCATGCTCAGAAAGCCACTTTAGTCATTTCAGGAGATGGAGGAACCAGTGAAGGTGATTTTCACGAGGCACTCAACGTTGCCAGTGTTTGGCAACTGCCTGTTATTTTTTTGATTGAAAATAATGGCTATGGACTGTCTACACCGAGTGCGGAACAATTCCGATTCAACAGTTTCACCGACAAAGGTCCTGCTTACGGAATAGAATGTCATGTGGTAGACGGCAACAATGTACTGGAGGTTTGCCGCATCATCAAAACAGCAGCAGCAACAATAAGAAAAAATCCAAAGCCTATTTTAATTGAAGCCCTGACTTTCCGTATGCGTGGACACGAAGAAGCTTCTGGCACTAAATACATTCCTCAAACCCTTTTTGAAGAATGGGCTAAAAAAGATCCCCTCGAAAACTTTGAGCAGTTTTTAATTGAGTCGAGGATTTTGGATGCGAAAATATGTAATGCCTTCCGAGAAGAACTCAATGCAGAAATAGATGAGGCCTGGGAGAAAACATCACAAGATCGTTATCCTAGCGCCGAAGCCAATAAGGAACTGTACGACATGTACGCCCCTAATATCCCCGTAACCATTCATCCCACTACAGGCCTTAAAAGCAGCAAACGGTATATCGATGCCATTCATGACGGGCTAAAACAAGCCATGGTGCGATTTCCCAAGCTGTCTCTTATGGGACAAGACATTGCCGAATATGGTGGCGTGTTTAAAGTAACCGAAGGGTTGGTCGACCGTTTCGGCAAAGAAAGGGTTCGCAATACTCCATTGTGTGAGTCTGCCATATTAGGCATATCCTTAGGCATGTCCATCATGGACCATAAAACCATGGTTGAAATGCAATTTGCCGATTTTGTAAGTTGTGGATTTAATCAAATCGTCAATAACTTAGCAAAGTCCCATTACCGTTGGGGACAAGCAGCCGATGTAGTCGTACGTATGCCCACTGGAGCTGGCACCGGGGCCGGTCCTTACCATTCCCAATCGACAGAATCTTGGTTTTTTCATACCCCTGGATTAAAAATCGTATATCCTTCTACTCCATACGATGCTAAAGGGTTGCTGCTCGCCGCCATGGAAGATCCTAACCCTGTACTCTATTTTGAACACAAATCGATGTACCGATCGTTGAAAGAAGATATTCCGGATGATTACTATACCATCCCCTTAGGCAAAGCACATACCGTAACCGAAGGTCAATCGCTCAGCATTATCACTTATGGTTTGTGCGTGCACTGGGCCGTGGAAATTTGTCAAGATATGGGCATTGATGCCGATATCATTGATTTACGTACACTTTTACCCTGGGACAAAGAAGCCGTACAAAAAACCGTTGAAAAAACGGGTAAAGTGCTCATTGTCCACGAAGATACCCTTTCCGGTGGTATAGGAGCAGAAATTGCCGCATGGATATCGGAACATTGCTTCTCTTTCTTAGATGCTCCTGTTATCAGAGAGGGAAGTTTAGATACCGCTGTGCCCTTTGCATCATCACTCGAAAACAACTTTCTACCCAAAGAGCGAATGAAAGAACGCATTTTTGCGTTAATGAATTATTGAGACTCTGGAGCGAGGAATTGAATTTTCAGGTCTAATCTCTTATATTTGATCATAGCGCACTTTATTATGAAAAATGTATACCTATATAGCCTCATCGCCTTGTTTATTGCTACGCTTTCTATGAGCAGTTGCAAAAAAACAGATTATCCTTGCCCTGGTTTAGGTCAAAGTAATGAGGCAGATCTCAGTTTATTTGACCAGGATGGCAATTTGAAAGAAAATTCGGGTAAAAAGAAAAAGAGCAAAAAAAATAAAGTGGGTCGATTTGACGCCAATACGGGTTTGATCGACAAGGAAAAACCAAAACAGCTTAATAAACCTCAAAAAACGAGGTTATACTAAGCCAGAACCGCTAACCCAAAGGCATGAAACACTCACGTTGTATTCGCATTTCGCTGGCAATAAGCATGCTGGTTGTTTTCAGTTTAGGCTTGACGACTTCTGTTTGGGCTCAAAAAAATGATCCTAAAAATGATGCGACCATGAAGGCGCCAAGTCAAAAAAAGCAACATAAAAACAATAAGTCCATGGCCAACAACAGTGGAGACGCCGTAGAACGTCAAAGCAACATGAACGGCCCCAAGCAACAAGTAGCTTATACCACACCAGACACGAAAACCCGCAACAAGAAGGGTAAAGAAATGGCTAACAATACAGGTGATATGCCATTGCGTGTCTCCAACATGCAACCTCCTAAACACGAACATTACGTCGTTATCGATAACAGCAAGCAAAGAGAATTAACGAAAGAGATCAGCAAGTACCAGGGAGATATCATTGCACCAGAATTGGACCGCGCAAAAATGAAAAAAATAGCGCGTTACCAGGGAGATCTTCCTAATAATTTCTTAGAAAAGAGAGCCAAATCTCGTGAAGAAAAAAGCCGGGAAATGTCTTCTTGCCAAGGCGATATTTCAGTAAAAACATTGGAAGCCCGAGCTAAAAACATTCGCAAAAAGAGCAAGCAAATGGCTAATTTCCAAGGAGACATCATTGTACATAAGAAAAAATCAGGCATGCATCCAAGTTCTGTATACCGGGGAGGTTTAGTGAAAAACTCCTACGCTGCTAAGGAGCGTTACAGACAACGTATGATGAAACATCATAATAAGAATGCAGACAAGGACGAGAATGTACCTCAGTACTTGAAAAAAAATAAGAAAGACCAGCGCCCTAGTTACGACAGTCGTGAAGCTGAAATCTGGAACTTAAAACAACCTCGTTAGGCTATGGAATGGCATACCTTAAACACCATAGAACAACTGGATACCATAGTAGAAGTATCTTCTTCCCAACCCGTGTTATTGTTTAAACACAGTACCAGATGCTCAATCAGTGCCACGGCATTGGATCGCCTGGAACGTGCCTGGAGTGAAGAAGAAGTAAAAGGGATACAACCTTATTACCTCGATTTAATACAATACCGGTCGATTTCAGGTGCTATAGCAGAAAAATTTGAGATCGAGCACCAATCTCCTCAAGTACTCCTTATAAAAAATGGGATTTGCATATACCATGCATCCCATTATGATATCAGGTATACAGAACTGACCAAACACTTGGCCTAATACTGCCTCTAAACATATCGATAAGCATGTTTCTTATCGATATGTTTAAACCTCATAATGAAAAGAGACTTCTTGTCTTATATCTGCATTTAAACTTAAGGCTACAGGACATGTTAAAGCAGCATGTTCAAGTATAGCCCTGGATTCAGCATCTTTTGGCGTAGATGAAGGGAAAGATAAGTTTATACGAACAGCTGCTATTTTACGTGGACTTGCACTCATAATTTTCTCCACTTCTGCATGTACCCCTTTAATATTCCAACTGTTTTTATTGGCCTCTATACCCATAATGGTAATCATACACGAAGCCAAAGCAGAAGCTACGAGGTCTGTTGGTGAATAAGCTTCTCCTTTTCCGTTGTTATCTAAAGGAGCATCCGTTATAATCTGTATTCCCGATTTTAAGTGTGTTCCTTCTGTTCTAAGCTCGCCTAAATACTTTACTTCCATTTGTTTCATATCAATTGTCAATACCTCGTCTCTGTTTGGCTAAAATACTAAGTCCATTTATTTATTCCTCTTTTTTAGCAGGATTCACGTTTAAAGTACCACTTGCTAAAAAAACCTAATCATGGTACTATTTTTTTTTTTTGTACTAACTTTACATATCATATAGCTAGAAACCTTGTACACAAAAGTAGTCATACTCGTTGTTTTAAATTCTTTATTATTTACACTCCCGGGTTTAGCTCAGCGAGAAGGAGATCTTTTATACGATAAAGAATTTGTCGGTGGAATCAATTTTCATTCCAATGGAGGACTTGTTGGTGGAGTCATGCTTCGTTACACCAAAAGAGTAAACAAAGGAGAATACATCTTACCTAACGCAACACCTGGTGCAATAGGTTCAAAAATAAGCATGCCCTCAGAAAAACTTTTTTACCAACTAGGGCTTGAAGTAAGTTTTATCAAACATCCTAAAGAACTTCGTTACATCAATAGTGTCACCAACAATACCTTCGTAGCGTACAAAAAAAATGCCCTTTTCGTCGTTAGGCCACAAGCAGGTTTAGAATGGTTATTGTTCCGCAAAGCAGAAGAAGATGGCGTACAAGTTGATTTTATTTTAGCAGGTGGCCCATCTTTCGGTTTTTTAAAACCCTATTATATCGAATACCTGTACGGAAACGAATCAAAAATTGAAGCCTACGATCCTGCCATTCACAACGACTTCAACAGGGTATTAGGCAGTGCTGGTGCGCTGGTCGGTTTGGGAGAATGCAAAATTGTACCAGGATTCCACATCAAACCTGCCCTTTCTTTTGAAATGGGTCATATGAACGGCAACGTAACGGGCATTGAAATAGGAGCATTAGTAGAAGCTTTTACTGAAAAAATGATCATTTTAGAGCCTTTCAAAGGTTATGGTCCCATTGAAAATAGACAAGTGTTTACTTCTGTTTTTCTCACAATTTACTACGGATTCAGGCGATAAGAACTCTCCTCGCCTTTTACTTGTTTAAACAACAGTACCCATTAGCAAGACAAGATCATGATTGAATTACCTACTATACAAAACAGCGGATCGAAAAACAATAAACCCGATTGGCTTAGGGTAAAACTACCTACAGGAGAAGATTACCGTCGTGTACGTAAACTGGTAGATGATCATAAACTACACACCATTTGTCAAAGTGGAAACTGTCCTAACATGGGTGAATGCTGGGGAGCAGGAACAGCAACCTTCATGATTTTAGGGAATGTATGTACCCGCAGTTGTTCTTTCTGTGCTGTTGCAACAGGGAGACCTAATGAGTACGATACGGATGAACCTCAACGTGTAGCCAATGCCGTAAAACTGATGGAAGTAAAACATTGCGTAATCACTTCTGTAAACCGAGACGAATTAAAAGACAGAGGTGCTGAGATCTGGCACCAAACGGTAAAACTAGTGAAAGAACTTTCTCCTGAAACTACCATAGAAACCTTGATTCCAGATGTCAAAGGGAATTGGGAGGCTTTAGAGCAAATGATTTCTGCTGGTCAAGAAGTGGTTTCTCATAACATGGAAACGGTAAAAAGACTTTATCGTGTCGTGAGACCACAAGCACGTTACGAAAGAAGTTTAGAGCAGATTAAACGCACCAAAGAATTTGGTAAACGTACCAAATCGGGTATCATGCTAGGGCTAGGAGAAACGAAAGAAGAAGTAATGGAAGCGATGGATGACTTGGTTGCTCACGGCTTAGATGTACTAACCCTAGGACAATATTTACAGCCTACTAAAATGCACATTGAAGTTGCTGAATTTATTCATCCCGATTTATTTGCAGAATATAAAGAGATCGGCTTAAGCAAAGGTTTAGCCTATGTTGAATCTGGTCCTCTGGTAAGATCTTCGTATCATTCGGAAAAACATTTATAATAGTGGCCAGTGGTCAGGTATCAGTGGTCAGTGTATAAAACACAAACTGACCACTGATACCTGACCACTGATACCTGACCACTGATACCTGACCACTGATACCTGAAAAAAATGTCTACACACAAAAGTGAAATCAAAAAAGTCACTACGCATCAACTCCAAGAGATGAAGCACCGTGGCGAAAAAATATCGATGTTAACGGCTTATGATTTTACCATGGCCCGTTTACTTGACCAAGCAGGAGTCGACGTGATCTTAGTAGGTGACTCCGCTTCCAATGTCATGGCTGGTCACGAAACCACATTGCCCATTACTTTGGATCAAATGATTTACCATGCCTCTTCTGTGATTCGAGCAGTACAACGTGCTTTGGTGGTCGTCGATCTTCCTTTTGGTTCTTACCAGGGAAACTCTTCTGAAGCTTTACGTTCAGCCATTCGCATCATGAAAGAATCTGGAGCACATGCCGTAAAACTAGAAGGTGGCATCGAAATCAAAGAATCTGTACTTCGTATTTTGAGTGCAGGTATTCCAGTGATGGGACACTTAGGATTAATGCCACAATCTATATACAAGTTTGGAACATATGTAGTAAGAGCCCAGGAAGAAGTAGAAGCTAAAAAGCTACGTGAAGACGCCAAACTTTTACAAGAGTGTGGTTGCTTTTCTGTTGTCTTGGAAAAAATACCAGCACAGTTAGCCAAAGAGGTAGCGGAGCATTTACAAATACCTGTCATCGGTATTGGTGCAGGACCTCATGTAGATGGTCAAGTCTTGGTCAGTCATGACATGCTGGGCATTAACAACGAATTCAAACCTCGTTTTTTAAGGGCTTATGCTAATCTGCAAGGCACTATTAACGAGGCCGTAACACAATACATTAAAGACGTCAAGTCAAACGACTTTCCTAACAAAAATGAGTGCTATTAACACCGATTTACATCGGCATTATACGACTAAACACTATTGGTTTAACTTCTGCGTATTAAAAGTATAAGATGCACGAACCTGTTTTTAAGAATCCTTACACAAAATACTTCGAGGTAGTATACGAAGACAATCATTTGATTGCCGTCAATAAAAAATCAGGTGTATTAGTACAAGGCGACACCACAGGCGATACGCCACTGAGCGAATACGTGAAATTATATCTTAAAGCCAAATACAACAAACCCGGTAATGTGTTTGCGGGTGTCATTCATCGACTCGACAGACCCGTCAGTGGTCTCACCTTATTAGCCAAGACCTCCAAAGCTTTGGAGCGCATGAATGAGCAGTTTCGCGAAAAGCAAACACAGAAAATATACCATGCTTTGGTTAAAAATGAACCACCTCACACCGAAGGGAAACTGATGCATTGGCTAACCAAAGACAGCAAAAAAAACATCTCCAAAGCACATCAACAAGAAGTAGTCGATTCTAAAAAATGTGAACTGAGTTATAAAATTATTTGCACCTTAGAGAATTATTTCCTGTTAGAAGTGCAACCCATCAGTGGTCGCTCACATCAAATCCGTTGTCAGTTGGCAGCCATGGGTTGTCCCATTAAAGGAGATTTAAAATATAAATTTCCCCGTTCTAATGCCGATGGAGGAATATCACTCCACGCATATGAATTGCACTTTACACATCCCATTACAAAAGAATCGGTAAGTATACATGCTCCTTATCCGGAAAATTCTTCCTGGGATATTTTAAAAAAATAAGATCTGTTTTAAAGCATATTCATTTCACACATGAACGAACATCAAAAAACAAGTTGGATAGACAAATTAAAAGACCGTTGGGGATTACAAACCAACTGGCAACTGTTTATTGTACTGGTATTATTCTCTATCACAGGATCGGCATCGGTAAAAGTAGCCCGACCTATTCTTGATTTTATAGGAATCGACAACAGTATACCTGGTTATTTTTATTGGCCATTACGGATCTTAATCGTTTTCCCCGCTTACCAATTATTATTCATGATCTTTGGGTTCTTATTGGGTCAATGGGAATTTGCATGGCGATTTGAGAAAAAAATGCTGGGAGGTTTAGGAAGATTAGTGGGGATAAAACCTAAAAAATTATAACATACGACATAGACACCATCGAAAAACTATCCATTCTCAAACACCACTCCAAGAGAATAAAAAAAGAGCGGAGGAATTCTCTTTCTTTCTTCGGGCGACGGACGAGTTCTTCTGATTCAATCCTTATTTTTCTATACATACTCATCTACTCAGAAGTAACTCGGCCTGAAAAAAACACCAACCAGGAATTCTCTTTCTTCGGGCGACGGACGAGTTCTTCTGATTCAATTCTCATTTTTCTATACATACTCATCTACTCAGAAGCAACTCGGCCTGAAAAAAACACCAACCAGGAATTCTCTTTCTTCGGGCGACGGACGAGTTCTTCTGATTCAATTCTCATTTTTCTATACATACTCATCTACTCAGAAGCAACTCGGCCTGAAAAAACACCAACCGAGGCCAGTAACTCCTATTGAGAATGAGAACGAAAGGATTCTCTCTCTACGCTCTGTTTCTCTTTCTTTTCTTTCGTATCTTTACTTCACAATAAATAATTCTCCCATTTATTCACCGGCAGATGCTTCGCTTCCATTTCCTTTCTTTTCTCTGAAACTTTTTTCCTGATTTTCCAGCACGTATTCAGGCCAATCTTTAGATTTTTACTTAACTCTTCCAGCGTATATTTTTTCGGGCTTACCACCGACAAATAAGTAATGTAAAACGCTTTATTCAACTCTGTTTTAATGCCATGAAATAATGTACCTGCTGTAGGACTTTCGCGATGATTGCATTTACTGCATTTTCTTGACAAAGGGGTGTCTCCCTTGTTGTATTTTGTATTATCACATTTTTGACAACGATACCCATCTTTCCATTTCAATTCAATCAGGTAAAGCAGGCAAGCGGTTTCATTAGGAAATACGTTCAGAAAATCTTCCAGGGTAATTTCATCTCCGGCAATGGTCGCAATGGTTTTTTGTTTTACTTCCTTATTCAATTCCCAGTTGTCTTTATCGAGATGTGAATTCATTTCCTCGAGTTTAGCAGACATCAATGCGAGCTTTTGATTTTTTTCCTGCAATTCCGAATTCTTTTCCGCCAGTTCAACGGTTCTTTCCTGCACTTTGTTTTCTAATTCTCTGTTTATGCGATCTTTTAATTCTTCCTTTTCTTTTAGTTCTTCTACCAAGGTGGCTTGGGCCTTCTCTTTTTCTTTTAACGCTTCAAAGGCTGTTTGCTGCGCTTGTTCTTTCTCTTTCGTTGAAATACGAATTTTTTCTCCCACAGCAAACGACATCAATACGATTTCAACAATGAATCCGAAGTTAAAAATGTAAATAGTAAAAGAATTATGCTCAATAAATCCGAACACCCTAGCCTGAAAGATAAAAACACTTGTCAGCAAAAATGAATACGCGATCAGGTAATAACGAATGTACCGATTCCCTTTGCGATGAAGATAAAAAGAGACGGTGTACAGAAGGATAAAGGGGGAAACATATAAATACTGTTTCCAGGTATACACTTCCTTTTGGAAAAATTCCAACACTAACAGAAAAACATACACAATGAGATCCGTGAGGAGGATAAGGTAAACGGTTCGTGCTTTTTTTCTGAGTTCAAGAAATGAGATAGAATAAAATGTAAAACTCAGCAACAAGAACAATTCAAAATATTGAATGAGCCATTGATTCAATACCGGTATCCGAGGCCATAAATATTGAAATCCTATGCCATCTTCTCTGAACGTATATAATGCACAACTGATGACATAAAAAACGTAAAACAGGTAATTCTCCTCTCTCAGATGAACATAAAGAAAAAGATTATAAAGCATCATGATCAACAATATGCCATAATAAATCCCAAGCATGTAGTATTCCCGTAAGGCATAAGAGGTAAATTTCGCCGTGGTTTTTAAGAGGATCATAAAGCTGCAGACCATTCGTGATTCAAGCCGCATTAGGCATTGCGTTTTGGCCTGTACCGGAAGGGCGAAAACCAGATTTTTATGATGATAGCTGCGATAAGAGATGGGTAAAGCATGCCCCATTCGGCCCATAGATGTTACGGTTCCTGAATCATACGTATATAATTCTACCTGATCAATATGCAGATCCGGCAGTTCTATGAGCCATTGCCGTTGAAGAAAATTTTGTTCAACGGTAAACCGGACCCAATATACTCCTTTAGGATAATCACGGTTGCTTAACTCTCCTTTGACGGGTTTAAATTGTTCTGAAAATCCGCCATTTTCAAAATCTTTCGCCTGTTTTGTTCCATTGCTGTCGAGGTAAACTTCCAAATATTCGCCCTTAAGAAAGTATTGAGCTGTTTCATTAGACGTTGTCACGGGTTTAGCTTCCAATCCCTGTTTCATTACTGGCAGAAAATATGAAAGAAATACCAGCACAGCAAAGTGCCAAAACGTCTTTGATCCGCAAGGCATCAAAAAAAAGGTTTCACACGTCTCATTTTTAAAGATTTCCGACTTTTTTTGATTCATATCTGGTGAAAAATAACATAAGAACAAGGGATAAAACAAGGATATTTTAAGAAAAAATATAATTATACCTTTTTTGATTTCGTGTGTCGATATACTTTGGGTCATAAATACATCTTTTAACCTTTAAAACAAACACATTATGAAAACCAGCTACTTCTTTTTCCGGGTACTTTTCGTACTCATCATCTATGTCACTAGCGGCCATGCTCAAAACTGGCAACTGACATGGTCAGACGAATTCAACGGCAGCATCAGCCCCGACTGGGTTTTTGAAACTGGTCGCGGAGGCAATGGCTGGGGTAACAACGAATTGCAATACTACCGCCGTGAAAATGCCTCAGTAGAAAACGGTCAGTTGGTGATCACAGCCCGTCGTGAAAACTACGGCGGTGCCCAGTACACCTCTGCCAGAATGAAAACCCAGGGTAAAAAATCCTGGAAGTATGGTAAAATCGAAGCCCGCATCGCCATACCTGCTTTTCAAGGGATATGGCCTGCCTTCTGGATGCTCGGCGATAAAATCTCCAGTGTAGGTTGGCCTGCCTGCGGAGAAATCGATGTCATGGAACACATCAATACGGGCGGCAACGTGCATGGGACCATCCACTGGCAGGATCATACCGGCAACCACGCCAACTATGGAGGTAGCACCAATACGGGCGTGACCGCTTACCACAACTATGCAGTGGAATGGGATGCCTCTAAAATAAAATGGTATGTGGATGGAGTGCAATACCACGAAGCGAATATTGCCAATGGGGTAAACGGCACATCAGAGTTACACGAAAACTTTTTCCTTCTGCTCAACATGGCGGTGGGTGGAGACTGGCCCGGCTTCGGTATAGACAACAGTAAGTTCCCGGCTAAAATGTACGTAGACTACGTACGTGTCTACAAGAAAGGTAGTGCTCCTGCCTCCATCGCTACCGTATATAGAGATTGTAATTTCGGCGGCTCATCGGTAGGTCTTCCGGCCGGAGACTACAACCTGTCCGCTCTGCAATCCCGCGGTGTGAGAAACGACGACATCTCTTCCTTTCATTTGCAAAGCGGTTATGAAATGGTATTGTACGAGCATGACAATTTCTCCGGTGCTACCCTTACCCGCAGAAGCAATATCAATTGCCTGGTGGATGAAGGTTGGAACGACCGCGCCTCTTCACTTCGGATACGCCCGGTGACTTCTACTCCTTCGTTTACCCGTACCATCCAGGCGGAAAGCTATTCCGAAATGGCCGGTGTACAAAAGGAAAATACGACCGATGCCGGAGGTGGCCAGAACGTGGGCTGGATTGATACCGGCGACTGGATGGCTTATAAAGACATCAATTTCCCAAGCAGCGGTGCCTACAAAGTGGAGTACCGTGTAGCGGGCAATGGCGGAAAATTATCGCTTGACCTGAACGCGGGTTCCAAAGTACTGGGTGCGGTCAACGTACCTTCAACAGGCGGCTGGCAAAACTGGACAACCGTTTCACACACCGTAAACGTGAATGCAGGCACCTACAAACTGGGCATCTACGCAGCAGCCGGTGGCTGGAACCTGAACTGGATCAGAATCACTAAGGTTTCCGGTGCCCGCACAGGCGACGAGGCAGACGCTTCCTTTATTGACAGCCCAAGCTACGCCGTTGCACTGAGTGCCTATCCCAACCCGGCCGAAAACAACATCACCATCAATATGCCTGCCGGTATGGAAAATTGTAATGTAAAAATCACAGACCTGGCAGGAACCCACCTGCGTGAAACTACACTGAGTGGTAATACGCTAGACATTTCCGACCTGAAGTCAGGTATGTACATCCTCTGGCTCGAACACGAAGGCGAACGTACGCCGTTGCGCGTGGTAAAACAATAGTCAGTTGATCAACCACTTCTTCGGAAGACAGAAGAACTTTATGAGGATTGGAGTTCATGCTTTTCAATGAGTATGAACTCCAATCTCTTTTAGTACTGGTGAAAAACCTGATGACCAATCCTGCTTTAAGCGATATAACCCGAGCACTTAAAGCTATCGAAACAACCCCGTCAGAAAAGCATAAAGAAATCATTGCTGAAGTATTTCGAGAGTAATGTACTTAAACTAACCATGTTAACCTAAACCAATAACCCTATGAGAAAATTTACCTGTATGCTGCTTCTGCTGACTGGCATATTCCTTCAGCTAAGTGCACAACCCTTGCAATTATCCTATTCCAAAGTAGTGATCGACAAAGATCAGATGCAGTATAATCCTACCAAAGAGTTTATTTTTCCCTGTGTCATCAAGACGGATCATATTGCCAACCCCTTAGGTAAATATTACCTGTACTACGCTCCTCATGATGCTCCGGGAGGTATTTGCCTGGCCTATTCCAACTCCGTTACCGGTCCGTTTACAGAATACGCCAACAATCCTATTGTCTCCAGACAACACCAGGGAAAAATCAATGTGTCACATGTATCTTCTCCCCATGTGATGTGGATGCCGCAATACAATAAATACTTCCTGTATTTTCACGGAGAAAATACCACTACCCGTTGGGCACATTCTACGGATGGAATCCACTGGGAGCTTGCCAACGACAACATCGCACTGAGAACAACCAACTGGGGAACTGATTTTACGGAGTGTTCTTATGCAAGGGTTTTTGAGTACAACATACCAGGAATCGGAGACCGCTACACCATGATCATGATGCTGATCAAAAAAGGACATGGAAGAAGAATCGGCCTGGCTACTTCCAGGGACGGGAAAACATTCACACCCAGAGATCCTGCATTGATTACGTCAAATGCCGAAGAAGGAGGCCATTTATCAGCACCATTTTACTGGTCCAATGGAGGCAAGCATTATATTATTTACCATGGTGCTTCCGGGAAAATACATTATACCGAAGTAGGCAGCCAGTTTAATCAGGAAATTCACAAGGGCGTATTTTATAACCCCGCTCCTCATTACCCTGAAATCAACAAAGCAGCCGATTGCTTTTTATTCTATGATAACAACCGATGGAATATGTTTTACACGGTAGGGACAAGGTTGAAACAAACTATTGCTTATGCATTTGTGGCTCCTTCTACCCATATCATCATTGACAATACGACCAGCGGCTTCTCACACGGAGGTTCATGGACAAGTTCAACCAGTACGGAAGGTTACTACGGTCCAAACTACCTCCATGACAACAGTGCGGGAACCAACCCTGGATCCTGGGCCAAATGGAAACCGACTTTCCCCGTATCGGGATTTTACAAGGTACTGGTCAGATGGCCTGCGTATGACAACCGCCCTTCTAATATCTTGTATAAAGTTTACCATCAGGGTAACGTCACCGAAGTGAGAAAAAACCAACAAACGAACAATGGTTCGTGGGTATACCTGGGGAGATACTACTTCAATGCAGGCAACTCTGAAAACAACAGGCTTACGTTGGATGCTGGCAGTGACGCAGGTTTTACCATTGCCGATGCCGCATGGTTTATCCTGGACAACGGATCGATGAGACAGGCATCGGATCAGGATGAGTCTGATGAAACCATCGCAAGTACACTTTCATTAGATGAAACCCATGATTTTACCGTATATCCCAATCCTGCAGAGCATAGCATTAACCTGGCCTCATTACAAGATCTGAGTGGTGCTCAGGTCAGTGTGATCGAAGCTTCAGGAAATGAAGTCTTAACGTTATCAGGTATTCATTCTGGTAGTCTGGATGTTTCTTCTCTGAAAACAGGTATTTATACCATTGTTGTTACGCATAACGGAGAGAAAATCAGTACAACATTTGTAAAACGATAACAGTATAACGTCATAGCAACTCATGTTGAGAAAGAGAAACAGAGCGTAGAAACAGAAAGAAGATAATCTCTACGCTCTGTTTTTTTTCTCTTTCTTTGAGCGACGGACGAGTTCTTCTGACTCATACCTTATTTTCCATACTCACTCATCTACTCAGAAGCAACTCGGCCAGAAAAAGCTTAAATGACTATCCGCATATAGTCACCTATTAAAATCCGCAAAGCCTGGTGCGGCTGGCGTCCACGAAAAGAGCGAATTGTAGCAGATAGACTTAGGAATTAACTTCGTATGCCTTCCTGATCCACTCTATCTGCTGCAATTGGTTTTCGTGGCTCCCTTTTCTTTTGTTTCTTTTCTTTTGGGTGAGCAAAAGAAAAGAAAAAGGATGGCACAAAGATCTTGATCATCTGATCTGGAGACCGATGAATGATGTCATATTTTAGGTGACTATATGCGGATAGTCATTAAAGCTTATTTGTACTTATTCATTCAAAACAAAAATGCCTTGAATGGAAAACCACCAAGGCATTAAATCATTGTATAATAAATTTCAACTAAGCCTTCACAGACTCTGCCAATACCACCACTTTATTTTGTAATACTTCTACCACTCCTCCGTCTACGTCAAAACGTTTCTCCGTAGAACCTTCCAATAAAGTCAATACACCTTTACCTAAAGCAGAAATAATGGCCGCGTGATTTTGATGAATTTCAAATCCTCCATCAATGCCAGGAAGATTTACCCATTTCACTTCTCCGCTGTATACCTTTTTATCGGGTGTTAAAATATCTAATTGTAACATGCTACCCTTTTTATAATTATTATAAAAAGGTCAAGGGACAAGCCCTTGACCTACTACACCTCATTATTTTCCTGCTTCTGCCATCAATTTCTCACCTTTCACTACGGCTTGTTCAATGGTACCTACCAGGTTGAACGCAGCTTCAGGCAAGTGATCGTATTCACCATCCATGATCGCATTGAAACCTTTAATGGTTTCACGAATGTTTACCAATTCTCCTTTTAATCCAGTGAATTGCTCTGCTACGTGGAACGGTTGAGACAAGAAACGTTGTACACGACGTGCTCTGTGTACGACCAATTTATCGTCTTCAGACAATTCATCCAAACCAAGGATAGCAATGATATCTTGTAATTCTTTGTAACGTTGTAATAATTCTTTTACACGCATGGCAGTACCATAGTGCTCTTCACCCAAGATTTCACGGCTCAAAATACGAGACGTAGAATCCAATGGATCCACTGCAGGATAAATACCTAACTCGGCAATTTTACGAGACAATACGGTAGTAGCATCTAAGTGGGAGAACGTCGTAGCCGGAGCCGGATCGGTTAAGTCATCGGCAGGAACGTAAACGGCCTGTACTGATGTAATTGATCCTCTCTTTGTTGACGTGATGCGTTCTTGCATTGCACCCATCTCCGTAGCCAATGTTGGTTGGTAACCTACCGCTGAAGGCATACGACCCAATAGAGCCGATACTTCAGAACCTGCTTGTGTGAAACGGAAAATGTTATCGATGAAGAAAAGAATATCTTTTCCTTGTCCTGTACCATCACCATCACGGAAATATTCAGCAACGGTCAAACCAGAAAGCGCCACACGAGCACGTGCCCCAGGAGGTTCGTTCATTTGACCAAACACCAATGTTGCCTGAGATTGAGCCAATTCTTTAATATCTACTTTAGAAAGATCCCAATCGCCTTTCTCCATAGATTCTACAAATTCATGACCATATTTAATAACGCCTGATTCGATCATTTCACGAAGTAAATCGTTTCCTTCACGTGTTCTTTCTCCAACACCCGCAAATACAGAGAGACCTGCATATGCTTTTGCAATGTTATTGATCAATTCCATGATCAATACGGTTTTACCTACACCGGCACCTCCAAACAATCCGATTTTCCCCCCTTTTACATAAGGCTCTAACAAGTCAATGACTTTGATCCCTGTGAAAAGTACTTCAGAAGAAGTAGACAATTCATCGAACTTAGGAGCTGAACGGTGGATCGAAGAAACTTTATCCGTTTTGATGGTATTGATACCGTCAATAGCCTCACCTACTACGTTGAACAAACGGCCTTTAATTTCTTCACCTACCGGCATAGAAATCGGAGCACCCTTATCCAACACAGGCATACCTCTGGTTAAACCATCTGTACTGTCCATTGAGATCGTTCTTACTCTGTTTTCACCTAAGTGTTGTTGCACTTCAAGCAGTACTTTTGTACCATCTTCTTTGGTGATCTCTAATGCGTCCAAGATGTTAGGTAACTTCGCTCCTTCTCCACTGAAGCTCACGTCTACAACCGGGCCGATAACTTGGGTAATTTTACCGATGTTTGCCATTTTGATGTATAAAATTTATCTATTAATTGACTGAAATTACTCGATTTGAGAGTGCAAAGCTACGGGATTATTTATTGTTTAGCAAGTCAGGAACCAGTAGTCAGGTATCAGTGGTCAGTGGTCAGTGCAAAAAAGGATATATAATTCTGTATATTAGATAGATACATTTTATAAACATTACGTTTTTTTTTACATAGACACCCAACAAAACATTTTATTTTTCAGGACAAATTAAGACCTAAAAACAATAATTCTCTCTACCTCAAAAAGGATTCCTTTTCACTGACCACTGACCACTGATACCTGACTACTGGTTCCTGACGACTAAATAGGCAATTCAATCCGAAACGTTGTTCCTTTCCCCACGACAGAGTTGAGTACTGAGATTTTACCCCCGTGGTAATCTTCTACAATACGCTTCACCAAGGTCAATCCTAAACCCCAACCTCTCGATTTTGTGGTATACCCAGGATTAAAAATTTTGCGCGATTCCGATTTACTCATCCCCTTTCCCGTATCACTGATATCCAGCCATAACTTGCGTTCCAAGCGATGAATATGCAAACGTAAATTACCCTCTCCTTCCATCGCATCGACCGCATTTTTAATCAGATTTTCAATGACCCAACCAAACAAAGATTCATTGATATACGCTGTAATATCGTCTTCTTCGGGATCGATCTGTATCTTTACTTTGGTAGAAATACGACGGCTCAAATAATCTGTCATACGCATAAGTACTTCCAATAAATTTTCTTCTTTCAACACAGGCTTCGATCCGATATTGGAAAAACGCGCCGTAATCGTGGCCAATCGTTCTACATCTTTGTTCAATTCTTCTCCCATCGCATCGCCTTCTAATCGGGGATCACTTCTAATGATTTCTGTCCATGCCATTAAAGAGGACAGAGGAGTACCTAACTGATGTGCTGTTTCTTTGGCTAAACCCACCCATACCCGATTTTGCTCTGCACGACGCGAAGAACTGAAGGCCAAATAAGCAATCAGAATAAAGATGGCCACCACCACCAACTGTATAAAAGGATAGTATTTTAACTGTGAAAGCACCCATGAATTTTGATAATAAATATAGTTGATCACCACACCCATGTACTTGATTTCGATACGCGGATGTTCAGTTTGCATTTCTACGATCTTTTTCTTTAAAAAATCTTCCGTTTCAGACTCTGATAAACCTTGATATATATCAACATTTTTATGGCTGATGGGAGTCCCTTCGGTATCAGTAAGCACTACTGGAATACGGTGATTCGTTTCAATAATTTCTTGAAAAAGAAAGGTTAAATTGGTTCCTGATTCCGAGGAGGTGATGGCTTGTAAACCTTTGGCATAGAGCTCTATTTGACGTTTTTCTCCTTCTGCAAGCACCTTCACCAAGCGGTTGGTATACCACAAAGAACCTCCTCCTATGAGTAATGCTAAAGCCACCAAAAACCACTTCCACGCCGACTTATTGTCATAAATATTCATACCTGCCAATTATTTGAAACGGTTATAAATTGATGAATTTATTACTTTTTATTCCATAATTTAGTGTTTAGGTTGTATTTTTGACACCATATTATGATCTCGAATTTTAAAGCGGTAAGTCTTTCGTACAAAAAAGCCCCTGTAGAAATACGGGAGAAAATGGCTTTAAACGAACAGGAATGCAAAGACCTGATGCTCCTTTTAAAAGAAGCATTCGATTTACATGAACTGTTGATCCTATCGACATGCAACCGTACCGAGGTGTACTATGCTTCTAACGAAAACGTATCCGAAGGAATTATAAAACTGTTGGCCATTCATAAAGGATTATCCAACGGTGTAGAACTGATCCCTCTATTTGAATATTTTACAGACCATGAAGATGCTGTATTGCATTTGTTCAGGGTAGCTATCGGTTTGGAATCTCAAGTGGTGGGAGATTTACAAATTACCAACCAGGTAAAACATGCCTACCAATGGTCTGCTGACCAAAACATGGCAGGTCCCTTCTTACATCGTTTACTACATACCATTTTCTTTACCAATAAAAAAGTAGTTCAAGAAACTGGCTTGCGCGATGGTGCAGCATCTGTTTCTTATGCCACCGTAGAACTGGCAGAAGAACTTCTTGAAAACCACCATAATCCTCATGTGCTTATTTTAGGCGTAGGAGAAATGGGTGCCGATGTATGTCGCAACATGGTCAACTCATCCTTGAAAAATGTTTTTGTGACCAACCGTACCATGGCCAAAGCAGAAGCTTTAGCCAACGAATGTGAATTCCAAACCGTATCCTTCGATGATTTGGATGAAGCCATTCAAAAGGCAGATTTAGTCATCAGTTCTGTGGCTTTACCTGAACCTTTAATTACTAAATCGAGCTTAGAAAAGACCAATGTCTTTACTTACAAATATTTTATTGACATTTCAGTTCCACGTTCTGTTGCTCCTGATGTAGAACAAATACCAGGCGTTATTTTATATGGTATCGATACCCTACAAAACCGTTCGGAAGAAGCCATAGAAAAACGCCGTCGCTCTATACCTCATGTAGAAAGTATCATCGGTATAGCAGTAGAAGAATTAAAAGAATGGTCGAAAGAAATGATCGTATCCCCTACGATACAAAAATTAAAAAACACCTTAGAACAAATCCGCAAGGAAGAAGTGTCTCGACACCTCAAATCATTGACCGAAGATGAAAGTAAGCGTGTAGAAGAAATTACCCGTAATATGATGCAAAAAATCATCAAGTTACCTGTATTGCATCTGAAAGCAGCTTGCAAACGTGGTGAAGCGGAAACACTCATTGATGTATTGAACGACCTGTTCAACCTGGAAAAAGAAACACAAGAACATTCTGAATAAGTGATGTCGCCGGTGCTTTTTTTCACACGCAACCTCCTTTCTATTACCTTACTGCTTTTTAGTACACAACTCTGGGCTCAGCAAGTACTCGTGTGTAATTCCTGTGACATTAAAACCATTCAAACTTTACCTCTAAGTCAATCCATTCAGGTCTTCAAATGCAAGGCTAGTCAAGAAACTCCTGAAATGTACAAATGGGGAATACGAGATGTGAAAGGAAACATCATCGTAAAACCAGAATGGGATTCCATTGGTGCTGTAGGCCAAAACATGGCTGTAGTTTATCAATACATTCCCCAACGAAAAAAAACCACCCTTAAAGCAGGCATTATTTCTTTTCAAAACCAAAGTATCCTTCCTCTTCACTACACATCCATACAAACCCTGCAAGCACCATACTATAAAGTAAGTACGCCCAAAGGATACCAAGTATGGCACGAACAGCAAGGTTTCATTCATACAAACATTTACGACAGCATACACGTAGATCCTATCCTTGGTATACTCTTATATACAGATAACCTTTGTCATCGTATCAACCCATCAACAGCGGCATTTGAAGGAGGAAATAACAAACTATGGCTGACAAATGACAATGGAAGAATATACAGTATTCCTTACGACACACTTTATCTTTACCGTGCAGGAGCAAAAGGATTAACACCTGTACTTGGAGATTCAATAAAAGATTCAAATCATCCACTCGAAGTAAGGCTTTACCGGGAAGGAAAATCCATGACATGGAATTTCCCTACGCTCAGTAAGGCTCAAAAAATTGAACGTCGCAATGATATTCAACTCCTAAACATAAATACATTAAGCGACAGTACCATTATAAAAATAAAAACGAGAACACAGGCTGATACCATACTCCTCCTTAACCATTTGTTCTTATTTAAAAGAAATCATTTTTGGGGATACGGAGATACGGTTGGTAATGTACCCATCGCTCCGGTATACGACTCGCTAGGTCTCATGTACAACGATCGTGTAGCCGTAAAAATTAGAAACAAATGGGGATTCCTGGACCGTAATGAAAACATCATTGCACAACCTTATTATGAAGCCGTAGGGGATTATCGCTATGGAGCAACATGGGTTTTGCAAAATAAAAAATACAATTTCCTCAATCTTTCTGGGAAAGTCATTAACACCCATTGGTACGAACGTATCGTTGAAACCCATTTGAACTATGTCGTCTATTACAAGGGTAAGGCAGGACTTGTCAATCATCTCGGCCAGGAAATTATAGGTACACGTTATTTACAAATACTTGATTTCGGCGAAGGAGCTTGTCTTGTTCAAACAGAAGACCTCAAATGGTTTTTAATGGATTATAAAGAAAATAGAATTTCTACACTTTCCTATTCTTACGTATATTACCTACCCCACAGTCAAGTATACGTACTGAAGAAATAACATCATGTCTCTTACCAAATTTCCTTGTTTATATTCCTTATTTTTTTTCTTCCTGCTGTCTTCCTCTGGTTATAGTCAATCTGGATACCACGAAGGGCTGAGAGCAGAAAAATCAGGGGAGTTATGGGGATTCAAAAATACCAGGAACAAATGGATCATCAAACCTCAGTTTGACCGTGTTCATCATGGCTTTGAATTCGGTAAAGCCATTGTAGAAAAAGAAAATGTATATGGTGTCATCGATATCAAAGGGAACACTGTACTATCTTTTATATACCATGAAATTTTGCCAGAATACAAACACATGTTTCCTGTCAAAAACAAAGAAGGTAAATGGGGATTTATTCATAATAATGGAAAAGAAATATTCCCTATGAAGTACGACAACTTTCGGTACGAGTACAAAGACAAACATATTCTTTTACAAGAGCTCGGGAAATGGGGAATCTATAAAGCCACTGGAGAAGAAGTAATTCCTCCAACCTATAAACAGATTTTTTACCAGCAAAAAAAAACATACCGGGCATTACCTTTTGCCCTGCACGAAATCATGACAGCATCTGGTCAATTACTGTATTCTATAGAATCAGAAAACATACAAATACTCTCTAAAGACTTTTTCTCATACAATATACTAAGCAAGAAAGGAATCTGCTCTGCTACTAAAAAACTATGCCCTGCTATTTTCGAAGATATCATACATGCCAAAGACTCTTTGTTTTTTGTCAAACAAAACGGACACTGGGGAATTGCTTCTCCCCATGGGAAGATCATTCAAGAACCTCTTTGGAAAAGCGTTGACCCAAAGGGAAAATACTTCATCGTACAAAACGATCAAAAAGAAAAACAAATCTACAGCTGGTCGTTTCAACCCATCATACAAAATACATTCAATGATGTTGGATCATATAGCAACAACCTCTGGACTGTAAAAAATAATTTCAATCTCTGGGGAGTAATCAATGAAAAAGGCGAACACGTTATTTCTTACCGCTACGACAGCATCTTCCCTTTTGAAAAAGGAATCGCACAAGCCATTATTCAAGGGAATAAAATCATCATCAATGAAAAGGGCGAACAACTGATTTCCAAAGAAGAATATGCTTATTACAATGCCGGAATCGTTCGGCTCAATGCAATGGGCGAAAAGAAATGGATGAATGCTTATCAAGAATATAATACTGTCGTTCAACTGTCATACCACTATTATAGAGTTCAAGCCAAAAACAAACGTTTCGGAATCGTCGACTACAAAGGTGTGATGATTTTACCTTGCCAATACGATGCTATTCACCTCAACACAGATAACACCGTCTTCATCACACGACAAGGCTCCAAACATATTCTTTACAATACGAAAGGGCAACTGATCAGCGGACCTCATAAACGATTCAATGATGTCATCGATCTTTCCGAAGATTATATCAAGATCAAATATAAAGACGGGTTAGGATTTTGTGATTTAGAAGGTCGCATTATGATTTCAACCCAATACGAAGAAACGGGTATTTTTAAAAATGGAATATGTCCCATAAAACTCAGGGGACGTTGGGGCTACATCGATAAAGAAGAAAAGATAATTGTACAACCTTATTACAAAACACCTGCTGTACTGTACGGGAATGCGGGTATTATACAAGAAAACAACCTTTATCACCTGATCAACAACAAAGGAAAACTCACCTTAGAGTACCCTTTAAAATCAGTATCTCGCACAAAAGAAGGATTATATATTATACAAAATCAAATGGGATTATATGGTCTTGCTAATCAAGAGGGGAAAGAAGTAATTCCAGCAAAATATAATCAAGTCAATGAAATAGAAAATGGAGTGTTCTTCGTCGGCAACGAATATTATACAGGAGTAATAGACAAAACAGGTAAAATAATAATTCCTATAAAATATAATAAACTACGTTACGAAGTCAACACCAATAGGTATTCTGGAGAGATCCAAAAAGATTGGCAAGTGATAACCATTAAATGATGGTTACACGGTAAATCCTCCATTCAAACGAATAGCATTACCCGTCAAATAGGTTGACTTATCTCCACATAGAAAAGATAATAATTGATACAAATCTTCAAATGTACCCAATCTTCTCATCGGAATTTTTTTAATAAAATTAACTCGTAGGTGCTCTGCCAAATGAAAATTCATATACCCTGGAAATACCGCATTAATACGTACTCCCTCTTCTCCTATTTGCCGAGCCCACATTTTTACTACTGCATCTAATCCTTGCACAAGAACTTCAAATTGGTCATCACTTAATGCATCCTGAGGCAATAAATACGGCCCAACTAAAGCAATCGAAGAAGACTTCGCCTTCAACAAAGGTTTAAATGCTGCGACAAACTCTTGGTATGAAATCACATAAGTATCGACTACTTTACTCCAATCTTGAGAAGCAACAGAAGCTCCTCCACGAAGGGAAATTTCAGGGGATAAATGCACCAACGCATCAAAAAGCAGTCCCTTTTCTGCGACAATCGGTTGATCGTGTGTAGAAGGGTAAACAGAGACTTTATCTCTCCCCAGCACAGACATCGCTTTCAACACTACTTCTTTAGTCGCACCTGCATAACACTCCCAACCTTCTTCACGAAAACGTTTGATCAAATGAAGTTCATCTTCATTGGATAAGGCATTAAAGAAAATCGTCTTCTTCGAGCTCTGCATAATTTACAAGGATACAACTAATGTAAAAAAAACCAAGAAGATAAGCGAAGAAAAAACCATTTGTTTTAGCCAAGGATCCAAGCGTTTGGGATCTTCTGTTTTATATACACTCACCGCATTCCATAATGCCGGTAAGATGGCGGGAAATAAAAGCCAGGTATAAGGTAATGCCTTTTGCATTACAAAAATAAAAGCACAAACGATGGCCACAAGAATAATGATGACATGGTATAGTCTAGCCTTATGAGGTCCTAAACGCATCGCTAATGTTTTTTTACCCGCCATGACATCAGAGTCGATATCCCTAATGTTATTAATATTCAATACCGCTGCCGCAAATAAACCCATGCTGGTAGCAGGCAATAGAATGTCCCATGTCATTTCTTTGGTCATGAGAAAATACGTTCCACAAACTCCTACCCAACCAAAAAAGAGAAAGACAAACACATCGCCTAACCCTTTATAACCATAGGGATTTTTACCCGCGGTATAATTAATGGCAGCAGCAATAGCAGCTAGTCCAAGAAAAAAAAAGAAAACAGGTAACCATGAAATGGTTTCATTTGAAAATGCCAGGTATAACAAACTGCATCCACTGCACAAAGACAATAAAATAAAAACAACCATCGCTGTTTTCATTTCTCTTGCCGTAATCAAACCCGATTGCATGGCACGTGTGGGGCCAATTCTGTTTTCATCATCTGCTCCATGCGTATAATCGCCATAATCATTTGCCAAGTTGGAAAGTATTTGTAAAAACAACGTCGTTACAATCGCTCCCAAACAGATTCTCCAAGAAAACGAAAAATGATATGCGGCTAATGCAGAGCCCATGCCAATGCTGGAAAGTGCCAAAGGCAATGTTCTTAAACGAAATGCACTGATCCAAAGCTTCAATTTCATTACGATACTTCTTTTACACGATAAGAAATGACAATACTCACCACCGTAAAGGCAACAGCACATAACCCAACAACCCAGAAATATTCTATTCTACCTTCAGGAGTATTAGAAACTATTAAACCCGACAACATGGCTGCCATCGCTGAAGCAAATTGTTGTGTTGAGGTGTTTATACTCATAAAACTTCCACGTTCTCGCGGACTCACAGCAGATGTAACTAAAGTGACTGCAGGTACAAAACGCGACCCAAATAAAATAAAAAAGATGGTCGTAAAAGGAAATAAAAACCAAACGGCAATCGGTGGTAATGTCGTGATGAAAAACAAAGGAAACATGGACAAGCTTGCACAAATAACATATACTCGCTGCTTCCCATACTTATCGGCCATACGCCCTACCCATGGGCCAGTAACAGCTGTGGCTAATCCTCCAAAAAGATAGATATAACCTAACATTTTCTTATCCAAACCCACATTGTTCACCATGTAATCACTCACAAAAGGCACCACCATAAATCCTGCAAGTGTTAAAAAAAAGGTTAAGCCTAACGCATTACGCACGTTATCGTTATGCAAAAAAGAACGCAACAATTCTTTTCTATTGATTTGCTCGTGAGTACCTTTTTTAAAATGTATCGTTAAGGATGGAAATTTTTTCCAAATCACCACATAAACAAAAACACTCAATGCCGTGAGCAAAATAAAAGGGGCATGAAAATCGAACTGATGAGTTAGAAATAATCCTACAGGAATACCCAATACGGAGGCTCCTGAAAATGCAGCCATGACCATACCCGTAGCTTTACCTCTACGTTCTGGAGGTATCACATCTCCAACGACAGAGAAAATGAGTACAGACAATACACCTCCAAATGCACCTGCTAAAATTCTGGAAAACAAAAAGAATTTATATCCCGGAGCAACAGCACACAACAAATTACCGAAGACAAAGCCCGCATATAAAAACAATACTACTTTTCTCCTGTCGTAAGCATCGAACTTAAAAAAAGCAATCAAGCCCGCTATACCTGCGCTGAACGTATAGGAAGAAACTAAAATGCCAAACTGAGAAGAATCGATGACTAAGGCTTCCTTCAAAAATGGATTTAACGGCGCAATGACGACAAAATCCATGATGTGTGTAAAATTAATCGCAATGAGAATAAACAAAATCCAACGTTCATCACCATGTGCCTGTTCTATACTACCACTATTGCTATTATTACTCATTTTTACATACTCCCTTCATCGTTATCTTACCCTTCCCAATACAAACGGAACATGATTTATTGACTTTCAATGTGCCCTTACAGGTCATGCAATCTACCACTCCCTTTCCTCCACACTTGCTACAGGTAGAATAATTTTCAGCCATACCATTTTTCACAATAGCAACTCCACTGCCTGAACATTTAGGACAATACTGTCTTCCATTACCTTTACACGTTTGGCAATCTTCACCGGCTATACCTTCACCCTTACAATGAATGCAGGTTTCTTCGTATTCAAAATAACCTTTCTCATAACAATCGATATCATAACGAAATTCCACGGCCTCTTTTCTTAATGAATCAGAAGCTTTTTTCAAGGTCTCAAACCGAAGAAATGCTTTCCTGGCTTGGCTGTATTTTTTTAAATAGAAAGAAGTGACACCGTAATAATAAGCCGACTCATCAGGCATTACAGCATCTTTAGTTTTAAAAAGTTGCTTGAATACCTTTTCAGATTCCTGGTATTGCTTTTCCTGACATAGGGCAACAGCACTTTCATGTAAGACTTTGACGATAGAATCTTTGTTTTCTTCAACACCATAATTTTTGGAAAACGCATTCGTATAAATGCTTGTTGTTGCAATAAGTATCAAGAGAATGAATAGGTGTTTCATGGCAGGACAAGTTACATTTTTTTCAAGAGATTTAAACACGGCTGAAAAAGGAGTTATTTAATTTTTCTTTTATTTAAAGCCTTCCAGAGTTTATCTGCATTTGTCCTGTGCTCTTCAAAATTTTCCGCAAAGGAGTGACACCCTGAAAAGTCATCTTTTGCACAGAAATACAAATAATTGTGGTCATTATAATGCAAGACAGCATGCAATGCATCCTGAGAAGGGATACAAATGGGGCCAGGAGGAAGCCCTTTATAGCGATAGGTATTGTACTTAGAATCCATCTCCAAATGTTTTCCCCTTACCCTGTTAGAAGTAAAATCGCCCGCAGCATACAAAGCCGTAGGATCCGCTTGAAGTTTCATTTTTTTATTCAAACGGTTAATGTAAACTCCTGCAATCATAGGCATTTCACTCGTGTTTTTGGTTTCCGCATAGACAATAGAAGCTAACACCATCGCCTCTTGAGGTGCCAGGCCAGCACTTCCAGCTTGATTAGTGCGTTCTGTATTCCAATAAAACAACTGTGCATCATAAATGTTTTCCAGTAATTGTCGCTCTGAAATATGCTTCGGAAAACGGTATACTCCCGGAATAAATATTGTCCAGGCATTTTCCCGGTTTAAACCACCCAAACTGTCTAAAAACTGCTCATCCGACATCAAAGCGTTTAACTTCGAAGAAGATAAATCCGTTTGCTTAGCAAGTCCGATTAAAATATTTTTTCGTTGCCGGTAACGCTCTATTTCCAATTTCAAATGATCGATAACTCCTATCCTTGCAATATCAGACGCCAAACCATAGGCTGTAACACCTTTGTTGATCTCAAATAAACCTGGTCGCAAGGAATTAATTTCACGATGTTCTAAAACCCACTTTAATGGAAATGCAGATCGAATATAACCCTGTGCTTTTAATGTATCGGCAAAAGCTTCGGGTGAAAGGGTATAAGGATTATAGTAATAAAGTTTTGAGGATTTAAAAGAAGTGATAGCTCCCAAAAACCAATAGGTCAAAGAAAGAATGGTAATGAGAGCAAGAATACCTGCCATGTATAATCCCCGCTTCAGCGTTAACTTACTTTTTCGAGCACTGGTTTTACGCCTCACAGGAGTTTTTGATTTGCCTGGTAATCTTTTCGACTTTGCCATCCCTTACTCCTTTCCTAAAATGACAAATTCCACTCTTCGATTTAGCCGCCGGGTCTCCTCTTTTGAATTGTCAGCGATGGGATTCAATCCTCCATGTCCTTTGACCACCATACGTGTTTTTTCAATGCCTTGTGCCATGAGGTATTGGTATACCGCATCGGCACGCATTAAAGAAAGTTCCATGTTCAACGCTGGATCTCCTACATTATCGGTATGGCCTTCTATACTGATGAGCATGTCTTTGTTAACCATCAACAATGCCACTAATTGTTTAAGCGCAGGAATAGAACTTGGTAACAACACGGCTTTTGATTGTTGAAACTGAAGTTGTCGAATAGGAAATGATTTCCCTCTCACCAAAGGATCAAGGTATACATTCAACGCCTGTCGAGTCGAAGCTTGCGTTCGATAAGAAAAAGAAAGGGTATCCGCTTGTCCGTAATACTCTTTTTTCTCCGCTGAAATATAATAGGTACCTGTATCCGGCAGTATGATTTGATAATCTCCTGTTTTAGGATCAGAATGTACCTCTCCTTTTATTTGGTCATTGCTTAAGGATTGATAAAACAATTTGGCATATAAAGGCAAAGCCGTTGACTTATCCATGACCTTCCCCGACAAGACACACACTGGATCTGGAAGAAGTGAGGCCGGTAATGGAATACGAAAAAGATCTGTTCCTCCTATAGACCCTTTATTCGACACCAGATAAGCCCAATGGTCGTTGGAAGCAATAGAAAAAAAAGCATCGAAACCTTCTGTATTGACGGATGCTCCAAGGTTTATGGGAGTAGACCAACGCGTCCAGGAATCATCTAAACGCTTCGACATAAAGATATCTTGATTGCCATAACCAGGATAACCCACGGAAGAAAAATATAAGGTCTTATGATCTGAAGCTAAAAAAGGAGACGCTTCGTTAAAAGGGGTATTGATACTGCTCCCTAGATTCAAGGGTTCCGACCAAACTCCTTTTTCCATTTTAAACGAAACATACAAATCGTTGTACCCCAATGTACCTGGACGCAAAGCAGATAATACCATGGTACTTTTATCAACAGACAAACTGGCATCAAGCCATTTACCATAGTGATTAATATTTTGAATCATCACATCTTGGGGTAAAGTCCATTGCTCATCTTCCCATTCACTTTGTGAAAAACAACAGCCTTTATACGATCCATCGGCAAAGTAAGTATTTAAGAGAAGTACTGAACGGTTATCAGCAGCACATGAAAGCACAGAATTATGTACTTTATTATTCACCGGAGATCCTAAACTTTGTGCTTTGCCCCATTTGCCTTCTTTCGTTTTTTTCGATACCCAAACATCCGCATCTCGAGAATGGATGTCACTGCGTGTAAAAAACAAAAGACTTCCATCAGGAGAAATAAGAGGAGAACTTTCATTTTTATCGGTATTGATCTCTGCTCCCAATCGTTCTTTTTGCACAACAGGATCTGAAGATATCGTTAATGCTTGTGCTTGTTTGATCTCGAACTCCGAAGCCTGCATCGTAGAACGTTTAGTAATATAAAATCCATGGGCGGAATGTGCATAGCCAGGAAACTCTGCTTTAAACACAAATGTGTCATTAATAAAATAGTGGTAAAAATCACCCCGACGTTCCACTTTCAGGCGATTCCATTTTCCCTTTTTAATGGCTTCACTAAAAGGATCACCCGATGATTCTTCAGAGAGGTTAAAAAATTGTCCATACCGGCATACCACCACAGAATAAGTTCCCTCAGATGAGATACTAAACGCATCGAAATTATTGATGTCTGCATAATTCCAGACCAAACCACAAAAACCTTTTTCCGATGCTATAATTTGAATATTCGCTTCAATCGAAAAATCAAGGGCTGGATTGATGTAATTATCAATCACAAAAACACTTTCTCCTTGTGCTAAGATACGCTCAATCGTATAAAGAGATTTAGACCACTTGACTTTTCCATAACCAAAATCCCCTTCTGGCCAGTAATGATTGTTTGTTTGAAAATTATCTTCGACTACAAATCTCTCCTGCGCCTTGACAGACGTGCCCGTATAGAACACCCCGACTATAAAAATAAGCCGCAGTAAATAGTGATACCTCATCATGATATGGATTCTAGAATGGATGTTCCACTCCAAGCTTAGCCGCTAAAGCCCTTAAATCTTCTCTCACTTTCGCCTGAACAGGAATCCCCTGTTGTAAACGTTCTTGTTCCATGATACGTTCCGGATCCCCCGGAATTAATACCTTCTCTCCTTCTACACTTCGAGAGTTGCGAAACGTAGTAATCCACTTATCCATGTGTGATTTAAATTCATCGGCAGGACGAAATGCATCTACACGCATGGCTCCAAAGAAATGTCCAATCCCTTTACCCACGGGATCTTCTGGTAAAGGAAGAAATGCGACAAAAGGAGGAACCCAAGGACCATAGTTTGCTCCCGACAATACCGCCGAGAAGATATCAACGACAGACCCTAGACAATATCCCTTATGACTACCGTGGTCACGATCTCCACCCAAAGGCAATAAAGCTCCCCCATCTTTTAATTCGTGAGGATTGGTTGATATCCCTCCTTTTGCATCTTGAATCCAGCCTTCAGGAGCTTCTTTATTGATGCGTTGTAATATTTCAAGTTTACCATTCGCTGCTGTTGTCGTGGCAAAATCAGCCACAAAAGGAGGTTGCTTATCCGCAGGAATAGCCACTGCAATGGGATTCGTTCCCAATAAACGGTCCAATGAAAACGTCGGAGAAACCAAAGGACTGGCATTGGTCATCGAAATCCCGATCATGTCTTTATCCAAGGCCATCATGGCATGATAACCTGCGATACCGTAGTGATTAGAATTACGAACAGCAACCCAACCCGTACCCGCTACTTCTGCTTTTTTGATGGCAATATCCATGGCCCAAGGCGCTACGACCAACCCTAAACCACCATCTCCATCAACCACCGCTGTAGAAGGTGTTTCATGTACAACACAAATATCAGGTTTGGTATTGATACGCTTATTTTCCCATAAACGAACATAACCCGATAAACGAGCGACACCATGAGAATCAACTCCTCTGATGTCGGCAGAAAGCAATACGTTGGTGGCGATCTGAGCATCGCGCTCAGAACATCCCATTTTTAAAAATATATGTTGGCAAAATGCGTTAAGGGCTTCGTAGCTTGTTAAAGGTTCGTTCATGCCTACAAATTAGCTATTATCGGGTAAAATTTTCAATACTATGTTCGAGTAAAATGATAATTGACTGAATTTTACTAAGTTTAACTCCATCTATTCATCTTTAACAACTAAAATCAGCCCTAAAAAGCCAGTTTTACAATACACCGCTAAAAAACTAACTTATGATGAAAGCAAGTTATCTCCTCTTGGGTCTATTCCTTTTTTCAGGACTTGCCAAAGCTCAAATAGCAAAAATTGATGCCAAAGCAGAAATTAAAAATGTAACAGTTTATCTCGACAAAGCGCAAGTGTCGAATCGCATAAGCTGTACTATCAATAGTGGCGTAACGGAAATTGTGGTTAAAAATTTACCCGCCCACCTTTTCCCTAAAAGTATACAGGTAACGGGAAAAGGGGAATATATTTTATTAGGAGTACAACACACCCTCAATTACCTCAATCCCAACAGCAATTCCTCACACCTTACCGTGTTAGAAGATTCGGTAGAAGCATTAAGAGATCAAATCAACTTACTCAATCAATTAAAAGAAGTATTGGTAGAAGAAGAAAAAATGATCCTCTCCAACCAATCGCTCAAAGGTAACGATGCTTCCTTGAAAGCCTTAGACGTAGAAGACATGGCTGATTTTTACAGGGAACGACTCACTGAAATTCGCAAAACTAAATTAACCGATTCCCGCAAAATCAATAAACTTCAACTGGAGTTAAATAAATACCAGGCACAACTCAATACAGCACGTTCAGAACAAAACAAACCTTCTTCTGATGTCATCATCAAAGTATCTTCTAAAATTGCCCAAACAGCGCAGTTGAATTTAGAATACATTACTGGCAATGCCAGTTGGTATCCTGTATATGACTTGCGTGTAAAAGAACAAGGTAAAGACATTCAGTTGGTATACAAAGCACAAGTCGTTCAACAAACGGGACTGAACTGGGATAATGTAAAATTAAAACTCAGCACCACCAACCCCTCTATAGACGGGACAAAACCTACCTTGAATAAATGGGAATTGGGATTTTATGAACCGGTAACGTATCGATACGACAAGGCTAAAAAAGTAGAAAGGGCTGCTCCAGCCTATGTAACAGCCGAATCCGAGGATCTGCTTAGTAGTGTGGCAGGAGCAGAAGAATCCAGCTCTTCTGCTGATTATACTACTGTGGTACAAACTTCCCTTTTTGCAGAATTTGATCTTGCGATTCCTTACACCGTGGCCTCCAATCCTCAAGGACAACTCGTCGATGTACAAAACTATAACTTACCCGTAAGCTTCCGTCACGGTGCGGTACCGAAATTGAGTAACTCTTGTTACTTGATGGCTGACATTATAGGATGGGAAACCCTCGCTTTACTACCTGGCAATGCACAATTGTATTACCAAAACAATTTTGTAGGAGAATCTTTTTTAGATCCGGTCAACTTCAAAGATACCTTAAGTTTATCGCTCGGTGCCGATCCTAAAGTTTTGATTGAACGTGAGCAAATCAAAGATTTCACCACCAACAAACTGATTGGAAGCAATCGAAAACAAGAATATGCCTACCGCATTAAAATTAGAAACACCAAGAAAGAAGCCATTACCCTAAAAGTAGAAGAACAAATTCCGGTAACGACGAACAACCAAATCGAAGTCGTATTGATCGATGCTGGAGGTGCTGCTCATGAGCTGGAAACAGGCAAGTTAACCTGGAACCTCAACGTAGGACCAAGTGATACAAAAGAATTGGTGTTTAAGTTTTCTGTTAAATATCCAAAGGGAAAAATAATATCAAACCTGTAGCGGCGAATTGCATTCACCACTATAGGTATCAGTGGTCAGGTATCAGTAGTCAGTACAAAACAAAAACGTCATCGAAGTTTTAACTTCGATGACGTTTTTGTTTTGTATATTGCGCCAGCACTGACTACTGATACCTGACCACTGTCTACTGTCTACTGACCACTAATTTCAACAAACCATCTTTCAACGCATAAAACGACACCTCTATTTTTTCTATCCCCAATTGATCAATCAACCAATCGATCAATACTAAAGCCACCACAATCATATCGACACGTAAAGGAATCATACCCGGAACAGCTAAACGTTGCGCTCTGTTTTTTTTGTAAAGCATCTGAGCTAAGTCATGGTAAGCATCGATGGGCAAACTAAATGCAGAAATTCCAGTTTCCAATACCTGATGTTTTTCTGCACAATACATGTCTGCTAAGGTATCGAAACTACCGGAAGAACCAACAAGCATTTTTACTCCACCCAAATCCTTGACCGCTTGCAACAAAGGTTTTAATTGCTCAACCAAAAAGTCTTGTATATTTTCTTTCTCTTCCTCTGTAATCGGATCAGTACGGTGAAATTTATCCATCAGACGTTGTCCTCCGATTTCGAAACTCTGCTTCCACAGTACCCCTTTTTGTCCATGGCATAAAATAAACTCCACACTTCCTCCACCGATATCGACAATCAACGCATTCTCATCCGGCAACTCCACCGCTGTACTTACGCCTAGATAAATAATCATAGCTTCTTCTTCTCCTGAAAGTACTCGTACTTCCCAATTCAATTCCCCTTTGATCCGTTTCAAAAAATCGTCTTGGTTACGTGCCGAACGCACTGCACTCGTACCTGTAAGCATCACTTGACCGGCCCCGTATCGATCACATAAGCCTTTAAAAAAATGTAAAGCCTCCATAGCTCTATCCATGGCATCTGCTGTTATGATTCCATCGTTGATCCCACCCCTTCCCAAACCCACCGCACATTTTTCATCCAACAACACTTCATGTTTACCCTCTTTTACCTTCGCTACCAACAAATGGAAGGTATTAGTACCCATGTCTATAATTGCCACATTTTGCATAAACAAATATACAACTTGTTGGCTGTTGAATTACGGATTTACAGATAAAGAGTGGCCGATTTACAATCCAAATACCATCCCGAAGTTTCGGGATGGTATTTGATGCTTCTCTCTTTAGCTTAACTTACCTTCCACGGTTTATTAAACCCATACAGTCGAAATCAAAAGCCTAATTATCTTTCTCTTTTCTAAAAAATTTCTTTTTGAGCCTGTCAATACGTACTTTTAGGTATAAATACACAACATATGTCAGACGAAAAGAGTAAAGCCTTTTTATACCAATACCTTAACAATCCCTCACCTACGGGATTTGAATCTTCAGGACAACAAATTTGGATGGATTACATTCGCCCTTATGTGGATGAATTCATTATTGATACCTACGGAACAGCTGTAGGCGTGATCAATCCAGATGCACCCTATAAAGTAGTACTTGAAGCCCACGCCGACGAAATATCCTGGTTTGTCAATTACATTACCAAAGACGGCTACATCTACGTCCGTAAGAATGGAGGTTCCGATACTGCCATTGCGCCTTCTATGCGTGTCAATATACATACCGACAAAGGCATTGTTAAAGGCGTATTCGGATGGCCTGCCATTCACGTGCGCGACAATGAAAACGATAAACCGCCTACTTTAAAAAACTTGACCATTGATGTAGGCTGTGCTACAGCAGAAGAAGTGGAAGCATTAGGTGTGCATGTAGGAAGTGTCATTACCTTTGTGGACGAGTTAACAGAACTGAACGACAAATATTATGTTGGTCGTGCCTTAGACAACCGTATAGGAGGTTTCATGATCGCAGAAGTACTTCGTTTGCTCAAGGAAAACAATACCCAACTTCCTTTTGGCTTGTATGTTGTCAATTCCGTACAAGAAGAAATTGGCTTACGTGGCGCTGAAATGATTGCTCACCGCATCAAACCGGATGTTGCCATCATTACCGATGTATGTCACGACACTCAATCTCCCCTCTACAGCAAAGTACAAAGCGGAGATCTCTCTTGCGGCAAAGGTCCTGTACTGACTTATGGACCAGCAGTACAAAACAACTTGCTCAAAATGGTGATCGCTACAGCACAAAGTAAAGAAATTCCTTTCCAACGTGCTTCGGCTTCACGTTCTACTGGTACCGATACCGATTCTTTTGCCTATTCCAATGCAGGTGTTGCTTCTGCGTTGATTTCATTACCACTCAAATACATGCATACCACTGTAGAAATGGTCGCTAAATCGGATGTAGAAAATGTAATCAAACTCATGTATGAATTTGTATTACAACTCGCTCCGGGGCATGACTTCCGCTACTTAAAACCGTAAACCATGCACATTGCACTCGTTTTATTCTTTGTTGTACTTGCTCCCGTGATCTCTGGAGTATATGGAGCTATATACGACATGATCGTATTTACCTTTGCTCCTGAATTTTTCACGGAGTATCGTTTCCCTCAGTACGACATATCGGATCACATGAATCCCATCATTGGTGCTGCCATTATTGGATTTGCCAACAGTTGGAAAGTAGGCATCCCTGTCGGGATGGTGTTGGGTGGATTATCGTACATGCACCGCAACATTCAAAAAACGTTTCGGTATATGATCTGGTCTTATGTTATTGTTATTATTTCAGCATTGACCGCATCAAGCATCGCGTTGGTATTGATGCGTAACCAACTGTCTGAAAATGTATTTATTGGAACAGACAAAGCACTTCAGGCGACAGTAGAAATCATCATCAACATGAATAATTTTGCGTATTCAGGGGCCTTAATCGGAACAGTAATCGCCTGTGCCTGGCAATTGTACATCATCATCAAAAAAAGTCAAAACAAGATTTCTGCATAACATAAGTACCATCGAACGATTCAAGCCTACGGATTGTTCTTTGTACAAAACCTATTCATTCCACCACTCTTGAAAAAAGAAGAAACACATAAAGTTAGCGGTAATTTATTCGACCTCATGGTATTGAGGAGATTAGGACAGTACATCAAACCCTACCGCGGATTTTTCTTCCTCCAAGTAAGTCTTACCTTATTCGCAGCCATACTGGCTACAGTAAAACCCTACATTGTACAGCATACCATCGATCATCAAATCGCCAACAAAGACCTGACCGGACTTTATTGGATGGTAGGTCTACTTGCAGGACTGTTGATTCTTCATACCTTGGTGTATTATGCCAATACCTATTTGGCCGATTGGATTGGACAAACCATCATCCGAGACATTCGCACGAAATTATACCAACACCTATTACGGTTTCGCTTAAGTTTTTTCGATAAAACTCCGATTGGACAATTGGTTACACGCAATGTTTCTGATATCGAAACACTTTCCAATTTTACCAGTGAAGGTCTTGCCGGCATCTTAGGGGATGTATTGCAACTGATTTTCATTCTGACCTTCATGCTCATCATGAACTGGAAGCTGACCTTGATCAGTCTTTCCGTGTTACCCCTCTTATTGATCAGCACGTATGTATTCAAAGAAAAAATAAAGTATTCTTTTAACCTCGTTCGTACAGCCGTGGCCAACCTCAACACCTTTGTACAAGAACACATCACAGGTATGGCTATTGTTCAACTCTTCAACAGTGAAGAACGAGAATACAAGAAATTTGAACGCATCAACCAAGAACACCGTGACGCCAATTTGAAATCGGTACTCTATTATTCCATCTACTTCCCCATCGCGGAAATCATTGGTGCTTCAGGTATCGGGCTCTTGGTATGGATGGGTTCTAAAGAAGTCCTGGCAGGCTATACCACAGCCGGAACATTGATTTCATTCATCATGTACATTTCGATGTTCTTCCGACCAATACGCATGATCGCCGATCGTTTCAACACCCTGCAAATGGCTGTTGTAAGTGCCGATCGTATTTTCAAACTTTTGGATAAAGAAGAAGAAATTCCTACCGACGGGCATTTAAACGACATCTGTATTGACGGGAAAGTAGAATTTAAAAACGTTTCCTTTGCCTACGAACAAGAGCGTTACGTGCTGAAAAACATTTCCTTTACAGCTCAAAAAGGGCAAACCATCGCCTTAGTAGGACCAACCGGTGCAGGAAAATCTTCTATCATCAATTTAATTTCCAGACTTTACGATATACCAAAAGGAGAGATTTGCATTGATGGCATCAACATCCGTGATTTCAAATTGAACAATTTACGGACTCAAATAGGAACCGTACTGCAAGATGTATTTCTCTTTTCGGACAGCATTCGAAACAACATCACCCTCCACAACCCCAGCATCTCCGACGCACAAATATGGGAAGCCGCAGAATTGGTCGGTGCAGCCACTTTCATCCGTCAACTTCCTGGTCAACTGGATTATAAAGTCATGGAACGAGGAGGCACTTTATCCGTCGGTCAACGTCAATTGGTTTCCTTTATCCGTACTTTAGTATACGATCCTAAAATCATCATCCTTGATGAAGCCACCTCTTCTATTGATGGAGAAACAGAAGAATTGATTCAAGAAGCCATTTTAAAATTAATGAAAGGTCGAACAGCCATTGTGATTGCACATCGTCTTTCTACTGTACAACACGCTGACAATATTTTAGTTATAGAAAAAGGAGAAATCAAAGAGCGCGGTACACACCAAGAACTATTGAAACAAAATGGCATTTACCATCAAATGGCCACTGTACAATTTAAAACTTCTGCTTAAGTAGAAAATACTTTCATCTGAAGCCCTTAATTTGGGCATATTCACAGATATTTTTTTTAACTTCGCTGCTTGCGATACTATTCACCTTTTACTATGAATTATCAGAAAATCAACAACCTAAGCGGCTGGCTTGTTTTTGCCATAGCCACCCTTGTCTACATTCTTACGCTTGAACCTACCGCTAGTTTTTGGGATTGCGGAGAATTTATTGCAACATCCTATAAACTTATGGTACCTCACCCTCCGGGAGCACCAATCTTCCTGCTCGTCGGAAGACTCTTCTCTTTCATGGCCATGGGTGACCTCACGCAGGTAGCGTATTGGATCAATATGGCAGCAGCACTTTCAAGTAGTTTTACCATTTTATTTTTGTTTTGGTCTATTACTTTATTTGCCAAAAAATTGGTCATGCCGGCAAACGGGATCCTGTCAACAGGCAATATCATTTCCATCATTGGCAGTGGTTTAGTGGGCAGTTTGGCTTATGCCTTCTCCGATACCTTTTGGTTCTCTTCAGAAGAAGCGGAAGTCTATGCCATGTCTTCATTCCTTACGGCCTTTGTTTTTTGGGCCATCTTGAAATGGGAAGAAAATGCCGACAAAGAGGGGTCTGATCGCTGGTTCCTGCTGATCGCTTACGTAGTAGGCTTATCCATCGGTGTCCATCTCTTGAATTTGTTGGCTATTCCGGCATTAGCACTTGTATACTATTTCAAAAAATACAAAGAAACTACCACATGGGGGCTTATCGCTACCTTGATCATCAGTATGGTGGTATTGGGTATCATCCTTGTGGGTATTGTTCCTGGCTTACCGACCTTAGCGGCAAAATTTGAAGTCTTCTTTACCAATTCCTTAGGTATGTCGTTTGGCTCTGGTGTCATTGCCTTTGTCATTCTTTTGATCGCTTCTTTAGTAGCAGCCATCATGTACTCCATTAAGATCCAAAGTCGATTACTCAACTTATCGCTTTTGTCTTTCACCTTGATCATTATTGGATTTGGTTCTTATGGCGTTATCCTCATTCGTTCTCAATACAATCCCACCATCGACATGAACGATCCGGAAAACGTGATGACGTTCATTTCTTATTTGAAGCGTGAACAATACGGTGATCGCCCACTGGTCAAAGGCCCTGTATACACAGCAGGTTACCCGATCGATGTCAAAAAAACAAGTCCTGTCTACACACCAGGAAAAGATAAAAATGGGAAAGACCAATACATCATTACCGATTACAAAAACGAATACATCTACGATCCTGCGCATGTCATGCTTTTCCCTCGTATGTACAGCACACAACCTAACCATATTCGTGCATACCGCGACTGGTCTGGATTAAAAGAAGGAGAGAAACCAAGTTTTGCAGCCAACATGGGTTTCATGTTTACCTACCAAATGGGACACATGTATTGGAGGTATTTCATGTGGAATTTCGCAGGAAAAGAAGGTGATGAACAAAATTCGAATTGGCTCAAGCCATCCGAATGGTTTGACAGCAGCATTCCTCAAGAAGTGCTTAACAACAAAGCACGTAATAACTATTTCATGTTACCTTTAATTGCAGGTTTGTTAGGACTCGTATTTCACTTTGGCAAAAATCCAAAAGACGGTAGTGTGATTACCCTACTTTGGTTCTTCACGGGATTAGCATTGATCCTTTATGCCAACCCTCAACCCGTAGAACCAAGAGAAAGAGATTATGTATTCGCTGGATCTTTTTATGCTTTTGCCTTTTGGATCGGACTTTCGGTCCTCTTCCTGGAAGACCTCCTGAAAAACATCATCAAGAACGAAACCTTAAGACCCCTCCTGGTAACGATACTGTTACTTGTAGTACCAGGCATTATGATTGCCGAAGGATGGAACGATCACGACCGTTCAAAAAGATATTTCCAGGTAGAAGGGGCTAAAAACATCTTGAACTCTTGTGACTCTAATGCCATTATTTTCACAGGAGGAGATAACGACACCTATCCTTTATGGTATGCACAAGAAGTAGAAGGATTCCGAACCGATGTAAGGGTATGTAACCTAAGCTTACTCAATGTCGACTGGTACATCAATCAAATGAAACGTAAGTCATACCTTTCAGAACCATTGCCAATAAGCCTCAGCGAATCTAATTACAGCTCAGGAATCAACGATATGATCTACTTTGATGAGATGCCACGTTATGCCGATGGTATTTCTTTACCTGGTTATATTAAATTAGTAAGTCAAAACGACAACCGCATCAAACGTCCAAGTGGTGATGGCGATTTCCTGACGACCTATCCCTCTCAAACGTTTATTTTACCAGTAGACTCAGCAGCCGCAAAACGAGTGGTGCCTGAAAAATTCCAACATTTCATTGTCGATAAAATGAAATGGAAGATCAAGAAAAAAAGTCTGGACAAAAAATCGTTGATCATGTTGGATATGATTGTGACCAACAATTGGAAACGTCCAATCTATTTCTCTACCACATTAGCGGGCGATGAGTTCTTAGACTTAAAAGCATTTATGCAAATGGAAGGATTAGCTTATCGTTTATTACCTGTCTCTATTCCGGGTGCATCGGACGGATGGGTAGATGTCGATAAAATGTACGACAAGATGATCACGAAGTTTTCATACAAAGGTCTTCAGGATTCTACCATATTCTACGACGAAAACTATTACCGATTCACCAGCAACCATCGTAATGAATTACACACCCTTGCTGGCCAATTGATCCGGGAAGGAGATAAAGAAAAAGCAAAGAAAGTCATTGATTTTGCTTTTGAAAAAATACCAGGCTCTGCAATCCCTTACGACTACCACAGTGCCATGTTTATTCCTCTGTTATTAGAACTGGGTGAAGACAAAAAAGCCATTGCATTAGCAGAAACAATGGCTAAACAAGCCGATGATATCTTGACGTATTTCCAAACACACCATATTCGTTATTCTACCAAAGAATACACCTCTCTACGTATACTTGATGTACTTTATGCGGGTATGAGGTCTGCAGGTGAAAATGAACTTGCGATAAAATATGAAAACATGCTGAAGAAGCACTTAAAAGGCAGTCAATACGCTAACTAATTAAAAAGGTCCCGTTTAAAAAAGCGGGACCTTTTTTAACACCACCTTCATGAAACCTCCATACCTTAACCGATCCAAAAGACCCATGCCTCCTTCCGATGATTTCATCATTGGCATGCATCCTGTAAAAGAAGCCATCTTATCAGGAAAAACAGTAGACAAAGTCCTTATCGATCGCGTAGAAACAGGTCTTGCTACCAAAGAAATCATGACACTTTGCAAAGAGCACAACATTCCTTTGCAGACAGTCCCTCCCGAAAAATTAAAACGGATCACCAACAAAAACCACCAGGGTATTATTGCGTTGTTGTCACCCGTTCCTTTCTATGAGCTGGACAACATCATCATGAGTACCTTTGAAAAAGGCGAAGATCCATTGGTCGTTGTATTGGATCGCATCACCGATGTACGCAACATGGGAGCCATTGCCCGTTCATGTGAATGCATGGGAGTACATGCCATTGTCATTCCCGAAAAAAATGCATCCCGCATCAACTCCGAGGCAATCAAATCTTCCGCAGGAGCTTTACTTCATATTCCATTGTGTAGAGAAGCAGACTTGAAACAGACCATCATCAAATTACAAAAATTCGGATTGGTCATTGCAGGAGTGACAGAGAAAGGTGCTGACTATGCCTTCAAAACAGAATTGACAGGTCCTCTAGCTTTAGTGATGGGATCTGAAGAAGATGGGATTTCCGATGAGATCCTTCGTAAGTGTGATCATCTGGTACAAATTCCTATGCAAGGAAAAATCAGTTCTTTAAATGTATCGGTAGCCTGCGGTGTGATGTTGTATGAAGTGAATAGGCAAAGGGGATAGGAGTCAGTGGTCAGTGTAGAAATAATAAGCAGTATTAGTAAAAATAAAAGAACCAATTCGAAAATCGAACTGGTTCTTTTTATTTGAATAAGAGTTTTTAGTGATTGCCAAAAAATCAACACTGTTTTATCTACAGATTGGCATCTGACTACTGACCACTGACCACTGACCACTGACCACTAACCACTAACTTATATAAACTTCGCTCCTTTTTTCGACTTCACATCCGCCACAAAATCTTTCACACGTTGTTCTTGGTCTTTGCGGCAAATCATCAATACCCCATCATACTCGGCTACAATATAATCCTCCAAACCTTCTACGATAACCAATTTATCTTTGGGCAGTTTAATGATGCAATTTGACGTATCATACGTCATGACATTTCCATCAATCGCATTCCCTTCTTTGTTTTTTTCAGAATTATCGTACAACGATTTCCATGTTCCCAGATCTGACCAACCAAATTCACTTGGAACGACAAATACATTCGATGCTTTTTCTAAAATACCATAGTCGATCGAAATATTTCTACATTGAGAATAGGCCTTGGCAATGAAGGCATTTTCTCCTGATGTCCAATACACGCCTTTACCTTCAGAAAAAGTTTCCGCCATGTCTTGCATATACGCTCCAAAGGCTTTAATGATGGATGATGCATTCCAAACAAAGATCCCAGCATTCCATAAAAAATCGCCGCTGTCTAAAAAAACTTTAGCCAAATCCAAGGCTGGTTTTTCCGTAAAGGTTTTCACCTTCTTTATTTTTGTTTTTTTATCTTCTATGTATTGAATATAGCCATAACCTGTATCAGGCCTTGTCGGTTTAATACCCAAAGTCACCAACAAATCGGAAGAAGCTGTTGCTTCAAAAGCAATGTTCAACGTATCTGAAAAACTTTTCTCATCCTTGATGATATGATCAGATGGCAACACCACAATATTGGCTTGCTTGTTTTTTTCGTAAATTTTATAACAGGCATAAGCAATACAAGGTGCGGTATTACGTCCCACTGGTTCTCCTAAAATTTGATGATCAGAAAACGAAGGAAGCTGTTCTTTTACCAAGTCAATATAATCTTGGTTTGTTACAATCAAAATATTTTCAGGAGCAACTAAGCCCTCTAAACGATGCACCGTTTGTTGCAATAAGCTTTTCCCTGTTCCTAAAACGTCGTGAAATTGCTTGGGATACTTTGTCCTGCTGAAAGGCCAAAACCGGCTTCCTACCCCACCTGCCATAATAATTGCATAACGACTTTTCTGCATGCTTCAATCAGTTTTACGAACAAATTATAGCGAATTTAAACTATTAGAGAAAGATTTACAATTATTCCACCATAACTTACACCTCTCCATTACAAAAACACTTGTATTATTAGTCTTCAAGACCAGATATGCAGTATTCTGTATCTTTTTATCTTTTCGCTTTCTCTATTTTTAATCATAATTAGAGATTATACTACATGTCTACTTTTATAACATCTAAATTTTGCTAACTTCAATGAAAGGTTCAATACCAATTCAATAGACAGAAGGAAAACCAACCATGATGATCGAACATGAAGTAGAAATATACAGTACCCTCAAGGAGATTTTTGGGTACCACAACTTCAGAGGTAATCAGGAGAAAATCATTAACAACCTCTTAGCCGGCAAGAACACCTTTGTGATCATGCCAACCGGTGCAGGAAAATCACTGTGCTATCAATTACCAGCTTTGGTCATGCCTGGTACTGCCATTGTGATTTCTCCTTTGATCGCACTTATGAAAAATCAGGTGGATCAATTGGTGGCTCATGGAATCAATGCACAGTTCTTGAATTCCACCTTGACCAAAGGAGAAATTAATGCGGTAAAAAAAGACACCTTAAACGGAAATGTCAAACTGCTCTATGTCGCTCCAGAAACTTTAACCAAAGAAGAAAATATCACCTTCCTTCGTCAAGCCAACATCTCTTTTGTGGCCATCGACGAAGCCCACTGTATTTCGGAATGGGGACACGACTTCAGACCAGAATACCGTAAAATCAGAACCATCATAGAACAATTAGGCAATAATATTCCTGTGATCGCATTAACGGCCACAGCAACACCTAAAGTTCAACTCGATATTCAGAAAAACTTACACATGGAAGAGGCGAGTTTATTTAAATCCTCTTTCAACCGTAAAAATCTATTTTATACCATCCGACCAAAAGGAGGTACAAAAAAACAATTGATCAAATTCATCAAAGCCCGTAAGGGACAAAGTGGAATTATCTACTGCTTAAGCCGTAAAAAAGTAGAAGAAATTGCCGAATTGCTGAAAGTCAACGACATCAATGCGCTGCCATACCATGCTGGGCTCGATGCTTCTGTTCGTATAAAAAATCAAGACGCCTTTCTGAATGAAGAGGCCGATGTGATTGTAGCGACCATTGCCTTTGGTATGGGTATCGACAAACCAGACGTTCGCTTTGTCATACATTATGATACGCCCAAATCATTAGAAGGCTATTACCAGGAAACAGGACGGGCAGGACGGGACGGCATGGATGCCGATTGTTTGATGTTCTACAGTTATAACGACATCCTCAAACTTGAAAAATTCAATAAGGATAAAAACGTAACGGAACGAGACAATGCCAAACAACTTCTCCTGGAAATGGCAGCTTATGCGGAATCGTCTGTATGTCGAAGAAAAGTTATTTTAAATTATTTTGGTGAACACTTAGAAAAAGATTGTGGCTTCTGTGATAACTGCAAAAATCCTAAAGCGCAATTCGAAGGTGAAAAACATGTGAGTCTTGCTGTACAAACGGCTTTACTGACGGAAGAAAAGTTCGGTGTACAACACATGAGTCAGGTCTTAGCAGGTATCGACAATGAATATACCATCAGCTATCAACACAACAAACTCGACGTATTTGGAAAAGGCAAAGAAGAAGCTGTTGCTTTTTGGGGATCGGTATTCCGCCAAGCCATCTTGTTAGAATTACTCGACAAAGACATCGACAACTACGGCATCATTAAAGTAACAGAAAAAGGAAAAAGTTTTTTAAAGAAACCTTATGCTGTCATCTTATCGAGAGATCACGACTATTCTAAACTTGAAAGTGCGGAAGAATACGAGGAAGCCAATGCTCAGGTGAGTTGCGATGAAACCCTCTTGAATATCCTTAAGTCGCTACGGAAAAAAGTAGCCAAGGAAAAAGGCGTACCTCCTTATGTGGTCTTTCAGGAACCATCGCTCATTGAAATGGCTACCGTATACCCTACCACACGGGAAGAACTGAGCAGAATCAATGGAGTGGGATTAGGTAAAGCTCAAAAATTCGGGAAAGCATTCTTAGAAATCATTACACAATATGTTGCAGAAAATGACATTACTCCTTCGAGCGAAGTAGTGATTAAATCGTCTGTCAACAAATCAAAAATTAAAATCTTCATCATTCAGCAAGTCGACCGAAAAGTGGATTTGGATGAAATTGCAGAAAGTAAAAAAATTCCCTTCCCTGAATTAATGGAAGAGATAGAACACATCTGTTATTCCGGAACAAAACTGAATCTCGATTATTATATCGACCAAATGATCGATGAAGAAAAACAAGAAGACATCTACGATTATTTTATGTCTGCAGAAAACGACAGCATCTCTCAAGCCATTCAAGAACTCGGGAAAGAATATACCGAAGAAGAACTTCGTTTGATGCGCATTAAATTTTTGTCTGAATTAGCAAACTAATACATTATACATTCTTTTATTTATGAATATTTTATTGATTGGATCAGGGGGGAGAGAACATGCCTTGGCATGGAAAATCAAACAAAGTCCTCGTTGCTCTAAAATTTTTATCGCGCCGGGAAATGCAGGTACTGCAGAAGTGGGGCAAAATGTAAACATCGACATGAACGACTTCCCTGCTTTAGGGAAACTTTGCATAGCAGAAAAAATAGAACTCCTCATTGTTGGGCCTGAGGCTCCTTTAGTGAATGGTATTCGAGATCATTTCGAAGCAGATCCGGCTTTATCTTCCATTTTGTTTGTGGGTCCCGGTGCCAATGGAGCACAACTGGAAGGAAGTAAAGATTTCTCCAAACAATTCATGGAGCGCCATAAGATTCCAACGGCATCTTCTAAAACATTTACCGACCAAGAATTGGGTGCAGCGAAAACCTACATTCAAAACCATACACTACCCATCGTATTAAAAGCCGACGGATTAGCAGCAGGCAAAGGAGTGATCATTGCTGAATCGCTACAAGAAGCAGACCAAGCCCTGGATGATATCCTGGCGACCAAAAAATTCGGTGCCGCAGGAGCCAAGGTAGTCATTGAACAATTTTTAAAAGGCATTGAAATGTCTTCTTTTGTATTGACCGATGGAAAAGATTATGTAATACTGCCAGAAGCCAAAGACTATAAACGTATTGGTGAACAAGACAAAGGACTCAATACAGGAGGCATGGGTGCCGTTTCACCGGTTCCTTTTGCCAAAGGAGAATTCATGCGTAAAGTAGAAGAACGTGTCATTATTCCTACCATCCAAGGTTTACACCAAGACCATATTCCTTATATCGGATTTGTGTTCATTGGTTTGATGAATGTCGATGGAGATCCTTATGTGATAGAATACAATACCCGTATGGGAGATCCTGAAACAGAAGTAGTGATTCCTCGTATTGCCAGCGACTTAGTAGATCTCTTCGTACTCGCCGGTCAGAAAAAATTGAGTGAAGCGAAGATTGAATTACATCCACAAACTGCGACTACTGTTGTTTTGGTAGCGGGAGGATATCCTGAAGACTATGAAAAAGGAGATGCCATCAGCCACATCAACGACACCCAAGATGTCATGGTCTTTCATGCCGGAACCAAACTGGATTCCAACCAACAATTGGTCACCAACGGAGGTCGGGTACTTACCGTCACCGCATTAGGTGATTCCATTGAACAAGCCCTTGAAGCTTCCAATAAAGCAGCCGAAACCATACAATGGAAAAACAAGTACTTCAGACGCGATATTGGCCTCGATTTACTGGCTTTTAACAAGAATTAAGCCCCTGTCTTTTAATCAATATTTTATTATATTTGTATGAGCCGGTTTATCCGGCTCATATTTTATCAAGTATAATGAAGTTGACTTATAAAACACTAACGATATAATGGGTTGTTCATCTTGTGGAACAGGAGGTAGTTGCGGAACAGGGGGAGGATGCGGAAAAAGCGGCGGATGTTCTTCTGGCGGATGCAATAAATTAAACTCCTTCGATTGGCTTAGTAACATGAGTATCGGGCTTGCCGAAGCCTTTGATGTAGTAGAATTACGTTTTAAAAACGGCCGTAAAGAATTTTATAGAAATACCTCCAACTTAGAACTTTATACCGGTGATCCTGTCGTCGTAGAAATGACATCAGGATATCACCTTGGACATGTTGCTCTTCAGGGAGAAATTGTACGTCTCCAAATGAAACGTAAACTGGTAAAAAACGACGATAACCTAAAAGCGATCGTACGTAAAGCCGGGACCAAAGACCTTGAAAAATTTGAACTCAGTAAAAATCGGGAAGAAGGGACGATGTTTCGCGCACGAAACATCATTCTAGAGCAAAAACTCGACATGAAATTGACCGATGTCGAATACCAAGCTGATAATACCAAAGCCACCTTCTTTTACTCTGCCGATGAACGCGTCGATTTCCGGGAACTGATTAAAATCTTAGCCTCTGAATTCAAAATCAGAGTCGAGATGAAACAAATCAGTTTACGTCATGAAGCAGCACGTTTAGGTGGGATTGGTTCTTGTGGACGTGAATTATGCTGCTCAACATGGATCGCCGACTTTAAAAATGTAAATACTTCTGCAGCAAGGTATCAAAATCTTTCGCTGAACCCTTCCAAATTGTCCGGACAATGTGGTCGCTTGAAATGTTGCCTCAATTATGAGCTCGACACCTATTTAGATGCACTAAAAAATATTCCTGAAGTAGAAAAACCTTTACTTACTGAAAAAGGAATTGCTTTTCTTCAAAAAACCGACATCTTCAAACGCATCATGTGGTTTGCTTATGAAGGCGAAGGTGCCAACTGGATTTCTTTGTCTGTAGATCGTGTATATGAAATTCAAGCACTCAATAAAGAAAACAAAAAACCAGTAACGCTGGAACACGACTTAGAAGTTTTAGTAGAAAACAGTATACTGATCAAAGAGAAAAATGAATTGGCTCGTTTTGACGATAAATTCCAAACGTCAAAAAACAAGAAGAAAAAGAAGAAGAAAAAACCAACTGCTGACGGGAATTCAGAAAACAGACGCCCGGAAGGTCAAGCCAGACCTCAACAAAATAATCCCAGACAGGATCAAAACAACCCAAGGCCTCCGCATCAAGCCAATGCAAACCGACAAAACCAAGTTAAACCGCAACAACAAGGGAACAACAATAAACCACAAGGCGAAGGTGCAGATAAAAAACCCAATCATCCGGGCAATGCAAACAGACCGAACAACAGGCGTAAACCGAACAACAGACCTCCGCACAGACCTAGCGATAACAAAAACAACACTCCTGACAAGAATGAATAAGTTATATACCCTTGGACTACTTTTGCTTTTTGCTTGTTCTGAACCAGGCCAACTTGTTCAAGACTACCAATCCATTGAAGATGAAATCTGGACTTCAAAACAGAAACTTAGTTTCCCTGTAGAAATAGAAGACAACCAAAAATCTCACAGCTTATTTTATTTGGTACGCTACAATAAGGATTACCCTTACTACAACTTCTATGTAAAACGTTACCTACTGGACTCTACAGGAAAAGAAATATCAAGTACACTCCAAGGCATGTACCTCTTCGATGAAAAAACAGGAGACCCCAAAGGAAGTGGATGGGGAAACACATACGATTATTCCATTTTAGCAGATAGTAATTATATATTTCCATACCAAGGAAAATATACCATAGAAATAGAACAGTACATGCGTAAAGATACCGTACAAGGAATCAGCGATTTTGGCCTCAGTATTTCTAAACATGATTAAATACTTCCTTTTACTTTTCATTTTTCTCTGCCTTACGCTTCCATGCACACAAGCGCAAATCAACATAGACTCCATTGCCACGTATTATTCATCACCATCAGGACATAAAAGCTATGCCGAAGGAATACAAAAGTTAAATGCCTTAGACAGTACCTTAGAGAAAAAAGATTTTATCGCTTTATATTATGCCTCTGTCTTTCAGCCAAGCTATCAATTAAAGTACATCGACTCTATTGAAAACAAAATCAAAGAATACAACCTATTACAAGAATTCATGTCTGCCAATGAATTAGCAGACTCTTTACTCAGCATACACCCCGTAAGCATCACCGCTTATTTTGAAAAAAGCTTTGCCTGTTATGCACTGAAAAGAACATCCGAAGAAACCATCAGCAGACAGAAATACCTTATTTTTTCCAAATGTGTATTAAATTCTGGGAATGGTTTACCAGAACAGCCTTTTCTCATCGTCAGTTACAACGATGCCATAGAAGTTGTAAAATATTTACAAGTCAAATACAAACAAATTACCATACAAGGGAATAAAACCTTGGTGTTTGAATTGAACAAAAAATACCAGGGCATCAATACCCTGTACTTTCAATTTGTAAATCTTTTGCCATGAGTGGATCTCTGGCAGCGTTTTTTTTGCTGACGCAAGACTATGTCTTGTGCCAGCGCATAGTCATTTTTTTTATCTTTTACCGATTAGATAAGGCTCTTATTTATGGCCAATTGAATCAATTCTGAACTGTTTTTGACGCCTGTCTTTTCCATCATATTTTTCCGATGGGAAGTTACCGTATGAGGACTTAAATTTAATTTATGAGCAATTTCTTTACTGGTATTTCCTTTGCCGAGCAGGGATAAAATTTCCAATTCGCGAGAAGAAAACTTAAAATTGGTATTTAAACCATGGTAGTTGCGAGAATAAATAGGTTTGTATAGCGCTTGTTCATCGTCTTTTAAGGAAATAATGAAATCGATGTTATCATCTTTTTTTAGTTCTGTAATGTCGTTAATAAACACCAGTGTATACAAGGGAAAGCCCCACCGGTTAGTTTTCAACACATTCATATGATGATACGCCCACATGTACTCTCCATTCTTTTTCTTTATTTTAAACGTATAGGAAAATTGAAGATCAAGAACTTTTCTTTTGATCGCATACTTCATGTAATAGCGAAAGATCATAGGAATGATGTGTTTGTTGTACAAACTATTATGTTCCATATCAACCAACGACATGGCGAATTCCAGTCCACCTTCCATAAATTCTTTGCTGTCATAGCCTGTAACACTCTTGATACTGGGACCTACAAATTCATATTTTAATGTGCTGTGATTATAGAGCAGTATAATGACCGAAGCAGCGGAATCAATATGAGGCATAAAACCGGATGCATCATCCAACCCTTTTTCTATAATCTTATGCATTTTATTGGTCAGCGATACCACGGAATCATACATGGTCATTGGTTTATTCATACAGATGAAAATATAAAGATGCTTTTGAATGTGATCGCAAACGTTGCATTGAAATACAAAAATATTAGGTATTTAAGATACTATTTTTTGTAATGTATTTATAATGATCATAGACTAATAAATAAGCGTAATGTTAACATGGCATCATCTTATAAATTAAGCCCCCCTTTGAAAGCTATACCTATCACTTTTTACCTAAAAATGGGGATTTTTTAGTGCAATACCATAGTGTACCTTTGGTATACTCAAAAGGATTACTGTTTCTATAATACCTGAATAGTTCATTAAAAACCATGATATGAAGAAGCTGTTTATTATCTTTTTATTATTGATAATCAATTTATTAGACAATAAAGCAGATGCCCAGACTTGGAGTACGCGGGTATCACCGGAATCCTTCCTCGGGGCAGGAGGTGGAACAGTATCAAGCAGTCGCCTTCTGACAGTCAATGGCAATCCCGCCATTGCGTGTAGAGATGGTTCACACAATAAAGTAATATATGCTCGTTCTACGGATGCTTCTGGAACAAACTGGGAGAGCCCTATATATCTTGATATCAATGGACATGCAAGTGGTAGTGTTTCCATGGAGATTGTGAACGGTAATCCGGCCGTTTCATATTATGATCCTATTGCACAGCATTTGAAGTTTGTAAGAGCCGATGATGCTTCAGGAACGACTTGGGGGGCACCGGTTTCGGTAGTTGATGTTACAGGAAATGCAGGATTAAGATTTTCTATGCAAGTGGTAAATGGTAATCCGGCCATTGCTTATGATGATCAGGTCGGTGGAGCCCTGAAATATGTGTGTGCAACAGATGCCTCAGGAACCTCTTGGGGCACTCCTGTTATAGCCGCAACTCCTAATCCGGGCAGCGTATCGTTACTGGTAGTAAATGGCAATCCGGCCATCGCTTATTCTTCTTCAGGCTTAAAATACGTGAGAGCTTCAAACGTGTCAGGTTCTTCTTGGAACACCCCAACATCTGTAGTGTCAAGCATTTCCGTCACAGATGTATCCATGCAGGTTGTGAATGGTGTTCCTGCCATTGTTTTTAATGATCTTACAAATAGTTATGTGAAGTATATTCGTGCTAATGATGCTTCAGGAAGCAATTGGTCCGGTTCGTCGGGTACTCCGGTAGTTAATTCCGGAGGAACCCCATCCCTTCTGGTTGTAAGCGGTAATCCTGCTATCTCTTATGAGGACAGGCTTACCAGTCTTTTAAGGTATGTCAGAGCTACAGATATAAACGGTTCAACCTGGGGTACTCCTATAACACTTGACGGAACGCCTACGGTTTCTGCAGTAGGTGCCTTATCCTGTTTACAGATTATAAATGGCAATCCGGCCATTTCATATAACGATCAAACCAATGGAAGTATTAAATACAGGCGTTCCACTACTACTACAGGTGCTACTTGGGGCACAATCTCTCCTGCTATTACTCCCATCGTGACAGTAAATGCAGCCACAGGTCGGCATAATTCTAGTGCTGTAATCAACGGCAATCCGGCTGTTTCATATTACGGTATACAAAATCTTAGGTATGTCCGTGCTACAAATGCTTTTGGTTCAGCTTGGAACACTCCTGTTACAATAGATATTACAGGAAATGTGGGAGAATATACTTCTTTGAAGGAAGTCAATGGCAATCCGGCCATCGCTTATTATGATGTGACGAACGGAGATTTAAAATATGTTCGTGCCACCGATGTTTCCGGAACTACATGGGGAACGCCCATTGTGGTAGAGAGTAGCGGAGACGTGGGAGCGTATACTTGTCTGAAAATAGTCAATGGCAATCCGGCCATTGCTTATTATGATGTGACAAACGGAGATTTAAAATATGTTCGTGCTACCGATGTTTCCGGAACTGCATGGGGAACACCCATTGTAGTAGAAAGTAGCGGAGATGTAGGAACATATCCTTCACTTGAGGTTATCAATGGCAATCCGGCTATAGCCTATCGCGATGTTACCAATTCGGATTTAAAATATATCCGTGCTACGGATGCTTCCGGAACTACTTGGGATACTCCTGTTGTGTTGGATGCTGCCGGATCTCTTGGCAATCATATTTCATTGGTGGTAGCAGATGGCAATCCGGCTATAGCCTATCGTGATATTACCAATCAGGATTTAAAATATATCCGTGCTAATGATGCTTCAGGAACTACATGGAACACTTCCCTCACTCTTGACGCAACAGGAAATGTTGGAAATTATGCAAAGCTTGCCATTGTGAATGGGAAACCGAGCGTTGTGTATTGCGATAATACGGTCCAGCGTATAAAATATATTACAGCGACAGATGCATCCGGCACAAACTGGAATGCACCTACTACGTTAATAACAAACGCAGATAGCGGACTCGAAGAAAAACAATTTCTTTCTTTATTGGCTATTGGAACAGACGTTGGGGTCTTTTACTATGAAAGACAAGATGGTATTCCTTATTTTATTCATGGCACGAATACAATCTGTACAAATCCTTCTATCCCTACCATTAATGCCTCTTCAACCACTCACTGCGGCACTCAAAGTACTACGTTATCTATAACCGCCGGTGATCTTTATGACGCTACGAACTGGCAATGGTACAGTGGAACGTGTGGCGGTACAGCGGTTGGTACAGGTACTTCTGTAACGGTTTCTCCATCCGAAACGACGATATACTTTGCAAGAGGAGAAGGTGGTTGTGTCACTCCCGGAGCCTGTGCTGCTGTTACTATTACTGTACATACCTTGCCATCAGTGAGCTTCGATGCATTAAACAATGTATGTTCGAATGTTTCCTCTGTTATACTCAGTGGCGGTTCACCATCGGGTGGTACGTACAGTGGAACAGGCGTGAGCAGCGGAAGCTTTAGTCCTGTCACAGCGGGTAACGGTGTACACACCATTACCTATTCCTATACCGATGCCAACAGTTGCAGCAATACTGCTAACTCCGATATCATGGTCAACATCTGTACGAGTGTTGAAAAAGAATCTGTTGCGAATAAATTTCATGTTTATCCCAATCCGACAGAAGGGCTTGTCTCTATCTCATATCACGAATCGGGCACGCTGGAAATATATGATGCTTGGGGAACATTGGTAAACAGCTATGAGTTCTCAGGCACACCGAGTGAATATAATATGCAGTACATGGGTAAGGGATTATATACATTCAAACTGTACCATGGTAAAGATATAAGTATACAAAAAGTCATTGTGCAGTAATGAAACTACGTTATCTCTCTTTTTGAAAATAGAACCTTAATAATATTTAATCTATTTTTTATGAGTATCTACAGGCATAAGCTTAACGCTTGTACCTCATTTTATAAAGTTTACTCAGTGAGCACCGACGTCTCGTTAGTCGGTGCTTTTTTTGTTATATAGGACGCTATCCAGAAATTAATTTAACCTTGAATAAGGGCTCTGACCTTAAGCCCTTATTTCGCATTCAAGGTACGACCTCCTCTAAAGATCTTGCTATAGCCGTACATAGTTTTTAGCCGTTCTGCTGATTTTTTTGATTATAGGTATACGATACTGCGAGTATCATACCCACCACGATTGGCATTAAAATGTAACTGACATTTTTGTCCACCATAACGTGACTGATGACGGCAAAAATCAAATTGAATGTCAAACCTGCATAAGCCCACTCTTTCAGCTTGCTCGGTAATTTGGGAAGCATGATGGCTATTGAACCCAATACTTTACACACAATCAAAGCATATGCAAAATAGTCGGGGTAGCCCAATGGTTTTGTGCCAGCGTTGAAATACTGATGCGCAAACAAAAGAGTGCTTAGTGGCATCAGTCCTTCCCAAAGGAAAATGATGCTTGTTGAAATCCAGAAAATTAGTTTGTTCTTTCTCATTGCTTTATTTTTTTAGCGTTAATAATAATTCATCCAACTGATTTAATCCCATGGTAAAGCCTTCTTTAAAGCCCATGGCCATAATCTTTTCAAGGGTTTCAAATGTATCCACCGAAATGGTAATGTTTACGATGGTGCGTGCTATATCTCCTGAAAAATCATTTTTCCAGTGCATTCTTGAAAAATCCGTATTCATCTTTCCCTCTTCATCACAGAATGCATCCAGACCTGAATAACTTTTCTGTGTTTCAATTTTTTCATAATCAAACCTGCACCAATGCGTTTGATTTTCGGGGCTTATCATCGCATAATGCCACACTCCGCCTTCTCTAAAATCCAGCGATTTCGTTTGATTGCGAAACGGTTGTGGAGCCCACCATCGATCGAGCAGTTCGGCAGTTGTCCAGGCTTGCCAAACCAATTCAAGGTTGGCATCAAATTCACGTTTTACGTGAATGGTTTTATTTTCCTTATTCACGGAAAAATCAAATAAAAGATTACTGTTCATTTTTTCTGTTTTTTAATTGTTGCTAATAACTTGTCAAGTTGGTTGAAACGAGTTTCCCAAATCTTGCGGAATTGCTCAAGCCATTGGTCTATTTCTTTCATTTTGTCAATTTCAAGGGAGTAGTAAATCTCCCTTCCTTTTTGCTCTTGTTTGACAAGCTCACATTCTGTCAAAATGCGTAAATGTTTTGATACCGCTTGTCGGGTCGTGTTGAAGTTGTCGGCAATGGCGTTGGGTGTCATGGCCTGTAAGGCAATTAAGGCGATAATCGCTCGTCTTGTGGGGTCTGCTATGGCTTGAAAAATATCGCGTCTCATGTTGTTCGTTTATCTATTTATGAAACTAATCGGTTGCAATATATATGCAACTTTTCAGTTTCGCAATTTTTTTGAGATTTTTTTTGGGCCGGTTAAAAATCAGTGAAAATTATCCGTTGGTCTCCGCTGGGCTGGTGCGAGCATCTTGCTGGGCTGGCGAGCATCTTGCAAATCACCTTACTTCGTAATCAGCCATTTTAAGTGGTGTCTGTGACCGAATTCTGTTTCCAACCGGATGATGTACAGGCTACCGCTGAGGCTTGTGAGGAGTTGATTCAACAAAGCATCAATCTCTTCGATGCGGTCGTAGTCTTCAGCGATCAATTTTCCATCGGTAGAGAACACCGCCACTTTTAAGCGCAGGTCTTCCACTTGGCAGGTATTCATGAGTCGTACCACGTTTTTACTCGGATTGGGAGCCAGGAAGAAATAGAGGGTACAGTCTGGTATTTCGTCGCTGCCACCGCCGTTGTTACCGCCACCACCGTCGCAGTTTTTAACCGGAAGGTCGGGAACCTGAACCGGGTACACTTCAATACATTTTTTTCCGATAAGCGTCAGTTGTGCCGACGTGTTGGGTTGCATTAATTTAGGATAGTCCTGTGTGCCGTCAGACCACGTAAACCCAGTGTATCCTGCGGCATGGAACGTAACCGACACGCTCTCCCCTTGACATAGGATATCTGGAGAAAAATGGAAGACCGGTACCTGGAAAATTTCATGTTCAATGGAAATGGAATCGCTCCAGTCATCGGCCGGGCAATTTGAACTTTTAACTTTATACACTCCCGGACGGTTGATGTACAGGATGGGTGACGTATTGGATGCCGTTACAGACAATGAATCCCAAAGGTAACTGCCGACCGAAGGATGTACGGAAATCGCAAATGTTTCATCTTTACAGAGCAGTGTATCACCCGTGATGGTCAGACCAGCAGAACCGCTGTAGAACTCCACGGTATCGCGTACGATGCATTCTTCCGTTCCGGCTTCTACCTGGTAAATACCCGCTGAAACTACATCTATCGTACGGGTTTGATCGCCTGTGTTCCATCGGTACCAGTTGTAGCCAATGCCAGCATCAAGCGTCACGCTGCCGGAGCTGCACAAGAAGCGGTCTGCCCCCAAGTCAATGGCCAGTGACGTGTCACGCGAAATGACAATGGAATCGCTGTAGTCATGTCCGCAATACTTGGCAGATACATGGTACTGCCCGAAACCGTAAACAGTCGTAGATCGTTCGCTGATACCGTTGCTCCATAAGTAACGATCAAAACCGGGGCCTGCATCCAGAAAGAGCACTTTCCCTTCGCAGTACGACGTATCATTGCCAAGGTCAATACTCATAGCAGGTGGAACGGATAAAGAGTCGATCAAGACTTCGATGAATTCACTGATCAGACAATCGAAGTGATCGGTCATTTGTCCAATCAGGAGGTAAGTTCCCGAGCGGTAGAAGTGTAGCTTGTCGTCCTCGATCTCATAACTGTTGGCCTGCCATGGAATCACGTTGAGGCTGAGAACGGGAGACATGGCAACAAGCGTCAGCGTATCGTCGCATGTTTCGTAAAAATGGTGAGAGAGCATGCGTGGAATCCAGTAGAGCACAGAGTCTGTACCGGTACCGCAGTCATTGGTATAGCTTAAGATGTACCAACCTTCTTCGGAAACTTCCACCTGTTGCTGCACGAGATCGGTACCGTCGGGTAATTTCCATGAATACGTATGGAATCCGTCAGGCGCCGAAAAGACAGGATTGGAACCGATACATTCGAAGAGTGTGTCTTTCGACAGGATGTTGTCGGGAATATCTTTCCATAACTGAAGGGTATCGGTAAACAGGCATCCGTATTTTCCTACACGGGCGATGTAAGCACCTTGATTGGACGCAAGAATAGAGGTGCTGGTTTCACCAGTGTTCCACCAGTAGCTGTCCATGCCTACAGGAGCATGCAGTTGCAGGGCATCTGTTCCGCACAAGGAAGTGTCGCGTCCCAGGTTCAGTTCGGGAAGTGTGCGATGGATAATCCGAAGAGAATCGATGGCTACACAGCCCGCAGCATTAACCGTCCGAAGCCTGACGGTACTACTGGTTACAGATGGATTATAGAATGCAATGTGCGTATAGGAATTGTTATTATTCCACTGGTATTCGTCATAGCCGGTAGGTCCGGTGAGGGTGACCCAAGGTGTTTCTTTACAAACTAATGTGTCAGGCCCCAGGTCAAACGGAGCAGGTACTCCGGATATGATGTACAGCGTGTCGTACATGTCATTGCAGGGAGCAGTGCGTTTCACAATCAAGGTATCGCTGCCGCTTTGGGTAAAGGTGATGGAAACGGTGGTATCGTTGACCAAGGTCAGTGCATTGCTGCCATGGTGCGTCCAAGAGTACGTCGCATGGCCAACAGGTGAAACGTGGTAGCGCAAGGTCGTGTCGGTGTTGGTGCGACATACTTTTTGCGGACCCACAATTTTCGGTTGGGCCGAAAATAATACACTTTGTACCGGATTAGGCAATCCGTAAAATGAACGACTGTTGCCGTAAAGTTTGAATCCATAAATATCGAACCCGCAATCTTGGGGATTTGCTGCATTGGGATTGTTGATGACAGACAGGTAGCTTTGTTCGCGTCGTGCGCAATAGATGCGTCCGTCAGGGGCAAGCTGTATGGCCCCGCCGCCACTGGGTCCGGCATAGATGGTTGCCATAGAATTTTTAATGGCTGCAGACGAACCGGCTTGCAGGTCAAAGCGCACAATATTGATCTGACCGATCAATGAACCGTACAGGTATCTTTCGTTGGGAGAAAAGGCTACACCGTACACATTTCCGCCGGTATGTAAGGTGACAGGATTGGAGACCACACCGGTTGATGCGTTAAAGTCAAAACATTCGTACAAGCCTTTACCTTGAATGGCCAAAGCCAGCTTTCTTCCCGACGGAGAACTTTTCAATTCTCCCAGTGACAGTGAGCCCACTCCTGGCACAGGAGAATTGTGGATGGTGCCTGCGTGACTGACCACCGCACCGCTGATGCCGGAAGCTGTTACCATCCATGCATAGAAGGCATTAGAATTCCATTCATGAGCGATGACCCAGATGCCGTTACCATTCAGGCTTTTTACGGCCGTTACCTTTTCCACTACTGGTGCTTTAAGCAAGATGTTCTTTTGTGTGACTTCCCCTTTGCCCCCATCGCCTTGCCTGTCAATGACAGAATAGTAAATGCCTCCCGTACGTCCAGCTGCTTCTCCCGCCTGGTAGTCGACAGAGAAAAGGTACACGTAACGGTTGTTGCCGGGTTGTGGTACAAACAGCGCACTCTGTGTGGTGGTCGTGTGTCCGTGCAGGTTATCGCCGTTCAGTAGTGTGAGTCCGGTCTGACTGTTTTGCACCGATGCTCCCATGGAGTGATAAACAGGATTGCCGTCATAGTCGCACAGCACCGCGCAACCTTCTTCTGCGCTGATTTTTCCGGGAATGGCTTTCGGTGGATTCGCATTGAAGTCAATGCCTCCGCCCATTCCGAAATACCAGGTATTATTTTCTTTATTGACGGTACATGTTCCCGGTCGCAAAAAATAAGGCGGACTGGTCAGCGAGCAATTGCCATTGCTGGCTTTCAGCGTGATCAATTTCCCTTCGGTGCCCGTTACAGTATAGTTCAGGGTAGGACCGGTACCTGCCGTTATTCCATCTACCTGCCAGGTGTACGAGTAGATATTGGTATTGGCTTGAAACTGTACGGTTTCACCGGGAGTTACGAAATCCTGAGGGGAAGCGGTAAAAGAGAACGCTACGGGGAATGTACAGTCGACATAGAGTATTTTAGAAAGCGTGATGAGGCAACCTGTATTGATGATACGTACTTTGACATCGACAGATTGGGCCGTTTCAAATGTTTGTACCCAGGGATTTCCCGCTTGAAACGTCCCATCGATTTCCCATAAAACAAGTTGCACTGGTTCGGATGTATTGACCTGAAACGTCACTGGAACACCGGCAGCTACAGTATCGGGGAGAATCAGGCTAGCCTGAAGTGGTTGTGGACATCCATCACACAAGCCTGGATTATTGAGCAGGCTGTAGCGTACATTGACAATGGCGTCACGCATGCGACTACGCTGTCCTTCGGTAAAGGTATTCTGGCATTCTTGAAAGCCGTAATCCATGTAGTTTTCATGCATGTCGGGCTGATCTCCAAGTCCGCCCAAGGCCACGGAACGAAACGGATTGTTGGTGGAAAAGTCTGCGTCATCGGTAGTACAGCTGTTGGCATTGCCATGGCAGAGTACGCCAGCGGTAGAAGCGTCAGGAGGTGTATCACACACCCGGTCGCCATCCAGCAGGCAATTGTCGTTTTTACATCCTCCTTCAAACGTATGGTAGAGGCCCAGGTAATGTCCCATCTCATGAATCATCACCCGGGCACCGATAGGATTATTGCCCAGGAATTCTGCTTCGATCACGATGCCATCCAGAGGAGATCCATGTACGTGCGGAAACATGGCGTATCCTGCCAGGCCAGGCCCTATATGTAGAGAAGACAATGAACGGACAACCCAGACATTGATGTAGGCGCTTGGATCCCATTGCATGAGACTTTTGAGGGAAGCGTCATCCGTTTCTAAAATTGCATCGGTCAACGCAGAAGTCTGACGTGTAATGCCGATACCCAAGGTACCATCCGGTTTTTTGGCAGCGAGGCAAAAACTGATTTGCGTGGATACCGAGGAAGGCCCGTTGAATGGCACTTCATTAGCGAATGCATCGTTCAACAATTCCACCGAGCGTTCAATGTCTACATCCGATAAATTCTCAGGACCGTTTTGATGAATGATGTGAAAAACGATAGGAAGTTTATACTTGGTTGTATCGTCTTCAGTAATGCTCAAGGGTTTTTCAAACATTCTCCGTTCAAAAAGTAAGCGCTGGTTGGCGTCTTTCTTATCGTGCAGCAAAATATCAGATCCACATTCGCTGCCGGAATAATCTCCTGAACCTTGAGAAATGATCTGTGCGTTTATTTTTGCTGTCAGAAAGAACATGCAAGCACACACGATCAAAAACGAATGAATATTTATTGTTTGTAAAAGTCCCTTCATAAATCTCCGGCATGGTTATACTATATGTACAAGTAGATAAGAGAAAAGTAACCCTTCTTATTAGGAAAAAAAGTAATCACAATACGGATCAAACATGTAAGTAACATCTAATCACTTGTCTACTGGCGCATTCTATGACAAAGTCAATAGTACAAAACTACTATTTTTGTAAACAAAAGATAACCATTACAAACAATAGCCTACAAAATATTCTTTTATACTCATGGCCAAACCCGAGCGATAAGCTCTATGTATTATAGGCACAAGGCCATGTCTTATGCCAGCAGGGTATTTGAACCAATACAACAACGTGACTAAAATGTATTTCAAATTCATCTCATTGCATTAAGTTCATTCCAAAAACGAGCCCGATCAAACCAAAAGTTTCTGGCATGTACATAATTCATTTTCCATCCTTTTTGCTCAAACATCATTTTACTGTACCCGTGCCAATCGGAAACAGAAGGAGCATAAAAATAACGGTGTTCGTCTGTAAAAATTAATTGGTGTTCATTGCTATCATCTCTTAAATCGGAAAAATGAGTACTCGTATATCGACCTGTAAATTGCTTTTTTATCTCATGTGCTAATCCTTTTGAAGAAACTTCATGCTGTTCCAGTACTTGAGAAGTATGATATGCATTCGACTGTTCATATACATATTGCATATACATTTTTAATAATTGGACTCCTTTGTTTTTATGATGATCTACTTGCAAATCATCAGGAGAAATACTGGAAACCACAACTACTTTTTCTTTCGCACGTGTAATGGCTACATTTAATCTGTTTTCTCCCCCATCTTGGCTTAAGCTACCGAATTGACTTACCATTTTACCTGCTGTATTTTTAGCGTAGGCTACAGAAAAAATAATGATGTCTCGTTCATCTCCCTGAACATTTTCAATGTTCTTAATCATGACATCAGAAGGTAAATGAGGAATAGCCATTTCTAGTTGTTCTCGAATTAAAAAAGCTTGCTGGTAATTAAATGTAATAACTCCTATAGTTTTTGTGGGATGAGAACTCAAATAAGATTTTACCAATTCAACAACCTTGTCCGCTTCTATACGGTTGACATGGTTTTCCCAAATCCCGTTGACTTTCATATAATGCAAAACTTGTGTTTTGTGATAAGCAACGTCTGGAATAACACGCAGGGCATTGTCATAAAAATGTTCATTTGAAAAACGAATCAAAGGTTCTGACTTACTTCTGTAATGTCCTTTTAGCATTTGAGAAGGCAAATAACGATCAGAAAACTCCAGTAAGGATTCAATCTCATAATCAATATCTTCTTCCTCATCATCTGATTTATAACGAACACGGTATAAATCAGATGGTTTTAATTGCCTGGTATCGCCGATAACAACTGCTTGTTTCCCTCTAAATAAAGAAGGGAAAGCTTTTTCAACAAAACATTGAGAGGCTTCATCAAAAATGACCAAGTCAAATAAATCATGCAAAGGGAAAATCGTCGATGCCGTTTCAGGAGAAGCCAACCAACAAGGCAATAAACTCAACACTTCTTCTTCGTGTGTAGAGATTATTTTTCTAAGAGGCCAAACATTTCTTTTTTTAGTCACCTGATAATTTAAATCTCTATACGTAACTTGTCGATGAAGTCGATTATACGTAATGCCAGCGTATACCCACTCTCGTAATTTTATTTTTAAAAATTCTAACGAAATGACATATCGCCGTTTAATTAAGGTCTGAAGTTCTTGCTCCTTTAATGCCCACTCTGGCGTTGAAACTGTTTTTAAAATTGGAGCTAGACGTTCTTTTTCTTCAATCCAACAACGAATGACGGATTGACTAAAAACGACCATCAATTCCTGTTTATCAAGAGAAGGGAAAGCCTGTACAATTTTATCAAACGATCTCCACAATAATGGATCCACGTTATTTTTAAGCTGTGTAAAGCCCAGCCAATAATCAAAATGGCATTGAACAAAATCTAACCAAAATGTTCTATAATCTTTCTCAGAAAAAATTCGATCAATGGCCAATGGATTCCAATAGGCAAAATATGCCTGCAATGCCTGATCTCTCGACTTAACCACAGAAACCAAAGATTGAAGTCTCTCTTTGTATTTTTTATGTGAAGACCATAAACGCGCCAATGCTGGAATTTCAAATAACGCTTCTTTTTCCTTTTGTATTTGAAACCAAAGATTGATTTGATGTATAAAAACCTCACGTGTAAATCCTTCTTCTGAATGAATAAAAGGGAAAGCACTCCATTCTTTTCTAAGGGATAATAAAGATTGAAGAGCATACAATCGATTTAATAAAAGATCAAAACCTTTTTTATTCCAATCAATCGGGAGAGAAGACTGCCATAAAAACAATTTACGGTATTTGATTCTTCCCCAGAAAGAAAAAAACAACCGCTTTATAGCTGTCCGTTTATAACGCTTCAACAAAGAAATCCACTGAGGAATCTGTTCTTCTATTGGAATCGTATTCACGATTTGAAGAACATCAAAATGTCGGTTTATATCCTCTTCCCATTTTTTTATTTTTTGAAAAGAAATTTCTTGTAGCTCATCATACGTTAAATCATAGCGATCAATCAGTGCATTTTTTTGCCATGTATTAAGCTGCACCATCCATTCTTTAACATAGGAAATGGGAATAAATTGCAAATACTCTTCCTCTTGTTCCCAAGTGTGAATTTGTTGATGAAGACGATCTACATTCGAAAGAAGACGTACCAGCACTTCTTGATCATCTCTTGTTACGGTATAATCTGCATGTACATCATGAAACAATGTTTGCTTAGACTTGAGCACATCATAATAAAACAAATACTGTTCAAAATAACCTGAATGAGCTTCTAATGCATGTGCAGGAATACTTCTAAATTCATGACTCAAATCAACGTAAAGAGCCGAACGATTCGCTTTTAAATACAAGGCATGTGCCGTATCTCCTCCTATAGAAGTATCATACAAAGCCTCTTTGTACTTAGAAAAAAAGTGGGTTAACCGAGCAATGGATGATTGTACGCGAGAAAATTCTTTCTCCAACACAATCGTATCTGGATGTATGTTTTGTTTCTTATACTCTTCTGCACATGCAATTTGATCGGCCAGTTTGGCATACACTTCTTTTTTATCGGCCACCGCATCATGTACAAGTGAAACAAAAGACGATAAGTCTATTTGATTTAAACGCTCATAGATCACATCAAGCGCCGCTCTTTTTTGGCAGATCACTAAAATCTTTTTCCCTTTACCTAAAAACTGAGCAATCAAATTGCAAATCAACTGGGTCTTGCCACTACCAGGAGGACCTTGAACAACCAACGATTTCCCCGCCGCCACATCATTGATGATATTTTCTTGTGACCCATCAATGGACAAAGGGGTAAACTGCATTGCAGCACTTAAATCTTCTTCTTTTTTAGGATTAAACAACTGCGCAAAAACCTGCTCTACGGTTTGTTCTTCTACTTCTTTTTTCAAGCATGCATAATCGGCATGAATGTAAGAAGCAGACTGTGGGAAAAGCCCCATCACAGCGTATGGTTTGAGCTGGTATTGACCTGGGCTGTACTTAGCATGTAAATCTTCTTTGGTGACAGATAAAAAATGAGCCAAATTGGTCGATAAAAAATCTCGCTCAAAAGAAATACTCCAACCCTGAGTTCTCAGCTGTTGAATAAGGGAAACCCTGAAATCTTGTTCCGCTGTATCTTCGATACCTGTTAAAGGTAATTCTAACCACTCTTTATCAAAATGATATTCTTCATACAGTGACAAGGATAAAAACAAAGACCTGTTCCAAAAGGCTTCTACTCCTGCTGTTTTTTCTAAAAATATTTCCCTCCCTTGGATTTTCAACGTGTACGGAAAAAAAGCTAAAGGAGCGCGCAACGGCATTTCATTTTTCAATACCCCTTCCACAAAAGGCCAACCCACATAAAAATCTGCACTCCCCGTTTCTTCCCCAATAAGCTGATGGGTACGTATCAAACGCTTCACTTCTTCCACTACCGAATCTAGATCCTCCCCTTTGATGTGTTGAACATCGGCAATCTTGACAGAAGCATTGCCTGAAAGCAAGTGTTTTAGCACTTCTAAACCCGAAAATGCCGATAAATAATCCCAATGCATCAGGTCTGAATATTTCCCCTTATACGCCTTCGGTAAAAATATCGATCGATTAGAGGCAGAAAGGTCTAATAAACGGTTTCGAAATATGGTAAGCAGTGTTTTCAATGGCTTGCTTTATAAGCAAATATACTCATTGCTCAGGAAAGGAGAAGGATGTGTTGCCTTAATAAATTATTTTTTTCATCTTACTAAACTATAAAAAGTATGACATTCAATCCGCCCACCATCAGTATTTGTATTCCAGTAAAAGACTTTGACGTAAAGCCTTTGGTCGAGGCTTTGCAAGCAGAAATACAAGAATATGATTTACAGGCCGAAATATTAATTGTAGAAGATGGTTCTTCAGACTTATGGATCCAAAAAAATCAAGCCCTCCGACAAGAAAAAGGGATTAGACTCTTCATTTTTACAAAAAATAAAGGACGTGCTGCTGCAAGAAATTATTTAGCCCAGCAAGCCTTGGGCACATATTTGTTATTCATCGATGCCGACTCCATACCTGTTAATCCCAGATTCATTAGCCTTTACATCGAACACATTCAATCAAAAACCATCTTATGTGGAGGCAGACACTATAGTCCCATATACAAAACAAAAAAAACAAACTTGCATTGGAAATACGGAATGAAAAGAGAAGTTTATGCGACGCTGGATAAAGAAAACCAATGTTTCTATTCCAATAATTTCTTGATTGAAAAATCTGTATTTGCAAAAATTCAATTCGATGAGTCAATCACTCAGTATGGACACGAGGACACTCTTTTTGGTTATACTGCAAAATCAATAGACCTGAACATATATCCCATTAAAAACCCTGTCATCCATACCAGCCTGGAAACCAACGAACGATTCCTTGACAAAATTGATGAAAGTGTTTTATCCCTCGTTCACATTATAGAACACCAAGCAGAGCATCCCCAACGATTACAAAAGGAATTTAAACTTTGGGAAACACATGAAAAACTGAAAGTATATCGGCTAGCCTGGATTCTTGACCTCTTGGTTGTTTTTTTAAAACCGATGCGTTATATCTTACTTCGTTGTTCTGGTCCACTGGTCTTATTAGACATCTATAAACTGGTATTATTTGCAAAAATCTTACAAAAGATATAATATAGTTCCTGTAAGATTTTTCATTTTTTCACTTCATACTTTATGTCATTTTTTAAACGCAAAAGTATTCGTCTAAAAGAATACGATTATTCCACTGAAGGACTTTACTTTATTACGCTAGTCTGTCAAGACCGTCTAAATCTATTTGGAAAAATAAGCGATGGAATCATGAATCTTAATCCATACGGCAAAATCGCAGCTAAAAAATGGCTAGAAACACCTCTACTGAGACCCAATATATCGTTGGGAGCATACGTCATCATGCCTAATCACATGCACGGCATCATCTCTATCGATCAGTCCGTAAGGGCGAATTGCATTCGCCCTTACAAGGATAAACCTTACGCTACAGGAAATAATAACCCTGAAGTGGGCGAATGCAATTCGCCCCAACCACGACTTATCAGTCCTTCTCAAACCATAGGAGCAATCATACGAGGATACAAAGGAGCAGTAACGAAAGAAATCAACTTCTTGAAACAAATAGCCGAGCAAGATCACCCAATTAAGGTATGGCAACGTAATTACTACGAACACATCATCAGAACTACTGAAGCACACGAGAACATACATCGCTACATCCTCAATAACCCTTTCAATTGGAAAGAAAATACGCTGAGGTAGGTAGGGTAAGGGCGAATTGCATTCGCCCTATCAAAGATCATATCAACGATGAAGAAAATAATAACTCTAGAGAGGGCGAATGCAATTCGCCCCAACCCCCAACGACGGTAATAAAAAAGCGAATGGAAGTCGGTACAGAAAACCAGTGAAAATCGCTACTGAAAAAGAGAACGAACGCACCTAATACTTATCCAGTCCTGTCACAAATAACTTGATTTTACCTTTCGCATTGACCAACGCGATTAATCCTTCTTTTGTCAAGACGATATCAGCAGGTTTTAATTCTTCCAATGTTCCTTCGGCTATAAAATTTTGATGCAGCTGTTTGTGCTTCAAATTGTCTTTTACCTGTACCGCTGCTTTGTCGAGGTAATCTCCTATATAATAGGAAAAATAAGGAGCCATTTTTTTCACCATCACATCATGTACGAGCCAACTTGCCGATTTGTGCAATTTATTTTTGGTGTCCAAATCGAAATCCAATTTCGAAAACACAACCTTTCGTGAAATAGAATCATAGACAGGATAGCCTTTCAAATATACTTTACCATTGATACTCCCCGAGAGTAATACCTCTGCTACCATTTGTTCTTCCTTAGCATAGAAGTTCAATGCATCGATGGTGATTTTTTTCTTCCCCTCACTAAAAGAATACACCTGGCCAACCAAATACTTCGATGCCATCTCGTTAATTTGTTCGTAATCGATGTTAATCGCCAACTGTAAATGATAGACCCCATCGGAAGAAGAAAGTGTTTTATAATTCGGTAAATTGGTTTTAGAAACAACAGGTTTTTTACCGACAACCGTTTCTGTAACGGCTTTTAAACCTACTGTTAAATAAAGTTGTTTACTGTCGGATGAGAGAGGAGAAAGAAATAAATCTTTAGGTTTTATACTCAACCATGTTGGAGGATCCGTAGATAAACTCACAGGATCATGCATGTAATTCCATGCGGATTCAATGTATGTACGCGTATCGACATTTTTCCTCACCTGTTCATCAATAATACCCGCAAGTACTTCTTGTTGCGACTTGATCAGTTTGTCAGCAACAAGTTTAAAAGGGATATTAAGCAATGCTACTGAAAATTTAGGCTGCTCAAGCCATTCATAATTCACAAATCGAGTCTTCGTCTTGATATTCCAAAAAGGATCCAAGTCTACTTTTGTACGAAAAGTCAATGCCAAAGCACCGTTTACCTCTTCAAAATCACCCCAGGAAATCCCCAAGGTATTGACATTCATGCCTCCCTTCAACCACACGTTCAAAGGAACTCTAAATTGGATTTCATTGCCAGCAACGGATAAAGTAATAGGGCTGTGTTTGCTGACCTTCACGACAAAATTATCGTCTTCCATATTCTTGTCTTCATACAAAACACCTTCGGTATGTTTATTGACCAAAACCTGCATTTCTTGCATTGAAAACTGAAGAGGAATAGAAAAAGAAGACTCCTGAGGCGAAAAGTGAACTTGTTCATACTTCTCCTCAGGAGCCACCGTTTGTATAGCCGTACGACACGATGCCAAAGCAAGCAAAATGAAGACGACATACAAACTCGATAAAAGTCTCATATTATGTTAAAGCGATTTCAAATTGAACCAACTCTACAAAGTCTTGTAAACGTTCATTAACTTCTGTATCCGTAAGATTAATCAAACGCTCTGTGCCAAATTTTTCCACACAATACGAAGCCATCGCTGAACCATGAATAATAGCCCTTTTCATGTTGTCAAAAGAAATATCATTGGTCTTTGCAAGGTAGCCAATAAAACCTCCGGCAAACGTATCTCCCGCTCCTGTTGGATCAAATACGTCTTCCAAAGGTAAAGCCGGTGCAAAAAAGACTTGTTTCTTATTAAACAACAAAGCTCCATGTTCTCCTTTTTTAACGATCAGGTATTTAGGCCCCATGTCCAAAATTTTCTTCGCCGCTTTTACCAAGGAGTATTCTCCCGACAATTGACGGGCTTCTTCATCATTGATCGACAATACATCGACCATCGCAATGGTTTTCTTCAAATCCTCTAAGGCTATTTCCATCCAAAAATTCATAGTATCCATAACAATCAATTTTGGACGCTTTTTCAATCGTTGAATAACACTGGCTTGCACCTGTGGTGACAAATTTCCCAACATCAAATATTCTGCTCCTTGGTATTCTTCCGGTATAATGGGGTCAAAATCACCTAAAACATTCAATTCCGTAACCAAAGTATCACGGGTATTCATATCGTTGTGGTACTTACCAGACCAAAAAAATGTTTTTTGATCCTTTTTGATTTGTAAACCTGCCGTATCTACTCCATAACTGACCAATAAATCGATATCTTTTTGTGGAAAATCTCCGCCAACCACAGCGACTAAATTAATGTTCTTTTTAAAAAAAGAAGCTGACAAGCTAATGTATGTTGCTGCTCCACCAACAATTTTGTCGGTCTTCCCAAAAGGTGTTTCTATAGCATCAAAAGCAACTGAACCTACAACTAATAAACTCATACTCAATAGTTATTTATTTAAACTGTTTGTTATATTTAGAGTCAAAAATACAGATTATTGACTTGAAGCCTCATATGTTAAAGAAGATTTATTTTTTGAAGCCTTTACAATTACTGTACAGCAATATACTCATCCTCATAATACTTGCCCTATTTTCTTCCCATCAGACTAGCGCTCAAGGATGTAGTGATGCCGGCTTTTGTACCATGGGAGCCATGCGCCCCAATCAGCATTATAACTCAAAAACCAATTTAAAACTGCGTAGCATAGAGTTGTCTCAATACATAGGCTACACCAAATTCGGAGACCTCATACTCAATTATACCGTAGACGCCAACGTCTCCGTCGGGAACAAAAATACGATCCAAATCAAATTACCCTACCAAATGGTATACAGTAGTTTAGCCAATACACACGGCACAGGCGATATTTCTTTGAGCTTTACCAGAAACCTGATTGCCAAACAAAACTACCAAATCAACGCTTCTGTAGGAACAAAAATACCCACTATGACCCCCAATTTAAAAGCCGATGACGGGCGACCTTTACCCATGTATTACCAAACCAGCTTGGGAACCTACGATCTCATTGCAGGAATATCTTTCATGACCAGAAACTGGCTTATTGCTACAGGATACCAACAAGCCTTAAACTCCATCAATAACGAATTTACCTGGGCGGCATGGAATACTTCCGATAAAAAAGTAGAAGCCAATGCCTATCCTGTATCCAAAGATTTGCTCAGAGGAAAAGACATCATGTTCAGGGTAGAACGCAACTTTCGCTCTTCTAAGTTTAATGCCTACATTGGTCTACTTGGAATTTATCGCATCACAAGAGATCAAGTCTTTTCGGCAGCCGATAAAAAAGTGATTTCCAAATCCGGTACCGATGGTTTAGTCTTAACGGGACTTATTGGTGCAGGCTATAACATCTCTACGAAAACAAGTATCAAAGCACTGTTGGGTCGCAGGATAACACAACGGGAAATAAATCCTGATGGATTAAGCAGAGAATGGGTCCAAACCATTGGTATAGAATACAAATTTTAATCGACAACAAACAGATGAGAATACCACTATACCTTAGTTTTTTTCTACTGACGCTATCGAGCTCTTTTGGACAAACCTTTGAACGTATTATACGTCAAGCCGATTCTTTATTCTGGGCTGGAGAATATCAAAAAAGTCAAACGTTATACGCTCAAGCAACAACGTTGACTGAAGAAATTAACACCATCCCCTTTTACTTAAGCAAACAAAAAGAATCCGAATGCTTAGTCCGTGAAGGTTTTTTTGATCAGGCAGAGGAAAAACTAGAACAAGTACTTCGTACTTGTCCATCCCATGCACTAAGCAGCAAAGCCGGACTTTTAAATGTACTGGGACTCTCTAAAATAGGTCAGGGAGAATACACTGAAGCAGAAGCAGCTTTAAACGAAGCCATACAAGTTACAAGTAACAATACAGCATCTCAAGATGCCTTAAGCGACAGTTACAATAATTTAAGCATCTTATTCTGGACAACAGGTCACAATGAAAAGGCATTGGGCTATGCACTCAATGCCTTAGAACTACGCCAGAAAATGCATACCGAAAAATCTCCTCTCGTTGCAGGATCATACATGAACCTTGGCCTATTGTACCAACACGAAAACCCAGAACAAGCCATTGTCTATTACGATAAAGCCATTGCTATCTATTCTTCGGCATTTCAGAGTCATCATCCACTCATCGCCAGTGCACTCATCAACAAAGGCATTGTTTATCAAAGTGAAAAAACATACAACTCTGCACTAGAACAGTTTGAAAAAGCATTACAGATCATTGAAACTTCTGTAGGGAAAAATCACATCAATTACGCCTTTACGCTCTCTCACATCGGCAAAGTGTATTTAGACAAAAAAAATCCTGCCGAAGCAGAACAATATGAAAAGCAAGCACTCCAACTATTCATAGCCAACGTTGGAGACAAACATCCGGAAGTAGCCGAATGTTATAATGAATTAGCCGCCATAAAACGCTATCAAAAAGAATACAAAGAGGCCTTGAATTATTATCAAAAATCGTTGATCGCTAATTCTTTCACCTTTAACAACAAGGATATTTACTCCAATCCAAACAGCACTGATTTCATTCATGCTGATCTTATGCTGAATACTTTACTATTGAAAGCACAAGCCTTAGAAGAAAAGCATGTGAATAAAGATTTAAAAGTGAAAGACCTGAACTATGCCTTAAAAACCTTGCAATATGCAGATACCTTATCGGAAAACATACGTCACCGTAGAACCAATAAAAAGGACAAAGTAGAACTTGGTAAAATCACAAACGACATCTACGAGCAAGCTGTTCATCTTTGTTTGATGTTATCTGAAATAACACTGAAGAAAAAACACTACCTAACACAAGCTTTTACTTTTTCAGAGAAGAACAAAGCCGCAGTACTTTTAGAAGCCATATCTGATGCCAATGCCAAATCATTTGCCGGACTTCCCGGCGAAGCCTTAAAAACAGAAAGTGAACTCAAAAGTAAAATCTCCTATTATGAATTGATGCTGAGCAAAGCAGAAAATGAAAACGATAAAAAACAATGGAGAGCTCATCTTTTAATTGAAAACAGAAATTATGAAAGCTTTATTAAAAACCTGGAAAATGATTTCCCTGCTTACTATAAATTAAAATACGCCAAAAACACGTTACAAGTCAAAGATGTACAATCAATACTTCCAGAAGAAACTTCCCTATTACATTACTTTATCTCTGATAAATATGCTGAAGTTACCATTTTTGCCATTGAGAAAAACAAGTTGAACGTTTACCGTAAACCCAAAATAGAATCGCTCGATAAAGACCTGATTGGATGGAGAAATACGATACGATACAAAATAGAAGACAAATACATTGAACTTGGCAACATCTTAAGCCAACAACTTCTTCCCAATACCTTTCCAAAGAAAAAACACGTGGTCATTATTCCTGATGGTCGTCTCAGTTCCACTCCTTTTGAAGCCATGTTCACAGGCACGGCCAAGCAAGGACAAGAACTACCTCTTGTATTAAAGGCATCAGCCATTTCATACAATTATTCTACCTCGTTGTACCTCGAAAGCGTGAAAGAAAGTAAAACAAGTTGTGAAAAAGGAAACGTCTTATTATGTGCACCCATTACCTTTAAAGGGAAAATGGACGACTTACCAGGCACCGCACAAGAAGTAAAAGACTTGAGTCGTTATTTCTCTGACAAAGGATTTAATGTAACCTCTCAAGTTGGGAATAATGCCACAGAAGAAAATCTAAAAACAATAACAAATTCATCTTGGAGCTATATCCATTTTGCAACCCACGGCTTAGTCAATGAAAATGATCCAGACTTGTCCAAGATCATTTTACATCCCAATCAAAAAGAAGACGGAGATCTGTTTTCTGGAGAAATCTACAATTTAAACCTCAATTCCGAATTGATTACACTTTCTGCTTGTCAAACAGGTTTAGGTAAAGTAACCAAAGGGGAAGGCTTAATTGGATTGTCAAGAGCACTGTTATATGCAGGAGCCAATAACATCATTGTTTCTTTATGGAATGTATCCGATCAGGCTACACTTTCCCTGATGAATGAATTGTATGTCAATATCCTGCAAAACACACAATGCATCAACTATGCAGAAGCCTTACAAAAAGCTAAATTGTCCTTGATCACAGATAAAAAATTACAAGACCCTTATTATTGGGCACCGTTTATTTTAATCGGTCACTAAATAAAGAGTCCTGATTTAAATCAGGACTCTTTATTTAGTCAATGATAGGCATGCGCTTAAACGGTTTACTCTGATCAAAAATATAGCGATAGGTAATATGCGTTTTACGAATTTTTCCTCCTGCCGCCTCAGCTACACGCATCATCTTAGGATTAAAGTCACCGATCCAATTCATTTCAAACTCTGTATAACGCCCCATAGGTTGGATTTTCAATGCCGATGCCTTCACAATGGCTCCTTCCAAGCCACGTCCTTGAAACTCCGGAATCACACCAAAAGCTACACCAAACATTTTTTTGCATGCTCCAGTCCACTTATTATATAAAAACTTAAGTTTCGCCATCACATCCCACGTTCCTTTCAGCTTACCATTTAAATTTTTAAACAATTGATTCAATTCAGGGATCATAATAAAGAAAGCCACCGGTTCTTGATCATAATATGCAAACCAAATGATCTCTTCATCAAGTACCGGCTTCAATTGATTCATGATGGACATGGCTTGGGCTTTTGGCATTTCTCTTACCCCGGAATGTTTAGCCCAGGCTTTATTATAAATGTACCTGAAATCTTCCGCAAACTTCTCCAATTGATTTTTCTTGATATGCTGAAAAGAATACAAAGGATCTCTTGCAATACGTTCAGCCTTCTGAGCATAAATCTCAGGGAGTTCCCCCTCTACTGTTCTCCAATACGTATATTGTTGAAAATATTCTTTAAAGCCATAGTTTTCAAACAAGGCTTTATAATACTTCATGTGATAAGGCATACAATAGTTGGGTTCATAAAACCCATCGACCAACAATCCCCACCACTTATCGCGCTCTCCAAAATTGATCGGCCCGTCCATGGCTTCCATACCCTTAGACATCAACCAGGTTTTAGCCCTATTGAACAATGTATTCGCAACCTCCTGATCATTGATGCATTCAAAAAAACCCATACCTCCAGTAGTGTATTCAGACGTCTTCGCTGTTTTCTTATTAATGAATGCTGCAACACGACCAATAGGTTCTTGTTGATCATTATATAGCACCCAACGTATACATTCTCCGTGACGAAAAAACTTATTGACCTGTTCGTTGAATACATCTTCGATATCACTATCCAAAGGCCGAATCCAGTGGGGTTCATTTTTATATAAGTGCACTGGAAATAATAAAAATGCTTTGATGTCTTTCGCTGACTTAACTTCTTTTAGTGTCATGATATAACCATTAAATACGTTCCTCATCCAACACCCTTCACCCCTACAAGAAACCTAAATTAAGGAAATTATCGCAGGGGGCAAAGTGCTTGTTACTCCATTGTTTTATTAAAAATATAAGTCTATATTTGTCTTGCATTTTGGTTTTCAAGTCTTCTTTCTTGGATTTGAAATTAAAAGGGAATCACGTGAGAATCGTGAACTGTTCCCGCAACTGTAAACTCTTCCAATGTACCGGAAAGTGCAATCTACACACCACTGAATTTATGATTTGGGAAGGTAGCACGAGAGTAAGTCAGGAGACCTGCCTCAATGTTCAACTTCAATGCTTCGGGAAGAAAGCCATTTGAAATAAAGAAAAGACACCTGTGTCTCCTATTTGTTTTCAGATTTCTTGTCGGCATGAAACAATCCCCTCATAGAGGATTATAGTTTATGCTAAAGAAAATTTATGTACTCTTATTCAGTTTAACGGTATCCCTTACTCAAGGACAATTGATACAACCTGATTCTGTATATACAGTAGAAGAAGTACAAATTCCTTCATCCCGATTAAATCGTTTTGCCACAGGAAGTAAAATCATAGAAATTGATTCTATGGTCCTGACTCAACACAACAACCGTACACTGGCCGAATTATTGGCCAACGAATCACAAGTTTTTGTAAAAAGTTACGGAATAGCAGGTTTATCAAGCCCTTCGTTCAGGGGAACCAATGCCAGTCAAACTGCCATTCTCTGGAACGGATTTAATATTTCCAGTCCGATGAACGGTATGCAGGATTTAACCTTGCTTCCTGTCGGTTTCTCCAACGATATTAAAATACAATATGGTGGATCAAGTGCTCTCTGGGGAAGCGGAGCCATCGGAGGTAGCATTCATCTCATCAATACACCAGAATTTAACAAAGGGTTATCCGCATCAACTTCATTGAGTATCGGAAGCTTTGATGCTCATCAGGAAAATATTGAAATGGGTATAAGTACCAAACGGTTCATATCCATTACAAAATTCTTTCACCACGAAGCAAAAAACAACTTCCCCTATACCAACATCGCACAGTTTGGTAAACCAGAACACAAAATGAGTAATGCAGAGTTCAATCAAAATGGACTGTTACAAGAAAATTATGTCAAGCTCACACAAAATCAAACCCTAAGCTTACGTTTTTGGTATCAACACAATCATAGAAACATTCCGGGAAGTATGACAGTTGCCCAAAGCAAAGCCGATCAAACAGATGAAGCCCTTCGATCTACCATAGAGTGGCAACGGATAAAAGATAAAACATCTTATTTCATGAGGGCCGCTTATTTCGACGAAGCCTTAGATTATACCGATCCTCAAATTAATTTAATTTCGACAAGCCGATCTAAAGCACTGATTACAGAAGCTGAAGTAAAATATAAGCTCACCGACAATCAATTACTCAACATAGGCATCAACAACACCTATAACCAAGCAACCACGGAAAATTACAATTTTTCTCCTACGCAAAACAAAACATCATTTTTTGGCTCGTACCAACTTAAAAACAAAAAGTCGACCTTTAGAAACACCTTATCCGCACGGCAAGAATTTGTAAGCAATGGCCTTCGTCCATTTACAGCTTCTTTCGGGACTGAACTATGGTTATTGAAAACCATTAGAACACGTGGAAGTATTTCAAAAAATTATCGATTACCGACTTTCAATGATTTGTATTGGGCACAAGGAGGAAATCCGAATCTACTCCCGGAAGATGGTCTCAGCGAAGAAATTGGTCTTGCATATATCCTATACAAAGATAAATTTGCTATCGAATATGAACTCACCGGAATCAATAGTAATGTAAAAAACTGGATCATGTGGATTCCTAATGACGTCGGAATTTGGTCCCCTAAAAATGTAGTGGAAGTCTGGTCGAGAGGAATAGAAAATGATTTAAAAGTATCTTACACCTTGGGGAAAATAAAAACGAATGTTAACGTTCATTACCAATTCATCAAAACAACAAATGAAAAAATCATGACCAATGATCAATCTTCTTTACACAATCAATTGATCTATACTCCGACTGAAAAAATTTCTTCCCGTTTTGGAGTAGAATTTAAACGGTTTAGAATAGGCATAACCTACAACTATATAGGCTATCGTTATACCACTTCAGACAACAGTCAATACTTAGATCCTTATTACACTTTAAATATCGACCTCAGTAAAACAGTTGTCTTAAATCATCTCGCCATAAAATCCTACATACAGCTGAACAACATCACCAACGAATCCTATCAAATCATTGCCTTTTATCCTACACCAAGACAAAATTTCCAAATAGGACTTGTCATTCATTTTAATAAACCCAACAACCAATCACATGAAATCAAATAAGCTAAACCGCATGAAAAACATTTTCCTGATAAGCATAATCGCTGGGGTATCCATACTCAGCGCTTGCGAAAAAAAATCAGACAAAGAAGAAGCTCCTGTCGGTCAATACAAAGAAGGTGTATTTATTGTAAACGAAGGACCTTTTGGTTCTGGTACCGGAACGGTTAGTCACTATAACCGAGCCACACGAGTACTTACCAATGATATTTTTCAGCGTGTAAATTTTTTCCCACTAGGCAATATTGTGCAATCGGTAAATATCTTCGATGAAAAAGGATACATCGTTGTCAACAACTCCAATAAAATAGAAGTAGTAGAAGATGGAACTTTTAAAATTATGGGAACCATTACAGGTCTTACACAACCTCGTAACATACTACAAATTGATAACAACAAAGCCTACGTCACAGAATGGAGTGACAATGGAGCAAACGGTACCGTAAAAGTGGTGAGTACCGCATTTAATGCCGTTGTCAAAACGATTAACATCGGCAGAAAAGGGCCGGAAAAAATGTATAAAAAAGGGAACTATGTCTATGTCACTTGTAAAGGAGGATTAGATAACGATTCTATGGTCACAGTCATTAATAGCATAACGGATGCTGTCGTAAAACATATTGATGCAGGACCTAACCCGGATGGTATTGTAGAAGACCTCAGTGGTAAATTATGGGTGTTATGTACCGGGCAATATAAAAATGATTACAGCAGTTTAGAAAAAACGGGGAGACTCGTAAAAATAAATCCCAACAACAACACGGTAGAAACTTCCTATCCTTTCAGTTCCATCTATTCTCAACCCTCTGGACTTTCTATTAATAAAGGCAAAACCAGACTATACTATAACTACGACGGTAAAATTTGCACACAAGATATTTATGCCTCAAGTTTACAAACCAATGCCATTGTCAACCGATCTTTTTATAGTTTAAGTATTGATCCTGTCACCAATATCATTTATGCTGGTGATGCAGGAAATTTTTCAAGCAATGGAAAAGTAATTCGATACAACGCTTCAGGGAGTAAGATTGACAGCTTAAATGTCGGTATCATTCCAGGCAGTTTTTTCTTCAAATAAGATCTTTCAAGAGAAAACACCATGATAAAAAATGGTAAATAAACGAGATATGCGACCTCTTCAAGGTCGCATATCTCGTTTTAAAGGCAGGCTTATTTTATTTCTTGTATTAATTAATCACTCTACCATCGCCCATTTCAATGATACGATCAGTACGTTTAGCAAAATCAGGATCGTGGGTAACCACCAACATAGCTTGACCTCGCTCTTGTGCAATCTCTCTAAAAATATCAAAAACGACATCACTGTTTTTCTTATCCAAATTCCCCGTAGGCTCATCGCCCATGATGATCAAAGGTTTATTCACCAAAGCACGTGCAATGGCTACCCTTTGCTTTTGACCACCAGAAAGTTGCCCTGCTCTTTTTAATGCTTCTTGTTCTACTCCCAGATCCTTCAATAATTTCATGGCATGATCTTCTATTTCTTCTTTCGAAAACTTGTTCAATTTCAAGGCAGGCAACATGACATTTTTCAATACACTAAATTCAGGCAACAAATAATGAAATTGAAAAACAAAGCCAATTTTTTCATTGCGTACATGAGCTAACTGGTCATGCGTCTTTTTATTCATCTGCTCTCCGTCAATATACACCTCACCCCGATAATCGGTATCCATGGTAGAAAGAATATATAACAACGTAGATTTACCACACCCCGATTTCCCCACAATAGAAACAAACTCGCCTCGATTTACATTGATCGAAACATCATTCAACACTTGTAATTTTACGGGATCGTAAAAAAACTTATTGACGCTTTGGGTACTTAAAACTGATTCCGGTTCCATTATTTACCACGTATAATTTCTACAGGATCCACTTTACTGGCTTTCAGTGCAGGGAAAAATCCTGCGATAAACGTGGTAGCAATAGAAAAAATGATCCCTATATAATAATAAGTAGAATTAAAATTAACAGGATAGGTTTTAATGGTGGGTAAAGAAGGTGTATCAAACGGGATATTAGAGATAATCGTAGATAAGGTAAAACCTCCTATGAGACCAAGAAATCCGCCGGTCAATCCGATGATCAAGGAAATCATAATAAAAATTTTCATCACATCTTTTCCCGAATATCCAGTAGCTTTTAAAATGGCAATAGAATCCATCTTTTCATAAATCATCATGTTCAAAATATTATAAATGCCAAACCCTGCAACAATGAGTAACGTGATCCCTACCGTATAAGAAATCAATGTTCGAATTGAACTGCCTGTTTCAAATTGAGCATTGGCAGTTTGTATATCGATAGCATCCGTACCGTATACTTGCGCATATTGCTTTGCCATTTCAGGTGCTCCGTTCAAATCTTTCAACTTGACTTGAATATCGGTAATATAATTTTTAGAAACACCCAATAGTTTTTGAGTCGTTTCAATCGAAGCATAACTCTGAACATTATCAAAATCTGCAATCCCTACTTGAAAAAAGCCTACAACCTTTAAAGAATAACGAGCACCTTTCGTAGTCGTAACTTGAATAACATCGCCAACATCAACCAACATTTTTTCTGCGGCGCCTTTCCCTAAAACAATACTGTTCGAAACATTGTTTAAATCCTCCAAATTACCCTTGACCAAATAATCGGAAAAATAAAATAATTCGTTTTCCGCCAAAACATCAATGCCATTGATGACTCCTGTAATATCAATAGAGCCAACATTGTAAAATACTTGTGTGATTAACTTAGGTGCAATACCTAAAACCTTCGGATCTTTTTTCAAGTTTTGAATGATCGCAATACTGTTGTGAATTTGTTGAGGACGATCTACCGGCTTAACAGAAGAAATCATATTCACCGTTTTATTTCCCTTATCCACTAAAGTCAAAGGTTGATTGACCGTCGGCTTGATTTCATTATACAAACGCACATGAGGGGTTCTATTTAAAATTAAACCATCTAACAATTTATTTAGACCCGTCATGAAACTCAACATGGTAATAAACATCATGATGCCGAAAGTAACACCCACAGCAGCAATCACCGATTGTTTCAATCGGGCCAACAACATGGTTTTCGAAATTTGGGCAAGTAATAAGATATTCATTAAGGCTTCACAATTTGTGTGGCAGAATCAATCCCGGAAATAATCTCTACGTAATCGTAGTTCATCAAGCCGGTTGTCACTATTTTCTCTTCATCATCTGCCGTTTTTACGATCGAATCGTTGAGTACGTATTTACGAGGTAAAACCAATGCTCGATCTTTTTTAACCAAAACAATATTGGCCTCTACCGTAAGGTTAGGATAGAGTTTATTCGGTGCTTCTGTAAATACGGCATCTACTCTAAACGCGCGTGTTTTTTCATCCATGATGGGATAAACTTTATTGACCTTTGCTTTGAACACTTGATTTTTATAACTGTCCATCGTAATGAATACTTCTTGATCTTTAGAGATTTTCACAATATCATACTCATCAACTTGTAACTCGATGTAAAAACTGTTACTACGACCTATGACAGCAATCGGTGTTTGACTACTCACAAACTCCCCTCTTTCTTTTAAAATATTATAGAGAATGCCATCGATCTCACTTTTGACTAAAAAGTTACCTTCATGCTCTTGGCTTATCTTCAAATTATTCTGAGCTTGTTTATACTCCGTGTCTACTTGTAATCTGGCCAATTCCAATCGTGCTTTCACCGACAGGTAATTGCTTTTTGAACTTTTAAAAGCCAATTCCTTTTGTTCAAATTCTACTTTCGTACCCACATTTTGCTCCCATAGTTTCTTCTGACGTTCATATAAAGTGGAATCTAAATTGAGCTTATCTTTGGCTTGAGTGACTTGCATCTCAATGTCCCTGATTTTAGACGAGTGTTGAGAGGAATTTTCTCGGCTTAACTCCAATGCCAACTTGGCATTATCACTATTAAGACGCGAAGTACGGTTATTAATTTGAAAGAGGACAGTTCCTTTAGCAATTGAATCCCCTTCACTCACGAAGATCTTTTCAAGTATCCCATTGTCTGAACTATAGGCCTGGTACTGATCACCCGATTTAATAATTCCAGAAGCATAAACAGAAATGGTAATGGGCTTATAAGAGGCTTTAATAAATTCTTTCTTCTTCCCACAACTCATGATCAGTAAAACCGAACAGAATCCTATTATGATTTTTTGCATATTCTTCCGATGACAAGCCTGTTAAATATTATTTCAATTCAATTTTAAGCCAACATGAAAGCCATACACTCTTGCATAGCTTTCACTGCAATAGCTAAGTTAATGAAATTGATGTAATTGGCAAGATGGATGAACATGACATTAAACAACTTTAAGCGATAAAACGAGTACGTTCTTTTAACATCTTTGAAAATTAACCCTAGAATTCAGGTAAAAAGAAACTTAAATCCCAATTTCCATAAAATCACTATATTGCAAAAACAGCTATATTTTTAACACCCGTAAACGCATGTCTAAAATAATAATACGATGGTTTGCTATACCCTTAAGCATCGTTGGCTTATACTTTTTCATCTATTACCAAACTCCTTATTACCTCATCAATCCCACGATGAGCAAGGACAATCAGACTCATCGTTTAATGATTTCTTCTGATCGTACTGACCATGGAGGGAATACACAATTGCACATAGTAGAAAATAAAGCGGGACGCTTAGCTTTTAATTACACGTTACAAGAAGGCCATCGATGCCTCTGTTGCATTGGCATCAGACAGTACCTTTCCCTTTGACTTTTCTCCTTATGACCAGATCCGATTATCTATAAAATCTAAAAAAGGGAAACGATTACAAGTCATGGTACTTGGTGATGAAAAAGTAGTCAAACAAGGGAAAGATAGTCTACAGTATACCATGCGCCAACAAATCATCAATATTTCTCCTCAAGAAACCATCATCGACATTCCGTTTAAAGACTTTTACATTCCTGAATGGTGGCATTTTGTAAACAACACCCAAGAGGGTAATTATCCTGGATCTGAATTTAATCGAGTACACCGTATTGCCATTAGTAATTGCATCAATTTAAAATCTGATATTGAAGACCAGATCGAAGTGAGCACGTTAATGATTCACCGCAGTCTTTACGCATTTTACGGCCAATCTGGTTTGTTTTTATGCTTCTACTATATTGTATTAGGAATTGTCCATTTTTTCTCGCGTAAAAAAAATGAAAAGTCTTTATACTTTCATCCTCAACAAAACCCTACCGAATCTTCCATTACTCCGGAAGAAGGGGCCTTGTTTAACTACATCACGCAACATTATATGAAAGACCTTTCTATTACAGAATTGGTTGAACAAACAGGAATTCCCGAAAAGCGGATTATACAACATGTCTACGGTTACACAAAACCCTGTCGCACGCATAAAACTCTGTGATACCTTGGTGTCTTATTGTCTTCACCACGGTTTCGATGGCCTGGACCTCGATTGGGAAGGTTTAGGAAGTACACAAGACAGCGTCAATTTTAAAAATTTCGTCGCAGACCTCGCCCCTCGATTAGCTACAGAAGACCTTACCTTTGTCATCACCATCGGATTTGGCGATTGGGCAGGAAGATGGTTTCCAGATATGGCTTTACAACAAGCCGATTGGCTGCAAATTATGGCGTACGACGCCGCGGGAACTTGGGACGCAAGTCCAATGGACAACCTTCAACACCTCATCGATGCCGATACTTATTGGACAAACAGAGGTTATACCCGCGACAAAATAGTGATGAGTATACCTTTTTACGGATACCAATTTGCTTCCAATAACGGGGGAATCGGACTAGCGAAAAAATACAATGAAATTGTTGCAGCTTATCCCAACCTCATCGACACCGACAACAGAACGCCAGGCAACGACCGTACCTGTTTCAATGGACCTGAACTTATTCGTCGTAAATGCCAATACCTTATCGACAGTAGCTTTGCAGGTGTCTTTGTTTGGGAAATGACCCAAGACGCTACAGGAGACCAATCGATGCACAAACAAATTGTATGTACCTATGAAGAAACAACCTGTATACGCAAAAATCCTCCCGCTTGTACAACCGCAGACCTCAACGATGGACTGGTGTCGCGTTGGTATTTTTCAGGAAATAACCTGGATACCATGGAACAGTCTTCGGAGGAAGTTTTTCAACCGATCGATTCGGAAACCCAAACAATGCCTACTTGTTCAATGATAACACACGCGTTGACATCGAACAGGAATTTAACATCAATGACTTTACCTTCTCTGCATGGATTAAACTGTCAAAAACAGATTACACGGGCATACAACCCATCATTCAAAAACACGATGCCTACCCTGGACCTTTTGCCTTTTACGTAGAACATGAAAAATTGAATTTGTATTACTATAAAAGTAATGTAAACACTAGCCTCCTGCTCTCAAGTGTTCAAAAACTAGAAACGGACCAGTGGTATCACGTCGTCGCCACACACAGCAATACGTACGGTTCTCACTTGTATATCAACGGCATATTAGAAAACGAAAGCCTCGATCCTTCTCCAGTATACCAAGCCTCTCTACAAAAACTAAGGATAGGGACTTCCAATGGCTTTGGGTTCCAATTTCATGGCTGTATCGACGATGTGAGTATTTATGACCAAGCCATCAATACCTGTACCATTGATAGTTTGTACCGTATGCCGTACCAAAATATGACCATCATGAACACACTCGCAAAAAAAGAAAATAATGTAATGGTATATCCGAACCCAAGTCATGGAACGTTGAATATCGTCTTAGCGAAACAACCTCTGCAAGAGGTAAAGATTGTACTTTCTAATGCGATCGGAGAATTGATAGGAGAACGACATATCCACGAAAAATGCACCCTGATCAAAAAATAATTTGCCCCTGGTATATATTACTTGACCATTTTTGAAGAAGACTACATGTCTACTCAGAAAATAGTGATTCAATAAACTGGACGAGAAATGTCATGATTCAAAGGTCAGGAGTAACTCCTGACCTTTTTTGTTTTAACATTTAATGACTGTCCGGACAGTCATTAAATGTTTTTTACTCTTGTTTCAAAATTGTCTTAACAAATTTGTTTAAACAGCCGTATTCCATTTCCCTATCGCAATCAATCCAAGAAGGAAGTCTATAAAATGTATCTGTTTTACGGTGATCTTTAATGCAATAATTATGAAACAATACACGCTTAGAAACCATTACTATATGTCCAGAAGAATTTCGCTTAGGCCTCATTACACTTTCTCTTCTGTACCTATCCACTAACTGATAAGGGTGTTTGCTCGTAAGCTCTTTCAAGTCTTTCATATAAGCAAACGTTACAGGATAAGGATATTCTTTTAAGCTCATTTTAAATTGCTCGTTTTTCTTTTTATACTTTGCAATTTGTTTTTTACGTTTAGCCAACTCTTCCGCACTAATCAACGCTGAATCTTCTTTGCTGACATCGAAGTCATCGAAAAGTAAAACCAAAAGCGTTTGAGTGGATAAATCAGCAGGTAATTCATCAATAAAAATAACCTTATTTGAAAAATCCGCATTTTCATAGGGCTCATCCTCTCCATTATCTTCCACCTCTAAAACAACCATTGTATTCTCATACGCCACTTGATTAGCACTGGGATGTGTTGCTTTAAATTTATCAACATCTTTTTTAAACAATTCTAACGCAGCTTGAAAAGATGCGCGATCAGTATAACGTTTCATTTGATTGTTTAATGAACTTACAATCATGACAGAGTTATACATGCCATAGTTTAATGGAACAATAATATACTTTACCCCTAACGAATCATTTCTTTTTTTAATCTTCACCTTCTCTACTTCTGTAATATTAGAAGGAGTTTCGACCACATCGACCACATTAAATCCTTGCTCCAATACAAGACCTGTGAATTTTTCTTTAAATACCGAACGCTCTTGTTGAGACTCATTGTTCATGAACGTATAAGAAACACTCACATTAACATCCAAGCCATCCTCTGGAAAGGTTTTAGGGAATTGAGCCATCGCATAATGACTAAAAACAAATAAGCTAAGGAGTGAAAGTGCTTTTTTCATGAACTAGTAGAAATTGGTTATCATACTAAAAATACTAAAATATAGTAGCAATTATCCTTTTTCTCAGAAAATTAACAGAATACATATTTCCATTTCTCACTTAAACACTATTTTTATCCCCAATTATTTTTACTTTACATTCAACACCAACAACACGGCTATGAATACCAACGAACAAATCATCCACACCTTTTATAGCGCCTTTGAAAAAGGTGACTACTTAGGGATGCAAGCTTGCTATGCTGATGAATTAATATTCAACGATGAAGTGTTCATTCAACTTCATGCGAAAGAAACCAAAGCCATGTGGCACATGCTGCTACAAACCGGTTTATCTAAACTTACATTCAGTAAGATACAAGCCAATGAACAACAAGGATCAGCACATTGGATTGCTGAATATACCCTATCTGTAACAGGTCGATTGGTGGTAAATCGCATTGATGCCTCATTTGAATTTAAAAATGGGAAAATTGTACGTCATACCGATCACTTCGATTTCTTCCTCTGGACAAGACAAGCATTTGGGCCAATTGGCCTTTTAACGGGTTGGACTCCCTTTTTCAAAAATAAAGTCCGGAAAACAGTTCGTGCACGACTCGATGCCTTTATCTTAAAACACCCGGAGTACCAGTAAGTATTTTCTCCTAATCCATGATAACCATGAAAATAGCTTATTTTGTTTTTTGTTCCTTCTTTTTCTCATTCCATTCTACATTTCAAGCAAAATGCCAACCTATGAACACGATCGCTATTTTAAACCACCTGCAACCCTACCAAGATTTACTTTACGATCTTCAATTACAAGAAGCTCAATCCTTATCACACAAACCTGGCTTTGCAGCTTTAACTAAAAAAATTCGCTCAGCCTACAGTTTTATCATCTTAGAATTAAAACAAGAATTCGAAGGTCAGGAAAATGAAGTATTATATGCTGAAATTACATTCGAAGAACGTCAAGGTAAAATGTTCTTAATGAAAGTATATTGCGAAAATGAACTTAGAACACCGGAATTAGAATCCGATATCAAAAATAACAAATTGGTACACGACGTCGTGTGGACCAGTAATCCGAATGCTGATGTATTTGTAGATGAGGTACTCAGCAACTACCTGAATATAGCCGATAGTATTGCAAGTCTGGCTCTCCATTGTAACACGGGTGACAATTACCGTCCAGGCTATTACAGTGCGATCATCATTGAAAAATATGAAGTCGTACTTCAACAGATCAATCACATGCATTCACGCTCAATCAATCACAAGGACAACTACCATTTAAGAAATTTAGAAATACGCATTCCTTTTCATGGATCTCAAACCAAACCTTCACGTTTCGACTACCAAATCGGAGATATGGGCATTTCTTTTTCCGATTCCTCCTCTAAAAACAACAAAGACTGTGGAGATAAAATAATAGCACAAATCAAAGCGGCCAAAATTGCCTTTGAGAAAAAATCTCATTGATATACCCTGTTGACAAAAACAATACAGGCTCTTAAAAAAATTACTTTTCTGAATTGGGATAATAGAGATCATACAACTGATCAATAAATCCAAATGTAAAACGAGATAAGTTGGTTTCTGTAATCAGAATTAAAACAACATCTTGTTTTTCTATTTCTTCTTGTAAGCTCAACTCCGAAACTTTAGTAGAGATAAGACCTTCCGAAGGTTGAATAATCTCATTGTAATACCAAAATTTACCGCCCTCAAATACCTCTTTCATAAAACCAGAATGAAGCAAAAACCATGAGTAACTATCTGACACACAAATCATTTTAGGTTTTACAGCTTCCTTATCCTTTTCAAAATGAAACTGAGGATAAGCCATAGGGTAAGTCGTTAATGTAGAAAATAAATTTAAGGCTAAACCAATATCATTGTCGTCTTCACTATTGTTTTCCTCTACTATTATGGTGCCTGTTTTTAAATGATTGAGACGGCATGGTCGTACATCTTCAATAAATCGAATCAAAGAATCAGTGGCCAAACTTGCACCATAAGTACTCCAATGTATCCCTCCTTGACCATATAATGGATAAGGAGATGTTTTTTTCATCTGAACAAACCAACTGTTAAAATCGATATAAGGAATTCCTTGTTGCTTAAAGGCATCGGTATAAGTCTCATAATTGCCGATTTGTTTTTTAATGTTTTGATATTGATAGGGGAAATATTCAGGAAAAAAATATCCCTTTCCTGGAGCTAGTGCAAAAATTAAAGACGTATTCAATTGATGTAAAGTATCTACTACTCTTCTGAGTTTTGTTACATCTGCTTTAATTTTTTCTTCTCCAACATGATTCAAGCCTAAATAAGACAGTATATAATTCTCTTCATATAAATACTCCTCTTGACCAAGCACAACACCTTGAGCACGTACCTCATTAAAAAAAGTATACAGTATTTGATTATGCAAACGAACAAATGTGTTTCTAAACCCCAAATTATGGTCTACATAACGGTTCATAGCTTCTTGATAAGTACCACTAAACCAATCGAAAAAATAGAAGTCCGGAAAATCCAGCTGTGTTATAGCACCCTTTAATGGTTTTTCCTCCACCCATTGCGTTTCTTTTTGAATAGAAGGAATCCACAACGCCAACAAAACGAAAGCGAAAACCATCTTATCAAATCGAAACGTCTTTTTTAGGTTATTCATGCAGCAAGCTCCAAAACAGATTCATAAAACCATGCACTAGGTATAAAAAAACAGGCATAAAAAAAAGGGTCCAGACTTTAACTATTTGAATCCCTTTCATTCTTGATGAGAGTCGGGATGCTCTGAGCCAACTGAACTAAGATCCACCAAGGCAATCATTATAACATCATCCATTCTTTTGTGGAGAACTTCATGTGGGGTACTTTTGGGCTTCGGGAAGTTACTAACGTAACATTATGCAACCTGCAGCTTGTTAATCTCACGCTGTACTTTTCAGATTCATGAGGATTATATATATTTGCCACATTAAATTTCATATAAAAATTCAAATACATGGGAAATAAACTAAAACTTCTTAGTTATAGTATTTTAGTGAGTATGTTCATGCTATCAGCAGTAAAAGGAGCATCTTATTCTGAAGGATATTACCTCACTCTTACAGGAGATACAATTAAAGGTTATATAAAACTTACATCTAAGAAAGAAGGTACGAAGACTTTTATTTACTATAAAGAGTCTGAATCTGCCAAGAAGGTAAAAAGTGTAGACCCCTCGAAATCAAAAGGGTTTTATTTAAATGATGGGGAAAGAAATTTTTATAGTATAAAATTCCCTGGTTTGATGGGAGGTTGGCAGTTTTTGGAAAAAGTGGATGAAGGATATTATACCATTTATTTGGTCGATCTTGAACTGACAGGTTATAGTTTTGCCAGTTCAATGAGTGGCAGAGGAGCCCTTGGTAATAAATATAACTATTATACGTATGATGCGCCATTGTTAGCTGTCCAGACAAACGGTGGCGAAATTGTACCCATGGGCTTTAACTGGAAAAAACCGTTAAAGGAGTATATGAAGGATAATAAAGAATTGTTCGACCAAGCTGATCAATTGAAAACGTTAAAGGTGTATGTAGCTGGAACCGAGAATTCTCGAGAAAGTAAGTACAAAGATCATGACTATTATAAAATGCATCACATGCTTTTGAAATATAACGAATGGAAGACTGGGCAAAATAAATAGCTGTATTGGATTGATCAAAAAAAGTATCCTCTCTAATCTTAATAGAGAGGATACTTTTTTTGATCTCCCCTCCCGCATGCTATGCGGGATGCTCTGAATCAGCTGAGTCAAGCTCCATAAGTGCCTGTAATCGGATTTTACTTTTCCATGATTTTACTTCTCGCTCTCGAGCATATGCCAAAAGCTTATCCGAATACACTTCTGTATAAACAACTTGCCAATCTTTTGCTTTAGATGTATAGCCTTGGTGTTTTGATAAATGTTTCTCTAGTCTATCCGATACAGAGCCTGCTGTATGACCAATGTAATAGCTATCCAAAGAGGGAGAATAAAGAATGTAAAAAAATGGCATATCAATAAAAATATATGAAACAAAAAGGATTCAAACTGATAAAGTCTGAATCCTTTTTATGATTGGTGGGAGCTACTGGGTTCGAACCAGTGACCCTCCCGCATGCTATGCGGGATGCTCTGAATCAGCTGAGTCAAGCTCCATAAGTGCCTGTAATCGGATTTTACTTTTCCATGATTTTACTTCTCGCTCTCGAGCATATGCCAAAAGCTTATCCGAATACACTTCTGTATAAACAACTTGCCAATCTTTTGCTTTAGATGTATAGCCTTGGTGTTTTGATAAATGTTTCTCTAGTCTATCCGATACAGAGCCTGCTGTATGACCAATGTAATAGCTATCCAAAGAGGGAGAATAAAGAATGTAAAAAAATGGCATATCAATAAAAATATATGAAACAAAAAGGATTCAAACTGATAAAGTCTGAATCCTTTTTATGATTGGTGGGAGCTACTGGGTTCGAACCAGTGACCCTCTGCTTGTAAGGCAGATGCTCTGAACCAGCTGAGCTAAGCTCCCATATGTTGCTACTTTGTTCGAGCCTTGTGACCCTTCCGCTGTGAAGCGGAATGCTCTGAACCAGCTGAGCTAAGCTCCCATGTGTCGCTACTTTGTTCAAGCCTTGTGACCCTTCCGCTGTGAAGCGGAATGCTCTGAACCAGCTGAGCTAAGCTCTCATTAAGCCGCAAAAAAGCCCTTTTGACTTTGATTGGTTTGCAAATGTATAGGCTTTTTTAATATTTACAAAACAAATCACAAAAAAATATTTTTTCGCTTAGACCGTTAAGATTTTATATCTTTCAGGTAAAAATACCGTGAAGCTGTTAAAACGTATCGTCCGCTTTTTTCTATGGCTGTTGCTAATACTAGGCATTGTGACTGTGTGCTTTATGTTTTTTTTCAAGCAAATTAAAGCCTCACTCATTGCACAAGGAGTACAAAAAATCAATGAACAACTGGTGGCCAAAGTAGATGTCGACCCCAACATTGAAATGAGCTTATTCGAAGATTTCCCCTATGCTACACTGATTTTCCATGACGTTAAAATCTACGAACCAGGAGAAAACTCCAATCCTCTTCTATTAGCCTCTGCCCGAAAACTCAGCTTAGGTTTCGATATCATAAAAGTAGTATTGCACAAAAAATATACCCTCGAAAAAGTATACCTCTATAAAGCAGCCATATTCCCTGGAATAAAAGCCAATGGAGAACCTAATTACAACATTTTTAAACCTGCAGATCCCAACAATACAACACCTCTTAACCTAAACATGAAAAAAATTGTGTTAGAAGAGGTCACGTTCAATTATTTCAACAAAGTCAGCAAACATAATTACGACATTGATGTCTTGGCATCGTCCGCAAATTTCAGATTACACAACAACGAATACCATATTACCCTCGATGGAGATCTGAATGTAAAAGGCATTGCCATTGATCAGGTAACCTATTTTCAAAACCGTTTTATCCGTCTCGATGGATCACTTACCTATCTTCAAAATGACGAATTGGTAACACTAAACAACACATCCATTGACCTCAACGGCAGTAGTTATACAATAGAAGGCTCAATCAACACAGGGTCAAAAAAAGTTCTTGATTTACACTTCACCTCAAAATCAGGAGAAATTGCCACATTACTCTCTTTACTCCCTTCCAAAGATGCCGCTTGGATCAAGCAATATCAAAACAATGGTAAAATACATTTCGATGCTACAGTAAAAGGGAAATATGGTAAAGCTGGAAATCCTGCCGTTAACATCCACTTTGGATTTGAGCATACAGACATACACAATCCCAAAGGGGGACAATCCATCAAAGATGCAACACTTAAAGGGTACTTCAGTAACGGGGATCAACATACTAGTAAAACATCCTCCATTGCTATTAACCAATTTAATGGATTACTCAATGGAAACCCTATCAAAGGTTCTTTTAAACTGATTGATCTCAGTGATCCGTTTATTACCATCAATGCAGAACTCACACAAAACTTAAAAGACATCCATCAGTTTATTCCTTTAAAAGGTATCGATTCTTTAAAAGGGAAAATAAATCTAAGTTTTGACTTCGAAGGACAACTCAAACATTTAAAACAAAAAGAAGATGTTGAAAAAATAAAAGCATCCGGAGAAGTTCAAATTACAGAAGGAGAGTTGTACATCTCTTCTATTAAGAAAAGCATGAAAAACATTACGGCAGATCTTATCTTCAACAACACCGATATCTCCATCAACAACCTCAGCTTCACCACGGCTCATTCAGACATTGCAGTAGAAGGTATCATTAAAAATGTATTAAGAAAACTACTTATAGGGAAAGGAAGTATCCTGATCGAAGGCTCCATGCATTCTAAAAAATTGACCTACGAAGACTTTATGCTCCCTCCTCCAGGTAAAGAGGACAAAATTCATGAAAACACAAACACTTCTCTTGTTCTCTCCCTCGATTGCCGTATAGAACAAATGCACTTGGCGGGACTACATGCCAGGGAGCTCAGTGGACTTCTTCAATACAACGATTCTCTAATGACATTTACGAATGGGAAAATGAATATCTGTGGAGGCAAGGTAAGCGGTGATGCTCGCATAGAAATTAAACTGCCACAACGCTCTCGACATATCAGGCTCTCAAATACGTTCTCTGGTATTGCCATTGACAGTCTATTATTTGATTTTCACGATTTTGAACAAACATTTATTTCTTATAAAAACTTATCAGGGAACTTGTCGGGGAAAAGTAATGTGTTTTTCATCTTCAATCCTGATGGCACAGTAATGCATGAAAGCATCTTAGCCAACATTGATTTAGAAATTAACAATGGTAGATTACATGACTTTGCACCGATGATGTCTTTGTCTAAATTTGCAGAAGAAACGGATTTAAAAGATGTACGCTTCTCTAAACTCACCAATCAAATACTCATACAAAACAAAGTGATTTCCATTCCTACCATGCGTATCATATCCAATGTATGTGACATCGATATGTCGGGGACACACAGTTTCGATAATGTCTTTTCTTACCGCTTGAAAATACCGTTTAAAAACCTGAGCAAGAAAAAACAAACAGAAGCTGTTGAGAAGGGAGCGATGGAAGACGCCGGTTTGTTAGCCAAATCAAACATATTCATCGTGATCGAAGGTAAAGGCAATAACTTCGAAGTAAAATTCGACAAAAGTACAGTCCGCAAAAAAATACAAGCCGACCTGCAAAAAGAAAAAGAGGAACTGAAAAAAGCATTCCGTAACGAAACTCCTGAGATTAAAAACAGTCAAGTAAATCAAGACGAGTTTTTTGAGTTTGAGTAAAATCAAATTATCTCTCTCGCATTCAATGCGCTCTTGATATAATACATATAGACCACATCAACAATTACACGAACAAACAAGAGCAGAATAGCAAATAAATAAAGATTGGAATGTTGAAATTTTTCTAAATCAGAAATTATTCCATAAAAAAAGAACCAAACAGGAATTGCCAATAAAGCAATCAAAGGAGAAAGGAGCCTTAAATCTTTGTGCGATAAATTAAATGAAAACTCAATAAGCCCTTCCTTGGAATCGTCTCCTTTCGACAAAATTAATTTCAAGTAAAAAAATACAATAAAAAATACGGCGACAATAAACAATGGATCAGGGATCATTAAGTTTTCAAAAAAGTGACTTACCGATTTTACATTCATATAATTGTTCTCATAAGGAACTGCCGAAATACCTATTAGAAAAAGATACAGGGAGAGGTAAACAATCCTTATAAAAACAAAAACGATAAAGTCATTTTTAGTATTTTCTAATCGAAGACTCACCATTTTATATACTTTTTGATCGACCCATATTTCTGAATGCATCAATTTCCAATAACGAATGGCACTATAGAGAGATAAAAAGAATAATTCCACCCAATACAAATAAATAATATACAAACCGCTCCAATTCAAAAACAGCAACCCATAAATTTGCAGGAATGTGAAGAATAAATTCATCAACAAAGATGAATAATGTTTTAACGAAAAATTATCCATAGCCATTACTAAAAACGTCATGATACTACTTGCACCATGACGTTTAATCATTACATCACCAAGAAACTAAACAAACTTGGATCTTTATTAATTTCTTTATACTGTACATTGCTCTTACGCATACGATCAATCAGCAATTGATAATCCTCTGCATATTTCAATTCTACTCCGACCAATGCTGAACCTTCATCTTTGATGTTTTTCTTGGTGTATTCAAAATGGGTAATGTCGTCGTTTGGCCCCAAGACTTCATCCAAGAACTCACGCAAAGCGCCTGCGCGTTGAGGGAATGTAATGATGAAATAATGTTTTAATCCTTCATACAACAAAGAACGTTCTTTGATTTCCTGCATACGGCCAATGTCGTTATTAGAACCACTTACTACGCACACCACATTCTTCCCTTTGATTTTATCTTTATAGTAATCCAATGCCGCAATACTCAAAGCTCCTGCAGGTTCTACCACAATGGCTTCTTCATTATACAAACGAATAATCGTTGTACAATCTTTACCTTCCGGAACTAAAACCACATCGTCGAGTAACTCCGCACAAATTTTAAAATTCAACTCCCCTACTCGTTTCACCGCTGCTCCATCCACAAATTTATCAATCGTGTCCAGTGTAATCAACTGCTTTTGATCCAAAGACATTTTCATGGCAGGAGCTCCCTCCGGTTCTACCCCAATCACTTTCGTAACAGGGCTAACATACTTCACATACGTCAATAAACCAGCAGATAAACCACCACCACCAATCGGGACAAAAATGTAATCGATAGGGACATCAATGTCCTGCATGATCTCCAAACCTACCGTACCTTGACCAGCGATGACCAGTGCATTATCGAAAGGATGGATAAACAAACCTCCATTTTCATTGCAATACTTCACTGCTTCCGCATAGGAATCATCAAACGTATCGCCCACTAAAATGACCTCCACAAACTCTTTCCCAAACATCCTCACTTGTGCAATTTTTTGTTTGGGTGTTGTAGACGGCATAAAAATAGCGCCATGTATCTTTAACATACGACAAGAGAAAGCAACCCCTTGAGCATGATTTCCCGCACTCGCACACACAACACCACTTGTCAATTCCTCTGGCTTACGAGAAGACATGAAATTATAAGCCCCTCTAATTTTATAAGAGCGTACAACCTGTAAGTCTTCACGCTTTAAATAAATGTTACACCCAAACTCCGTAGAAAGATTGGCATTCTTTTGCAAGGGCGTATGTAAAACCACACCTTTTAATCTTTCTCCTGCTGCTAATATGTCTTGAGGACTCACTGATGAATTCATAATACGACTGAATGAGGACGTAATTTAGGTTTTCGAGGCGGTTATAGCAAATCTTAAAAAAATGAGTAAATTTGAATAGAACCTGTACAAAATGCTCAAAAAACTCAACGCCTTTCATACCATCAGTGTTACTGGAATAGTTTTCAGTATCGTTTCTCATTTTATCTTATGGCTAGTCGATAAGCACGTTGCCAATTTCTGGTATTTATATCCTACTTGGGCTCTTGTATTTGCATTTGGCTATCTTTGGAACGTCATCGACAAAGACGATCACCATCACTAGACTTCATAGGTAAATAAAAAGGGATCTGGATATAGAAATGAATAACCTGCTCCTTGTATTTTTGAAGGATCAACCGTTTTCCCGAAATGCACTTCTTCTTTAAACTCCGGAACAGGTAAATTGAAACGCTGGCATAATTGCGTATAAAAATCTTTTTTTAGCGGATGCAAAGGAGCACATACATTAAATACTCCTGTCAAACCTTCCTGTACCACAAATTGAATGGCTCCAAGCGCATCTTCCTGATGAACCAAATTGACAGGTTGATTTCCTCCTGCAATACCCGTTTTGCCTGCAAAATGCTTCGCCAACATTCTAGCCCCCCCAGTTAATCCACCTAAGCGCAGTATAGAAACTTTTTTATGAGTTAACGATAAAAACAATTGCTCTACTTCAACCAATTCCTGACTCAAGTCTTGAACATCTTCTTCTTTCACTAAACCAGAAACATTTGAATAAACAGAAGTAGAAGAGGTATATAGAATATGTTTCAACGACTCCAGCTGCCCAAGCTGATGAATGAGCTGCTGCATTTGAGTCCGATAAACTCCCGGAGCTTGGTTTTTACTTCTTGGAGGGACCATGACAACCAGGATGGAGCTATCCCAAAATGCCTTCGTTTCATCAAAAGACGAGCGACTTAAATCCATTACAAAAGGCTCTATCCCCACAGACTCCAACTGCACAACCTTTTCTATAGACGTGGTTGAACCCAAGACTTGAAACCCTTTTACAATCCAAGAACTCGCCAAAGGGAAACCTAACCAGCCACAACCCAGTATACTTATTTTAATCCTACTCATTAATCTTCAAACACAACCGCTAAGTAGTCGTTCAAACTTTTCAGTTCTTTAAACCCTGTCAACACGTCCTTCGTAAATTCTTTTTTCAATACTTCCGCATTGGAAAACGCATGGCTTACCGTGAAACTTTTTAATTTTAAAAAATGGGCATATGAATGTCCCTCCTCATAACCTTTAGGCATACGAACTAAAGCAGAATCTTGATCTAAGCCTTCAAAATAGTTTTTAAAAGACGCTTTTTTCAAAATCGTTTCTAATTTTTTTCCTTCGTAATCGACCTCTTGTCTAATCTTTGATAAGATTTCTTTTTCAGGCATATACAATCCTCCCGCTATAAAACTAGCACCAGGTTGTATATGTATATAATAACAAGGTTTAGGTGATTTCTTACCTCCTGAAGCAAAAACAGCTCCCATATTATTTTTATACGGTGACTTGTTCGCAGAAAAACGAACATCCCTATTGATTCTAAAAATACATTCCTTCGCAAGTGGCATACCAATCGAAGGATCAAACTTCACAAGCCCTTGAATTAATTCATCCACAAATACTAAAAACTCTTTTTTAGCCTCTTCGTATTCTGCACGATGTACATCAAACCAAGCCTTACTGTTGTTTTTTTCTAACGCTGTTAAAAAATTCAGTACCTTTTTCATATCATATCATTTTCTTAGACAAGGTATTCCTGAAAATGGTCAATTCATCCTCGCCTATATTTTCCGTTGAAATCAATTTTGCTCCAGAAAGCCGCGGCGATCTGATCCCTTCTTCGAAGGTAGCCGTTGCTTTAAATACTCTCGCTTCATCCCACCATCCTTGATCAATAAGAGACTGAATCAATACAGCCCCTCCTTCTACCATAACCGAAGTTACTCCACGTTCTTGCATATTATGCAATACCGCCTCATTCATATCTTCCAAAGGATCTACCTTTACATATTCTACTTGATTTTCGACACATTGTTTACTGAAATTGAAACAAACCGTCGGCTGTGTTTTATCAAACACATGTGCCCCTATCGGTACTTGCAAACGTTTGTCAATAAACACGCGTAAAGGATCTCTACCCGACCAATCGCGTACATTCAATTGAGGATTATCAAACAAAACCGTATTCGTACCCACCCATACAGCATCTTCTTTGGACCTCCACTGATGAACCAACTTTCTTGAGAGTTCCCCACTAATCCATTTCGAATCGTAGTTCTTCTTCGCAATAAAGCCATCAGCCGTTTCAGCCCATTTTAAAACAATATAAGGTCTTTTTTGTTCATGACGTGAAAAGAAACGTCGGTTCAAAAGTCGCCCTTCTTCTTCTAAAATCCCTTGATACACTTTAATCCCGGCAGCAAGAATCTTTTCCTCTCCCTGGCCCGCAACCAAAGGATTCGGATCGATATTGCTAAAATAAACAGTAGAAAAAGGATATTGGGCAATTAAATCGGCACAGGGTGGTGTTTTACCATGGTGCGCACACGGTTCCAAATTAACATACAAATCGGCCCCATCAAGCATCGACTTGTCAACAACCGAATGGATCGCATTCACCTCCGCATGTGCATCGCCATGTTTTTTATGCCATCCCTCTCCTATAATCTGCCCATTTTTGACAATAATACAGCCTACCATCGGATTTGGACTTACCGAACCCTCTCCCTGAAGCGCAAGATCCATTGCCCGACGCATATATTTTTCAACATCTTCCATTTAATACAGCTTTATTGCCCATTACGTTTGATAAAGGCCGTTAGTTTTTTTAAAATTGAACATTGTAAGCCAGTATATCAAGTGAGCGCATCAGAAATCAAATTATCGAAAGAATTATACCAACAAACGGTATCTCAAATTACGGTCTACGACGAACGTGAAACGGGGGCTATTGCTTTTATTCTACTGGAATACATACTCAATATTAACAAAAGTGACATCATCGCCAACAAAGAAATCAACGTTTCTCATTTGAAAAGAGAAGAACTGGAAGAAGCCATTGACCGAATCAATCAAGGAGAACCTGTTCAGTACATTACAGGACGTACCGTTTTCATGGACTTGAACTTCAAGGTAAACCCTTCTGTATTGATTCCTCGCCCAGAAACAGAAGAACTGGTAGATTTTATTGTCAAAGAAAACAAAGACAAAAAAAACCTGCATGTCATGGACATGGGTACAGGAAGTGGATGCATTGCCGTTTCTCTGGCCCATTATTTAAAGGATGCAGAAGTCATCGCTGTCGATATCAGCAAAAGCGCACTCTACGTGGCCGCCGAAAATGCAGCCATCAACCATGCCAAAGTGAAATTCATTAATGATGATATCCTTAATTTTTCAGAAACCAATACCTACAAGCTCGACGTCATCGTGAGTAATCCTCCTTATGTTCGCTATTCTGAACAAAAGGAAATGCGTAAAAACGTATTGGAATACGAGCCCAAACTAGCCCTTTTTGTTGACGATAAGGAAGCCTTAATTTATTATGAAAAAATAGCGGCCTTCAGTGCTCGTCACCTGAATGAAGAAGGTTTGCTCTATTTAGAAATCAATGAAATGTTGAGCATAGAAACCGCAAAGCTCGTTGAATCTTTTGGTTTTAAAAATATCGAAATCAAAAACGACCTTTTTAACAAACCTCGTTTCATACGCTGCTCCAAATAAACAATGGCAAGAGTAAGACCTCAGCCTTTACTCCTTATTTCTATTCTTGACCCTACTACTCAAGAAGGGCTGATCAGAGGAGCCTTCGTATTGAATCAGCTCCACAAAACAGTAATCACCGTTTGTACTGCCATTGCCAATCAAAACGATATAGAGGTCGATAACATCACATGGCTTTCTTTCGAAGAAATTAAACGCCAACTAGATGCCGTTGGAAGACGCTATTGGATCGACTGGGCTGTCGTATCAGGCATCAGCGACCTTAACTTAGCATCAGGCATTGTTGATTACCTACACCGTAGCCGCCCAGGCATTAAAATTCTTTGGGAACCTGCGATAGACAGCCATGAGAAGCCATTGCCCCTTAATCAACAAGAGCAAACAACCTTTTTATCAATTGGAAAGCGTGTATTTTTAACCATCATGCCTCATAAGTTGTTGTACACTCAATTTTCGGGTAATGAAGAAGAAAAATTGATTTCTCAGCTTACAACGAAAAGTCAAATTTTATTTCCCTCTAGCAAGCCAGAGAAACCCCACCGATTGTATTATAAAAAAGGAGATAACAATCTTTCTCTTTCTATAGTAAAGAATTCCCCATCCCAAAATAGTAGCACGCTCATTTTTTTAGCCTGCCTGGGATCTTTGTTATACGAAGGCCTTGAAATAGAGGCCGCTTGCCCTTTGGCATTCGATTTTTGGGAATCTTATCCCATTAATTGAACTTTTACTTTTCATTATGGGCAAATGGTCTTAACTTAGTAGTGCAACTATGGTTAAAAACTAAGTTTGTGCTTGCTTTATGAAATTCTTGCAGTCCGCCGTTTTTACATTTATATTTTTAACACACCAGTGTTTTGCCCAAAATACAATAGGTTATTTTTTTGAAAATAACCTCAAAGCAAATGATCCTTCTTTTCCCAACTTAATTGTTCTTGGACGACAAGGTGTTTTTCTCCAAGACCCCCTACCAGAATTGGACGGGATGAAAAAAATCGCCTACCAATTTGAGCGTAACTGTGGAGTACAATTCGACAATGCTGAAGCAGGAAACTTTATCAAAGATTCTTATACCATTGAAATTTACTTTCGTTTCGATAAACTCAACAGTTGGAAACGTGTAATTGATTTCAAAAACAGAAAAACGGACTGGGGCTGCTATATATTTAATGGCAAATTGAATTTTTACAACCTCTTAGTCAGTGAAAAAGCTCCCGTAAACGAAAATGAGTACACTCACTATACCATCAGTAGAGACGGTCAAACCAATAAGGTAAAAATCTATGCCGATGGAGTCTCTAAAATAGAATTTACCGATACCGATAAACACGCAGAAATTGATGCAGAGCAAAAACTGAATTTCTTTTTCGATGATTTAAAAGTCACCGATGAAGCAAGTGCAGGAGCTGTTGTAATGATTAAAATATCAAACTATGTGATTTCTCCTGAAAACATTAAAAATGATTTTGAAAGCCTAAAAAATAATATCCTTGATACTGCACCGATGACCAAAGGAACAACTCCTACACTTGATCCTTTACTCCATAAAACAATCCTTGACGTCAAAAACATCGAAAACAAAACCCCCATTGCAGAATTCACATACAGTATAAAAAACGGGACAGAAGTTATAGCAGGAGGAAATTCGAACAGTAAATCACACTTAACCTTGTCTCTGCCCCAAAACAGCAAGTACATCATTACAATAAAATCTAAGGGGTATGTAACCCATGAAGATTCTTTGTTCACGGGAGAAGGCGGAAAAGAAAACACTTTGAGTTATAGTTTAGAACCCATTAAAATAGGTCAAACGGTTACGTTAAAAACCTTACAATTTGAGCGAGGGAAAGATGAATTACTCTCTGAATCATATGCAGAGCTCGACAAATTGGTAGAATTTATGAATGAAAATCCTTCCATGGAAATCGAATTGAGTGGACATACCGACAATCAAGGTGATCCCAAATTAAACGTAGAGCTTTCCGAAAACAGAGTAAAGTCTACAAAAAACTACTTAGTTTCTAAAGGCATTGATAAAAATAGAATCAAAGGGAAAGGTTATGGAGGAAGTAAACCTTTAGCCAGTAACCTCAAAGAAGAAACACGCATGTTGAATCGCCGTGTTGAAATGACCATCATAAAAAATTAGCTCCGATTATTTATAGTAACCTGAGCTAATTTTTTTATCTTTTATATCGTTTTTGAAAAATCCTCTAAGGAATGGAATTCGTTAATTTTTTCACGGTCAATCCATTCGATGTTAAATAGTTGTTAAACCTTGTCAACATAGCATTACTTCCGGTAGCATCTTGGGAAAGTTCCCAAATCATTATTCCTGGCATATAATTCGCACGAGCCAGGTTTAGCTTATCCGTAATTGTTCGAAAACCGTTAAAAAATGTATTAGCATAAGCCCCCGTTTCTATAAAGTCATCACCGTCTACTAATTCAGGATAAGTAGCAACAATATCCTTATAAGTAACAGCAGAACACGGACACTCATTACTAGAATTAAACTGCCAACCATAAAAAGGAACACCCAAAACCAACTTCGACTTGGAGATCCCTCTGTTCATTGCCCAATAAGAAACTCCTGCCTCAGCAAATTCATAACTGCTATGCTGTCCATAAGGGCTAGCATTCCAACTTCCAGTTGCATCATAAGACATAATTTGTACAAGATCTGCACAATCAATCGCAGCCTTCGTAAAATTAGTAGCGGAGCTTCCTTGTTGAACCGTAACAATCAACCCTAACCCCACACTGTGCAAGGTATCTTTCAATGTTCTCATCAAAGCTTCATGAGCAGCCCCATCTTGACTGTTTCTCAACCCTTCCCAATCAACATCGAAACCATCAAAACCTTTACTCAAACAAAGCTCTTTAACTTGGTGAGCAAATTCTTTGCGAGAAGATTCAATGCGAGCCATGTCATAATAAGTTTGAGAACCATACGTCCCTCCTCCTCCAAAACACAAATAAGCCTTGGTATTTACAGTATGAGCAGAAGCTACCATCGTACCCATCTTCGTTTCATTTGTAGCACCTCCTGTTATTAGATCTCCATCAGCTGTACAACTAATAAACGCATAAAAAGCAATTGTTAAATTACTGTAATCAAAATCTCCGTATGCACTATTATTAAAATGATAATTCGGTAAATACCCGTTGACCATAACACTGGTCGCACGAGGGGGAAGAAGACCTCCTCCATTGTTTCCTCCATTGGGCTTAACATCCTCACTTTTGCTTTTGCACCCTGCAAAAAACAAAAAGAGCGTAGCCGCCAATAGAGTTGCAAAACGAACTTGCATTGTTTTTTTCATAATGAGATAAATATAGCTGAGTAGTACTTGATAAATAAGACAAACCTTGTCCTATTTCCCCTTAATTCGATAACGTGGCAATTATCGAATTAAATATAACAATTAATATAGATAATTATACTTTCCCTGTGCTTTTTAACCGCACAAAACAGTTAAAAAAGTAAAAAGACATGGATTTAAGCATTAGAGAGCAACTTATTTTTTCAATTCTATAGGTTGATCTGTCCCATACAACTCCTTATACAGTTTTCGGGTAGATTTTTGAAAATTTAAAGCACTTGTAAAAATAATCACACAGCCCACAACAATAATCATGGGTTTACGCTTCACACGCGTTACAATAAAAGCCGCAAAGGGAGCTGCAAAAACACCTCCTACAATCAATCCTATAATTACCTGCCATGATTCCACCCCTTGAAATATGGCAAAAACAGCTCCGCTCGACAAGGCAACAAAAAATTCTGCTAAATTCACAGATCCTACAGTATATTTAACAGCCCGTCCCTGACTCAATAAGGTAGAAGTAACGATAGGCCCCCAGCCTCCTCCTCCAATAGCATCCATAAAACCACCCGTAACCGCCAAAGGAGCTAATCGCTTCGTTTTTCTTTTAACTCCCACAACAAATGCTTTTCTCAAAATAAAAACACCTAAGAATATCAGGTAAAGAGAAACAAAAGGTTTGATGTAATTATCGTTCAATACATCGGCCAACAAGTATGCTCCTAGAATAGACCCTAATACTCCTGGAATAACTAAATTATTGAACAATCTTTTATTGACATTTTTAAAATGCAAATGGGATAGTCCAGAAGCTCCTGTCGTAAAGACTTCTGCAATATGCACAGCTCCCGACGCTGCCGCTTGTGTCACTCCTACCGATCCTAACAAAGCAGTACTCGTTGCTCCATATGCCATCCCCAATGCTCCATCCACCATCTGTGCTCCTAGTCCAATCGCTATAAATATGAGTAAATTTTTGTTAAAAATATTGGCAAAAGTAAGGCTCAAACGATCAATGGTTTGATCATCGGCCGTTTGTAAAAACCATGTCGCAGCAAAAGCTATGACCAAAACCACTGCCAAAACCGCTACTACAATTTTAATAACAGGCGAACGACGATTCTCTTCGTTGATCTCAACAATCAAATGCTCTTGAACCGCTTCAGCAGCAGGAGCATTTTCCAACTCTTCAATTATCTTTTTTGTAGGAGTATCCATGAAGTTTTAATGATCTGTTCCGCTAAGTCAATTAAGGATAAAATTAAGAGTACAAAGTTAAACTCTACAAAATTAATAGACAATATATTTTTGGCTTATTTTAAAGCGGATTACATTCAATTATTTTCTTTGGCATTTTAATTACAACCTCCAATTATTCATCTGCATATCCCTTTTCAAAAGCTTCAAACACATGAACTGACTAATTAGCATCCGTTCAATCAGGAGCTTAACTCAATCCTTCAACCCATTTTTATATCTTCATGACCTAAAGCAAGAAATAAAAGGGGGCTAGAAGCAATCCTTTTTTGTTTTGTAAGCTTACTTTTCGTACTTTTATCCTGCAAATAGAGATCTTTAAACACTTTGTTTGCAAATGCAAAAATCCGCTAAAATCGCCGCAGAGGCACTCACCTACGACGACGTTTTACTCGTTCCCGCTTATTCGGATGTTCTACCTCGCGACACCGATACCTCATCACAGTTAACTCGTAACATCAGATTGAATATCCCTTTGGTTTCTGCTGCCATGGATACGGTCACAGAGTACGAAATGGCGATTGCTATGGCTCATGAAGGTGGTCTTGGATTCATTCACAAAAACATGTCGATCGAAGAACAAGCATCACAAGTAAGAAAAGTTAAACGGTCTGAAAGCGGTATGATCACGGATCCTATTACACTTCATGAATCGGCAATTGTAAAAGATGCGCTGGCCATCATGAAAGAATTTAGAGTAGGAGGAATTCCTGTCATAGACAGCAAAGGGTACTTAGTCGGTATCGTGACCAATCGCGATTTACGGTTCGAAAAAAACAAAACGCTTCCGATCACCAAAATAATGACCAAAGAAAATGTCATTACGGCATTAGAAGGGGTAACCTTGGAGAAAGCGGAACAAATGTTCCAAAAATATAAAATCGAGAAACTACCTATTGTTGACAAAAACAACAAATTAAAAGGTCTTATTACCTACAGAGATATTTTAAAGAAAAAAGACAGGCCTATGGCCTGTAAAGACGAAAAAGGCCGTTTACGTGTAGGAGCAGCAGTAGGTGTCACTGCCGATATGATGCAACGCATCGAAGCATTAGTAAATGCAGGAGTAGATGTCGTGAGTGTAGATACAGCCCATGGGCATTCCCGTGGGGTCATTGAAGCCGTAAAAAGCATTAAGAAAAAATTTAAAACCCTAGAACTCATTGCTGGAAACATTGCGACAGCAGAAGCCGCTATTGCTTTGGCCGATGCAGGAGTAGACGCTGTTAAAGTAGGAATTGGACCAGGAAGTATTTGTACCACACGTATCATTGCAGGTGTTGGAGTTCCTCAACTTTACGCCGTAATGGAAGCTTCTCAAGCACTCGCAAAAAGAAAAATCCCCGTCATTGCCGATGGAGGAATACGCTATTCTGGAGACATTGTAAAAGCCTTGGCAGGTGGCGCAGATTCTGTCATGATTGGATCCTTATTGGCAGGAACAGAAGAAGCGCCTGGACAAATGATTATATACGAAGGAAGAAAATTCAAATCGTACCGAGGCATGGGTTCCCTTGAAGCCATGGAAGTGGGATCTAAAGATCGTTATTTCCAAGACGCAGAAGATGACATTAAGAAATTAGTCCCGGAAGGAATTGTAGGACGTGTTGCATTCAAAGGCAAAACTCAGGAAGTCATTTACCAAATGGTAGGCGGACTTCGTGCAGGAATGGGTTATTGTGGTGCTAAAAACATCCTTACCTTGAAAAAAGCACAATTTGTAAAAATCACAAGTGCAGGGGTAAAAGAAAGCCACCCTCACGATATTCAAATTACAAGAGAGGCTCCTAATTATTCCAGTAAATAATTGATCTATCCCATGAATCTAAACCGCTTAAAATGGATAACTCCGGCGATTTGCCTCTTGTCCATAGGATGGCTTACATATGGTTTATGGGATATTTTACACCGTACCTCTGAATCGGACGCCCCCATTGTATTCAATGTACTGTTCAATATAACACTAGCCCTCTTTTTATTCAGTGCTTTTTATACCGTAAAACAATTCATTAGTCTTTATCGAAAAAATGCAGACTTATCAAGCCTGCTCTGGCACATTTTTTATTCAGCTACAGCTTCCATTACAGCTATTCTCGTAGGCAAAGCCTTTTTGTTCAACAGCAGCCCCTTAAACACAATATGGCTCTCTAATGCATGGAATCTTTTCCAATTCATCATCTATACCTTTTTTCTTGCCAACAGTTTTTTTTGTATCAAAAGAATGATTTTGTATCAAAAAACAAACCGGACAATCACACTTTGGGTCGTTTTTGAATTATGTGTATTCTTAAGTATTCTCACTTCCTTTTTCTTATTCAAGTATACTGATCTCACCTTTATTCTCATTACTTCTCCCCTCACCATTTTAGGAATATACCTCTCGTTCAATGTCAAATGGGTAGCTTTTCTCAATTTAAAACAAAAAATATCAGCATTAGCCTTATTAGCCACAGCACTCGGCATCTTAACCATACTTTTGTTTGATTTTTACGAACAACACTTGATCGCTAACCTTGCATTCGATGCCTTAAACAACGCTTTTATTATCGCCATCAGTGCGTTTGTGATGCTCAACATCACCATCAGTATTTTAGTACTGGCTTTTAGTCTTCCGACTTCTTCTGTTTTTGAACAAAAATTTGGAGAAGTCATGCTTTTTCAAAAACTCCACCAATCCATTCAATTGGGTGAAACCGAAAAAGAAATTCATCGTGCATTACTCGAAAGTTGCTACGACTCTGCTTTAGCCAATGGAGGATGGCTTGAAATTACAAACGACAACGGAAGAATTATAGGATTTGAGAATCAAGGCATTGACCATATCGATGCCTTCAATTTCAAAAACCTATTGCGCAAAAATCATATTAAAATCACAAGCGAACCTCAATACATCAAAGATGTAAAAGTACTGGCATACCGTGAAAAAATAAATACATACAAATATAAATCTTTACTCTTACTACCTCTACTTTCTGGTCAAAACAGACTCGGTACACTGGTTTTGCTCAAAGATAAAGTCAATGCCTTCGATAAAGAGATGGTCGATATGATCATCACCTTTATGAGTCAAGCCGCCATTGCGATACAAAACTCACGACTGATGGGAGAAGCTCTGGAAACAGAACGCTATCGAGAAGAGCTCAAAATTGCCAAACAAGTACAAGAACGCTTACTGCCTTCCATACCTCACTACACTTCCGATATAGAAATTGCAGCACTTTCAGGAGGAGCTACGGACGTCGGAGGAGACTATTACGACTTCTTCAAACATGAAGATGGTCAAATTACCGTAGTGCTAGGCGATGTTTCCGGACACGGAACAAGCGCAGCATTCAACATGGCTCAAATCAAAGGAATCTTCCAAAGCTTGGTACAGTTCAATTTAAGCCCAATAGACTTCCTAAGACACATCAATACAGCACTGGCTCGATGCTTTGAGAAAAACACATTCCTGACATTGATCGTGATCAAAATCGATCAAGCCAGCAAAACCATTCAAATGGCACGCGCAGGACATTGTTTACCTCTTTTTTACACCAATAAGGAGGTAAACTACATCGAATCTAAAGGAACAGGGCTCGGTGTTGTAAGAGGTAAAGATTATGCTTCTTTCATTGAATGTAAAACAATACCTTATGGCCCTGGAGATGCCCTACTACTGTATACAGACGGAATTATAGAAGCCAGTAATCCTTCTGGAGAACTTTTTGGAACAGACCGGCTAAAAAATGTATTCAATAACTATAAAGAACTAAAAGCCAATAGCTTACTGGAGAAGATTTTTCACGAAACAAAAGCCTTTTCAGGAAAAAATGAACCCGAAGACGACAGTACCCTGCTCTTGCTTAGATTTGTTTAGACATCTTATTTTTAGTAATTTATACAGGATAATCTATCACTTAACAATGTTTTTATTCATCATATGACTATAAGTTTAAACAAAGAAGAAACTCTCTGCGTAATAAGCATAGAAGGAGAAATTGATGCCAGTTCAAGCATTGAACTAGACACTGCCATCGCTGATTCATTAAAAAAAGGAGAAAGAAAAATTTTAGTAGACTGCTCTCATTTAAAGTATATTTCCTCTGCTGGCTTAGGCGTTTTTATGTCATACCTGGAAGACTTTGAAAAGCAAGGCATTAAAATAGCTCTTTACAATATGAACGACAAAGTGAAAAGTGTATTTGAAATATTAGGATTAGTAGACTTGATCAGTATCGTTCCTACAAAAGAAGAAGCCATAACCATCGTATCTTGACGCATAAAATCACCATACCGTGCCATACTTCTAAACTTAAAGACGTAAGAGACTTTGTCTCTCTGTCTATTAAGCCTTTGTATCTCAGCGAAAAAGATCAATTTCTTTTGGTACTTGCGGTAGATGAAATCTGTGCTAATCGTATTTTACACTCTAACCAAAACGACACCTCTCGACAATTAGAGGTTGAAATTGCATCCGAAGACGATGCTGTTGTTTTTTATATCAAAGACCAAGGAGATTTTTTTGACCTTAATGTTACGGAATCCCCAAGCCTTACTCACCTAGTCAAAGAACGCCGAAAAGGGGGCTTAGGATTATCTTTGATCAAAAAGATCATTGATTCAATAGAAGTTTTCAAAGAAGAAAACTACACCATCCATCGCCTTATCAAAAAATCTACGGTAGCTTCCCAATTTTAATCCTGCTTCTTCGTTGTCTTCTTGGATTTTATTGTAAAAAAAATTTAGTAAACTTGTATTCAAACAATTTTAAAAGAAGACTATGAACAAGCGTTTTTGGATCTTAATTCCTTTAGTTTTTGCATTTGCCTGTAAATCAACCCAACCTACCACCAACACTCCAAGTTCATCTTTAGGCAATATTGGAAATAGCCCTATTCTTGTCGACGATTTTGTATACGTATACAATAAAAACAATGTCAATGCAGAAAATGCATACCAAGAAACCAGTCTGAAAGAATACATTACCCTTTACACAAACTTCCGCTTAAAAGTAAAAGAAGCGGAATCGATGGGCTTAGATACCAATGTCGCTTTCATCAGTGAACTTGACGGGTATAAAAAACAACTCGCACAGCCTTATTTGACAGAAAAAGAAGTCACTCAACAGCTTGTCCGTGAAGCATATGAACGCATGAAGGAAGAAGTGAGAGCCTCTCACATACTCATCACGGTAAAACCTGATGCAGACCCTAAAGATACTCTGATCGCTTACACTAAAATCAAAGCCCTAAAAGAGCGCATCATAAAAGGGGAAGACTTCAATACATTGGCTCGTACAAATTCCGAAGATCCTTCGGCTGCAACCAACGCAGGAGATCTGGGTTATTTCACCGCGCTACAAATGGTTTATCCATTTGAAGATGCCGCATATAAAACCCCTGTGGGCTCTATTTCTGGTATTATACGTACACGTTTTGGATACCATATCCTTAAAACAACAGGACGTAGACCTTCTCAAGGAGAAATAAGAACAGCACACATCATGATTCGCTACACTTCTGGAGGAAGTACAGAAGATTCATTAAGTGCTTACCGCAAAATTGATGAAATTTCTAAAAAGCTTGCCGCAGGAGAAGCGTGGAGTTCCTTGGTCAAAACATTCTCTGAAGATGTACAATCGAAAGATAAAAACGGGGAACTGCCTTGGTTCTCTACTGGGCGCATGATCGCTTCATTTGAAGATGAAGCTTTTGCTTTAAAAAAAGCAGGTGATGTTTCCAGTCCTGTCTTAACTCCTTACGGCTGGCATATTATTAAATTATTAGATAAGAAAACATTGGCCTCTTTCGAAGAATTAGAACCTACGCTAAAACAAAAAGTAAACCGTGATTCTCGTTCTGAATTGAATAAAAAAGCTTTTTTAGATCGTATTAAAAAAGAAGACGAATTCAAAGAAAACACCGTGAATGTAAACGCCACAATGCTTTTGGCTGACTCCACACTCACTCAAGGTGCCTGGGCATACAAAGCTGAAGATCCTAAACATAAAAAAACCATTTTGTTTACCATCAAAGGAACTCCTTATTCTCGCTTCGAGTTTTACAACTATGTCACTGGCAAACAAAGAACAAGAACAGATGTTACGCCTATCGTATACATGTCTCAATTGTATAATCAATACGTTGAAGAGAGCCTTACCAAATGGGAAGAAGCAAACTTGGCCAACAAATATGTAGACTACCGTATGTTGGTAAAAGAATACCGCGACGGAATTTTGTTGTTCCAATTGATGGATCAAAAAGTATGGACCAAAGCGGTAGAAGACACCAGTGGATTGAAAAGCTTTTTCAATGAAAACAAAGCTAAATACCAATGGAAAGAACGCTCTAAAGCAACGGTATTGAATGCTGCTTCGAAAGACATTTTAACAAAAGCACAACAAGAATTAAAAACTTCTGATTATGAAGTAACAGAACCTGCCACAATAGACTTAAAATACACCAAAAATAACATCGCTACTCCTCAAGACAAAATCAGTGCCTTAGACAAACTGGCCAATAATCTCCTAAGAGATAAAAAATTAGTACTTTACATTGTTGAGACCCCGGTAAAAAAAGAAACGGTGCAAATTGGATCTCGTAAAGATTCCTTGATAAAGTTCTTCGAAACCAAAGGAATAAAAGTAGATCGCATCCATGCAAGTGTTTCCAGTAACCTTAATTCTACCAATGCAATTGTAAAAGTATTCGTACGCTCTACATCTAAAAAAGTAATCGAATCCCACTACAACACGAAAGATCCTCTTGCTCTTCAAATCACAGATGGCCTATACCAGGAAGGAGAAAATCCTTGGGTAGATCTATCAGAGAAAAAAACAGGAGCATACCCCTTTGAAAAAGAAGGTCGCTATTACCTTGTAATCATCGATAAGATTGAAGCTCCTAGAGGAAAAGAATTGGATGAATGCAGAGGTATAGTGATTTCCGATTACCAAAATCATTTAGAAAAAAAATGGTTGGATGAGCTGAAAGTGAAATATCCTGTAAGCATCAACGAGCAAGAATTAAAAAAACTAATCAAACCAAGCAGTGCTGCTAAATAGTAGCACAACAATATCTATCAACAACGATTTTGAAGAAGTTTATTGTAACATTTTTAGTGTACACCTCCATGGGGTGTACACTTCCTGTCTTTGGGCAAGTGATTGATAAAATCATAGCCAAAGTTGATAATTACGTTGTTCTAAAATCTGAACTAGAAGTAGCCTACCTCCAATTCATGCAAAGTGAAGAGGCAAAATTTGCTCCTGATAAAAGCAAAATCAAATGTACTATTTTGGAATCTTTGGTCATTAATCAACTCTTGCTCGCCAAAGCTGAAATTGATTCTGTTACAGTAGATAAAGAAACCGTAGAAAGTCAACTCGATCGAAGAATGCAATATTATATTGCTCAGTTTGGATCGGATAAAAAATTGGAAGATTATTACAAAAAATCAATCGACGAATTAAAAACAGATATGCGTAAACAAGTTCGTGAGCAAATGATCACAGAACGTATGCAAAATCAAATCACGGCAGATATAAAAGTAACCCCAGGACAAGTAGAAAAATTCTACAAAACAATACCCAAAGATAGTTTACCTTTTTTTTCCACTGAAGTAGAAGTAGGGCAAATCGTTCGCTATGCTGAAATCAGTCAAGAACAAAAAAGAAAATACCTCGAACGAGCAGAAGATATTCGTAAACAAATACTTTCCGGAGTAGATTTTTGTACCCTTGCTGGTAAATATTCAGAAGATCCTGGTTCTGCTAAACAATGTGGAGAACTCGGATTTTTCAAAAAAGGAGATTTGGTAAAACCATACGAAACGGCAGCCTTAAGACTTACCCCTGGTCAAATTTCAGAAGTCGTAGAATCAGAGTTTGGATTTCATATTATTCAATTGGTAGAACGTAGAGGGAATGAATACAACACCAGACACATCCTCATTAAACCGAGCTCATCATACAAAGACCTTGCCAATGCAGAACAATTCTTAGACAGCCTCAGACTTGCTATACTTCGTGACAGCATTTCATTTTCCAAAGCGGCAAAAGAACATTCTGTAGACAAAACCACTAAAAATAACGGAGGCATGCTTCTGGACGAAGCAGGAGGATCAAGGATACCGATGGAAAAGCTAGAACCAGGTATCTTTTTTGTCATTGATACAGTTAAAGTGGGAAATATTTCCCGACCTGTTCGATACAGGACAGAAGACAACAAAGATGCGGTACGTATCATCTTTTACAAATCGAAAACCCCAGCACATCAAGCCAATTTAAAAGACGACTATCCTAAAATATTCCAAGCCACACTCGACGAAGAAAAAAACAAAGCCATCAACAAATGGTTTGACAAAACCAAAGGAGAGGTTTACATTAGCATAGATGCCGAATACAATACGTGTGATATACTGAAAGATTAAAGCTCATGGAAATAGAGAAATTGAATGATGTTGAAAAAGCTCAAGCTTTACATGCTGCGTTTCAAAAATTAACGAAAGAGATTTCTCAAGTCGTCATCGGCCAGGAAGAAGCTGTTCAGCTTTTACTTACAGCTATTTTTTGCCAAGGGCATGCTCTATTGGTCGGTGTACCAGGTTTAGCAAAAACATTATTAATCAACACCATCGCTTCCGCTTTAGACCTCAAGTTTAAACGTATACAATTCACTCCTGACCTCATGCCCTCTGATATATTGGGATCAGAAACACTCGACCAGAACAGGCAATTTCAATTCATTCGGGGTCCTATCTTTTCAAACATCATCTTAGCCGACGAAATCAACCGAACTCCTCCTAAAACCCAAGCCGCACTGCTTGAAGCCATGCAAGAGTATGCCGTAACCATTGCAGGACAAAATCATCCCTTGCAAAAACCATTCTTCGTACTGGCTACTCAAAACCCTATTGAACAAGAAGGAACATATCCTTTACCTGAAGCCCAATTAGATCGTTTCATGTTTAATCTACGCATACAATACCCTTCTTTTCAATCGGAAGTAGATATCGTTCGAAGTACAACAGGGCACGAGAAAAAAACGGTTTCACCAGTATTGTCAGCACAAGAAATTATAGCCTACCAACAACTTGTCCGTAAAGTACCTGTAACCGACAATGTGATTGAGTATGCTGTAAAACTTGTACATCTTTCCAGACCAGGTGAACCCATGGCTGCAGAAATTACCAATAAATACATCGAATGGGGAGCAGGACCACGTGCTTCTCAAAACTTAATCCTGGCGGCCAAATGCCATGCCTTATTAAAAGGCAAATATTCTCCTGACATCGAAGACGTACAAGAAATTGCGATACCGGTATTAAGGCATCGTTTAATCAAAAACTTCAAAGCAGAAGCAGAAGGATTGGAAATCGAAGAAATCATAAAAACACTTTTATCTCTAAAGTAACCGTGGAAGGATTGTCGTTTGAAGAATATTGCCGAAAGAAAAAAATCAATCCTGATTTATTCTTACAAACTGAACCACAACGGTATCAAGAATGGAAAAACCTATTCGAACAAATACACCCAGATAGTTTTACGGAACAAAAAAAATTTTTAATCAATCCTATACGCAAACAATACCTTCTTATTGAAGAAGATGCAGACAAGATGAAAGCAGTAGCCCCAGTCTCCAAACCTGCAGTAAAAATCCCCCCTATAAAAAAGCCCTAAGCAATCTCCGGAGGAAGTGCGGATTGTTTTGCGGCTTCTTTTTCCTCTAACAACGTAATGGCATTCATGTCATCAGAAAGGAATATTTTGAGTTTGGTTTTTAATTCACTCTTGGCCATAATTGAAAATATTTTCCCATTATACACCAAAGAAGTGTTTCCTGTCTCTTCTGAGACCACCAAGACTACACAATCCGTCACTTCAGTAATACCAATCGCAGCCCTGTGACGTAAACCAAAATGAGCTGGAATTTCTTCGTTTTCTGAAACTGGCAAAATACACCGAGCCGCTTTAATTCTATTTTTAGAAATGATAACAGCGCCATCGTGCAACGGACTATATTTTTGAAATACCGCAATCAATAACCGCTTTGAAATAGCAGCATCCAATATATCTCCTGATTCTGCATAAAACTTCAATTCCGATGTTTTTGAAAAAACAACCAAAGCCCCAGTTTTAGATGCCGATAAAATATTGGCACTTTCAATGATGGCATTAATATTAAAATGCTCCTCTGCCTCTACTTCTTTTTTAGAAAATAACTCCTTCACCATCGCACCTGGACTAAAATTAGTGGTCTTCCCAATCAACATGAGAAACTTCCTGATTTCCTGTTGGAATAAAATAAAAGCAGCAATAACCCCTACTCCTATAAACTGGCCTAAAATACGCTGGAGCAAATGCATTCCCGAAACTTTCACCAATAAGTATACGGAATACACTAAAAGAACTCCAAGAAATATTTTAATGGCAACACTGCCTTTCAACAAACGGTAAACTTGGTACAATAGTAAACTCACTAGAAAAACGTCTAAAACGTCAATCCAATCCACTTCCAAGAACCCTATAAAAAATAAAAACATGCTCCCCTTTAATTTGATAATTTATTATACAAAGTTATACTTTCTAAAGCTTCTTTCACATCATGAGCACGCAAAATATCGGCCCCTTTCATTAAAGAAATTGTGTGTAAAGCCGTTGTGCCATTTAATGCCTGCTCAGGTTCTGTTCCCAATGGTTTATAAATCATTGATTTTCTAGAAACACCTACCACCAAAGGACGTTCTAATACCTTTAAAGCATCTAATTGGCCCAATAATTCATAATTTTGATCCAATGTTTTAGCAAACCCAAAACCTGGATCAAGCCACCAATCGGTCAATCCTTCTTCCTTTGCCTGCTTTTCAACCGCTATAAAATAATCTAAAAGCTCTGGCATCAGGTCTTTATAACGAGCTTCCTGCTGCATGGTCGAGGGAATTCCCTTCATGTGCATCGCAATATAAGGTGCATGCTGTTGTGCACAAACACGAAGTATCCCTAAATCCATATGACCTGCAGAAATATCGTTGATGATATCCGCACCTAAATCCAAACAACGACGAGCGATTTCAGTTCTATAGGTATCTATTGATACCCAATGAAGAGGATGTTCTCTTTTTATCTCCTTCAATATTTCCTTGAGTCGAAACCATTCTTCCTCTTCCGAAATCAGTTCAGCACCTGGCCTAGAGGAAAAAGCACCTAAATCCACAATTTTAGCACCTAAATCATACATTTTCGTCGCTTTATCTAAGGCCACAGAGGTCGATAAAGGCCTACCTCCATCGTAAAATGAATCGGGCGTGAGATTTAATATGCCCATTACCACAGGACTATCTAAAGTCCATATTTTTCCACGGACATTTAATACCTTTTTTTTCGGAAAAAATGTATCTTTCACTTCTAGACTTGTTTTGAAACGTAACGCTAATTTAAGCTTTGAATTCTAAAACCATAGACTCCTACCAAGCAATCATTGCAAAATGCAGAACTTTATTCCATAAAAAAACGCTGGATTACGGAACAGCATGGCGTATTTTGAGGTTGCCTTCGATTACCGATCAAATTTTCATCAAAGCACAACGTATTCGCTCTATTCAAGAAAAGGGAAAGCAAATGGTGGAAGAGGATATCTCTTCGGAATTTATCGGCATCATCAATTATTGCGTTATAGCACTTATTCAAATGGAATTAACAGAAAATGACCCCTTTGAAATGCCTGCTGAAAGGGTTATGAAAACCTACGACTCAAAAGTAAAACATACCATTGAACTGTTTCAGAAAAAAAACCACGATTATGGAGAAGCATGGAGGGACATGCGCATCAGTTCCATTACTGATATTATCCTGATGAAATTGCTTCGCGTAAAACAAATTGAAGACAACCAAGGAAAAACAGTAGCCTCAGAAGGAGTCGATGCCAACTACCAGGACATGATCAACTATGCTGTTTTCTGCTTAATTAAAATGGAGTTTGACAAGTAAACCAACACAATGCTAAGATTTATATTGAACCGACTTCTTTATGGTGCCATCGTTCTTTTAGGAACTGTGATTGTCGTGTTTTTTATTTTCAATGTATTGCCAGGAGACCCTGTAAATATGATGGCTGGTCAACGTACCGATGTTGCCACCCGAGAAGTAATTGCAGAAGAATTAGGGTTAAATTTACCGATACACAAACAATTGCTTTTTTACCTCAACGACCTATCTCCTGTTTCTATACACGAAAACTCAAGTAAATCAGAAGACAAGTATAACTACTTTAAATTAGCAACAATAGGAGCAAATGCCTTCGTCATCAAAGCTCCTTACCTCAGACGATCGTTTCAAACCAATAAAAAAGTAAGTGAAATCATAGGTGAAAATATTGAAGGAACCTTTTGGCTTGCCTTCTGTGCGATGTTGTTTGCCTCCGTTTTTGGTATTGCCTTAGGCACCTTTTCTGCACTAAAACAAGGTACATGGATTGACAATGCCCTCATTACAGGCTCGGTTATTGGGATTTCAATGCCTCCATTTGTACTTGGTGCTTTAATGGCGATGGTATTCGGATACTACCTATACGATTATACCGGACTCAATTCAACCGGGCACCTTTGGGAGTATGATATCGATGGGAAACGATTGGTCTTAAAAAATCTACTGCTCCCATCCATTACGCTTGGGCTTAGTCCAATGGCCATTATCGTACAATTGACACGAAGTTCGATGATTGAAGTGCTTTCTCAAGATTATATCCGTACTGCACATGCCAAAGGCTTAAAACCTTTTGCCGTGGTATTTAAACACGCTTTAAAAAATGCCCTCAACCCTGTTATCACAGCAGTTTCAGGATGGTTAGCCTCTCTGATGGCAGGTGCCTTTTTTATCGAATACATTTTTGCATGGAAAGGCCTGGGATCTGTAACCATCAATGCTGTATACAATCTGGATTTCCCGGTTGTTATGGGTGCAACGTTATTCGTAGCACTGGTATTCATCATCACTAACCTCTTGGTTGATATTCTTTATGGAATGGTCGACCCAAGAGTACGCATTAAATAATATGTTACTCTTCCTTATCGGACTTCCAGGTTCAGGAAAAACTACACTAGGCAAACAGCTTGCCACTGCACTCAAGATCCCTTTTATGGATCTCGATCAAGAAATTGTAAAAAGATACCAACTCAGTATTGAAGACATTTTTAAACAAAAGGGGGAAGTCGGATTTAGAGAAATGGAAAGAGACACCCTACGCTCTTTAACAGATGAAAAAAATCTTGTGGTGGCAACCGGAGGTGGAGCTGCTTGTTTTCATAACAATATGGAATGGATGAATACACATGGCATTACCTTGTATTTAAATCCACCACTCGAAGAACTGGCCACACGGCTAACACTGGCCAAAAATAATCACAGACCTATGCTCAAAAACTTTTCTGAACAAGAAACGCTTCTTTTCTTAAAACAAAAGTACCGTGAGCGTAACACCTATTACCAAGAGGCGAAGATAAAACTCAACACTTCATCTCCAACATCCAAAGAGATCTTAACGCTCTTAACAGCCGAAGGATTTATCCCATCTTTATAAATACAATTACACACTTTATAAAAGCAATCTCTATGAAAAAACTAAGTCAATTTCTTATTTTAGGCATGACCTTCCTTGCCATTTCAAGCTATACCATGCTTAGAACAGATATCCGCATCAATGTGAGAAATGAATTAGGAACCATTGAAAGTGGTGTAACGGTTTCTCTTTATAAAACGAAAGAACATTATGAAAAAAGTACAGGTGCTGTTTTTACAGGTATCACAGACGTAAAAGGCAATGTCACATTCGATGGTGTGGAACCGATATCCTATTACATAGGAGCTGAAAAAGGCGATCGAAATAATTTTGGAGCAGGAGAAAAAACAGAAGTGTTGCAAGAAGGGAAACTCAACAAAATGACCATCATCATTTCAGAATAAAAAATTCATTACTTTTTAAAAAACGCATGAATTTTACCTTCTATACTCAGGTGATAACTTCCTGTTTTTAATGTATTACAATCAATCACTTTGCCTTTCCCTTGAAGCAGTCTTTTCCCAGCATGGGTATATACTTCAAACGTAGCCTCTCTTGATAAGGTAATTTGATCATCTACACGCGCAGGGAAAAAGGTAACCGTTGGACTATCCATCCCTATCTTTTGAAATTTAAATGGTTTATCGTCCACTTTAATAGTATAACCTCCCTGTGTTAAGCCTGTAATATCGATCTCTTCTGATTTCCCTTTCAATATCGATTGGCCTTGTTCATTGACGACTTCATACTTTGCCTTACCGGTAAAGTAAATTTTCTCTGATGCTAATAAAGGATAAAAATGTATCTGCTTGAAAAAAACATCATGTAACTTTTTTTCCAAATCATACCCGTCTAAATCCATGGCAATAATAACGCCCGCCTCGTTAATCAAAAAAGAAGACGGTAAAGATTCTATCTGGTATAGTTTTGCAATCGGACTATCCCAGCCTTTTAAATCACTTCCATGATAAGCCCAATCCATTTTATCATTACGAATAGCATTCTTCCAAGGCTCTGCTTTCGAGTCTAAGGATACACTAAAGATATCAAAACCAAGAGCAGCATAACTATGATAAACAGGAACAATTTCTGTATTGGCCATTCGACAAGGCATACACCATGACGCCCAAAAATCCAGTAATACAACACTACCTTTTAATGAACTCAATTTTATCGGTTGTCCTTGGGGATTGGTAATGGTAAAGTCAGGAGCAACATCTCCTACTTTAAATCCTGCATAAGAAGACAGATTCAAAAAAAACAGCAAGAGAAGAGTAAACCCTATCGTACAAAACTTAGACATCAGACCCGTTACCTTTATTTAGATTCTATGGAAGATAAAAAACTATTGTTAGAATTAAAAGTAGATCCCTGTTGTGATTTGATAAAAGCCATAATGTTTTCTTAAGGTGGCTGTTGGCTCTTGGCCATTCTCTAAAACATAAGGTTTATAAAGCTGATTACCCCAGCCTTGAACCACCGCAAAATCAACGTAAAACTCATCAAAACGTCCTCCTGCTCCAGCAGTAATAGAATAGTTATCTCGTTTTATGTTATCTATATTTTTATATGGATCTCCATTATAGGCAAAACCTCCTCTGAGTCTATAGATAGAGTTTAAACGAACTTCTGCTCCAACTTTATAATTGAGCACATTTTGATAAATACTACGAATGGTATTATTATCTCCTTGAAAAACAAAACCACTCCCTTTCTCTTGTAAACTAGCCGTAGCATAAGGCACATATTCTACATCTGCTGTCAAAAAGCCCTGTTTACCCGCCATCAAGGTAATTCCTCCTGACAGTCTTAAAGGCTTTACAAATCGATACTTAAACGTACTTGTTACTGTCCTAATGTCTGAACCAGTGAGTATACTCCCATCTCCTAATTCAACATCATCGTATCGGGCTACGATACCCCAATTATAGGTTTCTTTCATATAATTATAGGTAGGGGTATGAAAAGCTCCTCCTATTCTCATCCAATCGGTCACTTTCACAATTGCCCCTATTTTAGCCGCAAAACCAGTACCTCTATGGTTGTCATTTTCATAAAAAGAAAAATTTCTTAATCCATTCGGACCAGGTGATACCTGTTCTTCAAATACACGCTCTTGCTTATAATTCGTGATCAACATAGAACCTCCTATACCCAGGTATACTCTATCATTAAAATTGGCACCATACGACAAATCCCAAGAGTATTGACCGGCTTTTTTAGCAATGGACTCTCTCTGCTGAGCAGTGGAATAAGCGAATGGACGATAATATGTACCTGTATTGCCATCATATTCAGTCAGGTAAGAATTATAGGCCAAGGCTTGTAACGAATAAGGATGATCATAGTCTTCATCCAAAATTGAATTAATTGAATACCCTTGAGAAACATCGACAAAATAATCTGTCATAGAGTTTTGACCATTGACCCCAGACAATAATGTATTTTCCTGGTAATTATTTACTTTTGTGAACGAGATCCCCAAAGAACCTCCTCTAAAAGCGCCCGGAACAAAATCTTCTTTAGGAAAATTAAGCACTACCCCGAAATTAGGGATACCAAACCATGTCTTATTGGCTTGTGAAGTAGAACCCAAGAACTCCGCTTTAGTCCCATTGGATCCTATACCCATCGACATCACCATTTCTGATTGCCTAAACATACCTAAACCGGCAGGATTGGCAGGAACTTGCCCTATATCTCCTCCCAGAGAAACTCCTGCTCCAGCAAGTCCTTGCATACGAGCCGATCCAAATACAGCATGTTGACTGAAAGTGGGTACATAATTGTAATATCCCGTTGAACTCTGGTCGATTTGTTGAGCCATCAGTGGGTTCAGCCAAACTGTCAACAAACATAGTACCGCAGCAGATGTTGCTGTCTGTATTTTTTGAATGATTATTCTCATGATATACTAACTAAAATCTTGGACGAGCCCCACCACTATTCCCTCCATTTGGACGAGTCGTATTGCCCCTATTATTGTTTTGTGCGGGAGGATTAGATCTCATACCTCCATTATTCTGAGGCAAGCTATTCCTTTGTGGATTATTGTACTGCTGAGTAGGTCGAGGTCTTTGGTTATTATTATTGGTATTCGGTCGATTATTATTGTTGTTATTGTTCGTATTAGAGCGATCGTTATTGGTATTTGGACGGTTATTATTTTGATTAGGTTGCTGATTAGTATTCGGTTGTACTACCCGGCCTCCTGAATTTGTATTTCCCGGCCTGTTCGTATTGTATTGATCTGGATTTTTAATTCGCCCTTTATATTCCTGTGGTGTATTCGACTGATTATACTGATTCTGTTGCTTACCAGCATCTCTTTGTATCCGCCCTCCTCCAACATTTGTATTAGGATGGTTATTTCTTCCCGCATTAGAATTAGTCATCGTCTTTGGACGATTATTGCTATTGTAAGATGGAGAATAATGCCCACCACCATTTCCATAGTACCCATCATAATAGCTATTATTCCAACCGTTGTAATAACCTCCTCCCCAACAGCCATAAAAACAAGCTGGTCTATAATACCACCCTGGAACAGGGTAATAATAAGGAGACCAAGGATCATAAAAGCCATACATTGGATATCCAAAGCCTCCTCCATAGCCATAACCCATATTCATACCCCAGCCGCCAAAAGTAGAATATCCTAAACCTAAATTCCACCCTGAAGAAACGCCTCCCCAACCGCCATAAAAAGAAGCCCCTGGCCCAAACCCATACCCTAATGCCAAAGAGCTATTCCAATTGCTCAAACCTCTCCCATTATAATTGTTATCGTACTGATCACCATAGTAGTTATTGGTTACATAGGTATCTCCACCATTGGAAGAGGTTGTGCTATTAGAATTTGTTTGATCGTATTTACTCGCCTCACTATAACGAGAATAATCGACCTGCTTATCCGGTGTATCTGAAGAGTTAAACTGATAATCATTATTGGTTTGATCTTGTTGCCTTTTTACTTGAGAAGATTCTTGCTGAGCTGCTTCCTGTTGACGTGCACGCTCTTGCTGAGCTGCTTTTTTATCGGCTGAAGAAAAATAAATCGGATCGTTTTCAACGGTAGACGAAACTAGATTATTGGTCGCACAAGAAGATAAAACAACCCCCAACATCATCAATAGGATGATGTTTTTTTTGAATACCACTAAATTATAGTCCTTTTCCATATTCTTACAACGATTAGAGAAAACAAAGTAGTGTAAAATCCATTATCTTTGTTTCGAGTATACCATATGTTTATACTCAAAACGCATACCAATTTTAACGATCGTAGTAAAATGAGCAAATTTCTTCCTAAAAGAAGTGATGATTATTCCCTTTGGTACAATGAACTTGTCAAAAAAGCAGACCTTGCCGAAAATTCTGCCGTAAGAGGCTGCATGGTCATAAAACCCTATGGTTATTCCATTTGGGAAAAAATCCAAGCCGTGCTGGATAGTAAATTTAAAGAAACAGGTCATGTGAATGCCTATTTCCCTCTTTTTATTCCCAAATCATATTTGAGTAAAGAAGCAAGTCATGTAGAAGGATTCGCCAAGGAATGCGCTGTGGTTACACACTATCGACTAAAAAGTGACCCTAATGGGAAAGGCGTCATTGTTGACCCTGAAGCCAAATTAGAAGAAGAATTGATTGTTCGGCCAACTTCAGAAACTGTCATTTGGAATACTTATAAAAACTGGGTACAATCGTACCGGGACCTTCCGATATTGGTGAATCAATGGGCCAATGTAGTCAGATGGGAAATGCGTACCCGTTTATTTTTGCGTACCGCAGAGTTTCTGTGGCAAGAGGGGCATACTGCACATGCCACAAGGGATGAAGCTGTTCGTGAAACAGAAACAATGCTCGAGGTATATGCTGACTTTGCAGAGCAGTATATGGCAATGCCTGTATTAAAAGGCATCAAAACCGCTCATGAGCGTTTTGCAGGAGCAGAAGAAACCTATTGTATAGAAGCCTTAATGCAAGATGGGAAAGCCTTACAAGCTGGTACGTCTCACTTTCTAGGACAAAATTTCGCCAAAGCATTCGAAGTTAAATTTTCAAATAAAGAAGGGAAATTGGATTATGTATGGGGAACCTCCTGGGGAGTAAGTACTCGCCTTATGGGCGCTTTAATCATGGCACATTCCGATGATGATGGTTTAGTATTACCTCCACGACTAGCCCCTATACAAGTTGTCATCGTTCCTATCTTTAAAAATGAAGAACAACTTAACAACATCCGAACAAAAATAGATCCTATTATAAAAGAGCTCCGTAAAAAAGGTGTGTCCGTAAAATTCGATGAACGAGATACACAAACTCCTGGTTTTAAATTTGCGGATTACGAATTAAAAGGCGTCCCTTTACGCATTGCCATTGGACCAAGAGATGTTGAACAAAACACCCTTGAAATTGCCCGCAGAGATACCAAAGAGAAAACATCCATCGCAATCGATACCGCTGTTACTTATGTTGTTGAGCTTTTAGAAACCATACAACAAAACATTTATCAAAAAGCACTCGACTATAGAAAAGCACATACCACTGAAGTAAACGATTACGAGACCTTCAAAAAAACACTCGATGAAAAAGGAGGATTTGTATTGGCACACTGGGATGGGACATCAGAAACCGAGCAACGCATTAAAGAAGAAACGAAAGCAACCATCCGTTGTATTCCTTTGAACAACAAACAAGCATCAGGAATCTGCGTTGTAACGGGGAAACCGTCCTCCCAACGTGTTGTTTTTGCAAGAGCTTATTAATTTCTATCTACTTTGCTTCTTTTCGAAAAGATTGTGATTAACTTGATAAAAATATAAACGATGACACTACTTGTAATCTTGGCATTAGCCGGAATTTTATTCATTGTTATCGAAATCATATTCATTCCAGGAACTACTGTTGTTGGATTTATGGGTGGAGCGATGTCTATATATGCCATTGTAAAAGCATATATAGAATACGAAACATTCATTGGGCATATTTTCTTAAGTAGTACATTAATAGGATTAGGCTTAGGCTTTTTCTTATGCTTACATTATAAGGTATGGAACAAAGTAGCCATTACAAGCACTTCAGAAGGGAAAGCCTTCAACGATCTAAACCTTGAAGTATCGCTCGGAGATCAAGGGATGAGTGTATCCGATTTAAAACCCGTTGGAAAAGCGGAAATCAACAATAAATACTACGAAGTACAAACCCTTGGAGAATATTGCCCTCATGGCACAGCACTCGTAGTGATAGAAGTCAATGCACATAAAATAATTGTTAAACCTATAATCTAAATTCTAATCGTATGGAAATGCTTATTCCTGTTTTTTTAGGGCTCGTTTTCTTTTTCATCTTCATGTACTTTGTACCCCTGAATCTATGGATTACAGCGGTATTCTCTGGTGTAAACGTGGGCTTGTTTACATTGGTATTCATGCGTATTCGTAAAGTACCTCCTCGTTTAATTGTAGAATCTTTAATTACTGCTACCAAAGCAGGCATTAGTATTACAAGCAATGACCTGGAAACCCATTACCTTGCAGGAGGTAATGTACCTCATGTGATCAAGGCTTTAATCTCTGCAGATAAAGCCAACATCGCTTTAGTATTCAAACAAGCTGCCGCCATAGATTTAGCAGGAAGAGATGTATTCGAAGCGGTACAAATTTCCGTAAATCCTCAAGTCATTAATACCCCTAATGTAGCTGCTGTAGCAAAGGACGGTATTCAATTGATCGCCAAAGCCCGTGTTACTCTTCGTGCTAACATTGCACAATTAGTAGGTGGTGCAGGAGAAGAAACTATTTTGGCTCGTGTAGGAGAAGGGATTGTTTCTTCTATCGGTTCATCATTGTCCCATAAAGAAGTATTAGAAAATCCTGATAAGATCTCTAAACTTGTCTTGTCCAAAGGACTCGATGCAGGAACAGCATTTGAAATCTTATCGATTGACATTGCCGACATTGATGTAGGTACTAACATTGGAGCAAAACTTCAAATCGACCAGGCAACTGCCGACTTAAAAGTAGCGGAAGCTAAAGCGGAAGAACGCAGAGCCATGGCCGTTGCTTTAGAGCAAGAAATGAAAGCCAAAGCACAAGAAGCCCGTGCCAAAGTAATTGAAGCGGAAGCAGAAATCCCTAAATCCATTGCTGCAGCATTTAACTCTGGCAACTTAGGCATCATGGACTATTACCGCATGGAAAACATGAAAGCCGATACCAACATGCGTGGTGCTATTGGAGGATCTGGTCAAGACAACAACAAAGCATAATATTCAAGCACGCATAAAAAATCCTCTTGGTCAATAAACCGAGAGGATTTTTTTATTTCAATTCATCAAAACAAACGCATGATCACACCAGGCCGTTACCTTCACTATAAGGGAAACTACTACACGGTACTCAATACGGTAAAACACAGTGAAACCGAAGAGCTATTCGTACTTTACAAATCGGAGAAAAACGAACAACTCTGGGTAAGACCTCTCACCATGTTCACAGAAAAAGTACTTGTCGATGGGAAAGAGCAACAGCGCTTTCAATTCATCGAAAGAGAGTAATTATCCGGCAACCACAACATTAAGTTGATCTGGATCGAAATGACGCAAAGCAACATCCTGAATTTGATCGGCACTAACCTCTAATAATTGTTGCATCAAATGTTCATAATAATGCTCCCCTAACTGATTAAAATAGGATGTTTTAAATTTATCCATAAAACTAAAAGGCGTATCTAAGGAAGAAATAAAAGAACCGAGGATATAATTTTTAACAACTTTCAATTCTTCTTCGGAAACTTTTTCTTTTCGCATCTTATCCATTTCCACCTTCATCTCTCTTACCGTAGCTTCTGCATTTTCTCCATTCACATCTGTTTGAATAGTCCAATAAGAGCTGTGTGGATCATGCACCAGCGATGAATAAATACCATACGTATAGCCTTTTTCTTCACGAATGTTTTGCATCAAACGAGACCCAAAATATCCTCCAAAGATTTCATTGTACAAATACATCGCCGGATAATCTTGATCAGTACGTGCAGGAATAAAGAACCCTGCTTTCACTGTAGATTGAACAGCTCCTGCTTTTTCTACCTTCAAGGCTTTAGCCACCACGCTTGATGAACGATAAGATGGCATTCCCAATAAAGGGCCTGGTGTATTTTTACGTTGCAAGAGATCATTAACCTCTTGAGTTAATTTCTCCCCTCTTCCACAAACAAATACAGATGCCTGATTCCAGTGAAAAGCATGTTGATGGAATTTTTTAATATCCTCTAAGCTTATTTTTTCTATGGCTTGATCATCCAATGCATTACCATAAGGATGTTGATCTCCAAAAAGGAGATTCAAAAAGGCACGACTTGCTAAATAAGATGTCTTATCAATATTAAGAAAATAATTCTGACGTGTTTGAACACGAAGCTTCTCAAACTCTTCCATGGAAAAAGCAGGTTGCTCCAACATTTCTTCTATCAAAGTTGTCATAGGTTTTAAATACCTTGATAAGCAATACATCGTGAGTACCACTTGATCATTGCCTGTATTGATTTCAAAAAAAGCACCATGTTGAGCTATGATTTGTTGAATCAATCCTGATGATTTCGACAGGGTTCCTTCAACCATTAACTTGGCAGTAAAATACGAAACACCAGTATAAGGCTCATACCATTTACCTGCAGGAAAAACGTATTCTATTCTACAAACTTCTTGGTTACCATGCTCCAATACAAAAGCAGTCAAGCCGAAAGTAGCTTGTCGCATTTCCGGCTTGATTAAGGTGAAAGGTTTAATATCCGCAAAAGCTGGCGGAGAAACTCGATCTAATATCATGATATTATTATTCTTCTTCTATAACAGGAGCACTTGATACTTTCTTCTTCTCAAAATCAAAGTGAAGTGTAAATCTCAAGGTTTCAGCCAAAGGATTGTTTTGAGCAACTGGAATTAAATACGCAAAATCTAACCCAAATACATTGTAACGAACCCCCAAGCCTAAGGTCACATACCTACGATTACCTTTATTTTTATGTTCATAATGATAACCAGCACGCACTGCAAACAAATCGTTGTACCAATATTCTGCCGCTGGATTAAAAATAATTTCTTGTAATTCCTCTGAAAATCCTCCTGGAGCATCACCAAAAGAACCTAACATTCCTGCCAATACACCGGTTTGACGAGGATCTCTACCCTTGATGATGGCTCCCGACGAATCTCTTGTTGGAGCGGAAGGCACCATGAGTTTATTGATGTCAAAAATCAAGACAATTTTACTGAACTGATCAACTTCTACTGTTCCGGCAACACCCAGCCTTAAATTGGTAGGAATAAATTCTCTTTGATCATTATCCGTATAGGTTACTTTACCTCCGATATCGCTGATACTCGCTCCAAAAGAAAATTGCGCCGGTCTTCCCGCTAAAGTCAAATTATTATTGTTGTGATACACCCCTATATCTGCAGCAGCAGTACTTGCAGGTTTGGCAACCGTATTAGAGCCCGGTATGGTGACATTACCTGCTAAATCGGAACGGATGTATTTCAAACCCATACCCACACTCCATTTATTTGTCATTTTTCTGGAATAAACTGCTCCTACAGAAAATTCATTGGGTCTGTATGTATTAAGTCTGGCACCATTCTGATCCGTAAACTGTATCTCTCCTAATTTAAAATAACGGAAAGAAATCCCAATGGCTTCATTTTTACGAATTTTAGCATACCCCGAAAGTTGAGCCAAAGACATATCGTTGACCAACTTTCTCAACCAAGGTGAATACGAAATGGCTGCTCCATAATCTTTTTGAACGAACGCCAATTTACCCACATTCCAATACACCGCATTGGCATCCGGAGAAATTGCAACTCCAGCATCACCTAAAGCACCAGAACGGGCATCCGGAGAAATCGTAAGAAAAGGAACGGCTGTAGTAACAACTTGTATATCGCCCTTGTTCAAGGATCCTCCTCCTAAACTTTGAGCTTTTGCGATTGATGCCACTCCAAAAATAATACTGGTGGCTAAGAATAATTTCTTTATAAACATGTTTCTAACAAAAGAATTAAAGGACAAATATAGCTAATTTATTACTTATAATTAATTCAATAAGACCAATTTCTGAAACTGGTGAACGGTTGAACCGTCCCTAAGGGAACGAACTTTGACCTTATAAACGTATACCCCCTTACCAATTTTATCGCCAAAATCATCTCTTCCATCCCAAACTAATCCAGAAACATGCGCAGGGCTCATGTAAAAGACCTGATCCATGGATTTGATCATCTTACCAGAAACTGTATATACTTGAATCAAGACTTCAATATCATCTCCTGCCCTATTATGATCAAAATGGAAATCAGTACGTGTAGAAAAAGGATTTGGATAATTCAGCAGATGATCAAGGGCTATTTTTTCGGTATTGGCCACCACAAATTCCAAATACGCTTCGGAAGAGTTATTGTATGTATCCCAAACCTTGAACCTTAATGCATAATTTCCAGAGGTCAAACTTTTCATAGGATAACGCACCGCACCCTTTGTATAATCATTCAACTCTGTAGAATAGTACTCATTTAAAACCAATACTTCTGGTCGATTACTCACTATTGTTGTGATCTCATGTCCCACTCCTCCTGTCCCTACATTGATGCCATTTTCATCACTCACTTTCGCAATAAACAAAGGATTATTGTTCGTCAATCCTCCAGAAACAAAAGACTCATCGTTCATGAACAGTTCAATGATAGGCGGAATATTGTCTGGAGCCGCATTGACATTAGAACCTCCTACTTGAATATTTTCATAATAGCCACCACCATCATTTACCCCTCCTTGCGACAAGGTATAGATGCTGATTTTACCCTGATCAAACAAATATGATATATCTTTAGGGACTACAAACGTAACCTTAAACTTACCATTGACCACCGACGCCTTTCCTTCGAAGAAAAAGTTATTTCGAACATTAAAAGGCTCCACATCGTTTGCAGAGCCCAACGTGAATAGGGTGTTTTCCTTATCAAAACACGTTACCAAAGCAATGCCATTATAACCTGCAGCCAATGAATTGTTTTGATTTCTTACTTCCCCTTCAATAGTCACCTTAGATAAAGCTTTTAGGGTATCGGCAATAGCAGAAACAGGATTACCATTAATAACAGTAACGGCAACTTTCTTATTGGGATAAGCTAACTTCATGGAGGGATCCCCCATGTATACGTAATTCCTATTGTTTACTCCAGTGGAACTGTTATTCTTCGTCAACTTCATGACATCGCCAATACGAGGAAGTATATCTGTGCCATAAGAATTAAACAACACTTGGTATAAATTTCGATTCAGGTTTCTATTACTGTATTGATAAACAACCCTGGCTGCGGTAATTACTCCTATAGCCCCACCTGTCGGATTAAACAATAATGCATCTGCACCTGAACGAATATAAGGGTCATCATAAAGACCAAAATCACAGGTTGCTGTTACGACTAAAGGCAAAGCATTATAGTTTTGCCAGGCATCAATTTGTGCTAAATTTAATATTTGTTCCTGAGCCCAGGAGTTAGTCCCCCCATGTCCATTGTAATTAAGAACAAATACGCCTTTTTCAATTTCTTTATCAATCAAGGATTTTACAATAGGAGACTTTTCTCCTCCGGCACCCGTTTCCTGAGGATAAGCATCAATATAAATTTTATTTAAATTATATCGGGCATCATTGTTGGCTACCGTAGTGGCCATAAGTTCCGCATCTTCGAAGTGTGCATTGTAATCTGCATCGTCCGCAACAAAAGCAATTCTATTTTTCCATTTCCCTTGAGAAGGAGCAGCGGACTGGTAATATATAATTTTGTTGACTATGGCTGCCGCTTGTTCAGGATTTTGAGCAGGAATACGTGCCACAAAAATATCAATCAAATGACTTTCTTCAGCTCCGAACACTTCTCCCCAATTCCCTTCCGTGTCATCCATGAAGCCAAAATAATCCTCAGAAGAATAACTACGCACAGGATCCAGTGAATTTCTTGATTGATAGCAAGGCACTAAATTGGTATTGTTAGGGATCCTATTTTTATAGTCATATGAACAATCTCCAAAAAGCAATAAATACCGAAGAGAATCGGTTGCCGTACTTCTGTCGTAAAGCATTTTCATGAAATTACGTATGGCCGTGATGTCTTGAGTCCCCGAAGAAAACTCATTATACACTTGATCAATGGTAACCACCAATACATCCAGGTTGTCTTTCATTTTTCTATGTTGAGCCAACAAGTCCGCTTGTGGCTTTAAGCCAGGATGAGTAACAATGACCATGTCTGGTAGATATGGAGCATCTACAGCATGTAAGTTTTGATTAGGGACACGAACACCCGAAGCAGGACTGGGAAATGAAGTTCCCCTAAAACAAATGTATTCTCGCAATACATCACTTTGATCCGAGAAAACAATTTCCCCTCCTTGTAAATCATAATTAACAGCGATTGGATTCACATGATCTGTTACATCCCAAACAGAAATACCCCCTCCTCCTTGTATTCTATACTCTGTTGTCAACTGGTCGATACTAGCCTTGCAACGAAAATTTGTCTGATTCTCATAACATCGCAACACTCTCTGCCCTTGTATCGTCACTTTATTAAGATAGGCTTCAGAAGAAAACGTACTTCCATTATTGAATATAATCTCCACATTTGCTTTATCAAAAGGAGCTAAAGAAGATACATTGGTTGGAAAAAATCCAGCCACATTCACCCCTTCTGGATGTAATGGATAAGAAGGCATAACCGGAACAGATAAATTACCTGCAGATTGCCTATTAAATAAAACAGTAAAAGAAGTCGAAACGAAAGATCGGCCCAATACCGTAACATCAGTCCTAATCTGAGATCCAGACCTTGCTCCAGCCCAATCAAATGAAATGGCGTGTGATGGTGTCACAGTATTGAATTTTTCACCGTACCACTCTCTCCCTGATTTCAAAATATTGGTAAGATCTTTCTCATGAGCTTGGCGGTCGTCAAAATAATTAAAAGAATGTAGGGCTGAACCCAAAGAATTCTTCGAAGAGACTCTTATTCCATTGGCAGTTCCTACATTTAAAAAATAATAAACCACATCACTGTATAAGTTATGCGTATATTCGAAAAGGTTAGTTACCGCATCAAATGTCCATGAATGGGGGGATTTGGCATAAAACAAAATATAATCCTCTTTATCGAAACTTCCATCCTGATCTCCAACAATACGAATAGCATTCTCTACTAAATCATCATAGTGTGTAGCACTGTTTAATTGTGGTAACATTCCACCTCCATTACCAAACAAGCGTATCTGCCCAGGATTTATGTCTTTGGGATTAATTCCCAAAGACTCTAAATAGGCATAATCTATTTTATAAATGCCATCTTTAGCCACAGGAAATTTATACCATGTTCCTGAAGCTAAAACACTTGCATTAGTCTCTGCTGTTCTCGCAGATCTTGAAAAAGATGAATTAGAAGATTTTAAAATTCTTGGCTCTTGTCGAATATTAGCATCTTGGTACTGTAATTTAAATCGAATAATTTTGTCAATCCGTCCTCCTGCACCAATAATAACTGGTGAAAACATAACCAGAGTAGTGGGAATACCTCTATAAAAAGAAACTTGTGATGTTGTAGGTTGTGCAGTAGAGGGTATAAAAAATTTCTCCGCATTGTTTAATGGAACGGTTTCCAATGGAATAATCACAACATTCTCCATTGCTCTGCCAGGAACACTCAAATGGTATAATGCGAAATTATCCTTATCGTATATTGCATATTGAAAAGCTAAACGTTTCTTCGTTTTGGCATGATCTAATATTTTCACCTCATCCCATTGTATAGTATACTCTTGGGCTTGGGCCACCCAAACAAAGCAAAGCAGGATTATGGTAAAGAATACGCTCGTATGTTTTTTCATTTAACTTTCTGACGTGTCGCTGTTCAGCTATAAATACCTGAATATGAATATATGGTAAACGATTGGTAAACGGTAAGGCCTACAGATTTAGTATATCATACCCTTTCCCTTTGCTTCTTATTTTTCAAACTTTATTGATTTTAGGTTCTATTACAGAAGCGATTAAATAAGCCAAAAAGACAAAGAAAACCGCATTAGCTCCTATGATCACCAACAAAAGGACTGCGAAGCTTAAAAACAAGTACTTTATACTATTCCTTTTCCATGTCCATTCCTTGAATTTAAAGGCGATTAAAGACAAATCACTGACCAATAAGAGTGAGATAAAAACGCCAAAAACAACAATAAACGAGGTGTTTCCAAGCCAATCTTGGGCCCAAGGGAAAAGAGAGTTTACAGATACCCAAGGCATGGCAGACCATACCAATGCATTAGCGGGAGTAGGTACTCCTCTAAAATGATCGGTTTGACGATCGTCAATGTTAAATTTTGCTAATCGCCAAGCCGAGCACACCGCCATCAATAAAGCAATAAATGGCAAATACGACTGCTCAACAACACGTGTAAAAGGAAGTCCTGGTTGAATACTTTGAACGATATAATTAAACCAAATAAATGCAGGTAAAACACCAAAGCTGACTACATCGGCTAATGAATCCAACTCTTTGCCCATAAGACTATTTGCATTCACAGCCCTCGCGACAAAACCATCCAGAAAATCAGCAATGGCTGCAAACCATATACACATCGCTGCGCCTACAACATTCCCATTAAACAACAGAAACAATCCTACACAGCCAAATAGTAAATTAATACAGGTGATGAAGTTGGGTAAATTCTTGATCATGAGAAAAAAGGATTATAACGTTTTTCAAATTCGATGGTGGTTTCAGGGCCGTGACCAGGATACACGATCGTGTTTCCTGGTAAAGTAAACAATTCCTTTTCTACAGATTGTAATAACTGGAGATGATTGCCTCCTGGTAAATCAGTGCGTCCAATACTTTGTCTAAACAAAACATCTCCAGCAATACAGATATGTTGCGAAGCAATGTAAAGCGCTACATGACCCGCTGAATGTCCAGGTACAAATAAAAACTTGACGGTATGCGTACCTAGTTTCATCTCTTTCGTTACATCAATAAACACATCTGGTTCGGTCGGTTCATACGCTACAAATCCATAATTAGGAGCATACGTCTGAACCGCCCTTAAATAAGGTTCTTCAATCGGATGAATGTATAAAGAAACACCATATTCCCTTTTTACTGCTGCATTACCCAACACATGATCAACATGGCAATGCGTATTAATCAATTTAACTGGTCTAAGTTTTTTTTGTGCAATAAAATCGAATAATTCTGCTTGTTCTTCTTTTTCGTAACAGCCTGGATCTATAATCCAACAATCGCCGTTTTCATCCGCCAAAATATATGTGTTTTCCTGTAAAGGATTAAAGGTAAGTTGATATAGCGATAGCATACTTCAGAAGGTACTGTGATTATCATTCAAACATAAAGAATAAAATGTAAATTCGTAGCATGATCTGGTATGATGCATTGATAGTTGGCAGAGGAATAGCCGGTAATACTCTGGCATTAACCCTTTTGGAACAAGGGGCCTCCATAAAAGTTGTTGACAGCCCCAATACCAACAGTTCTTCCCGTATAGCCGCCGGATTATTCAATCCTTTTACAGGAAAACGCACGACTAAAACATGGTTAGCAGAAGAAATATTCCCTTTTCTACATCAATTTTATAAGCGCATGGAAGAAAAAGCAGGAGTACATTTTTTACATGATAGACCCATCTATAGACCCTTTCTATCCCATGCCGATTACAACGACTGGTCGGTACGCTCAACCGAAGAAGATTTCTCGGCATTTATTAATTCCCATCCCGAGCATTCAAAATACAGTCCTTGGATTAACAATCCAATTGGAGGTCTTGAATGCAAACAATCGGGCTATGTAGACGTGAGTTTATACCTCGATTCCAGCAAACTTATTTTAGAAAAAACGGGTGCTTTAATAGAAGATCATTTTTTGTATGTAGATCTACAACAAACCTCAGAAGGCGTTTTATGGAAAGGGCAACAATATCGTTACGTAGTATTTTGCGAAGGCGTGCAAGCCATGCAAAATCCATTTTTCCCTAAATTACCCATGGTTCCTAATAAAGGAGAAATCATGACCTTGGCCATTCCCGATTTCCCATTAACAGAGATCATCAGCAAAGGCGTATTTTTAGTTCAAAAAAAAGAAGGTCACTTCCAACTCGGTTCTACCTATCGATGGGTGTTTAACCATGAAGAACCTGAGCAGAAAGGAAAAGAAGAATTGATCAGTAAATTCACCAAGTGGTTTAAACCCTCTTTTCAAGAAATTTCAATAACGGCTGGTGTCCGACCAGCCTCTAAAGATCGAAGACCACTTATGGGGTGTTTAGAACAGAATCCCTTCTTTTTGATTTTCAATGGATTAGGAACAAAAGGAGTTTCACTGGCTCCGTACTGGGCAAATCACATGGCAGAATATATTCTTCATCAAAAGGATTTGGATCCAGAGGTGGATATACGTCGATTTTACGTAAATTAACGACTCAAATAGCCTATTAATTTTGTTGCGTTTCATACTCCTTATACTGCTCTTATCCTATTCATCTATTTTGTCGGCACAACAGATCTATCAAGAGAAGTTCGGCAAAAACAGAGTTCAGCATGAAAAATTCTTATGGCAATACATCAGTACGTATAATTTTGATGTGTATTTCCATTATGGAGGGGAAGAAATAGCAAGAATCACTGCAGACTTTGCTGAAAAAGAAATCAGTCGTATAAGCCAAGAACTTGAATACCCATCGTACAGAAAATATAAAATCTTTGTTTATAATTCTGTCGATGATATAGAACAAAGTAATATCGGGCTAGAAACAGGTCAATTCATCGGAGGACAAACAGAATTTGTAAAACCCATCATGGAAGTTGCCTTTGAAGGGAATTTACATCAGTTCAAAGAACAAATCAGTTTCGGCATCGCTAAAACACTCATGAGTTTTATGATGTATGGTGGGTCCTTAAAAGACGTTTTTAGAAGTTCATTTTTCCTTGCACTTCCCGAATGGTATATCAATGGAGCTGCTGCATACCTTGCCTATGGCTGGAATAGGGAGATGGATAACTATATCCGCAAACAAGTTTCTAATGGCAAGCTTCATAGCCCTGCGAGCTACAGAGGAAATGAAGCAACCATAATAGGACATTCTGTATGGAATTATATCAATGAAGCCTATGGCCATGAAGAATTTAAACGGCTTTTAGGAATTACGCGTATTTATCGGAAAGAAAAAAAATGTATCGAACTCGGACTCAATGTTCCCTATAAAAAGTTTGTAAAAGATTGGATTGCGTTTTATAAAGAAGACACCGATAACTATGCAGAGTACTATGACTTAGCAGAACGTTCCTTACGGGTAAAAAAAAGAAATCGCATCGGAAGGAAATACTACGAAGTAAAAATAAGCTCCAATACATCGTACATGGCTTATTCGACCAATACATTAGGACGTTATAAAGTTTATGTAAAAGACTTAACCCAAGGTAAAAAGAAACGTCTTCGAATAGGGAGCTACAAACGCTATGACCAAATGGTTGGATATAACAATCCAGCCTTAGCTTGGAATCAAGATGATGTACTTTCGGTCGTAACGTACAAAAAAGGAAAAGCTCATCATAAACAATATGACTTCAAAACTAAAAAACGTAAAGTACGTGGATTAGGCGACTTTACTCAAACACTTTCTTTTTCTTATTCTACAGATGGTAAGTTCGTTTTAATTAGTGGAGATGTAAGAGGCAAAACAGATCTTTGGATTTGGGACTTGGATAGAAACAATTTAAAACAACTCACACTAGATCCATATAATGATTTAGACCCGGTATTTGTACCTGAAAGTCGATTTGAATTGGTTTACTCTTCATCAAGACCACTAGAAGAAGGGGGAAGTGATTCTTTACTCAACTTGTTTTTTTTCGACTACAGAAATGGGAGTATTAAAGCGCTAACGTCAGAAGGCAACAATTACAATCCTGTCTTTAAAACTAAAGACGAGCTTTATTTTATCAGTGATAGAACGGGAATCAGTAATGTTTTTTGTTATTCTATGACAACTGGTGAGGTCAAACAAATTACTCATTTTTATTACGACGTAAAAAGTTTTGATCTTGGGAAGAAGAATTCCGACGCTTTAACATATGTGTTAAACGAAGGAGGTAGAGATTTTATGTATATGGATTCCTTATCCAATCATGTACCTCTTCCTATTTCTCCTTATACTTCATTAGGTCTAAAAAAAGCTTCCCAAAAACAAAGTCACGAAAATCCGATAAAACAAGAAACCGAAGAAGGCATTGATTTTGATCAGTTGGTATTTGAATCAGAAGACACAGAAGAAAAAAACAACGAAGAAGAATTAAAACGCGAAGCATTTTCTAAATCAGACTTGATTAAAGTAAAAGGCCCTTACAAATACAAAAAAATATTTTCTGTTGACATGGTCACCACGTCTTTAATGATTGATCCGTTAAGAGGCTTTGGAATATTACTCGATGGACAGATGAGTGATCTTCTACAACAAAACAGATTTAATCTTGGGTTATTTATCATCAATGATTTTGCAAACAGTAACATGTATGGAGAATACATGATCCTTAAACATCGATTGGATTTCAGTTTTCGTTATGATCGTCAAGCTTACCTTGCCAGAGGAGCCGATGTTATACAAAAATACACCCTCAATAAATTGAGTGTTGGAATATCTTATCCATTGAATCCACATCACAGGATAAGCATTACTCCTTTCGTAACACATACTCGTTTTTCAGATATCAGTGATCAAATTGCCATCACTGCTCAAAGCGATGTCAATAATGTATATACCGGAGCAAGGGCTGAATGGGTATACGACTTTACACGTTACTACGGCTTAAACATGAAAGCAGGGAATGTAGCAAAAGTATACTTTGAACGGCATATACATACAGAAAACAGCACTAAAAATTTCGGTGAATTGGTCGTGGATATCCGTCACTACCAACCTGTACATAAAGCCCTACTGCTAGCGGTAAGATTATCTTATGGACAGTTTGTAGGATCTTCTCCTAAACAATATTTATTAGGAGGAGTAGATAACTGGATCTTAAATAGAACAGATGAAAGTAATGCGAACTCCCCGCTAAATACAGAGCGTTTATTGGATAATTCTGATGTTTTATTTCACAAGTACACCATGAACATGCGGGGCTTCAAATACAATACACAATTTGGAGAACGCCATCTTTTGTTTAATGCAGAATTAAGATTCCCAATAGCACAATACTTATACAGAGGAACTATTGGTTCAGCCTTCTTAAGGAATTTACAATTGATTACTTTTACAGATATTGGAAGTGCGTGGAACGGTACAAGTCCATTTGGAACCGATAATAGCTTAAATAATCAAGTCATTAATGAACCTCCATTTCGAGCCGTGATTACCAATTATAGAAATCCTTTCTTGATCAGTTATGGTGGAGGAATTCGATCATTATTGTTAGGCTATTACATGAAACTGGATTTAGCTTGGGGAATTCAAAACAATATTGTGAGAGATCCCATGTTACATTTTTCACTCGGACACGATTTTTAATTCCTCTTTTACTATGAAAAAAAAGTGGTTGTTTATTATCATAGCCTTGTTAGGTTCTATTCATATTTTGTTGGAATGCACCCACAAAACATTTATCTATAAAGCACTGATTTATACATATCCCGACATCAACGATTACGACATCTTTAGCCATCGTGTCGCTCAAAAATCTGACAAAACAGAACCATGGCCTTTACACCCAAAGTACACGAACACAGTTCTCCCCGACACCTTGGCCAAAACATTAAGTCATTACGAGAGCACTGCATTTCTCATTGTCAAAAACGATTCTATCCTTGTTGAAAAATACTACGACAATTATAGTGACACTACGCATTCCGGATCCTTCTCGGTAGCTAAAAGTTTTGTGGGAACACTCATCGGTATCGCATTAAACAAAGGATACATCCAAAGTCTTGATGAACCCATTGCAAACTACTTACCTGATTTTAAAAAAAATGGGAAAGAAAAAATCACCATACGACATTGTCTAATGATGTCTTCAGGTTTGAATTGGGACGAAGCCTATGCCAGTGCTTTTTCAATCACGACTGAAGCCTATTATGGTAATGACTTGAAAGGAACGGTAAGTCGGCTAGAAGCTACAGAGGAGCCTGGAAAATATTTTTCTTATAAAAGTGGCGATACTCAAATCCTAAGTTTAGTATTAGAAAAAGCAACAGGAAAATCCACTACCGCTTTTATGGAAGAGGTATTATGGAACAAGATAGGAACAGAACATGATGCCTGGTGGAGCTTAGACGATGAAGACGGAGTAGAAAAAGCATATTGTTGTATTTATGCTACTGCTCGTGATTTTGCAAGATTAGGAAAACTTTACCTTCATGAAGGTAAATGGGGAGATGAACAGATCATCCCTGTATCATACATTCGTCGTTCGATTAGTCCTAATCTCTTAATTGATAAAGACACAAATGAACCCAATCAGGTCTATGGTTTGCAATGGTGGATTTACCCCAACGAGTTCAATAAAAAAGTATATTATGCAAGAGGTATATTGGGCCAGTACATCATTGTGATACCAGAAGAACAATTGGTGATTGTACGTTTAGGACATCAGCGAGGTGAAAAAATTGGCAAACATCCTCTGGAGTTTTTGCAAATCGTTGATCTGGCACTTAAAGGAACTTGGTAAAACACCTCTATATGAATTGGATCATTCTTATTATTGCAGGATTTTTTGAAGTAGGTTTTGCTTCTTGCTTAGGAAAAGCAAAAGAGACAAACGGTACAGCGTCTATATTATGGATGAGTGGATTTTTTATATGTCTTTCTATAAGTATGCTTCTGCTTTACAAAGCAACTCAAACATTACCAATCGGAACAGCTTATGCCGTATGGACAGGTGTAGGTGCAGTAGGAACCGTCATTGTAGGTATACTCTTTTTTAAGGAGCCGGCTGAATTTTGGCGACTATTTTTTATAAGTACATTAATTGCATCAATTATAGGTTTAAAATTTGTCTCCCATTAATTTGAAGACGTAAAAAAAGCGACTCTTAAAGAGTCGCTTTTTTACGTCTTCTGAGAAAACAAACTACCAATCGTCTTGGTTTTTAATTTGTCCTGTGCTCATGTATTTTTTTAAATCCTCTATAATCAGAGCAACTTCTTTATTGATCTGAGTAACCGATTCTCCTTTGTTCTGAGTATTCATTTTAGCATACGCTGCTTCTAAAGTGAGTTCCGTTTTAGGTCCTGACTTGACATTATAAAACCTAAAGTCTGTAAGTGTATATCTGTACTTACCTTCTTTACTTTCAATCGTAATCATATACGTCACATTATTATCTGACTTATACTTATAATCGTAGGTGAGTTTAATGACAAAATAACTTTCCTTCATCAATCTACTTTTTACCACATCGTTCATATCATAACGATCAGATTTATAATAATTCTTAATCCATTCTTTTGAACGTTGATACAAGACGTCTTTCGTTAGCGTATCTGATTCAACGGTTTCCTGAAAAGTGATTTTTTTTGATTCCGGATCAATAGGTAGATTTTGCGCATTGATCGTCATTGAAATAATGGTCATGAAGACCACCAATACTAACATGTTCCTTCGTTTCATAGGTTAGCTGTTCTGTTGGTTCGAAATTTAATACCTTTGAATATAGTAAAAATACTTTATTTCGTCATTCGCACAACCCTATTTTCAATAGGTTTTAGGGGCACCCTATGATCATGCAATACCACTATCTTCTTCTGTCATAATCTGTTTAATTAAAACTGACCTAAAAAAGGGGCTTAAAAGCCCCTCCCTATTTATGGATAAATTACTCGATCTAAACTGGTAATAACTGCCGCCAAACGTATTGCATCAAAGATGCGTTCTTCTTTCGTTCCTAACTCCATTAAAGAATGCTCGTGTGCTTTTACACACATTTCACACCCGTTAACAGCACTCACAGCCAAACTCATCAATTCAAAAAACTCTTTCCCTGTAGAAGGTTTCATCATGATGTTCATTCGAATACGACCCGGTAACTGATTGTACTTGTCTTTATTAACAAAATGTCTAAAACGATAAAAGACATTATTCGAAGCTAATAAACTGGCACATGCTGTGGCCTCTCCTAATTCTTGTAAAGTGGCTCCTTGTTCTTCCGCTAAATGCGTAAATAAATGAATCAGTAAATCATTTTTAGCATTAACAGCCACACTCAATCCAAGTAAGGAAGTTTCTTTCAAAGAAAGGTGTTCTGAATTTAAAACATTCTTGAGGTTGACCTTTAAATCCTTGATGTAGTTAGATTCCCCTTTACTCATGAGCTCAAGAGGAAGAGAGCTGTAGTTTTCTTTTAACTGAAGACTGGATACTAATTCAGCAACAGATTCTTCTATTTCACTCATAGTCGTACAATTAAGCGGTTAACGTTTTTTCTCCTTTTTCCCAATTACAAGGACACAATTCGTCGGTCTGTAACGCATCCAATACACGTAATACTTCCTTTACATTTCTTCCTACATTAAGATCATACACACTCACCCAACGTACAATACCATCCGGATCTATGATAAAGGTAGCTCGGTAGGCAATTTTTTCATTCGCTTCTAATATTCCCAAATCTTCTGCAAGTGACTTTGAAGTATCTGCCAACATGGGGAATTTAAGATCTTTAAGGTCTTCATGGTTTCTTCTCCATGCCACATGAACAAATTCTGAATCGGTAGAGGCACCGATAAGCGTAGTATCCCTATCCCTGAATTCAGAATAATTTTTATTGAATTCTGCAATTTCTGTAGGACATACAAAGGTGAAATCTTTCGGCCACCAAAACATGACCGTCCATTTATTGTCTGCATTGATTAAACTTTCTGAACTGATTTCAGAAAATTCTTTTCCTTGTTCGGTAGAAACAACAACCTGTTTTTTGAACGCTGGGAATTTTGATCCGATACTGATGAGTTTGTTTTCCATGATTATACAAAGGTTTAGTTTATAGTTTGATTTTACATTATTGATTATATGCACTGAGCATCCATATTATTTTTTCTTGTTGCTTGATGTCATCGCTCAATAAAGATTGAGACCCTTCGTCATTAGCCTCTTCCGCTTTCCGTAGAATACTTCGCTCCAGCACTAAGAGTTGAGTGAGATTAGCCAATATAATATTGATTGCGTCTTTTGCATGAACCACATTTTTTGCTTCGTTGATATGGGTTTGATCAAGATAATCGCTATACGTATGTAAAGGTCGACCTTCCAGTGTCAAGATTCTTTCCGCAATTTCATCGATGGTCATTCCTGCCGAAGTATATAACTCCTCGAACTTAGCATGTAACTCAAAGAAATTGTGTCCGGTGATATTCCAGTGAAAGCCCCTTAAGTTTTGATAGTACACTTGGTAATTGGCAAGCAATTGGTTCAGCGACTGCGCTAATTCCCTTGCTTTTTTCTTATCGATACCGATTCTGTTCATGACTTTATTTTTTTGTTGTTCACAAATTTGCATTTATCTGAATTATCATTCAAATTGATATTATATATATCGATATAGATAATAGCTATATGACTTTACAACAATTAGAATACATCGTAGCACTGGACAGTTACCGGCATTTTGTAACCGCAGCAGAACATTGTTTTGTCACTCAACCTACACTGAGCATGCAAGTACATAAGCTAGAAGAAGAGATTGGAACCCTCATTTTTGACCGAAAAAAACAGCCCTTAGAACCAACCAAAGCAGGAGAACAAATTTTATTAAAAGCCAGACAGATCTTAAGGGAAGTAAATCAGCTGAAAGCATTAGTTTCTGATGAAAAAGAATCAATAGAAGGGGTGTTTCGCTTAGGTATCATTCCAACCATTGCCCCCTATTTAATTCCTTTGTTTGTAGGAGAATTTATTAAAGAACATCCCAACACAAGTCTCAACATAGAAGAAATGAAATCGTCCGACATTATTGAAGGCTTAAAAAACGACAAATTAGACATTGGTATTTTAGCCACACCTTTATCCGAAAAGCAATTGCGTGAAGTACCTTTGTATTACGAACCTTTTCTTTTGTATGTATCAGAACATCATCCTTTGTATAAAAAGAAAATTGTACAAGCCAAAGACGTGAATCAGGAAGGTTTATGGATATTGAATCAGGGACATTGTTTTCGAAGTCAGGTTTTGAATATATGCAAACCCAAAGCAGCCTCAGAAAAAGGCGGACTAAAATATGAAAGTGGCTCAATTGAAACGTTAAAACGATTGATTGATTCTGATAATGGTTACACCCTGGTTCCAGAACTAGCCATAGCCAACGATCAAGATAAAAAGTCTGTGCGTCGATTTGAGGAACCACAACCTGTAAGAGAAATCAGCATTGTAACCCACAATAGTTTTACCAAAGAAGTCTTGATTGATGAATTACGAAAAAGTATTCTAACCAAGCTTCCCAATACCTTTAAAAAGAATAAGCGATTTTACACCGTAAAGTGGCGATAAAATGAAATAGAATCAATACTATTTTACCTCTCATTATTGAGAGTATTCAGGTCTAAGTGGGCATATTAAAGTTAAGTGCAAAAAAAAGCCTGAATATCTTGGATACTCAGGCTTTGATAATAAGTT
>CAYVTO010000005.1:0-54880 GCA_964454665.1 uncultured Chitinophagaceae bacterium
CTACGGCTAAATTTCCTTCGTTGGTATTTTGTAACAAGAGGTGTTTACCTCTGGTCACACCAGACGTACTGTTATATTCTACGGTATTGAATACACCCACTTCATTGGCTCCTAAGGTAACATGCGAAAAGCCCATATAATGCCTGAACCCAGCCGTATAACTGCTAGTTGTTTGGTTGTTGCTGTACAACAACAAAACGTTGTTTTGATTTACTCCTGGATCGGGTCTGAATGCTACACGGCCCGTTACATCGAGTTTGAAATAACCGTCTGCACTGGCTGTTAAAGCTCCCAGTTGCAAGGTTCCAAAAGGATGTAAACGCATGCTTTCAATATTATTCGTTCTGAAACTCAGGTAGTGATTTGTTTTGGTTCCTATAAAAGAATTACTGCTGACGTTATCATTTCCATTAATCGTCCAAGGAATGTTAGTTGTTGTTCCTCCTGTGGTACAGGCACCTACCAAGATCCAGAATTTATCGGGTGTCGATCCATAACTGATGTCGGGTTGGTTGCCTTGCGTCCACCACTTGGCTTGGTATAAACTGCTGTTGTATTTAACTTGGTTTCCACCCACATAAGCAATGGAAGCATCCCATATTCCTATTTGACTACAATCTAAGATCGTTGGCGTACTGGTAATGGTAACCGTTTGCGTTTCCGTAACTGCATAATAATTTGCATCTTCTGGAATGTTGAGTGTTACCGTTATCGTACCTACACTGATCAAGGATAAAGTAGCGGTGCCTGAAATAGAAGCTGCACCTGTTCCATTGGCAACACTCCAAACTCCTTCTGTAGAAGAGGGTGTAGCGGTATAGGTAAGACTGATGGTATTGCCTGCCATACCACTGCTTGCCGAAGTAATACTCGCTGTACGTGTGCCTTTATTGCTGGTACTACAAGTACCCGCTGATGTCCAAGGCTGACCAGTACCTGGGCCTCCAGAATTAATATCCGGTTGGTTATCTTGTGTCCACCAATTGGCTGTATACAAAATACCATTGTACTTGACTTGAGTTCCACCATTATAAGCTGTGGCAGCAACCCATGTAGAAGCAGCACTACAATCTACGGTTTGGGCTTGTGACAAGCCGATGGATACAAAACATAAGAGAACGAGTAAAATTCGAAGCATATACCTCATTTTTATGGGTGATTAAGTAGTGAATTAGACAAGGGGTATGGTATTGATATATAACTGCCAAGAACACCATTAGAAATTTGCTCTTGATTCGTTTTCATAAAAGAAATAGGAATGTTTAGCGCACTAAAAAGCGAAAACAAAAGAAACAACTGCAGTGCTGTAACCGTGAAAAAAAGTAATAGTAAAATCAAATGTGAAAAGTTAAAACAATTACAACTCATCAAAAACACGTTAAAGAATACATTTTGTATTCTTTAACGTGTGTAAACATACGATTTTGAAATAAATGTGACATTATGTTCGCTGGAATGTTATCCACAACTTGTCGATAAAAAAGGAGTATTCGCCTATGTAATAAAAAACCAACAAACTAATAATGAGCACATTAATACAAACAAATAAAATGTTTATGAATTGAGAGAAAGGCAATTTTTTATTTACAAACCTTACACTCCATAAAAAAGAGAAACAAACAAGTGGTCAATAGTCAGAGATCAGTTTGTATTTTACTTTTTAGCAGGTTTGCTCCGCATTCCACACGTTTTATTATCCCTCTCCGATGGCTTGTGGAGAACTCATGCGAGGAGCTTTTCCTTTTTCATTCTTTTCTTTTCGGCGACGGACGAGTTCTTCTGACTCATACCTTCCTTTCTATTCTTACTTCTTTACTCAGAAGCAACTCGGCCTGAAAAGAAGCATATTGCTTAAAAACTATTACTCAACTGGAAAAGAGCTCTCTATTTAGCTTGAGTTGCTTAGCGACATCATGATCTTTTTTGACTACTAAAAAAGTTCGCTAAGAACTCGAGCGTAACGGAATACAAACTCTTTCTACGAACCGCATACGCATGAGTTCTCTGCGAAAACAATCCTTTATTGCAATTATGTCTTTTCGGTCGCAGAGCAACTCATGCGCCAAAGAAGAAAAATATTGCTTAAAAACTATTGCTCAGTTGAAAAAGGGGTAAATACATGGCAATCAAAATAAAACCCACGATTAAGCCCAAAAAGATAATCATAAAGGGTTCGACCATACTGCCCATCATAGATGTCAAATGCTTCACCTCTTCATTATACTGTTCGGATGTCTTCTCAAAAAAGTGATCCAACTGATTGACTTCTTCGCCTACTTTGATCAAATAAATCATTTTCCGAGGATAGAAATCAAACTTGGCCAAACTCTCGTGTAAAGGAATACCAATCAACACATCTTTCTCTATCTGATCCAATGATTCTTCTAAGGGGTAGTAATGAATCATTTTTTTAACCAATTGTATGGCTCTTAAAATAGGTACCTTAGAGCCTATTAATAGTGTCATAGAAGTACAAAAACGAATCAAGTATATTTTCCTCACCAGGTCTCCGACAAAGGGGGTTCTTAACAAAAGCTTGGAAGCAAACATCCTAAACCACAATGCTTCTCGTTGTACATAAACCAACCCAACAGAAACAGCCATACATAACATCAAGAGTAGGCCATAACTGTTCATAAAAGCAGCGGCATCGATAATGAACTGGGTAATGGCTGGTAATTTTCCACCAAAACGTTTGAAGATGTCGGAGAACATCGGTACTACAAAATTGAGCATAAAAAAGATTGCACCAAAAGAAGTGCACAATACAATACCCGGGTAAGTCAAAGAACTTACGATTTGTCTTTTTTGTGCAATTTTATCTTTGTAATACGTTGCCAGTTGATCCAATACCACAACCAGCTTACCCGTTTCCTCTCCTATCTGAACACTCACATGCTCGTACATCGTAAACTCTTTTTCATTCGCTAGTGCAGCCGCAAATGTAGAGCCATTAATGATATTATTCATAATACGCTCTAAAAGTGCTTTATCCTTAGGATTCTTCTGCTCGGATAGAATTAATTCAAATGAGGTTTTAATGTCTACTCCTGCAGCAAGTAGAATAGAAAGTTCGTGGTAAAAGCTTTCTCGCTTTTTATCGCTGAACGAATTGCCTCCTAAGGCAATGTCTTTGTTCAAAAAGTCTAATACCCCGCCTTCTGCTTTAGCATCTGAATTTGGAGTTTCTTTCTTTATCTTCGATATATCGAATCCTTTATTCATCATCATTTACCAATACATCTGCACCATACGCTTTGCTGTATAAAAGACGAATGTCTTCGTCTTCATAAACTCCCTTCATCATCAAATCCTTAATAAGTACTTCTCGGTTGTTTGTGAATGTATATTCTATTGTCATCTCATTGATCAAAGAAAAGGTGTCTCTTTGATGACCTTGAGTTCTGATGAGCATACCGTCATTAAAGTTGTATGCATGACTCTCGTTTTTATACACACATTCAAATCCTTCTGTTGTCTTGACTACTCTATCGGCCTGTTCAAAATCAGAATAGATCAACTTATCCATTAACACCAGCTGAAAATTGGCTTGGTACATTTTTTTCAGTTGAAGACTTAAGGTATCCACCTTCGAAAATACAATAAATGCCATAGATACAATAATGGCAGAAATGACCATCACAATAATCATTTCTATGAAAGTATAGGCTTTTATGTGACGATTACTCTGCAACGACTTCTTCTTTAATTTCTGTTATCCTATCGCCCTTTTCATTTTCAAGAGAAATTCTAACCACCCACAAGGCATTATTGCCAGATTTCGGTGTTATATTCTTATTAATCATAAAATGCTCATAGGTTATGCTCTCATTAAGGTATTTTTTAGTTCTTTTAGTTTCCGCCAAAAGTTCATACATCTTTAATGTAGCCTTTGTTTTCGCACCTAAAGAAGCACTTTGTATCACATTGTTTACGATCATCATGGAAAACAAAAAAACAAGTACCATAACCACCATGGCTACTATAGTTTCTAACAATGAAGAAGCTTTTATCCGATAATTTTTTTTTACAACCATTTGACAATACCTCTCTGTTTTGATACTGGCAATAATTTAGATCCTATAAAATGAGAGGAACGTTGAGATACATCGATCTTGGCATCTACTAAACAGTTTTCATTTTTAGAAAGAGAGGTATTTAAAAAGAGCATATTGCTTATAATTCCACCCTTAACTGTTCCTTGGCAATCTACATAAGCATTGGAAAAGACCTGTCCTTGTACCGTTGCTGCTTTATTGATATTGACAAATACATTTTGTTCATTGACAAAAGTACTGTAAGCACAAATCACGCCTCTAACTTCTGCATCTTTCTTGATTGTAATATGTGCCATACCTGTTGTATTTTTTTCTTTTACAAGTATTAAAGCGGAGGGATATAATAACTGAGCTTTATTTTTAACGGTAATTGAATCTGTACAAATAATTTGAATCGAAGCCTTATAGTTTTCAGGAACAATAACAGAAGGCGCTACAACGATGATGTCTTCCAGGTAAATGTTTTTAGGTAAGGTTAAAGGCTTATCACTGTATAAAACGATATTTCCCTTAATTGTTGAGGTGTTTTGTATGTTGACTTGATTGTAGTTGACATAATGAGTGGGAAGAGAAAATGAATTGTATAAATAACTTGTATCTTCTTGAATACTATGATTGAATTTTTCCCCATGTAATAAATCATTGATGTGTTTTAAAACAGCAGAATTTAATTCCATGTTCACATGAGTTGATTGAAATATTTTACCCTCGATAAATTTGGCGGGGCCTTGATAGAATTGTCGGTCAATGTTGGCCGGAACAACTACCCCTTGCGGAAGATAACAATCTCCGACGATAATGGTGTTGCCTGAAATGCGCAAGCCCCTGTCATGCTTGGCTAAACATAATGCCGCCTTAGATTCTTTATCTAAGGTATAACCATACATAAAGGTCTTGTGAATCTGCTTGCTGTTAAAAAAAGCCCTCACATGAGCAATTTCAAAAATCCCCCAAGGCTGGACTTTAAAACTTACAGAATCTTGTTCGTCTCCATATAAATCCCATGCCAGTGAATCTCTTAATGACTCTTCAGGCATCACTTTCAGCTCTGCAATGGCAGAATTAAGATTGGTATTAAGCTTTTTATAAATGAGCAAATCAGCAACTTCGAGTCTATAATAAAAAGTAGCAAAAACAATAGAACTGGTAATAGCACCAACAACAAACGATACAACTAAAACGATGAACAATGCCGATGCTCGTACCATGTTAAATTGAATTTGCACCGTTGTCAGCAGGCACTATTTTATTGAGTTTCCTGATCTTAATCTCTTCTTTTTTATTCTTTTTAACTTTTTTCTCAGGCCTTACACCCGGTACTGTTTCCGGACTTACCTGATCGGGTTTTAATTCTGTTGTTTTATCTTTCTTATTGACTTTTTTCTTCTTATCCCCTTTTGAGTTTTTTTTCTTCGACTTAGAGGATTCTTTCTCCATTATTAACTGTCCATTCTTATAACGATCTATTTTTACCAATAGGCCTGTCGAATCGTAGAATTTCACCTGCTTATGTAATTGATCCTTGTAATAAGACCCTGTTTCTTTCATTTTCCCATTGGAATAATAAATAGCATATATCCCATGCTTTAGTCCTTTTTTATAATTGAATTTGTCGATTAACTCTCCATTTAAGGCCCAGTTCTTCCACTCCCCATGTCTTAGACCATACTTGTATTTTCCTTTTTCCTTTAGGTTTTTATTCAGGTAATACTCGGTATAGTCTCCATGCAAAATCTTTCCATCATAGCCACCTCTTGTCTTTTTAATATCGTTGGCATTGAACCAGTAATAATATTTATGATCATCCACCTGTACTGGCTTATGCTCTACATCAAAATAAGCATACACAATCCTGTCCTCGTAATTTATAATCACTCTGTTATTTAATGGGTAATCTACTTTCTGTGCGATTACATTCACACTACAAAGCAAAGCCAACAGTACTACATAAAGATTTTTATTCATGTGAACTAGTTTTTTCTAATGTACTTATTGATTCCATTGTATTTCACTTTAATGGAATCTTTACAATTCTTCACCAACAATACGTTTGCTGCTTGTTGACCTTCTTCAATGGAGTATTCTTCTCCATTAACATTCAAAAGCGTTAATACCTTTCCTGTTGTCTTACGCTTTATCGTACCTTTAAACTGGATAAAACTCCAATCCATGGCATTTACAACATTGTTTTCTTTTGATGTTTTGATCGTTGACTTTCTCTCTCTGATTAAATGCTCTTCGTGACGATATGTTTCTCTGTCGTATTTTTTTGACTTAAAAAAAGGATCAGGATAATCCAATAGCAGAGAAAAGCTGTCTTTTTTAGCACTATAAGTTCCTTGTTGCGTTTTCTTAAACCTATTCATAATGGATATCGGTTTTTCTGTGATCACCTTATATATTTTTACAAAAATCCAACCCCAGACCAATACACTGATGACGAGTAATACATATACCAGTTTTTTGTTTTTCATTTACTGAATCTTAAACTGCCAAAGATCACTGATCACTCCTTTATTGCCCGCTTGGTCGACGGCTTGCACTCTCCATTTTACAGTTTGTCCATCTGTACCCGTATAACCATAACTATTCGCCGAAATAGGAGAAGTTTGAGTTTCTACACCTGAATCATACTGCGTATAAACAATGTATTTAATACCGGTACCCAAACTGGTCCACTTCAGTGTACCTGTAGTCGTATTAAGATCCGTTAAATTATTTGCAGGAGAAGTCAACACGACTTTATCGGGTGCTGTCACGTCGTAAGTAAATGAATTGACCGAAGACCATAAGCTGCTGTCTGAATTATTATTAAACACTCGCACTCTCCAATAAAAAACAGTCTCTTCAGCAGGAGAAAAAGCGTAACTGGTAGCTGGAGTATAAGTGTTTACTGACATGCTTGTGGTAAACGCATTATTTTTATCCACTTGAATCTGGTATCTGTCTGCCCCATACATGGTAGCCCAAGTCAACATCAATGGACTGGCATTCGAATAGCCTGTATTAGCAGGAGACGTTAAGAGTACGTATTGATTTTTTATATCAGATACTAACATCGTAAACTTAGAACCATTGTACTCGCTTTTGTATCCACCATTGATCCCTCTGATTCTCCATTCATAATCGCCAGGAATAAGTGTATAGGAAAGTTTAGTTCCTGTGGTAATAGAATCTAAAACAAGGTTTTGTATATGATCAAAACTTCCCCTTACCAATTGAACTTCGTACTGTGTAACTCCATCCATAGCGTTCCACCAAAATGTTTGTGTATATTCATTGAGGAATGGAGCATTGGGAGCATTAATCGATACCTTCTGACCTTCTATATCCTCTTCAAGCACCGATTTACAGGAAACGATACAGATTATGCACAACATGAATCCAATACGGATATAATGATTAACTTTTTTCTTCATTGGCATGGAGTTGAATATTTTGCACATAAATGGATAAGCTTAACACATCCTTTTTTCTTTTGTTATCAAAATTCAATGTAAATGAAACAGAAGACACTCTGCCTATTTTACTTTTTTGTTCTAAAAGGTATACCAACTTCAATAAGTTTTTATAATCACCTTCCAGCACCACTTTATAAGTGCCTACTTTAAAGTCTCCTTCTTTATAACTATTCATGGCTGGTAATTCCCGTAAGAGAATTCTATGGCCATGACAGTATTGACTGATGGTCTCTATTAATAAATCTTGATGATTTAAAGAATCGACAAAAAATGAAATCATCCTTTGTTCTAACAGATTTTGCTTAAGATCTATTTCATCTTTATTTTTTAACGACTCCTTAAAGGCCGTTAATTTCTCTTTAAGCTGATTATTTTGAACGTATAAATCCCATGTTTTACTCAAGGCAAGTTTATAGGCCAAGATCATAAACAAAAGGCTAGTGATACCTATTATTTTATTTTTTTTTCGATATGTCAGCTTATTCCAATTCACCAGAAGTTTTTATATGTATGGTAAATGTCCCACGACCTATTTTGTGATCGAAGGTATAGTCCTGGACTTTGACTTGATTGATCCAAGGGTATTCTTCCAATTGCTTTGTCCATTGGTTTATATCAGTAGGTCTAGAAGCTATTCCCTTTAACACAATCATATCTTGTTCAAAGGTTTCTTTTTTCTCCTGACGAGTCTGAGACTTATTGAAAGGACATACCTCTATCGTGGTCAATTGAATGGCCTGAGGTAATGAAGCTGCTATACGATCCGAATAAAAAGACATGATGGAGGGATTGAGCCAACCATATTGCACTAAAAACGATTCCTTTTCATTAAAATCGTCTACGTTCTTTTGGGTTGAAAGCGATGCCGTTTGTAAGGTATTGTAGGTATAGGTCAACTCATTATTTTCTCCTGAAACAAGGGTATAAAATCCTGTATTCAACAAGAGTACTAAAAAGAAAAAGGATAAACTCCCCCAACCTAGTACATTAAACAGTCTTTTGTCCTTGTAATTTTCCGATAGGGCTTGAATTGCATCGTAAGAAACCTCAATACACTCTCCGCCTATTAAAAACTGAAAAGCCATGGCATAAGGCACTACTAAATGAGCTGGTATTTCATCGTTCCCTATCTGAATGGTATGTGCACTATCTATTATAGGTTGAGCATTGTAGGTATATGTAGAAGAGGTGTATTGATCTATTTGAATGCTATGTCTATCCAATTGCACTTCTTTACGTTGGATGTTTAGTAATTTAAACATCGGCAAAACTGAAAACGGTCCAAACGAAATGGACAACACATCATAATTCTTTTCTGTTAACTCATTTAATACGTTATCGACTTGTTCTTTACGGACAACGGAGACTTGAAAACTGTTATCCTGACACAACACGGTTTGAATCAAATAGTCGGTAATCCGAGCGTTAGGAAAGATATAGTCAAACAGTTTACCCTTATTATCGCCTTGTTGTTCTACTTTCTTGTGCAATACTCCTTTACCCGAAAGCGATAAGATAAGCGGTGTAGAGGTTGGTATAGTTTTAACAAGAGCGTTTATATCTCCTTTTGTCACACCGCTATGTTCAAGAACCAGTACTTGTTTCTTTCTCGATAAAACAACCCAATTAAATACCATATCTCCACTGGCCTCCCATTGAAGTTCAATGGAACAGATGGTAGAAACATTCGATATACGATCCTTGAGTTGTTGAAGCATCACTAATAAATAATAGTCGGTTTAATAAAAACTACAGAGACCAATTTATTTCTTGTTTTTTCACGACTGCTAAACAACCATTTCACCACTGGTATACGAGATAAAATAGGTGTACCAGAAGAATTGTCTGCCTTTTCAATACGCTCCAAGCCTCCTAGCACAACCATTTCTTCATTACGAACCCTGATGATTGATTTGAACTGACTTGTAGAAGAAGGAGGTGGCCCATTCGCAGGGGCTTTGCCTATAAAATCAGTAAAACTCACATCAATGGTGAGCGTTACTTGATCGTCACCAGAAACTACAGGTTTAATGTTAATGCCTAAATTTGCTTCTACTGAATTGTATTGTTCTGTCACTGTATTAATGGGTGTAATCCCATTAGAAATGTTTTGAGTTCTCACACTGTAGTAAATGGTATTTCCTATGGTCAATGATGCATCGTGCCCGTTTAAAGTAGACAATTTGGGCGTAGAACGAACATCGGCATCACCATTGGTCTCCAAGGCACTTAAAGTCATGTAGAAGCTTGGTGTTACTTTGCCAATATTAAAGACATTGTTTGTACCCAAGAAGGATAAGAATTCGTTGACACTACCAGAGCTTAAGGTAAGATCCAGTCCTGGTAAAAAGGTTCCTGAAGTTGTGACTGTAGAATCTGACAAACCCGCTTTGATTCCCGTTTTGATGGTTCTGTTTTTTCTGATATCCATCAACAAGACTTCAATCATGACCATCGGTACTACTTTGTCTATGGCTTGAACAAAGGCTTCTATTTCATTAATCTGAGGTAGGCTACCAGAAACCAATAAACTATTGAGTTCTTTAAATTCTTTTACTTCTACTCCTTTTTTTAATTCCGCTGGAATAATTTCCTGAACCGCGTCAAGGGATCTAAATTTAAGTTGTATGACTCTGTAGGCTCTTAAGCCTTCTAGCTTACGCTCTCCTAGCAGATACAATGTTTTATCGTATTTATAAGTATACTCTGTTCCTTGGAGTAAATAGGTCAAGAAACCATCAAACTTCACGTGATTCACACTCGTGGTTGTATTTCCTTTGAGGTCTGAGAATAAAAAATAGCTTACCCCTAATACCTCCGCAACTTCTTTTATCACTTGCATGATAGGAATATCTACGGCATTAAGACTAATGAACTTTTCTTTGGAGGCAGAATCCTCTTCGATTTCAATCATCAGCTCTCCTTTACCCGAAATTGATTTGGCAAAAGAAGTAGATTTCCTTTTTGACTTATTTTGAGTCAATAGATCTTCACCTTCTTCGATTGATTTTAAAACATAAAAATTATCATCTGTTTTGATCACCTTCAACTTATTCGCATAGGCCATCTTGTTTAACGCATCTTCGAAAGGCATATCCTCTATATAAACGCTCACTAATGTGTTCGCTAAGCCCGAAGAAAATATGACATTTTTACGGGTCATCTGAGTGAGTTTTTTAGCCACTCGATCAAGTGTATCGTTTCTTAGATCTAAAGACAATAGGTTATTGTAAGCACTGTATTTAACGTTGATCTCTCTGAGAGGGACTACATTTTTAACCATCGGTGGAATATATTTTTTAAATGACATGATCGTCCCTTGAAACGTAATGTCCAAATCATACTCTTTTACCAAAAACAGGATCACATTGAAAACCTTCTCGTTGGTGAACTTATTATAGACACGTATTTGAAGACTCGGATCAATACTGAAGTTTAGTTCGTGTGAAGCAGCAAGTCCTCCCAAAAACTCTTGTATGGATGCTCCCGTTACAGAGAAGTCAACATTCTCCGTTAAGCCTGGAGTGCCTTTAGAAACTTCTGTGATCTTTTTTTCAAGTACCATAAAACGATCCTCTTGCTGTTGAGCAAACAGAACTTCTGAAAATACCAATTGAATAAAAAGCGATAAGGATAAGAGTACTTTATTTTTCACGCGCATCAAAAATTAACAAACAATGGATATACTTCTTCAATGGTCGTTTGACCACTTTCAAATAATTCAAATGCATTTTCAGAAAGTGTCTTTATTCCTTTTTCTTTTAAGAGATCAAGAACACTGAACTTACTGTTTTTTATCACTTCAGCCAGTTCTTCGTCGATCGGAATAACCTCATAAACGGCCTTTCTACCTTTGTAACCGGTATGGTAACACTCATTACAACCTACCGCTGCATAATGGTACTCTACCGACCTGTATGACTTAAACTGCTTAGGATAGATATTAGATGGCACCGATTCTTTCCTCTTGCAATGAGGGCACAACAAACGAATGAGTCGTTGTGCTACGCTGGTGTTCAAGGTAGAAGCCACCATAAAAGGAGGAATACCCATGTCTAACAAACGAGAAACTGTACCCCAAGCAGAATTGGTATGTATTGTAGATAAGACTAAATGTCCTGTCAATGAAGCCCTGATGGCCATAGAAGCGGTATCTGGATCACGAATCTCTCCGACCATGATCACATCAGGATCTTGACGTAAGAAAGTTCTTAGTGTACTGCCAAACGTTAACCCGATATTTTCTCTCAATTGTACCTGATTGACTCCTTCCAAAGTATATTCAATCGGATCTTCAATGGTGAGTATATTACGTGTTTCCTTGTTGAGTAATTTAAGCGTTGCATACAGTGTTGTAGTTTTACCACTTCCTGTCGGTCCACTGATCAACACCATGCCATGAGGACGACGAATACCGTCGAGGTAATTCACTAAATCCTGTTCCGCAAACCCCAATGTATTGATGTCAATACCACTTGCATCGTTATTCAATAACCTCAACACGACCTTCTCTCCATGAAGAGTCGGAAGTATCGAAACACGAATGTCAAATTTCCCACTACCCGGCTCATTGAAAAAAATACGACCATCTTGAGGGAGTCGCTTCTCTGCAATATCCAGATTCGCCATGATCTTAATTTTATTGATCAGCGAGGGGTATTCTTCTTTGGTTAATACATATCGCTCTACCATCATTCCGTCTATCCTCATTCTCACGCGGCATCGATCTTGATAGGTTTCAATATGAATATCACTGCTTCGTATGCGCTTAGCTTCAGCAATGATGTCTTTTAGAAAATCATCGCTCTTCCCTTCAAAAGCTTTCGCGGCTTGAAGTTTATTGTTCTTTTGAACGTGTCGATAATAGCGTGTAAGTGTATTCTGTATGAGGATAGATTCTTTCTTTTCAAGAACAATACTTAAACCGAGTAATACTTCTAATTCATCAGAGATGTTGTGGTCGAAGGTGTTTTCATCCATGTAAAAATACCACTGTGTACCCTCTTTTTTATGAGGAACCACTTTGTAATGCCAAGCTTGTTCGGGTGTGAGGACTTGAACAACATCAGCTTTTAACAAGACATATTCTAACTCCAGTTCTGACATACTTAACGAGCGTGAATTAGAAATGAAAAATCATCGACAAACAATACCTGTTTTACAAACTGATGCCAAGACAATAAGCCTATTAAGCAAATCGATTGAATGCCAGCCAGAGGGATAAAGGTCATAGGTTTATATACTACCTGATACAAAAGCACAAATGAAATCGTGAACAATAAACTAGACAAGTAAAACAACAGATAAACAAAAGGAGAAAACAAAGGAATAATCACTAACATCAGTAACACGTCTCCCCATCCTATGTATTGATCGGTAAGGTTAATCCATTTCTTGTTTTTGATCACAAAATAAGCCATCAGCAACACGCTTTGAATAACCAAGAAGGCAAGTATTAAACTTGTGTTTTCTATCATTTTCTTGAACTCGATGAAACCTAATGCATAAATAGTAGCCATCAACAAAGCCATAGGAAACCAAAAGATTCGTACCGCTCTGTGTTTAAAATCTTCCATGGCAATGATACCCAATACCAAGACTAAGGGAATTAATACCAACCATTGCATCATTAATCTGGTGTTACTTCCTGCAAATTTTTCTCTTGATCAATTTGCCAAACATTATAAACTCCATCCCCATCAAAATCAGCCACTGCAGTAGCTTTTGCAGTAAAAGTGGTGCTAGAAGCTTCTATAATATCAATCTTATAATTGGCCTGACCACTTTCAGATTCAGAAACTAATTTCTCTTGAATAAACCCAATGGCTGTTAAATCAGTGCTGTACTTTGACTTTTCATAAAAATATGTTTTCTCCAAAGTATAGACATGCTCCAATTGAATCTTGGCTTCAGTACTCTTTGCTTTCGTAATCAAAGGCATCAAATTCGGTAAAGCCAACAACACCAAAATTCCTACTATAACCAGTACAACCAATACCTCTGTCAGGGTAAATGCTTTGACCTTTTTATTCAACAGGTCATTCTTAAAATCACTCATAAAGATTAAAATTAGAAGAGCAATTTAACCAAAAATGAAGAGGATCGAAAGATCAAAAATGTCCAAATAAGCTCAAAAACAGAAAACTTACGCACATATTAGCCTGATTATTAACATTTAGAAGTGGTTAGAATTCAGAGCTATGGGATTAACTATCTGCGTTTATCCTCCACATTACGGTCAAAAGAAATCAAATTTAAACATGGTAACTATATAAAACAAAAGTAATGCCTCCGTTTGCTTTCCTAAATTAGGAAACGTAGCAGAACTACCTTAATTCCGAGAATAGAAAATAGTACAATACCAAAAGTATTACTCAGAAATCTAAGTCATACTTTTTGTATTGTTGGGTTTCAATTGATGGATAATTTCATCCAGTTGTTTCATCAAAATTCGGTTGTCAAAAATTTGAGATTGCACCTGATCTACCAGGTATTTTCTTGTACCCTCCGACGAATCAGCCATGTCGGCATATTTAGGATCAATAATGTTTAAGTCGATACGTAAAAAATTTCCCATGGCCGTAAGTTCTTCCGATTGATAGGTAGTCGTTTGATTGACCGCCTGCATCATCACATCTGTAATTTTAGTGGCCCAATCCAATAAGCCCCAACCCTCTATCTTTTTTCTTGCGATATCATTCGAATATTTACCAGTACCTAAAGACAGCACTTCAATATCCTCCAGTCTGATGTTGCTAAATCCATAAATTTTATCTTGGTGGTACTTTGTTGCCTCTACTAACGAAGCCACCGTAGGATTATTGATATAAACACCTCCATCAACACAGAGGCTCGTTTTATTATCAAAAATAAATTTATAGGCTGGTAAATACGTTGGAGCAGCAGACGTTGCTCTGCATATATCTTTTAATAAGGCATTTTTAGAGGCAACAGTAAATGCATGACGCGATTTAAAAAACAAGGCTTCATTATTATACAAATCCAAACTGGTAATCAACAAGGGCTTGATACAATCTGTCATTCGTTTGGTTCCAAAATATTCTGTCAATACTCTTTCAATCCCTTTCTCATCAAATTTAGGATTCTTTAGAGAAACGAAAGAATTGAAAATTTTACCTATTGAATTTCGCTGAGGAAAAATATCCTTACCTCTTGTAATATACATGTCTTCAATCTGCTGAAGAGAATACTTAGGATTTATTCCATCGTCTGAAACCGTAATTCCACAAGCAATTAACCCTCCCGTTGAAGTGCCTGAAATCAAATCGAATAAATTAATGATTTTTTCTCCCGTTCTCCTTTCAATTTCTTTCAATACCATAACCGGTATAATTCCTCTTAAGCCTCCTCCATCTATACTTAATATTCTAAATTTTTCTGCCATAAAAAATGCCTGTTAAAAATTAGGTGTATATCAATATGTTGTTGTTAAAATTCAATAATTCCCTTAATTGTGGGGGCGGTATTCTATTCACGGATAGTCATTTTTCCTTAGCATGAGTTGCTCCGCACTCCATAAGATATTATAACATCAACCATTTGTTTGCGGAGAACTCATGCGGGGATCTTTCTTTTCTTTAGGCGACGGACGAGTTCTTCTGATTCAAATCTACATTTCCTATATCCTCTTATGTACTCAGAAGCAACTCGTCCTGAAAAGAAAATCCAATAGTATTCTCCTTATCAATTCAATTTCTTTAATTCTTCGATGAGATTAAGTTGTGTTTGCAATTCACGTTTTAATTTTCTTTCTAAATCAAGTTTAGCTTGTTTGTAGTGATCAAACTCTTGCGTCAATTTGTCATAAGATCTTACTTTTTCTGCAGCCACAACATGGCTATTCTTATATAAGAAGAACACAAAAGCAATAACCACAAGGGCTGCTAAAAAGAAAATCCATAGTACCGATAAATAAACATATTTATTGGCAGTAATCCCTAAAAAGGTAAGGCTCTCTTTTTCATCTTCCGCTGCATGTAAAAGGGTACTCGTTTCATCAAGATTTTTTTTCAGCGTTGTAATGTTATGTTCGTATTGATGTGTTTTATTTTTTTCATCGGTCAATGCTCTTTTATACAATCTAACCGAATCGGTTGTTATTTTCCAAAACACATCTAAGTCTACTTTTTTAATGACCTTATATGGTTCATAGGTTTCCGCATGCTCAAGCATTTGAGTCCAACGATCATTTAAAGAGACTTTTGTTTGCTGAGCAAATAAAGAAGTCATTGAAAACAAAAAGAGGGGTAAAAGGATAGTTAGTTTCATAAGGTAAGGCATTATCTCATTGACTCAGCAATTAAAATACCTTTTTTAGAAAGCTTATGCAACCTAAAATCATTTTTTTAACATTCGTATCATATACGTTATAACATCCTTAACACAAAAGAAACATCCGCATGTCTAAACATAAAACATACGGATGTCCTTTTATTATTCAGCTTCCACTTCTTGGGTTCGTAATTGCTTTACCGCATCTACCATATTTTTTAAAGCCGCTTCGGTCTCTGGCCATTTACGTGTCTTGAGGCCGCAATCTGGATTAACCCATAAATTTTGTTTAGGAATTACACCCAAGGCTTTATTCAATAAAAAAACCATCTCTTCTGTTGAAGGCACACGAGGAGAATGTATATCGTATACACCCGGACCTATCTCGTTGGGATAATTAAACTCTGCAAAAATATCCAGTAATTCCATTTGTGAACGAGAAGTTTCAATCGTAATCACATCCGCATCCATGTCGGCAATGTTGCTGATAATGTCGTTAAATTCAGAATAGCACATGTGCGTATGAATTTGTGTTTCATCTTTTACACCAGATGCACTAATTCTAAATGCTTTTACTGCCCAATTTAAATAATGTGACCAATCGGCTTTTCGAATGGGCAAACCCTCTCGAATGGCGGGTTCATCGATTTGTATGATTTTAATGCCTGCATTTTCCAAATCCTTTACTTCATCACGTATAGCTAAGGCAAGCTGCATGGCCGTAGTCTCTCTCGATTGATCATCCCTGACAAAGGACCATTGCAAAATGGTTACCGGTCCAGTCAACATACCTTTCATCCATTTCTTTGTTTTCGATTGCGCATACGTCGACCATTTAACGGTCATTGGTATTGGACGTTCAATGTCTCCGTAGATGATGGGAGGTTTCACACAGCGACTACCATAACTTTGAACCCATCCATGTTGAGAGAACACATAGCCTTCCAATTGTTCACCAAAATATTCGACCATGTCATTGCGTTCAAATTCTCCATGTACCAAAACATCAATCCCTAATTCTTCTTGCCACACGATTGATTTATCAATCTCTTGTTTAATGAGTTTTTCATACTCAACAGCGGTCAATTGATTTTTTTTAAATTTTGATCTTAACAAACGGACATCATCGGTCTGAGGAAACGAACCTATCGTGGTCGTAGGAAACAATGGCAACTTCAAAACCTGTTGTTGCTGTTTTTGTCTCACAGAAAAAATACTGTTTCTCTTCGCGTCAGCATCGGTCAATGCTCTTACTCTTTCTTTAACCGCCGACTTATGGATTAGTGGAGATGTTTTACGGTGATGAATCGCTTCTTGATTTTTTTTAAAATTCAATACTGCTTTAGCATCTTCTTTATGAATAGCAATATGTTTCAGTTCCACCAGCTCGTTTAATTTCTGTTTGGCAAAAGCCATCCAGTTTTTAATTTCTGGTGTTAACACTTGTTCTTCTTGTTCTATCTCTAAATCACATGGCGTATGCAATAAAGAACAAGAAGGAGCAATCCATACCCTATCTTCTCCCAATAAATTGATCGCCTTATGAATAAAATCGAGCGATTTTTTATAATCATTTTTCCAAATGTTTCTACCGTCTACAAGACCAAGCGATAAAATAGTGGATTGTTTCGTAAATGAACTTTGAAGAATATCACTCAATTGAGAAGGACAACGGATCAAGTCAACATGTAACACATCAACAGGAAGTGTTGTAGCAATCCCAATATTATCTCCTGTACAATCGAAATAGGTAGCCAATACAAACTTAATGTGAGGAAAATGCTGACGAAGTTCATGGTAAGCATGACGATAAGCCTCTTTTTCTTGTATACTCAAATCCATGGAAAGATAAGGTTCATCGAGCTGTATCCATTCTGCACCGTGAGCTTGCAGTTTTTCTATGATTTCATAATATACAGGCAGAAGCTTGTCCAGTAATTCAATACGATGAAAGCCCTTTTCTTTTTCTTTCCCCAACAACAAATACGTAACAGGTCCAATCAATACAGGTTTGCTCTGTATCCCTTGTTGTTTAGCTTCTACAAATTCAGTAATGACTTTAGTAGAAAACAAATTAAAGGTTTGCGTGCGATAAAATTCAGGAACGATATAGTGATAATTGGTATCAAACCATTTGGTCATTTCCATGGCAATCACATCCAAGCCTTTCTTTTGATAGCCTCTGGCCATCGCAAAATAAAGATCCAGTTCTGCATTGCTTTTATCGATGATGATTTCGTGGTATCGTTCAGGAATAGCACCTACCATCAAACTCATATCAAGCACCTGATCATAAAATGAAAAATCGTTGCAGGGAACAAGATCTATACCTGTTTCTTTCTGAATTTTCCAATGGTTTTTTCTAATGTTACTTCCAGCTTGTATTAAGTCAGAAAAAGTAGCCTGACCCGACCAATAAAGTTCACATGCTTTTTTTAATTCGCGTTGACTTCCAATACGAGGATAGCCTAAATTATGTGTGATCATTTGCGTATATTTAGATGTTTTTTCTACACAAATTTATTATATAAGATTTTATTTCGTTATAATTGAAAAAAACTAAGTAAATAAATCTATCATTAATCAATTAAATAGTTTTATTATCTAATAACAAGTGGTTTTAAACACGCTTTTAGAAAAAAAATCTTTTATGGAACAATTAGACAAAACAGACCTCGCCATACTCAAACAACTTCAAGAAAATGCACTGGCAACAACGAAAGAACTCGCGAGTAAGCTACACCTAACACCAACTCCTGTGTATGAGCGTATCAAAAGACTGGAGCGTGAAGGATACATTAAACAATACGTTGCTCTACTGGATAAAGAAAAATTAAACCGAGGATTGATGGTTTTCTGTAATGTCTCTCTAAAAGAACATGGTAAAAATATAGGTAAAAAATTTGTCACCGATATTGTCTCTTTACCTGAGATCGTTGAATGTTATAACATTTCAGGAGAATACGATTTTATGCTCAAAATACTGGTCAAAGACATGCCCAGCTATCAAAATTTTGTGATGAATAAACTCTCCTCCATTGAAAATATAGGCAGTGCGCACAGTATTTTCGTAATGGGAGAAATTAAGAACTCAACCGTTATACCATTCTAGGACAGGAATTATTCTATATACAGAAAGGTAACTATAACTTATTGACCCTAGACTAAAATTAAGTATGGAGTGTGAGCGCGAGTAGAGAATTCTCCATACTCGCGCTCACACTCCATACTCAATATACGACCCCTTCAGGATATTATAACCATCTATAAAGATGTAATCCCTTCGGGATGAATGACCCCCTTTTCGAATCCGAAGGATTCTTATATCACTGCCCTGGTTTGTGTCTCACGACACCAGGCTATCTATCAAACCAATACGTTTTAATGCTCAACTGTTGTGGTTCGTGAGACACGAACCAAGGCTGGTTACTGGAGGGTCTATCATCTATATAATAACCAAAAATAAATGATAAAGATAAGAGCTCTCATCGTCCTTCTTTTATTTTTTGCTATATTGAGATAAAACAAAATACATTTATGAAACTACCTTCGATAGAGTACCTCGCTCATCACACTAAAGTTTCTTTTTTACGCTTTCCCCTCACCGTGATTTCCGCACTCGTAGGTGTCATCATTGGCATTTATATGGTAGAATGCCGCGAAGACCTTGAAAACACATTTCCTTATATCAATACCATGTTATGTGCCGGACTGGGAATTCCTTTATTCTTCTGTACAACTGTATTGGCTGAAAAACGAAATTATAATGCTAAAATTTCCTGGGGACTTCAAACCCTTTCCTTCTTGATCTTGGCAGGTCTTTACTTCACCCTTCCGAATGCTGAACTTACACAAAACACCTATCTCCCTTATATCCGTTACGGCATTTATAACATCACCATCCACCTTTTCGTTTCTTTTATACCTTTCATTGGAAGCAGACAACTCAATGGTTTCTGGAATTATAATAAAATTTTATTTATCCGTTTTTGGACTTCCGTCTTGTATTCGGGATTTATCTACGTTGGCCTCATCATGGCTTTACTGGCCTTAAAACTCTTATTTGAAGTTAAAATTCATGACGAATTATATTTTGATCTCTACATCTTCATCATCGGATTTTTTAATACTTGGTTTTTTGTAGCAGGTATTCCTCTTCATTTCGATGCGCTCGATACGGTCGAAGAATATCCTAAAGGCTTAAAAGTGTTTGCACAATATGTATTGCTCCCATTATTAATGCTGTATCTTTTTATTCTTTATGGCTATGGAGCCAAAATTATTGCCCTATGGGATTGGCCTAAAGGCATCGTATCATACCTTATTGCCTGTGTCTCTGTTTTAGGCATATTGACCGTTTTACTCCTGCATCCCTATGGAAAACTTTCTGGAAATGCCTGGATAAGCAAACTGTCGAAAGCTTATTATTTTATACTCATTCCTTTAATTATTATTTTATTCATTGCCATTGGCATGCGTATAGAGGACTACGGGATTACAGTTAATCGTTATGTAATCATACTGCTCGGAGTATGGTTGAGTATCATCTGTTGTTATTTTGCCATAGGAAAAACAAACATTAAATTTATTCCCACTTCTTTAGCCCTCATTTTATTGTTGATGTCATTCGGGCCTTGGAGTATGTTTTCCGTCAGTGAAAGAAGTCAATCGAATCGACTTCAACGTATTTTAGAACAAGCAAAAATACTACAAGCCAATAAAGTTCATCAAGAAGTCATTTGGATCACAGACAGTATCCCCAAATTTTATTCGAGTATAAAAAACACCAACGAAGGCCTGCTTAGCGATTCGTTGCACAACGAAGTAAAATCTATTCTCGATTACTTAGACAATCACCATGGTTTTTCATCTGTAAAAAATTGGTATACACAAGACCTTGATGGCATGATCAAATCTTCCAATAAAAACAAATCCAGATGGCAGCAAGAAAATGAAGCTGAAATCTACATGAGAACTTTGGGACTAAACTATGAATACCGAAATACGTATTCAAAAAATCTCTATTTCAGTTATTCTTCGGATAGCGAAGAATTAATTCACATTCGCGACTACGATTACGTGATCCCCTTTAATCAATACTATTATGAAAACAATAACAAACTTTGTTCCTTTCATCTTGATTCTATGAAATACTCATTAGAATACACTTCTGATAAAAGTAAAAACATCGTACTTAAACGTGGAAAAAACATCATCCATTTAGATTTTCAACCTTTAATAAACCAACTGGCCATCGCCTATGGCAACCGGGAAACCAATGATATTCCACAAGCTAACATGGAATTAAACAACAGTATTTCCGATCTCGATTATAAAATCGAATTTAAACGCATCAGTTTTAACGGTACTGAAAATTCATTACAAATAAATTCCTTATCTGGAAATTTATTTATTAAATTAAAATCAAAACCAAACCCCTAAAACCATGAAAAATAATTTTATAATTGGCTTGGCACTCTTGCTATCAACTGCTTTGAATGCTTTTTCACAAACTTATGTTACACAAGTAAAACCTGCTGGTAGCAAAACCTGGGGTTATGTAAACATCAAAGGAGATTTGATTATTCCTGCTCAATATGCAAAATGCTATAAATTTAGCGCCGAAGGTTATGCTCCCATTTATGACACTCAAAAAAAACAATATTACTTCATCAATACAAAAGGAGAATCCTTAAGCACCGAAATACAAGGGTTCAAACTGATTGACGGACTCGGTATCGATATTCATGGATTTGAAGAAGGTTTAGTCCCTGTTAGAGTAGGCGATAAATGGGGATACCTCAATACTGCCGGGAAATTGGCCATCGCAGCGAAATACGAAAAAGTAACGGATTTTAATAGTGGACATGCGGTGGTACAAAGTGGAGGTAAACGTCTGATCGTTGACAACAAAGGAACAGAAATTGCGATTGCGGTAGCAGATGCCATCGATGTCAAAAGTTTCGCAGAAGGTCTTGCACCCTACAGAGCTACCGATAAAACATGGGGCTTTATCGGTAAAGATGGTAAAGTAATCATTCCTGCAAAATATGAAAGTGTAGGTTACTTTAGTGGTGGTTTAGCTTGGGCAAAAGAAACGGGTGGAACACTCGGATACATCAATACCAAAGGAGAATGGGCTATAAAAGCACAATTTACCGCAGGAAAAGAATTTGATCCAGAAAGTGGTGTAGCTCGTGTTAAACAAGGTGAACAATGGGCGTATGTAAACAAAGCCGGTGAAATCATGCATCCAAAAGACACTGAAAAGTATGAAGACTTTTCTAACGGATTGGCCTTAGGTAAAAAAGGAGAAAAATTTGGCTTCTTCAATACCAAAGGGGAATGGGCTATTACACCTCAGTTTGATGGAGCACGTGATTTCAAAAATGGTTATGCTGCAGCTAAACAAGGGGAGAAATGGGGAATCATCGATAAAGCAGGTAAATGGGTAATACCAGCACAATTTGACGGTATTAAAGACATAGAGTTGGTAAAATAAATAGTTCACAATGCCTTTATCTGCCTTAAAACCCTATCATAAAAGAAATGCGGCATTTAATAAAAATACCTGAAGAAGTATCCGTACATTTAATGATTATATAACATAACAAGAACATGAACAACGGAACAGTAAAATTCTTCAACGACACCAAAGGTTTTGGATTTATTAAAGATGCAAATTCTAACAACGAGTATTTCGTACACGTGTCGGGATTGAGTGACGAAATCAGAGAAAATGATGAAGTCACTTTTGATCTTCAAGAAGGTAAAAAAGGAATAAATGCAGTGAATGTTAAACTAGCTTAGTTTTATACATATAACACATTTAAGAAAAAAGTCCCGCCATGGCGGGACTTTTTTTGTACCTATAAAATCATGACTCATAAAATAGGTCTTGTCAATGATGAATGAGTTCAAATTTGTGTAAATCATTTTGATGCATATGTATAACAGTCTTCTTTCCTTCCTTTAAACGTTGAATAATCTTATCATTGACAACCTGCTTTTTTTTACTGTTAACAATAAGATAATATTCTTCGTACTCTTCAAACTTCACGATATTTCCATTAAATCGTAAGTTTGACAAATACTGTAAAATCATTTTTTTATACTTTGCTCTTTTTTCTTTATTACTCAATGGCTCTATCGCAAGATACGTTTGAACTTGCTCACGAATATTCAGATGATTCAATGCAAAGTCTCTGTGTCTTATGCCCCATTCTGCATTATACTTTTGCAATTCCTCCATGATTTGTTCCATCGTAAATGTTTTTTTGAAATAACTCCCGGAAAAATTATGTTGTACCAACAACGAAGCCTCCTCCGGTATAATCAAACCCTCTCCATAAGGTTGGTATCCCACACGGTGATCATACACAAACACATTTCTCCCACAAGCCATCGCTTCACATGCTCCTCGTCCAAGAGAAAATACAAGATCTACTTCATTCATTGCTTTTTGCACATCCCAAATAGCAGTGCTTGTTTTTGAAAAAGCAGTATACTGCAATTGAAGTTTATCACAAACTTCCTTGATCATCTTATTGACAGCATCATTCTGACACAAACTAAGAACACTTTTTAATACCTTATTAATCGGTCTTTCCATTCTAAATCGATTACAATCGATCCCGTTTCGTATCAGAATACTGTTATATCCTTTTTTTCGAAGACTTTTCGATACACGTTCACTGACAGCAACAATACGATCGGCATACACAGAAGGCTGTTCAAAAGGATGATTTAATCCATGGCAAGTTTGTACAACAAGTTTCGCCTTAATCGGTAAACGAAAAATGGTTTGATGAGAAATGAGGGCTAAATCAAAACACTTTCGCTTAGCATCAGCACTGCTGAAATCATAAAAACAGGCCCCCAGTAATTCTATTTTATCAGAAACCACCCCTTTAAAAAAAGTAAAGTAGTAGACCTCATGACCTATTCGAATCAATTCCGCAATTAAAGTATAGGTGAAGACTTCAGAACCTCCTAAATCTTGAAGATGGTGATTCGCCACAAGGATACTTTTTTTCATTTGTTATTTAACAATTTCTTAATGATTCCACTTTTATTTCCAGGGAAATTAAAAAATAAGATAATAAAATTATTCCTATTACGGTATTCGTAATACTCAAAAGAAGATCCCTCTTTTAAAAGGTAAATTAAATCAGGTTTATAAAACAGCATATAAAGAAAATATTACCCATGACGTTTACACTTAGCACGCATCATAATCATACTATTCATATAAACGATAAAGTTAAACAAGCATTTATAAACAGTTAGAGACCATAGCATAGATCTATATGATAATTATTATGTAAAGATTTTATAACAACTCCATAAGCACAGCTTAGTTCCTTTACAAAAGAAATATAATCAACTAAGCTATGCGTACTAAACTCATTTTAATCCTATTACTCTTTTATTTTTATTCCCCCTTATTCGCTCAAACACTTCCTGGCGACAGCCTCGTATTTGGGCCTATGTTAAGTCCTGTTTACCATGATTCTATTCGAGTCTGGGTCATGACAAAAGCATCGAGCGGGTCTGGAAATCTGTATACACTAGAAGTAATCCCAGAACATGGCGGTAATCCCTTATCAAGTGTAGAATACCATTCCGATAACCGATCAGGATACCACTTACGTTCTTATCTTTATACCGATTTATCTCCAGGTCAATCGTATGAAGTCATCATGAAAAAAAATGGTGCAATCATTACAGAACGAAGTACTCATTTTACCAATGATATCGAGGACATTACCGACTTTGAATTTTTAGCAGGAGGGTGTGGTCGAATATTTGACATGTCACGCTGCATTGATCAGCAAGAATCCTTAACTCATATTAACGGAACACCAGAAATTTATAACCACATGGCCACCGAGGGTAGTGACCTCATGGTTTGGCTTGGAGATGCGGTTTATTTACTTGGTTTGCAACATGCCAATGGTCAATGTCCAGGATCTATTGACGATTGGGCGACAAAAGATGCCTGCTTCGATCGTTATTACTTCTACCGTACATTTCACGATTCACTTTGTAGAGCCATGCCTCAATTGGCCATTACCGATAACCACGATACCGGTCCAAACGAATTCAACAAAAACATGCCTACCTTACCCATGACCAAAGAATTGTTCATGGAATGGTGGCCCAATCCTCAATACAAAACAAACACACAAGGTCAAGGTTTATACTCTTCTTATGTCTATAAAGATGTTGAGTTTTTTTTACTCGATAATAGAAGCTACCGGGAAAGCACCGTCAAACATTTAGGGGCAGAACAATTAGCCTGGTTGAAACAAGCACTGTTAAATTCTACCGCAACATTTAAGGTATTGGTATCGGGTACTGCTGCGTTCGATAAAAGAGGTGGTGGAAGAAATTTTAGTATTACCACAGAGTGTGATGAAGTCATTCAATGGATAAAAAGTAATAACATCAATGGTGTATTGTGTTACAGTGCAGATGTTCATTTACAAGAATTTTATGGCCGATACAATGACCATACCTATCCTTTTTTTGACATCATTTCAGGAAATTTGGCTTCGGATATTGGGGCGGGAAATACATCGATTACACCTGATAACGATCAAATTTTCTTCGGTGTAATACAAACATACACCCGCACAAACGTATATGGAGAACCCGGTAACCGTAGATTTAAAATTGACTATCTTTCTCCGGAAGGAGTCGTTTATTACGGCACCATTATTCATGAAGACATGTTGAAAAGTAAAGACGAAGAAACCAATAAGCTTTCACTCAGCTTTTCAAATACCTTGAAAGATTCTTCTGATTACAATAGATTACTGATTGGCGATAATATTCTATTCGAATCGGACCGTAAAAACAATACGACATCGGCGCTACATTTGAACAACAGTGAAATTCACATCCCTTATTCCTCAGAAATAGATCTACAAGACCGTACCTTCAGTATCACTTATTGGATCAAGCCTATAGCATTTCCGGTACAAGACTATACTGCTGTTTTTTCAAATGGGAAAACAAATAAAGGTTTTACCATAGGTATAGACAAAACAGGAAGTCCCCTACTGATAGACCATGCAAACAATAAAAAGTACACGGCATTTTTCAAACTAAAAAAAGAAGAATGGACTCACATCACATGGAAATACGACAATGTAAAACTTCAATTGATGTTGTATAGTAATGGTCAACTTGTACAAAAATGGTCTAAGGTGAACTCTTTTCAATCGTCCGACGCAGAACTTATACTCGGTAACAATTTTGAAAACAAACCTTTCAACGGATCCCTCGATGAATTTAATCTCTACGGAAAATTAATAAGCGATGCCTTATTGATTCAATTAAGTGAGTACACATCGCACCGGGGAAGTGCGCTGTCTTTAAATGGTGCTCAAAATACAGTGATCCCTTCTACCGAATTAAACGGAGTATTCGGGAACTCCTTTACACTCGAATTTTGGGCACGTTTAACAGCTAATCCTTCTACTGGTGATAAACTACTTGCATGCAACGGACGTGTAAATAACCTGACAACCGGATTTGCACTTGAATTTGCAGCCTCTAAAAAATTGAACCTGGTCTTTGGTAATAATGGATCCGGATGGACAAGTATTTCAGAAACGGGTAATCCCTGGCAAGTAGCAGAGTGGAACCACGTAGCGATAACAGCAACTAAAAATGATTCCTTGTATTTATACATTAACGGCATAAAAACAGGAAGTGTAAAGTTTACCAATTATGTAGCCAATACCTTTGGTTTGGCTTTCGGAAATAGCACGGTATACGGAGGTAGCCTGCAAGCAGAAATCGATGAATTTAGAATTTGGAACGCATCCCAGGTAAAAGACAGCATTATTAAACGCATGCATTATGAATTGGACGGTAATGAAAACAACTTAGCATATTACTATGACTTTAACACGGAAAACCTACACACTGTCAGTAGCAAAGGGATAAGCAGCTACGCCATTGCGCTTGTAAACGCTACGTTAGGTATTTCTTCTGCACCTGTAGCTAACATATCAGCCCCTTACCGTGCAGCAACAAAAGGGAATTGGAGTATAAGAAAAGAATCGAGTGGAGGGCTTCGTTTACATGATCCAATAGCAGCTTTTCAGAGCAATGTGGTGATCGGAAATAATCCAGACACGACAACGAGCACCATTACCTCTGGAAGTAATATCTATTACGTGAAAGGTGGTTGGCAGCTCGATGCCTTAAATTTCCCTTTGGGGACCTTACAACTGAACCTGATACAATTCCTTCCTAAGTACGATTCCATCAGTAAAGTAGCCAGTGAATTTTACCTTTTCAAAGAAACAACAGAGACTGATTTACAACTTGTAAACACAGGTTACTTTGACGGAAAAAGTTTACGATTCATGGATACCTATTTAGATGCCGGAATTTATCATATCGGATGGAAAGCCGATGTAAATGCACAATTGTTTAACCGAAAAGGAGCCTTATCGCTACAAGGTAATCATGTGGCTCATATTCCATATCATCAAGCCAATGCGGTATTGGCGAATAAATTTACCATCGAATTTTGGAGCAGGCTTATGCAAGATCCTAACACCAATGCCAGTTTGATTTCTAATCATGGACGGGTAAATGGGAACAGCACCGGACTATCCTTAGAATTTCCAGACGATCACTCCTTAAATGCGGTATTCGGAACCAATGGCAGCGGATGGAATGCCATCAATACGAAGAAATCATTCCAGCTTGGTGAATGGAATCATATCGCACTCACCGCTTCACCGGGTGAATGGATTAAGCTATACCTTAATGGAGAAGCAGTAGACAGTAATGCATATGCCGGTTTTGTTTCCAATCAAATTAATTTTTCATTCGGATCAAGCATCAATTACAACAATGAATGCATCGCCATGCTCGATGAGTTTAGAATTTGGAATAAAGAGAAAACAAAAAAAGAAATTCAAGCCGACATGTACCTGTCAAAATCAGCTGTAAACCCATCTTTAATCTACAATTATACCTTCAATCATGAAGATGAGGGATATCTTATAAACAGTGGATCCATTGAACAACAAGTCAATTTAACCAACGCATCGCTTATTCCTTCTACTGCTCCCATTGGAGAGCTATCCATAACACAACAAAATCATATCACGGGAAGCTGGAGTGTTCAAGATACCTCTAATGCAGGGCTTTCCATACTTGTATCCATTCCAGATTATGAAACCAACTTGGTCATAGGTAAAAATGCACAAACAGGTAGTTTTACTTCTGATTTAACAGGAAACCGGGAAACACTGAACACCCTTTGGCAAATTGACCCTTTAAAACTAGCAGAAGGAACATTCGTTTTTGAAGGGACAATACTTTTAGGGGAACAATGGGACGATATAAAAAATACAGCCATTGAATTTTACCTCATGAAAATGGATGAAAACTCCGAATTAAAAGTGGAAGCAATAGGAGAAAAAGAGGAAGATGAAATTGTATTCCACGCCATCCATCTCGATTATGGGACGTATACACTCGGCTGGAAAAATAATGTTACAGGGTTAATTGATCAGGAAAGTAACATGTTACATTTCTATCCTAATCCTTCGAACGACTATTTGGTCTTAGAAGGATGGAATGAAAAAACAACACAACTCGCTATTCATGACATGACGGGATTATTGATCCCTGCTGATTACAATCAATACAGTGAATCTCAAATCCGAGTCGACACAAGTCAACTTGCTCCAGGCATGTATGTAATTATTTTATCAGAAAAAACAACTCAGGAAAAAAAGGCTGTACGTTTTATCAAACAGTAATATTTACATGCTCAGGACTTTTTTCTAAGTCCTGAGCATTTTTTTATCTTACTTTATAATCCGCTCTACGTATTCCCCTGTTTCTGTGCTTATTTTTACCTTATCTCCTATTTCTAAAAAAAGAGGAACTTGTATATTGATACCTCCTTCGACTTCAGCAGGCTTTAACGTTTTAGAAGATGAATCTCCTTTAATACCATTTTCAGTATAGGTAACCAACAACTCTACGTGCTTAGGCAATTCACCATCTACCGCTTCTTCTTTATCGTCAAAACGTACCGTCACGATCATTTCCTCTTGAAGAAACTTAATGGCATCGCCAAACAAGTGTTTTGCAATAGGCAGTTGTTCAAATGTTTCCTGATGCATACAAATCAAGTAATCATTTTCCATATAGAGGTATTGCATTTCAACAGACTCTACCCGTACCATCTCTACTTTTTCACCTGAACGAAAACGTACTTCACTTTGCTTACCCGTTTTTACATTACGGCATTTTACAGAATAAATGGCATTCCCTTTTCCTGGTGTGATGTGATCGTAATCAAGTATAATGAGTAATTCGTTGTTGAGTCGAATAAAAGACCCTTTTGAAATGTCTGAAGTTGTAGCCATGGTTATATGATTAATCTTTACCAAAGATAATACAGACAACCTAAAAATTTACATCATATTACTCATAAGAATTGAATAATATGTAATATATTGAATCCATATATTCATAAATCCTTTCAACTATGTATGCTTTATTTTTTAAAATAATCCTTCTTCTATTCATTACTCCAAGTCTTTTTGTATCTGCACAAGAATATGTGTTTGAAAGAGAAATAAGCGGATATTCTCTAAATCCTCCGGAAGTAAAAGTATTCATCACAGACCTTGCTACAAATGCTAATGGAGATATCTATATCACCGATGAATCTGAAGGAGAAGTATATAAATTTGACCGAAACGGAATATTCATCACAAAATGGGGTGGGCAAGGGAATAAAAATGGCAAATTTTTATTCCCCAAAGGTATATGTATCGACGCTCGTGGAGATGTGTATGTTGTTGATGGAGGGAATAATCGTATACAAAAATTTAATGCTCATGGAGTATTTTTATCCAGCTTTGGACAGTTCGGTAACCCCAATGGACAGCTCTCTTTTCCAATGGATATTGCGCTAGATCCATCAGGGAATATCTACGTAACAGAACACTATACCAGCAAAGTAAAAAAATTTAATACGAACGGTGTTTTTCTGGCAGCCTCAGCACCTGGTGTTTTTTTAAATCCAACCAGTATTCAGGTTGATCGTCATGGATATATATATGTGGCTGACTATAACAACAATCGTATACAAGTTTTAACACCCACTGGCATAGTCCAATCGGCACTGATCATCGAAAATAGAATCCCACACCCTTGGGATTATAGTATATCTTTTTTACAAGGAATTGCTATCGATCAGTCAGGCAACGTTTATATATCGAACTACTATAAAAACAGTATTTCCAAGTACAATAAAGCAGGTTTTTTACTACACAAATGGGGAACTAAAGGAAATGGGAACGGGGAATTTATAAATCCCCAAAGTATCGTTATCGATAACTTGGGAAATATTCTCATACACGACTACAAAAACAATCGTATACAAATATTCAACAGTAATGGTGTTTTTATTGACGTGTGGAAGATCTCTTATAATAAACTCAGGGATGGTGTAATGAGTTTTCCAAAAGGAGTTGCTGTAGATGCACTCGGTAATATATACGTCGCAGACTCCTTCAACCATCGTATTCAAAAATTTAGTAGTAACGGTGTTTTTATGTCAAAGTGGGGTAGTGAGGGAACAAATGACGGGGAATTTAAATATCCACAAAGCATAAAAATCGACGCATCAGGTAATTTATGTGTGGCTGACGGAGGTAATGAAAGAATACAAGTCTTTACAAGTGATGGAACATTTATTTCAAAATGGAGTATGGTATCTTCCAATAATCGAGAAGGGAATCATCCTTATGATATTGCCATTAACAAAACAAATGGAAATGTTTATGTTGTAGATAAATACCAAGAACAAATTCAAGTCTTTGACAATACCGGTACACCCATACAAACATGGGGAGGAATAACAGGTTCTGCCAATGGACAATTTTATGGAATAAATGGAATTGCCATTGACGCTGATGGGAATGTTTATGTAACAGAATTTTATAATGATCGTGTTCAGAAATTTACGAGTGACGGAACATTTATCTCAACATGGGGAAGTAGAGGCAAAGGAAATGGGCAATTTGTTTTTGCAAGTGGTATAGACATCGATGCATCAGGAAATGTTTTCGTTACAGATTTGAACAACCACAGAATTCAAAAATTCACACGTAATGGAACATTCATCTCAGCATGGGGCTCTTCAGGAAATGGACATGGAGAGTTTTATCAACCAGGATACATCTCGGTAGATTTCTTAGGGAATATTTATGTTACAGACACATATCATCGCATACAAAAATTTAATCCTAACACGATAACCACATCAATAACACAAGAACAATCCTCAGACTATAGTCAATCCATCACAGTGTATCCTAATCCTTCGTCAGGAATGTTTAAAATTGCCTGCAAAGATATTATTGAATCGGTAACGGTAATGAATGTAATGGGTCAAACAGAGTTTTTTTACACAACGGAAATCAATACTTCGCTAAAAGGAATTCTTTTGTTGGACATTAAAACAAACAAAGGCAGAGCAACTAAAAAAGTAAAAATAGAATAAGTATCTCTCCAGGGAACTATCAAATGATTACTTGATCTCTGCTTTCTTATGATTTTCATCCAAAGCCACAAAAGAAAAATAGCCTTCCACCACCAACTCTCTTTTTTCAGAATACATTTCTTCCATAAAAATTTCCACCTTCACTTTTAAACTCGTTTTACCAACCTTTTCAACACGAGCAATGGCTTCCACCATTACGCCACCCGGAATGGCTTTTTTAAAATCAACTTTTTCAGAAGATACGGTTACCATACGCATGCGCGTATAACGTGTAGCAGCAATGAATGCCGCTTCATCCATCAACTGTAACGTGACACCTCCGAATAAGGTATCGTAATGATTGGTCACAGGAGGAAACACCACCTTGAACAAATGTGTTTCTGATGCTTTTATACGATCTTCCATAGAAATAAGAAGCCCCGTTTAAACGGGGCTCATTGTTTAATATTATACTTTTTCTTTTTTCGGTTTTGAAGGATAATAAATGGTTTCCGACAAACTGGCTCCTGGAGCAACCATTGGAAGTACATTATCTTCTTTCAATACTTTAGCATGAATCAAGAATGGACCTTTCGTCGCTTGTGCTTTTTTCAATGCCTCGCGCAACTCTTCAGAAGACGTAGCAACTGCCGCATTGACACCAAAGGCTTCTGATAATTTTACAAAATCAGGATTTAACAATTCTACCCCAGAATAATTTTTAGAATAAAATTGTTCCTGCCATTGACGCACCATACCTAAGTAATTGTTGTCTAATAACAATACTTTGACCGGCCATTTTTCTTGCACACAGGTGATCATTTCCTGCAAGTTCATTTGAAAAGAACCATCACCAGTAATACACCATACTTCATTGTGTGGCATAGCCGCTTGTGCTCCCATGGCAGCAGGTAAGCCAAAACCCATAGAGCCTAAACCTCCAGAAGTAATAAAATGATTCGGTTTCAAACGCAAGCAATACTGTGCCGCCCACATCTGATGTTGTCCCACATCGGTAGAGATAATGGCATTATCTCCTAACGTTTCTTCCAACACCTTAATCGCTGTCGCCTCTCCAAAGTTAGTATAGTCGACATCCATCAACGGGTATTCTTCGCGCAAACCATTCAAATAATTCATCCACTCCGCACGCTTGGCTTTGTTGGTCGTGTTGCGGGTGTCAGGAATGCGATCGATGACTTTCCTTAAGTCTCCGTGAATGAAAACTTCCGTCTTCACATTTTTACTGTTCTCACTGTTGTCGATATCAACATGCAATACTTTGGCATTCGGTGCAAAATCTTCTAAACGTCCTGTGATACGATCGTCAAAGCGAATACCCCAGGCAATGATGACATCGGCTTCTTGTACCGCTTGATTTGAATACTTCATGCCGTGCATCCCCAACCACTGGAAATAATGTGGATCATCGTATTCCATGGCACCAATACCCAAGATCGTCGAGATGACAGGAATATTTTCGCGCTGTACAAAGGCACGCAACTCATCCCATGCTCTGGAGAGTAATACACCATGACCCGCAATGATCAGTGGTTTCTCCGCCGAAGCAATAAGTGCTGCTGCTGCTGCAATATCTTGATCCGTAAATGATCCTGCAGGAACAGGAGTCGGTTTTACAAATTGTTTATCCCAATCTTCGTCCAAGCTGACAAACTCTCCTTGTACCGAACGAGGAATATCAATCAATACAGGGCCTGGACGACCACTTAAGGCTACTTTATACGCCTCTTGAAAAATAGAAGCGGCATCTTCCAATCGTGTAATTAAATATGTTTTTTTCGTAATGGGAATACAAATTCCGGTGATGTCTGTTTCCTGAAAAGCATCGGAACCGATCAATTCTAATTTCACCTGACCTGTAATGGCAATCATGGGAACAGAATCGGCATAGGCATCGGCAATACCAGTCACCAAGTTTGTAGCCCCAGGCCCTGAGGTCGCCAAACAAAATCCTGGACGACCCGTTACACGAGCATAGCCATTGGCCATGAAAGCAGCACCTTGCTCGTGTCGTACCAATACACTGTTCAATGAACTAAAAGCCAGTGCATCGTAGATCGGTAAAATTGCACCACCCGGGTATGCAAACAAATCTCTTGCATCGAGCAGTTCTATGATCTTCACAATGTATTCGGCACCTCTGAGTTTTATCTTTGGTTTCATAATTCAGGGATCAGTGGTCAGTAGTCAGGTATCAGTAAGTTTTTTGTCTATTCTTACAAAGTAATTTTTATATTATAGTGATCATTTCGTATTTCACACAGCGAACACTGTTCACTGATACCTGACCACTGTCTACTTTATTAAAACTCGTCGGTTACACAACCTTCAGAAGCAGTAGATACTGATCTGAGGTATTTGTAAAGCAATCCGCTCTTCACTTTATAAGGAGGTTTTACCCAAGTCTTTCTTCTTTGCTCAATTTCTTCTGCCGATACCATCATGTCGATGGTATTGTTGACAGAATCAATGACAATGCGATCACCGTTTTTTGTCAAGGCAATGTTACCGCCTTCCTGTGCTTCCGGGGTAATGTGGCCTACCACGAAACCATGTGTACCTCCGGAGAAACGACCGTCAGTAATCAAGGCTACTTTATCTCCCAAGCCAGCACCCATGATGAGAGAAGTCGCCTTCAACATCTCCGGCATACCTGGTGCGCCTTTAGGACCCACATAACGAATGACCACTACATGTCCTGCTTTGATCTCTCCTCTTTCTACGGCCTTATTTAAGTCTTCTTCTGAATCAAACACGACGGCTTCTCCATCAAATTTTTCACCTTCCTTACCGGTAATCTTTGCCACAGAACCTTCCGTTGCCAGGTTACCCCACAACACCTGCAAATGTCCTGTTGCTTTGATTGGATTGCTCAATAGAGCAATGATGTCGTTTGCCGGCATATCCTGTACTGATTCCAGATTTTCTTTTACAGTCTTACCTGTAACCGTCAAACAGTCGCCGTACAGCATACCTTCTTTCAGCATCATTTTCATGATAGCAGGTAAACCGCCGATTTTTTCCAAATCTTCCATCATGTACTTACCGCTTGGTTTCAAGTCGGCCAGCAATGGTGTTTTATCAGACAAATCCTGAAAGTCTTTCAAGGTGAATTTTACTCCCGCCGATTTCGTAATGGCCAGAAAGTGCAGAATGAGGTTCGTAGATCCTCCAAGGATCATCGCCACACGCACAGCATTAGTAACGGACTCACGCGTAATGATATCTTTTGCTTTAATGTCTTTCAACAACAATTGTTTGATGGCTTCACCAGCGGTTAAACATTCTTGTTTTTTTCTTTCGCTTGTTGCCGGTGAAGTAGAACTGTAAGGCAAAGACAAGCCCATCGCTTCAATGGCAGAAGCCATGGTATTTGCCGTGTACATTCCCCCACAGGCACCTGCTCCGGGAATCGCATTTTGCACAACACCCTTGAAGTCTTCTTCCGTGATGGCATGGTTGAATTTTTTACCCAATGCTTCAAATGCAGAAACAATGTTCAACGATTCTCCCTTCCAGTTACCGGCTTTAATCGTACCACCGTATACCATGATGGACGGGCGGTTCAGACGAGCCATGGCAATCACCGCTCCCGGCATATTTTTATCACAACCTACAACCGTTACCAAGGAATCATAATAATGGGCTCCGGAAATCGCTTCAATAGAATCCGCAATCACATCGCGTGATACTAAAGAGTAACGCATGCCTTGTGTTCCCATGGAAATCCCATCGCTTACTCCGATGGTGTTGAATTGTAAAGGTTTCAATCCCGCTTTGTTTACTCCTTCTTTAATCTGAGCAGCCAAACCGTTTAAGTGCATGTTACAAGTATTTCCTTCATAACCGGTAGAAGCAATCGCTACCTGTCCTTTGTGCATATCGGCTTCTGTAAAACCCGCACCGAATAACATCGCCTGTGAAGCCGGCTGGTTCGGATCTTCCGTTAATGTTGCACTGGTCTTGTTGATTTTATTTTCCACGTAATTGAAATGATTAAGCTACTGTTAATACTGATTTATTGGCAACGATGTAAGCGGTGATGAAATCACCCACTGTCGTTGTTGTTTCTGTAGAGTCTTTTCTGATATCGGCTGTCACCACGCCTTTTTCTAAGGCATTCAATACCGCCTGACGAATCGCTGCACTTTCTTTGGTCAAACCAAAAGAGGTTTCTAACAACATGGCTGCCGAAAGAATCGCGGCCATAGGATTGGCAATATTTTTACCCGCTGCTTCAGGATATGAACCGTGAATCGGCTCATACAATGCCGTCTTACTGCCTACCGAAGCCGAAGGCAACATCCCCAATGAACCGGTAATCACAGACGCTTCATCGGTCAATACATCACCGAATAAATTTTCTGTCAACACCACATCAAAATGTCTTGGGTTCTGAATGATCTTCATCGCTGCATTATCAACAAACATGTAATCTACCGCTACTTCAGGATAACTTGCCGACAATTCTTTCACCACTTCTCTCCAAAGTCTGGACGTTTCCAATACGTTTGCTTTGTCGACCAAGGTCAAACGCTTCGACCTGTTCATGGCCGCAGCAAAAGCCAACTTAGAAATTCTCAAGATTTCTTCTTTGGTGTACATGCAATTATCAAAGGCTGTATCACCGTTGTCTTTTCTTCCTTTCTCTCCGAAATAGATACCGCCTGTTAATTCTCTGAACACGACAAAGTCTACACCATCAACAAGGTCAGCACGGAGGGGAGAAGCGTTAGCCAAGATCTTATACGTATTGATCGGTCTGATGTTGGCGAATAAACCCAAGGTCTTTCTCATCTTCAGCAAACCTTGTTCCGGACGAACTGGTGCTTTGGGATCGTTGTCGTATTTAGGATGTCCGATGGCTCCAAAGAGAATGGCATCGGAAGCCTGGCATATCGCATGCGTTTCATCCGGATAAGGATTGCCTGTGGCATCGATGGCTACCGCACCAATCAAGCCTTCGGTGTACGTGAACGTATGTCCAAAAACCTGTTCTACTGCTTTTAACACTTTCAAGGCTTGATCCGTTACTTCAGGACCAATCCCGTCTCCTTTTAATACTGCAATGTTCTTATTCATGCTTGTTGCTTATGATACGATGTTTAAATACTTGCTTGTTTTTTCGTACGCTTCGATTTTATCCTTGCTGTTCAACAAGTAATCGATGTCGTCGTACCCGTTGATCATGCACGTTTTTTTATAATCGTTGATCTCAAAACTTTCAGATAGGTTGTGCCCCACGATTTCAATGGTTTGTTTTGAAAGGTCAACATTCAATTGCAAGTTTTTATCGGCTTTTGCTTTTTCAAAAATTGCATTCAAAAACTCTTGCGATACTTGCACCGGCAACAACCCGTTGTTCAATGAGTTGTTGCGGAAAATATCGGCAAAGAAAGAAGAAACCACGACCTTGAAACCATAATCCGTAATGGCCCAAGCCGCATGCTCACGGGAAGAACCGCAACCGAAGTTTTTACCGGCTACTAAAATTTTACCGTTTTGGTAGTCTGGATTGTTCAAGATAAAGTCGGCTTTAGGCTGGTCTTTATCGTCGTATCGCCAATCACGAAATAAGTTATTCCCAAAACCATCCTTGGTTGTTGCTTTCAAGAAACGCGCAGGGATAATTTGATCGGTATCCACTTCTTCAATGGGCAGTGGAACAGCTTGTGAAACGATGGTGATGAATTTTTCCATGTTGAATGTTTTTTATTTTTCCAATCGAAAGTATAAGAAGTGAGTTTCTCCAATACCCCCCGCATTATTTGCATTGTGATTATTACTAACGATAGTCCAGCCTTCTTTTTGATATTCCTTGATTTTACCAAGCAAGGATACATAACTCAAATAATCTTCTGAAGCATTCTCGTATTTGAATTTTTCATAACTATTACCCCGAGAAACGAATAACTCATACCGCCTCGGCAACCCTTTAGCTATAATAATCATCTGCTCCTTTTCTTCAGCCTTCTCTGAATTCTTAAAAGAAACCAAAGCAAAAACTGCTGTACTCAAAACCAAGCCCAAGAGGAATGCATATGCTTTTGTATTCATACTATTACATGTTTTACTTTATATCATTAATCCTGTTTTCAATACTTCTTGAAGAAAGCCAATGCTGTCTTTGTTTCTTTCTATCAATATGGGTTCAATTCTATCGTCTACCTCTCTCCTTAAATTTCCACAACAAGGGAGCGTATTCGAAGAAATCCTGGTCAATAGAGTCTACAACAATCGCCACATCAATATCACTATCTTCATGCTGAACACCTTTGGCATAAGATCCAAACATATACAACTGAGGCAACTTAAAGTATTTTGAAACCAATACTTTATAGCGTTGTAATTTTTCTACAGCTTCGCTTTTATCCATGTTTGTAATGATCTTAGTCTTATCTATACTAACTCACTTACATCTACAATTTTACCCGCTACCGCCGTTGCCGCAGCCGTCAACGGACTCGCCAGCAAAGTTCTTGCACCCGGACCTTGACGACCTTCGAAGTTTCTGTTGGAAGTCGATACACAATATTCTCCTTTCGGAATTTTGTCTTCGTTCATACCCAAACACGCCGAGCAACCCGGCTCGCGCAATTCGAACCCTGCTTCGGCCAATACTTTATCAATACCTTCCGCTTGGGCTTGTTTCTCCACTTGCTTGGAACCCGGTATCACATAGGCATTGATGTTCGATGCTTTCTTCTTGCCTTTCAAAAAGGCGGCAACTTCACGCAAATCTTCAATACGGGAGTTTGTACAACTTCCAATGAATACATAATTCACCGGTTTGCCGATCAATGTTTCTCCTGCTTTGAAATCCATGTATTCAAGCGCTTTACGGAAAGTCGCTTTATTACTTTCTTCTAAAGAAGCTTCCGTAGGAATAGGTTCTGCAATACCAATGCCCATACCCGGGTTGGTACCGTAGGTAATCATTGGTGTAATTTCTTCTGCAGACCAGGAATATTCTTTATCAAACTTCGCATCGGCATCGGAGAATAATGTTTTCCAATATGCTACCGCTTCATCGTATTTAGTGCCTTTAGGAGCAAACTCTTTTCCTTTCACGTAATCGAATGTGATTTGATCAGGAGCAATCATCCCTCCACGCGCACCCATTTCAATGCTCATGTTGCAGATGGTCATGCGTGCTTCCATAGAAAGCGCACGGATCGCAGAACCTGCGTACTCCACAAAATACCCCGTACCACCGGCAGCGGATATTTTAGAGATGATGAACAAAATGATGTCTTTGGAAGAAACGCCTTTACCCAAGGTACCGTTGATTTCGATCTTCATGGTCTTCGGTTTGCTTTGCATCAAACACTGTGTCGCCATCACTTGCTCCACTTCAGACGTACCAATACCGAAAGCAATAGAACCAAAAGCGCCGTGTGTAGACGTGTGGCTATCGCCGCAAACAATGGTCATACCAGGAAGGGTAACACCAAGTTCCGGTCCGATCACGTGTACAATGCCTTGGTAAGGATGTCCTAAGCCATATAGCGTTACGCCAAACTTTTTACAGTTCTCGGTGAGTTTATCTACTTGTTGACGCGACAAGGCTTCTTTAATGGGAAGGTGTTGGTCTTTCGTCGGTACATTGTGATCGGCAGTTGCCATGGTACGATCCAGACGAAACACGCCAATGCCTCTCTTTTCTAAACCCGCAAAAGCCTGAGGACTGGTTACCTCATGTACTAAATGCTTGTCGATGTATAACACGCTAGGACCGCCTTGTATTTCAGTCACTACGTGTGCATTCCACACTTTTTCAAATAAGGTCTGACCCATGTTTGTTGATTATTTTGATGATGTTGTTAATTGCAGATGTGATAAACGGGACGCGATAAATTGCGTCCCTACGATGCTTTTTCGATGGAGACTTCCTTCATCAAGACATGAAGGTCCTCATCATTGACTTGTTTCAGCTTATCGGCCATATCCAGGAAGGCAGTATAGGCTAATTCCATTTGTTCTTTGGAAAGCATATATCCCACATTGGCTAAACGATGATTTAACGCTGCACGACCGCTACGTGCTGTAAGTACAATAGAAGAAGCATCAGCACCCACATCTACGGGATCAATGATCTCATAATTTTCACGGTGCTTTAAGAATCCATCCTGGTGAATACCTGAAGAGTGTGCAAAAGCGTTACGTCCAACAATGGCTTTATTCGCCTGCACAGGCATATTCATCATGGTAGAAACCATGTGACTGATGGGAACTAATTTTTTGGTGTTGATATTGGTTTGCAATCCCATGCTTGGGTGCGAATTAATGATCATGGCAATTTCTTCCAAGGCAGTATTCCCAGCTCTTTCACCAATCCCATTAATGGTACATTCTACCTGACGTGCACCATTGACTAAACCCGATATGGCATTGGACGTTGCTAAACCCAGGTCATTGTGGTTATGACAAGAAATAATGGCCTTGTCTATATTTTTCACATGGTCTACCAAATACTTGATACGTTCGCCGTATTGCCACGGCAACATGTAACCTGTCGTATCGGGAATGTTGACTACCGTAGCACCAGCAGCAATAACCGCTTCTACCATTTGTGCCAAGAACACCACATCAGCACGACCCGCATCTTCACAAAAGAACTCTACATCATCGACAAACTTGCGTGCGTATTTCACCGCAGCCACACCTGTTTCAATGACTTTCTCACGCGTAGTGCGCAACTTGTGTTCAATATGAACATCTGAACTACCGATACCCGTATGAATACGTTTTCTTTTCGCATATTTCAAAGCGGCCACGGCACTGTCAATATCGAGCTCTTTCGCTCTGGTTAAGGCACAAATGATCGGCTCAGAAACCGCTTTCGATATTTCTACTACAGAATTAAAATCACCTGGACTTGAAATCGGGAAACCCGCTTCGATCACATCTACTCCGAGTTCCTCGAGCGCCTTTGCCACAATAATTTTTTCTTGTGTGTTCAACTGGCAACCCGGGACTTGTTCTCCATCCCTCAATGTCGTGTCAAAGATATAAATCTTGTTTCCCATAATAATATTGTAATAATGCCCTCTGCTTTGAAATTTCGCATACAGGACTTGAAATTCTGATAAATTGCTATAACTACAAATCTAATGAATTTTCAGCAGAAAAGAGAGCTTTCTCCGCTAATTTTGGGGATGAAAAATAGCCCTAGATATTACCTCAGTACAAGACGATCAACAAAAGAGACTAATTTTTAAAAAATACCCTTTTTACCCGCTCTCCCACGCTGGTCAACAATTCATAGGAAATGGTACCGATAGCCTTGGCTTGGTCAATGATAGAAGGGGATTTTCCAAAGACGGTGACTTCATCGCCTTCTTTTGCGGAAACACCTGTGATGTCGACCATGGTCATGTCCATGCACACATTTCCAATGACAGGACAAAGGGTTCCGTTGACGTTGATTTTGCCGACACCATTGCTGAATCGTCGGTCAAACCCATCGGCGTAACCAATGGCAATGGTGGCGATTTGTGTCGGTTGGGAAACTTTTCCCTTACGGCTATAACCCACCGTTTCTCCGGGTTCTACTTGTTTAATCTGAGAAATATGAGTCTTCAAACGACCCACGATTTGTAATTGATCTTGAAACATGCCATTGGCTTCGATGCCGTACAAACCGATGCCCAAACGCACCATATCGAAGGAATACTGAGGAAAACGAACAATCCCCGCAGAATTCAACGCATGTTTTATCGTGGTATAACCCAATGCTTTTTCAATGGTAACACAACGTTGTTGAAACATTTTCAACTGAGACTCGGTAAACTCATTCCAACACGCTTCATCCGCAGCGGCAAGGTGAGTAAATAAGCCGGCTACATGTATTCTGTTTTTATTTTGATGCAGAAGGTCTAACAATACAGGAAGATCTTTTTGATCAAACCCCAAGCGACGCATACCCGTATCGATTTTTAAATGCACGGAAGAAGAGGCCTCTTCCCATCGAAGAAACTCCAGCCATTCGTTCAACAGTTTAAAACTATAAATTTCCGGTTCTAATTTATACTGCAATAAACTTCTGAACGTATCCCGGTCGGGATTCAAAACCATGATGGGCAATGTAATGCCGTGGTTACGTAAATCCACCCCTTCATCGGCATAAGCCACTGCCAAATAATTGACCCCGTGATGTTGCAATAATTGTGCAACTTCATGGCTTCCACTGCCGTAAGCAAAGGCCTTTACCATGGCCATGATCTTGGTGCCTGACGGCGTTACTGAACGGTAATAATTGAGATTATGAACCAAAGCATCCAGATCGACTTCGAAGCGTGTTCCATGTACTTTCGCTTCTAATCTTTTGGTGATTTCTTCAAAGCCAAACGCACGGGCACCTTTTACTAAAATCAATTGATTTTTGACGGTTGAAAAGTCAAACTCCTTTAAAAAACGAGTGGTATCAAAATAAAATATCGATGTGTCAGGAAAATCTGTTTTGAAAGAAGAGATCAGGGGTCCAATGCCAACGACACGGCTTACATTTTTCGTACGCAACAACTCGGCAATGGTCGCATAGAGCTCTTGTGGAGGCATCCCCGATTCCAAGACATCGGAAAGGATAATGGTCAAGGGAAGATTGCGTTGATGCTGTTGCGCAAAATCGAGGGCTAAGGTAAGCCCCATGAGATCGTTGTTGTAGGAATCATCAACCAATACACAACCGTTGGCTCCCGTTTTCAACTCCAGTCTCATTTTCACGGGTTCCAACAACGAAATGCGTTTCGACAACTCATCGTTGGAGTAACCCATCAACAAAAGAAAAGTAATGGCATGCAAACTGTTTTCAACTGAAGCCTCATCGTTAAAAGGGATAAGAACAGGAACCGTTTGACCCTCAAATACCAAATTCATTTGCCAACCTTGATCGACTTGGATCTCGCTGGCGATAAAGACGTCGGCAGATCTATCTTTCCTAGACCAGGTAAAGGTATTGAAGCCTTGTACCTGCACTTCATGATCTATCGCGTGATGATCTTTGCAATAAATCAGTTTTTCTACCCCTTGAAAGAGTTTTAATTTTTCCTGAATCTTTTGTGGTCTGGAAACAAATCCCTCGTCGTGTGCCGTACCAATATTGGTAAAGATCCCATGTGTAGGTGCAATGACGGCATACAAATGTTCCATTTCTCCAGGCAAGGAAATGCCTGCTTCGAAAATGGCCAAGGTATGATAGGGTTCCATCTCCCATACCGAGAGTGGAACACCCAATTGTGAGTTATAACTTTTGGGGCTACGTACAATGGAATAATTATTTTGAAGCAATTGCCACAACCACTCTTTCACCATCGTCTTGGCATTACTGCCTGTAATGGCCAGTACAGGAATCTGAAATAACCGACGCTTAAAGCCTGCCATGGCTTGTAAAAAATGTACGGCAGACTTTACCTTTAAAATATTAGAAGATTTTTTTACGCGCTCTGAAACAGCAGATTCATCCTCGATAACAAACTGACGTACACCTCGGGCAAATAAGGTTTCTATGTATTGATGTCCATTGTGATTTTTCCCTTTGATGGCAATGAAAATCGTTTCATGAGGAAAATGTAAAGAACGGGAATCTGTCAATGCATGTTTGATGTTGACATCGGGTGCATTTTTGCTCAACACAAGAGCACCGGATAAATCAGCGATTTGACTAAAGGAAAACATGAGGCTAGTGCGAAGAAGCAGGTGCTTGCACACCTTCTGTCAATTTCAAAAACTTAGGATACAAAGCAATCAAGATACCACCTGCAACCAGCGTGAACGTACCTAAGATAGCATAAGCGTAAGTGACATTCGAGCCCTCCGAAAAGAACGGGAACACAAACGTTAAAATAAAAACCATTCTGAAGATGGTGGTATATACGTTGAACATACTGTTCACCCTACCGGTAAGATCTACAGGTACCAAACGGAACAGGTAAGACACACGGAAAATACGAGACCCTGAATTGACAAAACCTTTCAAGAAACACACTACATAAAACAACCACACCATACCTGAAAATGCACTCAAGTAAAATGCAAACGTTGTGATCATGGTCATGACAATGATCGACTTTGGAATGGTCATTCTTGAAAACAGTTTTCTGATGAGGAAAGCAGAAATCAAAGACCCTCCAGCATACATCAACTCAGAAGTTCCCAATACATAAGCAGAAGCATGCAAATGGTTTCTCACATACAAAGGGACCAAACTAAAAATTTCGACCAATACAATCACGAAGATGGAATAAGAACACAAACCAAACACATTGATCAGCGTATTTTTTCTCAAGTAGTGGTATCCTTCTTTCATGCTCTCCCAAATGCCTTGCTCGTCGTGTTCTGCCAATACCACTGATGGTACATATTGGATGAAAATGATAATGACAAAAGAAAGGAAATAGGCTCCTGCATCGAGGAGAAATATTTCATGCATAGTCCACTTTTCAATGTATAGAGGAATTTCAAATTTCAATCCCAGCAAATCGATATTGATACCTTCCACTCCTTCTAAAAGTACAGCAGCCAATGCAGCGGCAGCAATGGCTGTAGACTGTCCTACCACTTCAATCCAAGAAGCTACACGCGTATAATCACCACGATCCGATATTTCCTGAGCAAAAGCATAGAGATTAGGATAATGGATCAAATAACCAAAGAAGATCATCCCAAAAATGAGCAAGACCAAACTGCTTGGTAAAACCCCTTCTTTAAATCCGAGTGAAGCTACAGACATGACAATAAGACCCTGAATAAAATTAGTCCCTAAAAAAATATCTTTACGGTTAAATCCATCGATCAATGCGCCCGCATACAAGCCCCAGAATAATGAACATAAAGTAACCACAGCAAAAAAAGCAATGAACAAAGAAGACTCTCCCCTTGATGTAAAATACCAAGGAATAGAAAGCATAGTAATGCCTTGCGCAAAACTGGAAACTCCGTTGGCTAAAAAAAGAGTATAAAGTGATCTCGTGTTTTTCAAATTTGTATATTACTGTTCAAAATGAACGATCGCAATTCAGCACATCAAAAGCCCCTCACTCCCGAGCAAGCTTATTACAAAATAGCTGCCTTTTGTACTTTTCGAGACCGCTCTCGAAAAGAGGTCTTGGCAAAGTTATACGTCCTTGGCGTCAGTAAAGATATAGCTAAAAACATAATTTCAAAATTAGAGGAGGAAGGATACCTGAATGAAGAGCGTATGGCGCATTCTTATGCCGGGGGGAAGTTTAGGGTAAAGGCTTGGGGTAAAAAGAAAATTGAGCTCCACATGAAGCATTTGGGACTTGCGGATCACTTGATATCAGAGGGCCTTGCTCAAATCAACGACGAAGATTACTTAGAAAAACTTCAGGCTCTCGCCCAGAAAAAATGGGACAGTATAAAAGAAGACGATGAAGAGGTCAAAACCGGTAAAACGTTCCGCTTTTTAGCAGGAAAAGGCTATGAAAGTGATCACATCTGGAATGCTTTGAAACAGCTTAAGCGATCATAGTTCAGATGTAAAGTACAATAAAAGAAAGTATTGTTATTTCGTTTGTTCTTACTTAAGACAATTAAAATACCTCTGTTTTTTTACAGCATTTAAAAAAGCATCCGGGATGTATTACATTAACATACTCCATTTCCAAGACTTACGCATTAGAAACCTTAGCACCTATAACCGTTTTGGAGCTTGAGTAATTTTCGTATCGTATTGACCAATACAAATGAGTAAAGGCTTTGATGAATGATAACAGAACGTTGCAGAAGGAGAAAAAATGGGTGCGAACAAGACTTATTTATTTTTTCCTGGCCGTTTTTTTAACAGAAATCTTTTCTTCCGTAAGTTTGTAGAGCTTTTGAAGCAATTCGTATTTTTCTTTTAAATCTTGGAGTTCTTTTTTGAGTGCAAGCAATTCCGGGTTTTCTGTAACGGTATTTTTAGTGTTGCTTTTATGATACGTTGCTTGATCTTCATTGAATGTCTTTAACCATTGCTTATCGTAATAGTAATCGAAAAAATCACATTTAAGCACCAAAGAAAGCTTTTTCAGTAATTCTGTATCCACCGTCTTTCTTTTATAAATACCATAAATATTTTGTTTCGAAGTATTTACAAGACTGGCCAATTCTGTTGGACCTATTCTCAACTGTTTGGCTCTGGCTTTTATCTTTTCACCTATGTGTACTGACATGTACAAATTTGGCACGTAATAGGCTATATTCTAGCAATATAAGATATGTTTAAAATTTACATTGTAAATTATTAATTTACTTTTCGTATTTTGCAGCCACATTTAACCAAAAGCCCTATCCATCTGTCTTATGATGAAGACAACACTATTTTTTTACCTGAACTCATTTATCCGTATGTTTTCAAAAAACAAAGACCACGTTTTAATTGGTTACGACCACAATAACATCATTTTTATCCGCCATCAAAATGATTGGGACTTTGATTTTCTTCCCCGGTTGGGTTACGATAGTAACAAAGACATTACAAATGCCAATACCTTAAAAACCTTCGCTTATAAAACGAAACGAGAACTACTCGATCCTTTACGAAAAAATACCTGGAGTAAGCCCAAAATTACGTTAGCTTGTTCTTCCCCTTTAAAAAAATCTGAGGTAATACATCTCCACCAATTTTGCGAATTGATAGGAGGTGTGGAAATTTCCATTGTTCGTGTCTATTCTATGATTGATTTTTTAAAGAATCCTCATTACCGAATGATTGAAACACATTACATCCTCCTAAAAAAACAACAGGATTACGAGATACAAGAAAAACACTTTTTCGTTTACCCTAAAGTGGCATAAAGAAAAGCCCCCGTCAAAATGACGGGAGCTTTTTCTGTTATCAACAACAGGTCTTCGTACTATACCAATTCAGCAAAGAACAATTTCTCGTTCAATTCTTCCAAGGCTACGTTTTTATATTCTGTTTTCACCAACACCGAAATGTTATTTTTACTCCCTCCAAAAGAAATCATACGTACAGGAGTCGCTGATAAAGCATCCATCACACGACGTACAATTTGATTGTTTTCTTGTAAAAACTGACCGACAATACAAATGATCGTTTGATCACATTCTGTTTCAACAGTACAAAACTCTTTCAACTCTTTAGTGATTGCTTCCAAGTGTTTAGGATTGTCAATCGTAAGAGAAACGGCAACTTCAGAAGTCGTAATCATATCGATCGACGTTTTGTATTTTTCAAATACTGCAAAAACGTTCCGCAAAAACCCATAAGCCAACAACATACGACTTGATTTAATTTTAATCACCGTAATGTTGTCTTTGGCAGCAATGGCTTTAATGTCTTTCTCTGTCGTTTTATTGGCGATGACCGTTCCTTTAGCTTCTGGCTGCATCGTGTTCAATAGTTTTACAGGGATTTCATATTTTTGAGCAGGAAGAATGGTCGATGGATGCAAAATTTTTGCACCGAAATAAGCCAACTCTGCCGCTTCATCGAATGTCAACTCTTCAATGGGAAATGTTCTTTTTACAATACGAGGATCATTGTTGTGCATCCCATCGATATCGGTCCAGATTTGAATTTCTTCTGCACGCAACGCTGCACCCACTAAAGAAGCGGTATAATCACTTCCTCCTCTTTTTAAATTATCGACTTCATCTTTCGGATTCAAACAGATATAGCCCTGCGTAATCAATAAATGGGCATCTTTATGAGCAGCGATCAGAGCTTTCAACTTTTCCTCTGTATAAGATAGCATAGGTTCATCGTCAGCGTCAATGCGCATAAAGTCTAGCGCTGGTAATAAAACAGCTTTGTGACCTTGTTCTAATAAATAAGCGTGGAACAACTGCGTAGAAATCAACTCTCCTTCTGCTAAAATGGCCCGCGTATGCTTATCACCAAAATCTTTTTCTTGCAAAAATGCAGAGATAAAAGCATTGTGATGGGCAATGATCTCACGTCCCTTCGCTTTCCCTTCAGGAGTGGTATACAGATTTTCCACAAACTGATCATAAGGACCAAACAAATTTTGAATAGCTTGCTTCGCTCCTTCTACATCTTTCTTCGTCAACAAATCAGAGATCCCTACCAACGCATTGGTTGTTCCTGACACAGCAGAAAGCACGACCAATTTCTGATCGGGGCTTGCGATTAACTTAGCCACAGAATGCATTCTTTCCGGCTTACCTACTGACGTTCCTCCAAATTTTAAAATCTTCACGGCGTATTAACAGTTATATTGTTTTAGAAATCTATATTAAAAATTAATCATTTTTACTGCTGTAATGGCGGCTTCATCGCCTTTGTTACCATGCTTACCACCGGCCCTGTCAAAGGCTTGTTGTTTGTTCTCTGTCGTCAACACACCAAAGATGACAGGTTTATCGTATTTCATAGAAACATCGGTAATGCCATGAGCAACAGCTTGACAAATGAAATCAAAATGACTGGTTTCTCCTCTGATGACACAACCAAGACAAATGACCGCATCGATCTCTTCTTGCATGGCCATCTTTTGGGCTCCAATCGTCAACTCGAAACTTCCAGGAACATACTTTTTAATGATGTTCTCTTTCTTGACTCCGTTTTCAATCAGTGTACGGTAAGCTCCTTCGTATAAAGCTTCGGTCACTTCGGTATTCCACTCCGATACCACAACGGCAATCTTCTTATCCGACATAGAGGCAGACAAATTAATGCCAGAATAGGTACTTAAATTCTTTTCTACTGAAGCCATATAAGGGAAATGTATTGTTGCCTTTAGAGCAAAAAGGGATAAAACTCATCGCTTTATCCCTTTTTGACCGATTGGCGATAAGCACTATTCTGTCGCAAGGGTTTCGATGCGTGCTTTATATTTCTTAGCATCGATTACATCTGCTGACTTTGGATATTTTGTGATGATGATGTCGTATGTTTCTGCAGCTTTCTTGTTGTCTTTCAACAACTCGTAAGCCAAAGCCAACTTCATAAAGTAGGCGGAACTGAATTGTTCGTTGGTTTTATAGTTCGCCGCCTTGCTGTAGAATGAAGCCGCCTCTTCGTATTTCTCCAATTCCATGTTGGCATCACCGATTAATGCATAAGCTCTTGCTTGCAGTAAGTAATCGTTAGAAGAGAATTCTTTCAAATGTGTAAGCGCGTCTTCAAATTTAGCTTGCTTCATGTAAGCTACTCCAGCATAGAAGTGAGCCAATTTTGCAGTTTTCGTTCCAGCATATTTGTCTGCAACATCTAATAAACCCAATACTTTACCATCGCCTTTCAAGGCTTTATCTAAAGAATCTTGTTCGAAGAAATATACCGCAGGGTAAATTTCGTTTTGAGCTTCTTTATTAGATTCTTCTAATTGGTATTGGTAGAAAAAGTATCCTCCTGCTGCCAAAGTAACCACCCCTACTAAAATCAATACTAGATTTTTATACTTGTCTACTGAAGCTACTGCCGTAACAATGTGTTCTGCTGCTTCTTTTGTTTTTGCGTCTGCCATTTTAGTTGTATCTGCTAGAAATAAAAATACTTAATTAATCAATGATGAAAGGATAATTCGGCTCCACATACACGTCGGTATACGCTTCTGAAGCATCCGGATAAGGAGACTCCTCTGCAAATTTTACAGAAACTTCCACTTCCGCTTTCACTTGTTTATCGATTTTTTCTAACTCTTCTGCGGTCGCATATTTGTTAGTCAAAATGGTATCTTTTACTTGTTCAATAGGATCTTGCGCTTTATACTCTTCCAATTCTTCTTTGGTACGGTATTTCGCAGGATCAGACATCGAGTGTCCTTTATAACGATACGTTCTAAATTCTAACAGTGTAGGGCCTCCTCCTTTTCTTGCTCTTTCTGCCGCACGTTCTACGGCTAAGTGAACTTCTTCCACTTTCATGGCGTTCACCGCTTCTGAAGGCATATCATAAGCCTCCCCCAAAGTATAGAGATCCGTTACATTTGATGTTCTTTGCACAGAAGTACCCATGGCATAACCGTTATTTTCGATCACAAAAATAACCGGAATATTCCACAGCATCGCCATGTTCAAGGTCTCGTGGAAAGCACCTTGACGCACAGCACCATCTCCCATGTAGCAAATACACAAGTTATCGGTCCCTTTGTACATTTCAGCAAAAGCAATCCCTGCACCTAATGGCACCTGACCACCCACAATTCCGTGTCCTCCTACAAAACCTACCTCTTTGTCGAAAATGTGCATGGAGCCTCCCTTACCTTTGGTGGTTCCGGTAGCTTTACCGTACAACTCTGCCATGACCGCATTGGCACTGGTTCCCAAAGCCAAAGGTTGACCATGATCGCGGTACGTGGTAATGTGCTTATCGCCTTTTTTCAACGCAGTCGTTACACCCAAAGCACAGGCTTCCTGACCAATGTAAAGGTGACAAAAACCCTTTATCTTCTGCTGGCCATAGAGTTGACCTGCCTTTTCTTCAAATTTTCTGATCAAGACCATTTTCTCATACCAGAAAAGATAAGTTTCCTTGGTAAATTTTGAATAGGCGCTTACTTTTGTTTTGCTGTTGTCTTTTGACACTTTATCCTTTACGCTAGCCATTTCTTAAACCTTATATTTTGTACAAAGCGCCCAAAAATAAGGAATTTTCATGTACATAGAAAAACTTAACGTGCTTAATTTCAAGAATTATTCTAGCGAAGAAATTAGCTTTTCGCCTGAAATTAACCTTGTTACAGGTTTAAATGGAAGTGGGAAGACAAATTTATTGGATGCCATACACTGTTTGAGCCTTGGTAAAAGCGCTTTTTCGAGCCAGGAACAACAATTAATCCTCAATGAGCAATCGTTCTTTTCCGTGCTTGGATTTTTCAATAAATCGGGGAAAGAATACGAAGTACGTTACGATTTTCAGAAAGGAAGCAAAAAAAATCTCTGTCTGGACGGCAAAATATACGATCGCATCAGTGATCATATCGGACGTTTTCCTGTGGTCATGATCAATCCAGACGATCAAAAAATCATACGGGAAGGAAGCGAAGAACGCAGAAAATTTTTTGATCAGATCTTTTGTCAAATCGATCATGACTACCTGACTCAATTGATGCATTATGTACATCTATTGAAACAACGTAATGCGCTCCTCAAAGAGTGGAGAGAGCATCCTTATAAAAAAGATTTTGTACTGTTGGATTCTTACGATACCCCTTTACTGGCACTCGATTCAGCTTTATACGAGAAACGCAAAACCTATGTACAGCATTTCTTAACCTACTTTTTAGCACAATACGAAAAATTGACCGAAGGAAAAGAATACATGAACATAGTATACCAATCGGATGTGGCCAAAGACGATTTCCCAGGACTTTTTAAAAAGAGCAGAGAACGGGATCAAATCTTAGAACGTACCACGCTAGGGATACATAAGGACGATTATGTATTTACATTGGGAGAACAATCGGTCAAAAATTTTGGATCTCAAGGTCAACAAAAATCTTTTGTGATTGCGCTGAAATTGGCTCAACTGGAAATGACCCGCGAATGGAGCAAAACTGAGCCTATTCTGTTGCTGGATGATATTTTCGACAAATTAGACGATGAGCGTATTCACCATTTGGTCTACAACATTGCAGGAACTACCTCAGGGCAAATTTTAATTACCGATGCCCGACCTGAAAGATCCATGGAAATCATTCGATTATTAAAACGGGAAATTCGTATATTCAAGGTAAGTAGCGGGCGAATTGCATTCGCCCAATAATAAAATAAATAATTAAAACGGGAGATAATTTAAAACGGGCGAATGCAATTCGCCCCAACGTGCTCCAACGAAAATTCGAATGAAAAAAGAATTCTTTAAACGTAAGTCCGAGATACAAACCATTGGCGAAGCCATGGCAGACATGCTCGATGCGTTTAAAATCAAGAAAAAATTCAATCAAACCTATATCATTGAATCCTGGCAAGAGCTCATGGGTACTGCCATTGCCAAACAAACACGAGAAATTTTTTTTAAAGACCAGAAATTATTTGTGAGAATAGATTCCGGAGCTTTAAAACAAGAACTTTCCATGCATAAAAGTTTAGTCACCGAAAAACTTAACACGTTTATGGGTGAAGAAGTCGTAAAAGAAGTTGTCTTTCTCTGATGAAAAAAACACGAGGCATCGTACATTTTTTAATGCTGGTTGCCTTTGCCATCGGCCCTGTTTCATATGCCCTTGCAGATGGCACCACCAACCAAGGCTTTATAAGCAACGTTGGCCAATGGCCTGAACATGTATGGGCAAAAGCAACTTTCAATTTTGGCGATGTCATTGTACAAAAAGATGGGATCCTATTTTTTCTACGCAATCAAGAAGACCTCCATCAACACCATCCTGGTCTTCAAGAAAATGCTGACACATCGCATGCGATTCGTGCCCACGTTTATAAAATGAAATTTCGTCATGGGAAAATGAATGCTCCCAAAGGATACAATGCCAGTGACTTTCATGTCAATTTCATCAAAGGAAATAACAGCGATACATGGGGACAACAGTTAAGCTGTTATAAAAAATTAGTGTTGGAAAATGTTTACCCTCACATCGATTTGGTATTGTATGTTACCAGTACAGGAATAAAATATGATCTCGTACTCAGGGCCAATGCAAACCCCTCTCAAATACATATCGATTATGAAGGTATCGATGAGATGAGCGTTGATGCGGCAGGAAACTTACAGCTTAAAACATCGCTAGGCACAGTTACTGAAAAAATGCCCATTGCCTTTTTAGAAAAAACGAACCTATCGAAAGAAGCTGTCTTATGTCGGTATAACCTGGAAAAAAATACGATCTCCTTCGACATGAAAAACATATCTCGTGCCCGTCAAGAGAAACTCGTCATTGATCCCGAACTGATTTTTGCCACCTACTCTGGTTCAACGGCAGACAACTGGGGCAACACCGCCACTTACGACAGTCTAGGGAATTTATATGCAGCTGGCATTGCTTTCAGTGGAGGTTTTCCTGTTACCACCGGAGCATTGGATCCGACATACAACGGTTCTATTTTTGGAGATCCTGACGTTGCCATCATGAAATTCAGTCCTACCGGAACACTCCTCTACGCTACGTATTTAGGGGGATTTTATACAGAAGTACCCACCAGTATCATCGTCAATAAAAACTATGAACTTTATATCTTAGGTACGACAAGCTCAAGCGGAGCTACTGGAACACCTTTCCCTACAACAGGAGGTGCATACCAGCAATCGTTTGGCGGAGGTACATCCCTGGAGCCTCTGGGGACAGGAAGAGGCATAACCTATACCAGAGGATCCGATCTTTTCATTTCAAAATTGAGTGCCAATGGATCGAATCTCTTAGCTTCTACATTCATCGGAGGAACAGGTAACGATGGACTCCTGTTAGAAACAGAAACACTTTCCAGAAACTACAGTGATCAATTTAGAAGTGAAATTTTATTAGACAGCCTGGGATTCGTATACATTGCATCGCATACACAATCCAATAATATTATAAACGCCAGCAGACCTGGTCATGACCTTAGCTTCAATGGAGGTGGAAGAGATGGTATCGTGATGAAATTGACCGAAGATCTTTCTGATGTGGTTTGGAATACGTATTGGGGTGGAAATGGATTAGATGCCTGTTACTCTCTGCAATTCGGCACAAACAACGATGTATTCATTGCGGGAGGAACCACGAGCAATGACCTGAACGCCGTCGGAGGAATTCTTCCCAACTCAGTTGGAGGTGTAGATGGATTTATTGTAAAATTATCTACCCTGGATGGCAGCTACATGGCTGCCACCTACATCGGTACCACCTCAACCGATCAGTGTTATTTAATTCAAACCGATCAAAACGGATTCGCTTATGTATTGGGGCAATCTCAAGGAAATTATCCCATCGTAAATGCACCCTACTCCAACCCCAACTCTAAACAATTTATTCATAAACTCAGTCCTGCTTTAGATCAAACTATTTTTTCTACACAAATAGGATCTGGCTTAAGTAAAATTGATTTCGTACCCACTGCTTTTTTAGTCAACGATTGTGAAAACATCTTCATCGCGGGATGGGGAGGTATCGTTAACAGTATTTTTTCCGGATTATTTTACCAAGGAGGGAATACCAATAACCTTCCCTTAACCAGCAATGCCTTTCAAACCGCAAGCGATGGCAGTGATTTTTATTTGATGGTATTAAAGAAAGATGTAGAACGTCTTTTGTACAGTACTTATTTTGGAGGTATTGATGAACGAGAACATGTGGACGGGGGAACCAGTCGTTTTGATAAACGAGGTATCGTATACCAATCCGTCTGTGCAGGATGTGGAGGTACTTCTAATTTCCCCACTACACCAGGAGCACACAGCAGCAGCAATAATAGTTTCAATTGTAACAACGCCGTATTCAAATTTGACCTCAGCAGCTTAAAAGCTGATTTCACGGTAGACACCTCTAAACTCTGCGGCAGCGGACCAGTAACGTTTACCAATACCAGTTTGGGGGGAGCGGTTTTTATTTGGGATTTAGGCGATGGTACCACCAGTACTTCTGCTGGTACATTTACACATACTTATAAAAATTCCGGTTCCTATACCGTGCGATTGATTGCCTTCGATGAAGCTACCTGCATAGGCAGCGATACGACTGAAAAAATAATTGAAGTCTATACGTTGCCAGATCTCGGTACATCCACTCATTCTGTTGCCATCTGCAAAGGAGATACGGTTACGATTTCCAGTACATTTAACAGCGACTACACTTACCTGTGGAGTCCTGATGAATACATCAACAACATCAATATTCATAATCCTGACGTTTATCCCCCTGCTACCAAAAAATACATGGTCACCATCACCCATAACATTACGGAATGTAAAGGTTATGATACCATATTGGTAAAAGTATTTGAACCTGCAAAAGGAGGTATGGGCTATGAAAATATTACAGGCTGTCAAGGGAAACCTACCGTACGTTTGTACAACGTAAACAATACAGGATTTCATTACTTATGGAATTTTGGCGATGGGACTGTGATGCAAGGGGAATCCACCTTGACGCACTCCTATGCAGAATTTGGAACATATCTTGTAACAATAAAAATCTATAATAATTTGTGCAGTGTTACAGATCACCTTTATGTACATATCCCTCCTGTAAAAATCCCCAATTTAATTACCCCTAATGAGGATCAACTCAACGACAAGTATGTTATTCTTGGCATGACGGATCATTGGAAGTTTGAGGTCTATAACCGCTGGGGAAATGTCATTTATACACGCGAACCCTACGATCAATCATGGGGAGGAGAAGGCCTGAGCGATGGGGTATATTACTACCTCATCAGTGATCCTGTAGGGAATAAATGTAAAGGTTGGGTACAAATTATAAAGTAGATTTTTTTGTATGATGGACGAGTTCTTCTGAACGGCAGAGGAAGCCTAGCCTTATGTAACGGACGAGTTCTTCTGACTCGTACTCTCTTTTTCTATACGCACTTCTGCACTCAGAAGCAACTCGGCCTGAAAACAAGTGTGTGTTTATGAATAAATATCACCT
>CAYVTO010000005.1:54980-243157 GCA_964454665.1 uncultured Chitinophagaceae bacterium
CTGAAAACAAGTGTGTGTTTATGAATAAATATCACCTCTCGGGGTAAGTGAAAACTATTGCGGGGTAATTTTTAGCTCGAGTTGCTTCGCGGCACATTTATCTGATTTACCCACGTAATAGTCTTTCGCGAAGAACTCGAGCGTAACCAGTGCGACGGACCAGTTCTTCTGACTCATACTCTCTTTTTCTATACACACTCCTGTACTCAGAAGCAACTCGGCCTGAAAACAAGTGTGTGTTTATGAATAAATATCACCTCTCGGGGTAAGTGAAAACCACCTATCAATAAGACTGTATCAATGATTCCAACGGAATATTTAACTTCTCATGTAAATTACGAACCATTTCTAACGTTAATTTACGTTTACGATTTAAAATCTCGCTTACACGGCTTTTATAACCCAATATCTCCCCTAGTTCTGTCTTAGAAATGTTCATTTGTTCCATACGGAACTTAATCGCCTCAACCGGATCTGGGGAGTCAATTTTGTAGTGCTTATCTTCATAATCTTTTATTACTAAAGCAAGCAATTGGGCTTCTTTACCTTCTTTTGTATTTGGCTTAGAAAAAAAGATCGCTTCAAATCGCTGTAACGTTTTCTTATACTGGGTTTCCGTCTTTATGATTTCTACGTTCATGACTACTTCTTTTTCTTGGGACTTGGCTTTGTTTTTTTCTTAGGTTTTGGTTTATAACTGTCTATTGTATCAGCATTTATTTTATCGTACTCGGTATGTGTTCCAATAAATTTTATAAATAACCACCCTTGATCATAATTTATAGCAGCAATTAACCGATAATCATTCGCCTTAATATCAAAAACTGCTCTGCCATTTTTCAATATACTTACATTCCCTCCGTAATCTTTTTTTAATTGATTAGGGCTTTCCCATTTCTTGGATACTACGTCATCATACCATATCTCCAATGGTATTTTGGCATTCGTATGTTTCAAGTAGAATTCTATGATAGAACTCCTATTGTAAATATTCATTACTATAAACGACAAACAGCTTCTATTGGTTCCCAAATTGGGAAATAATTACCATTTTGGGAAATTTATGAAGTAAAAATGTTTTTTTGAGACGGACAAGTTCTTCTGAATCGTAACTCCATACAATATCCTTGCCTCTTTACTCAGAAGCAACTCATCCTGAAAAGAACTATTTGGTGTCTAAACATGCGAAAAATATTTTACACGCATATTTACCTTGTTCTTTTTAATCACTGTTTTTTAAGAATAGATGTTTTCACGTTAATTTTTTTTAACACAGGTTAATACTTTTCCCTTTGTGTTCGCTTACCTTTGCACCTCAAAAGATTTTTGAAAATCAATTTATTTATACAAACACATATACTAATTTCTCTTAAACCAACCCCAACCTGTTATGAAAAAAACCGTCCGATTTTTATTGCTCTTATTGCTTTTTCAGTTTACGGTAAAGGCACAAATAATTCCTTCAGAGGAACCTCCTGTTTCTAAACGAGAACTATCAGAAATAGAAATTTTCACCAAACAGTCACAGCTGAGTGCAGAAAGTAATTCCGGTCCTTATTTGCGAGCCATGATGCCGATACGTTCTGTCATTTTAGCCGATGCCAGTGGTCAGCATAACCTGGATCCTAATCAAATTGAGCAGTATGTAACGGATGTGAATGCCTATTTTACAAATGCCAACATTTATTTTTACAGCGTGGGTGTTGAAGTCTATGTCAATACTAGCGGTATAGACATGTTTGAAATTCACAGACAAACAGGAAAAGCCGATCAGATCAATGTGTATTGGGGAGAAGGATACGGTGGTATTGCTGCACTTCCCGGAGAAATTGGTTGGAGCACATATGTAGGCATGGGTTATAGTGCAGGTACAGCTGTGTTTGCACACGAGTTAGGACATTCTCTAGGCTTGCTGCATACCTTTGATACCGCAAATGGCATAGAACTGGCTGACCAGTCGAATTGTGCCACTGCCGGGGATTTGGTATGTGACACCCCTGCCGATCCAGAAGATAATAGCCAGGTATCCAATTGTGTTTGGGTAGGAAATCGCACAGATCCTCATGGTACTCCTTACAATCCTTTGGTCAATAACATCATGTCTTACTATTCGGGTTGCAGAGAATTGTTTACTCCCGGACAAGAAGCACGTATGAGAATGTTTCTTAAACACCCCAGCCGTGTATTGATGTTGATTACTCCGGAAGCGCCGAGCAATTTACAAGTAAGCAAAAATGTTGCTACAGGAAACATCACCTTATCATGGACTGATCATGCTTCGCTTGAAGGACAATTTGAAATTGAAAAAATAGTAGAAGGGGATACTTCGTTTATAGTAGTAAATAATAATATTACTACATATGTCGATACCGAAGTAAGCAGTACGAAGCAGTACCAATACAGAGTACGTGCCATTAATTATGTAAAGCAGTCGGACTGGACGGAACGAAAAGGAGTATTGTACGGAACAGGAGGCGAATGTCCTGGTATTTCAGCATGGTCGGCTGCTGCGGTATATGTAGGAGGAAATCAGGTGGTGTACAACGGTATAAAATACCAGGCCAAGTGGTGGACGCAAGGTGAAAATCCGGCCACGCATTCCGGTGCTTTTGATGTATGGATAAACCTTGAGCCTTGTGGCAACCTGACACCTGATCCTTACGTGGCGTTTGTCAGTCCAAGAAACAACGACAAATTGTATTATTTGACAAGTCAACCTCAAGATCAAGTAATACAAGTCCTCACCAATCACGAAGTAGTAGGTATCGATTCGGTGTTGTACATCATTGTCGATAATTATGCCAACAGTGGTCATGTGAGAAGAATCAAAAGTACCGTATATCCTTTTAGCGTTTCGTTTACACCAGCGTTCAGTTTAAGTACCGATATTACAGCGGTGCCTTTTTCAAACGGAGTAGCAGGAGATGTGAAAAGCATCAGGGTTACGTTTCACGTTCCACAATTACCAACTTTGTCTATTGTTAATCCAATCGATGAATCTAATTTTTACCTCATTGAGGGGAGCGACCATTCCATGACCATAAAAACAGATGTCAATTATGAATATACTTCCATTGACAGTGTGTACCTGGAAATCGTGTATAATTATGCAAACAGTGGAACCGTAGAAAAACACGCCTTACGCACTGGACCTTATGAATTCACCTTTACTGTTATTCCTGCAGCACGCATCGACATTCGTGCCGTTGCTTTTGATCGTTGGGGAAGGTATTCCGAACTGCAAGAGGTAAGTATTTTCCCGGTAGTATACAATCCACAGTTGTCCATTATCAGTCCCCTACACGGTTCTACCATTGATTTTAATCCTGCCAATCCTTCACCTGTGCAGGTAAATATAGCAGTAAACGGAAACGGTGCTCCCATACGCATGGTGACCTATTTTATTGAAAAATATGTCGATGGGGTATCTTCTATACTCGCCTTTAGTAACGACGAAACAGAACCTTTTGATGATGGGTTTAGTTTTATTCCTCAACCATGTGATAGCCTTCGCATTAACGTAGGCCTAATGACCAACGTAGGACCTTTCGTGACAGCCTATAGCGACATATACCTCAATACCTCCACCGCATGTACCGTTGCTCCCTGGAATCCAAGCGTAGCCTACGTGTCCGGCAATAAAGTCGAATACCAAGGTAACGTGTATAGGGCGAAATGGTGGACATTGAATGAAATCCCTGTTCATCACTCTGGGGCATATGATGTATGGGCCAACGAAGGACCTTGTTCTTCCTCTTCTTCAAACCAAAATCAGTCCATCAATTACAGCTTATCTCCGAACCCGGCTTCTTCAGAAGTTTCGGTGAGTACTTCAACCTATACAGAGGCACAGATTCAAGTTGCTAATGCACAGGGAGACATTTTGAGGGCATTCCCAATGAATGGATATACTACCACATTCAATGTATCAGGACTAGCGTCAGGATTTTATTATGTAAAAATCCAAACGGCACAAAGTTATCACGTCATTACTCTTGTGGTGCAATAGCATAAACTAAAAATACCTGAAGCCTCCGGAAGAAGAACTTCCGGAGGCTTTTGTTTTAGAGTATAAGTGGTTTGTCAAGGAAAGGGTTCGGGCAGATTGTAAAAGAAGAAAGTACTTTTGGCAACAGAAGACCCGTTGTTTTCTACTCACACGTTTTTAGCTCGAGTTGCTTCACGACATCAATGACTCACTCATCTACTACAAAACCTTCGCGAAGAACACAAGCGTAACAAAAAATATAACATTAACATTTGTTCTTCTGAATCAAACCGCTGTTTTCTATACACACTCTGCACTCAGAAGCAACTCGGCCTGAAAAAAGAGGGCATATTACTTTTTAGCTTGAAAAGAAACACCCCGAACATCGTTACCAATGCCCGGGGTAAAAAATACGGTATGGATGATTGTTTATTTTATAATCACCAGTTTTTGTACGGCATGGTAACCTGTTTCAGTTTTTACATGTACACTGTAAGTACCTTCAGACAAGTGTCCCAATGACAAATTCAACATATCCTGCGTCTCATGTGTACTATACACTTTTTCTCCGTTAGCGCTTACCACTTCTAACTGATAGGATAAAGGAGTAACCATATCCAGCTTTACAGTCATATACTCACTGGCCGGATTGGGATAAAGGCTCATTTTTTGACTGTCGTAAGAAGAAGTTCCCAATATGGACGTTACACAATCTTCACCAATGACGGCCGTTACCTCACTGCGATCGGAAGTACACCCTGAAAATTCGGCTGCTACATAATAGGTGGTTGTACTGGTAATCAAAGGAGTGGTGAAGTCATTGCCCGTTCCCAAAACAACGTCACTGATGTTATCCGCATACCAATTGAGTATACCGTCACTGGCAATCGCCGACAAAGCTACACTTCCTGCTCCACAATGCTCTCCATCCGTTATTGACGTAATCGAAGGATTCGGAATACTAAAAGCCGTTACCTCACTGCGACTGGAAGAACACCCTGAAAATACTGCCTTTACATAATAACTGGTCGTGCTGCTTATCGAAGGAGTATTGAAATCATTACCTGTTCCTAAAACAACCTCACTGGTGTTATCCGCATACCAATTGAGTATACCATCACTGGCAATCGCCGACAAGGTTACACTTCCTGTTGTTCCACAATACTCTCCGTCCGTTGTTGACGTAATCGAAGGAATCGGGATAATGACGGCTATGACCTCGCTGCGACTGGAAGAACAGCCTGAAGATTCAGCCACAGCATAATAACTGGTCGTGCTGCTTATCGAAGGAGTATCAAAATAAATACCCGTTCCTAAAACAACATCACTGGTATTGTCAGCATACCATTTGGGTATCCCTTGATCGGCAAATGCCGTCAAAACTAAACTTCCTGGTCCGCAATGCTCAGCAGCAGCAGTAGAAATGATGGATGGAACAGGATTATTGTTGATCGGTATAAAGGCAGAAACCTCCTGCTGCTGAATGCTACCTACCTGTATGTGGAAGATTTCTGTCAATGTTGTACTTCCCGGCTTAAGATTAATGTTGATCAGGTATTCGTTATTCTCAGGATCATCTGCTACAACAAACGCATCTTGCATGATGGTTAACGCTCCTGAAAAACGAATGTCAGGCATCATGAATAAGGCCTCTCCCAACGACATGCTAAAAGGCACCTGTACAGAAGTCACTCCCCTGCAAAAGGAAATGGAAGTCGGTAACTCCAAATTAAGCGGGACTGCTTCTCCAAGGGTAAAGAAGTTAACCGCCTTATACGTAGAAGCCAGGTTTATGTAATTAATGGTCGGATCACTGTAGGGATAACCGGCAGACATCCCTACCAGCGTCTGGTCGTGTCCGGAAATAAGCCGGACGATTTGATTTTTTAATGCAGTACCACTGGTTCCCACTCCGTCCTGACTCACCCTGAACAGGGGACTGGCACCGGCATAGAGGTCTGGGTTACCGGTACTGACAATCGTATTGTCAATGTAAATTTTTCCTGTCCCGTGTCTGAGCAGTACCATCATTTCAGTATTGGATACCGGGATCAAACTCTCGATGTCTTCCCAGAAATCCGATCGTATGGCATACGAATTATAAATGCTGCCGTCGCCGTTGATGATGACAACGGAACCATCTCTGGTCGGACCGATTCTGGTAATAGAAAGCGTACCTACAGTAATCGTATTAAAACAACTCAGGGTTAGCCACAGTTTGCCGTTGAGTGCCATCGTAAGGTTGGGCATAAAAAAGCCATTTTCTGCGTTAACAGCTTTCGCCCACTGCACTTCCAAGTCGTAACCAAACTTTACCAAATAGCCATCCCAGTAAGAAGTACTGGTTAAGGTCATACTGTTTCCAAAATCTACAGTGGCTCCATCGACAATATAGGACAAAATGTAAAGCCCGTCCGGACCCATTTCAAAAATGTTCCCATCATTGTATGGAGCACTCCTGCTATTTTCATAGGAAATTGCCTGCAAGGTTGTTCCGTTGTTTTTATCAACCTCCAACACCGTCATGCCTCCGGTCGCAAAATTGAAACCGTTACCGGCATCCAGCGCATTGAAATGATGGCATATTCCGAAGAGACGATTATCAGGAGAGAATTTTATCCCATTGAAAGAACCACCTTCATACGTTCTTAACCATCCTGGATTTTCTCCCGGCACTTTCACCAATGCGGCTGCACCTATGGTAGTAGAAGGCAATGACATTCCGAATACCGAAGGTATAATACTACTTGGCGTATAATTAAAGGCAAGAAAATATTCGTCGTTCGTACTACGAGCTACGCTGACGATACTGGTCCCTTCCAGGACAATTTCCGATTCCAAAACATTGCCATCCAAATCGGTATCGATGCGTAAATTTTTAATGAGTAGAGAACCATTATTGGTGATGTTAAAATTCACCGCTCCGATGTCTAAAAAAACTTCTCCGTTTTCCGTAGAAGTTGCTTCTACAATGTAGCGGTACCGCTTTTCACCCTCTTGGACCACGGCAAATCCTGTTTTCATCGTGAGGCTCATGTTGGTCGTACCCGAGGACGTAAATTTTACAATAGCCGGAACTGGAACAGTATCGGCCAAAACAAATGCTGGTATCCCCCAAACCATCAGGAAAAGGAGATTCAAAAGGTTGTAGCGTTTTTTCATAATAAATAGATTTTTCACATAAATACGAAGGCCTATTTAAAATGAGCCGCTAAAAAACACGCTTTTTAATGCATAATTATAATGATAGACTACTTTTGTCTTTTAGATATGCCTGAGGAGTGAGGCCTATGTGTTTTTTAAACACTTTATAAAAAGAAGATTTTGAATTAAACCCGGCCATTTCTGCCATCTGTTCCGTCGAGTATTTTTTATTAGTATTGGATTTCAGCAAGTTGCATGCATATTCAACACGGTAAGTATTGATTAACTCATTGAAATTCACTTTTTTAATCTGATTGATGTACGCAGAAGCCTGATGAATACTCATATCCATGGCTTGAGCAAAGACAGGTAACGTAAGATTAGGTTGTTTAAACAATTCTTTATCCCGCATCAGGTGTTCCAATTGATTATTTAACTGTGTGATTTCATCTTCATTCTGAAATAAAACACCTGGAATCTGGTCTTTCGCTTTTTGATATTCTGAAAAACCAGTAGCACTTAAGTCAGGCTGGTTAAAAATACAGTAAACGATCAGGTACTGCAGGATAATGAGTCCAAACAGAATGGGCAAGTATAAATAGTAAGGTGCGTTGAGGGTACTTAACACCCCGGCCAAAAGAGACAACACCAATAAAAAACCATAGGCTTTACTATACCATGACAATGTATATTGTTCCACGTTGGAATACACCTGTTGCATGTCTTCTTCCTGTTGTCTGAATTTTCTGATCGACACCAGCGTATAACCGATGAATGAAATATAAAACAGGATGCCAAAAGCTTGTGTACCGATAGAAAGGTCTTCAGGATAATGACGCAGATGGTAGAGGTACTGAAATTTTTCGGCACGATTCAATCCATAGTATTGAGAAAAATAGATCAGGGCAAATAAAGCCGGTAGAAAATGCAAAAGGAAACGGTAATCTAAAGGTATCGGTTCTTTACTGATGGCTTTGGCATTGAAATAAACAAGAGGGACATAACAAAAGGAAAAAAACCAGGGAAGATCGATCAACCAGATCAGATACGAATCAAAATCACCAGAATACAAATAAACAAATTGTATAGATGCCAATCCAAGGAGGAATACAGATGCACCGAAAATCTTATTGGATAAGGTATTGCCTGTTTTTTTAAAAAACAGAATCACTCCAAAAAAAACAAACTGTACAACGAAACTAATGCACAATGCCGCTACCATAAGGACAAGTTACTTTGAACGTCTTAAAAAACAAATTTTTTTCTTGCGTTGCTCCGTAATTGCGACGGACGAGTTCTTCTGATTCATTCCACCATATTCTATACACACTCCTGTACTCAGAAGCAACTCGGCCTGAAAAAAACTTTTCTACTACCCACTTTTTAGCTCGAGTTGCTTGCTTTGCGACATACCTGTCTACTTTATCTACTCAACAAGCTTTCGCAAAGAACTCGAGCGTAACAAGAAGTTCGGCGACGAAACTTGTAAAAGAAGAACGTACTTTTGGCAACGGAAGACTCACGATAGGCAGGGGAGTAAGACCTGCGACGGACGAGTTCTTCTGAATCATTCCGTCATATTCTATACACGCTTCTGTACTCAGAAGCAACTCGGCCTGAAAAAATGTTAAATATTATTTCTGTTTCTACACTCTGTTTCTCTTTTCTATAGCACCGTCAATTCTCCCTCCTTATAATTTTCTTTCACAAAATTACACCAGGTGCAATCTTCTTTACCGCAACCCGTATCAAACTTCAAATCGAGTATATTTTTATATACTTCTTTAATTTGTCCCCGCACAATTTGTTCATCCTGCGGAGTCACCACGACTTTATAAGAATGAAAAACACCTTTTTCGTCGGGTTCTAAAAAATCAAAGCATCCTTCTTCATAATGATAGGTATGCTTAGCATAATGATCTAACAACAATTTATAAAACACCATCTGTCTCCAATAATCTCCACCATTGGGATCTTTATCGTTCGGCCCTTTTACTTTTTTCAAGCCTCGTTCGGGCTTACCTGTTTTATAATCAATCACACGTACTTTATTCCCTTCATAACGCTCCAGCTTATCGATCATACCGTTGATCGGCACGCCATCGACTTCTATATTTTCAAGACGTTGTTCTACCACAATGTCTCGTGAAAGCTGCTCCCATTGGTGAATGTTTTGATCATAGTTTGCTGCCAAGACTTGCTTGCCGTGTTCGAGCATGTTGGCAAATTGTTCTTTCGTGAAATGAGAATGGTAACGATCCATTCCTTTTTCAAAAGAAGCCAATAAAAATTCTTTTGCCGGCAACTTCTTCTCAGGATCTTGTAACATGTGTTCAAAATAGTATTGCAAAGCTAAATGTGCTGCACTACCAAAACCAGAATACATATTTCTCGAAGACGGTACTCTCAGTATATTTTCAAAGTAAAAAGAAATCGGACAATTCAAGTACTTATTGACATGAGTTACACTGAGGGTATAGCCTTCCAGTTGTTGCTTTATTTTTTCTTTATCCATGACATCCAACTTCACTTGGCTACTTTCCATATTGCTATGCAAGCGATACAAAGCCACCTCATCTTCATTGCCCTCCGTAATGGTATGAAATTGTACAAAAGGTCTAACCTCTGCCACAAACTGAGAAGCCTGCATTTCTTTTCCCTTTTCATTTTCTACAGCATAAGAAATTTGAAGGTGTTGAGCAGCACGTGTCATGGCCACATAAAACAATCGGCGTTCTTCTTCTATGGATTCATGTCGTTCATCCTCTGCTAAAAGATTAGGTGGGAAAGAATACGGTTCTGCCCGTTTCCCTTTTTTCTCCCAATTTTCTTGTATGGCTCCAATGATGAAGACATGTTCAAATTCTAATCCTTTTGAAGCATGCACTGTTAAAAAATGTACACCCTTATTATGTACGGTTGATTTATATAAAGGCAAGATTAATTCATAACGAGCCATCGATTCTATGGTTTCAAAGAAACGAGACAGCGTATAATTTTTAAACTTATCCGAATCTTCTTTCAATAAATCAAAAAATGTACTTAATACTTGAATGTTCCAATTATGATCTTTACCAACCAACAGGCTGTTCATCATGCCTGATTCATTCAAGATCATTTCAAACACAACCTGTGGAGTATTGACATGGTATTGTTTGATCCATCTTTCAATATGATTCGACAACACAAGGATTTGTTCCTGGTCTGCAATTCCAAGTGACTTTAACAAAGAACGATCGTTAATAATTGCTCTGATTTTTTTTCGCTCTTCTGTTTCCTTGTCTTTATGTGTTGCCGTAGTAATTTTAGCAATGTCTAAAGAGGAAATTCCAAATACCGGGAAGTGTAATATTTTAAACAGTTCCGCCTCTGACGAATAGGGTTTCTCAGCTTCTTCATAGACATACTTGAGAATAGACAAAAGCTGTCTAATAAAAGACACTTCCAATACATTGATGGCCTTTTTCAAATTAATAGGAATGTTCTTTTGCTCCAACACATTCACCAAACGATCTACTGTTTTATGTGAACGATAAATTACGGCCGTGTTCGAAAGATCTCCATGCTGGGTATATAATTTTTCCAAGGCTTCAATCACACCGGCTTCCTCATGAAATACATTCCTATATTCTTTCACCTGAGGCAACGCTGCCGAGTCTTTAATGTCATCTAAACACGCCACTAAGTTTTTATCCAGGTCTGGGAATTTATCGATAAGGCGCTCGTTATTGTATTCAATTAAAGCTTTAGCGGCATCCAGAATTTTTTGCGTAGAACGGTAATTGCTCTTCATGACTACCCGTGTAATGTCAGCTTGATACTGATCCACGTAAGTGACAATGTTTTTCATGCTCGCTCCTTGAAAACGATAAATGGATTGATCGTCATCCCCTACCACAAAAATATTAGGCGCATCATCGTAAGAACAGAGTAAATTTAAGATTTCATTTTGCGCATTGCTGGTATCCTGAAACTCGTCCACCAAAAGGTATTGAAAACGTTCCTGGTAGTTATAGAGTAAATCTTTGTACCGATGAAAAGCATTAAGCACCCAGATGATCATGTCGTTGAAATCGTAACGACCTTTCTGTAAGAGCAAATCTTGGTAGACTTGATAGAAACGTGCAGCTTCTATCAGCTTTTCCATTTTTTGTTCCTCTTTTAAAATTTCATTGCGCTTAGGATCTCCTTTTTTAAAATCTTTACCGTTGCGTTTATAAATATAATCTTCGTTTAAGGGCAATCCGTTAATGTAGTCTTTCGCCGCACGCTCAATCGCTTCGAAGGTCAAGTTCTCTTTTTTCATGGTATCGAACAAAGACTTAAGGCCTTTGATACCATAGGTTTCAGAATCCTCCTTCAATTTTCGAATGACACTGTCAACAGGTATAATGGAACGATAAAGTTCTTGATAAAACTGCATCGTTTCCAATTCGGATACCGGTTGTAATTCTCCTTTACTGAAATACTGACGATTGTAAGTTATGACTTCGTTACAAAAAGAGTGGAAAGTATGAATACTCACTTTGTATGCCATGGGGCCCATAAATTTGAGCAAACGATTGCGCATGGCAATGGTACCCGCATCGGTAAAGGTGAGGCAAAGAATATTAGAAGGATTGATTTGTAAATCGGGATTGGAGAGCAATTGACCAATGCGTGCAGAAAGCACCTGCGTTTTACCTGTGCCGGGACCCGCCAAGACCAGGACTGGACCATAGGTCGTTTCTACCGCTACTTTCTGTTCCTGGTTAAGCTTTGAGAGTATTGATAAAAAAACTTCTTCGTTCTTATTTTTAGGATGCATGGTCTCTGGACTATATCAATAAGTACTACATTTTATAGATGATTTGCAAATCTAAAAATGAAGTCCGCAGTGTATTTGCATCGTAATAAAAAATCCCATCCCGATAAAAGCGGGATGGGATTTTTAAGGATGATTCCTTATTGATTAATAAAATTTATAACGGTTATCTTCAATGTCAGCAAATTTCTTCAAAGCTTCTTCCGCTGAATATTCTACTCGATTTGTTTTCGCCGTCAAGGCTTGCATAGCGTAGGTATTGTAATCTGCTACATCAGGGGCATTGGTTAACGCTACTAATTTTAAGATACAAACACCACTTTCGCCTACCACAATTTTACTTTGTGCTCCTTGTTTTAAGCCAAAAGCCAAGCCCGTAAGTGCAGGATCATATCCTACAGAAGATAAAACAGATGAAGCCAATGTTACGTCTGTTGCAGAACCAGTCAATGCTTCTGTGCCGTATGCCTTTGCAACTTCAAGGAATGAGCCCGCTTTTACTTTTTCCAGCTTCTCCGCAATAAGAACACCCTTTTTTTCGCTCAACACTTTACGTTTTACTTCGTCTCTTACATCATTTGCCGAAGCGGTACCCGCATCTCTTTTACCTGTTAAAATGGCAATAATAAATTTATTATCTACGGTAAACACTTGAGACACATCTCCAAGGTCTGCTTCATTGAACGCCCAACGAATCACTTCACGAGACTTTTGAACAGACGTTAACGCTTGATCGTTTTGACCAATGTTTTCCTGGATATACTTTTGAACGTTCCCTTTCACAGAAAGTTTTAATACTTCCGCATTGAACTCAGCAGTATCTTTAATTTCCACAGAAAACTCATCGGCACGGGCATAAATACTATCTCTTGTTTCATCAGAAGGCGTAATGTTGTATACTACTGAGCCTACTAAGAATTTCTTATTGGTTTTCGGATTCGTAATGCTAACGATATGGTGTCCAAAATCTGTTTCTACCAGCGTAGGAATTAACCCTGCTTTCGTAGCACCAAAACAAGCATCTTCAAAGGGTTTCACCATTTGTCCTTTACCAAACCATCCCAGGTCACCACCTCTTGAGGCTGTACCATCTGAACCGTATTGTTGGGCCATCTCAGCAAAGTTTGCGCCTGCCTTAATTTGAGCCAATACCTCTTGTGCTTTTTGTTTCGCAGCAGCTTTTGCTTCCGGTGTTTCTTGCTCTGCACGGAACAAGATGTGTGCCGCTCTCGTCGAATACACAGTATCTGATTCTACTTTCAATACCTTATACAAAGAATAATTTCCTGCATCTGCAAACGGTCCGTAAACTTCTCCTTGTTGTAAAGAATAGATGTTATCTGATAATACCGGAGGTAATTGGGAAGCCGTCATGTAAGAAGGCATATTTTCTACATCTGAATTATTCTGAATAAACAGAGAATCCTTGTCTGTTGCTTTAAATTCAGTCAACAGCTTCGCGATATCACTTTTAATGACCAAACTGTCTTTGGCTGTAGGAGACGCATCAAACACCGCATATACGATAGAACGACCTGCTTCTACTTTGTACTCATCTTTATGTTTACTGATGTAAGCATTTAAATCATCGTCTGAGACTTCAATCGTAGAATCTGCAATCGATGTAAATGGAACAAACACAAAATCAACGTTTGCTTTATCGGATTGCGCATGGTACAGTCTTTTCGCTTCTGCTTTCGTTACGTATTCAGACTTCTTCAATAAGTTGTTGAATTTTTCACGCAGTCTTACTTCTTCCAATTGGCTTTCAATAACAAACCATTTTTGTTGGAAAGAAGGATCTACTTTATCAAAATTTTGAAGGAAGTTCACCACTAAAGATTTATCGAACTGAGCATCTCCTCCAAATGCATTCTTGATGTAAGAATGAATAAAACCTCCTTGCACCATGTCAAATCGCTCGTCGTCGGTAATGACTAAACCTAAGTCTTCAAATTCTTCTTTATAGATGTACTTGTAAATAAGCTTATTCCAAGACTGTTGTTGAATATATGGTCGTTCCGCTTCTGTAATTCCTTTATCGGATTGAATTTGGTATTCTGCCTCTTGTTGAGCTACCACATTCTGGTATTCTTCAATATGAATAGAGCTACCATTAATTTCTCCTACATTATTTCGGCTTCTAAACAAAATAGAATTTGGACCGAAAAATTCATTCCCCAAAAGAAATAATAACAAGCCGATTGTGATTGCACCAACTACAAGCCCCGATCTTTGATTAATTTTATTAAAAATTCCCATATTACAGTATTTATCAGAAAGGCAAATTAATTAGTTTAAGTAGTAAAAACCAAACTATCGCGAGGTTTGACCCAATTTATTTCTGTTTTCTTTTCTTTCTTTGGCTTTGGGAAGCTCGTTTGTCCCTATTCAATTCCTTTTCTGGCAGCCTATTTTTCTTTCTCAAGGTATACCACAAAAATAAACCTGAAGCCATCATAAACAGGAAATAACTGTTTTGAATACCATGGAGGATGGATTGATGAATCCCAATGATCAGCAAAGCCGCTGATAATGAAAATAAAACAGTGTCAAACAGCTTCATTCTAAGAGAAATATACCCGTTGGTTTCAAAATTTTATACCGAGAAAAATCTTGCGCGGCCTCTAAACCCTGACCGGTCAAGATTTCTTTCGGGGTTTGAATTTTCACAAATTCTGAAGTATAAATTTTTTTATTTCTGGAATCCCAAAATAGCTTTTCAGTATGGAGCGCCTTTTTTTCTGCCAAATTCTGAACTACCACATCACCCTCTACACGATAAAGGGCAGACATTTTATCCTGATACCCTTTTTGGGAAGTAAGTATCGCCTCAGAAACACCCTTCTCATTGTAAAACTCGATTTTTACGCCGTTTAAAAACTCCTTATTACCATTTTGAAGTTCTAATTGCTTACCTGCATTAAAACGGACCCTCAATACCGACGAATCACTGTATAAGGTCTCTAAGGAGTCGACTTCCATTAAAGGTCCTTTATAAACCTCCATGTCATGGATGCTGGCCGAACGGTCAGAACAAGCAAACAGGATGAACCCCAATGAAATCAGCCCTCCTATTTTCCATAATAAACGCCCTATTGTATCCTTCTTCTGGTAAACCATTTGTCTGTAATCAAAACACTCAGGTGAACACGGCCATAGAGTTCTTTTGCCAAACCATTATCGAGCGTACCTCTTTGTCCCACCACAAATGCCACATTCACTTTAGGAAACAAAGCCCCACCTCCTCGCGTTCCCACGGGGATCGTGGCACCAAGACTTACCGACATATCCTTAATCTGTACTCCCGAAAGGACATACGGTAGCGCCGCATAATGAACACCAGCCCTGTATGTCCATGTCTTCATCTGCCTACGTTTACCAGGTCTAATTTCTCCTCCTAATCCTACATTCCAAGCCAAACGATACACTTCTTTTGCAAACGTTCCATAACTAAAACCACCGGACCAATCCGAAAGACCACCTTCTACACCTACCATCCACTTGTTCGGTCGATCAATACTAAATCCTAAATTGAAACGAGAGGGTAGTGCTCCATTGATAGAATAACTATTGATAACAGAATCTTGTGAAGCATTACCGATAGGTGATTCTCTCATTAAACTTTCTTCCACCTTCAATTTCATAGGCGTATATATTTCTGCTGTAAAGCCAACATTCCAAAATATCCCCCGAGGTACTTTCACCCAATTACTATCAACCAGCTGATGTTTATAAAACTCTTTACGATAATGTGCTGCAGGCTTAAAGCCAAAAGCGGTATGGTTAATTCGTCTTCTAATTCCGTATTTAAATTCATTTTGCGTAGCCGCATAAGGATCAAGAATAAGCACGGAAGTCGTCGTATTGGTCAAAGGACCAAACAAATAAGATATTCCTAGCCCAACACTCAAAGACTTACTTAAACCTAAACCATTATTGAAAGCCACTTGATAGATTCCACCTTTCCCTTGAAAAGAGTATTCCATATTTCTTCCATCCGGATCTCCTTGAACAGGCACTTGTTCAACATACCTATGGTTTTTAACAGAATACGGTTGTATGGAAAGGGTTGAGTTCCAAACTTTCCCAATAGGTACTGAAAGTCCAATATACCTGAGGTTTGCGGCCGTTATAGACTCAGAAGCATTTCCTGTAGAGAATTGCTTATGTTGCAACGTAAATGCCCCTTCCAACTTAATGAGAGAGTCTTTATACAATCCTTTTTTATTCGTACTCAGCGCAGGATTGTTCAAATGAAGAAATTCCTGATTATAATGAGAAACGGACAAGCCTCCAGATCCCATGTTTTGAACGGTGAGCGGTTGTACCATATCACCTATTCCTACACGAGAATAAGGTGAATTTCCCAGCGACTGAGCAAACAAAACCGAAGGTGATGTAAATGCTATTAAAAAGAAAAGAAAAACGAATCTATGCAACATGATACTCCAATACCCTATTCAATCCCACCAATACCAGTGAATCTTTTGTAAAGATGGGAGTATTAAACTTGTTTTCAAAATATGACGCATCACCACCTGTTATTATTACCCCTATCCCCGGATAAAGCGATCGGTAATGATTGATATGTCCAGCCAACTCAAACTCTATCGCTTTCATAACACCTGCCGTCATACATGCTTTTGTAGACTTCCCTGGTAATAAAACAGCATCCTTTTCCAGCTCATTCAAATCAATCAAAGGGAGTTTTTCTGTAAAAACATGCATGGCTTTAAAACGCATGTTAAGCCCAGGGCTAATGACTCCACCACAAAAGATTTGGTCTTTCTCTACCAAATCAATGGTAATGCATGAACCCATGTCAATCACCAAAACATCTTGCTCCGGCAAAAATACCGTAGCGCCTATGGCAGCGGCCAAACGATCCAACCCTAAGGTCTCAGGAGTAGCATAGTCCATGAGAAGAGGCATATTCAAAGATCGATCAAATACCACGATAGGCATTCGTGATGCATAAAATGCTTTGACATCCTCTAGACCCTTACCAACAGCCGATACCATTAACTGATCCGCAGAGTACTCACTCAACGCTTCAAGTACTTCCGATACTTGTCCAGAGTACTGTTGAAGCAGCTGACCGCTTTTGAAAACGCCAGCTTTCGTTCTGGTATTGCCTATATCAATAACTATATTCATGTTTATATTTTGGGGAGGCAAGGTAAATTTACATTAAATTAGAGCAATGAAAAACTTGGATCAAAACATAACCGCCATAGGACTCATGTCGGGAACTTCATGCGATGGATTAGACATTGCTTATTGTTGTTTTCATGCGCAATCGGGGAAATGGAGTTATTCCATCGAAGCGGCAGAAACGATCGCTTACGAAAAGTCCATGCTTTCGAAACTTCAACACACCACAAGCATGTCTGGGCTTGAATTGATGAGCTTCGATCGGGAGTTTGGCTTCTTCTGTGGTCAGGCGGTCCATGCTTTTTTACAAAAAAATGCCTTACCCCCACCGCAAATCATCGGTTCACACGGACATACCGTATTCCACACCCCTCAAACCGGACTTACCTATCAGCTGGGTTCAGGAGCCGCTTTGTTTGCCGCTTGCTCCATACCTGTTGCCTGCGACTTTCGAAGTGTTGATGTAGCCTTGGATGGACAGGGAGCTCCCTTAGTTCCCATAGGAGACCGTTTACTGTTTGGAGAATACGACTATTGCCTCAATTTAGGAGGGATCTCAAATATTTCTTTTACCCATGAACAAAAAACCATCGCCTTTGATATTTGTCCGGTGAACATGGTACTCAATTACCTGGCTGAAAAAACAGGTGTACCCTATGATCAAGATGGGAAGTTAGCCGCTTCCGGAACAGTCGATATTTTATTATTAGAAAAACTTAATGGTCTTGATTTTTATACACAACCTGCACCTAAATCCCTAGGAAAAGAATGGTTTGAAGAGCATTTTCTTCCACTCATTCAAGCACATGAATCGCTGGGGATTCCTAGTCTTTTAGCCACCTGCACGGAACACATAGCAGAACAAATGGCATACGTAGTAAAGATCCATGCAAAAACCAACCAACGTCTTTTGGCAACAGGAGGAGGAGCATTCAATACGCATTTAATGAAACGGTTTGCTGAAAAATTACATGGACATTGCGAAATCAAACCAGTCGACACACAAACCATTGCATTCAAAGAAGCCTTGATTTTTGCCTTGCTTGGGGTGTTACGTTATAGGGGAGAAAACAATGTACTGTGTAGTTCAACAGGCAGTCGACATGACCACTGCGGGGGAGCACTGTACGGAATCTAAGGTTTGCGAATGCGCAAATTCATTTTATTTTCTTCTCCGTTGATCAATCGACGAATGTTCTTTTGATGCGTAAGAACGACAATTGAAGACATGGCAAAGGCAAACACAATGACAATCGGTTGTCCAGGATTGAAATAAGGTAAAAACATGAGTAAGGGAAACACCACGGCAGCCATCAACGAGCCTAAAGAAACATATTTTGAGCTGACGAATACCACAATAAAAACAGCAATACAAACCAACGCAGCAGGAGCATGAATAGCAATAACCATTCCTAATAAGGTAGCCACTCCTTTTCCTCCTCTAAATTGCGCAAAAGCAGGAAAAACATGCCCCATAACAGCAGCAATACCATACAACAACTTAAAAATAATCACTTTCTCGGGTATGGCCCATCCAAAATCAACCAAATATTCTGCTGAATAAGTTGCCAGAAACCCTTTAAGAGTATCTATAGCCATGACAATGATACCGGCCTTAGAACCCAATACCCTGAAGGTATTGGTCGCACCTGCATTACCACTACCGTGATCTCTTACATCAAAACCATGTAAAAGTTTACTATACCATACCGCAGTAGGAATGGAACCTATTAAATAAGCAACCCATAAACCTAATGCTATGTATACGTCCGTTATCATACTCAATGTCTACGAATAAAAGTCCCCGGTGTTTTTCATAAACGATCAGAAAATTACTGGTTTTTGAGTTCAATCACAAGATGAGGGCATACGAAGGGAAATCTATTTTAACAGATCTTTCAGTTTCTGCTGATCTCTAAGCAATTGCTGTTTCTCTTCGGCACTGGATTGTTCCTTTTTCTTTTTCTCTTGCTCCTGCTCGTAATTTGTATCGGTTTCGTCTACTTTATACTTATCGTAAGATTCATTCGCATCAAATTCATCGTTTACACCTGAAGTCACATCCTTCTTCTTACGATCTTTTTTCTTTTTCGTGTCTTTTTCTGTATTAAGATTATCTTTAGACTCTTCTACCGGCTCGTCCAATATACTTTTGGTTTCATCTTTCAAGACATCCTCTACTTCTTCCGGAGCATCTTCTCCATCACTCAGTTTTTCTGCTTTATAACGTTCTGCAAAACCCACTTCAAATTGTTTCTTCTCCATTTGTTCTGCCTGGACAAAATAGAATTTAGAACGATCGGGCATTTCCCCTTTTGATTTGGTCGCCAACTGCGCATTGAGGTCTGCATTGCCTGTAGTAACGGCCATTCTATTGTCTTCATAAGTAATGAAATACCAATTGCCATAGGTCGGCTCCAATAAAATGTTGACCACATCTCCCCGAATGGTTTTTCTGATTTCAACATAACCAGACACCTCTCTATCGATTTCATTTTTCAGAATGCTGGCTACTTTTATTTTACCTACACTATAAAATGACTTGTAATCGTTGGACCATTTCATGTCCACATCCTGAATTAAAATCCCTTTGCTAAAAGTAGAAGAAAGCGTACTCAATGGTACAGGAGCCAATGCTTTTTTAGCTTTGTATTTTTCAACCCCTTCATTACCTATTTCTTCCGCTAATTTCCGATACAAGAGTTCTTCCTTTGCTTTACTCTTTATGAATTGCTCCTCATTCATATCAAAATCTTCTTTCGGAATAACGGAAGCCAATACACTGAAGTTTTTACCTATAATGTCTAATACTGCCGGCGTAACTTTATAATTGATCGACAACAAAAAATTATTACTGAATTCATTGGTTTTAAGATCTGCGAATCCCTCTCCTGCAATCAAAGCACTCACACTGCCTTGCTCTTCGAGTACATTAAACTTCCCTCCAAATTTCAACGTTGACTTGTCATCATTGTAGGATAAGAAATTTCCTTTGTAGGCACGACCTTGCAACTTGAGCGAATCACCAATAGCGAATTCATTCGAGTCTGGATTAAAGGCTAAGTTTCCACCCACTGGTAAGATCCTTTTGTCTTCATCCGACTTTCTTAACGAAATGAATGTGGTATACAATTCATTGCTGCCCTTAGCTAAACAAAGTCCTGTTTCCAAAGGCTTACCATTCGCTGCCGTTGCATTGGCCAAATCAATTTCTACGCGATCCGTTTCTCCACTGTTTTGATACTTCAGCCATTCTGAATAGCTCAATGCTCCCGCAAGATCAAGCTTCACAAATCCATCAAACGACAAGTATTGCTTACGGGCATACATGGTTACTCCCCCTTTATACAAGATCTTAGGACCGATATGAAGGTTTTCTTCCTCTGAAACAGTACCTCGACCGACGGTATAAAATCCTTCTTTCTTCTTTTCTCCTTCTATGTATTTAAAATTGTCGAACTTAATAGAAAGTGTATCGTCTCCCAAATTGACATATTGATACGTCGTTTGTCCATTAAATTTATAACGACCGAGTACATCCAATGTACCATTGTAGTGGTTATGGTATTTTGACGTGGTATCGCACAATAACTTCGCCTTCTCCAAGGTTTTCATGACAGCGTTCTCTTCCACGATAACCTTGCCACTATCAGGATACACCCGACTATCACACACATCGATATACCTTACTCCGTTAATGTTTAAGGTTAAGTACTCAATTTCGTATGTGGCATCCGTCGCAGTAAACACCAGTGAATCCTGGTCTGGTCGTACAGAATAGAAATAAGATTTACTAATGTCTACCTCTTCTGGTTTGGTCATGAAAATCTTTTTCTTTTCTAAATCCCATACCCCTTTATCCAATGAAGTTTTATATTGACCATAAGGGAATTCCGTACTTGCAAACCCTTCCGTTTCGGGTTTGAACGTCGCCAAATTGGCCTCTAAATCGAAATCTAGTTTTACATCGGTTGCACGAAGAGCAGGCTTGTCAGGATTATTGGACTTAATAGAAAACCCAGCCTTTCTCGCACCAAATTTTTTGGCTTCAAAATGAAAATCCAATGATTCAGAGGAAGACCCTCTGGTAAACAATATTCCAATACCAAACATCCCTTTTTCAGAGTTCACCAAAGTCCCTTGCATATTGGCTGTTGCCTTATACAGCTGGAATGGATTTGTCATGTTGGAGATCATCATACTGTCTTGCGATACATGCCATTTCAAACGGTAAGCATCACAGGTAATATCAGGAAACGTAATAGAATCACTTAATTGCGGATGCGTGCCCAACTTGGTATCCATGTTGGTACCTACCGTAAGTACAGAATCTTGAAAGTACACAAAGTCATTAGAATAAAGCGTGGTATTTAAATAAACGATTCGACCATCACCACGTATACCTTGGTTGTCGAGGGTAATTTTGTTAAAGAATTTACCTTTTCCTGAATAAAGAGGATAACCTTCTACCGGAGTAGGATGAACAAATCCCAAGGAATAGTCAGGCATCACAACCAGTTTTTCTAAAAAATCAGGGAAAATACCTCCCGACTTAAACGTTCCATCGAAACCAATAGAAGCAGGATCTGTACTGGTTAAACTGTCTACAATAAAAGGTGGTATTTCAAATTTAATACTGGTATCGTATGATCCATTGGCGACCTGTTTTTTATTAAAGAATACAGACGCTCCTGTAGTCGCATCAAAAATAGGATATTCCGGAAATTTCTTTCGACTCGACTTATTGTCAGGTTTATTGATATAAAGTGTTCCACTGGAATACCGCAATTCGTTTCCCAGCACCCTTTGTTTACCATCTTTCTTATTTAAAGAATCTTTGGAGATATTAGACTCCTTATCTTCTACAGAGAGTTTAATTTGATCGATGTTTGGCATGTGAACCAAAAAACTATCGTAATTAAATTCAAAATCTGTTCCTACAAATTCAAACTGAGCCGTTTGAATTCCTCCACTAAATTTAAAGTCTCTGTTTTTCTTAATGACAATGGCACCACTATCCGGAATAATAGCCACGTTCAGGGAATCACTGATATTCACCCTGGAAACACCCGTTACAGTAAGGTCATTCGTTGTTAAATCTAATACCGCATTATTTCCCGTTGGAGAAAGCGATACAAAGGTAATGTTGTCGTAATCTTTTTTGTTACGACGGGAAAGTACATAATGCCTTGCTTTGTCTTTTACTTTTACGTACCCCGTACGAGAATTGAAATCGATAAAACCCTGTTTCATCAAGGCAATCATCGCACCCTTGGCTGTTACAGGATCTACTTTATATTCTGCAGCCAGATCATTCACATAAAATCCTTTTTTCTTTTTACTATCCGCAAATCCGACGACTATCGCCAAAGGATGAAAACGATATATTCCTTGAAGGCGAGAATATTTTTGCTCGCTAAAATATTCTTGAGATTCAAATGTAGCTGGAATTTGAGCACGTGCATTTAAAATATCGAATACTATTTTATCCGTATTCATATCCCATATCAAGGCATCGGCAACAATATCAAGTTTGTGATAGCTATCCATAAATGGTGCTAAGCGATAGCCTCCACTTTTGGTAATGCGCAATTTAGAAGCATTTTTATTGTACTTGAAATTAGCTCCCGGATGATAAATAGAATCTTCCCCCTGATAGATGGACAAAGCAGTATAATCACTTGTAATGAGAGAATCACTCAACTGAAACCGATTAGAAACTGCTCTGATCTTCGTTTCCCCTCCTTTAAGAACTTCTATCGTAGAATAGCCTTCATCGACAGAAGAACTGTATATTTTTCTTCCCGATAAAGAAAGTCCACCATAGTATTTAATATCTGCGCCTAAATCTTTTACAGGAATATTACTTTTGTACGACATGAACCTTGGGTAATCCTTGTCAGTAGGGTCTTTATATTTTTGAGAATTGAATTTAAAAATTCCTCCTACAATAGAGTCTGTACGTGCCGGGAAATGTAGCTTTGCATCATCACATTCAAACTTATACGATTTAACTAAGAAATTATACCTGCTCAATTCACAATAAGCATTAGGTTCTCCTGCAGAAGAAAAATCGACAGTACCTCCTTTCGTAGCAATAAAAAGTAAATCCGGTAAAGACAAAGCACCCGATACATTTTTGAGCTGAATAGAATCGTACGGCGTAACCAAAGTCAATGTTGTGTTTTCAAACAAGATGACAGAGCCCTTTACTGGAGGTTGTGGAGCAACTTCATATCCGATGCTGTAATCGAGCACTTCTTCCTCATTAGTCGCTACTACAGGTTCAGGTTCAAAGGATGAAGGATCGGCCCATGCATCTTCTGCATTCACATTATCCCAATCTGAAAACACATCTTGTTCTTCTTGTTGTTCCTCCTTTTGGGCATCCCAGTTGCCGTCTTGTGTATTGCCTTCCTCTACCACCGGATCTTCTACCATGGCAAAGGAGTAGGTCCCTCCCGTAAAGTAAAGGTTATTGAATTTGGACTCATACAACATTTGCTTTTCTACCACCACTTTCACTCCAACAAAAAGAGATGCCATTTTCTTCGCATCCAAATGATCAATTGCTCTAGATGTAATGATTAGAAAGGTATCTAATTCGTGAGCCGGTAAACCCTTACTTTTGATTTGCTGAAGAATCCCGAAGTAATTGGCAAAGTCCGGATAGGTTTTTAATTTTTTAGATTTCTGAAGTTTTTGAGAGACTTCTATAATTTGTTTTTGTTCTGCCGCAGAGAACGTAGCCCAGGTGGTGGAAAATTGTTGAGCAAACAACAGTGCCGCTTCATTTTGCGTGGTCGACAATAGCTTTGTGACCTCACCAGGAAAGACAGCAGGATCCGAAGAAAACTTCAACTGTGCTTCCGCATGAAATGCCCCTAGCAGTATGATGCCAAAAAATAGATTTAAAATGTGTTTGCTTAAGCTTTTACGCATCTCATTAACGACCATTTATCTTTCTTTTTACTTGCCAGCACCGTAATCCCAAATCGATTGGCTTCTTCGGTCAACAAGGTAATATCTTCATCATAAAACCCACTCAACAAAAGAATAGCCTGTGGTTTTAATACACGAGCGTATTCTTTCATCTCTTCCAAGAGAATATTGCGGTTGATGTTGGCCAACAATACATCTGCGGATTGATCTGCTATCGTTAAAGTACCGATTGTTCCTTGTAAAACTTTAACCCTGTTGCAGGAATTTAAGTTAGTGTTTTCAAGGCTATTTTCAAAAGCCCAATCTTCAATATCGTAGGCAAGGACTTCTTTCGCTCCACGTTTTTCTGTTAAAATAGCTAAAATACCTGTGCCACAGCCCGCATCAACCACACTTAAACCTTCTAAAGATAAGTCTAAAATTTCTTCCATCATTAAACGCGTCGTGGCGTGATGACCTGTGCCAAAAGACATTTTAGGTTGTATTACCAATTCCATTTCCACTTCAGGATCTGGTTCGTGAAATATAGCCCTCACCCTCAGTTGTTTATTAACGGTAATAGGATCAAAGTTTTTCTCCCATTCTTCGTTCCAGTTTTTATTTTCCAAAGTTTTCACCTCCAAAAGTTCAGAGGCTGGAAAATGTTCGCTCAACAAAGCCTTCAATGGTCTTTCCTTATAATCAGGAATCAAAACATAAGCCTCTAACACATTTTCCTTTTCTTCGAAAGCCTCAAAGCCTAGTTCTGTCAGGTAATACACCAAGAGATCAATCTCTTCTTCTTTACAGGTAATCGGAACAACTAAATACTGTGGTTGCATAATAAAAATCCCATCCTGATTGATCAGGAGGGATTCTACGTGTTATAAGGTGACTAAAATAATAAGATTAATAACTTAAAACGACTTGATGATGTCTACAAAATCGCGTGCCTTCAAAGAAGCACCACCGATCAATCCACCATCTACATCTGGACATGCAAACAATTCTTTGGCATTGTCTGGCTTGCAGCTTCCTCCGTACAAAATCGAAATAGAATCTGCTACCGCTTGACCATATTTAGATGCCAAATGCGCTCTCAACATGGCATGCATTTCTTGTGCTTGTGCACTCGATGCCGTAACACCTGTCCCAATGGCCCAGATAGGTTCATAGGCAATCACTACTTTCTTAATTTCTTCTACTGACAAGTGAAATAAACTTTCTGTCAATTGTTGTCTTACAAAATCAAAATGAATCCCCGCTTCTCTTTGTTGCAACGTTTCACCACAACAAAATAAAGGTGTCATGCCATTTTTCAATACTTGATTGGTTCTTTCCGCCAATTGAGCATTGGTTTCTCCAAAATATTCTCTACGCTCACTGTGTCCTAAAATCACATAATGGCAACCTGCAGCCTTTACCATAGCCGCAGACAATTCGCCTGTATAGGCACCTGATTCTTTTTCGTAACAATTTTGAGCACCTAATTCTACTCTGCCTTTCAACAATTTACTGATCGCAAATAAAGAAACAGAAGGGGTACACAAGACCACTTTCGCATCTCCACTTACTTCATCGTTGACCATATTCACCACTTCTGAAGCCAAAGAAAGACCCTCTTCGATGGTCTTGTTCATTTTCCAGTTACCAGCAACAATTTTTGCTCTCATATTCAATTTGATGTATTAATTTTATACTGCTTTAAAGAGTCCAATTTAATGAATTGAAGGGCATTATCACAAAAGATGAACTCATTTTCCTGTTTTTTAAGGCCAAAGGCTAATGGGCTTCCAGCCAGTTGTCGCCTATTCCTATTCCAACGTCCAAAGGCACAGACAATTGCACAGCATTCTGCATAAACGCACTGACTTTCTCTTTCAATAAAGGCAATTCTTCTTCTTTCGCATCAAAGACCAATTCATCGTGTACTTGCATGATCATGCGCGACTGTATGCCCTCTTTCTTGATCCAGGCTTGAATGTGGATCATCGCTAATTTGATGATGTCTGCGGCACTGCCTTGTATAGGGGCATTGATGGCATTTCGTTCGGCAAAACCACGCTGTGTCACATTTCTGGAATTGATGTCACGCAAGTATCTTCTACGGCCTAAAATGGTTTCTACGTATTCCTGTTCTCTGGCCACAGCAATCGTATGATCCATATAGGTTTTGATACCTGGGAATTTCTCAAAATAGGACTCTATGATTTCCGCAGCCTCCTTACGCGGAATACTCAAACGTTGAGCAAGACCAAATGCTGAAATGCCATAGATGATCCCGAAGTTCACCATCTTCGCTTTTCTTCGCATATCGGAAGTCACCTCGCTGAGTTCCACTCCAAAAACTTTAGAAGCCGTAGTACTGTGTATATCTTCTCCTTTTGAAAACGCATCGATCATGGTTTGATCCTTACTAAAATCGGCCATGATGCGCAACTCTACCTGAGAATAATCGGCTGATAAGATCTTCCAACCTTCCCCTTTTTTGACGAATGCTTTTCGAATTTCTTTTCCTCTTTCTGTACGAATAGGAATGTTTTGCAAGTTAGGATTCGTTGAACTTAAGCGCCCTGTAGCCGCTACTGCTTGGTTATAACTGGTATGCACCCGATGATCGGAAGGATGTACCAGGAGCGGTAAAGCATCAATGTACGTCGATTTTAATTTTTGAAACTCTCTAAACGACAGGATATCGCTTACGATGGGATGTTCTGCAAGTCTCGATAACACTTCTTCTCCCGTCGCGTATTGACCGGTCTTTGTTTTTTTCGCTTGAGGATCAAGTTTCATTTTATCGAATAAAATTTCACCCAATTGCTTTGGAGAAGATATGTTAAACTGAGCTCCTGATTTTTCGTAAATCGCTTTTTCCAAGTCCAAAATATCAACGGTCAATTCTTTCGAATATTCTTTCAACACCGTCGTATCAATACGCACGCCATCGAACTCCATATCGGCCAAGACTTGACACAAAGGCGTTTCAACTTCGTTAAATAATTTTTCCAGGTTTTGTTCTTTCAAAAGCGGAGCGAAATAAGCTTTCAGTTGCAGTGTCACGTCTGCATCTTCACTGGCATAATCTACAATTTTAGACAACTCTACATCCCTCATGTTGCCTTGAGAAACACCTTTTTTACCAATCAACTCTTCAATAGAAACCGGACGGTAATTCAAATAGGTTTGCGCAAGCACATCCATGTTATGTCGCATGTCGGGTTCTAACAAGTAATGTGCAATCATGGTGTCGAATAAAGGGCCTTTCACCTCAATACCATAATTTTTCAACACAAGGATATCGTACTTGATGTTTTGTCCGATTTTAACAATCGATTCATTTTCAAAAAACGGTTTGAAAATATGAAGTATTTTTTTCGTCTCTTCTTGATCGGCAGGTACTGGAACATAAAAGGCTTCGCCTACACGATAAGCAAAAGACAAGCCTACCAATTCCGCATCTTTCGATTCTAAGGCCGTAGTTTCTGTATCGAAACAGACTTCATCTTGTAACAGCAAATGCTTCACCAAAGATTCCATGAGTGCCGGTGTATCGACCGCCTTGTAATCGTGTAATCGGGTGTGAATGCTTTCTGTAAAACTTCGTTCTTCTTGTTCTTCTTTCTCCTCTTCTTCTGTAGCCGTTGCAGCATCAGCACCAAACAGGGACATCGTACCTTCTGAAGAGATTGATTTTGTTTTACTCACTTTAGGTTTCGGCAGGGATACAGGTAGCTCTTCTCCCAATAAGCGTTTTGTTAAATTTCTAAACTCCAATTCTTCCAACAAAGGCAACAGCAATTCTTTATTGGGTTCACACATTTTTAAATCAGCCTCATCAAAGTCCACCGGTACATTGATGTCGATGGTTGCTAATTCTTTGGAAAGCAAGCCTTGCTCTGCAAAGGCAATGACATTTTCTTTTTGTTTGCCTTTCAATTCGTGGGCATTGGCAATGAGGTTTTCTACGCTGCCGTACTGTTCGATTAATTTCTGCGCCGTCTTCTCTCCAATACCAGGAATACCGGGGATATTGTCAACCGCATCACCTTGCAATCCTAAAATGTCTCTTACTTGATCTACATTTTTAATACCAAATCGCTCGAGTACTTTTTGAATATCATAGACCTCGGCACCGTTACCCATATACGCCGGACGATACAAAAAAATATGATCTTCGACCAATTGCATGTAATCCTTATCCATCGTCATCATGTAAACATCGAAGCCTTCACGTGCGGCTTTCTTGGCAATGGTACCCACTAAATCGTCTGCTTCAAAACCTGTTTTTTCCAAAATAGGAATGCACATGGCCTCCAGCAAGCTGCGGACATAAGGGATGGCAATGGAAATGTCTTCCGGTTGTTCCTGACGGTTGGCTTTATACTCTGTATAACGTTCATGCCGCAAAGTTGGCCCAGGCAAATCGAACGCCACACCGATGTGCGTAGGTTTTTCATTTTTTAAAATATCCAAGACACTGTTGGCAAAACCAAACACCGCACTGGTATTTAATCCTTTCGAAGTAATACGGGGATTTTTACTGAACGCAAAATGTGCACGGTAAATCAAAGCCATGGCATCGAGTAAAAACAATTTCTTTTCAGACATAGTATGCTATTTTATCTTAAATTTAGGGAATAGTCGTCAGGTATCAGTGGTCAGGTATCAGTAAATTTGTACACAGGGATAAAAGATGTAAATTCAAGTCCTCAACCCTAATAAATACAACATCGTCTTGTAAAAGAATAGAATTGATTTTTAGATTTTAGTAGGAATAGGGAACAAAATACTTATTTTTAACGTTAGTAACGTAAGAAGTTATGATAGTAAGCTTTGGGTCTAAGGAAACAGAAAAAATTTGGTCGGGAGAAAGAGTACCTAAACTACCCATCGAAATTCAAGAAATTGGCAGAAGAAAATTAAGGATGCTGAACAACTCCCAAAATTTAATCGATTTAAGAATTCCCCCTTCCAACAGATTAGAAAAGCTTTCAGGTAATCTGAAAGACTATTATAGCATACGCATCAATGACCAATGGAGAATTGTGTTTAAATGGTCAAATGGCAATGCTGCAGATGTTAAAATAATGGACTACCAATAAGAGCACTATGAAAAAATTAGCAAACGTACACCCTGGAGAAGTGTTAATGGAAGAGTTTCTAAAACCCTTAGACATTTCTTCTTATCGACTATCGAAGGAGATTGGGATTCCACAAACAAGAATCAGTGAAATTACAAAAGGAAGAAGAAGAATTACAGCAGATACAGCCTTAAGACTCAGTAAATATTTTGGTAATAGCCCGAAGTTTTGGCTTGGACTACAAGACGATTACGACATCGAAGAGGAACAACATTTAATTTTCAAAGAATTAAATGAGATAAAAAAAATTAATGTGGCATAGAAGTATCATAGAATTAGTGAGGTAGTTCTCCAAATCTCCTCGATTAAAAGAATCGAACTCAACGCACAAAATTTCAATACCCCAATAAATCACAAAATCTATTTTATTATTTATACGATAACCCATGGCACTCATTAAAACCATACTCGGCAAAACACCCCACTTCGGTAAAAATACTTACCTCGCTGAAAATGCAACCGTTGTTGGCGATGTGACTACAGGAGACGATTGTAGCATTTGGTTCAATGCCGTAATACGTGGCGATGTCAACACCATTGTAATGGGCAATAAAGTGAACGTCCAAGACGGTGCATGTTTACATTGTACCTTTGAAAAAGCACCGCTCACCATCGGTAACAACGTATCCATTGGTCATCATGCCATCGTACACGGTTGCACCATTGAAGACAATGTATTGGTAGGCATGGGTGCGATTGTCATGGATCATGCACACATCGAATCTAACGTATTGATCGCTGCAGGTTCTGTGGTATTAGAAAACAGCCGACTTGAATCAGGCTATTTGTATGCTGGTGTACCTGCCAAAAAAGTAAAAGTACTCGGAGAAGAATTACTGAAAGGTCAAATCGACAGGATTGCCAATAACTATGTGATGTACTCGGGATGGTATAAGTAAGGTGTTAGTGTTAGGAGTCAGGTATCAGTAGTCAGTAAGGGCGAATTGCATTCGCCCATTTTCAAAATAATAATCTCGGCAATTGGAATAATCCCTGCGGGATTAGACGAATGCAATTCGCCGCTACTACTCAAACATCGATCGTATATCCTCCTTACTCAAATTCTTCACAAAACTTTCTTCTGTCGTAATTAAATCTTGGGCCAACTTCAATTTATTTTGCTGCAACAACAGGATTTTTTCTTCTACGGTATTACGCGTAATGAACTTATACGTAAAAACATTGTTTTTTTGCCCAATACGGTACGCACGATCAATCGCCTGTGATTCAATGGCAGGATTCCACCATGGATCAAGCAAGAATACGTAATCTGCAGCGGTCAAATTTAAACCCAAACCTCCTGCCTTCAAAGAAATTAAAAATACCCTCTTCTCCGTTGAATTTTGAAATTCGTCCACTTCTTTTTGACGATCTTTGGTAGAACCATCTAAATAACAAAACGGAATTTTTTCTTTATTGAAATAGTCAACATACAGCTGCAAGTGCTTAACAAATTGACTAAAGATCAAAATTTTGTGGTCTTCGGCTAAAGCCCTATCCAGCATGTGCGTGACATCTTCCATTTTCCCAGACCCCTCAACATATTCTGTTTCTGCTAAAACAGGATGATTTGCGATTTGACGTAAACGCGTCAAGCCTTGTAGCAAAAGAATTTGTGAACCACCAATCCCTTTTTCCTCTATCGAATCGAGGATTAGGTTTCTGTAATTTGATTTCACTTTTTCGTATTCTTTTTCTTGCTCTTCTGTCATAGAGCAGTACTGTACATTTTCAATTTTATCGGGCAAGTCTTTTACAACTTGACTTTTCTGACGACGCAAGATAAAAGGTTTGATGAGTGCATAGAGTTTTTTTGTTTTCAACTCATCGTGTTTTTTCTCAATCGGATTCAAAAATTCCTTTTTGAAAAACGTTTGCGTTCCCAACAACCCTGGATTAACGAAGGACATCTGCGACCACAAATCCAAAGTGGAATTCTCAATCGGCGTACCTGTAAGAATTAAACGATGCGTACTCTTTAAGTCTTGTACAGCCCTCGCAATGATCGCGTCGGGATTTTTAATGACTTGTGATTCGTCGAGTATAACATAATGAAATACCATTTTGGTCAACAAGTCGATATCCATTCGTACCGTACCATAAGACGTCAAGATCAAATCGTAGTTGGAAAATTTCTCTACGTTTTTTTCCCGGTTGATACCTGTATAATTTAATATTTTCAAATTGGGTGTAAACTTACGTGCCTCCATTTCCCAATTGAAAATAAGAGATGTTGGCATGATGAGTAAATTGGTCAAACCCTCCGTCTTTTCCTGTTGCTGTTGCAGCATGGCTAGGGTTTGCACCGTTTTACCCAAACCCATGTCATCGGCCAGACAACCTCCGAAATTGTATTGTTGCAAAAAGTTCATCCAGTTATACCCTGCCTTTTGGTAAGGTCTTAGCTCCCCTTTAAATCCAGCCGGCAAAGGTACATCATCGATTTGATCAAAATCACGAAGTTGTTCCAATTTCTTATCCATGGAGACTTTTGCCAGATTTCCATTTTCTAATTCTTTCACCAAAGCCAAGTGGTGTTTTTTCAACACCAATTGACCATCGCTGTCTTCGGTAAAGGCGAAGAGCTCAGAATATTTAGAGAACCATTCTTCAGGAATAACAGCGATTTCACCGTTGGGTAATAGAAATTCTTTTTTCTTGGCTTGAATGTATTTTTTTAACTGGATGAATGGAATTTCGTAAGGGCCAAAATGAACCAAAGCATAAATGTCAAACCAGTCGTTGTTTTCTCGAACTTCCAGACTGATGGTCGAATCACCCACAAAATAACGCTTGCCATCGTTATTGGATTGAGCGACACGCACTCCTTTTTCTACCAGTGCTGTACTGAGACTGCTTAACATCGATAAGCCTTTCGATTTATCGATCGATTGTTTGCCTCTTCTAAAATCTACACCGTTATCTTTTAAAAAATTCAAGACTCCCTTTTCCCACGTTGATTCACGTATGATTTTATGAAAGATGACTTCATCACCATCAAGCTTTTCTACCTTTACAAAACAAGGGGCTGAACTATCAGCAGGGAAAGCGTATTTCCCATATTGAAAAGAAAGACTAAAGACCAACTTATCATCTTCCGGAGATTCTTCTACTGCCTGATCAAATAAATTGACAGGAGAAACTGCCCGAGGTAATTCTGCAAAGGTCAGTATAGCACTTGGATTGTGTCGTTCAGTATTGATGCGAAAACCTTTGGCCATCACATCAAAGGAAGCAATGAGCGGACTGATGAATCGTTCGTAATAGGTGTCTTCTAATTTTTTAGGAATTAGAATGTATTTTTTATTTAAAAACGGTTTTAACTTATTACCATCGACATCTTTTTCAAAACGGTACATCGTATTGTCCACCAAAAGGTAGGCAGGATTATTACATACCAGTATGGCATTTTTATTTTGAAAATCGATGCGTTCTCCATCGTACTTGATGGTTGGATAATAATGCGTATTGTCTTCGTTGCGTACAAAATGAAAAATAACAGTCGCCTTTTGAGGAGCAATGGCAATACGTTTCCATGTAGGTTCGCCATCATGCCCCATTTCAAATACCATTTTGTCTTTGAGCAGCTCCAGAACTTCTACTTTTTTCCCTTCTATATAAGCAGCAATGGCATCACGCAACAAAGCGTCGCCCTTTTCCTTATGGTATACCTTCGTGAAAAATTCTGCAGGAGTTGTTTTTTTATTGCTGAATTTCTTGATGATAGCCTCTTGTTGCGTAGAGTCCATAATCTTGATCAACTTAAAATCCACTTCATCTAAACCAGAAGCAAATTCTGATGCATTGATGGCAGAAATATTTTGGTGTTTTAAAGTCAAACGACCTTTTTGATCGAGCTGTATGACAAACGACTCGAACAAATACCCCAAATACTCATGCTCAAGCAAAGAGTAAATGATCTGAAATGGCTCTGTAGTGGATACTTTCATAAAAAGGCAAGCTACAAGTTAATAAAATCGATGAGCTTTCAACATAAAAAATGGAGGTATTTTATTCACAAAATCTGTTTTTTTAAGACTGCTTCAACTAATATTAAAAAATTGTTACGTGGTAGCTTATTGAAAATGATTATCTTGGTATTATGATTTATGCAAGAGAAAGAGAATACACGTTTAAACGTTGATATAAGGCATCATTCGGTGAAACCCCTGGCCGGATCGGTGAATTGGTATGGAGACGACTACAATTCGTTTACACATACCTTAGATCTTGTGATCATTCGTTTAAAAAAAATTGTGCTCAATAAAAAAAATTTCATCACAGTACACATGCAAGATGATGCGCTAAACAGCACAACAATAAACGAATGGAAGCAATCCTACTGTTCAGAAAAACAAGAAGAATACGATACCGAATACAGGCTGATGCGTAAAAAAGGTTTTATCTTTTTGTTCAATGGCTTATTGATCTTGTGGACTGCCTTATCTTTAGTATACCTCATCGATCAGATCAAGACTTTGCATCCTTATGTTCAAATGCTGGGTCGGGAAACCTTGTATTTCGTAGGTTGGGTGATACTTTGGAAACCCATCGAGATGATTGTATTTGAACCTTGGTTACTCAAACATCAACTGAAAATGATTGACAAATTGAACACCATTGAACTTGACATTAAAAAAGCATGAGAATTGTATTTGAAATACCGGGAGATCAAGTCAAAACAACTGTGTTTCATTGGAACCAGAAGTACCTGATCAAATTTGAAACGGCATTGTACGAACAAACCTACAAGGTCAGTGAATTGGATATCATGGGAGATGGAGACATTCGTAAACTCATTGATGACAAAGAATTTCAAGCTTCATGGATTAAACAATTTCAAAACATGCACCAAGGTTTGCAAGCGGCAATCTCAAGAGTGGAATAGTTTCCCACTAAATGTACAGGAATGTATCGAATCGTTTTACAGGGTTAGTCCAGCAAAATATAAGAGGATCTTTCCTTTTATGGGGTGTACCGTTTGGTAGTACCCCTCTAATTTCATGTACATTTGATCTTAAATAAACAATTTTGTAACAGCGGAAGGATAGTTTTGTATCATCAGACAGATCCTGCAAGCTATGAGAAAACTTTATGCCTCCTGTATTATTTTATTACTTGTTTCTTTAACAAGTTCAGCACAAACCTTATTCCCTTATCTTCAAACTCCTACGCCTACGTCCATATGGGTGACGTGGAAAACAGCTTCCGGTACGGAAAGTAAAGTGATATGGGGTATCACATCGGGAAACCTTTCTAATACGATTAATGGCAGTCATGAAATAATGACCGATGCTGGTTATTCGGGAGGATATATTTACCATTCCGCTAAAATTGCCGATCTGACTCCCGATACAAAATATTTTTATAAAATTCAAACGGGATCAGAAACCTCTGAAGAGTGTCATTTCAGAACACCTCCTATTGCAGGCGCTGCGCTTTCAGACGGACATGTGCGTATCGTCATTGTAGGTGATAACCAACTTCGTAATGAACCTCGTTACGATTCCATCATGGTCCGCATCAAAAGAAAACTGGTTCAGAAGTACGGAAACAATTTCAACGATGCCGTACAACTTATCCTGATGCTGGGTGATCAGGTCGATGTAGGTACGCTGGATCATTATGAAAATGTACACATGAAAAAAACGAGGTACCTGTCTGGACACCTGCCGATCATGACTGCAGTAGGTAATCATGAAACGTATGGTACGCTGAATCTTGAGGCTTACAGAAAACACTTCATTCTCGACGACGACATGTCATATCAGGGTATCAGCTCAGGGACGGAACATTACTATGCATTCCAACTTGGAAATGTATTGTTTATACAAACCAGTACTGAACATACTTCCGGAGCAACAGGAACAGCACAGACCAACTGGGTAACCAGTGTGCTGAATGCCGCAGCTTCCGATAATGCTGTAGATTTTATTCTTCTGGTAGGACACCGCCCTTACACTGCGGAGCAATATGTAGGAGATATTTCAGCCTGGATTAAAAATACAGTAGTGCCACTAATGGCAAATAATCCCAAGTGTGTATTGCAAATCGGAGCCCACCATCATTTATACCACAGAGGCCAGTTGAAAAACGCACCGGTTTATAACATCATTTCAGGGGGGACAGCCTGGGATCAGTATTGGGGAATGTCTACCGAACAGGATGATCAAGAAGTACAGAAAACCTTATCGCAATGGTGCTATCAGTTGGTTGACTTCGATATCAATGCACAGTCCATGCATGTGGAAACGTATTCTGTAGGGAGTGTTCTTGGCTGGAAAGAGAACCAGCTGGTGGATGAATTTCACAGGATTTTTGGAAAAGCGAGTCCTGATAAACCATCCATTACGAATACGTTTGCAGATCCAGTAACACTTCCGCTGACCATTCACAGTTCTGCCTACAGCACGACAACCGATGAAGCTTACAACTCGACACAATTTCAGATCGCCCTGTCCAGTACGTTTGCATCCATAGAAAAAGAGGTGTACCGCGATTATGAAAACTTTTTCGGTATGGCCGGAGGAAGGAAAGATTCTACATTAAACATCAATGAAGGAGTCAATATTTTTGATCTGACTGTTGCAGCCAACAGTCTGGTGGACGGTACACACTATGTCAGAGTACGGCACAGGGATAAAAACATGAACTGGTCACCTTGGTCGGATCCTGCATCGTTTACAGTGACAGGAAGTGTATTGAATCCGTTGCCAGAAATTTCAATTACGAAAACCAGGTTTAGCCCTAACGAAGATATTGTTGTATCGTTTACCAACGGCCCTGCTAATCTTAACGATTGGGTTGGATTGTATAAAAAAGGCGATATTCCTGGTCCTGTTGCATCAACCAGCTGGCAATATGTTTCCGGTACGCATACCCCCAATGTTGCCAATGCCAGCGGAACCCTGATCGTAAAGTCAGCAACAGTAGGAGAATATTTCCTGACTTTTTTTGAAAATGACGGTTATAACGAAATTGCACCCCGCATTGAAAACATATACATCGGCCCAGCTCCGGATGTGGTGACAGAGCGCGAAACGTATGATCTGGGAGAGACGGTTGTTGTCAATTTTTCAAACGGTCCGGCGGCAACAGGAGATAAATTATGCATTTATAAAATTGGCATGAATCCCGCAACAGACACCCCATTGTTTGAATCAACCGTGACAGGGACATCGGGTACAGTAGACTTTGTCATCAATACCAAGGCCTATTATTTTGTGGTGTACAAATACAAAGGTACGTTAGAGATAAGCAATCGCTTCAGTTTCTCTGTCGGTAATCAGATTGCTTCGGTCAGTATCGATAAATCAGCCTATGATATCGGAGAAAACATCACGGTTCATTTTGCCGATGGTCCGGGTATCGCCAAAGACTGGCTAGGTATTTATCATTCCGGGGATGATCCGAACCAGGATCCTTTGTACAGTTACAACTATGTGGCCGGAGCGTCACAAGGAACGTCTGTATTTACCGGAGAAAATCTACCTGTAGAAGACGGGAATTATTTTGTGGTGTTCTTCACCAATGATTCGTACGATGAAATTTCCAACAGGGCTTATTTTTCAGTAGGTACTGTTACAAATACCGAATATGCAGATGATAATAAGAACATGTCGCTGTATCCTAACCCAATGGATAACATCGCAAAGGTTAGGACAAAATATCCGATCGAAACCATTGAAATACTGGATATGCAGGGCAATGCGTTGTATACGACCAATCAGGTCAACGGAAATGAATTCAGAATACAAAAAGATAACATTCCGGCCGGTATGTATGTGATCAAGGTGCAGGCAGAAAAACTGTATACGCTGAGACTCGTGATCAGATAAAAATAAGATATTGGAAAAAGAAAGCCCGGAGGTGATACCTACCGGGCTTTCTTTTTCTTTTCAGTCACAGCCAGACCCGCATAAATAACATCGAAGAGGTTTAAAACCTCTTCGATGTTCAGATCAACTCACTACAATTCAAACACCTCTCCTTTTTCTGGTTGTACCACATGATCATAGCCTTTTTCTCCCAATAGGATTTGAAAGGCATCCATGCTCTCTTGTTCTCCGTGCACTAAAAATACTTGTTTTAATTTTTTCTTGTCCAATGCTTCTACAAAATCGACTAAGCCTGTTTGATCGGCATGTCCGCTGAACATATCGGTATATAAAATATTGGCCGCCACTTCAATCGTTCTTCTTTTCATGATAATTTTTTTCTTGCCTTGCATGAGGTCGTTTCCAACCGTGCCTTCCGCAGAATAACCAATCATCAAAATAGCACAATGTGGATTATGTAAATTCTGTTTCACGTGTTCATTGATACGTCCTCCCGCAATCATACCAGAAGAAGAAATGATGATGCAAGGTTCATAATAATGTGAAACCGCTTTCGATTCTTTGTATGATTTAATGTATACCATGTTATCAAAATCAAATAAAGAACCACTCGATTTATAGATTTGTTGTGCTTCTGGTTCAAGCCAAGACAAGTGTTTTTCATACACCGCAGAACCACTCATTGAAAGTGAACTGTCAGTAAATATTTTTACCCTTGGAATACGGCCTTGCTTTTGCATTTTGTGTAAAACATAAACCAAGGTTTGTGTTCGACCGATACTGAATGCAGGAATAATTAAACGGCCTTTTTGAGCAATGCATGTTTCATTGATGACCTTCTCTAATACCTCTTCGGGTGGTATCTTTTCCTGATGTTTACGGGCACCATAGGTCGATTCACAAACCAGGTAATCGGGCGAAGGACAAGGATAGGGATCATGCAAAAGAGGATAATGCTGTCGCCCAATGTCTCCTGAAAATAAAATGGTTTTTGATTTTCCTTCTTCTTTTAGCGTGATAAAAATATTGCATGCTCCCAACAAATGTCCAGTTGGAATAAATTGCACCTTCACATGGTCATTCACCACAAAATCCTGCAATACTTTGACCGGTACAAAACGATCCATCGCCCGATTGACCATGGCCAAGGCAAATTCTTTTTCTTTCTTAGCCGCTCGAAGTAATTGATTGTCTTTCAATAAGAGCGAACACAAATCGGCTGTCGGACTGGTACATAAAATTTGTCCCTGGTAGCCGGCACGAATCAGTTGAGGAATATTTCCAGAATGATCGATGTGAGCATGTGTTAAAAGTACCAGATCAATATCCTCCACTTCGAAAGGAAATTCTGCTATGGGTTTACGGTTCATTCGCTCATTGAAGTCGGCACCGCAATCTATAAGTATTTTATATCCTAAGGAGGTTTCCAACAAGTACATACTTCCTGTTACTTGTCTGGCAGCCCCATGAAACGTCAAGAACATCCGATTAGTTGCTAAAACTGAAAATTAAAAACATCCCAAATTAAGAAATAAATTGTATACCCATTCATTTTGTTTGACAGGAAGGAAGTATTGACTAAATTTCGCTGTAAACGCTATTGTCCTTTAGAACATATGCCTGTCGCAAAAAGTCATCAAATTCACAAGCTCTCACTGGCAGGGCTTCTCATTACACTTGGAATCATATACGGAGACATTGGAACATCTCCTCTCTACGTAATGAAAGCCATCATTGGCGACAGGGTCATTTCTGAAGAACTGGTATTGGGAGGATTGTCTTTAGTGTTTTGGACCTTGACCTTACAAACCACTCTAAAGTATGTGATCATTACCTTGCGGGCAGATAATAAAGGCGAAGGAGGTATTTTTTCTTTATTTGCACTGATCAGAAGACGTAATCCTAAATTAGTTTGGATTGCCATTATCGGTGGAGGGACTTTACTTGCCGACGGCATCATCACCCCACCGATTTCTGTTTCTTCCGCTATTGAAGGGCTACAATTATTCAACCCTGAAATCAATACTGTTCCTATTGTCATAGCCATCATCAGTGGCTTATTTATTTTTCAACGTTTCGGCACAAAAGCCGTAGGAAACTTCTTCGGGCCTGTAATGTTCATTTGGTTTTCGATGTTGGCAATCTTAGGCTTTCATCAGATTGCAAATCATGTTGAGGTTCTAAGGGCTATGAATCCTTATTATGCGATAAACTTATTGATCAACTATCCTCATGGATTCTGGTTACTAAGTGCTGTATTCCTTTGTACAACCGGGGCCGAGTCTTTATATTCTGATCTTGGACACTGTGGACGGAAAAATATTCAAATCAGTTGGATCTTTGTCAAGGCAGCACTTTTGATCAACTACCTGGGACAAGGAGCGTGGATCTTGAAACAAAGTGGAACCACTCTCAACGGTGTAAATCCTTTTTATAGTATCATGCCTGATTGGTTTTTGATCTACGGTATCGCTATAGCCACCATGGCAGCAGCCATTGCCAGTCAAGCACTAATCAGTGGTTCATACACACTCATCAGCGAAGCCATTCGATTAAACCTTTGGCCTAAGGTAAAAATTCATTACCCGACCATTGCTAAGGGACAACTGTATATTCCTAGCATTAACTGGATCTTATTTGCGGGCTGTATCAGTATGGTTTTATTGTTCAAACATTCCGAAGCCATGGAAGCTGCATATGGTTTAGCCATCAGCTTGACTATGCTCATGACAACTGTACTTTTGGCTTATTACCTCAAGTTTATCAAAAAAGTCAGCCGTACATACGTTCTTGCACTGTTCATACTTTTTGTCATCATAGAACTTTCCTTTTTAATCGCCAATTTAGAAAAATTCTCTAATGGCGGTTATGTTACACTCATCATTGGCGGAGGCTTAATGTTGGTCATGTACGCATGGTATCAAGCACGTAAAATCAAAAACAGGCTGACCGAATTTGTGAAACTAGAAGAATACTTTTCTCTTATTCAAGACCTCAGTGCGGATAATACCATCAATAAATACTCTACCCACTTGGTTTATTTGACAAGTGCTGATAGCATCAAAGAAATCGAATCGAAAGTCATCTATTCCATTTTCCAAAAACAACCCAAGCGTGCTGATGTCTATTGGTTATTACACATCGATGTCGTTGATGAACCTTATACCATGGAATATAAAATCAACAGCATACTCCCAGACGATTTGATTCGAGTAGATTTCAAACTGGGTTTCCGTGTAGAACCTCGTCTAAACCTTTTCTTTAGAAAAGTAGTGGAAGACATGGTAAAAAACAAAGAAGTAGATTTCACCAGCCGATACCAATCGTTGAAACGACATAAATTAATTGGTGATTTCAAATTTGTTGTGCTTGAAAAACATTTAAGTCATGACAATGATTTACCTTGGAAAGAGCAAGTCATCATGGACATCTACTTTGTATTAAAATATTTAAGTTTATCGGAAACCAGTGCCTTTGGACTTGATACGAGTACGGTAACGGTAGAAAAGGTTCCTCTTGTCATTAGTCCGGTCGCCAATGTGGAATTGAAACGAATATATTAATCATGAATCACTCTAAGAAAATATTCATTGGAGTTGCTCTATTATTTACAGGTATAGTCATTGCTTTTTCTTTACACATGTGTTCTCAAACAACTCCTCCTTGGGAAAGGAAAAAAGAATCACTGAAAAAATACAAAGTAAAAGAGTTTCAAATTACCAAGAAAAAACCTGCTGTCACTAAAGATACTACACTGTGAATTGGACAACACAAAACGACAAACTTCAAAAAGAATTTGTCTTCAACGATTTTTCTGAGGCTTTTGCATTCATGACCCGCGTGGCCTTATTGGCAGAAAAAGCGGATCACCATCCCGAATGGAGTAATGTATGGAATAAAGTTTCCATTACATTAACCACACACAGCGCAGGAAATAAGATCACACAAAAAGACCTCGACTTGGCGAAAGCCATTGATCAACTATAGTATGGATTCACAAGGCACTTTATACATTGTTCCCACGCCTGTAGGAAATTTAGAAGACATTACGTTGCGTGCCATTCGTCTATTAAAGGAATGTGACCTTATTCTAGCGGAAGATACACGCGTTACCATTCATCTCTTAAAACATTATCAAATTGAAAATAAACTTTCAAGCTTTCATTCCTTCAACGAGCACAAAGCACTAGAAAGAGTATTGGGTGAATTGAAAGAAGGGAAAAACATTTGTTTGGTCAGCGATGCTGGCACACCTGGTATTTCTGATCCTGGTTTTTTACTGGTCAGAGGATGTGTACAAGCAGGCATACATGTGGAATGTTTACCAGGAGCCACCGCTTTAATTCCTGCATTGGTCATGTCAGGATTTCCTACAGACAGCTTTGTTTTTGAAGGATTTCCTCCCGTAAAAAAAGGGCGGAAGACCTGGTTTGAAATGATTGCCAAGGAAGAACGAACGGTGGTCTTTTATGAATCACCACATCGTCTCCTTAAAATGTTAGATGAGCTGATAAGTTCAGGACAAGCTCAAAGACAGATTTCCGTAGCCCGAGAGATCAGTAAAAAATTTGAAGAAATTGTACGGGGAACACCTGAGACCGTGAAAGAACATTTCAATACACATGTCATGAAGGGTGAATTTGTCATTGTATTGGATCGTTTAGCACCATTAAAGAAACGTCATGAAGAAGATTAAACCGATGAGCTGATATGGATTTAAAAAATCGTTTACTATTCTTATTGCCTTCTACAGCAAGCGCTGTCTTACTTTATTTGGCATGGCCCACGTTACCTTTCTTCCCTTTAATTTTCTTAGCCTTCACGCCATTATTTTGGATCAACCGTGAGCTTGGCTCTGAGCGTTTACGCTTAGGAGCCTTCTCACTCTACGCATACACGGCCTTAGCTTTATTTAATATTTTCACCACGTGGTGGGTATGGAACTCTACACCTGCAGGCGCTACATTCGCCATGCTGGTCAATGCCATACTGATGTTGATTCCATGGTTAGCTTACCGCATTACGACTGTTAAATTAAAGATGGTATGGTGGTCACACGTGAGTATTGTTCCGTATTTCATCGCATTTGAATATTGGCATTTGAATTGGGAACTCTCTTGGCCCTGGCTCACTTTAGGAAACGCTACGGCCATGTACCCCGAATTGATTCAATGGTACGAGTGGACAGGTATATTGGGGGGATCACTATGGATATTGACAAGCAACGTATTGTTGTTTTCTTGTTTTATTTTATCCAAAGAAAAAAGTACTGCATATCAAAACGTACTGCGTGTCACACTTGCGGTAATTTTTCTTCCCATGATCTTTTCTATCCTTCGTTACATCACCTACACAGAAAAAGGAACAGGCAAAGAAGTCGTCGTGATACAACCCAACATTGATCCTTACACAGAAAAATATCCCGGATCTAAAAATGCAATCCCCTATGCCGAACAGTATTTACGCTTAGAAAATTTAACACGCGGAACGATTGGAGAAAAAACAGATTTTGTCTTGTGGCCGGAAACTTCTTTCCCCGATGACATTGAAGAAGAGCATGCCTCACAAAACAGCATGGTACAACAATTACAATCGTTTTCGGCAGAACACCCCAACACCTCCTTTTTAATTGGAGCAGACACCTATCGTTTTTTTAATGAACCAGAACATGATGGCAATATGGCTTATCCGATTAAAGACGAAGGCATCTTTTATACACCTTACAATACTGGTGTCTTTATTGAAAAAGGGAAAGAACCTCTTTTCTATCACAAGTCACGTTTGGTACCGGGTGTAGAAGTCCTGCCCTATCCACACATTTTTGGAATACTAACCGAAAGTTTAGGCGATCTCGTTGTCGCTTCTGTTGGTAAACAAAAACAACGCAACCCCTTTATTTCAAAAGACAGTACCTCTATTGCTCCAATCATATGTTATGAATCCATTTACGGAGAGTTTTTAGGAGCATATGTTAAAAATGGTGCAGGTCTTTTCTTTATCATCACAAACGATGCCTGGTGGGGAAATACCGCAGGACATCAACAACATTTTCATTATGCACGCTTACGGGCAGTAGAACATCGTAAATGCGTTGCCCGTGCTGCGAATACTGGAATTTCTGGATTCATTGATCAAAAAGGTAACGTGTTATCACAAAGTGAATACAATACACCCTGCTCCATGCGCAAAACAGTACTTTACAATACACAAGCAACACTCTATTCTTGTATTGGTGATGTACTAGGCCCAATCTCAATGATAGGATCTGTATTGTTTAGCTTACTCATCTTTAAACGCTTTAGAAAGTATGTCTAAGCAAGATTTAAAATTACTATTACAAGAAGTACGAAAGTCTGCTGCAAAAGCTGCACAGTTTCAACTTAACGAACTATACAAATTCAAATCCGACGACATTATATATAAAGGTCGCAACGATTTAGTATCCTATGTCGACAAGCAAACAGAAGATATGCTTGTCGCAGATTTGTCCAGGCTTTTACCGGAAGCTTCAATTCTTGCGGAAGAACAAGGTCGACTCACTTCCAAAAAACTAGAGTGGGTCATTGATCCTTTAGACGGCACTACAAATTATTTGCATAAACTTCCTGTTTTTTCGATCAGTATTGCCTTGCGTGAAGAGGGAAAAGAAATAGCAGGTCTTGTTTATGAAGCCAATAAAAACGAATGTTTTTATGCCTGGGAAAACGGTGGAGCCTTCTGTAACGAAGAAAAGATACGTGTTTCTCCTGCTTCACAACTATCGCAAGCACTGATTGCAACTGGATTTCCTTATGAACTTCTGGATAAAACGGATGCTTACTTTGAAATCATGAAAGACTTGTTAAAAACAAGTCATGGCTTACGCCGCTTTGGTTCTGCAGCCGTAGATCTCTGCTACACGGCTTGTGGTCGCTTTGAAGGATATTTCGAATTCAATTTAAAAGACTGGGATGTCGCAGCAGGTGCTTTGATTGTCAAAGAAGCAGGTGGACATGTGAGTGACTTTAAAGGCGGAGATCATTTTCATTCCGGACACGAGATTGTCGCAGCAGGTGCAATTCATGAAAACTTGCTGAACGTCATACAAAAACATTGGTAGAACTATTCTACACAAACTATTGTTTGTAACACATGGAACAAGAACTGATCATCGGACTCCTATTTACTTTGGCACTATTTTTTTTAGTGCGTATGGTATATAAAACCTTTACCCAAAAAGAAAATTGTTCTGGAGGTTGCTCTTGCAGCAACATCTCTATTCAAGAAATAGAAGAGAAAATGAAAACAGACAAACGCTTTGAAAATACCAGCAAATAAAACATACTAAACGAAATACTTTATGAAAATCAAAGCATCCCGTTGGTCAAAAGGCAACCGTATATTCCCAACAGAAATCATACTCGAAGCGAGTGGACTGACCATACGTGTCCCTGGTATCTTCAACAGCAAATCTGAATTCATGGAATACAGTTATATTTCCAGTGTTTCGGTCAATACCCCTTTAATTGGTTTTTCAACACTGGTATTTTATACTTCCGGATCTCAAGTGAGCGCACACGGTTTTACAAAAAAAGAAGCCAAAATAATTCAAGAAACCATTACGAAAGGGAAAAATAAATAATCAGGGTAACTACACGTATTGACCCTCAACTCGTTGTCCATTTGCTTGTATACTCCCCAAGGACAAGTATGGAGTGCGAGCACGAGTAGAGAGGAAATTCTCCATACTCGTGCTCGCACTCCATACTGTCTTGTAACCTGAAAGGGTCGTATATCTTTTTATAAATGAAGGGTCGGTCTATTATCTATATCGTTACTTCAATGAGTTATTCCCAATTAATAAACCACTAATTTTTGGTTGTAGCCAACGGTATTTGAAGCATTAACGGAAACCACGTAGGTCCCTTTCGCAAAACCTATAAAGCTGCTTAGATCTTCATGAATATATCCTAATTCATCTGTCAAGAAGATATTGGTATAAAGTAATCTTCCCAACATATCATAAACACCCACCGCTATTTTTTCATGGCTCCCTGCGCCTGCAATATCAAGATAGACCGAAGCCCCTGCCAAAGTGGGATTTGGTGACAGACTCAATGAAAAAGCTTGTATAAGCTGATCATTGATGCTTTCTATATTGGAATAGGAGAATGCACCATTATAATCGGTCTGTTTAATTCTATAATAACTGATCCCTGATAAAGCATGTTCATCAATCGTATTGTACAACAAAGTAGAAGAGCTATTACCAGCACCCGGTAAAGTCCCTATTGCCGTAAAGTGTATACCATCTGTCGATCGTTCGATGGTAAAATAATGGTTGTTCACTTCGGAAGCCGTGGACCATTGAAGCAAGGCCCTTCCCGAAGCAATCAGCCTGGCATGAAAATAAAGTAAATGAATGGGGGCAGGCGTATTTTCAATAGCCGTTACTGGCGTACGTCCGCAAGAAGATGCGGCAGAACCTGCTGTAATTTGCCAATCAAACATACCTGGATACCATCCTTGATTAGGAACAGTAATGGTAAGTTCAGGATCTTTAGTAATGGTAGCCGCAGGGTTCGCTCCCCAAGGACCTCTGGCCCCTATAAAATCCCAATACATGATGCCTTGCACACTTCCTGCTCCCTCGTAACTGATCCTATAAGTATGTCCTGCAACCACAGGATAATTAAGCGTAGCCAAAATGCTCTGTGTTCCCAACGCCTGACCCGATACAGGAATGACAAATAACGTAGGAGGTCCTCCATTATCACTGATGTAAACGGTTACATTGGAACCTCCCACTTGTGGGGATGCGGTAATGTTGACATCCGCTGTTATTGAATTCAAGGTAAAACTTGTCGTAGGAACAAAATCCATCCATAAATCAAATCGTGGTAAGCCGAATGCCATTTGTGTATTGTTACCACCGGTACCGTACTGTGTTCGATCTAAATAGGCAACACTTTTGTTGGTGAAAGGAGTAATGGCTGAATTTTCAACATAATACGTTGTTGTGCCAGCAAGTACCGGTGTTGTATAATTCGTTCCCGTATAGATAGGAGTTCCTCCTGTAGGTGCGGTATACCAATTATAAGTACCTCCTGAATTATCCACTGTAAGCGTAGTACTTCCCGGAGCAACAAATGTGTTATCGTGACCGACCGGTAAAGCAGGATAGGCATTCACAACGGCACTCCCTGACTCTGCACCGTTACACGCCGTATTGTCTGTTACAGCCACCAAGGTATACGTATGAGGAGCTGTTCCCTGAAATACATAAGGAGACGTCGTAATACCTGTAATGGGTGTTTGACTGACTCCATCAATAGCATACGTAATGGTCCACGGTTGAGCACCTGTTAACGCAACCGAAATGGGTGTAGTCGTCGTACCATCATTGCATATTGTCGCTCCACCAGACATCACTCCAGTAGCACCACTTGCTGCAATATTAAACGTAGCCGTCGCAGGACATAAACTAGCTCCTTGTAATTGTTGCACGTTAAGGGTATATGTTCCCGGACTATTAACATTAAGAGAAGAAGTCGTTACTCCTGTAGACCAATTGTATTGTGTAGGAGCAGAACCAGAAGAGACTGTGACTCCCAACGTAATCGTAGTATTACATACAGAAGTGGGGCCGGTCTGGTTTAACGTGTAAGCCGTACAACAAGAGTTCGTCGCACACTGCCAAGGGATAACACTCCCTGTGGGAGCAATCCATTGTTCGTTCGATGCAGATCCTGTAGCGCCTGTAAAACCCCAATACACCATATTATTACCCCCAAATACCGTGGTAATTAAATTACTGGTGTAGGTCATGGTCAACACCCCTTCTTCATACAATTGCAAGGTATTTGCGCCTGGAGTCCAAACTACTCTGATTGTATAGTAATTACTTGTATTCTGAGCACAATCCTCTAAATCTCTTCCTCCATGTATGGCTTGTTGGGTTACAGGTCCACCAGGACCAACAAACGTATTGGTGGTATTGTTAACATCTCCATTAATATCAATTGCAATATGATCGGCGGCAATTTCATTAAGCCCTCCTGATGCGGTACCGTCATAGGTATCAAATTCTATCGATATGGAAGGTGTCACTGCCGGTCCTCCTCCTACACCAAGGTAACCAAAACCCTCTCCCAATGCATTCAACGCTCTGGGATCGTTATGAAAGGTGAATGTCATCCCATCTCCTCCATTAGCCCCCGCATCGCAGCCAAAAAACATGTCAAAAGACATATCAAAAGGTTGTGTTAAATCTATTCTTGTTGTACTCCAGGCCGAAGCCGTTTGATTACCAATGCTTGCAGCAGTCATACGTACTAATCCACCACCCTGGTTCACAGCGCTTCCATTAACCTGGTAGGTTTGTGAATAGGCCATTAGGGTAGTAAGCATCACGACTAAAACTCCCCAAACGAGCCCCTTTATGCCTACTAAATGATTCGGATAAAATGTATAGATCGTTTTCATAAGCCTATCTCCTTATTGTACTTGGCGTGTTGTTATTCTATCTATACGACAATTAAGAATTAAAGTAAAGGCTAAAAACAGCAGTTCTTTTTGAGCTCCCTTTTGCTATTGGTTAGTAGACAATGGGTAATAATGGTTAGAAATAGGTATATCCTGGTTTAAAAGAGTTATAAAACCTATAGTTAAGAAAACATGGTGGAGATATTTTTACATATAAAAAACACGAATATTTCTTAAAAAATATCCAGCTGAGACATATTTCAGGCCACTCTATGCTTAGTACAAGTATCCAAGCTTTCAAATAGGCCCTTTTTTATTTATTCACTAAAAATTTTCGGACATACATTTTATCACTAGTAGCTATTTTTATCAAATACATACCGTTTGGTAAAAACAACCCAGGGATTGTAAATTCAGGGCCATTTGCCAGCTGACGGTAAAGCTCTTTCCCAAGTTTATCATAGAATATCACAGACAACTCTCCTGCTACTGCTATACGAAAGTGAATCTCATCGCCTGGAAAAGAAGGATTAGGAAATACATTTATAAACTCTTTTTCATCCGATACTACTTGTTGGGCAGGAATACATAAATCTTCGACTATTGCGATCGTTTCACTCCTTATGTTGCACCCATCCTCCTTATGATTAGAAACCGTTAAAAAATACTCCCCTTCATGGTATACCTCTAATTGATCTGATAAATCGCCGGATGGCATCCATTGATAGATTAAACCTGGCTTAGGATCTAATGCACTGAGCGTTAAATACTCCCCTGTGCAAATTGTATTACTGCTTTCACTTGAAATCACCTGAGCTTTAAAACCCGAAAGAAGGGTCAAGCTGTCCAAACCAATTTTGGAGCAAAGTATATCCGTTATACCATCACCATCAAAATCAGAGGTCAGTATAATTTGTGAATTATCCCCTACCTGATAGTAAAAAATCGTACTTAGTTCGCCCAAACCATCGTTCAGCAGTATCGCTGTATTGTCTGAATTGGAAGAAACCAAATCCAAATAATAGTCATGATTAATATCTACTGCTTTTAAATTGCTTGGAGCTCCTTTAATAGAATAAGTCCTGTACGGCGTAAAAGAACCATCACCAACACCCTTTAAGATGGATATGGTGTTATCGGAAAAATTAGATATCGCAAGGTCAAAGATACTATCCAACGTAAAATCGCCACCTACAATTTCAAACGGGTTATTTCCAACAGCATAATTAACCGCCGAGAGAAAAGTACCAGAACCCGTATTTAGCAAAATAGACACATTTTTACTCACTTGATTTAAAACGGCAATATCTGGAAACTGATCTCCATTAAAATCACCACTTACAACAGAGAACGGAAGAGTACCCACAGTATAGATTGAGGATAATGCAAATGTACCATCGCCGTTATTTAGCAATACCGCTACGCTGTTATTACTAAATGTAGTAACGGCGACATCCGGATAATCATCACCATTGAAATCATTACTTGTCATGGCGTATGGCGCAACATCCGTCGGATGGGTCTGTATTTCTCCACTCAAAACGCCTGCATTTGTTCCAAACAGAATCGATACCGTATTATTACCGTTGTTAACGGTTGCCACATCTGCATTGCCATCCAGATTAAAATCGGAGACTATAATTGACTGAGCTTTTTTGCCAACTTTATAGGTGACAGGTTCCTCGAACAACAAGTCGGGCTTGCCATATAAAATAGAAACAATGCTGTCATCTCTATTGGCAATAATCAAATCTTGATAGCCATCTTTATTCAGATCGGAATTTACAAATGAATTAAACTTAGAAAAGGTTAGACCGACAGGCGCAATTTTTAATGGTTCAAAACAAATGCCCTCACCATCCATACATTTTACCACTTTAATGGTCATTGTAATTTCATTGCTGAATCCACAAGAATTATAGGCCTTAAATGTCAAGTTCCCTCCTGTAGAAGCAGGCTCCAATGTCAATGTAGCCGAAGTACCGGTATTTCCTACTTGAACATTTTTACCGGTGTACGTCCAATAATAGGAAGTAGCATCTGACAAGACCGTTGAATAATTCCATACAGCGTTACCAGCACACAGCACTGTATCTCCTATTATGGCTGTAGCCACAAGCTTTTTATTAAAATGTAACCCTAATGAAGCTGGAGCTGAACTACCACAGGTATTTTTGGCAACTACGCTTATTACACCATCCGTCACATCGGAAGAACTTTCCATAAGCACAGCACTACTTGAACTTGAAACAATTGCACCTGTACCACTATATGACCAAACGTAAGAATCAGCGTTGTTGTCTATAGCAACGTAATAAGGCAGTACAGCGAGAGGACAAACAACACTAGATCCAACGATGCTGGCTGGTTTAGCAGGTGGTTGTTTTATCACGACATCCAGTTTAAACGTGGATGATTGAGACAAACCACACTCATTAGCTGCCAAGACCTTAATAGACCCGTTTGTAGCAACAGATGAAAAAATCGCTTGGGTATTGGCCAAACTATCTGAAAAGACCACTCCATTTCCAATTGTATAAGACCATAGGTAATAATCCGCTTCCTCCACAGGTATAATAGAAACACTCATTCCAGAATCCTGGCAAGTGGTAGTATTACCAGTAATTGCTCCTGTTTTTACAGGCGCAGATTTGATTCTTACCGGAAATAAAAACGCTTCAGAAGTCACACAATTATTATAGCTTGTAACTTTCAAGGTATCATAGTGTGTTGCACCATTAGTCAGGTAAGCATATTGAACCGTCAATGTTGTATCATTAACTTTATTCAACACATCTCCCAACCGCTTGCCTTTGAGTTCCCAACTATAGGAAAGTCCGCTTCCTACTGTTGAGGTTGAGTAGGTATACGTACCGTTTCCACATACAACATCAGCACCCCAAACAACACTTGGAGCAGGAATAAGCAGAGGACTTAGCAATATTGAAACAGTATTGTTAGCACTGGTCCTACTTGCCGTAGCAATATCCAATTTCCCATCACCATTAAAATCCTGGGTAAGCAATGCGCTTGCAAAGGATGCCGTTCGGAACTTCAATGCGTCTTCAAAGCCATTGGCAGACTGCAAGAATACATTGATATTATCATGGTCATTCGCTAATACAACCAAATCCGAGAGGTAATCATTATTCAAATTCGTTATGGATACGTCATACCCATTGAAAGCCTGTAGCGTAGTACTCCAAATAAAAGTACCGTCGCCTTGGCCGTTGTATAAAAACACATTTCCCTGAAGAGATACGATAGCCAGATCAAGCTTGTCGTCTTGATTTAAAAAACCGATATCAAATCCCTTAGGATCTTCTGAAAAAGGGAAAACCGTTGGAGCATTAAATGTTCCATTCGCATTTCCCAGAAAAACAGAAATGTTTTTTGAATTATTTACCGTAACAATATCTAACACATGATCTCCGTTCAAATCTCCACTTTTGATGGATACAGGGTAACTTCCTCCAATCAGATAATGACTTATTGTATTAAAGTGACCGTCGCCACTCCCTAATAAAACATCAACCGTTGCACTTCCCGTGCCACACGCCGCAGCAATATCAAGAAAAGCATCGCCGTTAAAATCTGCTATGACAAATGCAAGACAATTGGATTGCAGTACATGTGAGTATATTCCACTTTGAAATGTGCCGTCTCCATTACCAAGATGGACTTTAATATAAGGAGTGTCGTCAGTAGAAGTTAAAACATCCAGTTTACCATCGTTATTTACATCTCCCGTCTGAAGTTGCAAGATAAGACCTCCGTCCTGAACAGGTAACTTGATGAAGGTGCCATCGCCCTGCCCAAGCATAACAATAATATTACGAGAATCAGCGGTTACGATATCTACAATTCCATCCGTATTAAAATCTCCTTTAGCAATAGGAGGCATAGAGGATAAATTAACATTATCTTGGCTAACATAATGTACAGCAGGTAAAAAACATACTGATTGAGGTGTTTGAGCATTTAGTGTTTTAATCAGTATAAAACACCCCAATAAAAAAAATGATAATTTCGTTATTTTCATTATGTTCTATGTTCTCGCTTTGCTTAAACTTAAATATATTAAAGAATTTTTTAAGACTTAGTGAAGTGGTGGAAATCTAAATCGAAAGTTTCGATTTAGACGGAATTTTCAACTTGTTGTGAACTCTACCATTTTGTTAATACGATAGGCTGGCAAGTTTGGTTGTCGTTCAAGTTTGTTAGCCTACGGTCTTAAAATTTTCTCCATTGCTTTTCCTTTTGCCAATTCATCAATCAGCTTGTCTAAATACCGGATTTCCCGTGTCTGTTTATCTTCGATCTCTTCTACACGATAACCACAAATTGCACCTGTGATTTTCGATGCGTTCGGGTGGATTTTTGCCTGATTGAAAAAATCTTCAACCTTGTTTTTGTCGTCAAGATGTTTTTGTAATATTTTCTTGTCATATCCTGTCAGCCAAAAGATGATTTTATCTACTTCGGATTTGCTTCGTCCTTTTTTTTTCGGCTTTTGTAATGTAATACAGATAAACTCCCGCAAAAGACATTTTTAAATCCTTTCTTTATTTTTTTCGTGCATTTCTTTACTGCTTTTTGGTTTTAAGACGTTTATTATTCTTCGTTAGTGTTTTCGTTTAGCTTCTCAATAATTTTCTTTTACCAACTCGTTTTCATAAACCTAGCTCCTTATTGTACTTGGCGTGTTGTTATTCTATCTATACGACAATTAAGAATTAAAGTAAAGGTTAAAAATAGCACACCCTTTTTCTCTCTATTTTTGCTATTGGTTAGTACGCAACAAGCAATAATGGCTAATAAAATAGGTATATAATCGTTTAAAGGAGCTATAAAGTATCATGTTAAGAAATTACACTCCAAAGATTTTTACATATAAAAAACACGAATATTTTTCTAAAAAAGTTAAAAGATCCAAGACCTGACTTTGGAGCAACATGAAAAAGGGAGCCTTAAAGCAAGCTCCCTTGTAGATTTTTTTATGTTTAAAAGACACAGATCAATGTCTAAGCATCTGTTTTATAATCGTGTTCAATAAAAAGAAGACTCCATCCTACTATAATTTTAAAGAACTTGAAGCCATCCTTTATAACTTTCTCCATTTTTTAACTTCAATTCATAATAATAAATACCAACATCATCGCTCGATGGATCCCATTTGTTATCATAATTACTGTTCTGATAAACGGAATTTCCCCAACTGTTATAAATCACCAATTCAGAATCATTCGGTAAACCCCTGATTTCAAACACATCGTTTTTACCATCATTATTCGGGGTTATCAAATTAGGGATAAAAAGGGCTTCAGTCGGTACAACAGGTATCGCTGTAATCGCTGTTCGCGTACAGCTGATATCTAAACCAACGACCTGTTCCACATAATAAGTTGTTGTGCTATTAAGCAACGGTGTTGTATAACTAGATCCTACATGTATCAAATCACCCCCATTAGCAACAGTAAACCAATGGTATACTCCTCCTGTATTTTGAATTTCCAAGATCACGTTCGCTGGAGGAGTAAACATGACATCATTACCTGAAGGAGCATCCGGCTTCAACAGTACAGTAGCTATTCCAGATGTTGCATTAGGACATCCGTTACTGGTTGCGTTAGCAACAGAAACCAAGGTATATACATGTGCACCTGTTAGGGAAGAAAAGGTATAAGGACTTACAGTAATGCCTGTAATAGGAGTTTGATTCACTCCGTCAATCGCATAGATAATTGACCAAGGGGCATCTCCCGTCAATATAATCTCCAAATTTGTGGTTTCCACGCCATCGTCACAAATGGTTGCATCGCCTGACAATACTGCCGTAGGACAAAGGTAAGCCGTTACCGGTGTTCGTCCACAAGTAGGCGTAGAGGATACTGTACTGATTTTCCAATCGAATAAGCCTGGATACCTTCCCGGTCGACCTAAATCATACTGCGTAATCGACAATTCCGGATCAGCAGTCAACGGATAACCGCCTACCTCTGGCAATAATTGAAAATACATCGCCGTCTGGATGTTGTTGCTCGCTCCATAACTGATATGATACGTCGTACCTGCTGTACACGCATAATTCAACGGAATCAAAACATTATGTTGACCGGTAGTACCGATAGAAATATTGATCGAATCTTTGGCAATCGTTTCCGGGCCAGTATAAGGAGCCCCTCCGACGTAAGGTGTAATGTAAACCGTCACTTGACCGTTGGTGGTCGCAGCAGGAACATTCACCAAACACGTGATTGTATCCAGGATAAAATCACTGTTGGCCGTAAACTCTAAATAGCACACTGCAGGAGGCAAGCCTGGAACATGGTCGTTAGGATCTGGGCCTGTACCCTCAGACTTATCCAACAAACCAACACTTTTTCGAATAACATTAACAATAGACGCATTATGAACATAATAGGTTGTCGTTGCATTCAATACGGGTGTTGTAAATGCTGGGCCTGTAAAAAGAGGTGTTGTTGAAACAGGACTATCGTACCACTCATAAACATCACCTTCATCATCGACACTCAAGTCGGTAGTACCCGGTGCAAGGAAATGATCGTCATGAGCAACAGGAGCACCTGGTGTTAACGTCACGGTAGCCGTTCCGGAAACCGTTCCGCTACAATCTCCATTAGAAACAGAAATTAAAGTATACGTATGCACTCCGGTTCCCGATTGGAAAATGTAAGGTGACGCTACAATGTTCGTAACGAGAGTTTGATTCACTCCATCCATCGCATACGTTAATGTCCATGGTGCTCGTCCTGTTAAGGAAACCGATATAGGCGTTGTGCTTCCATCGTTACAAATGACAGCATCACCCGATAACATAGCCTGAGGACAAGTATAAGCGGTGACTGGTGTACGACCACAACTAGAAGCTGGTGCTGGCACACTGATTTTCCAATCAAATAGGCCTGGATACCTTCCCGGTCGACCCAAATCATACTGCGTAATCGACAATTCCGGATCGGCAGTCAACGGATAACCGCCTACCTCTGGCAATAATTGAAAATACATCGCCGTCTGGATGTTGTTGCTCGCTCCATAACTGATATGATACGTCGTACCTGCTGTACACGCATAATTCAACGGAATCAAAACATTATGTTGACCGGTAGTACCGATAGAAATATTGATCGAATCTTTGGCAATCGTTTCCGGGCCAGTATAAGGAGCCCCTCCGACGTAAGGTGTAATGTAAACCGTCACTTGACCGTTGGTGGTCGCAGCAGGAACATTCACCAAACACGTGATTGTATCCAGGATAAAATCACTGTTGGCCGTAAACTCTAAATAGCACACTGCAGGAGGCAAGCCCGGAACATGGTCGTTGACATCGTTACCTGTGCCTTCAGACTTATCCAACAGCCCAACACTTTTTTGTATATAGCCTAATACACTGCTGTTTTCAACATAATAGGTTGTTGTACCTGTTAAAACAGGTGTTGTAAAAGCATCTCCGGTAAATACTAAATTACCACCTATAGGTGCATCATACCATAAGTACGTACCTCCTTCATCATCAACAGACAAATTCGCCGTTCCGGGAGCAGTAAAGATATCGTCGTTCCCAACAGGAATTCCTGGATATAAACCAACTGTTACACTCCCTGCAGCACTGCTGTTACATCCACTATGATCAGAAACCGATACTAAAGAATAAACATGCGAACCGCTGCCTTGAAAAACGTAAGGCGATGTCGTAATACCACCTGTCACAGGAGTCTGCGCTACACCATCGATCGCATACGTTAAAGACCATGGAGCTGTTCCTGTGAGTACCACAGACAATGTTGTTGTTTCTCCAGCATGACACAACGTTGCTCCACCCGATAAAGTAGCCGTAGGTCCAACAGGAGCAATGGTAAAATCGACACTACCGGGACATAAATTTCCTCCTTGATTTTGTAAAACGTTGAGGGTATAAGTACCCGGAGCCGATACGTGTAAAGTCGCATTTGTTGTTCCATCGGACCAACTGTATGAATGATAAGTATCCGCAACACTTAAGGTGATGGGATTGTTACAAATGGTTGTCGGACTTGTAGGTGTAACGGTAAACGGTGCACAGCAAGACGTTGCCACAGAACATTCCCATGGAATAATAGCGCCACTTGATGCAATCCATTGTTCATTCGACGCACTCCCTGTAGCACCTGTGAAGCCCCAATAAACCATGTTGTTCCCCCCAAATACATCGGTGATCAAGTCTTTGTTGTAGGTCATGGTTAATGTACCTTCTTCATAGAGCTGTAATTGTTGAGTAGTTGGATTCCATACAATACGAATGGTATAAAAATTATTCGCATTGACAGCACAATCTTCTAAATCTCTTCCACCCAATACTTCTTGTACAGTGACAGGAGTTCCTCCAACGCCGATAAACGTTTGCCCTGCGTTCACGTCTCCATTCAGATCGATGGCAATATGATCGGAAGCCAGTTCATTCAACCCACCAGAACCTGATCCGTCGTAAGTATCAAACTCAATAGAAAGCGAAGGCTTAATGCTTTCCGCAGGACTTCCTCCAATACCTAAAAAACCAAATCCCGCCCCCGTTGCATTTAATCCTCGGGGGTCGTTGTGTATCGTAAAAGTCATCCCATCTCCACCGTCCGATGATTTATCACAACCAAAAAACAATTCAAAGGTCATGTCATAAGGCTGAGTCAGGTTAATGGGGATAGTACTCCATGCCGAAGCCGTTTGATTTCCTATTCCTTGCGCCGTAAGCTTAACAATTCCATTGCCATTGTCGATAGCCGATCCATTGACCTGGTATGTTTGTGCATATCCCTGATACATGGTACTTAAGAATAATAAACATAATATTATCAGGTATTTACGAGATTTGGCGGAGTAAATATTCATACTTTTAGCGAGTTTAATCCTAGAATTAACACGTTAAAAATAACAGGTTATGAGCATATAAGACAACAAAAAGACATAAATAATTATGCGCAACGTGCTTATTATGAGGATATTATCGCTTTAAAAACACGTTGTGCTATACAACTAGAACAAGGTTAAAGTCCTTTAAAAATGAGGGTTGGCTGTTTCAGGTTTGAATAGAGTGTGGAGTAAATAAAAAAATGTTTGCGCTTAAATCACACCTGCAAAATCACTTATTTGACTGCTTTTAGTAAAATGATCGGAGCATGAATTAATAAGGCCATGCTTCCTTTCTAAAGGATAGCACGGCCTTAAATGTTTAGATGACCATATAATGGTTATTTCTTGGCTCCATATTTAGATTTCCAAGACTTGTATAAAGATTTTTCAATGCTTTTCATCGCTCCTGCAATTGATCCTGCCCAATAATTTCTAAGACCAAACCCCATCGGCTCACCCCTCACTTTCTCTACGAATAAAACTTCCTTTGTAGAGAGATTTAAAACAACAACGTAGAAATAAGCTTCTTCTGCAATTTTATTCAAACTCTCGGCAACAAACGCAATACCAAATCCTTTTCCTGTGTTTAAAGGATAGTTCTTCACCATCTCAACAACTTGCTCTTTGGTATATGGAGTAATATTCAACACCTCCATGCTTTCTAATTTAGCCTCTGCATTCATAGCCGTAATGGTTTCCAGATCATACAAAATACCTTCTTTTCGAAATGCCCGAACAAGACTATATTTTTCAGGCTCATTGACAACCAATCCATTCCAGGCAGGAAAATATTGATACTTTAATTGAGACGGACCTTTTTCTCCTACGCCTCCAAACTGAGAAAAATCTCCAACAAGCTTCACATGAGAGTAATCAATACCAAGCCATGTAACAGGGTAATCGGAAGGAATGAAAAAGTCTTTGGCCGTTTGAGCATAGCTCAACGAAGTAAACAAAATCCCTAAAAGGATATAACATCTTTTTTTCATACCTGTATTACATTTATATCTTTATAAGCCATCGCATACGACAGTACATCGTACGTTTTTTATTACTTATTCTTCTTTTCCAGTTTTTCTATTTTTTTAGTCATCTTAGCCAACTTCTTTTGCTGCTTTTCCAGCTTTGACTCATATTTATTGTAATTATTTTCTGCTTTGCTCACCCTAGATTTTTGCTTTTCCAGCTTGGCCATGGCTTTTTGCAATTGATCGGCCGATTTTTGGTGTTGCTTAGCACTTTTCTCTACTTTTTTAGCATCCTTCTGTGTCGCAAGATTCTCTGACTTATCGGCAAGATCTTCAAACGCATTTTTAGAATTATTTTGAGCCTTCTTCACCTCTTCTTCCAGCCTGGCCTGATCTTTTTTTTCTTCTTTTACTTTCTCTGCTAATTTGGCAAGATTGGCTTTCATCTCCTCAATTTTAACCCTTAGGGTTTGCGATTCGGTACGAAGTTTTTCCGCCTCGGTAAGCGGTTGTGCTTGTATAGCATGTGTAGCAAATAATGCAATCACTAAAATGATGATGTTTTTCATAATTTATACCTCTAAAATAAATATATAGTAAATCTAATCTATTATGGCAGCCAACCAAACTATTTCTTCATTACCTTTTCTTTTGCCCCCGAGCACTTTTAGGTTTACCATACTTTAATTTATGGGCATCGCCACGACGGATGTGTTGATTGACCTTTTTGTTTTTTTCTTTTTTCTCATGAAATGCAGGACCTGATTCTTCTTTTTTAGGAAGCTTCACTTGAATCGTTTTCATGCGTACCTTCGGCATTTCATCGTCGATATAAGTCGTAGAAATTTCAAGTCCTTCGGGTAAAAAGTTTGCTGGAATCTTCCGGTTCATCAAGGCTTCAATCTTTATGATGCTGTCTTCGTCACGTTCCGTGATGAAGACAATGGCCTCTCCTTTTTTATCGGCACGACCTGTCCGGCCTATACGGTGTATATAATTTTCAGGGACTTGCGGTGTATCGAAATTGATGACATGTGTTACACTTTCAATGTCCAATCCACGTGCTACAATATCAGTCGCAATTAAAATACGATGAGTTCCATTTTGAAAATTTTTAACGGTATTGAATCGGTTGTTTTGTTCTTTATTGGAATGAATAACACCCACCTGATTAGGAAAATATGTTTGCATTTTCTCAAAGACCAAATCGGCAAAAGACTTACCAGAAGTAAAGACCAATACTTTTTTCATGTCTTCATTACGCAACAATCGTTCTAATAAATTAATCTTGGTATTGAAGTTAGGAACCATGTATGCCGATTGACTGATATTTTCTAAAGGAGTACCTGTAGGTGCTGCTTCAATCTTAATCGGATCAGCAGAGAACTCATGAATAAACGTTTCTACTTCTTCGCTGAGCGTAGCAGAAAACAATACGTTTTGTCTTTTTGCCGGCAACAAATCCATAACACGGACCAATTGAGGACGAAAGCCTAAACTTAACATTTCATCCATTTCATCGATGACAAAACGTTTTACCGATTTAAATTTCAACACCCCAGTCAAGGCTAAATCCATCAAACGGCCTGGTGTTGCGACCAATACATCAACGCCCTGTGCTACGGCTTCTTTCTGAGGTATTGTTTTCGTTCCACCGTATATCCCCACCACATCGATTTCTAAGTAAGTGGTCAATCGCTTCACTTCTTCTACCACTTGCAGCACCAATTCACGAGTAGGAACCAAAATAACAATTTGAGGTGTTTTTTCTTTGGCATATTTCCATTGCCTGAGACAAGGTAAAAGATACGCTATGGTTTTACCTGTACCCGTTTGTGCAATGCCTATCACATCTTTTCCAGACATCATTACCGAGAATGCTTTGGCTTGAATAGTTGTAGGACGAGTATATCCTAAATCTTTCAAGGCATTAAGTAAAGGAGTGTTGAGATTAAGTTCTTCGAACGTCATGGTTAAAGGAGTTTGTGCAAAATTACGAGATAAAAAAATGAAAACTCGTGTTTTATCGAAATGATATTTAAACTATAAATAGGAGAATCCTTCGGATTCAAAGAGCGATTCATCAATCCCAAAGGGATTACATATTGATAGATGGTTATAATATCCCGAAGTTTCAGGACAAATCGACCCTGAAGGGGTCGCATACAAATGGACAACAATTTAAATTGTTTCTTCTTAACATTAAGTTGCTCCTCATTATACAAATCATTATAACTTATTCCGATCGTTTGTGGAGAACTCATACGGAGATTCTTTTGTTTGCTTTTTTTTTCGTCTGAGTGACGGACGAGTTCTTCTGATGCAAACCTCCATTTTCTATATCCTCTTCTGTACTCAGAAGCAACTCGGCCTGAAAAGGTTATTTCTTGAGGATTTTAGTCAGGTGACTACATCCAGATAGTCTTTTCCTGACGAATATATTATTAACTCCAAACCTGCACTCCTTCCGTGCAATTCTTACACATTTCATACGTACTACGCGATTGAATAAGGTTATTTCTAAACGTTTCATAAGCAGAACCGTTCCAAATTTCTTTAAATGATTGTTCTTTTAAAGAACCCATAACATGATGTGCATCTTTATCAAAACAACACGGGACAACTCTTCCATCCCAGGTAATGACACAAGAATGCCACATCTTCCAACAGTTTTGATCGCCTCCTCGTTTGATGTCGTATTTACCGTACTCGTTTTTTCGATAACGAGAATATTTTTCGTTTTGAGGAATCAAGGAAGAACCTTCTTCGTAATCGTAAATTTGTGCGGTCTTCAAACGCAGCTCATCAACGTGTAACTCGCGGGCTAATTTTTCGATCTCCGGTATTTGATGTTCATTCGGACCTACCACCAAAAACTGAAAGATGACATGTGGTGTTTGTGATCGCAATTGTTTTTTCCACTTGATGATATTCTTTGTTCCTTCAATTACTTTTTGCAAATCCCCACCCACACGATACGATTCATAGGTATCTTGAGAAGTTCCATCAATAGAAATAATCAAACGATCCAATCCACTCAACACCGTTTCTTTTGCACGTTCATCGTCAAGGTAATGTGCATTGGTAGATGTAGCCGTATAGATGTTTTTACTACTGGCATATTTTACCATATCGAAAAATCCTTTGTGCAAATAAGGTTCTCCTTGAAAATACAAAATAGAATACAGCAACTCCCGGTACAATTGATCAACGATAGATTTGTACAAATTCAAATCCATCATGCCTGTAGGACGCGTAAAAGAGCGTAAGCCACTGGGACATTCAGGACAACGTAAATTACACGAAGTAGTAGGTTCTATGGAAATACTGGCAGGCATACCTCTATGAAACGAAACTCCTCTAAACATAGACCATTGATAGGAATATGTGAGCCTCCAAGCATTTAGTACCTTACGTGGTGTTAGTTTTCTGAGCCAAGCCCATCCATCTTTCCAGGTTCCAACCATTTAGAATGTCTTTGTCAAATACACCTCTAACCCATGTCCTGCGTATTTCGTAGGAGCAAGTAAATATTCCAATGCAAAAATATTCGTTTGTACAGACCAGTGTTTCGCAAGGGTAGCACTCACACCCAGTTGCGTGTTCACTTTCCCATAACCTCCCACTACAACAGCAGGTACAATGTAAACTTTGGGCAGAACAGCATAGTATGCCGACAATTTTAAATACGGCAAGTAGCCTTTCAAAAACATATAGTTCAAGTCACCTTTAACCGACCATTTCGCAGACGCTTGATACAAATAAGAAAGTTGTAACTTCGTCGGCAACATGGTCATTTTATTTTTGACTTGTTTTTCTATCCCTAATTCTTCTGCTACAGAATCCAACTGAACACTGGTGATGAAAGAATTTCCCGGAGCCAAAACATCACTAATATAAACTCCTTCGTAACGATAGGTTTGATCCCCAATATACGTATTCATATTTCTCCAATTGACAAAACCTAAATCACGTACTTCCAAAGACAACACTGATTTCTTAAACCAATGTTGTGCATAAAGATCTACACTCCCTCCCCAACCGTTGTTCGTAGCCAAAGGGTTGTCAGGTCTTTTTTGATAATGCCATTCAAAAGGAGCAGACAAGTCGATATAAGCTCCATCCGGATCAGTATACAAGTGGCCTTCTTCCATTTTCGTTTCTCTATAGAAACCTGCTTTAATCAATGACAGGCGAGCACCAACTAAAACTTTTTTAGAAATAATTTTTTGCGCACCGACAAACAAAGACATATAATTCCATTCTTTCAACATGGAAGGCCCTACTTTCGCATGTTGGCCAGCATATTGGGCATTCCCTTGAAAAGCTAATTTAAAGACATCCTCTGTGAAATGAGCATACGTAAAATCTCTGTACCCAAGCCCCACATCAAAAAGAATAGAGGAGTCCTTTTTACATCTTATCGTTCCATAAAGAGAGGCATTGATATCAACACCTAATTTGTTTTGCGCTTTTAATTGAGAAATTACATCTTCTTTATCTGTTTCGTCGATGAATGTTCTACGGTAAACTAACTTATTAAAAAAGTTATTGGTTACAGAAGTTGCATTAAACCCGTAATTGAAACGCGCTTGCACCATTGCTCTGTGTGCATGAATGGGGTGAAGTGAATCTTGATTCAACTTGGATGTTGTCCAATACATTTCATCACTATACAACTGTGCATAAGAGGATGAAAAGCTCAGCGACAGTGCCAGTAGAAAAATGACGTGAAAGCCTCTTTTATTATTTTTCATTGGCATTATTGTTCCCCATTAACGGTATATAATAAATCACCGGACAATTTAAACTTGATTTTATAATCACTGTAAATCTTAGTATACACCCCAGATTGCGAGGTGAACACGACTTTGAAATTGACTTGGCTGGCATGCTGAATATTAGCAATTTTCTGTGAAGATAAGTTGTACGAAATAACGGTACGTACTTGATTAATGACTTTACCATCGACACCCTTAGGAGCTCGCTTAATGACTTGATTGCTCGCTAAAGAATCGATTACATGACCATTATGATCCAAAAAATAAGCCTTTACGCTAGCATCCAAAGGGAATCCATTATCGGTAATTAAATTCAATTTCCCTTTCTTTAATGCGGCATTGACTTGAGGGGAAGAGGATAACGGAATGGTATCGGATAATTGCAACTGATTCGCAATCAAAGAAAGTGGCATTCTAAATTCCATCAATGCTGTAACAGGATAATTGGCATAAGCAAATTGAGTATAATCAATCGCTTGAGTAGGATTAATCTCTAAAACCCCTGCATAATCTAAACGAGTTGGCATCAAATTAATAAGGGCAGTAGCATTACTCCCTGCTCCACCTAATGAGATTTTTGTAGTGGTAGTGGTAGGAGGATTTCCATCTAGACCTCGTCCAATCGGAATGGGGCTGCCTAACAACGTAGAAGACAAAGGCAAAGATGATGTTCCTTTATGTACAACAATGGAATTGATTTGAGCACTTCCTGCTACACCAAAAGCATTTTCAATGACTACAGAAGGTTCTGCTTCTTCAAACTCGACAGATCCACCCGTTACATTGCGAAACACATTCAAAGGAGCACTGTCATTTAGTGTAATGGTCGTATCTCCTAAATATCCTTGAACATACGCTGGTCTCACATTTTCTAATGCAATCTGAACACTAACAAAATCGCTTAAGGATAAAGAAACTTTTTTACCCGTGTATTTTATTCGACCTACAAGTTTATTGAATAAGGCATTGTATTCATCATCTCCTGGTTTACCTTTTAGATTCATGACATAATCTGCCATATCGTACGTAAATACGGTAGTGCCCCCACCAGAAGGAGGAACTTGTGTGTCGGTTTTAAAAGGGATTCCATTTTTCGTTGCACCAGGAATTTCATATGAAAAGAAGAGCGTATCTGGCAGTGTCGTTGAAACATGTATTTTCACTTGACCTGATCCTATTTTAATTTTCTTTAACCGAACAGAACCCATGTCTAGCAAATAAACAACCGATTCATCATTGACTACATTTTGTGCTGGAAAAACAGCGGTGGCAGAGGTTACTGTCACTTCTCTTACTTTAAGACTAATTGTAACCGCACTGTTGGTATCAATAACAACAAAGCCTCCACCTAAATCTATATCCAAGATATAAGCCGTTAATGCTCCTTGAACCAACTTACCTGCAATATCTTCCGTATGCGTTGCAGTTGTTCCCGGAGCAATATTAGAAAGGGTAGGTTGTGTGATGACTGCAGAAGGTGGTAGTGTATTTGAAATTCGAAACTCAGAATTCGTAATGGTTAATGGTAAATCATTAACAATAGAAATATCTAAAAAACCTTCCTTTACACTTGCCGTTTCCAATACATCACTCACATTAATGGCAATAGGGCCTCCTGTAATATTTTGCACTGCACCATTCGGAATCGGAGCAAATTGGCCATGACTTGCAAGAATCAATGCCCCAAGAGGATTCCCTTGTTGCTGCAATTGACGGGCAATCATTCCTAAGGTCACTTTGGTAACGATGGGTGGTGTATCAAAGACAATCGAATCAATGGTTTTATTAATATCGAAAGACGGTGTGGTGATCTGAACCAAAGAATCCATGCGCAAACTATACAAAGTATCTCGAATAAAGAGATCCATACTTTTATCAGCATTGGTTTGGAAGCCCCCGTTCTTCACCAAGTTTTGAATACTTAATTCGGTATAGGCAAATGGGGCCAATAAATTGGTATCCCACTGTGGCTTTTCAAAATCTCTTTTACATGCCACGAACACCAAAAGGAAAGTCAACATGAAAAGTAGTTTTTTAAAGCAATACGATCGATTGATTTTCATGATTATGCTGGTTTTCCAATACTGCGATTTTGCTTCACCTTATAAAATTAAGGATTCCTGCATTTTTTAAAGAATTTATTTCACCTAAATGGAGCTCTTGTGAATACACTGAATGAAGTAAGAAGTAAATAAAAAACTTTAGAGACGCATTATCTCTTTAATATACACCTTTTTAGAGGGAAATCGGGTCCTTTTCAAAAGAATTTACCAGCGTATAATTGGACAATTAGTCCACAGTTATACAGCAAAGGTTTTCAAACCATGTGGAATTGATTAATTTTGCCCATCTCATGATGCAAATCGACAAACACATTTAAAATATCTTAACCCAAAAAACTATGTCATCCTCAGCATTTAAGGAATTCAAACGAGACCAAGCCATTTTCGACCTTATTCAGAAAGAAGCAAAACGCCAAGAAGAAGGTATCGAATTGATTGCTTCAGAAAACTTCACTTCTCCTCAAGTCATGGAAGCCATGGGAAGTGTTTTTACCAATAAATATGCTGAAGGTCTGCCAGGGAAAAGATATTATGGAGGTTGTCAAATTGTAGATCAAGGAGAGCAATTAGCCATTGACAGAGCTAAAGAATTATTTGGTGCCACTTGGGCCAACGTACAGCCACACTCAGGAGCGCAAGCCAATGCTGCAGTCATGTTATCCATCTTAAATCCAGGCGACACCATTTTAGGTTTTGATTTGGCACATGGAGGACACCTTTCTCACGGTTCAGAAGTCAATCTTTCTGGTAAATATTATAGAGCTACATTTTACGGTGTAGAACAAGCAACAGGTCTCATCGACATGAATAAAGTTGAAGCCATCGCTGCCAAAGAAAAACCGAAGTTGATCATTTGTGGTGCTTCTGCTTACTCCAGAGATTGGGATTATGCTCGCTTCCGTCAAATTGCCGACAGTGTAGGGGCTCTGTTGTTAGCGGATATTTCTCACCCTGCAGGTTTGATTGCAAAAGGCTTACTGAACAATCCGATGCAACATTGTCATATCGTTACAACGACCACCCATAAGACATTGCGTGGCCCAAGAGGTGGTTTGATTCTAATGGGTAATGATTTCGAAAATCCTTTCGGCTTCAAAAACCCTAAAGGCGAATTGCGTATGATGTCTGCTTTGTTGGATTCAGGTGTATTTCCTGGAACACAAGGAGGTCCTCTGGAACATGTTATTGCTGCCAAAGCAGTTTCTTTCCTAGAAGCATTAAGTGACCCTTATTTAGCATACGCTCAACAAGTACAAGTGAATGCTCAGGCCATGGCAAAAGCATTTATCGATAGAGGATACAGCATCATTTCAGGAGGTACTGATAATCACTTGATGTTGATTGATCTTCATTCTAAAAACTTAACGGGTAAAGAAGCTGAAAACACCCTGATTCAAGCCGACATTACCATCAATAAAAATAAAGTTCCTTTCGACGATAAGTCTGCCTTTGTCACTTCAGGAATGCGAGTAGGTACAGCCGCCATTACAACACGCGGACTAAAAGCCAAAGACATGGAACAAGTAGTAGACTTAATCGATGCCGTATTAATGAACAAAGACAATGCTTCTAAAATCCAAGATGTGAAAAAGAAAGTCAACACGTGGATGGAGCAATTTCCCTTATATAAATAACCGCTTTGTTTAACTCAGAAATGTCATTTGTAGACCACCTCGAGGAATTGAGGTGGCATATCATTCGTGCCATCATCGTCCTGTTGGTATTTACGGTGGTCGCATTCATCTATATGGATTGGATATTTCACGACGTCTTGTTTGCCCCTGCAACGCCTGACTTCTGGACATTCCAATTGCTTTGTAAGCATTTCAACTACTGTGTGGGAGAACCCAATTTCACCTTGCAAAGTCGTACGATGACAGGACAGTTTTCGATGCACATTACGGCGGCTTTCATTGTCGGCTTTATCGTATCCTTCCCTTATATATTCTGGGAAATATGGCGCTTTGTAAAACCCGGTCTAAAAATAAAAGAACAAAAAAACAGTATGAATGCTGTACTGGCCGTTTCTTTTTTGTTTTTCCTAGGTGTCGTATTTGGGTACTATATGGTACTACCCATTACCATACAGTTCTTAGCCAATTATCAAATTGACGCAAGTATCGTCAATCAATTCGATGTAACATCGTACATTTCTATGGTATGCTTCATGGTGATGGGTTGCGGCTTGATGTTTGAATTGCCGGTACTGATTTTCATCCTTTCTAAAATGGACATGATGACACCTGGTTTCATGCGTACTTACCGACGCCATGCCATCGTTGTCATTTTATTCATTTCTGCCATCTTAACACCATCACCGGATATGCTCAGTCAATTGTTGATTGGGATACCTCTGGTCTTCTTATACGAGATCAGTATCTTTATATCGGCCTATGTAGCCAATCAAAAAAAGAAAGAAGAAGAATTTTAATAATCCTAAGATCATGACAAACATTGCCATTGGCGGAGACCACGCCGGAGTAGAATATAAAAAATACATCGCTGAAAAATTAACCGCCGCAGGATACAAAGTAAAAGATTTCGGACCGCAGGATACAAACTCCGTTGACTATCCCGATCATGCACACCCTTTGGCAACTTCCGTCAGCAATGGTGAAAACACGTTTGGTATTTTGATATGTGGAAGCGGGAATGGAGTATGTATGACAGCAAACAAACATCAAAATGTACGTGCAGCATTGTGCTGGACGACAGAGATCGCAAAACTTGCAAGACAACATAACGACGCCAATGTCATTTGTTTACCTGCACGTTTCATCACTGTAGAAGAGGCTTGGGCTTGCGTCGATATGTTCATTTCACAAGCATTTGAAGGAGGCAGACACCAAAACAGAGTCAATAAAATAAGCTGCTAAACCTTAATTGGACGAGCGTTTCAAAAGGAATATCCCTTTTTTCTTTTCTTCGTACTTATTAGACACAAGAGGTAATCGGTAAAATACTTCTTTCATCACAGCGTTGGGATCCACAATCATTTCAGGAAGTTCCTTACTGAAATAACGGTCTAGCAAACAAACAGATTCATAGCTTTGCATGTCTTTAAAATAAGACTCCGATAAATTCCAGTTCAAAAAAGGTGTAGCCAATTTGTATTGTGTGTACACACCAATGTCATTGCCTAATACCAATACGCTTTTTTTAGCCTTAAACAAATCCCATGTTGCGGCATCGTAACGAGCAATTAAGCTGTTTTCATTGGAAGGCGAATCCGTTAAACTTTTTTTTACATTGATTTGAGTATACACCAAAGCCGCTACACTGGTGAATAAGATAAAATCTGCAACCCATTTCCTCTTTTGTAAAGTAAGAAAGTACGTTGCAATAATGGCTACAAATGGGACCAATTGCCACATGGTAAATACAGATCGTTCTTTAACCAACAACATACCAGCCATAGAAAACAAAAAGAATAAAAACACCGATTGAATGACCCGGTATTGATAATTGACAAAAGATGAAGCTCGACTAATGGCGATGAATCCAAGCAACAACCAGGCTAAAGGCAAAGCAATGATCCATACTAATTGTCGAAAGGATAAATAATGATTGGCTTGAAAACTCATGACCTTTTGTAAAAACACCTGCACATAAAAACTTGAGGCATCTTTCCAGAAGAAATAAGCCCAGACCAATATGAAAGGAAGAATAAAAGCATAGAGGATCGTAACTATTTTTCTTGCATCGGTAGGACTATACAATACCAATATCATTAAAGCCGCAGGCAATAAGACAATATAAGGAGCATAGAAAAGAAAGGCTAAGCTCGCATTGAAGCCTATCCAAAACAACGGCTGAGTATGTTCATTATCCTTAATGTAGGAAATCAAAAAATAAAACACCAATAACAGAAAGGTATTAGCCAGCACAACAGCACTGAGGCTAAGCATATCGGGGAAGAGAACAATAAAACTTAAATAAATCAAAGAAGGGAGCGCACTACGTTGATCATAACATCCTTTTTCATTCAATGCTTGATTAAAAAGTATGGCTTGAAAAAACAGAATAACCAAAGTTAAAATACGATAGTAAATAATCGACCTGCCAAAGAGAAAAAACAAAATGTAATGTATCCAGGCCGTAAGAGGTTCTGTCCAATGAAAAACATCCCTGTACATGATGTTTCCAGAAGTCAAATGCTCACTGGTCACCAAGCTCATGAGCTCGTATGAAGTAAGAGGGAATGATAAGATCCCACTAAAAACAACGTACAGTACTAATAACAGCAATAATAACAGTACCCGAGGGAGATCAAACAGTTTGAATAAACTTACCAAGACTTAGTTTATTTAGATTTTTATGGAAACTCTCCTCAAAATACGGTAAGTTTGATAAAAAAAGAAACAAAGTTATACAATGGAAAGCACCAGACAGCAAAAGTTTAGCCGTATGATCCAAAAAGAACTGGCTGAATTGTTCGTAAGGGACACCAAGAGCCTGTTTGGAGGTACCTATATTAGTGTAAACACCGTGCGTATGAGTCCAGATTTGTCGGTGGCAAAAATATACCTGAGTTTTCTGGCGTCCACGGATAAAAAAGCAGAACTGAAGAAAATTCAGATCCAGACTAAACCCATCAGAAAAATGTTAGGGGATAAGCTGAAAAAAAATATACGCATCATTCCAGAACTTATTTTTTTACTTGACGATGGTGTCGATTATGCCATCCATATCAATAACCTCATTGCTAATTTAGACATTCCTCCTGCTCCTAAAGACGAGGACACCGAAGAAGATTAACTCATGAAAGCGGCTTTCTTCATTGCACGAAGATACTTTTTAACAAAAGGCAAGTTGAACATGATTCACATCATTTCACTGCTTTCAATCAGTGTCGTTGCGGTTGTTACCATGGCCTTGATTACTGGCATGGCCGTATTTAATGGCATGGAAGATTTAATTCGCTCTTTATTCGATTCCTTTGATCCACAAATTAAAGTACAACCCATAAAAGGTAAAACCTTTATCTATACAACACAACTTCAGGATATCATTACACAAACAGAGGGAGTCGCTCTCATTAGCGATGTCATCGAAGACAACTGTGTGATTATGTATGCCAACGAAAGTGATGTCATCAAAATTAAAGGCGTATCCGATAACTTCATCGAACAAGGCCGTATTGACACTTTTATTGTCGCTGGCCAATTCAAATTGAAAGATGCTAAGCAACAATACGCCATCATGGGAAGAGGTGTACAATATAAGTTGTCGGTTAATGTTAAAAATCCTTTTGCTCCACTTACTTTTTACTACCCCAACAAAAACAACATTAAAAAAGTAGGGGCTACCGACGCCTTCAATGTCATGAACTTGCAACCGGGTGGTGTATTTGCCATTGAAAAACAATACGACGACCATTTTGTCATTGTACCCATCGAGGTTACTCAAAGCTTAATGAATTATACCAACGAACGATCTTACCTGGAAATAAAAGTGAAGGAAGGAACAAGCATTGAAGAGGTAAAAAAACGATTAATCAAATTACTTGGTCCTGATTTTAAAATACAAAACAGTGAAGAACAACACGAAGGCTTAATACGAGCCATGCGTATTGAAAAAATTATTGTCAACCTCATGCTCACCTTTATTTTAGCCATTTCTTCTGTGGGGATCTTCTTTTGCTTATCCATGTTGGTCATTCAAAAAAGAAGTAACATCGCTGTTCTGTTTTCTTTAGGAGCTTCTCCTAAAACCGTACGTAATATATTTTTAGCAGAAGGAGCACTCATCTCCTTCACTGGAGCTTTCATCGGTATTAGCCTGGGTATTGCTATTTGTTTGATACAACAAAAATATGGTTTCGTTTCCATTGGTACAGAAACTTCTGTGGTTGATGCCTATCCCGTTAGACTAAAACCAGGCGACGTTCTGGTCACAGCACTCGCCGTGATCATCATTACCTTATTAGCCTCGATAAGACCCGCATTAAGTGCTTCAAACGTCGAAATTACGGAGCATATTCGATAAAAGCCCTCATAATCAGTTACCTTATTAACAAGGCCGGTATTCATAAAAACTGTATGTTTAACCGATAAAATTGTATTTATCTGATAAAAGTGGGTAATTACATAAGCTATGTGTTTTCGACCATTTTTGATCTTATGGGCTTGTCTATTTTTTCTAAGACAAGAATACCTGCAGGCTCAGCTGTCAGGCATAGTCAATACCTATGTCAAAGTTATTGCCGTAGATTATGCTTGTAACAAAATTACTGTAAATGACATCACAGGATTTTCAGCAGGAGATAAAGTACTTTTGATACAAATGCAAGGTGCTACGATCGATCAAACCAACAGTATTAACTTTGGCAACATCACAGCCATTAACGACGCAGGAAATTATGAGTTTGCATTCATCGATCATTTTATTGGCAACGATGTATACTTTCAACAAACCTTATTGAAAACCTATACGCCCTCAGGCTCTGTTCAAATGATCAGTGTTCCCCAATACGGTAACATCACTGTAACGGGAGAACTCCATGCTCAACCCTGGAATGGAAATACAGGAGGAGTAATCGTTTTAGAATGTTCAGGAACCCTTACACTAAACGCCAACATTGATGCCAGTGAAGAAGGTTTTCGAGGAGGTGATAAAAGTTTAAATGGAGGAGACTGTTTCACCAGTAGCAATGCCACACACTATTATGCATATCCAACAGTACAAGCAGGAAAAAAAGGAGAAGGTATTTGCGCCTATATTTTAGGGAGGGAATCAGGACGTGCAAAAAACAGCATTGGGGGCGGTGGTGGGAACTCCCACAATACCGGTGGGGGGGGCGGTGGAAATTATGGAACAGGAGGAAGAGGAGGTGATAAAAAAAATACAGGATGTGGTGGTGCACCAAGTCCCTTTGGATATGGAGCACTTGGCTTGGGGAACACATTCTATAATACAGCATTAAACAAAATCTTCATGGGCGGTGGTGGTGGTGGTGGACAAGCAAACAATTTCTTAAGTTATGATGCCGGTGCCGGAGGAGGAATTGTGATCATCAAAACATCTGTTTTGAATAGTAACGGTTACCTGATTAAATCAAATGGAGGTTCTGTAAGGTCTTATTATACCAGTCCGGCAGGAGATAATGGAGATGGTAACAGCGGTGGTGGTGCGGGAGGAACTATACTCTTAGAAGTGTTAAACTATACCCAGGCAACAATTACCGAAACGTATGGAGGAAAAGGAGGTGACACGGGTTATCTGAACTTTGACTTTGGCCCTGGTGGCGGTGGCGGCGGCGGTGTCGTATGGATGGCTCCATCAGGAACAGCAGGGCTAGTGGCTACCAATGTATCTGGTGGTAACGCAGGAATATCAGGTTCCGGAGGAGGACAAGGTTCTGGAACTTCTTGGAACGCAACCAATGGCACTGCTGGAGCTGTATTAAACAATTTAGCCATACCAAGCAGTACTACGCCCTCTTCTTGTGTATTACCCCTAAGCTTATTGTTTTTTAAAGCTACTTATACTGGTCGTTATCATGTACAACTTAACTGGGCTACTTCAATAGAAAAAAATAATGCCTTTTTCACGTTAGAGAAAAGTACAGATGGTGTAAACTTCAATCTTCTGGAAAAGGTCGATGGAAAAGCAAAAAGTAATACAATTAAAAACTACACTTATACAGATGAAATAGCTTCTCCACAAATCATTTACTATCGATTGTTACAAACCGACACCGATGGGACCAGCACGAATTTAGGCATTCAATCTGCATATCCCGAAACGAACATAAAGCTTATTGAAAACGTTTACCCTAATCCCTTTGATGAAACATTGACGGTAGACTTGGCGATCGATCAAAACCCATTGATTCAAAACGTTTATTTCATCAATTCACTTGGTGAACTATTTTTTGTCCCTATCAATCAAGAACAGAAATGGTTGCAAATTAAAACCGCTACACTAAACTCCGGCATGTACACCTTAGTAATCGAGCTAAAAGAAAAGTTGGAATATTTTAAAGTAGTAAAAAACAATCATTGATTATCTATTACAAACTAAGCTATCGCTGCATCACTCGTGCCAGCACATCTACGGCTTTATTGATTTCTTCCAGGGTATTCATTCGGCTGAATGAAAAACGAATATAAGCACGATCGGCATCCGCTCCCATCGCTTCCAATACATGAGATCCAATTTGTGTCCCACTGGTACAAGCACTTCCAGCAGAAGCCGCAATTCCTTCTATATCCATATTGAACAACAGCATCTCCGACTCCTCTCCCGCAGGAATGGAAATATTCAATACCGTATACAAACTCCTGTCCAAGTCTCCCGATAAACCATTAAAGGAAATATCCGCAATACGTGCCTTCAATTGTTGAATCATATGCGACTTCAACGCTACAATATGAGCTCTGTCTTGATCGAGATGGGCATAAGCCAATTCTAAAGCTTTAGCCATACCCACAATAGCTGCTACATTTTCTGTACCCGCACGCATATTGCGTTCTTGAGGACCTCCATAGAGCAGAGGTTTGATCGGACGGGCTGCACTCACATAAATAAAACCAATGCCTTTAGGACCATGAAATTTATGAGATGAACCCACAAGATAATCTACTGGTGTTTTTTGTACATCAATGCTATAATGCCCCATGGTTTGCACCGTATCGGAATGAAAGTAGGCTTGGTATGTTGCGCACAAAGTAGCAATGGCATCGATATCATTGAGGTTGCCTATTTCATTGTTGCCGTGCATCAGACTCACCAACATTTTTGTATTCCGTTTTAACAACGACTCCAAATGTACTAAGTCCAAATTGCCTTGCCCATCGACGTTTACTTTACTCAAGGTGTAGGGTACAGGACCTTTCTCTAAAGCCTCGGTGGTGTGTAATACGGCATGATGTTCTAAGGGGGATGTAATGACATCTTTTACCGAATACGTTTCTATACATCCTCGAATCGCCATGTTATCGGCTTCCGTACCTCCCGATGTAAAAAAAATTTCAGACGGAGATGTATTTAATAATTCTGCAATACTCTTCCTTGACTTCTCGATGGCGGCACGCGTTTCTCTACCATAATTATGGATAGAAGAGGGATTACCAAACTTATGAGTAAGATAAGGCAACATCACCTCCAGTACGCGTTCATCTAGCGGTGAGCTCGCAGCATTATCGAGATAGATTGGCATTATTGGATTCTAAAATTTCTCTGATATCAGACATGATCTTTTTCGCCAAATGGTCGGCTGTCGCCATACTCGATGATTCAGAATAAATTCGGATGATGGGTTCGGTATTTGATTTTCTCAACTGTACCCACTCGTCATCAAACTCAATCTTCACACCATCTTCTGTGTTCACAGGATGTTGACTGTATTTTTTCGTCAATTCCAAAATCACGGCATCGGCATCAATATCTGGCGTTAATTCTATTTTGTTTTTTGAAATCTGATAATTAGGATATGTTCCTCTCAACATCGATACTGGTTTGCCATAAGCTGCCAAGTGTGATAAAAACAAAGCAATACCTGTTAAGGCATCTCTACCGTAATGCATCTCAGGATAAATAATACCTCCATTTCCTTCTCCTCCAATCACCGCTTTGGTTTTCTTCATCGCAGCAACCACATGAGCTTCTCCTACTTTGGAAGCCAAGTATTTTTGACCTGCTTTCTCTGTAATCACTTTTAAAGCACGTGTAGAAGAAAGATTGGAAACGGTATTACCCGGTGTATGTTTCAATACATAATCGGCAACTGCTACCAAGGTATACTCTTCTCCAAACATGGATCCATCTTCTTTGATGAAGCATAAACGATCCACATCCGGATCTACCACAATACCCAAATCGTAATGCCCACGCTCCATTTCAGAAGAAATGAACGTTAAATTCTCTGCTAAAGGTTCTGGATTATGTGGGAAATTACCATTAGGATCACAATATAACTTCGTGACTTGTGTAACACCTAAAGCTTCTAATAACATCGGCACAGCAATGCCCCCGGAAGAATTGACCGCATCAACCACTACTTTAAAGTTGCGTGCAGCAATGGCTTCTCTGTTCACCAACTTCAAAGCCAGAATCGCATCAATGTGTATTTTGATATAATCTTCACGTGAAGTATAAGACCCTAATTTCTTATATTCTGTATAATGTATTTTAGACTTATTGGTGTACTTATCAACTTGAGCTCCTTGTTTTTCCGTCAACAATTCTCCTTGCTCATTCAAGAGTTTAAGGGCATTCCAGTTGCCTGGATTATGGCTTGCGGTAATGATGATCCCTCCTGCAGCCTTTTCGTTGCTTACAGCATACTCTACGGTAGGCGTCGTCGATAAGCCTAAGTCTATCACATGAACACCCAAACTACGAAACGTAGAAGATACCAATTGAGTAATCAATTCTCCCGAAGGGCGTGCATCTCTCCCAATGACCACCGTCGGTGATTCATGGTGCTCCAACAACCACATACCAAACGCTGACGTGAATTTAACCACATCTTGTGGCGTTAAGTTGTCTCCAACTTTACCGCCTATGGTTCCCCTAATACCTGAAATGGACTGAATAAGTGTCACTGTATCTTATGTTATAGTTTCTTAAGCCGCCAACTTATTCTTATATTTAATACCGATTACACAAACTATTTAGCTCTATACCATTGAACTAATCACTTGTTTCATCGGCATTATACCAAAAGAAATGGCATATTTATTATAATGGGTATAAGCTGCAAGCATACAAATTTAACCTTATTTATAAAATACATCACACGAATAGAAAAATATTATCGCATGGACGTTACCCATACACCCCAAGATACCCTTCAATCTTTTGCCCGAGTACTTCAAATCATGGATGAACTGAGGGCTCAATGTCCTTGGGATAAAAAACAAACCATTGAAAGTCTGCGCTATTTAACCATAGAAGAGACTTTTGAACTTTCCGATGCCATTGTGGAAAAAAATATGGAGGAAATTAAAAAAGAAATCGGTGATATCTTTTTGCACTTGGTCTTCTACAGTAAAATAGCATCGGAGACTCATGATTTTACCATCAAAGATGTCATGGACAGTTTATCTGAAAAATTAATTCGCCGACACCCACACATTTATGGCGATGTAAAAGCAGAAGATGAAGAAGCCGTTAAACGCAACTGGGAACAAATCAAACAAACTGAAAAAGGAGGGAATAAAAACATTTTATCAGGTGTTCCCAAGTCCTTACCGGCCATGGTCAAAGCCATACGCATACAAGAAAAAGCACGCGGTGCAGGCTTCGACTGGGACCATAAAGATCAAGTCTGGGACAAAGTCAAAGAGGAATTAGCAGAGTTTGAAAAAGAAGCTCAAGCTCCTCAAACCGACAAACAAAAAATGGAAGATGAATTGGGTGACATCTTCTTTTCCATCATCAACTATGCTCGTTTCATTGACATCAATCCAGAAGACGCATTAGAACGTACCAATAAAAAATTTATTCAACGGTTTACCTACCTCGAAGAAAAAGCGAAAGCCGCCGGAAAAGACTTACAAACCATGAGTTTGGATGAAATGAATGCGTATTGGGAGGAAGCAAAAGTAGGGGTCAGTCGCGACTGACCCCTACTTTCGTAACTGCCCCAACACCGCCCCCGACAACACCAATAACATACCGATTAGCGTTATGGCATTAAATGTTTCGTCAAAGAAGAAATAGCCGTACGCCAAAGCCAACAACAAACCCACATAATAGAGTCCTGCGATATTACCGATTTCCTCATGACGGTAAGCACGGGTTAAAAAGATTTGTCCCACTTGACTTACTCCACCAATGGCGAGTAAAAACAAGGCCTCAACCCATGTTGGCGTCACCCAATAATACCACATCGGACCCAATACAATTGGAATCGATACCAAAGGAAAATAAAAGATGATGACGTTTTCATAGTCGCTATCTCTCAACGTACGCACTAAAAAATGAGCCAAAGCCGTAAAAAAAGCAGCAAACAACGTAATCACTAAATACTCCGTCTTCACCCGTTCGTCAAATCCTTTAATCAAGTAAACACCTACAAAAGCAATCGACACCAAAAACCATTGTACAATCGGTATTTTTTCTCCTACAAAAATAACAGCGAGTAACATCGCAAAGAAAGGTACCAGATTGGTAATCGTCACTACCGTTGCCAAAGGCATATGCTGTATGGCATAAAAGAACGCCAGTAAACTCGTCACACCCGCCAATCCTCTAAAGAGTAATAATAATTTATGGGTACCCCAGGGAGAAACCCCTTCTCTTCGAATCATCGCATACGAAAGCGCTAATGCCACGATCGAACGAAAAAAAATAACTTCAGGAACAGGAATGTTTGAAATGAACTTGACCAGTAAATGCATCAACGAAAAAGCCGTCAAGGAGATCAACATGTATCCTGCACCTTTGCTGAGCTTTAAATTCATTGGCCTTCCTTCTGATCAATATAACGTTCCCACTTGTCCAATGCACGCTGAAAATCTTCTGGCAATTCAGAATCAAACTGCATGAATTTTTTTGTAGTAGGATGAATGAATCCTAATGACTTGGCATGTAAAGCTTGTCGAGGCAACAACTCAAAACAATTTTCTACAAACTGTTTATACTTAGAAAACATCGTTCCTTTGATGATTTTATCTCCTCCATACGTCGCATCGTTAAACAAAGGATGCCCGATGTGTTTCATGTGTATCCTGATCTGATGTGTACGCCCCGTTTCTAAATTACACTGCAACAAAGACACGTACTGAAAATCTTTCAAGACCTTGTAATGCGTAACTGCTCGTTTCGCTTTTTCTTCGTCGGCATATACCGCCATCACTTTACGGTCTTTTTCACTGCGTGCGATAGGAGCATCCACTGTACTTTGAGGTGTTGTGGGAACACCCCAAACCAAGGCATAATAAGTGCGTTCAATGGAATGATCAAAAAATTGTTTCGCCAAAAAGCTCATGGCAAATTCCGTTTTGGCAATGACCAATAACCCCGATGTATCTTTATCAATACGATGTACCAAACCGGGACGAATTTCTCCTCCCTGATTCACTGGAAGATGATTCAAATGGTACGACAAGGCATTCACCAACGTACCCGTCCAATTGCCATGCGCAGGATGAACGACCATGCCGGCACGCTTATTGACAATCAACAATTCCTCATCTTCGTAAATGATGTCCAAAGTAATATTTTCTGGTACTACCACATCTTCACGAGGAGGATGGGGCAGAGAGACCACAATGATATCGTTAGGCTTGACCTTATAACTCGGTTTTACCGGTTTCCCGTTGACCTTGAGCGACTCCACATGAATGGCATTTTGAATTTTATTGCGCGTCGTGTTGGAAATGCGATCCATTAAAAATTTATCGATACGGATCATCGATTGGCCCTTATCGACTTCTATGCGATGGTGCTCAAAGAGTTCTTCTTCTTCACTAAATTCTTCTATAGGATCCGATGGATTCATGTTGACCTCATTTTCGAGTGCAATATAATACCAATTCTACGTATTAAATAGTCAACTCTTTCTGCCAATAGATTAGAATTGGTAATGCCGATATGATTATCAATAAGATCACTTATGATTGTAATCGGCATAAAACTAATTGGGGGGATCCTAATTATAATGGGGGAATGCAATTTGATGTCATGCAACGATACCTTTCGGTATAATAAAAAACGAATGATGTTTTGGTATAAAAGGCGAATGCAATTCGCCACTACTGTTTACTTTTTACTATTTTTACGCACGATGTATATTGACCAATCATTCGTTTCTTCTATCGAATTCACACCTGTTTTCGATCCCCTCTTCGAAAAATTGGAAAGCTCCTTATCCTTAGCGCGCTTGGAATTACTCCCTTATCCTGCAAGCGGCAACAAAACATTTAAATTAAAATACAACCTGCTCGAAGCACGATCAAAAGACATGGATACTCTGATCACTTTTGGAGGAGCCTATTCCAATCATCTGTGTGCCACCGCAGAAAGTGCTCAACATTTCGGATTCAAGAGCATCGGCATCGTTCGAGGAGAGGCTATTTTACCCCTCAATGATACGCTAAGCTATTGTCAGCAACAAGGCATGCAATTGGTTTATATGTCGAGAGAAGAGTACCGTAAAAAAAACGATCCCGACTTCATCCAAGCGTGGTTAAAAACACAACACATTCCTTACGGCTATCTCATTCCTGAAGGAGGGAGCAATCGCTTTGCCGTACAAGGAGTTTCCGAATTAAGCCCTCAACTCCCTCCCGATACAGACATCATCGTTACAGCAGTAGGCACTGGCGGAACCTTGGCAGGTCTTGTCAGTGGAATGCATCCAACACAAGAGGCTTGGGGAATCTCAGCACTCAAAGGCGGTGATTTCTTACACGATGAAGTTCGACGCCTCCTGCATGAAAGTGGGAACGAAAACGCTGCACAAAAGAACTGGAAAATAATCGGTGATTATGCCTTGGGAGGTTATGCCAAATGTCCGGAAGAGTTAGTCCTTTTCATCAAATCCTTTTATCAACAACACAACATATTATTAGACCCCATTTATACAGGAAAAATGATGTATGCGCTCTTTGATCTTGCCCGCAAAGGCTTGATTCCAAAGGGTAAAAAAATTGTCGCCCTGCATACTGGGGGAATACAAGCCTGGAATGGAATGCCAGAAAAAAAGGCGTATATTTCTACTTGAAATTATACCTTAGCCGCATGTCTGTAAAAGCATACATTGAAACTCATCAAGATCGTTTTTTAGAAGAACTCAAAACTCTATTGCGCATTCCTTCTGTAAGTGCCGACAGTAAATACAAAGCCGATGTCGTAAAAGCAGCAGAGCAAGTGAAAACGTACCTGCTTGAAGCCGGTGCTGATCAAGCAACGTTATATCCCACGGCAGATCACCCGATTGTATACGGCGAAAAAATCATCGACAGCAAACTCCCAACGGTATTAGTTTACGGACATTACGACGTACAACCCGCTGATCCCATCAACTTGTGGGATAGTCCTCCTTTTGAACCGGTCATTAAAGACGGAAAAATATTTGCCCGTGGAGCCTGCGACGACAAAGGACAACTGTTCATGCACATCAAAGCGTTGGAAACTTTACTCAAAGCGAGCACACTGCCTTGTAACATCAAATTCTTGATTGAGGGCGAAGAAGAAGTCGGCAGCGATAACCTGGAACACTTTCTCAAAGCACAAAAAGCATTACTCCAGGCCGATATCATTTTAGTTTCCGATACAGGCATCTTATCCAATGAAAATCCATCCATTACTGTGGGTTTAAGAGGCTTAAGTTATTTAGAAGTGGAAGTCACAGGACCTTCGAGAGACCTGCACTCAGGCATGTACGGTGGAGCCGTAGCCAATCCCATACACGTGTTGTGTGAAATGATTGCATCGTTGAAAGACGAGAACAATAAAATTACGATTGATGGGTTTTATGATAAAGTACTTGAAGCTACTCCTGAGGAACGTAAGCGCATGAGTGAAGCACCTTTCAATGAAGAAGAATACAAAGAAGCTTTGAAGATTAAAGCGGTGAGCGGAGAAAAAGGATACAGCACCTTAGAACGTACAGGCATAAGACCATGTTTGGATGTGAATGGCATCTGGGGCGGGTATACCGGAGAAGGAGCTAAAACGGTATTGCCTTCTAAAGCCTTTGCAAAAATATCCATGCGTTTGGTTCCTAATCAATCTTCCGAAGAAATCAGTAAACTCTTCCGTGATCATTTTCAACGCATTGCTCCCGATACCGTTTCTGTTGTGGTAAAACCACACCACGGAGGAGAACCGGCACTTACTTCTATCGAATCGGAAGGATATAAAGCAGCGGAGCAAGCCTTTGTTAACGTCTGGAACAAAATGCCCATACCCATGCGCGAAGGAGGAAGCATTCCAATCGTGAGTCTGTTCAAAAAAGAACTGGGACTAGATACCGTACTCTTAGGCTTTGGACTCGATAGCGATGCCATTCATTCACCCAACGAAAATTACCATTTGTATAACTTTTTCATGGGCATTGAAACCATCTGCGAGTTTCATCACCAATACGCCGCATTAAGAAAGTAAAAGACAAGGAATTATTTTCATACGATTGCTGTTAAATCTACTATGATGCAAAAAACACTTTATACCCTACTGTTTGTATTCCTTGCCTTTGTAGGCAATAGCCAAATCCTGAAACCTGCGACTTGGCAGTACAGCCTTTCTAAACCTAAAGTGGAAGTAGGACAAACCGTCGACTTGATTTTTGAAGCCACCATTGAAGACAATTGGTATTTATACTCTTCGGACTTCGACCCTAACCTGGGGCCGATTGTTACCACCTTTACCTTCGAAAAAAATAAAGATTATGCACTGATAGGAAAAATTAAACCCATCGGAGCCAAAAAGAAATACGATGACATTTGGGGAGGAGAATACACCTACTTCAAACACAAAGGACTTTTCAAACAAACGGTCAAAATACTGAAAGCAGGTGCCATCATTAAAGGAACATACGACTATCAAGTATGCACTGAAACCGACGGACGATGTGTAGGAGGAAATGGAGAATTTACCTTTGAAAATTTTACCCTCGCCAAATTAGATGCCCATGAAATAAAAGCAGACACCACCGCACTCATCAATGCCGCTGTTGATTCCTCTTTAAGCCCTCAAGTAAAAATAACACCGAAACTTCCGGAAACAAAAATCACATTGAAACCCCGTGGAGACGGAACGGCAGAAAATAAAAGTTTGATCTATTTTATCTTCGTCGCCTTCATTGCAGGAATTGCATCTTTATTGACACCTTGTGTGTTTCCGATGATTCCAATGACAGTCACGTTCTTTACCAACACCAGTAAAAACAGGCGTCAATCGACGATTAAAGCTTTAGTATATGGCACTTCTATCGTCATCATCTACACACTGATCGGCGTCATCGCTGCCCGTATCAATGGACCAGCCTTTGCCAATTTCCTCAGTACACACTGGATTCCCAATTTATTATTCACGGTCATTTTCATCGTATTTGCCTTATCATTTCTAGGCTTATTCGACATTACGCTACCTTCTTCTTTTGTCAATAAAGTCGATCGTCAAGCAGACAAAGGCGGTTACTACGGCGTGTTCTTCATGGCATTCACCATCGTCTTAGTTTCTTTCTCGTGCACAGGACCTATCGTAGGAAGCATCTTGGTAGAAGCCGCAGGAGGACACTTACTCAAACCCATATTAGGCATGTTGGCCTACTCTTCAGCCTTTGCCATTCCTTTTACCTTATTTGCCATTTTCCCAGAATGGTTACATGCTTTACCTAAATCAGGTGGATGGCTCAATGTGGTGAAAGTGACGTTAGGTTTTATCGAATTGGCCATGGCCATTAAATTCTTAAGCGTCGCCGATCAAGTAGAACATTGGGGATTACTCGATCGGGAAATTTACCTGAGCATCTGGATTGTGATCTTCTCCGCACTAGGACTTTATCTCTTAGGGAAAATACGCTTGCCGCACGACAGCCCCGTTGAAAAAATCAGTGTAGGACGATTGATGATGGCCCTGACCAGCTTGATCTTCGCCGTATACATGATTCCTGGACTTTGGGGTGCTCCGCTGAAAGCTTTATCTGGATACCTTCCTCCCATGACTACCCAAGACTTTAATTTATACGAAGTCAGTCAACAAAGTAGTTTACACGCACAGGAACTCTGCTCCATACCTTCTTTCTCCAATGAATTAAAATTACCACACCACATTAAAGGATTCTTCCATTACAAAGAAGCCATAGATTGTGCGAAAGAAAACAACAAACCGCTCTTCATTGATTTTACAGGTCATGGCTGTGTAAACTGCCGCAAGATGGAAGCCAACGTATGGTCTGATCCCCGGGTATTGAAAATCTTAAACGAACAATATACCGTAGTCGCATTGTATGTCGATGATCCTACCTTGCTTCCAGAATCAGAATGGGTAACCTCCAGCTTCGACAAGAAAGTCAAAAAAACCATGGGGGCCATCAACTCGGACATACAAGTCAGTAAATTCAACAACAACGCTCAACCTTACTATATCCTGTTGGATCCAAACACAGAAACGTTGCTTGCACAACCGGTCGCTTTCAATGAAAACATAGAAGAGTTTATCGATTTCTTGGAAGAAGGCGTGAAGAATCACAAGGTATTGCATCAAAAACCCTAATGAAGAGAAAACGCTCTTTTTAACAGGAGTTGCTCTGCGATTCCATAGTTAAGATTCACATTTTAAAGTCTATTTCGCATAGAATTCCTGCGTAGTAATAACTTGACTTAGGCAACGAAAGAGTTCTTCTGAAGCAATCGTTATTACATTTATAGTATTTTTGCATACTCAGAAGCAACGCTTTCTGAAAATTGATTTTTTTAGACTATTACTTTCAATTTTTTAACATGAACAAACATCCTAAACACAAGAATTTTTCGGTATTATTTGAAGCTATTCAACAAGCAAAATACAATGCTTTAAAAAGTGTCAATGCTGAATTGGTAAATTTATACTGGCAAGTCGGTGCTTTTATCAGCAAGCAACTCACATACAGTAAATGGGGAGAGAAAACTGTTCAAAAACTATCTGCTTTTCTCATAAAACAAGATCCTACCTTAAAGGGTTTTGACACTAAAAGTATGTATAGAATGGTACAATTTTACGAAACATACCCTGTCGATTCTACACTTTTCAAAAAGCTAAAAGGTATTGATAATGAAGAAGATATAATTGTCGCTACAGTGTGGCGACAATTTGATTACGTTAGTTCCACAACATTGTGGGAACAGCTCATAGAATATTCAATACGTGATACCATCTTGGTAAAAGTAAACTGGAGTATCCACAAAATTTTAATGGCTCGCACAGAAACAGAAGAAGAAAGAATGTTTTATCTACACATGTGTATTAAAGAAAAATACAGCATAAGAGAACTTGACAGACAAATATCTTCTGGTTTATTTGAAAGAACACTATTAGGAGATTCACAATTATCCCAATCGATTAGAAATGTTCATCCCAACATCAAAAATAATTTTAAAGACCGTTACGTTTTTGAATTTTTAAACCTCCCAGAACCACATAATGAAACGGATTTACAAAAAGGCTTAACCCAACAAATGAAAAACTTTATCCTCGAGCTAGGTAGAGATTTTATATTTATTGGAGAAGAGTACAATGTAAAAGTGGGGAACTCAGATTTTTATATAGACCTTTTGTTTTACCACCGTGTGCTGCAATGTTTGGTTGCATTCGAATTGAAAACAGATAAATTTAAACCAGAACACTTGGGGCAATTAAATTTCTACTTGGAAGCATTAGATCGTGATGTGAAAAAAAAGAATGAAAATCCAAGTATTGGGATATTGCTTTGTAAAGACAATGATGTCGAAGTGGTTGAGTATGCTCTAAGCCGAAGCCTTTCTCCTACTATGGTTTCAAAATACAGAACACAACTTCCCAATAAAAATATTTTGAAACAAAAACTGCATGAACTATTTGATAATGATACCCTATAATAAATAACATTTTTTTCAGGCCGAGTTGCTTCTAAGTACATAAAAATGAAGGTTTGAATCAGAAGAACTAGGCCGTCGCATAAAACCCCACCCCGCATGAGTTCTCCGCAAACAAATGGGGAATGTTATAATATCTTATTGCGTGCGGAGCAACTCATACTAAGAAATTAAACTTTAACATTAAAACTGTTATATTGTGTTAGGGTTAAGACTCCTTTCATAAATGGACATCAAAATCATCAAACATGCAGTACTTGACAACATCCCTTCTGGTTCGGGTATTGAACTTGTGAATGGGGTCATCTACATCATCGGTGACGACAGCGAATACCTCTACGGTTTAAACCACGAACTGCGTGTCATTCATCAAGTGATGGAAAAATTGTCGGGGCTCGCCATTTTACTGATGCGACTTGTCAATGTATGTTCTGTGTCTAAAATTGGTGGCAACTCCTGAGTAGTAATGACTACGGCAAAAAAGTTCTTCTGAATCAATCCTTATTACATTTATATTATCTTCGCATAATCAGAACAACTCTTTCTGAAAATTATGGACATCAAAATCATCAAACACGCAGTACTCGAAAACATCCCTTCCGGTTCGGGTATTGAACTTGTGAATGGAGTCATCTACATCATCGGCGACGACAGTGAATACCTCTACGGTTTAAACCACGAACTGCGTGTCATTCATCAGGTAGAATTGTTCCCTTGTTCGGAAAAAAAAGACGGACGTATTCCCAAACCACTCAAACCCGATTTTGAAAATATGGTGTCTTTTGACATCAATGGGTATCCCCATATCTTTGTCGCCGGCTCAGGCTCATTGCTACCACAACGAGGTAAAGGCTACTTGATCAAACTTCCTACCTCCTACAATAAAAAACACATCGTTTGGGAGAAAGACCTCAACACCTTATATCACCTGATCACCAGTCATCCTGACTTTTCTGAAGATACAGAGCTCAACATCGAATCATGCTTCATTGTAGAAAACCACTTTTATTTCATCAACCGGTCAGGACAACAATTGATTCGTTATCCTTTAGCAGAAATGGTGGAGTACTTGCAAAACCACAGTGAAAGTACACCATTCCCCGAACTGCTTTTACTTGATATGCCATGGATCGATGGAAATGCCTATACCTGTTCGGGTGCTTGTTATTACAAAGATACCATATACATCAGCGCATCTTGCGAAGCGACAGACAATGCATACGACGATGGAGAAATTATCGGTTCGGCGATTGGAAGTATCAAACTATCGGACATCCCCAATCGGGGTCGCGATAAAACATCTCATCAAAAAATACCTGTTTCTAATCTGAATACCGTCAAAGACGAAAAGGGAAACTTACTAAAAACAAAATGGGAATCCATTTGTTTATACGAACACGATGAAGACGGAACACTAGCGGCACTAGCCATTGCAGATCCAGACAATGGTACTTCTGAATTATTTTTGATCGAAATCAAATGATGACACGTACCTCATTACTTTTTTTTCTTGCGCTCTTCAGTAGTGTAGTGCTTGCACAAGCCCCTTTCACTCCTGTGAAATACACTTCCGAAAACAAAACCATTGTGATCCCCGAAGAATATGAATACAGTATACTTTTTCGGGAACATGATTACGTTTACACTTCTCCCACTGAAAAATCGCTGGCGAAAAAAAATCACGATTACATTGCTTTTATTCCAGGAGCAAAAAAAGAAGAGGCCCAATTGTACATTTCACATGAAACGAACGACAGCTCAACAGTACTAGGAGATGGAGGTGCTGGTACTATTTTTTCCATTAAAAACACCAAAGGACAATGGACAAGAAATGGAGCTTATTACAACATCGACTTCAAGCCTGTAGGTGGAACCTACGATAATTGCGGAGGACTGTACATCAAAGAAACCAATCGCATATTAACGGCAGAAGAATTTCCTCCAGAAAACAACGAGACTCTATACAAGAAAGGGAAAGGGACTCGAGACACCTCTGATTTTAATACCTTGAAACGTTATGAAAACATGGGCTGGATGGTAGAAGTAGATCCTTCGTCGAAAAAAGCAATACGTAAATTGTATGCGCTCGGTCGCTACTCTCATGAATCGGCATGCATTCGCAAAGACGGGAAAACAATCTACATGACGGATGATCATGCGCCTTCGGTATTATTTAAATTCATCGCCAACACTCCTTTTCAATTTGATCAGGGAACGCTCTATGCTTACGATCAAAACCGTATCATCGACCCTTGGATTGCCCTACCTGGAGAACTCGATTCTTTAGTCATCATTCGAGACATTGCCATTCGTAAAGGGGCAACCGTATTCATGCGCATGGAATGGATGACACTCGTAAACGATAAAATCTACATCACCGAAACAGGAGTCGATCGTTTCGAATGGGAACAAAGTGGGATTCGAGAAGAACAATTGGCCCACCACATGAAAAATAAAAACAGTGGCGGTATACTTTCCTATCCCTACGGATCACTGCTGGAATTAGACCTTCAAACGAATACTGTCCGTATTTGCGTAGCGGGTGGACAAGGAACTAAAGATCCTACAAAACACTTTTCAAATCCCGATGCCATTACACATCAGGAATTTGAAGGTAAAACATGGTTGGTCATTTGTGAAGACCTGATCGGAAAAGACAAGCGACGTGTCCTTCAACAAGAGGGCGAAGCAAAGGATTATACCAACGAAATTTGGTGGTTAGACACGAGCATTCCCAATCCTAAAGTCGATGACTTACAACGATTTTTAATAGCCGTACCCGGAGCTGAATGTACAGGTCTTTGCTTCAGTCCAGACGGAGAAACCTTATTCCTCAACATACAACATCCTTCTTCCTCAAACGCTTATCCTTTCGACAAATCAACGACCATCGCCATTCACAGAAAAGGCAGATTACGCGATAAGAAAAAGATAAGGCAAAGACCTCAAGATGGTTTCGGCGTTACCATCCCATTTTAAAAGGTTCTTGAACGTTTATTCTGAAAAAGAACATTTGTTACATCTTGTACATTATACAACACGATTTTATTAAATTGCAGCACATTGAAATTAAAAGAAATCATATCGCTGTATCGGGAAGACTCCTTTTGTAAAGACATACAAAACAAATTGGAATCTCAAGCATTTTGTAAATTAAAGCTTACAGGATTAGCAGGTAGTGCACATGCCATCATCGCTGCTGCCATCATACCAGAAACAGGCATTTCGTTTTTTATTCTTCCAGAAAAAGAAGAGGCTTATTTTTTTCAAAACGATTTGCAAACGGTATTTCCCAACAAAGACATTTTAATGTTCCCTGCTTCGTATAAAAAACCTTACCATCAGGAAGAAGTAGACAATGCTAATATTTTATTGCGAGCCGAAGTCTTAACCAAATGCAACGATACCAACGCCAATTGTGTCATTGTCACCTATCCTGAAGCACTTGGAGAAAAAGTCATCAATAAAGTTTCTCTCGTTCAAAACACCTTTAAAGCAGTAAAAGGCGAAGCACTTGACCTTCAATTCATGGAAGAGTTTTTAGCTTCGTATGATTTTGAGAAAACAGACTTCGTGTACGAAGCAGGACAATACGCAGTAAGAGGAGGCATCATTGATGTGTATTCTTATTCCAACGATTTCCCTTACCGCATCGAATTGTTCGGCGACGAAATCGAAAGCATTCGTTCCTTCAATCCCGATAGTCAACTCTCTATTGAAATTCACGATTTCATTACCATCATCCCCAATATTCAAACCAAATTAATGCAAGAACGTCGCGAAAGTATTTTCGAATACTTACCCGACAATACGGTCTATTGGATGAAAGATGGAGAACTGGTCGGCAACTTAATTGAAACAGGATTTGAGAAGATAAACGAATTGCATGAGAAACTAGTACTGAAGTCTGGAGGATCCTCACTGATCTCTGAACCGTCTACATTATACATCGACAAAAAAGAATTTGAAGATCTACTCGATAAAAAGAAAGTCATCGAATCGGGGAAATATTTCCTGTTCAAAAATGGAAATGCTTATCCCTTCAACATGAAGTCTCAGCCTTCCTTCAACAAGGACTTTAAATTGTTAAGCGAAGATTTGTCAGAAAAAGCACACCAAGGCTATACCATTTGTATCGCTTCTGAATCCATAAAACAAGTCGAGCGACTCACGACTATTTTTGAAGAAATTGATCCTTTTTTAAAATTTAATCATACGGGTGTTACACTTAAAGAAGGATTTTATGATGAAGGTCATAAATTACTGGTATACACCGAACACCAATTGTTCGAACGATTCTTACGCTACAAAACGAAAGAAAAATATTCGAAATCAAAAGCCATCACGATCAAAGAACTCCGTAGCCTACAACCTGGAGATTACATCACCCACGTCGATTACGGCATTGCACGTTTTGCAGGATTAGGTAAAACAGAGATCAACGGTCAACAACAAGAAATGATTCGTCTGGTCTTCAAAGACGATGACATTCTAAAAATAAGCATTCACTCCCTCCACAAAATATCACGCTATAGTGGTAAAGAAGGAGGACCGCCACAAATGAGTAAACTGGGCTCAGGAGATTGGGAAGCCAAAAAATCAAAAGTCAAAAAGCAAGTTAAAGACATCGCCAAAGACTTGATCCATTTATACGCCAAACGAAAAACGGCTCCAGGTTATCAATATACACCCGATTCTTTTTTACAAGCAGAACTCGAATCATCGTTCATCTACGAAGATACGCCTGATCAAGCCAAAGCAACAGCCGATGTCAAAGTCGACATGGAAAAGCCTCATCCCATGGATCGTTTGGTTTGTGGAGATGTGGGCTTCGGTAAAACAGAAATTGCCATTCGTGCCGCCTTTAAAGCCGTATGTGATGGCAAACAAGTCGCGGTATTGGTACCGACAACGATCTTGGCCATGCAACATTATAAAACATTCCGTGATCGTTTATCGAATTTGCCGTGTACCATAGAATACGTAAACCGTTTTAAAACCACAGCACAAATTAAAGAAACACTGGTACGCGTAAAAGAAGGAAAAACAAACATCCTGATCGGCACACACCGTATCATTGGAAAAGACATTGCCTTTAAAGACTTGGGCTTACTCATCATCGACGAAGAACAAAAGTTTGGTGTAAAAGTAAAAGACAAACTGAAAGAGTTTAAGGTCAATGTCGACACACTGACCCTTACAGCAACGCCTATACCGCGTACACTTCAGTTTTCTTTAATGGGTGCACGGGACTTGTCTATCATCGCTACACCACCCGCCAACCGTCAACCGGTTACCACAGAGATTCACACCTACGAAGAAGAAATCATTCGTGACGCCATTGTGCATGAATTGAAACGCAACGGACAAGTTTTCTTTGTACACAATCGAATCAAAGACATCGATGGTATTGCCAATAATTTATTACGTTTGATTCCAGATGCCCGCATTGGAGTAGCTCATGGACAAATGGAAGGAGATAAACTCGAGCAAATCATGTTGAAGTTTGTAGAAGGGGAATTTGACATTTTAGTTTCTACCAACATCATTGAATCGGGATTAGATATACCCAATGCCAACACCATCATCATCAACCATGCACACATGTTTGGTTTATCGGATTTACATCAGATGCGTGGTCGTGTGGGTCGTTCGAATAAAAAAGCATACTGTTACCTCATCACGCCTCCTCCTGCCACCTTAAGTTCCGATTCCAGAAAACGCTTAGGTGCATTAGAAGAATTTTCCGATTTAGGAGATGGATTTAAAGTCGCCATGCGCGACATGGACATACGGGGAGCAGGAAATTTACTCGGTGCAGAACAAAGTGGATTCATTACCGATATCGGTTTCGAAATGTACCATAAGATTTTGGACGAGGCGATCATGGAATTGAAAGAAACCGAATTTGCTTCTTTGTTTGAAGATGAAATCAAAGCCAACGAATTGAAAAAATTGGTTCAGGATTGTATCATCGAAACAGACTTGTCCATACTCATTCCAGATCAATATGTCAATAACATCAGCGAGCGATTAAGTTTATATACACAACTCGACAGCATTAAAAACGAACAAGAACTCACCGCTTTTATTTCTTCTGTGATCGATCGTTTTGGACCAGCGCCAAAAGAAGTCTTGGATCTCGCTGAAACCGTTCGAGTACGCTGGATGGCAGAACAATTAGGACTAGAAAAACTATCCATTAAAAACGCAGGTATGCGTTGTCAATTTGTACCAGGAAATAACGAAGCCTATTTCAAATCGGAAACTTTTGGTAAAATACTAAGCTTTGTACAACACCATCCTAAGCGCTGCCGACTGAAAGAAACACAAGGTAAATTACTTTTAGTAGTCGATAAGATCAACAACATTCAAGCTGCTCAAACCTTTCTACATGAAATGATGGGTGTCCCCGTATCGGCTTAGTATAGATGAGATACAAGCCCTTCAGAATATATAACCGTGTAAGTATTGAAAACACACTCACACTTATTTTTTAGGAGCATATTTTACTAAACCATATGCTTTACCATTCACCAAGTGAAAAATATTATACGCGATCATGTAATCAAGTCCATTCCAAGCACCGTAATCCAAATCCCTTTTCCTACTTGATTTTTCCCAACGACTGTCCTGTCTCCACCAAGGAGATCCTATACTTTCGCTACGCTTAGACCAATTGGAATCAGCAGGAGGATTGTACGGATCCCGATAAGGCATATAATGAGGACCTGTAGCAGGTGCTTCTTTTAACAACGTATATAAAAAATCTTTATCATAGGAGTAAGTCCCATTGCCATGTAAAAACTCATGCAATACCGCAAAATACTGAATGTCGGACAAGTCTCCATATTCACTTAAAGCCACTGCTGTTGTATTAATGGTCATGCGTGGCAAAACATTATGTCCGGGCATACACAAAGTAGGTAAAGCCGTTATAATTTGAGAAGACAAATCCGCCAAAGGAACTCTTCGATGGGTTACACTTGACAATAAACCGACCATTTGCTGAGGCATACTTCCATCATAACAACAAACAGGAAGACTTAACTTTCGTTCATACGGTTCTGGTACTGCACCAATTTTTACTCCCTGAATAAAATCTGCTGATCTTTCTTTTTTAGAACGAGAAAAAGGTAGGGTCGCTAAAGTTATATTTCTGTTGTGAGGAATTAATCCCATCTTCCAAACATTACCGATAGCAGCCAATTGACAAACAATGGCATTGTTATAATCATGTGCATCGAAAATACCAAACACGCCATGTTCATTGACAGAAGATTGAACACGCGACAAGGTGGTACGTTCTCCATCGCTTGTATTGAAATTGGCTTCAAAAAAAGCTTTCCCCGAAGGATAATTTAATGTGTTGATCCAAACCGAGGCAGAAATAAACGTACTCCACGAATCATAATCTGAAGAAGAGGTAGGTAATCGATTGAATTGTACAACCGATTCTTTTCCAAAGCGCTCTTCTTTGATCATTTGGCCTGCTTGAGCCAACCCATAAGCAATAAGTCGTGCATCTTCAGCATAAGCAACAGCACATTTTTCAGTAGGATGAGCAATAATATAATCTACCTTTTGCATGTACTTCATGATGGTATGCGTGTAAAATTTTGCATTTTCTTTAAACACATATCCTTCAAACGATTCTTCATCCATACATTTTACCACCAATGCAAATCCAACCAATAAATTTGAAACCTGATCTACAGTAGGAAAACGCAAAGGAGACCGGGTACAAGGATCGGTATGTCGAGCATCGTTAAAATCGGAAACCAATGTTTTAGGTTTCCCTTTTACATCCAATGGTGTTGGAAAATCTTGCCAATACGTTTGGGGATCAACATCATCACGAATAAAAAACCCATTGACAGATCCTGCTTGATGTGGAGGGACTAATAACTCTGCATTAAAATCCAATCGTTCGTAAGCCTTCATCGCATAGAACAATTCTTTCTTAACGTCCAACAATTGTTGTTGAGAAGCACTGTCTCGTTGTAATAAAAGGTATTCCGTAGCCAATACCCCCATATAGTTTCCTAAAAAACTGGTCGCATCTCCAAAATGCAATTGATCCTCCGGAGATTTATAAGCCTGTACTGCTGGTAAAGAATGGCCTGATGCAACTCCCTGCTCCCCTAATCCTTTCTTTAAAAACTCTGTCGTTAAGCGGTGACGATAAAACCAATATTTTTCTGTCAAATTATTTTGATCTTTAGGAGGTAATACCGCTACTTGATTTTGTGCAAACAAAAACGGAAATGAATGCATGATTATCATCCCGAAAAACAGTGCTCGTATATGAATTTGTTTTTTCATTGGATTAAAGAGGTAACATGCGTTCAAAACGATGAAAGGAATCGTTTATTCTTCCCTATTCATTTTTATACGTAGACAAGGGCTAGATGTTCTTTATTTCCAAACAATAGTACAGTATTTAAGACATAGAACATATCAACATGCAAAGAAATATGCTGAGTAAAATATTTCCCTAATAAAAGGAACTTTTATGTTACATTTAAAGTTAAACTCAAACTGTTTCTGCTTACATACTTTTAAAAACAAAGATCCTTTTAATCAATGACTCTACCTGAACTTGAAGCGTTAAAATACCCCATTGGAAAATACAACAAGCCCAACATCCTCACACCCGAAATCATACGCAGATACATTGCCGATATTGAATCTTTCCCCAAACGTTTGCGTCAAGAAGTTGAGCTTTTAAATGAAGAACAACTTAACACACCTTACAGACCAGAAGGATGGACCATCCGACAAGTCGTGCACCACTGTGCCGACAGCCACATGAACAGTTTAATCCGTTTTAAACTGGCATTGACGGAAGAAGCCCCAACCATTAAGCCTTACGATGAAGAACGATGGGCAGAATTGGCCGACAGCAAAACCATGCCGATCGTACCAAGTTTACAGCTTTTGGAAAGTCTACACCAACGATGGACTGTTCTTTTAAAAAATCTGAATGATTCTGATCTCAGTAAAACCTTTATCCATCCTGAACATGGAAAGATTTTTCGTATCGATGAAAACATGGGGGTATACGCATGGCATGGGAATCACCACTTGGCACACATCACCTCACTTAAAGCTAGAATGAATTGGAAATGAAAAAAAACAAAGTAAGTATTGCAGACGCTTTTAAAACCATCATTTGGCCCCGTCGAAAAATGGTTTTTATTGGATTAATACTCATTGTCATCAGTCGACTAGCCAGTTTAGTCTTACCTGGAGCAAGCAAATACCTCATCGACAATGTCATTGTCAACAAAGACATGCACATGTTGAAAGTTTTGTTAGTCGTTGTCGCACTTTCTATCATTGTACAAGCGATTACATCTTTTTTATTGACTAAACTGTTGAGCGTAGAAGCACAACATTTAATTTCAAAATTACGGGTACAAGTACAACGAAAAATACTTTCTCTTCCGATCAGTTATTTTGATAATAATAAATCAGGAGCCTTAGTATCAAGGATCATGACCGATGTAGAAGGCGTAAGAAATTTGATTGGAACAGGCTTAGTACAGTTGGTGGGAGGAACTCTCACCGCTATTGTAGCCTTAGTGCTTCTTATCAAAATCAGTCCACTCATGACCTTATATGTCTTGTTACCCGTTGCCGTTTTTGCTGTCGTGGCACTGAAAGCGTTCAGTTACATCAGGCCCATTTTTAAAACACGAGGAGTCATTAATGCGGACGTTACAGGGCGACTTACCGAAACCTTAAACGGCGTGAGGGTAATCAAAGGATTCAATGCGGAACAACAAGAAAATGAAAGCTTCGAAAAAGGAGCGGAACGCTTGTTTGAAAACGTCAAGAAAAGTTTAACCTCAACTGCGCTCATTACAAGTTCTGCAACATTTCTCCTCGGGATAGCCACCACAGGCATCATGGGCATTGGTGGATACCAAATCATCCAAGGACAAATGACCTTCGGAGATTTCTTAGCGTTTACCTTGTATTTAGGGTTCATGATTGCACCCATTGTACAAATGAGTAACATCGGTAGTCAATTGACTGAAGCCTTTGCAGGATTAGATCGTACCGAAGAAATCATGAACATGGAACCGGAAAATGATCCTAAAGTAAGAACGATAAAACTGAAGGAAGTAAAAGGCGATATCTCATTCAAGAATGTCTCATTTGCATACGAAGAAGATAAAGCCGTTGTACACCAAATTTCGTTTGAAGCACCTGCAGGATCTGTTACCGCATTGGTCGGCACTTCTGGTTCAGGCAAATCCACCATTGCCGGACTGGCTGCTACCTTCTTAAATCCAAAATCGGGTACAATAACCATCGATGGGACCGATATTTCTAAAGTAGACTTAAGCAGTTATCGTCAATACTTAGGAGTTGTACTCCAAGACGATTTCTTATTTGAAGGAACGATCAGAGAAAACATTTTATTCCCCCGGCCAAATGCCACCGAAGCTCAATTACAAGAAGCCGTAAAAGCAGGTTATGTGCATGAGTTTAGCGATCGCTTTGAAAAAGGCTTAGACACTGTGATCGGAGAGCGTGGGGTAAAACTTTCAGGAGGACAAAAACAACGTATTGCTATTGCTCGCGCCATCTTAGCCAATCCTAAAATCATCATTTTGGATGAAGCCACTTCCAACTTAGATACCGAGAGCGAATCCTTAATTCAACAAAGTTTAAGTGAATTGATGAAAGGAAGAACCACGTTTGTCATTGCACACCGCTTGAGTACCATTCGTCAAGCGAATCAAATTTTAGTTGTAGAAAATGGCCGCATACAAGAACAAGGAAATCACGATGAATTGATTGCCCAAAAAGGACGTTATTTTGAATTGTATACCTACCAAGCCAGAATATAAAATGATGACACCACGGACTCGTCTACCAATAAACGAGTCCGTAGTTTTTAGTGTTAAATGACTATCCGCATATAGTCACCTATTGAAATCCGCAAAGCCTGGTGCGGCTGGCGTCCACGAAAAGAGCGAATTGCAGCAGATAGACTTAGGAATTAACTTCGTATGCCTTCCTGATCCACTCTATCTGCTGCAATTGGTTTTCGTGGCTCCCTTTTCTTTTGTTTCTTTTCTTTTGGGTGAGCAAAAGAAAAGAAAAAGGATAGCACAAAGATCTTGATCATCAGATCTGGAGACCGATGAATGATGCCATACTTTAGGTGAATATATGCGGATAGTCATTTAGTGTTTTTCAAAAAAGTTGAGCACATTTTTAGGTCCAACCAGATACTCTCTTCTTAAAAAATAAGGGGGGCAATACTCATAATTAAGACAAAATCGAGTAAAAGTAGTTCATTTTTAAAGCCCTTTTTATAAAAAACAGCCTTAGAATTAAACAATTGATTCTTTTTTAAGGCATAATTTTAAAATGTAATAAATTATTCCTTTATAAATTTTTTTTGCAAAAAAATCGTGCGATTTAAATGTTTTTTCGCGTTCAATTAAGTCTCATTAAAGGGTTTTTTTGAATAATCGGGCTCTTTTTTAATTCTTGTAAAATGTGATTTAAGCGCACTTTTTGTTTTGCACAAAGCTCATTATCAAATGATTATGTCAAAAAAAGAGTGGTTACAACTTGCTTTTAATCCAAATCAAGATGATATTTCGCCTATTAAAACCAATAAGCAGTCGCATATCAAAAAAACACCATGATGAGAAGGACAAATACCATTTGCGGAAAGAGACTTATAAGTATGTTTTTATCAATTAGTTGCATTTTATGCTTTTCGTGTTTAAACGCTTTTTCGGCCATTTATACCGTCAATGGATTAGGAGATGCAGGAACTGGAGCTGGCCTTACCGGAGATTTGAGGTATTGCATCACCCAAGCCAATGGAGCAGCAGGACCACATACCATTAACTTCAGTGTTGCGGGGACCATCAACCTGACTGCAACATTGCCCGTTTTTACACGCCAAATTTCCATTCAAGGAAATACCGCTCCTGGTTATGCATTGGCCACACCCACGGTACAATTGAATGGAACCAATGCCGACTGGGTATTCTTATTCAATAATACAGGTGCTCTAAACTCCTTAATACAAGGTGTGGTGTTAAACAGAGCACGCTTAACCAATATAGAAATCAACGGTGTCAACAACATTACCATAAGAAACTGTTTCATCGGTACCAATTTAGCCGGAACAGCTTCTGCTGGCACAAATCCAACCTTCGGGATATTACTCATCAACTCGTCCAACAACACCATCACTGGGAATGTCATCTCCGCACATGCCACACACGGAATGTTAATCAACGCAGGAAGTGCCGGCAATACCGTAACAGGAAATAAAATCGGTACCAATGCTACCGGTACTGCCGCCATTCCCAACGCATTCCATGGCATTGAAATCAACAACAGCATCAATAACCTCATCGGAGGGGCTGCTGCCGGTGATAGAAATATTCTTTCCGGAAATGTACACATTGGGCTTTCTCTCGTGAACAATTCTACCGGAACACAAATCATCAACAATTACATTGGGCTGAACTTAGCCGGTACTACAGCACTGGCAAACCAGGAACATGGTATCCTGATTGATGGTTCTGCCTCGGCAACACTCACCAACAATGTCGTGTCTGGAAATTCTTTTTTTGGTGTCTTAATCATCAATTGTAATAACCATACCATTCGTGGTAATAAAATTGGAACCAATGCCGCAGGAACAGCTGCTATTGCCAATGCCTTCACAGGACTACGCATCACCAACTCTGCCAATGCCATTGTAGGAGGTTCAGCAGCCGGTGAAGGAAATGTAATTTCTGGAAATGGAGAACAAGGTCTTCGTTTTGAGAATTCAAGTGGTGCCATCATACGTGGCAACTTTATCGGAACCAATGCTGCAGGAACAGGGGTGATCGGAAACCTACAAGAAGGAATCTATGCCAATACCAATTGTAATAACCACATCATCGGAGGAAATACCGCAGGCGCACGCAATGTCATATCCGGTAACCGCTACAATGGAATCAAATACGTGACCAGTTGCAATGATCTGATCGTAGAAGGAAACTACATCGGCACCAACGGATCCGGCACAGGAGCCGCTACAACATTTGGCAACGGAGAAGTCGGTATATTCCTGGAAAACGCTTGCCTAAGACCAAGAATCGGCGGAACAACCACTGCTCAACGAAACATCATCTCTGGAAACGGCAGGCAATGGATTTTAACCAGTGGAGGCAATGGCACAGGAATACAACTTCAGGGAGGAATGACCGATGCGGTCATTACAGGAAACTATATCGGTCTGGCGGTAGACGGCAGCACGGCCATGGGCAATTTTGAAAATGGGATTGTTGTCTTAGGAAGTGACAACGTAACCATTGGTGGAAACACAGCAGCCACACGCAACGTGATTTCAAGCAATGGATTCCAAGGCATCGTAATTGTAAATTCTAATGCACCGTTAATCATTGGCAATTACTGTGGCACCGACGCTACAGGAGCCTTAAACCGTGGCAACGGGCAATCTGGTGTGATCTTGGTCTTCTCCAACAATGGTCGGATCGGTAGAGCAAATGCCAATGAAGGAAACCTTTTAAGCAACAACGGCGAACATGGGTTGCACTTTGTCGGTGGTACAAACAACAGTGCATACAACAACTTGATTGGTGTCGCTGCCAACGGGACTTCTCCCATGGGCAACGCCAACGGAGGCGTATATATTCAAGGTGTAGCAGGCGGTACCAATGGAAGCAACAACACCATTGGTGGTATAGGAGCTTTACAAGCCAACACCATCGCTTATTCTACCAATACAGGAGCAAATCCCGATTTAGGCAATGGATTTGGAATCGGTGTAGCACACAACGACCAAGGCATCAATAATACCTTCATCGGTAATAAAATTTTCTGTAATGCAGGATTGGGGATTGACCTTAACCTTACTGGACTGTTTGGAGGTGCTGGGGTAAACGGAGTGGGAAATGGAGGGAAAAGCATACCAACCATCACAGCCGTAACAACAACGTCCACATCAGGAACAGGAACTCCAGGAGAAACCATTCACGTATACTCTAACGTAACCTGTACAACTTGTCAAGGAGAAACCTACCTTGGAACAGCTGTGGTAACAGGAGCAGGTACCTGGTCGGTAACACATAGCGCTGTAGCCTCTCCATTTAACAACAGTGCTACAGCCACCAACGGAACACTCGGTACTTCTCAGTTTTCTTGTAACATTACTTTACCCATCAAATTGCTTCATTTCACGGCCAAAGCTCAAGAAAACAGGGCTCTTTTAACCTGGGCCACCACATGGGAAAAGGACAACAAGGTATTCATTGTCGAAAGAAGTCAAGACGGACATACCTTTGAATCCATCGGATCGGTAAATGGACAAGGATCTACTTCTCAACTATCTACCTACTCATACATCGACCATCAACCCCTGTCCGGAACTTCCTATTACCGATTGAAGCAAATCGATATCAACGGGGCACATTCCTATTCTGCGATAGAAACAGTATCCTTTGAAGGAATAAACTCCATAGAAATGTTCCCTAATCCTGCCACCGAGTATATCCAGGTACTCATCAACAATAACCAAGAAGAGCAATACACGATTCGTGTGTACTCTGTACTAGGTATAGAATTAAACAATCTGTTCATAGAGAAAAACAACTCCATGTATACCATTGATCTTCGTGGCCTGGCTTCTGGATCTTACATCATATCTCTAAAAAGTGCCACCACACAATTAACAAAAACATTTTTAGTGTACTAAAAAACAATTGCTCAAAACAAGTCTGTTATAAACTTAGTTCCATTACTGTTGAAACATTCAACTTTAATTTTTAGGAACTGAAATTTAATATGAAATTCGTTTTCATTTAAAACGAAAAGGCATAATTTGAAGATCTATTCATTTATAATCCATCATAAAACAACATCAAACATGAATAAAATTTATATGATTGCCGGAGCTATTGCTCTGTCTGTATCTGCTCTTTTAGTGGATGCTCAAACCTTAAAAACACCTGCACCGAGTTCATCACAAACCATTAAACAAGGATTTGCATTAGGAGAAATCACCGTTGAATATTCTCGTCCATCGGCAAAAGGTCGTGTGGTATTTGGCGACCTCGTTCCTTTTGGAAAAACATGGCGTACGGGAGCAAATGCTTCTACAAAAATTACATTTACAGAAGATGTAAAACTAGAAGGTAAAGAGGTGAAAGCTGGTACTTATGCAGTTTACACCGTACCAAACAAAGAAACATGGGATATAATCTTATACAGCGATCTTACATTAAACGGCAATACTGCAAATTACAAAGCAGAAAATGAAGTGTTACGTGTTGTCGTAAAATCTACCGCATTGAGCAGTAATGTAGAAACCTTTACCATTAATCTGGCAGACATAACAGCAAGCTCTACAACATTAGAATTGCTTTGGGAAAAAACACGTGTTCCTGTAAAAATTACAGCAGAGATCGATGCCAAAATCATGAAAAACATTGAAAACACCATGGCTGCGGATTCACGTCCCTATTTTCAAGCGGCTACATATTACTACGAAAACGGTAAAGACTTGAACCAAGCCTTAACATGGGTGAATAAAGCAGTAGAACAAAACCCTAAAGCATTTTGGGTAACGATATTAAAAGCACGCATCGAATTAAAACTAAACGATAAAACAAGTGCGATTGCAACAGCAGAAAAAACCATTGCTCTTGCCAAAGAAGCAAGCAACGACGATTACGTGAAAATAGGAGAGAAATTAATCGCTGATGCTAAAGCAAAGAAATAATTAATTCTTTTATACCTATAATAAAAACCTTCGACATCATCGAAGGTTTTTTTATACATACTATACGTTAGCCTTGGTTCGTGAGACACGAACCAAGGCGATTATTGTTTATGCTTGTTGAGCTTCTCGAAAACATTGCTGAATCAACCATGCCAAAAACATCAATAAAAGACAACCAATGGCATTTAACCACAAGAAAGCCATCCAATCCATGAGCCAGGCACATACGACAAACACTTCAGTAACCAAGGCTGCATAGAAAACAGCAGTACCTTTCACATTTTTCAAATAAAAAGCAACCAGAAAAATTCCCAAAATCGTTCCATAGAACAAAGATCCCAAAATATTAACGGCTTCTATCAAATTACCTAATTTACTGGCATACAAAGCAATTCCCACACAAAACAAACCCCAAGCTACCGTTGCCCAGCGAGAAGCCGATAAATAAGTATGTGCATCGGCTGCCTTGTTCACAAAACGTTTATAAAAGTCAACTACCGTCGTAGAAGCCAAAGAATTCATACCGCTCGCCGTTGACCCCATCGATGCGAGTAAAATAATAGCTATCAGCAAACCCACCAAGCCATGAGGGAGGTATTGCATCACAAAACTCAAGAACACATAATTGGTATCATTGAGATCCGATTTCTCATTATTCTTCGACATCAATGCAAGGGCTTCATTCCTGATCGCTGTGGCTTCTTGTTCGTCTTGTAACAATTTCAACTGCACAAGATCTACCGCATGATTTTCTTTTTGATCCAACGCTTGTAATAATTCATCGGCATGTTGTTGTTTCTGAACATGAACCATACGATGTGCCTCTTCCAATGCCTTATACTCTGTTTTATAAATGCTTTGTTCGATACGTGTCACTTCTGTTTGATTAAAAAACAAAGGAGGGGTATGGTATTGGTAAAAAACAAAAACCAAGGTACCAATCAATAAAATCAAAAACTGCATCGGTATTTTTACCAAGCCGTTCATCACTAATCCCAAACGACTTTCTGTAGTCGATTTTCCTGTCAAATAACGTCCCACCTGAGATTGATCGGTACCAAAATAAGAAAGCTGTAAAAAGAAACCTCCAATAATCCCTGACCAAATGTTGTACCTATTGTTGACATCAAAGGCGGTATCAATGGCATTAAGCTTATTCATCTTCCCCGCAATATGCAAAGCATCAATAAACCCTACATGTACAGGTAACAAATGAACCACCATGTAACCTGCAATAAACAAGCCCGAGAAGATGATGGCCATCTGAAACATTTGAGTATAAGAAACCGCTTTTGTCCCTCCGTACACAGTATAAAAAATAACAATCCCTCCTGTAAACAACGTAGTATAGGTAATGTCAATATTCAATATCGTAGATAAGATAATAGAAGGTGCATAAATGGTAATCCCCGTCGATAAGCCTCTTTGCAAAAGAAACAAAAAAGCCGTCAGTGAACGCGTTTTACTATCGAAACGGTTTTCCAAATACTCATAAGCAGTATATACATTGAGCGAACGGAAAATAGGGATGAACGTTTTGCATAAAATAATCATGGCCAAGGGCAAGCCAAAATAAAATTGAACAAAACGTAACCCATCGCTGTACGCTTGACCCGGTGCAGAAAGAAAAGTAATCGCACTGGCTTGTGTTGCCATCACCGATAAGCCCACTTGATACCAGGGTAATTCTTTATCGGCCAATAAGTATCCCTCAATATTTTTTGCTCCTCTGCTCTTCCATAAGCCGTAAACGACAATGCAAAGCAACGTTAAAGCCAATACACACCAGTCGAGTAAATTCATGCGAAATACTGCGTGAAAAGATAAAACAAAACAATCAGTACAACTAAAGTACCCATGACCAAGGCATATACATTATTCCAAGTACGGAGAAATGGTGGTCTTTCTTCTTCTTGAGGCATGACTAATGTTTAGGTAAGCTGAGTAAATTAACAAACAAACGATACGCTCCAGGAACACCTGCCGGTAATTCCCTAAAGAAAACAAGACCCGTATACACAAAATTTCCTCTACCGTATGGAGCCACAATTAAACTGCCTTCATGTGGTTTTTCTTTCGGATCATTCATGGAAAGTAATGTTTCGTAAGAAGAATCCAGTTCAGTAGCAAAATAAATTCCTCGCTCTTGTACCCAATCTTTAAAGTCATTAGCATCAATTTTATGAGGATATAAAAATGCAGGGTGTTGTGGTTTCAAGATCCGTACCTCCGCTTGTTCATCGGTCACCCGGTCTCTGGAAATAGTAAAAGGATAAGGGCCTATTTTTGCCAACAGCGGACCAATACGGTTATTGGTATTGTATTGCACCACTAAATTTCCACCTTGCTTCACATAATCCATCAAACGGCTATAATATACTTGTAAACGATCATTGGTATTGTATGCCCGTATACCAGAAACAATCGCATCATAATCGGAAAGCTTCCCTTTATCTAATAATTCATCTGTTAAGATTGTTACACGATAACCTACTTGTCGTAAACAGGATACTACATCGTCTCCTGCACCAGGAATATAACCGATATGTTTACCTAAAGCACTTACATTGACATGAACCAAATTGGCTTCGGCTTCACTTAAAATAAATTGATAAGGGATGTGATCATATTCCAATCGTACAATACTTTTCGACAAAGTATCTTTATCGAGCAAAAGTGCTAAACCTATTTTACCATTCACACTGTTTTTACCAGGATGAACCAACAGTTCTATAAGCGCTTCATCTCCTTTGGCATTCAATTGAAAATCTGGACGTGTACAAGTGGCAGACCATCCTGTAGGTAAAGTCCAGCGCAAGGTCCCTTGAAGATGGACACAGTTCGTTTTCACAACACAGGTAATACTCTTGGGCAAGGTATCATTAAATACATATACCTTTTCTGCAAGGTTAACCGTAGCAGGAGGAAGAATTTCTAAAGGTCTATAAATTTCCCCTTTTACAGGATCCGTATATTTATAGACTAGAGGACGCTCAATACTCAAAGAGAGGTCTTGTATCCTGATGTCAAATTTAACCTTTGCTTTCGGTTCATTTTCCGCTTTTCCAATCAAGTCCTGACGACGAACAACATACAAACCACTGCTGTGTTTTTCGTTTAACCAATAGGGATTAGAATAAGAAAAACTACTGGGTAGTTTACCAACATGTTTGAAGGTATATAATTCATTCGACTTTAAAGACAATGTTAGCGTGCTGTCCTGATCGATGTAACGAATGGCATTCAACGTTATCAAGTTTTCATGACGGTTCACGATTTGCACGGTAGTACTTACGTCATTGCCAGGAATGGCAATGTAATCCGAAGCATAGGCTTCCATCCACAAACCAGAGCACGCCAATAAAATAGTTTCTGTTTCTTTTAACTTTTCTTTTTTCCAACAACGCAATATCGCATCGGATTCATCTAAAACTCGAATTTGTTTGTACAAGAGTACTAAATCTGCTACGCTGCGTTCCGGATATAGAGGATTAAAATTCGTTATTACTTTATCAATCAGTTTAGAACATTTGACTGCATTAGGGAACCGTGACCATGACGTATTGATGTTTTCAAACAAATCTGCTTTCACGAGACCTCCATCCAGTTGTTTGAAATACTCCATATTTGATCCACGTGTTTTCGCAGTCCCAAAACCTTGACTCTTATGCATCGATCGATTTTCGGAAGCTAGCTCTCCGTAAGATTTTCCCAACAAGGAATTGAATCCTCCGATGTCCAGTTTCACTTGATCTTCTGAGGTTGTATTGTTGCCTCCAAAATTAAAAGTATTCCAAAAAATGCGTTGGGATTGCCAGACTTCAGTATACTTCAATTGTTCGGGAAAACGTGTAGGATCTGCGGCGACTTTAAATGCTTCAACAGCGATCAATGCCGAAGCCGTATGGTGTCCATGACCACCTTCCCCCGTCGTAGGGAAACGAGAAATAATGACATCGGGTTTAAAATTTCGAATGACCCAAACCACATCCGAAAGAATACTGTCTTTGTTCCAAAAAGAAAATGTTTCTTCTGGATTCTTCGAGTATCCAAAATCATTGGCACGAGAAAAATATTGTTCTGCACCATCGACACGTCTGGCTGCTAAAAGTTCCTGAGTACGAATCAAACCCAAAGGTTCTCCTTGTTCTTTGCCGATCAAGTTTTGCCCGCCATCACCGCGCGTCAAAGACAAATAAGCGGTACGTAATTTTCGCTCATACGTCAAATAAGGCAACAAGCGGGTATTTTCATCGTCCGGATGAGCAGCGATATAAAGGACGGAACCAACTGTATTGAGTTTTTGTAACTTCTGCAAAATATCAGCAGAAGAAATAGAAGGTGTTTGTGCAAGAAGAGCACCTGAAAAAAAGAGTGCTGAAAAGAAAAGAAGAGGTATGCTTTTCATGAAACGTATTAAATATATGAAAAGACAAGGTATAAAAAAATAGAATATGATATACGTATAAAAGGCTTTGATTTTACATGTAGAAAAAATCAACAGAAAAGTTTATCTATTCTGTGAACCATTTAAAACAACAACATGTTTAAGCTTTCTACTTTTTAGCATACCGTTCTTTAGCATGAGGCTCATACTGGTAAAAAAGATGAATATACAAGGCTCTGGAATACCTAAACAAAAACGGAAAAAGCAACAGCATACTTATTCCATAAGAAAGTAAAAAAGGGATCCCGTCCACATGTAACGCAATGTGTAAAACAAAGAAAAACAAGACAAATAAGCTCACCGAAAGCCCATAGCTGACATACATCGCTCCCGTATAAAAACCAGGTTCAGGTCTAAAATGCAATCCGCATTCGGAACACTGATCAGGCATCTCATGAAGATGAGCAATAGGAAGGGGATTACGATGGGTATACAAATTACCTTCGTAACATCTCGGACATTTCATCTGTGCTATGGCAAATATTTTTCTCATGTCTAACTATGCTTAATGATCCTGTAAACATAAGCTATACGATGGATTAACACCAGAACAAGAGTAGTATAAAATAGGATTATTAGGACATATTTGCGTTATTGTGAACATGGCAAAAGTTCCCGTATACGGCATCGAGGCCTTTCAAGAAAAAGAGCGTGAGGCTTTTTTTTATTCCAGTGATTTGCACACGCATTTAAAATCACACCAATTCATCAATGCTCCTCACAAGCACAGTACTTACATTGCTGTATTATTTACCAAAGGAAAAGGAGAACATCAAATCGACTATACTACTTATCCCGTAAAACCAGGCAGTGTATTTTTACTGAGTCCCGGACAAGTACATTGTTGGAACTTGTCGAAAGATGCTGAAGGCTATGTGTTTTTTCATACCAAAGATTTCTACGATCGTATCTTTATCCATAGGCAATTGAATGACTTCCCTTTCTTCTACTTACAACATAATTATCCCGTCCTTTACCTTACAACAAAAGAGACTGTAGTCATCGAGCATCTTTTTAAAGAAATCAATACAGAAGCAAAACAACAATTGCCTTTTGTAAAATCGAAGCTGGGAAGTTTGATCGACCTATTATACATCAACTTAGCGAGACATTACATAAACCATCAAAGCATCGTACATACAAATCCTTCCGGCTATCTGAAGGTGAAAAAATTGCAGCGTTTAATCGATGAAAATTTTAGAGAAAAAAAGTTGCCTAAAGAATATGCCATCCTGATGAATATGAGTACACGGCATCTGGGTAGATTATGTCAAGAAATATTGAGCAAGTCAACGACCGAACTCATCGCTGAACGGGTTATGATCGAAGCCAAACGTTTACTGACACACAGCGAAACAAGTATGTCGGAGGTAGGTGCTCTATTGGGCTTCGACGATTATTCTTATTTTATTCGTTTTTTTAAAAAACATGAGGGATGTTCTCCAAAACAATTTCAACAAAGAGAAGTAAGTTGGCATGAATGAATAAGACCTTAAAATAACAATCCTGTTTTAATCAACAATTCGTAATCAAAGGTCTCAACACACCAGTTCAGTAAATTTATAGCTTCTTCCTGTGAAAGCCATTCCGAAAGTTTTACAAATTCTTTTTTAAATAAATCATTGTCAAAACTAACGGCCTCCAATATTTTTTTAGAATAATTCAGCATATTTTATCGTATATCTATTAAGACGAATAAACTAAAAAAATATTCTCCTGATTTTGATTTTTTTCATGTGAAGAATACTGACTGTATGTTAAATAATAGAGAAATAAAAACAACCTGTTCTCTTATACAAAGCATGAGAGTCTTGACTATAAGCTATTTAAGCTTACCCATACGGTTTAACACAAACAAATAACATACACTGGAAAACATTTTCCACGAATCTCTCACTAAAGAAATTTTACTGCCTACAGAAACATTCCAAATCACCGGTTGCTCTTGGTACCGGATCTTTCTATGATTGAGTTTGAGGAAAATTTCTACATCGTGAGCCCAACCTTTTACCTTCAAATCGACAATAACAGATTGAGCCACAAACGCTGGATAGATTTTAAACCCACATTGCGTGTCTTTGATACGAATAGGTAATAGCATACGAATTAAAAGATTAAAAATTCTTCCTGTCACTCTTCTCTTCCAATGATCTTGTACTTTCGAATGCATATGTTCTCTGGAACCAACCCATACTTCTGGAGTACTTTGAGTCCGTAAACACTCTACCCAAGAAATGACCTGATCGGGCATAGCCGATAAATCGGCATCTAACGTCAGTATGAATTGTCCACGACATTGTTGCACCCCTCTTTCGATCGCTGCTCCTTTTCCTAAATTATGTTCATCCCGCAAGATTATCACCTTTCCAATTTTATGTAGCTCCACAAAAAAAGAATGTTCAAGTAAAACACTTTGAAAAGGGGGTTCACTCCCATCGTCCACAAACAAAAGCTCCCATGAAAAAAGAGCATCCTGTGAAAACCGTTTGAAGGAAGTCGCAAGAAGTTCTACCCGATCTTTTTCATTATAGACGGGTATCACAATTGACAATACGATAGATGGTTCTCTATTCATCGGTAAGTCGATACAGTTTAAGATGAACAGGTGCCGACATCAAATCTTGTCGAATGCCTAAACTTTCTTCGAAACGTAATCCCGAATACTCACTGAACTCTAAGGCAAGTAATGGACTCAATAAGGATTGCTCTTTCGCTTCAAAAACCAATTCATATTCTTCTGGAATGGTCAATTCCATACAAGCCAAACGGTAATAATCATCCACCAACAAATACGATATCCCCATTGCTCTCAAAGAAGCAAGTTCTTCTTCTTGATGTAATACCTTAAATTCTTTGATTTCATTTTCTACAAAAGGATAAGCACCCATACCCACATACGATGCCATCGCTTTGATATGATGCTTTTTGACATAATCGGCTAAAGCAGGATAACTGGTATGCGCATAAGCATATATATTTTTTTGAATAGAAAAAAGATGGCAGGCAAACACCACGAAGGTAATACTGATCATCACATACTTACGATGACCAGTAAAGTGTTTGATGAGTAAAATTAAGAATACATACAAAAGCGGATAAATAAAAAGCAATCCTCTTGGCGCTTTCTGAATAAGAGACATCCCAAAGATAAATGCATAAACGATGATCCCCAGTATCAATTCAAATTGATCCTCTTTTCGAAAGAAAACTCTTTTTTTTAAATAAAGAAGCGGGAAAACAAGCAAGACTACAATCAACGCAGGATTTTCATACCAAAAGAAATACTTGATATAATAAAGAACATCGGTATTAAAAAAAGTAAGATCCCGATAAGGATGGTCATCGGGAACAAACATGATGGAATATAACACCGCAGGATATTGGAAGGGTACAAAAGAAATTAAAAACGACAAGACTACATATCCTAAAAAAGGCAGGATAAAAGCGACGAGTCCAAGACTACAACGTTGAAAAAAATCTTTTTTATACGCTAAACATTCGACAAGAAAAATAACCGGAAGGATAAGGAATGCTTTGTAATTGACCGTAAACAATAACCCTAAAAGTAGACCCGGCAATATTAGTTTTTTGTTGGCTTGACCAAACGTTTCCAAATAAGCCCTTAAAAAACACACAAAGAATAATAAACTCAAGGATTCCATGGCCAGATACCTCGACGTATTGACCATGGTTAAAGACGTTCCTGCCAAGAACAAAAACGAAAACAGCTCCAAGCGACTCCAATTCAATTTTTTCGATACATAATCGCCAAGAAGCAAAATAGCGATCACATTGAATGCTGCATGAACATATTCTAATAAAACATAGCTATTGGTTAGAAAGAATAGGATTCCATTTAACATATTCAACGTAGGACTGGCATGGTAAAAAAGTTCTGAAAAATGAAATCCTGCAAGCTGTTGAGCAAGCATGTAATTTTTTACCGCATCATAATCAGCAAGAGGAGCAACATCCAAACCATAGATTCTTACTCCCAAAAGAAAAAATCCGGTAAGGAGTAATCCAAGAAGGTAAATGACTTTATCTTGCCTTTTATGATTAGTGTTCACCCATACAAGATATAAAAAAGAGTAGTATTATTTAGTAGTTTTCAATCCATTCAAATAAATATTCTTCTTTGAACTCCACCTCAAACTTTTTCAGAAAAGTCTCATATTCCTGTTTAAATGTACGTTGTTGATGATGTTCTTTTTGCTTCATAATGTATCCCACAACATGATCCAAGCCAGAATGGCTATAAGAAAAAGCAGCATATCCTTCTTGCCATTGGAATTTATAAGGTGTAAACTTTTTATCTCGTATAAATTCATGCGAAGCCTTTTTGATTTCTCTCCCCAAATCGGATAAACAACAGGATGGTCTCATGCCGATTAAAATATGGATATGGTCGGACATACCATTAATGGCCAACAGTTTTTGATTCTTGTTACGGATAATTCCTGCAATGTATTGATACAATTCATCTTCCCATGAAGCATGAATAAGGCTTTGCCGACCTTTCACGGCGAAAACAACTTGAATGTACAATTGTGAAAAAGTACCTGGCATAAAAGAACTGGTATTAGGTTAAAAAATAGTACGATGATGAATTAAAAAATGCATTCTTGTTTAGTTGTTTCAATATGCGACCCTTTCAGGGTCGTAGGGTAGAATTTTGAAAGATCTATCAATATATAATTCCTTCGGGATTAACAACAATCACCTACCTGAATCCGAAGGATTCATAGCTATATAGAATTATAATCAAACACCGCACCGACCCTGAAAGGGTCGCATATTGAAATAACTCTTACAAAACTCCTCATAGAAAAAATGACTATATTCTCCATGGCGGATTAATTCTATTCTTACCTGCATGGTAAATAATAATTTCATTGTTGTCTAAGTCCTTCAATCGGGCTTCTCTCCACTGCCAAGGCTGATCTTGAGGTAAGGTTTCAAATCGAATGCCTTTACTTTCTAACGCCTTTACTTTTTCATCTACATTACTTGCTTCGAAATAAATCCAGACACCGTCTCCGCTTGGCAAGGAGTCTACCTTGTGCAAAGAGAACGTAGCATCACCTTCTTCACATACAAACCTCGCATAGTGAGGCAATGCTTTAACAATTAAGGTTAAGCCTAAAGTCTCATAAAAAGGAATCGCTCGTTCAACATCTAAGACAGGAACCGTAATTTGATTGAGGCGCATATCAACAAATAAAAAACCTTACTTCAGCTTTTGGCTATACACCGCCTCATCAAAACCCAAAGCCACTACCTTATTTGATTTCTCGATCAAAGGTCTTTTGATGATGCTTGTATTGGCCACCATGATTTTAATGGCAGCGGACTCACTAGTCACAGCAGCCTGTGTGGCTTCATCAAGCTTACGCCAAGTGGTACCTCTTTTATTCAGTAAACTTTCCCAGCCCACCTGCTGAGACCAAGCTTTGAGTTTAGCTTCTGTAATGCCTTCCGTTTTATAATCGTGAAATTGAAAATCGATTTTCTTTCCCTTCAACCAAGTCAAGGCTTTTTTTACTGTGTCGCAATTTTTAATGCCGTATACAATCATAATGAGTAGTCAGTGGTCTGGTATCAGTGGTCAGTAACATTTATTCTAACCGCTTACCTCCGATTTTATTATTTGATAAAACATATAAACAACCCTATTATTAATGATATAAGTTCGCCACTGATACCAGACCACTGACTACTGATACCTATCTTACTTATTCAACTTACTCTTCTTCACTCCATACGCAAAGTAAATCACAAAACCTACCGCCATCCATGCGATTAAACGAATCCACGTATCGGTAGGTAAAGCATACATCAAATACAAACAAACGAGAATACCCAATACGGGAACCACAGGTACCCAAGGTGTTCTAAAGGCACGTGGAGCATTGGGTTGTGTTTTACGCAAGACCAAAACACCTGCACTCACCAACACAAAAGCGAAAAGTGTACCTATGCTGCACATCTCTCCAACAATATGTACTGGAACAAAGGCAGCAAATAAACTCACCAGTATGGCAAACAAAATATTAGACTTCCACGGGGTTTTAAATTTTGGATGCACATCTGAAAATATCGCGGGGATCAATCCGTCTTTCGACATCGAATAAAACACACGCGATTGACCCATCAACAACACCAAGATCACAGAAGAATATCCTGCTAAAATAGCCATGATGATCAACTCTTGAAAAAACCCGTAGGGTGTAGCAGCAATAGCCAATGCTACCGGAGCAGCTTCGTTGGCAAAGTTTTTATAATTTTCCAAGCCCGTCATCACATGGGCAAACAATACATACAAAATGGTACATACCACCAAGGAACCTAAAATGCCGATCGGCATATCGCGTTGAGGATTTTTCGCTTCTTGTGCTGCCGTCGAAACGGCGTCGAAACCAATGAAGGCAAAGAATACCACCGCTGCACCGGTCATGATACCGGACCAACCAAAGTTTTCAAACTTCCCTGTATTGGCAGGAATGTAATCGGCATAGTTTGCAGGATCGATGTAACTCCAGCCTAAAACAATAAAAGCCAGCACTACGCTGACTTTCAATACCACTATAATAGAATTAAACTTTGCTGATTCTTTGATCCCTTTAATCAAGACCAAAGACATCAGAACCGTAATAAAGACGGCTGGTAAATTCATGATACCATGAATTTCACGATCACCCACCGTCATGCTTTCAAAAGGCGACATCATCCATTCATAAGGGATATGGGCCACATGGAATTTCTCTAATAATTTGATCAAATACCTCGACCAGCTGATGGCTACCGTAGCTGCTCCCACAGCATACTCTAAAATCAAATCCCAACCAATTGTCCAGGCAATCAATTCGCCCATGGTGGCATAAGAATAGGTATATGCGCTACCTGCAACAGGCAACATAGAGGCAAATTCTGCATAACATAAGCCTGCAAAAGCACAGCCCACTCCGGCTACTATAAACGATAAAGTCACAGCAGGACCTGCATTATTAGCCGCCGCAATACCCGTTAATGAAAACAGACCCGCTCCAATAATGGCACCTACTCCTAATAAAATAAGACTCATACCGGATAAGGTTTTTTTCAACCCTTCCCCCTCGGCATTGTCCTTCATGATAGCTTGTATGCTTTTTGTCTTAAAAAAATTCATGGTTGTATCGCTTGTTAATCTCTTAAAAATACAATTAATTTTTCGATATCCCCGACTTTTAAATAGTCCGCTTTTATCAATACCATTGGTATTGATGAATTGGTTCAATCACGTCATGTATCATGCCACTGGAGCAGCCATTTAGTTCATTTTTTTGAACTATTACGGATGCACAATCGGTATTATTCGTAAATTGCACATTCCAATACCATCAATTCTATGATCTCAACACAAAATATAACACTTCGTTACGGAAAAAGAACATTGTTCGAAGAGGTGAATATAAAATTTACACCCGGCAATTGTTACGGTTTAATTGGCGCTAACGGCGCTGGAAAATCAACCTTCCTAAAAATTCTTTCTGGAGAAATTGATCCTACTGCCGGAAAAATAGAAATCTCCCCTGGAGAACGTTTAGCCTTCTTAAAGCAAAATCACTACGAGTTTGACGAATATCCCGTATTACAAACCGTCATCATGGGGCATAATCGCTTGTACAGCGTGATGCAGGAAAAAGATGCCCTGTATGCTAAACCTGATTTCTCCGATGCCGATGGGGTAAAGGCTTCTGAATTGGAAGCCGAATTTGCCGACATGAACGGATGGAATGCCGAATCAGAAGCCGCCGAATTGTTGAGCGGATTGGGCGTTGCAGAGGAACACCATTACAGCTTGATGAAGGACATGGAAAACAGCCTGAAAGTACGGGTCTTGCTGGCTCAATCCATTTTCGGTAATCCAGACATCTTGTTGCTTGATGAACCGACCAACGACTTGGACATTGCTTCAGTACGTTGGTTAGAAAACTTCCTGGCCGATTTCAAAAATACCGTAATCGTCATCTCCCACGATCGTCACTTCTTGGATCAAGTGTGTACGCACATTGCCGATATCGACTTTGGGAAAATTTCTTTGTACACCGGTAACTATACCTTCTGGTACGAATCAAGTCAATTGGCATTGAAACAACGCTCCGATCAAAATAAAAAAGCGGAAGACAAACGTAAAGAATTACAAGACTTCGTTGATCGTTTCAGCGCCAATGCTTCGAAATCGAAACAAGCTACTTCTCGTAAGAAGTTATTAGAAAAAATTACGCTGGATGAAATCAAACCGTCCAACAGAAGATATCCAGGCATCATGTTCCGTTCGGAACGCGAAGCTGGCGATCAATTGCTATCTGTAGAAGGTTTATCCAAAAAAGTAGACGGTAAGTATTTATTCAAAGATATCACCTTTACCATTAACCGTGACGATAAAGTAGCGATACTAAGCGACGATAAACTTGCCGTCACTGCGCTCTTTGATATCTTAATGGGCAAGGTAGAAGCCGACAGTGGACATTTCAAATGGGGAGTAACCACTTCTCAATCTTATTTCCCAACCGACAATTCTCCTTTCTTTCAAACCAACAATAATTTGATCGATTGGCTAAGGGAATATTCTGAAAACAAAGATGAAACCTTTGTTCGTGGCTTCTTAGGCAGAATGTTATTTACAGGCGAAGAGTCATTGAAGCAATCTACCGTATTATCCGGAGGAGAAAAGGTACGTTGCATGTTATCCAAAATGATGTTAGAAGCTGCCAACGTATTGGTCTTCGATGAACCAACCAACCACCTGGACTTGGAATCGATTACAGCACTCAACAATGCCTTGATCGATTTTAAGGGTACTATATTATTCAACTCACACGATTATCAATTCTCAAACACGGTAGCCAATCGCGTAATCGAAATAGGCCCTAAAGGATGCTTAGATAAGTTGATGACTTACGAAGAGTTTGTAGAAAGTGAACTGGTAAAAGAACAACGTAACAGCATTTACGCGTAAGAGTAGACAGTGGTCAGGTATCAGTGGTCAGTGAAGTAAATCGAAATACATTACTTATATTTATCCATAAAAAAACCAGTTCGATTTTCGAACTGGTTTTTTATTAAAAACTTTTTATACTGACTACTGATACCTGACCACTGTCTACTACTTCACAATGAACGAAGACTGACCAATCAAATTATTATCACCGTAGATTTCTACTTTATATGTTCCTGAAGGATATTCAGATCCTTTTTTGTATTCAAAAGTAATTTGTTGATTGCTGTTATCAAACAAAATACTTTCCTTCAATGTATAAGGAGTTTCTTTACCGTTCAAGACAAAGAATCCACCGCCATCAGCAACATCAAATAAGACTTTCCCCGTTGCATCGATCACCCGAACTACCATTTGTTTCTTGTCTTTTCTTGCCACTTTGTTATCGCCCAAAGTAAATTCTACTTTTAATTTATCAATATTTTTAGATTTTAATTCTTCTTTGTCGTAAACCTTCCCTTTAGCATTTACAGCAACAATCTTTACATTTTCCGCTTTAAGAATAGAAGCAATGGCGACTTTTTCTTGCAACTCAGTACGGTTGCTGCGCAACGCATTGATACTGTCATTCATCACAATCTTATCTTTTTTGAGTGTATCCACTTCCACAATTAAAGAGTCTCTTTGCTGACGTAAAACAATAATTTCTTGTTCTTTCGCTTGAAGATCTGAATTAAGCTTGGCAATCATCTGGTTTAACCCTTTGATTTTGCTTGCATTACCGGCCTTCACTTGTTTGATGTATTCTTGCAACTCAGCAATTTTTGAATTGATGCTGTCGTTGTTCTGACCTAATTCTTCATTTTGAAGTTTTAAGCTTTCAAATGCTGTTTGTAGTTCTTCCAACTCAGCAATTCTAGCCTGAATCGTATCTCCCAGTTCTGTAATTTGCCCCTCTTGTTGTTCTATTCGATCGGCATTTACAATATTATTGTACAACAAGTACCCTATAACTCCTAAAAGTGCAATAATGATGATGAGGAAAATCGAGCTTTTATTTCCTGATTTTGACTCTTGATTCTTGTTTTCTGACATAAAAAGATCTTTGAAAAGTAAACTTACACCAAAGTAACCTATAAAATTGAATTAAGCAAGCGGTGAATAACTCCTTTTAGCTCTTCATGGATTTGCCCAATTTTTTAGCTAAAATTAGACTCCAAAATCAATAAATACCCATTCCCCCACGCATGATGAAGCGTTTTGACATTTGTATCATTGGAGGAGGTCCTGCAGGATATGCCGCCGCGATGAGAGCCCTCGATTTCAACAAAAAAGTTGTTCTGATAGAAAAAAACAAACTCGGTGGTGCCGGACTATACAATGGTGCTTTATCTTCCAAAACATTCTGGGAGCTCTCCAAAGACGTTTCTTCTGTTCGAACACGAATGAAGAAATTTAAGACAGGACAATCCTTTGATGTCTCCTTTAAACAAATCTTAGAAGATGTACGCGAAGGAATTAACATTCGTAAAGGACAATTAGAAAGCCAGGTATTTCTTCTACACGAAAAAAAAGGGGAAGGTTTTGAATACATCCATGGTGAAGCAACATTATTGTCAAAAACTGAAATCGAAGTTCAAACACAAGAAGGCGTCGAAATCGTATCGGCCGACTACATCATCATCGCTACAGGAAGCAGACCTAGAAAATTGCCTCATTTACCCATTGATGAAAACATCATTGTAACCAGCGATGGCATTGAGTCTTTCAAAGAATTTCCCAAAAGCATGGTGGTACTTGGAGCAGGGGTCATCGGTTGTGAATGGGCAACTATTTTTTCCAACTTCGGATACACCAAGGTTTCTATCATCGATAAAGCCGATCGCATTTTGCCCTTTGAAGATTACGATGTGGCCGACAACATCAGCAAAAACATGACTCTTCAAGGGATTACCATACACAATAATGCACAACTCTCATCCATGAAAACGGTGGATGGAGAAGTAGAATACGAATTGGAATACAAAGACGGTAGAAAAGAAAAACACCGGGTAGAAAAAGCCCTGATCTCGATTGGACGGGTTCCTAACATTGAAAACATTGGCTTGGAAAATGCAGGGGTTAACGTAGAAAACGGATCCATCGCCAACAAAGACGGACAAACCAATATTCCCAATATTTTTGCCATCGGTGACATTACTGCAGACATTGCTTTAGTGAGTGTAGCAGAGGTAGAAGGAAGACATGTTGTAGAAAAAATAGTAGACATCAGCAGGAAACCTCTTGTGATCAATAACCTTTCTACCATCATGTTCCTGAACCCGGAAGTAGCTGGGGTAGGATTGAATGAAATGCAAGCACAGAAAAAAGGCTTACGCTACCGTGTCGTCAGCATGACCTATGACCTTATTCCAAGGGCAATTGCCATGAGAAACAACAATGGATTTTTTAAAATATTGGTGACAGACGATGACGAGATGAAAATATTAGGCATGAGAGCCGTTGGAGTACACGCCTCCAGCGCCATACAAGCCGTGGCCTTACTCATATCCATGGACAAAGGTGTAGAAGAATTAGCAGAACTCATCCATCCTCATCCTTCCATCATTGAAGGAATACAAGAATGTGTTCGTATGCTTTTGAAAAAATCTGTGCTTAAACCTGAACTTTTCAAAGGCAAACTCAATTGTAAGGTCTGCGATGAGTTTGGTTGTACGCAGGATATTTATTTTGTGTAATCACTTGAACTATTCTTGCGAATCTTTAGTTTTGAAGAAAACATCGACCCATTAGATAGAAAATAAATAATCAACATTTAAACATTTTACGACCATGGCATTACGATTAGGGGACATTGCGCCCGACTTTACCACAGAAACTACAGAAGGAACTGTTACATTCCACCAATGGCTTGGCAACAGCTGGGGTGTTTTATTCTCGCATCCGGCAGATTATACTCCTGTATGTACCACAGAACTTGGTGCTACAGCAAAATTAAAAGATGAATTTGACAAAAGAGGTGTAAAAGTATTAGCCATCAGTGTAGACGGTTTAGAATCTCACAAAGGATGGATTAACGATATCAATGAAACCCAACAGACCTATGTCAATTTCCCAATCATTGCAGATCCAGAAAGAACAGTAGCCGAATTATACGACATGATTCATCCTAATGCTTCTGAAAAAACAACGGTAAGATCTGTATTCATTATCGGACCAGATAAGAAAATAAAATTAACCATTACTTATCCGGCTTCTACAGGTAGAAATTTCAACGAAATTCTACGGGTTATTGATTCGCTTCAGCTTACTGCTAACTACAGTGTAGCCACTCCTGCCAACTGGAAAGATGGAGAAGATGTCATCATTGTTCCTGCCATCAAGGATGAAGAAATTCCTGCAAAATTCCCGAAAGGATACACCAAAATTAAACCTTACTTGAGAACAACTCCTCAACCCAATAAGTAATCAAAACCCTAATAAATTAAAAAAGCTACATGATGATAAATATCATGTAGCTTTTTTAATTGTACAAAAATCGTATCTATCTCATCTGTACATCCACATTCAAACGATACGTTTGTAACGACCGCACAGCTTCTCCTCCCACTTTAGCCGGTGTCCATTTCGGCATACTGACCAAAGCCCTCACCACTTCTTCGTCATAATTAGGTGATATCCCTTCGGCAACATATACATACTGAACTTTTCCACTGGTTTCAACCACAAAGTGTGCAACTAAAGACCCTTCAACATTGGGATTAGCGCTACTTACATCCTGCATCTCCAGCTTCATTTTCACATACTCATTCATTCGTTCCTTACCTCCAGGAAAAGACGCTGTAAATTCGGGACTTGTGTATACCTTGCCAGGACCATACTTTAAAGAATCTTCCACAAAACCTTGAGCCATGAGGCAAGAAGAATTGCTTAAAAGCAATACATTCAACATGAAGATAAAAACCAGTAGGATATTTTTAGATAAATGCATCATCATGAAAGCGTTTATTTTTTATATTGACTGTTTAATCCCGCCACCGTCACATTCGTAATGTTCAACTTTTCATTGGCAAAAACAATGTAAGAAGGACCTCCTTTAGAATAGACAAAGATGTAATCGAAGTTCTTTTCTTTACTTAAATTCTTAAAGTAACCATCTATTTTTGTCAGAAACTCTTTATTAAAATCTTGTTCTTTGTTGGCAAAACTACCTTCTAAATTGTCTCTAAAATCGTACAAACTTTTTTCACTCTCTGCCAATTGCTTTTCACGAGCAGTACGTGCTTCTTCGCTCATGTTTGGAGCCAATTGTTGATAGCGCACGACATCTTCTTCAAATTTTTTCTGACGCGACACTAAATCATCTTGCTTTCTTTTAAAGTCTGATTCCAACGCTTTCACTCCATCACTATAAAACTTGTAACGTTTCGTTAATTCATCAAAATCCACGAAGGCAATAGTTCCTGCCACAGGTAAACTGTCTGGCATCATGCTCAAAGCAGAATCTGCAGACACACTAGTCGTTAAAGAATCACTACCAGGCACTATACCATTTGCAGGACAAGAAGCACAGGAAGCAAAATGAAGATAATACAAGACCGCTACAGCAATAGCCAAAGCACCCGTCAAAATGAAATTTAAATTTTTCACGTTAAGCAATTTATTCATTATAAAACTATTTAAAATACGACTAAGATTTAAAATATAATAGTAAATAAGGATCCCTGTCCTTTTTCTGTTTCTAAATGCAAATGACCTCCCATTTTTTGAACAGACAACTTCACCAAATACAAGCCCAATCCTGTACCCGAAGACTGTTCATTGGCTTTAAAGAACATATCAAATACCTTATCTTTCAGATCGGCATCTATTCCCAAACCATTGTCTTTGAATTCCAATTTGGTTCTTTGTTTGTCGGAATAAATATTGATATCGAGCGTGGAAGGATTTTTACTCTGATCCCGGTACTTAAACGCATTTTCAATCATGTTCTGAAAGATAGAGTACATCATTCTTTCATCGCCATAAAACTCTTTTTCCTGATGGGTAGATACATTAATCTTCATGTCTTTAAACCCTTCCAAATTTTCAAAGCTTAACAAAATTTCAGAAATGATTTGTACAAAATCTACACGTTCATGCTTCAGTTTATTTTCATTGACTTTGGTAATGTCCAATAAATCTCCTAAAACATGGTCAAGACGTTTAGTGCTCAATAAAATATGATCGAAATATTCTTTTGCTGCAGGATCTTTTACATCCATCTTTCCTACTGTCGTTAATCCAATAATCGATTTCAAAGGACCTTTTAAGTCGTGCGACGATTTGTAAATCAAACTATCTAACTGTTTGTTTTTATCCTCCAATTCTTTTGTTCTTTCCAATACTTTCTCTTCCAGCATCCTGTTCAAGCGATCCTTGAGCTGCTCTTTTTCCTGTAACTGTTGAATCACCTGTTCCCGGGCAACCTCTCTATCTTCCATCAAAAGTTTGATTCGATCGGCCAAACTAAATGATAACAAAATCATTTCGAAGGCAACACCTAAGTTAATGGCAAACTGTAAATAAGAAACCCCTCTAAACAAACCAATGCTGGCCAAATTAGTAACAGCAAAGCCAATAAATAACATGGTAAAAGCAAGAATAAAAAAGCGAGCCGGTCTATACCCTCTAACATAAGCATATACAGATACGCCATAGATATACAACATGGTAAGCATATCAAAGAAAGGAATATTAAGCAAGCCAGGAAAAACGGTCATGCCTAAAATGAAAATCCCCGTTCGAAATACAATGACACTGATAAATACCCAATCAAGGGCAGTATCTTTAAACGCTGGTCTTAAAAAACTATGCGTATAAAGCAATGCAAAAATCAATAAGCCATATACAGAAACATGCAATACATATTCATTGATGATGGGCCACGTAGGCCATACATACTGGAATCCAATGCCATCGAGACCTAAACTGTAGGTGATCATGAAAACAATATAACCTACATAATAAATATACGCAGCATCTCCAATGGTCAAGAATAAAAATAAATTATATAAAATCATGGCTAAGGCAATGCCATAAAAAATAGCCAACAAAAAATACTGGGTATTGGAAAATGAAAGCAAATTAGGATAAGCCCATAAAGCGAAAACCCCTTTAACTGGTCGAGAAACTTTACATTTCAAGTACACATAATATGATTTACCGAGAGGAACGTCAATCATAAAAACAGTATTGCGATGTTTAATGGATCGCTTATTGAAAGGAACATCCAATCCCGACTTTAAAATAGTATAATGAATACCATCTTCTGTCGTATAACATTCAACATCATTAAAATTCAACCCTGACAATTCCAATAAAGAACGATGTGTTGAAAAAGGATTACCATCAACCGAAGACAAGCGGAAACGAACCCAGTATACTGAAGATGTATTATAAAAAAGAGGTTCTTGAAACGTATTCGTGTGAAATAAATAAGAAGAAGAAGCTCTTGAAATCTGCTCAAATGTTTTTGTTCCACTTTTATCTTCATGCAAATCGATCATTCGGCCTTCCATTTTCAGGTAAGGTACATGAGAATTCAAGGGAATTATGTCTCCTCCTTTAGTCAAATGAGCTAAACAAACGAACGCTATGAATAAAAATCTAATCAAGGAAACAACGTAAAGAGAATTGATGAAAGCTTATTAATTTTGTTTGGAAGGCACTGCTACAGGCCCTCCCAAATAGGAACATTGCTGTATAGTAGCCATGTCTTTAAATTCTACCGGAGCTTTATCGTATTGATAATTATCTCGCAATGTGGCGGTCTGGTTATTGTCTCCCATGCTTACATTGACATCCGTCATTTGCATTTGACAAGGATGTTCGTAACCGCAAGCATGTGTGATTTCTAATACTTCTTTTCTAAAGTTCTTGGCATAATTACTAAATCGCTCCGACTTCAAAGGAACATCTATTCCATTTTGTAACCACTTGCTTTGTGTTGCAATACCAGCAGGACATCGATTGGTATGGCATACCTGGGCTTGAATACAACCAATAGACAACATCGCTTCTCTCGCAATATGAATAATATCAGCACCCATGGAAAAGGCCATAAGCGCTGTTGCCGGGAATCCTAACTTACCAGAAGCAATAAAGACAATACGATCGGTTAATCCTTTTCTTAAAAAAACCTGGTACACATGTGAAAAAGCATACACAAAAGGTAAAGACACATGGTCTGCAAAGGATGGTGGAGCAGCACCCGTTCCTCCTTCTCCTCCATCAATGGCAATAAAATCTGGCCCTTTACCGGTCTTCAACATGATATCGGCCAACTCTTCCCACATCTCCAATTTACCCACTGCTGATTTAAAACCAACCGGTACTCCTGTCTTTTCTGCAATGTCCTCTATAAAATCGACCATTTCCGACACATTGGAAAAGGCACGATGATAGGCTGGAGACAAGGCATCTTTTCCTACGGGAATATGCCTGATTTCTGCAATCTCCGGGGTTACTTTAGCGGCAGGTAAAACCCCTCCCTTACCCGGTTTAGCACCTTGTGAAAGTTTTATTTCAATGCATTTCACTTCTGGATTCTTCTGGACCAGGTTGACCATCTTCTCCATGGAAAAATGACCATCATCGGTACATACACCAAAATAACCCGTGCCAAATTGTAACATCACATCAGCTCCATGCAAATGATGAGGAGATAAGCCCCCTTCTCCTGTATTATGATAGCAACCAGAAGCTTTCGCTCCTTGATTCAACGATTGCACAGCACGTGCAGAAAGTGAACCATAACTCATCGCTGAAATATTAATGATGGAATACGGACGAAATGGTTTCTTTCTTTTGTTGTATAATCCCATGACCTTTGCACAAGGCAAAAAATAAGGATCCTTATCATTGGGATGCCCAGGTTTAACGGCAAAAGAAAACATGGCAGGATTAATAAACACAAACCCTGGAGCATGTTGGTCCTGATCGGTACCAAAACCCTGGTAGTTATTTTCTCTTTTAGAAGAAGCGTATATCCACGAACGCTGGCTCCTGTTAAAAGGTAATTCTTCCCGGTTGTTGGAAACAATGTATTGTCGAAGTTCCGGGCCAATTTTTTCAAGGTAATACCTCAAATGTCCAACCACAGGGAAGTTGTGCTTGATCGTATGTCTCTTATTAAAGAAAATATCTTTTATAGCTACAAGACCAAACAAGACCAAGGGATATACCCACCAAGGAATAGAATATAGTACATTCATAGTAGTACAATATAACAACAAAATAACGAGGTTCGAATCTACCAACCGTTATTTTCCTCTTGAGGTTGTTCTTCTTGCGTACCTTCTTCTTCAGTAGATTGTTGGTCTAAACCATCTTCCTGAGTTCCTTCCTCAAGCGGTTGTTCGTCATAATAATAATTATTATTCGGTTTCTTCTTCTCTTCCCTAGGCGTATTCTTCCATGTCTTTGTTCCCTTAGGACCATCGTATTGGGTCGGAGGAGGTAAACTCATTTTCTTTTTCTTCTTCGGAGCAGAAGGAGAAAACTGAACTTTTAATGATAAAAAAGCATACGCATCTTTACTGGCTGGATTTCCTCTCTTGCTTACATCATCTAAATAGTCAGTCAATGTAAACCGATGGGTCGCTTCTATGGCAAAGCTTAAACGATGAGAAGGATGCAATGAAAAACCAAGACCCACAGGAAAAGCGGGACCATAACCAGGATATCTTTTCCCTTCTACTCCTCCTAGTGCAGAATCGGAATGGATTCCATTATTGACACTCACAGGAGTACTCATTAAAAAGGCTGCACCTGCTGTAAAATAAGGTTTAAAGAAGGTCAAGTCCCTTTCTTTTTTACGATCAGGAGAAATTCTTACTACCTCATCAAAGAAATAAAGCCGCCCATAAGCCAAAAGCTCCATGTTGGTAGAAGTAAAAGAAATATTACGATTGGCATCGGTATCTTTACCCGTCAAGGTAAAGTATGTAAATTCACCTCCCAATACGACCACTGGCCAAACTTTATAATTGGCCCCAATAGAAGCTCCAAAACCTAAACTGTTAAAACCCAAAGGAGATAAGTCTCCGGCATAAGAGGCCGCATTAAAACCCAAAGTATAAGTAATAGGTCCCCTGTAATAGTAGGAATCGAAAAACCCTGAATATTCCCGCTGTCTTTTCCCTTGAGCAAAAATATCTTGAGACAAACTGCTAATTAAGAGAACACTAAAAACAAATAAAAGCTTCAAACGCATCATACGACCATTATATTTATTACCAAATATATGGAAAAATAATAGGGTACAAAACACACCTTTTTTAGATCAAAAAGTAGCATTGTTGAACGGAGTCTTTTATATTCGCACAAATAAACTTTTGTACTCATGGGAGAAATATTAATCATTGTTGGCTTTTTGATTGGTTGCTATGGCGGATGCGTATTGGCTCTACCTAGTCTTATGAACGATTCAAGCGGCAAAGCAAGCCTTTCAAAACAATCTAAATTTGCTGTTGTTATTGCCATTGGTTCTATCATGGTATTGATCGGTCAATACATCATGACATCACCTTACAGTTATTAAGCAAACATCGCCCTTATACAAACAGCCCCGGTTCGTTAATACGAACCGGGGCTGTTTTAGTTTATATACTTTTATATTATCTCTTTTTTACCAAAACATTCTTGCCTTTTATAGTATTAACCAATACATTAGCCTTCATTAAAGCGCCTATCACCTCATCCATTTCTTGTTCAGAAATGACATTATCCTCAGACCATTCCGTTTGAGATAACCATTTGATGACATCTTCTTTTTTTAACTGATAGCGCAACGATAACGTATCCACCAAAGCCTTTTCTTCCTTCAACTCCTTTTGGATAGCCAGCAATTCCGTACTTACCTGTTCAACTACCTCTGAATGTGTAGTCATGAAATCCTCTCGCACAACCAATACAAATGCAGGCCAAGGTGTTGGCAATAAACCCAACAAACGGAATACTCCTTCGTCGACCAAAGGTTTTGTCGTATAACGTTCCCATAAAAAAACATCGGCCGTGCCTTCAGACAGTGCTTGTTTGGCACCATCCAAATTCTTCACTTCCAACCACTGCATATGATCTAAAGGCCAGCCTTTCAAGTAAGCATGTACAATCGCCATCAAATGCGAACCTGAACCATACCTGCTGATGGCCACTGTTTTTCCTTTAATGTCGTCCTCTTGCTGTAAATCAGCATGAACGCCTGTATGAATACCCCACACTAAAGGGCTTTTCACCGCAAAATGTAAAATGCGCGCTGGACAGGCTTTTGCGATAGCAGCGACTGCACCTTCCGTTAACATAATAGCCATATCCAATTCTCCTTCACCCAAGGCCTGCGCCATAGCACCAGTACCTCCCGGATAATCGGTCCAATGGATATCAATCCCATGAGCGAGAAACTTACCTTGCTCCATAGCCTTATGCCAGGAATAATTAAAATGCTCAGGAACACCTCCTACTTTTACAATACAATTCATAAATCATCCATTGAGTAGGCGAAGATAAGAAAGAAAAAGAACGCCACGACAACACCGATGAAAAGGATTTCAGGTGATACGTGGCGTTCTTTTACACACTAAAATGCAATTTGATATTGCAAGACCACCATTCCTCTCCTCGCTGTTTGAAGTACTTCTCCCACAACATTGGTTGAGAAATAAGGTCTATCTTGATAATCTAAACTCACCTTTGAGTTTTGTCCTTTGAGTAACCAATTTAAACCCACATGATATACAAGCATTTCAGATTCAAAATGATAATACTGTGATGCTTGAACCATCCCATAAGGCATGAGCGTTCCATAGGAACCTAATAATTCATTTTTCATTTTATAACCCAATTGAGCAAAAACCGTATTCCCCGATCCATTGATCGCAAAAGCACTGCCTCCACTACCCGCAAGAGCTCCAGAAGAATTATTAAGCGCATCAGCAGCATTCATCACACCTAAATGTCTCACATACCGGGGACCATAATCGCTATACATATATGCCGCATAAAAACTGATGGCCGTACCTTTTTCTTTATTGACAGGAGCATCGTAGATCACATCCACGCCCGCAATCAAGAGATCAGTATTAACGGTATCTGGGTTTCCTGTTGTTGTGTTCTGTTCTTTATGCCACATGGCCTGACTCTGATATTGTATACCTCCTCCTACATTCAATACTTTCTTATTCCCTAAATAGGTACTGGTCGCAAAAGGAACCCGATTATCTTCCTGGTCAAAAAACTGGTAAGACAAATAACTATTGATTTGAGGACTTGGGTCAACCGTAGAAAAGGTAGACACTCCGTTAGGTAATGTCCCTAATGCGGCGATAGCAGCTTGGCCTGAAGCCCCTGGAACAACAATAAAGGGTTTCATCACACTTACCCTATAATCCAACTTTCCAAGTTTCCCTTTGACATACATACCAAATCGTCGCACAAACTGATCATTTAAATCGTTCGTCGTTTGTTGATAGATCGGACCATCCATACCCATAAATGAACCTACACCAGGAGAAGAATAACGCAAGGGCCCTACCCATGAACTCAACCCCATACCAATAGAAAGATGTTTAGGAATAAAAGCATATTCGCCTAAGGCATCATGAATGAAAAACCCACTCTTTCTGGCTGTCAAATAATTGGTACTGTTTTCACCTATCTGTGTATAAAAAAAGATTCGACTTGTCAATTGGCCGATTAACTGAAACCGTACACGCCTTAAACCTACATCCCAGGTGTGATCGTTTTTCGTTCCATTCACAGTTGAACCGGGATTGCTTTGGTTGTAACGCATCTGGGCTTGTATCAAGCCTGTCAATTGAAGGTATCGAGAACCGTCTTCACTTAACGTATACTTAATCGGTTTCAAAGGTAAAAGTTCCTTTTTCTTTTCTGCCTCTTTAATACTATCCTGTTGAGCTATAGCAAAAACACTTTGCAATATAAAACTCAACATAAGAATGGTTTTTTTCATGCCGTATGAGATTATTACTTTTTTATAATCTGAATAATTCCTTCTACAAATTTAATCATCTGTTTTATTTCCTCAGGAGAAGCAACTTTAGCTTGCTTGTAGACGATCAATTCGGAACCTAAACTTTCAATAGTATAGATTTCTTCCCGTTCAAAATAATGAATCAATTCTTTTGTGAAAAAATTTCGAACTTGAGGCTCACTAAAACCACTGAGTCTGTAGCATTTAGAAAACTTGGGGTGATTATTAAAATTAATGTCATTTAAAAAAGCCGAATCAAATAATTTCTCTTCTTTCATGGTAAACAATGGAATACCATACTGAAGGTTCGAAACCGAAAGTACAGTCAGGTTATTTACTCCTGCCTTAAACTCTCCCCCAATAACAACCGACAAGTCGGACACATTATAAGTCAATGTCTCTACTTGCTTACGCATCACATTCCCTTCATACTTTACGACAACATTTTCTGTACTAAGCTTACCAAAATTACTGGTAACGTTTTTACTGAAATCAGTATATGAGAAACCTAATTCGGTAGCCAACCCTTGCAACAGATCTTCTCTTGTGAGACGGGTTTCTGAGCTGATCATATCTTTTGATAAGCCTCGATCAGATAAAGGATGATTCGACAACGGTACTAATCGATCCGCTCCTGTTACACGCAACTGTCCGCCGTCTCTTTGATAATCTTCTCCCAAATGATGTAAATGCTCCATCACTGTATGATCAACGTATTCAACACCAGATAAATCCAATTGCAAACGATCTTTTGTCGTAAACTGATCCAACTTCTTCTTCAATCCTAAATAATTGGTGAAGGTAAGAATTCCACGAACCGAAAGTGTATGTTCGTGTTTATCTTTTGAATACACTTCTACATATGAACGGAACAAATATTTCACTTTTGCTCCATTAATAACTTGAAAGATAATAGATGTTACAATACCCGAAACAATACCAATGATTAAGTCCGTAGCCAAGGTAACAATGATGGTCGTAACAAAAACGATGAATTGTGACTTACTCACACTCCATGTTTCTTTAAATACTTTAGGAGAAGCCAGGCGATATCCCGTAAAAATTAGCATGGCTGCCAAAGCTGCTAAAGGTATTTGATGAATCAGATTCGGTAACAAGGCAACGAATAAAAGCAAGAATATCCCATGAAAAAAGTTAGACCATTTTGTACGTCCTCCATTATTGATGTTCGCAGAACTACGCACAATTTCAGAAATCATAGGTAAAGCGCCAATCAAGCCACAAATAGTATTACCAATCCCCACACCAATTAAATCCTTGTTCATCTTTGTCTTTCTTTTGAAAGGATCCAGGATATCGATGGCCTTACTACTCAACACCGATTCAAGACTCCCCACTAAAGTAAACATGACGATGTATTTCCACATGACCCAAGATCCAATCATACTCCAGTTTGGATAATGAATACCGTCTAACAAATTTTCAGGAAGTGTCACCAAATACTTAGGACCCAGCTCATATTCTTGCCCATCTAAAAACAAATACTTATGGGCATGTTCTAAGTCAAAATAATAGCCCAGCGGTATGGCGACAAGCACCACCAACATGGGACCCGGAATCATTTTTATGTACCTGTTATTGACAAGAGGTAACGTAAATAAGATAAGCAAACTGACCCCTCCAATGATCGCAATTTCAGGATTCAAGTGTAAAAGGCTATGAGGTATTTCAGCGATCAACTCCAGCGGACCACTACCCGAAGCTTTTACTCCCATGGCCGTATGAATTTGTTTTGCCGCAATAATAATCCCAATAGACGAAAGCATCCCGTGTACAGCAGACGTAGGGAAAAAATCACTCAAAGAACCTGCCCGTAAAATTCCAAGTAAGGTTTGAAGGATTCCTGAAATAACAATGGTAGCCAAGGCCAGTTCATAACCTCGCATCGGATCTGAACTGCCTGCACCAAGTTCTGTTACCGCTCCAATAGCAATGACAATAAGCCCTGCAGCAGGACCTTTAATGGCAACATGAGCACCTCCAAGAAAGGTGACCAAAATACCACCAATAACAGCCGTGAAAATTCCTGAAATAGGAGGAAAGCCACTGGCCAAAGAAATACCCAAACATAAGGGTAGAGCAATCAAGAAAACTAAAAACCCAGAAAGCATGTCTTGCTTCCAATTTTGTTTTAGTCCATCAATACCGTCTTCAAGGAGGATGTCCGTTCTCATAGTGATTTTTTTAAATCTTATGATACAAACATATTAGGGAAATCTGAATCAAATCTGTTTTTCAGTAAGAATGATTCAAAAAAAGATAACTCGCTTATTTAGACCACAAAATATAACGAATAGACAAACTGAGTATTCCGCTACGGAAACGATTTAGGTTTTTACCAGAAATCGCTTCCATGTCTTCTTTACCACCTTGGCTGAAAACATTATTCAACACTGTAGTAGAGGTATACTCTGGATCTGTCGTATACATGGCTGTACCTGTCAACGGGAACTGATACCTTAACTCTATATCCAAATTGTAGTACCTACCCATCAAAAAACTCTTCCCCAAACCCACATTCAAATTCACAGCAATAGGCGAAAACTTATCCAAGTTCGCCTGACTGCTGATCTTCTTAATGCTAGTAGCATAGATTTCTTCATCTTGAATAAAATTAGTAACGGAATCTTCGTCAGAGTAAATCTTTGGACTGAAATTAATGTTAACAGAAGCTCCCCCAGAAACAAAAACCTTCTGGTACGGTAAAATTTCATACTTCACCATGATGGGAACATTCACATAAAAATACTTGACCTGTGCAGTAGAGCGAATAGAATGTTGCACTTTTTGACCGTAATCGCCATTCGAAACCGATTGACCAATATAGTTCTGTGTAAACTTGGACCTGAAATAATTGAAACTTGGATCCGTCAATACGGTAAAGCGTTCATTGATTTCATATTGGAAAAATCCACCCACACCAAACTGAAAACCTGCTTTTGAACGCACATCATATTCTTGGATACTGCCATTGGCTTGAGACTGTACTTCAGCAGCGGCCTGTTTCAAACCAGAGGAACGTATAAAACCTAAACTAGGATTCAACTTAAAACCCACCGAAACGGTTTGAGCGCTTAACGATAAAGAGAGAAAAAAAAGAGCTATTGCAATAGCTACTTTACTGATTTTGATACTCATACCCATTACATTACGTAAAAACACACAAAGTGTTACACCAAAACAAAGATAAGAAAGCATTGCAAAGTACAGGGTATTTTCTTCTTTCTCTAGCATCAACTCCGAATGTCAATGCTATTTTTTTAAAAAATCGTAGTCGTAAAACGACAAATCAGTGTAATTTTGTGTTTCTAATGCATTGACCTAAATACCTTTAAAATACATGTTGGCACAATTAGAATTGCTCGGAAAAGAATTGGAAGGTGATTTGTTTACCGATACCACGCTCAGAACATTGTATGCTACAGATGCTTCTGCCTACAGAGAACTCCCTTTAGCAGTGGCTCGTCCAAAGTCTTCTTCCGATCTGTCCAAACTAATCTCTTTCGCCAATACATATAAAACCTCTTTAATTCCACGTACTGCAGGAACTTCTCTTGCCGGTCAAGTAGTAGGAAAAGGAATCATTGTTGACGTATCGAAATACTTTACATCCATTTTAGAATTGAACGTAGCCGAAAAATGGATTCGTGTACAACCGGGTATTGTCTTGGATGAACTCAACAAATACCTTGAACCACATGGTCTTTTCTTTGCCCCGGAAACCTCTACCTCTAACCGATGCATGATCGGCGGTATGGTGGGAAACAATTCTTGTGGATCACATTCTGTCATCTATGGAACCACACGAGATCACGTCTTAGAAATCAAAGGGTTTTTAAGCGATGGAAGTCATGTACACTTCAGAGACTTAAGCCCGGAAGAATTCGAAGCCAAATGCCAAGGTCATTCTTTTGAAAGCAAACTGTACCAATACACTAAAAACGTATTGGCGGATCAAGCCAATGCAGAAGAGATTCGTAGAGAATTTCCAAAGCCTTCCATCAACAGAAGAAACACAGGCTTTGCCATTGATGTACTGCTGGAAACAGAACCGTTCACACAAGGCAAGCCTCGTTTCAATTTCAGTAAATTAATTGCAGGATCAGAAGGGACACTCGTCTTCATGGATGAAATAAAATTGAACTTGGTGCCTCTTCCTCCAAAAGAAAAAGCCGTGGTCGCAGTACACTTGAACAGCATTGCCGAAGCAACACGTGCAAACATCATTGCATTAAAATATAATCCAGGTGCCGTAGAATTACTCGACGACATTATTTTACAGTGTACGAAAAGCAACATCGAACAAAATAAAAACCGGTTCTTTGTACAAGGTGATCCTGCAGCACTCTTGGTCGTGGAGTTTGCAAGAGAAACAAAAGAAGAAATCACGAAATTAACCGCCGACATGGAAGCAGAAATGCGTGCTCATGGATACGGTTACCACTTCCCCGTCTTGTTTGGCGGAGACATCAACAAAGTATGGTCTTTACGTAAAGCAGGACTTGGCTTACTCAGCAACGTACCCGGCGACCGTAAAGGTGTACCTTGTATCGAAGATACGGCGGTAGACCCAATCGATCAACCGGCTTACATCGACGAGTTTCAGGAAATTCTGAAAAAATACAACATGGAATGTGTGTTTTACGCACACATCGGCGATGGAGAAATTCACTTGCGTCCTGTCTTGGATTTGAAAACCGATAAAGACCGTCAACTTTTTTACACCATCACAGATGAAGTCGCTACACTGGTGAAAAAATACCGTGGCTCACTCAGCGGTGAACACGGAGATGGACGTGTACGTGCACCTTTTATCAAAAAAATGATTGGTGAGAAAAATTACCAATTGATCTGTGATCTCAAAACCAATTGGGACCCCAATCATATTTTCAATCCGGGTAAAATTGTCAACGCAGCTCCAATGAACGAATCGTTGCGTTACGAGATGAACCAAGCCACACCGGAAATTAAAACCACGTTTGATTTCTCTTCTTCTCTGGGCATTACCCGCATGGCCGAGCAATGCAACGGGGCTGGAGATTGTCGCAAGTCTCACATCATCGGTGGAACCATGTGCCCAAGTTACATGGCTACCAAAGACGAGAAAGATACGACCAGAGCCAGGGCCAACATCTTACGTGAATTCTTAACCCGTTCTACAAAAACCAATAAATTCGACCACAAGGAAATCTACGATGTGATGGATTTATGTTTGTCTTGCAAAGGCTGTAAATCTGAATGTCCTTCTAACGTAGACGTCACCAAACTGAAAGCAGAATTTCTACAACACTATTACGATGCCAACGGAGTACCTTTCCGTTCTTGGGCCATCGCACACTTTACCCAAGCCAATGCCATCAACAGCAATTGGCCGCGCTTGGCTAATTTTGTCATGAGCAATGCCATTACAGGACGTTTATTGAAAAAGACCTTGGGTATTGCACTTTCTAGACCTTTACCAGCAATGAGCACCACCACTTTGCGCAGCTGGGCAAAAAAGAACTTAAAAAGCTTACAACCCAAAAATCCAAAAGGAGGAGTCGTCTTATTTTGCGATGAATACAGTAATTACAACGAAGCACACATCGGTGAAAAAGCCGTACGCCTATTGACCACATTGGGCTACACCGTTGAATTGGTGGATCACTTGGAAAGCGGCAGGACCTTCTTGTCTAAAGGCTTGGTGAAGAAAGCACAAAAATTTGCACAAGCCAACGTAAAAACATTCAAAGGCATCATCGGACCAAACAAACCTTTGATTGGTATAGAACCTTCGGCCATCTTGAGTTTCAGAGACGAGTACCCCAATTTAGTGGAGAAATCAGAACAGGAAGCCGCTCGTACATTGGGTAAAAGTTGTTTCATGATTGATGAATTCATCGCCAATGAAATCGACGCAGGCAGAATTACGGCCAGCTCATTTACAAATGAAACCAAAAATGTAAAGCTGCACGGACATTGCCATCAGAAAGCGTTGTCATCTGTCAACTATTCACAAAAAATTCTCTCTGCTCCTGCAAATTATAAGGTAGAAGTTATTCCATCAGGCTGTTGTGGTATGGCCGGTAGCTTTGGCTATGAAGAAGAACACTTCGACATCTCGATGAAAGTAGGGGAATTGGTATTATTCCCTGCCGTAAGAAAAAGCACCGAAGACACCATCATCGCCGCACCAGGAACAAGCTGCCGCCACCAAATCAAAGACGGGACCGGACGCAGTGCAAAACATACCTTAGAGGTACTTTATGAAGCGTTAGTATAAAAATTAACGCCATCGGGAATTAAACTTTCGATGGCGCTAATGATTGATTGGACTTCTCTGTTTTTTTGATTATCATTAATAAACAACTGTTGATGAAAAAACTACGTCAGTTAAGTTTCGAAGAGGCAAAAGAAGAACAAAGAAATAATTTTTTGTCGCTTTCTCTTGCTGAACGTATTACTGAATTAGAAAAATTGAGGAAGAAAATTTTAGGTCCTTCTCCCGCTGTTCCATCGAAAAAAATAGAACTCATTTCTTATAAAGGTTAACATACTATTCAAGAAAAACAACTGGCAAACTTTACCTTATTTTTTCAACCGATACACCCGCACACTCCCTTTCTCCAGTATCAAAGTATCGAATAAGTACACCATTTTGGGATTACCATCGATCACTCGACTATCGGCATACAAATACTCAGCACCTTGATCAATCATTCCTTTCAACTCATCTGCCGTTAATTTGTCTTTCTCGTATGCCCAACCCTTTTTATCAATATAATAAAGGAATATGAAATGCGAGTCGTCGTTGCCGGCTACGACCAAAGCATCTTGGGGAACTGCATTACGTAATTCATTTTTATAGACCAGCAAATCTTTGTTGAAACCCGGTTCATTCACATCCCATCGTACCTGCATTCTCAGGTAAGCTGTAACAGGCAACAGCAATAACAACACAACAACAACAAATTTGAAAAGATAATGGTGAAGATGGAAAAGGTGATAGGCACCATAACTTACCAAAATAAACAACATAGGATAGAATGGGAAGAGGTAGTAATCGTGTACTTTCTCAATCATGTTGATCTCAAAAAAGAAATAAGCCAATACTGCCACAGACCAACCGAGCATCAATGGAAAACGAGCATCATAATACGCTTTACGTTGATACAGAAAATAAAATCCTGCTAAAAAGAAAAGGACTGAACCATAATTGAGCAACAACTCTGGTAAAGTAGACAATAAATTATGGTGACAATAATCAAGTATGGTGAGCCATGAAGCTTGGTTCTCTATAACACCCGCCACAACACCGTTTTGCCATTGAGGGATCACCGTCACATACCATGCCAAAGGCAACAATAAAAAACCAAACATACCCAATCCATTGTATACGGTATGTTTATCGAGGCCTTGTTTATAAACAAGCCGTAAAAAATAAACCCCCGGAACAATAAAATAGACAATAAAAGGAAGTTTACACAAAGCGCCTACACTTAATAAAAATCCACTCCAAATCAACACATAAAACCGTTGTTTCCTATACCATAGGAAGAAGAAAGCCATACCCCAGAGCGCGCAACACAACGCTAAATTATCTGGCAACGGATTGATGGTATAGTAATAAAAACTCGGTGAAAAATTAAACGTCCATGCTCCAACAAGCGCAATGGTTGAATTGTTAAACAAAGCAGATAATAAAGTATACATGCCCCATATAGAAACCAATCCAACGACAAACATGAAAAGCCTGCTGATGATCAAATGATTTCCAAACACTTTATACAAACATGCGACACTCCATTGCATCAACGGGAATTCCATACGAAATATTCCGGCTCCGTTAGCCCTTTCATTTCTACGAGGATTAAAGATATTCATATCCTCTTCATAAAAATTAATGATGGTCGATTGAGTTTGGGTTTGTCTCCAAACGTGGATGCTGATCAACTCTTTCGAAAAATGACTATAGTGTTGTACTACACTAATCAGTATGATGGACAATAAAATAAGGTTATGATAGATTTGTTTCATCCTTTGTGTATTATGAAAATAGGCTATGTATTAAAACATAACCTATTTTCAAAGATACATGTTCTTGTTCAGAATGGAAAAATCCAACACGAGTTAAAAAACTTTTTAAAACAAAAAGCCCACATTCAACATATACCTAAACTTGTATACCACATCGTTACTTCCAATTTCCTGTGCAACGGGTGTTTGAAAAGTCACACCAGCAAATATTTTTTTATAATAAACATCCATACCAAGATTATAATTCAAAGCATACCCTCCGGAAAGTGGATTATAAAAGCCATTTTTAATATCCCTTTCCAACCATTCATAAAATAAACCTGTATTGGGTAAAAAAGTTGTTTTACCTTTTTTCAACCAAGCAAAAAAAGCCAGTGAAGAAGTCACTTGATTACCAAACGCATAATCCAATTCGTTGGCGGTATTATAAATGTAATTGACATCTGCATTCAAACCTACTTTTCGATAACGAAGTGTATAAATCATACTCGCCAAATAACTGTATGCACCGCTACCCGCTTGAAAATTAGGTGCAAACATCAAATCGTCTTTATTTCTTTGTTGGTACTTACCTGTCGGTAATTTAACACCTCCACCGAGCAAAAGGTTATGCTGAACCGTATGAGTACGACTGGTGTCGAAACTGGTATTGATGAGGTTATAATTCAATTGCAACGTAAGATCACCAATCCCATTCAAGGTAGAAGCCCCATTTTTATCGTCGGTCAAAATATTGGTGGTATAAGGAACCGTAAAGAAAAACTGCAAACGATCTTTCAGATAGATTCTACCCCATAAATCAACCGTATGGTATTGGTAATTACTTTTAAGTTTACTCCCATCCCGTTGCAATTCATACTGGTCAAAGCTCCTATAGCGGTGACGTAACGCAATAATATTTTTTTGGTATTGAGGAAGTATCCCGTTGTAATTGGCGCCACTCGCACAACCACAAATATTACAAGCCCATGAGGAACTGCTGGTCAATAATAAAATGCAAAAGGCATACAATAATTTGTTCATGGTATTGAATTAAAATGGATCTGAAAATTTTGGATTGGTAATGAACGTATGATCCGTAAGCGTATGTAAGAAAGCAATGATTTTTTGCTTTTCTTCATCGGTCATAGAAATACCATAGGTTCCATCACCCTTGTTCAATAAGGGATCTAGCGTATTGGAATAAACAACACCTGATCTGTAATGTTCTACGACTTCCTCTAAAGAATAAATACTCCCATCGTGCATGTATGGAGAAGAAATTCCTACGTTTCTCAAGCTCGGTACTTTAAATTTTCCAATATCAGAAGACAACGTGGTAATATGTTCTCTTCCTGTATCATTGGCATGTGTAGCACTCAAGCCGTTGTTACGAAAAGAGAAATCCGTAAACAAATTACCGGTATGACAGGGACCACATTTTTGTGTAAATAATTTTAACCCTTCTTTTTCTTCTTTGGATAAAGAAACTTTTTTACGAAGCGATTGATCGTATTTAGAATGAGCCGAAACCATAGTGCCTATAAACAGAGTAATGGCTTTTAACAATTGTTGGCTGTTGATGGTATCTTTCATAAACACCTGACGAAACCGGTCTTTGTAACGAGAGGATCGATTGAGCTTATACACCACATGTGAAAGTGTTTCACCCATTTCCAAAGGATTTGTAATCGGTGCGATAGAAATATTTTCAATGTGATTCACTCCTCCATCCCAGAAGAACTCTTTTTGCCAAGCCAAATTATAAATGGCTGGGGAATTACGTAAGGTAAAATTATTGTCAATCCCATGACTCTTCGCATGACCCGAATGAGCAAAAGCAACAAATTGCTGATGACACGAAGCACAAGACGTCGAGCTGTCTCTGGAAAGGATGGGATCATAAAACAACATACGTCCCAACTCAAAGCCTTCCTTCGTTACAGGATTATTATCAAAGACATATACAGGTTCAGGGAAATGAGAGGGTACCTCAAGTTGATATTGTTCAACTCGAGGTCCTCCTTCATCTGTCTTACGACAAGCCACCATGAATGAAGCCAGAAGCCAAATCATGATACTTGCAATAATGGTATACTTTCTCATGCCTAGTTATGAATATGTTCGAAGGTGAACATATCGGCATAGTTGTTCGCAATGTTTTTTGCCGTTGCTCCTGGCATATGGACGGTTGGTGTCGTAGCAAAAGAAATATCGGTTGGTGTTTTAAAAATTTCTTTCACATCTACAGCCATATGCAGTTGAGGATTCCCATTGCTTGTAATTCTCAACAAATCACTACCAAAAGAGCTTTCCACTGTTTGTAAGGCATTGGTATTATTTGCATTTCTAAAGCCTCCAATATGATAAGCAATCCCGTTGCTGGTTCCTGAAGATTGCGGTGAAGTTCCTTCTAACTTTAAAAAAATGTAACCGTTGTTCCATGACCAGAACATCCCTTTGGCAGGATCAAGTGCACCTGTTTGTGCCCCGGAAACATTTCTCGTACTGTCAACTCCCAAGGTAAAACGCATCCCTTTATAATTACCTACTGGTATATTTTGCAACGTAATCAAAGAAGCTTCTTCACTTGAAGCATCAATTAAGAAATAACTTTGAGGAATCACATACTCACTGTTATCCGATTTTTTCAATACGACTTTCGAAATATAATATTTAAAGGTCGTTACATTAAAGGTCTCCGAAACATTGTTCGAATATTGGGTATTGGCAGTATTCAATTGCAATGCACTTGATCCTACCAAGTGTTCAAATTCCAAACGAAACTGACCCGTTTCAGCAGCAGGTGGCGTATAAGGAGCAGGATCCTCTTTGGCATCCTTCTTACAAGACAATAGAACGGTACTTACAAATAATACAACAAGAGGTAAGAATATTTTTTTCATAATCAATTCAATCATAAAATAAGTTAAAATAAAACAGACAGAGCAAAGCAAATACTTCTCTTGAAGCATCGCCATGAGTCATTACAGATGATATTAAACTTATCCTACTAGAGAAGGCGGATGAAAAATAGAGAATCCGATATGGTAAGGTTTACCTTGTACCCAAGAAACTGGGAATGAAGTAACATTGGTATATTGGGAATGAAGTAAAGTAATCGAATACAAAAATAAATCGCTGACGATATCAAATTTATCTCGTTCACTTACTGGCAAACTTTGCTCTTTCTGATCTTGTTCTTTCAATTGTTTTTTCAAATAACAAGATCCCGAACACGTAGATTCTTTCACCATACGGTTCTCACACAAATTCGCAGCAATATAATCGCGGTTAACGCTCCAAGAGGTTACAATCCAAGTCTTTTGAAAAGACTGGACCAATACAACCAAACAAAGTGCTATAACGATAATTCTTGACACGGATGCAAATTAAAAGCTTGTTCAATGACAAACAAAGAATTTTATGAATAAATGAGGGATATCAGCTTTTAGCTAAACCACACATAAACAGCCCAACTGGACAAATAAGCCACAGCAGTCATGAAAACAAACTGAGCCAAAGGCCATTGCCAACTTTTAGTTTCCCTGTACACAACCGCCAAAGTACTCATGCACTGCATGGCAAAAACATAAAAAATAAGTAATGACATAGACCTCGCCACAGTATAAAAAGGTAAACCTGTTTTGATATCCTTCTCACTGCGCATCTTTTCAATGATGGTATCCGGTTCGTCCGATTGATCGCCGATACTGTATATCGTAGCCATGGTACCAATGAAAACCTCACGCGCAGCAAAAGAAGTAATGACAGCAATCCCGATCTTCCAATCAAAACCAAGTGGTTCAATGATCGGCTCAATGAATTTTCCAAAGTTCCCGGCATAAGAAGCTTCTAGTTTTTTAGAGGCCAGCAGATTTTCTTGTTCACGTGGACCATAATGATGAACAAGTGATTCTATTTTGGTTTGCTCTTCAGCCTGCTTCATTTGTTCTTCAGGACCATAGGTAGCCAATACCCATAACACAATAGAAATGGCAAGGATCACTTTACCCGCTTCAAACACAAATGTTTTTACTTTTTCGAAAATCGCAAGACCTACATTTTTCCAACGGGGCATTTTGTAAGTGGGTAATTCCATGATGAAGTATCCCTTTTCTTTGGACTTTAAAATCCAATGCATCACCACTGCTGAAACTAAGGCTGCGATAAAACCCAGTAAATAAAGACCCATCATAGCAAAACCTTGCAAATTGAAAATTCCAAACACAGACTTGTTTGGAATAACCAAAGCAATGAGAACCGTATATACAGGGATACGTGCAGAACAGCTCATGAAAGGTGTCACAAAAATGGTAATCAAACGCTCTTTCCAATTGTCAATACTTCTGGTAGCCATGATGGCAGGTACAGCACAGGCAACACCCGAAATCAACGGCACTACACTTTTTCCACTCAAACCAAATTGACGCATGGCTTTATCCATAATGTACATCACACGAGACATATAGCCAGATTCCTCAAGCACCGCAATGAAACCAAAAAGAATGGCAATTTGAGGAATGAAAATCAACACACCACCCAAACCTGCAATTAAACCTTCCGTTAATAAATCAGTGAGTGGACCAGATGGCAAAGTCTCTTGAACAAAGACTTTCAATGATCCAACTAAACCATCTATGATGTCCATTGGAATTTCTGCCCAGGCAAAAATAGCTTGAAACATCACAAAGAGCACCAAGAAGAAAATAGAGAAGCCGTATATTTTATGTGTAAGTACCTTGTCGATTTTATCCGTGAATCGCTCTTTACTATACTTAACAGAAGTCGTAATGGTATCCTTAATAATTCCTCTGATGATATCATAACGCTTCAACGTTTCTGCCGACTGAACAGGAGTAGAAAAAAAATGATGTTTTTGAACCGAATGTTTAATGGCCTCTTTATCATACTGACTTAAACTCAACATGTCTTCATATTGGTGTGCCAACAATAAAGCCATGTAATCGTTACTGATTTTCATGTGTGCTTTAATATCCGACACAACATCCGAAGCCAATTCCAAAGGTTGTAAATAATGTTCTGGAAGGTTGTGAACAGGGCAGGCCATGGCAGCCTTAATGGCATCAACACCTTCGCCTGTCCTGGCATTAATCGGTATTACAGGAACATTAAGTTTAGAAATCAGTTTATTAATATCAATTTCTTTACCCGACTTCTCTGCTAAATCGAGCATGTTTAACGCAAGAATAACAGGAAACCCCAAATCACGAACTTGAGTAAATAATAATAAGTTTCGTTCTAAAGTAGATGCATCAATAACCACTATCAAAAAATCAGGACGCTCCTTAATCAAGGCATCAAATAAATAATCGACAACCACTTGTTCATCTGCCGACTTAGGATATAGGCTGTAGGTTCCTGGTAAATCAATTAACTCTACTTGAAGAGATGCATTGAGTTTAGAGATCCCTGTTTTCTTATCAACGGTAACACCAGGGAAATTACCGATCTTTTGATTCAAACCTGTTAACTGATTGAACAAAGAAGTTTTCCCAGAATTGGGATTACCGATTAATGCTGCCTTGATGCGTGTTTGAGAACCCATTATAATTTTACTCAATAAGCATAATGGTAGAAGCCTCTTTCACCCTCAAAGAAAGGGAATAACCTCCCACACTGATACAAATAGGATCTCCGAATGGAGCTTTATGCGACAATTCAACCTCACTACCAGGAAGGCAACCCATTTCCATGAGTTTCAAAGACATGACCTCATCTTTAAAACAGCATACCGTACCTTTTTCTCCTGGCTTTAAATCTGCAACGCTTTTTTGTGCTTGGCTCATTTATTTAGACTGAATCAAAACAAATGTACGGCAGGAAGCTTAAAGGAACAAACGAATGAAGGATTTAGAAATTGATTTTTTTCAACCTTTCTGATGACTATCACTCCAAAAAGGTATCGATAGATTAAAAAAGTTCTATCACATACGTTGCTTGAAAAATCTGGAGAGGACCGAGTTTACAAATACCTTCTTTGTTTGTCAGTTGCCCGTCAGCATCTTCAAAATCTGCAATTCCAAACCACGGTTCAATGCATATAAAAGGACCTGGTTTTGTCCATATACCCATATAAGGAAAACCCTTGAATGTAAATTTTAAACCATGTTGTCCTCGGTCTGATTTCAACACCATATAGTCGGAGACCAAATCCTTTAATATGATGGCATCTTTTTTTCCAAACAAATCGAATCGTAATGGAATACTCTTTTGATGAGGACCAAAAAGAGGTTCTGTATTTCTCGAAATCCCCTTTTCTCCGACTAAAATACGGGGACTGGATTCTTCTTTTTCAAACTGTAAATAGTAATCTTCAAATTTTAACCCTGCTTCTAAAGGACATCTAAAACCGGGATGAGCTCCTATTGAAAACAACATTTCGGATGTCCCTTTATTCAGCACTTGATAAGCTACTTCTAAGCTGGAATCGATAAGGGTGTAAATTATATATAATTGAAAATCAAACGGGTAAACTCCTTTTGTTTGAGTAGTAGACGAAATAGAAAAAACAAGTCTATTGTGCTCTTGTTCCTCCACCATAAACTCTGTGTCCCGAGCAAATCCATGTTGACTGAGTTGATAAGCTTGACCTTTATAGGTATACGTATTGTCTTTTACCTTACCAACGATTGGAAACAAAACAGGAGAGCAACGATTCCAATACGTTTCATCCCCATTCCATAAATACTGGAGATCAAATTTTTTATGGTAAAGACTTCTGAGTTCAGCTCCTTTGGTATGAAAACTTACTTCTAAAAAATCATTCTCTAATTTCAACATCTTAATGATTCTTGTTTTTCCTTTTCTTCTTCACCAACAAATTCAACACTTCTACCAGCAACGAAAAGAACATGGAGAAATAAATATATCCTTTAGGAATTTCATAGTGAAACGCTTCAATGATCAAGAAGACACCGATCATGATCAGGAAGGACAAGGCCAACATCTTAATGGTCGGATGCTCATTAATGAATTTGCTGATGTCTTTGGAGAATATCATCATTAAAAACATCGATATGACGACGGCAATAACCATGATCAATACCTGATCGGTAAGCCCTATGGCTGTGAGGATAGAATCAAACGAGAAGATAATATCAATCAAGATAATTTGAGTAATGGCATTCCAAAGTGCCAGCTTTTTAGAGCTTGTATTTTCTTCTTCTTCACCCTCTAATTTCTGATGAATTTCATTGGTACTTTTATATACTAAAAAGATTCCTCCTCCTAACAACACAATGTCTCTGAAAGTAAAATGATGATCAAATAAAACAATAATATCCGTTTTTAAATGTGCTAAATAAGACATGAAAGTCAAAAGAATAATCCTAACGACCAAGGCCAACAACAAACCAAACATCCTGGCTTTATTCTGTTGTTCAACTTCTACCCGATCGGAAATGATCGAAATAAAAATAACATTATCAATACCCAAAATCACCTCAAGCATAGCCAACGTAAGCAAGCTGATAAGCCCATGAAAGGTGAATAAATGCTCCAACATATGTATTTAGTTTTTTATAATCGTAAATTCTACTCTTCTGTTTTGTTTACGTGTTTCTTCCGTAGCATTGCTCGCTATTGGACGGATTCCTCCATATGCTTTCAAGACAATACGAGTGTCTTTAATGCCTTCTTGTACAAGGTACTTTTTCACAACCTCTACACGTTTCAGTGAAAGTTCTAAATTTTTATTCGCATCACCAACATTATCGGTATGTCCAGACAGTTCAATCATAATATTAGGATTGTCTTTCATAATCTGAACCAAACGATCCAACTCAGAATACGAAGTAGTCAACAATATGGCTGTACTTTGTTGAAACAAAACATTGTTTGCACGTATCGATTGACCAATTTCAATCGGCACAAGGTATAGATCCTTCTCAATTTCAAGGTATTCACTTTCTGTGTCAGGGATATCTAAACTTTCATTCACAGATAAATAGCCTTTTGCTTCAGCATAAAAACCGTAATGGGTTCCTCGTGGCAATACAATTTTATAAGACCCCACTCCATTTTCAGAACGAGCAAGTCCTGCATTCTTTCTTGTGTTCAAATCTTCATATAAAATCTTGGCTTCAATGGCTTGACCTGTTTTTGCATTGAATACCTTTCCTTTAATCAACACAACAGGTTCTGGCTTCATGGAAGGAGATAAATCGACCATATAAATGTCCGATAGTGTTTTCTCGTCGGTATAGCTGTAGGTAAATGCTTTTGTTCCATCCGCAGAAACACTAAACCCCAAATCTCCTGCGCCTGTGTTAATTGCTGGACCCATATTCATTGGAGTAGACCAACGCATCCATGTATCGTCTAATCGTTTTGACATGTAAATATCTTGTCCACCATAACCTACATAACCCTTCGAAGCAAAATACAAAGTGACCCCATCCGAAGCTAAAAACGGTGTAGATTCTTCCCAAGGCGTATTGATATCCTTACCTATGTTTTTAGGAGAAGACCAACTATTGTCTTTCTCTAAAAACGAAACATATATATCCATATCACCATAGCTATCATTCGTTTGAATACCCATTAAGAGTACCTTTCCGCTGTTCACCAGGTAATAAGAAGAAAAAGGCGCTGAGTTTTTAAAATTTTTAATGGTGACATTTTCAGGAATCGACCACCCTTTACCCACACGATGCGTCATAGAAATTCCACCTTCTCCAGGAGAACCATCAGAATTGTATTGATTCCCCAACAGTAAGGTATTAATATCAGGCATTAATGAAGTCACAAAATTATATCCTGAATTATTTAATGGCTTACCCATATTCTGAGCTTTACTCCAATTCTTATTTCCCAAATAAGTTGAGAACCAAATGTCTTCATTCGGTCCATCTATATTCTGTGGATGTTTACTTCTTGTAAAATAGAGGACTTGACCATCTGCCGATATTACAGGATACTTATCGGTATATGGCGAGTTAACATCATCATTCATCCTTGTTGCTTTACCGGCCAAATGGACATCGGAAACGAGGCGGGGTTTAATGGCTACAGGACCCGTTTCGTTCGTTAAACCAATACCATCGATATAATTCCATCCTTTAACTTTTGAAGGAGAACCGATTACCTTAACCGCAACAATTTTACTTTTCGAGTTGAACGGAAATGATAATACACGATATGGTTCTACGACAGCTTGAACAGACGATTTGTAAACTGAAATTTCTTTCCCTTTTTCATCAATGACAATGATCTCAGAAACCGCCCCGGGATTTACAGATTCTACAACAACTACTTGTTTCGCCATGACGGGCTCTTGAAACCCTACCACCACATATATTGGATCTCGCTCCATAGCAGACAGATCGTTATATCCCATAATCCAACCCCAATACGTTTCTTCATAAGGTTCAGGAATAGCAGTAGGAGGACCTAATACTTCCTGAGTAGAGTAATACGTCCCTCTATAAAAATCATTCGTCTCCTTAACACTTGAAGCCCAATGAATATGCTGAGATAAAGAGATAAAAGGAAAACATAGAATAAAAAAACATAACACACGAAAAACCATAACTAAAAAGGTATTAGATAAAATGCTTATATCCTTTTTTTTCAACCTCTTCAACCGATTGAAGCACTTTGTTTTTCAACTCTTTTTTGAAAACAGTCATCTTCTCTGCTAAAACAGGACTATGATTAGCCAACATTTGTACAGCAAGAATACCTGCATTTTGTGCGCCATCAAGCGCCACTGTAGCCACTGGAACACCTCCTGGCATTTGTAAAATAGATAAAACAGAATCCCAACCATCAATAGAGTTTGATGATTTAACAGGAACACCAATAACAGGTAAAGTAGTCAAAGATGCCACCATACCTGGCAAATGAGCAGCACCTCCAGCACCCGCAATGATGACTTTTAAGCCTCTCTTAGCGGCAGATTCTGCATACTCCACCATACGTTCAGGAGTACGATGAGCCGATACAATGGTCAATTCAAACGGTACTTGAAAGTTCTCCAATACCTGAGCGGCGGCAGACATGATTTTCAAATCCGACTGACTACCCATGATAATCCCTACCAAAGGTGTTTCTATGCTTTTATCTTGAGCCATGTTTTTACCCACTGGGCTTTATCTTTTAATTGTTGTATATCAGCATCTAAAATAGTCACATGCCCCATCTTACGAAAAGGCTTAGTCATCTTTTTCCCATAAAAGTGAACATGAACACCCTCTAACTTCAAGGTTTCTTCCAAACCCTCGTAAACAGCCTCTCCAGAAAATCCTTCTTCGCCTAATAAATTGACCATGGCTGAAGGCAAGATCATTTGCGTAGAACCCAATGGCAAATTCAAGATCGCTCTCAGGTGTTGTTCGTATTGTGACGTACTGTTTGCTTCAATGGTTTGATGTCCACTGTTGTGAGGTCGTGGTGCCACTTCATTGATCAATACTTTTCCCTCTTTGGTTAAAAAAAGTTCAACCGCCAACACTCCAACCATGCCAAATTCGGTGATTACTCGTTTCGCTAAAGTAGAAGCTTCCTCCGCAATCGCAACACTCACCGCTGCCGGAGAAAACAAATACTCGACTAAATGATGAACCGGATTAAAGACCATTTCCACCACTGGAAACGCGGTCACTTCTCCTCCTTCATTACGAGCAACAATTACGGCCAACTCTTTTTCAAAAGGAATCGCCTGTTCCAATAAACTTGGCCCATCAAATCCTTTGGCAATGTCGGCCACCGATGCAATACGCTGTACACCTCTTCCATCGTAACCGTCTTTACCAAGCTTTTGAAATCCTGGCAATAGATTCGCATGACTCACCATTTCCTCTTTGTTGTTCAACAACACAAAAGGTGCCGTAGGTAATCCTTTGGATTGGTAAAATTCTTTTTGCTTACGTTTGTCTTGAATGATTTCCAACACCTCGGGTTGAGGAAATACTTTCTTGCCCGCTTGTTGAAGTTTTTTCAAGGCTTCAATGTTGACATGCTCAATTTCAATGGTAATCAAATCCAAATCTTTTGCCCATGCCAAGATGGCTTTTTCATCTTGTAAAGATGCTTGCGTAAACTGACGACAAAGGTTCTTACACGGAGCATCTCCATCAGGATCTAAGACGGCAAGATCAATATTGAAATCAATAGCCGACTGAATAAGCATACGACCCAACTGGCCTCCACCCAATATCCCCACCGACTGCTTTATACCTTTTGCCATGAACTATATCAATGAAACTCCTGTCATTTCTGACGGTTGAACGACTCCAATCAATTTTAAAATGGTAGGAGCAAGGTCTCCCAGCTTGCCATCTTTAATGGTTCCTTTGTAATCCTTATCGACCAAAATACAAGGCACTAAATTCGTCGTGTGTGCCGTGTTCGGTGTACCATCTTCATTGATCATCATATCGGCATTACCATGATCAGCAATCACAATCGTAGCGTAACCATGTGCCAATGCCACTTCTATTACCGCTTCCGCACAATCGTTCACCACTTCACAAGCTTTCACCGCCGCTTCAAAAACACCCGTATGGCCTACCATATCAGGGTTTGCAAAATTCAAGCAAATAAAATCAGGTTCTTCACTTTTCAATTCAGGAATGATTTTATCACGAATATCCCGCGCACTCATTTCCGGTTGCAAATCGTAAGTAGCCACTTTCGGAGAAGGACACAATAATCTTTTTTCACCATCAAAAGGTTGTTCCCGTCCGCCTGAAAAGAAGAACGTCACATGAGGATATTTTTCTGTCTCCGCAATACGAATTTGTTTCTTACCGGCTTTCGCCAATACTTCTCCCAACGTATTTTCTAAATTGTCTTTATCAAAAATAACCTTCACCCCATCAAACGTATGATCGTAATTGGTCATCGTCACATAGTACAAGTCCAATTTGTTCATGTCCTGCTCCGGAAAATCTTTTTGCGTCAATGCAATCGTAATCTCTCTACCTCTATCGGTACGGAAGTTGAAACACAAGACTACATCACCCGATTCAATCTTCGTCAAGGCATTACCTTGTGCATCAACAGCCACTAAGGGTTTAATGAATTCATCGGTAACTCCTGCTTCATAAGACGCTTTAATGCTAGACAATACATCATTTGTTTTTTCGCCTACCGCTTTCACCATCACATCATACGCCAACTTCACACGTTCCCATCGGTTATCTCTATCCATGGCATAATAACGTCCAATCACAGAAGCAATCTTGCCCGTCGTTTTTTGCAAATGAGCAGAAAGATCTTTCAGGTAATCAAAGCCTCCCTTAGGATCGGTATCTCTTCCATCTGTAAACGCATGAACAAATACATCTTTCAAACCATATTGGTGAGCAATGGTACACAAGCCTTTCAAATGTTCTGTATGAGAGTGCACCCCACCATCAGAAACCAATCCTATAAAATGGACTTTTTTATGATTCGACTTCGCATAGTTAAAAGCATCTTTCAATACCGCCTCTTGAGCAAGTGTACCTTCTTGAACCGCTAAATTAATCTTGACCAAATCTTGGTAAACCACGCGACCAGCACCAATGTTCATGTGTCCCACTTCAGAATTTCCCATTTGCCCTGCTGGTAAACCTACCGCAAGACCTGAAGCCTCAAGTTTACTGTGCGCATACTTGTTATACAATCCGTCTATGAAATCTGTCTTTGCTTTTGCAATAGCAGAAACATTAGGGTTGGTTCCTATGCCCCAACCGTCCAAAATCATCAATAATACCTTCTTATTCATGCAACAAATATAGTCTTTCGCAGCATGGTATAAAATGAGCGAAGGGTTGTCTTTTTTTTAATGACTTACTAATCAATTGTTTAATTTTTTGTTGAAAATAAAATTTACTTTGGCATGATTTTCGCTGAATGTTTCCTTGAAAAACAGCATAGCATGAAATTTTGCCTGTCATTTGTTTTAACCCTTGTTCTGAGCTCAATCACAAGCTTTAACGCTTCTGTTCATGCTCAAAATACTGGTGTAGATGCTGTTATTCAAAAATTAAAGCTGAGCCTCAAATCTGGTAATTCAAAAGAATTGGCAGCAAGTTTTCAAGACATGGTAGAAGTTACGCTTCCAGAAAATGAAAGTAACAACTACAGTAAAACGCAAGCCGAATTTGTCTTGCGCGATTTCATGAAGAAATATCCTCCTGTGGACTTTAAGTACATTCACAAGGTCTTAGACCCTGAAGACTACAAGTTCGTGATCGGAGAATACTTATATAGTGGTGGTAAATACAGGGTAACGATGGTCATCAAACCATCAAAAGGTGCCTACCTTGTAGATTCCATTGTATTTGAAAAGTAATAGTTTGAACTGAGACTATAATTTGCGAATTTCTCTCAAAAAGCCCTGAAGATATTTCAGGGCTTTTTATATTTTTGTGCCCGTGTACGACTACCTTAATACTTCCGATATTACTCGCTTCATCGAACAAGCTCTTCTCGAAGACGTTGGATCTGGTGATCACACGTCTCTTGCATCCATTCCTCCAGAGGCTTTCAACAAAGCACAGTTGCTGGTCAAAGACCAGGGGATTTTGGCAGGCGTTGAACTCTCAAAACATATTTTTCATTGTGTAGATCCTTCTTTACAAGTAGTATACCAAATGAAAGATGGTCAAGCCATGAAGCACGGTGACATCGTATTACAAGTAAACGGTTCAGCACAATCTATTCTAAAAGCAGAACGTCTAGTTCTCAACTGCATGCAACGCATGAGCGGAATTGCCACTTGTACTCATCAACTCAACAGATTAATTGAGGGAACAGGAGCTCAGTTGTTGGATACCAGAAAAACAACCCCTAACTTTCGCCTCGCTGAAAAATGGGCTGTAAAGATCGGGGGTGGAATAAATCACCGATTTGGGCTTTTCGATATGATACTACTCAAAGACAATCATGTCGATTATGCTGGAGGAATCAAAAATGCGGTAAGAGGAGCTAAAGAATACCTCAAAAAGACTGGCATTTCTTTAGATATTGAATTAGAAACTAGATCTTTAGAAGAAGTTGAAGAAGCTTTACTCGAAGGTGGTATAAAACGCATCATGCTCGACAATATGCCCCTCGATATGCTCAAAGCAGCAGTCCAATTGATCAATAAAAAAACCGAAACGGAAGCTTCCGGAGGTATTACAGAAGCAACCATACGCAATGTTGCCTTGTGTGGCGTTGATTATATTTCGGTTGGAGCTCTCACACACAGTGTTAAAAGTTTAGACTTAAGTTTAAAAGCATATTAATTTCATCACCATGATTATCAAAACCAAAAAATACCAGTTACCTAAAAACGTATACATCAAATCGGCTTTGTTTGCTTTGTTGAAAAAACAATGGTGGTATACTGCACTACCCCTTGCTATTGCTGCGATGACCTTCATCTGGCCGTCTCTTTGGGCTTGGTTCATTTTCCCGGCTATACTCATCGCTGCAGGATACATCTTGTTTTGGCTTATCCAATTCACAGGCGTAAGTCAAATGGAACAAAACAAAATCATGTTCGAGCGTTTAAGCTACGAAATCGATAGCAGACAAATCATGATCAAATTGAACGAACGTCAAGGCAGTCCTCTCAAATGGGACATGATCAAAAGTGCTCAAAAAAATAAGGACCACTTCTTACTGGTCATCGGCAAAGGACAATTCATTTACTTACCGTTCAAAATCTTCAGCGGAGAACACGAGATTAAATTCCTGGAAACGATATTGAAAAGGAAAGAGTATCTTTCTTAACCCGTATGTTGGTTGTAGAGACGCGATTAATCGCGTCTCTACAACCAACATACGGGTCTACTGACCACTGATCACGATATCCTTCAAACATTCCACCCACATCGGCGAAGCATTCAAGCTCTCCACCAATTGCCAATGCTGTCCACCAGCATGTAAAAACATTTCCCTGTATTCTTCGCCTCCTTCTTCAATGGTCTCTAAACAATCGGCAACAAACGACGGTGAAAAGAATAAAATCTTTTTCTTCCCAGCCTTCGCTAAATCAGGAATCACCTCGTCTGCATAGGGTTTTATCCAAGGTGTTTTACCCAATCGGGATTGAAAACAAACCGTATACTGATCTTTTTGCAAGCCTAGTTTTTCGACCAACAAACGCGTGGTTTCAAAACTTTGGGCACGGTAACAATACTTGTTTTTACTGCTGTACTTTGAACAACAATCTCCCAATTGACAGTAACTGTCTGTACTCGATTTCAAGATTTGACGCTCAGGTAATCCATGATAGGAAAATACAAAATGGTCGAAGTCTTGTTCCTTCATGTATTTTTTACCCAATGCCACAAAGGCATCAATAAACAAAGGATGCTGGCAAAAATTTTCTACCACCTCTAAGTTCGGAATCACTTCCCAAGACTGAATCACACGCAAGGCCTCTTCCGTAGCAGAACCCGTAGACGCAGAAGCATATTGAGGGAACAAGGGAATGATGATAATTTTAGACAATCCTGCTTTTTCCCATTTCCCAACAACACTGGCAATGGAAGGACTTTGGTAACGCATGGCCAACTCCACCTCGTAATCATTGCCTAAGGCATTTGCCAATAAGTTCTTTGCCTGAAGACTATATACCAATAAAGGAGAGCCTTCTTGCATCCAAACTTTTTTATAAAGCTTCGCCGATTTAGGAGCTCTGAACGGAGCGATAATCAAGTTAATCAACAACCAACGTTGTAAATAGGGGATATCAATCACCCGTCTGTCCATTAAAAACTCACGCAGGTATTTGCGAACATCGGGGGTAGAAGGACTGTCTGGAGTACCTAAATTGATTAAAAGTACACCCGTTTTATGTGATTTTTTGTGGGAAACCATTTAAACTTATTTAATTTGCAAACTTAACAATTATACCTCTGAAATTTAAAGCATCCAACATAAATCAATTTATGGAAAATAAAGTAGCGGCACCGGTAGACAACAATGTATTCAAGAAAGTAGTATCGCATGCGAAAGAATACGGCTTTGTATTTCCTTCCAGTGAAATATACGACGGCTTGCAAGCTGTTTACGATTACGGACAAAATGGTGTAGAGCTCAAAAACAACTTGAAACAAGCCTGGTACAAAGCGATGACGCAGTTAAACGACAACATCGTTGGACTCGATTCTGCCATCTTCATGCACCCCTTGACGTGGAAAGCCTCTGGTCACATCGACAGTTTCAACGATCCCATGATCGATAATAAAGATTCTAAGAAACGTTACCGTGCCGATGTATTGGTAGAAGACAAAGCAGCTGAACTTGAAGCAAAAGGTGAAGCAGCTAAAGCCAAAGAACTCGTTCAAACCTTGGCCCGACTACTTGAAAAAGAAGACCTTAAAGGTGTTCAAGAATTAATCATTAACGCAGGCATTGTATGTCCTGTATCGGGAACATCGAACTGGACAGAAGTACGTCAGTTCAACTTGATGTTCTCTACTCAAGTAGGTTCTGTGGCAGAAGACGCCAGTACTATTTATTTAAGACCAGAAACAGCGCAAGGTATTTTTGTCAATTTCCTCAACGTACAAAAAACGGGGAGAATGAAAATCCCTTTCGGTATCGCACAAATCGGTAAAGCCTTCCGTAACGAAATTGTAGCCAGACAGTTCACCTTCCGCATGAGGGAATTTGAACAAATGGAAATGCAGTATTTTGTTCGCCCAGGAGAAGAAATGCAATGGTACAACAGCTGGAAAGAAGCCCGTTTAAAATGGCACAAAGCCATCGGTCTTCCTACGGAAAAATTAAAATTCCACGACCACGAAAAACTTGCACACTACGCCAATGCAGCCGTAGACATTGAATTTGAGTTCCCTTTTGGATTCAAAGAAATAGAAGGGATTCATTCCAGAACAGATTTCGACTTAAGCAGTCACGAAAAACTATCGAAGAAAAAACAACAATATTTCGATCCTGAAGTGAATAAAAATTATGTGCCTTACGTGGTAGAAACCTCTGTGGGTGCAGACCGGGTGTTCCTTGCCGTATTATGCAATGCCTTTACCGAAGAAACAGTAGGCGAAGGAGAACAACAAAAAACACGTACTTACTTAAAATTGCATCCTGCTTTAGCTCCAGTAAAAGCAGCCATTCTTCCGCTCATGAAAAAAGATGGATTAGGTGAAAAAGCGCGTGAAATCTACGAATCCCTGAAATTTGATTTCAATGTCACCTACGAAGAAAAAGACGCCATTGGTAAACGGTATACCAGAAATGACTTAATCGGAACTCCTTTTTGTGTTGCTGTCGATCACCAAACATTGGAAGACAATACCGTAACCATCAGACACCGTGATACTACAGAACAAGAGCGTGTACCGATTTCAGCCTTGAGAGAAAAAATAGGCGAAGCGGTTTCTCTCAAAAGAATATTAGAACAATTGACATAACTATAAAGAGCCCAGATTGGGCTCTTTATAGTTATGTCAATTGCTTTCCGCATCGCAGATGCCATCCCCAACTCAGAATACCAATTTTAAAAGACCTCGACCAATAGAATGCAGTTTCTGAACCAGAATATGAGAGCATCAGAACTGGAAAGCCTTCTTTTAGAAGGAATTTCAGAATGCCCTACCAGAGCTTTATTCAGCACTTGCTCATCTGCTGAGACAAGATCCTCTTGAGAGGAAAAGTTAATTTCCCCTTAAAACATACTTTTTTGCACACAAACCATTAATTTTCATTATTTTTGACGCCCTAACCCACGGTCGATATGTGGCAAAAAATAGCATCTTTCATTCTTAAAAGTCGCCTGTACCTCTTAATCCTTACTGCCTCTATTACAGGCTTTATGGGATACAAAGCGATGCAAACCGAAATCACATACGACTACCTTGCAGTAGTACCAGAAAACGATCCCGACCTGGCTTATTTTCGTGAATTCAAAAAACAGTTTGGTGAAGACGGAAACCTCTTTCTGATTGGACTACAAGACAAAAAAGTTTTCGAACTGAAGAATTTTCAACGACTCGATTCCATTTGTAAAAGTGTAAAAGCCACCAAAGGAATCAACGATGTCATCAGCATCCCTACCTTACAATACCTGGCCAAAGACACTTTAGAGAAGAAGTTTGTTCTCAAACCCTTATACTCTTCTGTTCCAAGCACACAAACCGAATTAGACAGTGTATTATTGCTCGCACAAAATCAAAAAATGTATGAGCATTTAATCCTCAACGAAAATACAGACGCGACACTCATCGCCGTTGCACTGAATGGAGAATACCTCAACTCTCATTTGAGGCAAGATTTAATGTACGGCATTAAAGAAACCTTCGATCATTTTGCAGAAGAAAGTGGTATTACCATCCATTATGCAGGATTACCCTACGTACGTACCATCATGTCAAAAGAAGTAAAAGCGGAGTTTTTGCTGTTCATGGTGCTGGCTGCAGTTGTTACTTCTTTAATATTATTTTTATTTTTCAGATCGCTCTACGCTGTACTCTTTACCTTCCTGGTCATTGGCATTACGGTCTTATGGACTATGGGTACCATTGTATTATTGGGTTATAAAATGACCTTGCTCACGGCCATCATGCCCGCTCTGATCATTGTGATCAGTATTCCGAATTGTATTTACATGTACAACAAGTACCATCAGGAAATCCGCAGGCATAGTAATAAAATTAAAGCACTCAATCGTGTCATCGAAAAAATTGGATTCCTAACCTTCATGACCAACATGAATACCGCCGTAGGATTCATTGTGCTTTATTTTACGAATATCATCATCATCAAAGAATTTGGTTTAGTGGCTGGTCTATTGAGTGTCGCCACCTTTGTGATTTCGATCATTGTTATCCCTACATTGTTCTCTTTCTTACCTGCCCCCAACACCAAACAACTCAAGCATCTTGATTTACGCTTTTTAAGAAAAGTAAATCATATCCTGGAGTTTGTGGTCATCCGTCACCGTTTGGTAGTCTACGTTGTTACCGCAATCATTCTTGTAATCTCTTTCATTGGTATCTCTAAAATCCATGTTGTATCCTACATGGTAGACGATCTCCCTACACGTAGTAACATTCGAAGTGACTTAGCGTTTTTCGAACAACATTTCAAAGGAATTATGCCTTTAGAAATTGTGGTCGAATTTGATAAAAAGAAAGCCGCTTCCAATCCTAAAAATTTAAAAAAACTGGAAGAGTTTCAAGATTATATTTCTTCTTTAAACAATATTTCTGAACCCATATCGATTGTCAATCTTGTGAAAGGCGCAAAACAAGCCTTCTACGGTGGAGATCCAATATTCTATCAACTGCCCAACAACAGGGAACGTGTCTTCATTGCCAAATACATGGGAAATGACAGCTCTTCCACCCATTTGCTTCGTTCTTTTGTAGACGAAGAAGGAAGAATTGTACGTTTCACCTGCAAGGTAGCCGATATTGGAACCGTAAAAATGAACGACTTGGTCAAAAAGAATATCGAGGTTAAAGCCAAAGAGATTTTTGAAGAAGAAGGAACTAAAGTCTACTTAACAGGAAGCACACTGCTCTTCCTAAAAGGAAATCAATACCTGATCAACGACTTATCAGAGAGTTTACTGTTCGCTGTAATTTTAATCTCCTTGATGATGGCCATGGTTTATTTCAACTTTAAAATGGTCATCATCTCCATGATCCCAAACATCATCCCGATGATCATTACCGCAGGAATTATGGGCTTATTCAATATTCCTTTGAAACCAAGTACAGCGCTTATCTTTGGTATTTCTTTTGGGATCTCTATCGACAGCACCATTCACTTCTTGAGTAAATACAAACAAGAATTGAAAATGAATAAAAACATACTGAAAGCCATTGTCATGACCCTTGAAGAAGCAGGAGTGAGCATGATCTACACCTCCATCGTATTGTTCAGTGGTTTCGTTATTTTCTCTTTCTCTGATTTTGGAGGAACCGTAGCACTGGGCATATTGACGTCGATCACGTTATTCTTCGCCATGTTCACTAATTTAATTTTATTACCTTCTCTCATCTTATCGTTCAGTAAAGGGGAAAAAAGAAATTTATTCTCCATTGTAGAACTACGAGGAAGAGATCATTTTCATACTGAAGAAGACGATGAAGACCTTGATTTGCAAAAACTTGATCTAAGGTCGGAGGAAAACCCGGAAACAACACGTGAAAAAGTATAACGAACACAAAGGTCTTAACCTTGCAGAAGTAGGTCGGGAAATACTCGGCTTCTGGAAAAAAGAAAACGTATTCAAGCAATCCATAGACGAAAGAGCCGGTGCTCCTTCTTTTACTTTTTATGAAGGTCCTCCTTCTGCCAACGGAACTCCTGGCATTCACCACGTCATGGCGCGTACGGTGAAAGATGTATTTTGCCGTTACAAAACCATGAAAGGCTTTCAAGTAAAACGTAAAGGCGGTTGGGATACACATGGACTTCCTGTTGAACTCCAAGTCGAAAAAGAACTCGGCATCACCAAAGAAGACATTGGCAAGAAAATCAGCGTAGAAGAATACAATCAAAAATGCCGCGAAGCTGTCATGAAGTTCAAAGGTGAATGGGATGACCTCACGGAGAAGATGGGCTATTGGGTAGACTTAAAAGACCCCTACATCACGTTTGATCAAAAGTACATTGAATCGCTTTGGCACCTGCTAAAAGAATTGTACAAGAAAAATTTACTGTACAAAGGGTATACCATACAACCTTATTCCCCAGCAGCAGGTACCGGATTAAGTTCACACGAATTAAATCAGCCTGGAGCTTATCGAGATGTAAGGGATACGAGTGCTGTCGCCCAATTTAAAGTAGTCAGTGGTCAGTGGTCAGGTATCAGTGAAGCTTACTTTCTTGCGTGGACCACTACTCCTTGGACGCTGCCATCCAACAGTGCACTAGCCGTAGGCGAACGCATCGATTATGTGATGGTAGAAACGGTAAACCCATACCCAAATCCTCAAATAGGTTATCAAAAAATAAACGTCATTCTAGCGAAAGAACTTGTATCAAAATATATTCATATAGAAGCTAAAGAACCCATTACGGTTTACAACAAAGAATATAAATATGGATATGAGCTATTACTTGATCGTAAAAGAATTGAATCAGAATTCGATAATGATGAAGCTGGTAAATCAGAAAGAACAAGTCCACACTTTGATGTTTTTTTTGATGAAAAACTAAAATATTTCTACAATCCAAAAGTCAATAAATTTGATGGCCAATTTATCCAAGAATTCAAAGGAAAAGATCTGGTCGGCATAACTTACGAACAACTCCTTCCTTACGTCAAACCAGATGGCTCGGCATTCCGTGTCATTGCAGGAGATTTCGTAAGCACGGAAGACGGTACAGGTATTGTACACATTGCACCTACCTTCGGTGCAGACGATGCACGTGTTGCCAAACAAGCAGGTGTTCCTGCCATCGTGGTAAAAGACGAAGAAGGAAAAGAACTTCCTTTGGTAGACAGACAAGGACGCTTCGTAAAAGAAGTCTCAGACTTTGCCTTAGAATACGTGAAGGAAGCCTACTATACAGAAGCAGAACTTGAAACGGAACGTCAAAAACAAGGACGCGACAAATACCTTTCAGTAGACGAACGCATCTCGATCAAATTGAAAGAAGAGAACAAAGCATTCAAAGTAGAAAAATACGAACACAGTTATCCGCACTGTTGGAGAACAGACAAACCTGTACTTTATTATCCTTTAGATTCCTGGTTCATCAAAACTACTGCGGTAAAAGATCGCATGGTCGCATTGAACAAAACCATCAACTGGAAACCTGAATCTACCGGAACAGGTCGTTTCGGAAACTGGTTGGAAAACTTAGTCGACTGGAATTTATCGCGTTCCCGCTACTGGGGAACACCACTTCCCATCTGGAGAACAGAAGACGGGAAAGAAGAAAAATGCATTGGTTCTATACAAGAACTAGAAACGGAAATGGCAAAAGCCAGTAATGCAGGCTTTAAAAATCCAGACGACATCAAAGATTTGCATCGCCCATATGTAGACGAGATCATTCTTCTGTCGGACAGTGGAAAAGCCATGTACCGAGAAAAAGACCTGATCGACGTATGGTTCGATTCGGGTGCCATGCCTTATGCACAGTGGCACTTCCCGTTTGAAAACAAAGAAATTTTCGAACAAAACTTCCCTGCCGATTTCATTGCAGAAGGGGTAGATCAAACCCGAGGTTGGTTCTTTACCTTGCATGCCATTGCCGTGATGTTGTTTGATAAAGTGGCTTTCAAAAATGTCATTGCCAATGGTTTAGTATTGGATAAAAACGGCAATAAAATGTCGAAGCGTTTAGGCAACGCCATCAACCCGTTTGAAACCATAGAGAAATACGGTCCTGACGCCACACGCTGGTACATGATTGTCAATGCGCCACCTTGGGACAACCTGAAATTTAACTTGGATGGAGTAGCAGAAGTACAACGTCGTTTCCTTGGTACATTACAAAACACGTATGCCTTCTTCGCCTTGTATGCCAACCTCGACAGCTTTACCTTCAATGAAACTGAAATCAACTTAACAGAACGTACCGAAAGCGATCGTTGGATTATTTCCCGTTTGAATACCCTCATTCAAATTGTAGACAAAGCCTACGCCGATTACGAACCCACACGTGCTGCTCGTGAAATTCAAGACTTCGTCATCGACGATTTAAGTAATTGGTACGTACGTCTCAACAGAAAAAGATTTTGGAAAGGGGAATACAATACCGATAAGCAAGCGGCCTATCAAACCCTGTATACTTGTTTAGAAACGGTAGCCAAATTGAGTGCTCCCATTGCTCCGTTCTATGCAGAGAAATTATTCCTTGACTTGAACAGCGTTTCTGCAAAAGAAAAGGCAACATCAATACATTTGTCTCTATTCCCTAAGGTCAACGCATCGCACATCGATAGTGAACTAGAAGAACGCATGGCTTTAGCACAACGCATTTCTTCTTTGATCCATTCCTTGAGAAAAGCGAGTAACATCAAAGTACGACAACCTTTATTGCGTGCATTGCTTCCCATCTTGAATGAACAAATGAAAGAACGTGTTCAAGCCATTGAAGATTTAATCTTGTCGGAAGTCAACATCAAAAAACTGGAATACATTGAAGATACTTCGGGTATTGTAGTCAAAAGCATTAAACCCAACTTCAAGAAATTAGGTAAGGAATACGGAGCAAAATTGAAAGAAATCGGCAATGCATTTCAAAGCATGGGAGAAAAAGAAATTTTTACGCTTGAACAAGAGAACACCTACACCTTGACCCTTGCCGACGGTTCTAGGATCCCATTGACATTAGAAGATGTCGAAATTCGTTCTCAAGATATTCCTGGATGGTCTGTGGCTTCGGAGGGAAATGTAACCGTAGCACTAGACATCAACCTTACGGATGAACTTCGTCAAGAAGGGATTGCACGGGATGTGGTAAACCGTGTTCAAAATTTACGCAAAGACATGGGACTGGATGTACAGGATAAAATAAAAATTACCATTCAAAAATCTGACGAACTGATTAACTCTGCCCTAAGTAGTAACAAAGAATACATTTGTGAAGAAACTCAAGCCTTAACATTAGAAGTACTTGAACATGTAACCGGCGCTACATCGGTAGACATGGATGAGTTAAGTTTACTCGTAAAAATAGAAGTTCAATAATTTATAAGACAGGTATCAATAAATCGTAAAACTGATACCTGACCACTGTAACATGACCACTGTAACATGAAGACATACCAATATTTTTTAGCCACGCTTTTGGTGATCATAGCCGATCAAATCATAAAACTATATGTATTTTATAATTTCCCTTTTGAAGGTTATGAAATCAAAGTATTTGGCGATTGGTTTAAGTTAAATTACATTACCAATGAAGGTATGGCCTTTGGAATTCGCATTGCAGGAGATTATGGAAAACTTTTATTGACACTCTTTAGAATTTTAGCCTGCGGAGCCATCGCCTATTACTTGTATCAATTGATCAAGAAAAGCCTGCCTCAAGGTCTCTTGTGGAGTGTTGCTCTGATTTTAGGAGGGGCTATTGGAAACGTACTCGACAGTACCTTTTATGGAGTATTGCTGGACAATGCCCCATTCGATGCGCCAACACCTTGGTTCCATGGAAAAGTAATCGACATGTTTTACATCGACATTTGCAATTGCTTTATTCCACATTGGATTCCATTCATCGGCGGAAGCTATTATCCACTCTGGCCAGTATTCAATTTAGCGGATGCCAGTATTTTTGTCGGTGTATTTTGGATTATTCTTTTTCAACGCGCATTCTTTAAAGAAGAATCGACTCATCCTGAAAAAAAGACGGATTAATCACACAACATGCAAAAAGAACATGCTCATACCCCAAGTAAAAACACCAGTTGGTGGGCATTCTTTTTCGACAGAGGGATAAGCGTACACGACAGTCAACTGAATGCAAAACGTATTGTGCTTACCAACAGTACGCTGGCACTCACCATATACATCTGTTGGTTCTTTTGTTGCATTGAATACGTTTATGACATTTATCCCATAAATTATATTTTCCTTTTTTACGGGTGTATTTATGTATTGGCCTGGTGGCTCAACCGGCCGGGGAAAAATACACTTTCTAAAACACTCACTTACTTTGGAGTGCTTACTCATACTATTGCATTGTCCATTGCCCTAGGACCAAGAGTAGATTTCAAGAGTTTTTATATTCCTATTTCCATTATTCCTTTTTTGATTTTTAATAAAAAAGAAAGGATTTTATTTTTTATTTCACTAGCGGCTACACTCATCAATATTGTAGCCATGTATACCTTAGATTTAAATGATTATTCCAGCTTATATCCTTTTCCTGATGAGATGTACACCCTACTGAATCATACCTTTAACATCATATGTATTTGTTGTATGATTATTTTAGCTTACTTATTCATGTCCATTACAGAGTTAGGCGAAGAATTACTATTAGAAAAAACAACCTTGTTGGAAAAACAAAATATTGAATTGGAAAAACGACGTAAAGAACAAGAAAAGTTAAACCATGTAAAAGATCGTTTGCTTTCAATTATTGCACATGATTTAAAAAATCCGATTCACAACCTACAAGGAATTAGTGATCTTATTTTACAAAACAGTTTGAGTCGGGAAGAATCTGAATTTATCATTAAAAAATTTAAAGCCTCTGCACAAAACACATCCCAAATGCTGGACAACCTTCTAACCTGGTCTTCTGCAGAACTGAATAAGGCACAAAAATATCCTGAAAAAATAACCCTGAAACATTTCATTGAAGGGCTTTTTGAACAAGTAGAATACAGAGCTTCACAGAAAGAAATCAACTTAATCAATGCTATTCAAGAAAAAATTATTATTACCACTGATCGTAACGCTTTAGAAATTGTTTTACGTAATGTGGTTCTGAATGCAATCAAATTTAGTTACAGCGGTCAAAATATAACCGTACAAGCAGAAGAAAAAAATGGCATGATTAACATTCAAGTCATTGATCACGGGATCGGAATTCCAGAAGCAATACTCCACAAATTATTCGAAGCCGATACCAACAAAAGTCGTCATGGAACACAAAAAGAAAAAGGCTTCGGATTGGGATTAATGTTATGCAAACAACTTGTAGAACAGAATGAAGGAACCATCCGTGTTACAAGTATTCCAGGACAAATAACAACATTGAGCATCGAATATCCTTCCACGGTATGAAAATAAAAAACGCTCCCATAGAAGAGCGTTTTTTATAAAGTCAAACAATGACCGTTAATAAAGCTGATAAGTAGAATAATTTCCTAGTGTTGCCGAAGTCACTTTATTTTTTGCCTTCCCTTCAATAAAATATGCATTTGAACTACACGTTCCATCAAGAACAAAATTGGCTCCACTTAAACCATATCCAGCTGTCGCTGAAAACTGATACAACCAATTTGAACCCAACGGAGTTGTACTGGCATCTGCAGTATACGTCAATTGTCCTTGTTTTAAGATATAAGGTCCGACATAACCAGAACCACAATTTTCCCAACGAAATGGTGTAGGAATATCATGAACAAACTTCAAGTTGTTGACATCATATCCATAAGCACAAGCATTCGTATACGTTCCAGGAATATAAGTGTCTTCTGCAATGGTTGTATCTCCTTCAAAAGTGAATGTTATACCCGTTGGTGTGCCATTAGAAGTAAATGTTTTTTTACGAAACAAATGCCAAGTACGATCAACAAAGTTTTGCGTTCCAGAAGTATCATAAGAAACCGAAAGGGTTCCTCTTACTGTATGCACAACAGTTCCAGGTGTAGTGGTAAATAAACTGGATAATGTTCCCCCGGAAAAATTCGTAATATAAGTGGTTCCGTTATAAACAAGAGCTTCTTGAGAAGCATAATAATAAACGGTATAATTATTAAAACTCACTTGAAGCCTTGCGCCTTCGTCTGAAAATTTAGTAATGCCCGCATCTGGCATCAGCGTAACACTAATGGTACCACTTAACACACGGGTACCACAATTTACCCCATTGTATTGTATACTGAAGTTTTGACCATTTAAACTAACATTACCACAAGGCAAGACGACAGCAGAACTTCTGGCATTATCATAATCTTGCGAGTTGTATACCGCCTCAATATCCTCTTGTGCACGATCTAATTCATTTCTTGCTGAAGCATCATCTGCTTTGGTAGAAATTTCAGGTGTTGGTGTTGCTTCTTCCTCTTTTTTCTTTTTACACGCCGTAAAGGTCACAAAAATCATAAGGAATAAAGAAAATATAATTGTTCTTTTCATCTTGCTCATTTTTTATTTGGAGATATTAGGCATAACCGACATCGCATTGGAGAGAAAGATAAAAAAAAGGTTTAAAACAAGGAATATTTTTCTTAACTCACCGTTCTTAAAAACGGGTGTTTTATAACCCTTTTCCAAATGAAAGCCCTTTTGTCCACAAAAACACCGTTTTCTTTTTTACTTCTGTGGATGATTTTATTCATCCCAAACAATATTAATGCACAATTCATTTCTGCAACCTTAGGTATTCACGGTCTTACCTGCTCACTCTGTTCGTATGGAGTCGAACGCGAAATAGACAAGCTCGATTTTGTGGAAAATATACAAATGGACTTAAATCAAAACATCGCTACCATTGTATTCAGAAAAGACAAACCCGTTCACATGAAAGATCTTGTGAGCGCCGTTTACAAAGCAGGGTTTTCTGTCGGATATACTCAAGCACTTTTTTCATTCGATCAACTGACCATAGAGGAACAACTTTATTTCACTTACCAAGGAAACCAATACTTCATTTTAGAAAGAAAAACGGAAACCTTAAAAGGAGAACATATTGTTCGTTTCATCGATAAAAAATATGTCATCAATAAAGAGTTTAAATTGTGGGAAGAGAAAATTAACTTAAACAATAAACGAATGCCTCCTTTAAAAAAGAGCATTAATTACCAGATCATCATCCTGTGAAAAAATTCATTCTTATCTTCTGTTTTATGTTGATCAACACCTGCATCCTGAAGGCGCAAGAGTTGTTCCCTTCTTCAGAAGCGGCAAGCAGCCAACCTAAGAATATACCAGGAATTCGGTTCTCTTACGAAAACTATAAAGAACTTCCCTCTCAACGTCCTCGTTACTGGAATGAATTAAAATTTGTTTATGGACTAACACACAAACTTACCACCAGTTTAGCCCTAACGGCATCGAACCATCATCAAAAGAAATTTCCGTCTGATCTTACCAATTTTTTCAGAAACCACCATCAAAAAACATTTCCACAAAACCCTTATCAAATCGAAGGCCTTATTCTTTCACTCAAATACCGATGGTTGAGCATAGACCGAAGGCAACGACACTTCAGACTTGCTGTATTTGGAGCAGCAGCAAAATCCTTTATTCCTCACAACGAAGCCGAACCTCACTTAGGAGACAACAGCGGTGTAGAAGGAGGTCTTATTGCGACCCTGTTACTCAAACGTTTTGCTATTTCTTTCAACAATGGCTATATACTTCCTTTCTCTTACAAAGACACCGAACAAAAAATAACATTCAAATACGGAAACGCCGCTTATCTCCATGTTTCTTTAGGATACAGACTGATTCCTTCCGCTTATTCTAATTACAGTAACCTGAATGTGAATGTACATTTAGAATTCCTGAATAAAGTTTACGATAAAGCAGAAATGACCGTCAATGGAGAACCTCATTCTTTCGAAGACTACAAAAACTACGACAAATACATCTACAACGGCTTACAATCAAACGTATACTCTGAGATCAGGCCTTCTGTGCAACTTATTTTTTATTCTACTACTCGTTTAGATATAGGCATTGCCCAACCCCTATACAGTCAATCTTACTTGCATTTTTACCCTTTGTTTTTTGCAGCTTTACAAAAAAACATCTACGGAAAAGAAAAACTTAAACCTCAACAAAAAAAATCGTAACGTGATCTTTGTCACCTTATGTAAAGAATATTTTTTACTTCTTGCGCTGTAACTCTTTTAAACAAAAATGAAAAAAAACATGGGATCGGCAGATCGTATCATTAGAATCATCGTTGCCACAATATTAATTACATTGTATTTTAATGGTGTTCTTTCAGAAACAGCAGGTATTGTATTCATGGTATTGGCTCTGGTTTTCGTATTGACCAGCTTTATAAGCTTTTGTCCACTGTACCTTCCTTTCCATATCAATACATGCAAAAAGAAAAACTAGCTTATCGCTGTGCCGCAATATTAAAGCATAGTTTCGTGTATACCTGTATGCCTTCGTAAAGCGAAGTGATTTTAATTTGTTCGTTGGTATTATGAACCGAGGAAATTTCCTCTTGTGAAAAAACAGCCGGTATACATCCGTATACCGGAATTCCTTTTTCCCGAAAAATATTATTATCGGTACTTGCAGGAAAAAGATACGGAATTACAGAGCAAGTCGGCGAATGAAACTTAATGGCATCTACAAAGGATCGATAATAGTCGGTTTGAGGAGAAGGACTCGATGCAGGACTTGATTCAAGCACTCTAATTTTTAATTTGCTGTTCGATAAACGACGCAATTTGTTAATGAACTTTTCTGTTTCTTGTCCAGGCAATAAACGACAATCAAGTACTGCCGTTGCCATATTAGAAATTTGGTTCTTTACATTTTGTCCACTCGAGAGTTGAGTTACAACAAACGTATTGTACACAAAAGGATGAAACACTTCGCCTTCTTCAAAGTGTTTTTTCACAAAAGGCCAAATCAACATCCAGTTCACATGTCTTATAAAAAATCCTCTTGTTCCTCCCACATAGTCACCCATTTCTTTGAACATTTGCAAGGTCAATGGATCAAAACTGGGTTGCTTAGGCTGATCCAATAACTTCGTCAGGTAACGAATCAACCTTTTATTGGCATACAACGAAGGAGGCACAGCTCCATGTCCGGAAGCCTTTTGCTCTACTTCCAATTGCAACCACAAGGCAGACTTTTCAGCCAAGGAAATCCCGTATAAATCTGGCGATAAAATTCCTTCCAGAGGATTACTGATCCCTGACCCTCCTTCACCAAACATCACTACAGGATTCAAAAGTTCTAAATATTTAGCGGCAATGTATTCCGATCCACGGCCGTCTGCTGTTTCTTCTCCCGATACAAAAAGCACAGAATAATTATGCGTAAGATCTTGATCCCCGATACTGTCTTTAAAAGCCATTAGGGCGTAGAGTTGCATCACGGCTAAACCCTTGCAATCAATGGCTCCACGACCAAAAACTTTCCCATCCTCTATCTTTCCTGAAAAAGGTTTTTCGTTCCAACCTGTGGTATCACCAGCTGGGACCACATCCAAGTGGTTTAAAAAAACAACATTGGGTTTTTTAGATGCCAGAGGATAAAGAGATACACATAAATTCCAAGCCGTATCGGCCCCATTGAACCAGTACAAATGAAAAGGATACTTGCTCGCTTCTTCATAAATCATTCCAGCAACTTCTTTTTCATTACCACTGATCGATTCCGATTGAATCAACTGAGACAAAAATGTTTCCGGTAAAATTTTTGTCCTTTCTTGTGCAAAAAGAATTGTACTCCACAACAAAGTACAACAAGCAAACAAGATCCAAATACCTCTACGCAAACTCTTCATAGTTGCTGAAATTAGTATTTTTATTGGCCAAATAAAACCCGATGCTCTGATTAAAACATCGGGTTTTATTCGTTTAAATAACTGGAATAATGATGGGGCGATTCGGCATATTCACTTCTTCCCATTGTCCCAAGTAGTTTCTACGCCTTACTTTCGTCACTTCAATCATCAGACGATCGTTGGGATTAATTTTACCAGCATTACCACCAAAAACATATTGTGGGCTTTTTAGTGTTTCATTCAAGACACTATTTTTCCAACGGGCAACCCTAAGTTTCCATTCTACCACTTCGTAGTAAGCATCTTCTGGCTGTGTTTCTTTAAAATCCGGATCAGGGATAATTTTAATGGATACATTTCTTAACGATCCCGCCTCTACACCGACTGTTACATTCACCGGTTTATTATTGACCTTTACCTCTACATCGGGTTTAGGAACCAATTTTACAGCAAAAACTTTATCCTCAATCAACTGTCCTTGATTTTTAACTTTCAAGTTAACCCGTGCTGCTTGTGGCAAAATGATAATCTTACCTTGTCCTGTCAATTTTTTAACGACTGCTCCCTCTGCCGAAAACTCAGGATTATAATACGCACCTAAAGCAGGAACTAAAACATCCATTTTATTGCCACATCCTTTATACAAACCTTTCATGGCAACCGAATTATACTGAACTACCGGTTTTACGACCGTGTATTCCTGGGAAACATGAATCAGCGTATCACTACCATCTGGTTTTCTCATTTTAATATCAGCCTTCCAGGTTCTTTTCAGCATACCATTCTGATCGTAGGCACCACCTGCGGCCATTTGTTTATAACGACCAATGCCTTCTTCATCAACCGATAAAACCGAAGACCCTACACTGATTTGAGGTTTAACACTAGAGGACGTCGCCGCCAAAAAAACCTCCGCTTGATAAGGTGTTCCAGCAGGTACAAAATGTGATTGTGCACGGACCATAGGAATCAATTTATCAAACTTAAAATCTTCTGCTCCCACCTTTTCTGATGTTTTTACCAATACTTTATTTTCTATCGATAAAACATTGGTCTCTATTTCACTCAACACGGCCAGAGCTGCGGCCAAAGGAGTTTGTGCAAAATTAACCTGCGCAAAATCTTTGTTTTTTTGATCGGCATGGTTTTTATATACATCATCTTCATTTGCATCTAAAGCCAATGGCTTATAAGAGGTTTGAAATTGCTGATTCACAAAAGAAACATAATCGTTAAGTTTCTTTTTCAAGGCATAGGCTTTTCCTTTTTGAACACCTGAACCGACCATGAGAACCTCTACTTCGGTTTCTTCTTTGGCACCCACAAGATTGCCCGTTTCATCCAATCCTCCGGATTGTTGAATCAACTGCATTTTTAAATTTCGAATCTCTTTCGTCAATTCCGTGGTTTGGGCATGAAGGTCTACAGCTTTTTTAGCCAAAATCACCTCAGCGGGTTTTCGACCCCTCTTTTCGACGGCATCCTGGATGGCCTTTACCTTTTCCCGATTGTCGAGACCGGTTATGGAATTGGCTTCTTCCATATTTTGATTCAACACAATAAACTTTTCTATAATCGCCGAGCTCACCTGCAAGGCTAATAAAGCGGTCAATACAAGGTACATCATACCAATCATCCGCTGACGGGGACTTTCTTTCATTCCTGCCATAGTTTTGTTTTCGTTAAGGGTAAAACATGTATTGGATGAGATCTCAAATCCATAATACAGGAAGATGCATTTGGTTACAGAAAATGTATAGAATTATGAATTTGGGGGGTAAAAAGCCTGTAAAGCCACCCTACGAAAAGTATAAAAGTCTGATTTATAATAGCCTGTTAAAGCAAAAGACCTTTTTTAGAAAAATAAAGCAACACAAGCTTATAATATTTCGTTATATTTTTGGATTTTAAAATGGATGTGGATAAATTGGCATCATATTTTGCAATAAGTATCTATTAAGTAAAAACAGGTTATGAAGAAAATCAATGGATTCTTTTCGGGCTTGGCATTCGTCATTGCAGGTTCTGCTTTGTTATATTCCTGCGGCGGGGGCAACCCAACAAGTACAAATCCTGGCAAATCGAGTACCACTACGGGACTTGCCTACAATGAAGAAAACGGTTTTCAGGTGGCAGAATTTGCTGGCCAACCAGAAGGTCCTAACTTGGTGTACATCGAGGGTGGTAGAACTGTTTTAGGTTCTTTTGAAGAGGACATTTTAAAGAGTGGCGATAACGTAGAAAGAACCGTTACTGTAGCCTCTTTCTACATGGACGAAACAGAAGTAGCCAACATTCACTGGTTAGAATACTTATTCTATATTCAAAGAGACTCTTCTCAAGAGTTTTATGAATCTGCTTTACCGGACACTACCGTTTGGGCAAGTGAGCTTTCATACAACGATCCATATGTAGATCACTATTTCCGTTATCCTGGTTTCCGTTATTTCCCACTCGTTGGAGTAAACTGGATTCAAGCAAACGACTATTGTGTTTGGAGAACCAGCGTGGTGAACAACCAATTGGCTCAAAATGCAGGTGTTACCGTTCCTGAAGGTGGCGGACGTATTCCGTTGGAATCCGGTGTTGTTCTTCCAAACTATCGTTTACCATCTGAAGCCGAGTGGGAATATGCCGCTCAGGCGTTGATCGGAACGCAATGGTTGGATGAAAACCAAACCCATAAAAGAATTTATCCTTGGGATGGCCATGCGCTTCGTAACCCTTACGGAAAGCAAATGGGTATTTTCCTGGCAAACTTTAAAAGAGGTCGTGGTGACTATGCCGGTATCGCTGGTAAGTTGAACGACGGTGCGATGATCACCACCTACATCTACGAATATCCTCCAAATGACTACGGCTTGTACAACATGGCAGGTAACGTAAATGAATGGGTATATGATGTGTATCGTCCTCTTACTTTCGCAGATTTTGACGATCTAAACCCATTGAGAAGAGATGGTTATTTGGATGAAGAAAAAGGATACGACAAAGCTGGTTTCCAATCGTTGATCGATGACCACGTACGTGTGTACAAAGGCGGATCATGGAAAGATGTGGCTTACTGGTTATCTCCTGGTACAAGAAGATACTTAGCTGAAGACTCTAGCACTGCAACCATCGGTTTCCGTTGTGCGATGATTCAAGCAGGTTCAAACTACTAATACATACTTAAGCAAAAACAAAAATCCTTGGTCGTCTCAGATGGCCAAGGATTTTTGTTTTATAAACCCACCGCCACAGACAAACTGTAAACATGCAACTCCGCTACATGCATGGCATCAAGCAACTGACCGCATGCTTCAATGGTTGATCCCGTCGTGATGATATCATCCATCAATACGATCTTCTTGCCAGAAACATCGACTGCAGCATTCGATTCATACGTTCCCAATACGTCTTCCCAACGGCGATCTTTCCCTTTTTTGGTTTGAGAAACTTTATGGCTTTTCCGAAGCAAGGTATCTGAAAACACTTGCACACCGGTTGCCAAAGCAAAACCTTGAGCCAAAACCTCACTTTGATTGTACCCTCTTTCTTTTTGTCGCTTCGGATGCAAAGGAACAGGAACCACCCCATCGGGTTTCCAGGTATGGTATTCAAGCCAGGCCTTGCCCATGAATTGTCCAAACCAATATGCCCGAGTCGCATAGGGAAAATACTTGATGGCATGTACCAGATGTTGACTTTTGTTTTTCTTATGAAAATAAAACAGCGATTGAGCCGATTGTAATGGTATTCTATTGGCCAAACGCAAAAACAGTTCGTTTTCCTTCTGGTGAAAAAAATCGGTACGGGGCATACTGTGCAAACAATGTAAACAAATATGCTGTTCTTGTTCATATAAGAGACGCTTACAAACCATGCAAACTTCTGGAAAGAAGGCATATAATAGAGAATTGATCATATAAAAATAGGTTATTCTAAAAAATGGGTTGCCGTAGTAATCCAGGAAACAAATAAATTTCTCTACCTTTACTTACGCATGAGTACCATAAACAACACTGCCAATATAGAAGAAAACTGGGACAAAGTAGTATACTGGTTCATTAAGAACACAGGAAAAAAACCTACGTTGAACACCATACTTTTTATGATCGGAGTTCAGGAGCTCGGTCAGGGAAAAAGACCCTACGCCAAAGAAGAAAAGCAAGACCTCATGCACCTTGCCCTGTGCAAATTGTTCAGCAGTTCCGGCTTTTATGAATTGGAAGGACAAGATCAAGACGGCTGGCCTCACTTCAGACTCCTAGAAGAATTACCTCCCATGAGTTTGGAGGAACAAGAACGTTTCATCAAATGGCATATCATCGATTATTTTTCTGAGCTCATTGACCGACCATGAAAATCATAACCTATAATGTAAACGGACTTCGCGCAGCCATAACTAAAGGCTTGAACGAATGGATCCAAGCCACCAATGCCGATGTTTTATGTTTTCAAGAAGTGAAGAGTAATTCCGACCAAGTAGATACTTCCTATTTAGAATCTTTAGGTTACACAGGGTATTGGTTTTCAGCCCAAAAAAAGGGCTATAGTGGAGTTGCTATCTTTACTAAAATAAAACCGCTTCACGTAGAATACGGTTGTGGCATGGAAACTTACGATTTTGAAGGACGCGTGATTCGTGCCGATTTTGAACATTTCTCGGTCATGAACGTCTACATGCCTTCTGGATCAAGTGGCGAAGAACGACAAGCTTTTAAGTTTCAATGGATGAACGATTTTATCCCTTATGTCAACAAGGTAAAAAAAGAAACGAAAGGCCTTATCATTTGTGGAGATTACAACATTTGTCATCGTCCCATCGATATCCATAACCCAAAATCAAATGCCAAGTCATCGGGCTTTCTTCCTGAAGAGCGGGAATGGATGAGTACCTTTTTTGAACAAGGTTTTATAGATGCCTTTCGTCATTTGAACCCAGAACCACACCATTACACCTGGTGGAGCTACCGGGCCAATGCACGCGCAAAAAATTTAGGCTGGAGAATCGACTACCACAGCATCACAGAAAACTTGTTGGAACGCTTAGAACGGACGGTCATATTGCCCGAAGCAAAACACTCCGACCATTGTCCTGTATTATTAGAAATAAAGAGCTAATAAAAATTTGTTTTTTGTAAAAAATCGGTAAATTGGCTATCAAGATAAACTTTCAATATTATAATACCCTAAAAATTTTTACTGTGATGAAGAAGAAATTATTTGTTGTTCTTTCGTTGGGCGCAATTCTTTTCGGTTGTGGATCTGGCAACGATGGGAAAGTCGAAGATAACGCACTACAAGAAGGAAAAGGTGGACGATACATGGGTGGATTCTTTGTTGTCAACGAACCCGAATACATTAAAAATCTTTTTCCTCATTCCATCATTGATGCTCCCTCATACCGTGTAGCCAGTCAAGTATATGAAGGTCTGATGAAATTCAGCCAAGATTCCCTCAACCTGATCAAATGCCTTGGCGAATCATATGAAATCGATTCTTCCTACACAAAATACACCTTTCACTTGAAAAAAGGTGTTCTTTTCCACGATAACGAATGTTTTTCTGATGGTAAAGGACGTGAAATGACAGCTGAAGATGTGAAATTTTGTTTCACACTTTTGTGTACACCAAGTGCAAATAACCAAGGATTCAGTGTTTTTCAAGACATTTTGAAAGGTGCAACAGAATACTATAATGCGGCAAAAGACGGCAACAAACCGGGTACTGACATCGAAGGTATAAAAATCATTGACAAACATACCATCGAATTTACACTGATTAAACCCAACAGCATGTTCTTGTTTAATTTGGCAAGACCATTTACATTCATTTTTCCTAAAGAAGCTTACGAAAAACACGGTTTAGAGATGAGAACAAAAGCCGTAGGTACAGGACCTTTCTTATTGGATAAAATCGATGAAAACTTAGCGATCTTATTGAAGAAAAATGCAAACTACCATGGTGTGGACGAATTCGGAAACAAAATGCCCTATCTCAACGGAATTAAAGTACGCTTTATCCGTGATAAGAAATCCGAATACTTAGAATACAAAAAAGGTAATTTGGACATGGTATACCATTTACCAACCGATTACATGATTGAAATCAAAGAGGAAGCCGTAAAGAAAAAATTGGAATACGGTGAACTACAACAAACACCTGAAATGGCGGTGAATTTCCTTTCTTTTGCCAACCAAAGTAAATTGTTCTCTAACATCAACTTCCGTAAAGCCATCTCTTTTGCTATTGACCGTAAGAAAATTCTGGAAGCAGTATTGAACGGTGAAGGCTATGCACCTGGTTTCTATGGAATCACACCTATCGATATCTTCCCTGGTTACAACGCAAAAGACATCAAGGGCTATAACCTCAACATCGATTCGGCTAAATACTACTTGCAAAAAGCAGGCTATAACAGCGGAAAAACATTGCCTAAAATTACGTTAGAGTTGAACTCTGATGGAGAAAGAAACGTGAACGTGGCTCAAGAAGTAAAAAAACAATTAAAGGACAACATCAATTTAGAAATCGAATTGAACGTCGTAACGACTGCTCAATTGGCAGAAGACTTACCCAATGGAAAAGCAAATTTCTTCCGTTTAGGATGGGGTGCCGATTATCCTAGTCCAGAAAACTTCTTATGGTTCTTATACGGAAAAAATGTTCCTAACGACACCACCAAGTCTTCATATCCTAACATGGCACGTTACAAAAGTGCTAAGTTTGATGAACTGTATGAAAAAGGACTTCAAGCTCAGGACAGAAAAGCACAATACGAGTTCTTCTTGAAAGCAGAACAAGTGGCCATGAACGACGCTCCAATTGTTGTACTTTGGTACGATGAAGGATACCGATTGATTCAAAACAAAGTGAAAAACTTTCCAAACAATGCCATGCAATACCGGGATTTTGGAAATGTTTTCTTTATACCTAAAGACGCTGCTTCAAAAGAATAAATACATCACATTATAAACAAATTGGTAATAACCCGTAAAGGAAGAACATCGATTCTACTTTACGGGTTTTGCAATATAAAAGACAGGCACCCGTTGAAAAGAAACTATGCAATCGGGAATACTCATAGAGCTGATAGAAAACGTCAATCGTTACAAACGGAAGTATTATATCAATACCTTCCTTAAAGGTTGTATCCTTTTTTCAGCAGTATCCCTAAGCGTCTACCTCTCTTTCAGTTCTTTAGAATACTGGGCCCGTTTCAATTCCGTCACACGTTTTTTACTCCTGTTCAGTTTTTTATCCTTTTCTCTCTTTTCCCTGATCAACTGGATAGGTCTACCTTTATACAAGCTGGCAAATTTAGAACGCTATTTTACAGACGAAGAAGCTTCCCGGCAAATAGGATTATACTTCCCACAAATCAAAGATAAACTCCTCAATACACTTCAGCTACAAAGTGCCCGAGAAAAGGGAAACCAATTAGCACGAGCAGGCATTGAAGAAAGAGCTTCCATTTTAAAAGAAATCAATTTCTCCGATGCCATTAAAATAGAAGAAAACAAACGGTATTTACATTGGTTGGCCATACCTTTAGCGGCACTTATTTCTATTGCCCTATTTATGCCTAAAATGTTAAGTGATAGTGCTGAACGTATTATTCATTTCGATAAAAAATTCACTCCACCAGCACCTTTTAGCTTCAAAATCAACAACAATGGCTTGGAAGTATTTAAAAATGAAGATTTCACATTAGACCTTTCTATACACGGGAGTATACTCCCCAACGAGCTTTTCATTGTATTAAACGGACAAAAAATCCGTATGGCACAAGCCGAAGAAAAAGGACATTTTAACTTTGACTTCCGCAATATCCAAAACAATCAAACCTTTTCCTTTTTAGCCGGTGGATACGAATCGGAAGAATATACGCTTACCGTATTTAATAGACCTAACCTAAAATCGTTGGATATCGATCTGTTTTATCCTACCTATACTGGTAAGAAACCAGAATCTATTCGTAACAACGGCAATTTAGAAATTCCTGAAGGCACTAAAGTAGTCTGGAAATTCAATACTCAGTATGCAAATCGCGTTACCCTTAGCTTTTCTGATCAAAAACAAATTTTATTTGATTCTAAAGGCTCTGACAATGAGATTATTAAATCTGAAAGACAGGTATACAACGACTTGTCCTATGAGGTCCTCTTACAAAATCAAAAATCAGCCTTAAAAGAGCCTGTTTCTTATTCTCTGTCGGTCATTAAAGACCAATTTCCGTTCATCAAAACCGAAGATTTTAAGGATTCGTCCTTATTCAATTATATCACTATTGGGGGATTTTGTTCTGACGATTATGGACTAAACAAAATAGAGCTAAATTTTCAAGTTATTTCTGATCAAGACCTAAATAATGAAAAAAAATATCAGAAAATTTCGCTTGGAAAAATTAATAATGCTCTCAATTATAATATTTTATACAATTGGCAAATTGACTCCTTAAATCTCATTCCTGGATCAAAATTATTGTACTATTTGGAGGTCTGGGACAATGATGGAGTACACGGAAGTAAGAGCAGCCGATCGCAAATTTTCAGCCTCAAAATTCCCGGTCAAAAAGAGCTCGACCAAAAGTTGAAAATGTCTTCGTCCGAAACTTCAGAAAAAATTGAAAGTTTAGGGAAGCAATCTCGGTCACTCCAAAAAGAGATTAAAAATCTCAAAGACAAAATCCGTTCGAAAAAAGAACTCCAATGGCAGGACAAAAAGAAGCTGGAAGAGTTGTTGAAAGAACAACAAAATCTGATGAAGGAAATGGAGGAGTTGAAAAAGATGAACGAAGAACTCCAAAAAATGGAGCAGAAATTCAATGCCCCATCGCCAGAACTTTTGGAGAAAATGAAAGAACTCCAAAAACTCATGGACGAAATGATGGATGAGGAGACGAAAAAACTATACGAAGAACTCCAAAAAATGATGGAGAAACAAGTTCCTAAAGAAGAATTAGACAAGCTACTCGATAAAATGGAGTTCAAAGATGAAGAACTTCAAAAAAACTTAAACCGATCCCTCGAATTGTTTAAAGAACTGAAAGTCGAACAAAAACTGGAAAACAATATCCGAAAGTTGGACGAACTTCAAAAGAAACAAGAAGATCTGGCTCAAAAATCCTTGGAGAAAGAAAGTAAGGGAGAAGAACTGAAGCAAGAACAAGACAAACTCAACGAAGACTTTAAAAACCTGGAAAAAGAACAAAAGGAATTACAAGACCTGAACAAAGATCTGGAGAATCCTAAAAACATGGAACCTTCTGACCAGGAAATGGAAAACATCGAACAAGAAATGGGTAAAAGCTCGGACGAATTGGAACAAGGCAATAAGAAAAATGCCTCTAAAAGTCAGAAAAGCGCTTCCGAAAAAATGGGGGCCTTAAAAAAGAAAATGGAAAGTATGAAAGCGGCCATAGCTGGAGAGCAAGCGGAGGAAAATATTGAAGACCTGAGGCAACTCCTTCAAAACTTAATCAAACTCTCTTTCGAGGAAGAAGCCCTGATGAAATCATTTCGCAATATTTCCCAAAGCGACCCTAAATACCTGGAACTGACACATAAACAGATTGAACTCAAAGACGACAGCAAGATGATTAACGACAGCCTTTTCAGTTTATCGAAAAGGGCTTTTGAGATACAAGCCTATGTAAGTAAAGAAGCAGGGCTCATGAACAAGTACCTCGACGAATCCATAGAAAGTCTGCGGGCAAGAAACCCATCAGTAGCATCTGGAAAGCAACAATTGGCCATGACCTCGATCAACAACCTGGCCTTATTGTTGAGTGATATTTTAAAACAAATGCAAGAACAAATGGCCGATCAACCCAACGATCAACCCGGAAACAGTTCATGCAAAAAACCAGGAAAGAAAAAACCTAAACCGGGCAACATGGGTGAACTCCAAAAACAGTTGAACCAACAGATTGAAGGACTTAAAAAAGGAAACAACAAAGGAGGGAAAGAAATGTCAGAATCCTTAGCGAAAATGGCAGCCCAACAAGAAATGATTCGTAAAGCCCTCAAAGAAATGGAGAAATACATGCAAGAGGGAGGACAAAATCCTGGCAATCAACTGAAAGAACTCAACCGTTTGATGGAAGAAACGGAAAAAGACCTGGTCAATAAAAACATCAGTCCCGAAACTCTTCGAAGACAACAAGAGATCTTAACCCGTTTACTGGAAGCAGAGAAATCGGTACGGGAACGAGACACAGACGAAAACAGAGAATCCAAATCAGGAAAAGAACTGCCTCGTGATTTGCCTCCTTCATTTGAGAAGTATTTAAAAGCAAAAGAGAAACAAGTGGAACTTTTACAGCTAAATCCACCAAAGTATACACCTTATTATAAGGACAAGGTCAACGAATATTTCCGTATGACAGAAAAATAAAATAAATTGCAGGGACCTAATAAATAGACCAATGGACGCGCTCAAAATTCAAATTCCTTCCATTTCAGAAAACATTCGTATCGTCGAAAGTTTTATTGATAATGTAAAAGAAAAATTCAATGTAGACGATGACTTGTATGGCAACATCATGGTCGCTGTTACAGAATCTGTAAACAATGCCATCAAGCACGGAAACAAGTGCGACAAAAACAAAAACGTCATTCTTTCTGCAGACTGCGATGAAAATGCGTTGACCATCAAAGTAGAAGACCAAGGGGAAGGGTTTGATTTTGACAACCTACCGGATCCCACAGCACCTGAAAACATCGACAAAGTAGGTGGTAGAGGCGTATTTCTGATGAAGCATTTATGCGATGAAGTGAAATTCACCGATAAAGGATGCACTGTGGAAATGGTGTTTTATTTTATTTAATGAGCTTGAGCAACAAAACCATTTTATTCTTTTTCGAAGGCATATCTTTTTCCTTTCAAAAAAGAACCCTCACGAGAACCTGGCTCGAACAAGTAGCCAAGAAAGAGCACAAAAAAATAACGGCCCTCAATTACGTTTTTTGTTCCGACGAATACCTTTTGTCCATGAACAAAGAACACCTCAACCACGATACCTATACCGACATCATCACCTTCGGCTATTCTCCCAAAGAAAGCACTGAAATTACAGGTGACATTTTCATCAGCATTGACCGCGTGAAAGAAAACGCCAAAACATATCAAACCACATTTCAAAACGAATTACGGCGAGTGCTTTCTCATGGGCTGCTTCACCTTTGTGGTTATAAAGACAAGACCAGCTCCGACAAGTCAACCATGCGAGAAAAGGAAGAGTCTGCGCTTTCTTTATACAAACGCTTAGACAAATAACAACCGCGAAATGTCCACGTGAAACGCCTGCTGAAAACATAAGGCAAATGAAGCGAGGGACAGCATAACCCAACAAGTCATGTCGCAAACATTGAACCATGGATAAGCAATTGAAAACAGTAGAAGTATACAATCAACATGTACAAGAATACATCAACAAGTTCATGTCCTTCGATTTGTATAACGACACGTTCAACGATTGCTTGGCCTTGCTGCCTGAAAACAGTGACGTGCTAGAACTAGGATGTGGGCCAGGAAACGTCACGCATTACTTCCTGCAAAAACGCGCTGATTTAAATTTCTTGGGCATTGACTTGGCTGCTGAAATGGTGAAAAGTGCCAGCCTCCTGAATCCCCAAGCAAGATTCCAAGTTGCAGATATTCGAAACTTATCGTCCATACACAATCAATACGATGCCATTGTTGGAGCCTTTTGTTTACCTTATTTATCATACGATGATTTAGACAACTTCTTCCCCACCTTAAATACTTTAACCAAAGATGGAGGAATCGTATACTTAAGTTGCATGGAAGGGGAACAAAGCCAATCGAGTTTTGAGCAGACCAGCTTTACAGGTCATAATGAACTGTGGATTTACTATCACCAAAGAGCTCTTTTAGAATCGAAATTCCTAAACCATGGCTTTGAAATAGAACGTTTTTATACAAAAGATTATCCCGAGGCAAACGGAAATACAAGCACGGACTTAATCTATATGGCAAGAAAAAAAGATCATGCACTGATTTACCCCAAAAATGGTTGAATCTAAACATACTGCTTTCAACAGAAACCAAGAGCTCTTAGCATGAATTGTTCCACGTGGAACAATCGACATCGATTGCTTCTAGATAAACAAACGTTCCACGTGGAACATACAAGACGATGGAGATTCTTGACTTAACGGAAAAAGATAATTTTCACACGTCTTAAGACAAACAAAACGAATCTGTAAAATAGATAACCAGCAGTGTTCCACGTGGAACACTATAAAGTTTGAAAATAAATTATGTTTAAAGAATATGATGTAGTGGTCGTTGGTGCCGGTCATGCCGGTTGTGAAGCTGCTGCTGCTGCTGCTAAAATGGGATCAAAAGTACTCTTGGTCACCATGAACATGCAAACCATTGCCCAAATGTCTTGTAATCCGGCTATGGGAGGGGTAGCAAAAGGACAAATTGTACGAGAAGTAGACGCCCTGGGAGGAATGTCAGGAATCATTACCGATAAGTCCATGATCCAGTTCAGAATGCTGAACCGATCAAAAGGACCTGCCATGTGGAGTCCAAGATCTCAAAACGACCGTATGAAGTTTGCCGAAGAATGGCGGTATGCTTTAGAACAAACCCCCAACGTCGATTTCTGGCAAGAAATGGTACAAGAACTGGTAGTGAAAGACGGTCGAATTAAAGGGGTAAAAACAGCTTTAGGGATTGAAATTCCCTGCAAAGCAGTAGTCCTGACCAATGGAACATTCTTAAACGGAACCATACACATTGGAGAAAAACGATTTGGTGGAGGAAGAATAGGAGAGAAAGGAGCCAGCGGTATCACCGAACAACTGGTAGAACTGGGATTCGAATCAGGAAGAATGAAAACAGGAACTCCTCCTCGCATCGATGGAAGAAGTTTAAACTATGAGGTCATGGAAGAACAAAAAGGAGATGAAAATCCTTCTAAATTCTCTTACCTCGACAGTACTGAACCCCTCAAAGAACAAAGAAGTTGTCACATCACTTATACCAACCATGCCGTACACGAAGCCTTAAAAGAAGGGTTCGACCGTTCTCCCATGTTCACAGGAAGAATACAAGGCTTAGGTCCTCGTTACTGTCCTTCCGTAGAAGATAAAATAAACCGCTTTGCCGATAAAGACAGACACCAAATATTCGTAGAACCAGAAGGATGGAATACCGTGGAAATCTATGTCAACGGTTTCTCTACCTCTCTACCCGAAGAAGTACAATACAAAGCTTTAAGACTAATTCCCGGATTTGAAAAGGCCAAGATGTTCCGTCCTGGCTATGCCATCGAATACGATTACTTCCCTCCTACACAATTGGATCTTACCCTGGAAACCAAACAGGTAAAAGGACTTTTCTTTGCGGGACAAATCAATGGAACCACAGGATACGAAGAAGCCGCTTGTCAAGGCCTCATGGCAGGAATCAATGCACACCAATACCATACAGAAAAAGATCCTTTCATTTTAAAACGCTCTGAAGCTTATATCGGAGTCTTGATCGATGACCTGGTCAACAAAGGTACAGAAGAACCTTACCGCATGTTTACTTCCAGAGCAGAATACCGAATTTTGCTCAGACAAGATAATGCCGACATCCGTCTTACACAAAAAGGATTTGATTTAGGGTTAGCCGATCAAATACGAGTAGATCGCGTCAATGAAAAAATAGAAGCTTCAAACAAGTTATTAAAACAACTGAAAGATCATCGCATCAATCCGAATGACATCAATGAATTACTGAGCAGTGCAGATTCAGCTCAAATCAGAGAAAAGGTTTCTGTCTATCAACTCCTTAAAAGACCAGGATTAGATTTGGACACACTTACAGGTTCTGATATGGCTGACTTTGATTATATTCGAAATCAAAAAGAAGAAACAAAGGAGCAAACCATTATAGAAATCAAATACCGCGACTACATTGAAAAAGAACAACAGATGGCGGAAAAAACCATGGCATTAGAAGATCTTCCTTTGAAAGAAGATTTTAATTATAATAACATCACTTCTCTTTCCATGGAAGCGAGAATAAAATTGAGTAAGTTCAAACCAAAAACCTTAGGTCAAGCCTCTCGCATCAGTGGGGTCAATCCATCGGATATTTCTATACTCATGATCTACTTAGGAAGATAAAAACAACAACGTGAACACAAAACAATATTCTCACCTTCTACTTTTCTTCATCGGTTTAATCACCGCCGGTTGTGCAAACGTCGTACCCATCACGGGAGGAGAAAAAGACACCAAAGAACCACAACTTAAAAAAATAATTCCAAAAATCGGTTCAACTCATTTTTCAGGTGGTGTTATTTTATTTGAATTCGATGAAGAAATAGAAGTAGAAAATAATCCCAGAAATATCATCACTTCTCCTGTAATCGAAGGTGAAATCAAATTGAAGGTAAAAAAGAAAAAATACTTAGAACTCAGTATCCCTAAAAATCTAGAACCCAATACCACCTATAGCATTAACATCAACGATGCCGTAAAAGACATTACCGAAGGAAACAAAAAAGTAAACATCACTTATGCCTTCAGTACTGGTGAACAATTGGACTCACTTTCTTTTACAGGAAGAACAGTCGATATGCAATATAAAATACCACAAAAAAATGTACTCATTGGTTTATATAAAAAATCAGATACTCTGGATATCCGTAAACAAAAACCTTTATACATTACCTATTCCAATGCCAACGGACAATTTGAATTGAAGTACTTAAAAGAAAATGAATATTACCTCCTAGCTTTAGAAGATAAAAATTCAAACCTGCTCTACGACAATCAAGAAAAAGGCACAAGTATAACAAGTTTACTTGTCAATACAGATCTCAAAAATATTACCAACTTGGAATTAAGTGCAAGTGATACTACCAGCAATAAAATTTTGTCTCGAAAAATAAATCAAAAAATTCAAGTCTTAAGTTTTAGAAATGGTATTAAACATTATACCTACGAAACACTAAACTCAGAAGATCAGATATACATTTTACAAAATAAACAAAGAGCAAAAGACCTCTTTGTTTATACTCAAACAAATCAAAAAGATTCTGTACAATATATCATCAACTCTTTAGATTCATTGGGCAATCAAAGAACAGATACTATCGTTTTAAATCTATTCAATAAAAAAACAAAAAAAGAAGAAGCAAAAATTCATCCAGAATCGATGGATTTTTTACCAGGTAAAAAATCTATTGCATTCATATCCAGTAAACCCATTCTAACAATTAATACGGACAGTATAAAAATTGGTAAAACAGAAACACAAATAACCCATCAACTTTCCAGCAATCGAGACAGTCTATACATTTCATTAGAAGAAATCGCTATAGAAGATACCACCAAAATCAACTTCAAAAAAGGCAGTATCATCTTATATGAAGGAGATACACTTTCTCCACAGGTTTTCAACATTTTAAAAGCTGACCCATCGAATTATTCTTCTTTAGAAATGACCATAAAAACAGAAGCTGAAAATTATATAATTCAATTGATGTCAGATAATTACCAAATATTAGAAGAATATAAAAATATAAGAAATCTAAAATACCATTATATTAAACCAGGTAAATACAGAATACGCGCCATTATAGATATCAACAACAACGGTTACTGGGACAGTGGAAATCTGTTAAAAAATGAAAAAGCTGAACCCATCAAGTACTTTGATAAGGAAGCAACAAACTTAAAACCCAATTGGGAAATCAAAGATTTAATGTTCATATTTTAATAAATTGTGAATAAAAATAAATATTAATCATTGCATAATATATTATTAACATAAATTTATAATATATTGAATATCAATTATTTAAATACAATACTTACCCACTAAAAACAAGCAAAAAAGTAATATTTTAGTGAATTATGGTGGGTTACACGTGTATAGTATGTTTTGAACTATTCTAATAATACTTCCATACTGGAAACAGGTTCACAGGTACAAACAATACGCAACTTTTCAACTGTTGATAGCCCTGTAGGAAAGTTAAATTAATCAAAAGATAAAAAAATTCAAAAACATATAAAGTTAAGTTTATCAATAAATTAAGGAATAGTAAAGGAAAAAATAAAAGCATACAGTCAATTCATTCAGACTCGCAATAGTGTGGGAAAGTAAGTTTTGCACTTTCCCACAGCCTTAATAAGAGATAAATAATTTATATAAAAATATATTTTTAATATTATATACTCTGTTCTTCCTTTATACAGACGAGTACATCCAAGCTTATGAAGAAGATTTTCTTTTTATATTTTAAAGTTTTAATAGTTTTTATTACTGTTTCAGCCAGTGCTCAGGACCGTTTGTTGGATCTTGCACAACAATATGTGGATAATGGTGAATTTGAAAAGGCTATAGTGGTTTATGATCAGTTGGTACTTGAAAAGCCCTATTTAGAAAAAATTTTCGCGGGTTATTACCCGCTGTTATTAAAATTTAACCGCACCAAAGATGCGGAGAAATACCTTGGTCAACTCATCAAGTCGGCTACAGATCCTGTCCCTTACCAAATAGATTTATTGTTTTTGCATGAACAAACCCTTGGTATAGAAAAGACAGAGAAAGAATGGCAAAAATTCATCCAGAGCCTTGCTAAAGATCCCAATGAAACCTTGAGGGCCTCAACTTACCTCCTACAAAAAAATCAGCTTCAGCGAGCGAAAGAGCTTTTGGTGTTTTCCCGCAAACAGTTAAAACAAGAAAAATTATACGCTGCCGACCTGGGTGTCATTTACATGAAAACCTTGGAATACCAGAAAGGAATCGATGAATTCCTTTTGGCCATGGAAAATGATCCTGAAAATCAGGAAGATTACCGAAACTATTTACAAAATGTGTTGTCTGGACCAGAACAAATGGACATGTTGGAAACTAACCTTATTGACAAAGTACAACGGGCTCCTAACAATGAGTTGTATACCACCTTGTTGGTATGGTTATACATTCAGCAGAAAAATTTCGACAAGGCTTTCATACAAGTGAGGGCGATAGAAAAAAGAAATACCTACTTGAGAGGCAATCGTCTGATGGAGTTGGGAGGTATTACCTTTGAAAATTCAGATTTTGAAGCAGCACTTCAGATTTTTCAATACGTGGAAAAAGAGTATCCCAATACCCCTAATTACTACATCGCTAAGCGCTACATCATCCAAACCCGGGAGGAACAAATAAAACAAACTTATCCGATTGATGTGGTTAAAATTCAAGAACTTATTTCAGAATATAAGAAATTAACATTGGGTCCCTCGGCCAATCCCTCCAACATCAACGAGTCGAAAATCAACATGGCGCAGCTCTATGCCTTTTACCTCGACCAAGACGATACAGCCATTGTGCTTTTACAAGAAGTCATCAACACGTCGGCGTATGATATCCGATTAAAAAATAAAGCTAAAATTCACCTTGGCGATGTATACTTATTGAACGGTGAACCTTGGGAAGCCACCCTCATCTATTCCCAAGTGGAAAAAGACATGAAGGAAGATCCACTTGGACATGAAGCCAAATTGCGCAATGCTAAACTCTATTATTACAAAGGAGAATTTGAATTGGCCCAAGAACAATTGGACGTCTTGAAAATGGCCACATCGAGAGAAATCAGTAACGATGCCATACAATTGTCGTTGTTGATTTTAGACAATACCGGTTTGGATACCAGTACACAAGCCATGCAGGAATATGCAGATATCGATTTGTTAATTTTTCGTCACCATTATGCCGAAGCGCTGGCGGCTTGTGATACTTTGTTGAAACATTTTCCTGGTCATTCGCTTACCGATGAAGTGTATTGGTTGAAGTATGTGGTGTACCGTATGATTGGAAATCCTAACGGAGCACTTCAGGAATTAGAAAAAATTAATGTATCTTATTCCCAAGACATCTGGGGAGACGATGCTTTGTTTTTTATAGGAGACCTTTACGAGAAAGAATTAAAAAATTCGAGCAAGGCGATGGAAACCTATGAAAAATTGTTGACGGATTTCCCTGGAAGTACGTATACTGTAGAAGCAAGAAAAAAATACCGCAGGTTACGCGGCGATAAACTTTAGTATACATTGTAATTCATCTTTTACCATCATTGTTTGCGTATGGAAGTAACACGTGTTTTTGATCTCATTCCCCATCAACTTTCTTCTTTCCCACAAGAAGTCATGTTCTGTATGAAAACCGCTGGAAAGTGGAAAGGCGTTTCTACCCAAGAAGTAAAAACCATTGCCGACGAATTGAGTTTAGGCTTCTTGGTTTTAGGCTTGAAGAAAGACGATAAAGTGGCCATCATTTCTGCGAACCGTATCGAATGGAATTTGATCGACTACGGTGTACAACAAATTGGTGCCGTGACTGTGCCTATGTACCCGACCATTACGGAAGAAGATTACCGTTATATTTTTGAAGATGCGGGTGTAAAAATTGTGTTTGTCAGCAACCAGGATTTATTAGGAAAAGTAACACGTGCCACCGAAGGCATTAAAAGTATAGAAGGCGTATATACCCTCGACGAAATTGTGGGAGCAAAACATTGGACCGAAGTTAAAAAATTAGGCGAAGGAAAAGATGCTTCGGTATTGGAATCGTACAAAGCCAATGTGAAGCCCGATGATTTATTGACCTTAATTTATACTTCAGGAACGACGGGTCGGCCCAAAGGAGTGATGCTCACGCACAATAACATCATCAGTAATTTCAAAGCATGCAAACCCTTGATGCCCGTGGATCATACACACCGTGCTTTGAGCTTTTTGCCCTTGTGCCATGTGTACGAAAGAATGTTGGGTTACTTGTACAGTTTTTGTGGAGTATCCATTTATTATGCTGAAAGTATAGAAACCATCAGCGACAACTTAAAAGAAGTACATCCACATATTTTTGTATCGGTACCGCGCTTGTTAGAAAAAGTATACGATAAAATTCATGCCAAGGGATCAGATCTCAAAGGCATTAAACGAGGACTTTTCTTCTGGGCCTTGAACCTGGGTTTACGCTATGAGCTTTCCAAAGATTTAGGATTCTGTTATAATTTACAATTGAAATTGGCCAACAAACTCATCTTCAATAAATGGAGAGAAGCTTTGGGAGGAAATGTACTGGCCGTGGTATCGGGAGGAGCAGCTTTGCAACCGAGATTGGCTCGTGTATTTTGGGCCGCACGCATTCCTGTCATGGAAGGTTATGGCTTAACAGAAACATCACCCGTGATTGCGGTGAACCGTTGCAACATGCGTGAAAACAGGGTAGGTACCGTAGGTCCTATCATTTCCGGTATAGAAGTAAAAATTGCAGAAGATGGAGAAATCATTACCCGTGGTCCGCACATCATGAAAGGCTATTACAACAAACCTGAGTTGACGGCTGAAGTCATCGATCAAGACGGTTGGTTTCATACGGGAGATATCGGAGAATTTTTCGAAGGAAAATTTTTGAAAATCACCGATCGTAAAAAAGAAATGTTTAAAACCAGTGGAGGAAAATACATTGCTCCACAAAGTATGGAAAACCGATTCAAAGAATCGCGCTACATCGAACAAATCATGGTTTTGGGTGATGGACAAAAATTTGCTTCAGCCCTCATTGTTCCAGCTTTCGATAGCGTAAGGAGCTGGTGTGTGATTAAGAATATTCCATATTCTACCGATGAAGAGATGGTGAAGCATCCGAAAGTATTGGAAAAGTTTCAACGTGAAATCGATGAGATCAATGAAAACTTTGCCCAATACGAAAAGATTAAAAAATTTACTTTACTCACCAAACTCTGGTCTATCGATGGCGGGGAACTTACGGCCAAGTTGAGTTTAAAACGAAAATTCATTTTGCAGAAATATGCTGAATGGATTGATAATATGTACCAAGGAGAATAATTTGAACATACCTATGTATAAAACACTTTTTTTATTCCTGTTGATTTTTGGGTTAGGTTATACGGCCAAAGCACAATCGGCGAAAGACGATTTTAAAAAAATCGGAAAAGACATTGGCAAGGCAGGAAAGAAAACCGGTCAAACCGTAGGTAAAGCGGGAAAGCAAGTGGGGAAAGATGTAACTCCTGCAGCAAAAACCGTAGGCAAAGAATCGAAGAAGGTGGCCAAAGATGTGAGTCACGAAACGAAGAAAGCCGTGGGGAAATAAATGCCGATGTGGGTCCCCGACAACAGAGCTTTTGCCTTGGCTCCAACATTTGAAGCCTATCAAAATCAACTTCGAACGATGGTGTATGTTACCGAAGCCTTGCCCGAAAGTATACAACAAGAATTGAAAAACGTATACGACGTGTTGGAGCTCTGTTATGTGAAGTACGATTTGTTAGAACTTGCGCAATTGTATGCCGTTATGGTGTTTGAAAAAGCCCTGCGTATCAAATTAGAAACCGAATACAAAAACATTGCTAAAATAAAACTCTCGGTCTTATTGGATCGTGCTAAGCAATTGGCCTTGCTCGATGCCGAAGATATTGCGATTTTGAGGACCTTGAAAGATTTTCGAAACCGGGGCGTGCACCAATCTTCTGAAGCCGGCGATGGGGTGTTGGTCATGAGCTATGTTGAATTATTGATGAGAGCCGTACATCAACTTTTTACGAATACCCCTTTGACTATCCTTTAAACACCAGTTTTGAAAACACGTTACCAAAAATTCATCAACCATGTATTGGGCTTTTTACAACAAGGCATAAGTCCTGAAAAATTGGCATTGGGTTTAGCCTTCGGTTTGACCGTCGGCATCATTCCTTTGTTAGGCGTTACGACCTTGTTGTGTGCGTTGGTGGCTTTGGTATTTCGCTTAAACATGCCTTTTGTACAATTGGTCCATTATGTAGTATCTCCACTGCAACTTATTTTGTACATCCCTTTTTTACGTATCGGTGCGGGTTTGTTTTCGAATGAGCGATTTCATTATACTTTCGATGAAATTACCCACATGATTTCAAATGATTTATGGCATGCTGTGTCAACTTTGTTTTACATTAACCTTTGTGGTTTGTTGTTGTGGCTTATTGTTGCTCCGGTATTGTTTACGCTCACTTATTTTGCTGGTTTATTTTTGATTCGTCGTGTGGCTGAAAATTTTAACAAGAAAAAATAAAATATTGATCGATTGATGACATAAAAAACGATATATTTATTTTTATGTTTTTAAGACGTCATGAATGACGTCTCTACCATTTTTTATTTTTTTAACATGAAAACAAAATACCAAGGGCTATACCGAATTTCTTCGGCCCGTTTAACCGATTGGGATTATGGTTCAAACGGAATTTATTTTATCACCATTTGCACACAACACCGCGTGCCTTATTTTGGAAAGATTGAACACCATGCCATGCATTGTAATGTCCTGGGTGAATTGGCCAAACAGTATTGGTTAGACATTCCTAAACATTTTAATTTTGTGGTCATGCCAAATCATGTGCATGGGATTTTGATCATCAATAAAAAAAATTTACCGGAAATGATGAATTTACCCGTAGAGACGCGATTAATCGCGTCTCTACCGCCCACCCATGGTGGTTTTTCCGGAAACAAAAATCCCATGTTAAACGACAACATTTCAAAAATCATTCGATGGTACAAAGGTCGGTGTTCATTTGAAATGCGTAAACACCACGCCGATTTTCAATGGCAGGCCCGTTTTTACGATCGTATTGTTCGTGATGCAGAAGCCCATGAAAGGGTGAATCGTTACATTGAAAATAATCCTGGGAATTGGAAAGAAGACAAGATGTTTAAGAAATAACAACTGTTTTTTATGAAGACAAACCTTTCCGTTGTAAATCATAAAGGAGAACGTAAAATAAAAATAGAGTTTCCTTTCAATCGAGAACTTAGCGATCAGATAAAAATGATACCCGGTGCACGATGGAGTAGAACACATTGCGCTTGGTTGTTGTCATACGACAAGCATACGTATGAAAACATCATTCGTATTTTTCCTGAATTGAAAAAAGAAGAACGGACACAAGCATTAGCGGTTGAGAAAGAAACGTCTGTTCATTTTTCTCCAGGGGCGCACCATATTCCTAAAGACGATACGTGTCATCTTTGGTACAAGGGGAATGCTTATTATGTTTATGTTCAGCCACATGATGCCTATATTCGGTTTTTGAAAGCCCTGCCTCAAATTTTTTTCTCTAAGAAGGATTATGCTTGGCACATTCGACGAGATGAAAAGACCTTCAACTTGATGATGAGTTTTTTCAAAGAGAAATTAATTATTAGAAATAAACCAGAAACTTCTCCCGTAAGAATAATTGAAGCAGATACATTATATGTAGAACAAAAACGTTCTGGTGAATTGAGTTTGTCTTTTCATTATTGTAAGACCCATGTTGATTTTATAAAAAGCTTGCCTTATCCTCGTTGGAATGGTGCAAAAGGATATTGGTTGATCCCTTACAGTGAGTCTATTTGGAGCGATATTAAAAAACATTTTGAATCCTATTATTTTAAAATAGAATATACAGTTGAAAAAGAAATCCAAAAAACGACAATTCCTTTTGAACCGAAGTTTAGGGAGTGTCCTTTAGCCTATCAGGAGAAGCTTACATTGAAACGCTACAGTCGAAATACGGCAAAGACTTATTTAGGATGTTTCCGAGAGTTTATCAATTTTTATGCGGAAAAGGAACTGAACGATATTGGAGAGGAAGACATTAAGCGTTACCTATTGTATTTGGTGGAAGAGAAAAAAGTTTCGTCATCGTATCAAAACCAAATGATTAATGCCATTAAATTTTATTACGAACAGGTGCAAGGTGGGGAGCGAAAATTTTATTACATCGACCGACCGTTCAAAGAAAAGAAATTGCCATCGGTGTTGAATGTGGAAGAGGTTCAAAAAATTATAGCATCTATTGAAAACCTAAAACACAAGTGCATGATTTTAACTTTGTATTCAGGAGGTTTGCGGATCAGTGAATTATTGAATTTAAAGATTGCAGATATTGATTCGGAGCGTATGTTGATTCATATCAGAAATGCCAAAGGTCAAAAAGATCGCATGACTTTGTTGTCGGAAAAATTGTTGGTTTATTTGAGGGAATACGTTAAAGCGTATCGACCGAAAGAGTATTTGTTTGAGGGGCAAACGGGAGGACAATATGCAGCAAGGAGTGTTCAACAAGTTTTTAATTGTGCTTGTAAAAAAGCTCATATTCAAAAGAGAGCTACTTTGCATACCTTGAGGCATAGTTTTGCTACGCACTTATTAGAAGCAGGTACTGATTTACGTTATATACAATCCTTGTTGGGACATGCATCGAGTAAAACCACAGAGATTTATACACACATTACAAGAAAAGGAATGGAGAACATTAAAAGTCCTTTAGATCTGTTGAATTTGTAATAAATGAGTATATACAAAAAGCGCTATAAGATTATCAATAAGTTAGAATATTTTCGTATCATTATTCGAATAAATAGTTACTTAAGACTATAATAGATATATACGCAAGTTCGCATATATACGACCGTTAGTGGCAATCATAATATGAAAAGACTTTTTCTGATATTGAATACATTATTAATGCTCTCAGATTGTTATGGACAAATGACATCTGATTCATTAGGATGGCCTGTTATTAAGGGAGACATAATACTATATGGAAACTCTAATATCGCATTAGCAAAAAGAGATGGATATGAGCTAAGTGATTTTTACATGTTATCTTGTGATTCTGGAGAAAGAATGATTAACAAAAATAAGATTTCTAGTATAGAGAATATTGATTCAACGTTAATTATCAAAGTTTCAATTGAAAATAATTGTTGCAAAAATATTTTGGCTTCAATTAAAATCGAAGAGGATTCAATAATAAATATTCTTTACCATGATTACGGGAGTCCGTGTTTATGCGATTGCAATTTCTGCTTAACCTATGAAATTAATTATTCAATTGACAGGATTAAGAAAGTATCTAGATGGACTAGTAGAAACAAGTTCGTAAAATACTTAATGTTTGATGGTGACAGAAAAACACTTGTTAATATTGAACACCTATTACATAATTGAAAATGAATGCCACTAACAGCACCTTGCCGCCATTGCGGGATTCGGAGCGGCTCGAGAGTTCAGAGCATTAAATAAATTTCAGAGCGGCTTGATTGCTCGGAGCTTTAACATCCCTCCATCGTCGTCAAGCTGCTATCCGTTATAGGGCATTTTAAAAAGACGACAACGACTTGACAAGAACAACCAAAATATTGAATATTATTTACGGCTTGACAGTTGTACTTTTCCTATTGGACAGCTTGACAAGTTTTGACATTAAAAGCCAAAGCATAAAATCATTCGTTTACTTCGGACTATTAATTGGAACACCTTTGACTTTAATATGGAATGCTTTGGTTATTAAGACAAGAAGTGGAAAAATTATCGGGACAGTGTTACCGACAATAGTTCTGACTTTAATTTTAGTTGCTGGACCAATGAAATTTTTGTTCTCAACAGGTGCTTGGCGGACACAGACAATTTTATACCAAAACGGACATTTAAGTTTCAAGACTGTAGAATTTCAAATGCAGGACGTTGGAGCATTAGGTTACAACAAACGGACGGTTGAAGTTTTCTATTTAACACCGTTTTTTATGATTATAAGTGAAGTTCCGAACGACATTGACAAAAGAGTTGAATGGGTTAAAGTTGATAAAGAAATTAACGAAATTGGACTTAAATTCCCATAAAAAATGAAAGATTATAAATTAACAGGTTGGCAAGACTATTGGAAAATATTTGACGAGTTGATTGAGCATTTAACTTCTGACAATAAACCAGAAATTATCACTGAATTTAAGGAAGCACAGAAATATGTAAACGGATTGACAGACGGTTGGTATGAATTTAAGTTTGCATTTGAAAAATCATTGAATTCAAACAGACAGCATTTGACAGCAGAACAAAACGAAATTGCGGACTTTTTATTAACGACATTAAACAAATCGTTGACGAACAGATGAGAAGAAAAACGCCCTATAACACGGGTTTTGCGTCAGGCGGGGTGACGTGCAAACTTGGAGCTTTGTGCTTCGTATCAAGTGTAGTGCTGGTTGACAGTTTTGTGCTCCGAAACCCGCCCGAACGCAAAGCCCGAAACCGTTAGGCGCAAGGCATGGCCTTGCTTTTTCAAGGGCAGAGTTTTCTTAATTCTA
>CAYVTO010000006.1:0-31744 GCA_964454665.1 uncultured Chitinophagaceae bacterium
ACGTCACTGAAGCACCGGAACAAATCGTTGTACCGGAACCACTCGCGATACTTACCGCTGGCACCAAACTTCCTGCTGTAACAGTCGCCGTAACCGTTGTTCTAGGACATGGGTTAACCACACCTGTAGTAATGACCCAATTGAAAAGTTGACCGTAATGAAGATTGGGAGAAGCTAAAGGAAAATTCCCTGAATAGGATTTCGGTTCTATACTACTTACTCCAGGAATAACAAAATTGGTTGTTCCTACATAATTAGCTTCTTGCCAGACGGTAGCATTTGCAAAAGGTGCTGCGGTACTAGGAATATATATCCCCACAAAATAAGTACCTGGTGCCAAAGATAAAGCACAATTGACAGTATGTGGAGTACCTGCAGCCATAGAAGGAATATTCACTGGAGTACTTTGAACAACCAAATTACCGGAGGCTGCATCGTAAGCCATGATTCTGGCACCCGTTCTGGCGGTTCCATTGGTATATATGGTAACAGATTCTATTGTCAATTGCTGTAAAACCGTAATTTTATGTGCATGAGCAGGTTTTGTTCCTGGATTCGCTTCTGAACTATATTCCGGCTGCGCATTAGGAACATTCATAGCAAGCTTGCCCGTATAGCTGGTCGTAGATCCTGTAGCCTCTTGAACATAATAGTTAGTGGTAGTAGAGATAGAAGGTGTTGTAAAATTCGCCGATCCTGTAGTTGTACCTAATAAAGTCCCTCCAACAGCTTGATCATACCATTGAAAAGGACCACCTGCTGATGTAGCATTTAAATTTACAGTACCGGTACCACAACGAGATCCCCCTGTAGCAGTGACAGGATTTGAGGTGACAACTTCCACATCATCAAATCGAGAACAAGATGATTGAGTTACCGTTACTCGGTATGTTCCTGCCTGTGTAGCCGTTAAGGTTGGAGAAGTACCCGCAATTGGCGAACCGTTTCTCGTCCATGCAAAAGTCCTACCCGCCTGTGTCGCCACATCAGAGTTTAACACTACCGACCCTGGCAAACATATTCCTTTATCTGCACCGAGATTTGGCTGTGGAGCAGCACAAGCTGTAGCCATTCTCGCACATATTACATCTTGATAATTAGCACCCACTATATTTCGATCTTGTCCAATATCCCATATCAAAACTCCACTACCACCTTGAGTCATAATCCAATCCACTTTTTGTTGCATCTCAGTGGCACTATTATAGTAGTATCGATTGGGAGAAGTACCTGTTACACCTGTAGAATATGCAGTAGTATATGCTCCCTCAGCATTATAATCACGATCTGCTCTTGATGATTCATGTTTACCATAAAAAGGAATACCGATCACCATTTTACTCCACGGTGCTCCTGCTCCTCCATGATTTTTCCAAGCAGTAACACTAGATTGAGAATGGGCGACTGGGGAATGAGCCTGTCCATAAGCAACAGGCAAATCGTATGTCATGACATTAATAAAATCACAAGCGGCCAAGGCAGCTGCATTACAATAATTAAGGTGTGTTGGATTACCTAAAACTGATGAATACTCACCTCCAACGGCCATCGATAATTTAACATTCGGAGCTACCGCATTAATACGAGTTCTTAAGCCCTCCATTAAAGCTTGGTGATAACCTCTATCGGTCGCATCATTGGAAGGAAACTCCCAGTCGATATCAATACCCTCTAAATTATGCGTGACTGCAAATGCTACCAATTCATTAATTAAAGTTTGCCGGGTTGTAGAGTTAGAACATACGGCGGTAAACCTAGCCTTACGAAGATTTGGCCCATCTGCACCACCCACAGAAATCCATAACCTAGGGCCTGTCGGTGAAATTGGCTTACAATAACCTTTGGTCGTCGTAAACCTTGCCATATCAAAACCAAACGTGGCATCTCCAGGTGTATTCTGGATAAGGTTACCGGAAAGGTTAAAATTAATAAAGGCAAAACAGACATCTGTTAAACATCCCCAACGAATCTGGGCACCATCAGGATCTCTGTAAGATGGCAAATACCCCACAATCCTTTGAGAAAAGGACGGAAGAACTGTAATAAATGTTAAGAATACGAGAAGGAGGAGTCGTTTCTTCATATGATTGATTTGAGTTTTAATGCAATTTTGTCTTAGCTTAATACTGTTACTGTGGCTATAGTAACTACGTATTGTTCGAAAATAATGTTAAAAAACGGAAAAACAACGTCAAAAAACAAAAAAATATATTAGGAAAGTATAATTTCTATTCATTCAATTGTACCATTCTGGATATAAATGTAATTTTTTGAATAGACTTTTTCTCTAAATCCCTAAAAAGTAGCGGAGTAGAATAATCCTATATAATATGTGTTATATAGAATTTAGCATCAGTTTAAACTTTTTTCAAAGGTCATACGTCCTGATTTTATCACTTAAAACACAAAAGGTCCTTCATGAAGGACCTTTTGTGTTTTAAGTGTAGAAAACTTCTCTTCTACAAACCCACCATGACAAATGCTCCCCAATTGATGGGTTGAGGATACTTTTTCATAATCACCTTCTTCGATTCTAAAAAAGCCAAACGCTTATCTCCTGTTTCAAGCCATCTTTTATAAAATTCCACCATGAGGTCTTTGGTCGGTTCATCCGGAACTTTAAATAAACTCATGATCACGTTATGTGCTCCTGCTACCATAAAGGAACGTTGTAAACCATAAACCCCTTCTCCCAACATCAAATCTCCCAAACCTGTTTCACAAGCACTCAATACCACGAGATCCGTGTGGTCAAAATTAAGATTCATGGCTTCATAGGCTGTTAAAATTCCTTCTTCCGTGTTAAATTCTAATGCATCATTTTGAGCCAACAAACTACCCCCATTCTCCAAAATCAATCCCGATCGTAACAAAGGATTTTGACTCAAATCCGATGTTAAATCCGCAAAGCTCTTTCCGCGTTTCACATCTTCCAAGAAAAAGCCGTGAGTAGCAATATGAAAAACGTTAGGGCTTGTAATTTGCTTGACATTGACCTCTTCAGCATGATCAAATAAATAAGTGTATACGTTCCAATTGTTGGCTTTGAAGGTTTTGCTGATTTCTTTCACTTCTTCTTCGGCACCTGGCAATTGCTGTAATTGACCTTTGTCTGTATGTTTATAATATTTAGGGTTCCCCACTAAAACAATATTCTTTTTATCGGCTTCCTTCGTTTGAGATTTTTTAACCTTTGACGTTTTATACTTATCCATTAGCAAATCCTTCATGTTACTTAACAAAACAATGGTTGTTTCGTCGATAACATATTTACCTCCGGTCAATGGAACCGTTTCTAAATTAATTTGATTAAACACTCCCTCAGGTGAAAAATATACTACCGGTTTATTTTTCACCAACTTCTTAATCGATGACCAATAATTATCGTACGATTTTTCATCGTTGATATGGTAGCGGATGCAGTTGCGATAATATTTCAAGTACTTTGTTTCTAACTCGTTTCCATTCGGCAATACAATCGCTTCCGGATTATTTTTAGCTTCAGTACTCACCGCAAGAGCAGCATACTGTACCTGATCCGTAAATCCTTTTTCGAATTTACGATAACGAATAATATCCACCGCAATTTCATCTTCTGCCAAGACCTTACGGAGTCCTTTCCAATCGATGGTTTTCTTTTCATAATTTTGAGCAAAGAGCTCAGAAGACTCACTTAATAGTTTCTCCAAATCTTCCACTTCTTTTTCAATCGCTTTCACATCATAACCCGCTCCTGCCAATTGAGTAGTATTCATTGAAAACAACTGGGACAAAAGTTCTTTTTTACTCACCCATGTCTGGTAGCGTTGAACCAAAAGTGTATCTCCACTATTTAAAATTCTATGCTTAAGTTTTACCGACGAAGACAATAACAATGCTTTCGTATACATACTGATGTTGTATACATTTCCTAAAAGCTCTGGATTTTGATCCTTCAATGAAATCGCCATGGAATAATAAAATTCAAAATCATTACGCATCACGTTCCATGACTTTGTTTTTTCACGCTCACTCAAGGATGGGAATTGTGTTGAAATGAAATTCAAATAGCTTCCAATGGTTTCATTGGCAAAAATTATAGCCGTTTTAAAATCGCCCAATATATATTGCATTTGAGCACTTTTGCCCAATGCTTTGATATAATCAGGGTGCTGATTACTGAACACATATTGATAAATATTTTTTGCACTGATGTAATCATTATTCGCACGAATATATTCCGCTTTCGCAAAATCGATGTTGCCCTTGATGTAGTAGTAATCGGCAACATGGTTGTTCTTTTCCCCGAACTTCTGAATCCAAACTTTGTAAGCCAACTCTATTGATTCTTCAGCTTTAGCCGTTTCATTGATTCCTAAATAAAACAAAGATGCGTTTTTCTGGACATTCGCATAAAGCAAATTAGACTTACCCAGGTTTTGATCGATAACTTCCAACGCTTTATTGAACAAGGCCTCTACGGTCTCATTATTTTCTTTATTGTAAAACTTCAACAAGGCCAGTTCATTCAATGTATTTGCCACTGTAATATGTTGTTTACCTAATTGCTTGACTTGAATATCATATACACGTTGTTCCACTTCAAGTGCACGTTCATAATCACCCATGGATTGGTAAACCAAAGATTGAGTATTTAGGGCTTCTGAATATTTAATGGACTTGTCTCCAAAAACTTTCTTACTGATGCTGAGCGAACGAGCGATTTGTTTTTCAGATGCTCCATAATCACCCATCACATAATACAAATAGGCCAGGTAGTTTAAGGGTTTTATCAACACTCTATTTTCATTACCGTAACGGCTTTCCTTAGACTTAATCACCGAAAGTAATTTCGACTCGATGGCTGAATATTGACCCGTTTGAATATACAGCATGGCGGTTTCTTCAATTGCTATCGCTAACTTATCTTCATTGCTTGTCTTTTTAGAAATCTTAAGGGACTTGGTCAACAGTTTTTCTGCTAATTCAAAATTCCCTAATATAACTTGTAAACGAGCCATCGTCTCTAGCGCATAAACAAGCTTGGCATTGTCATTGAATTTTCCTTTCTCTTCAAGGACTTTCAAGGCCATCGACAAATTGGCTTCTGCTTCCGCATACTTCCCAACATCAATAGAAACATCACTCGCTTTAACAAGTGATATGGCATATTGAATAGAACCCTTCCCAAAACTAACTTCTGCCTCCTCTAAAATATGACGTGATTTTTTATACGCCTCTTCATATTTATCTTCTATTTGATATAAAGAAATCTCTTCTTCTAAAAATCCCAGGTACGACTTATGCTTATGGTTAATTTCTTTCGATAATACATCCCATAAACTTGTATGGTAGATGTTTTCTGCTTTTGTAAAATTATCGGTATGCTCTACATAAAAATTAGCCAAATACAGATTTTCCATGTGATACAAAGGAGATTCTTCTCCTAACATGGTCTTTTTGATTTTCACAGAAGACTCCAACGCATTTTCTGCTTCCTTGTAATGATTTAATTCTAACTGAGCTTCTGTATAATCATTCAATATTAAAGAGCGCTCTAAATGATCTTCCGGAATTAGCGTATAATCCTTCAAGATCTCATTCATAATCGAAATTGATTTGGCATAATTGCCCACAAACAAATTCTTCCTCGCTACAAGCATAGTTACCCGAGCATAGTAGTAATTATCTTTCCCATAATATTTCTTAACCCTCTTTTCCAGAATTTTTTTCTTCTTAGAGTATTTCGTAGCATGACGTGTATTACTGTATGAAGTCACCAGATATTCATTGACCTCTATTGCTTCTCTACTGTACGATCTATACCTTCCGTATTTGGTCTTTAATAAAAATTTTTCTGCATGATAAAAATACCGATTGGCCTCTTCGTACTCTTCATGGGCATTATAATAGGTTCCTTGTAAAAACTGGTTATTCACATAAGCGATATCTTTCTTCCCTATATTCTTACGAATCCAATCTTCATTGTCTTCCGATTGCTTAGAAGCCTTTTCATAATCACCATTTTCGAAAATAATTTCAGCCTCTAAATCTTTTAACATCGCATATTTTCTGGCATTCAATATGCGTTCCTGTTTAGATAATTTAGCCTTGACATAACGGGCTTTCTTTTTATCGTATACCAACGCGTATTTCCCTAATTTACCTTTTCTATAATCCAGCATTTCAGGAAGACTTTGTTGAGCTTTCAAATGAAACCCTTGGTTAAAGTGTACTCGAACCATGCGTTCCTTTAATTCAAAAACCATGGCTGTATCTAAGTCTGCACCACCAACCAAGAGCCCTTTCCCTTCTTTTAAATAAGCCTCTGCACGCGCATAATCACCATAAGAAGTGTAGGCATCTACAGCATAGATCAATGCCTTAAGGTATTGTTGGGTATTGGATTTGTCCGTTTGATTAAAAAGTTTATTCGCCGTTTCGATGTGGTACTTGTAATTAGAAAACTTGCCCAATAAATCAGCACCTCGAGCAGCTAAAAAATGAGCCGAAGCAATCTCCAACCCATTGTTAGTCGATAACTTATTGATTAATGCCTGATTGGTTTTAAAACCCGTCTTGTAATCTCCCTTTTCATACGCTTTTTCAACTTTCTTGAAGGTAGACTCAAGGGCTGATGAAGATTGCTGAGCAAAGAGATTAACATGCAACAGCAATAAGCCAACAATTATAATTATGCTTTTCATACACTTATGATATTGATCAAAAAAAACAGTCTGACCTGTTGGTCAGACTGTGAATTTAATAAATTGCCTCTATCTTATAGGACTTTCATATTATTTTTTAGTGCTAATGTAGAATTCGGTGATGGATTTAGCCCAATTTTGCCAAAAATAAAGTCCTAAAGATTTGTTGGGTTTTCCTTGCGAGAACTTTACTCTAATAGCCAAATGTGGTCATTTTATAAAATTATTTTCATGCGAAATTGAGCGAATTAGGCTGTTTTTGTAACTATTTTCATTTTTATCAGGTCTCAGTCCAAATTTGATGTTTCAGTTCTCTATTTATCTATACATGATGAATATATCAAAAATCGTGTCTGATAAAGAAGCTGAAGCTATTATCAGATATGTCAAGAGGTGTAACTCCTACTTGTCGAACAAATTAATCCTAAGAGCAATTGAACTCTGCAAAATGAATTCGAAGGATAACTTAGGACAATCCATTGCTAACTTTTACGAGTTAGTGTATTACCGAGCCAATCAGATATGGTTAGCCTGTGGTAATATTTATGGTTAGAAAGAGTGGTAGCTTAACGGCTACTACTTTTATCATAAGGACTACAAAAACTTTCTAAGGGGAAATCTTTTGGTATTGACTGACTGAATAAGTCAATCTTCACAATAGCCTTTTGTTTATCGGTTTCATCTCTTAATTCGAAGGCTTGATTTAGAATTCTTAGTTCATCAATATCGGTAAGTATTTTTTCGCTTTTACATAATTCAGCGAAACTATAGTATATTTTGCCGTTGGAGCTATAGGAGATATGTCTATTAATGTATTTATCATATATCTCATTTCTTTGATAAGCTAATTCTTGTTTCTCTGAATCTATTGTGCTGCTTTTAATAGCAACTTGTAGAGCATTAAATTTTACAATATCTTCTTTAGTCATAATATTAGTTGAAATGTTAAACAAAATTATAATTGAAATTGGGAGTATATGCTTTTCAAATATCTATTTATAATGATAGGAGGTTCTATACAGAATAAAAAGATTCATATATGATTTTGCAAGAATATTAAATATGCCATCAAAAAAGTTTTTAAAATCAAGCATATTAACATCTCCGCCATTCATATCCCCAACATTCATGTCCATATGTTTATTTTGAAATTTAAATACTATTACGATATAAGAATTATCGCTTTGAGAAAACTTAATTTCAATCGAATCAATAAGATTATTTTTATAGACAGATAATTCTGTATCAAGACTAAAATCCAAGGGAGTAATGTGTGTTTTTAATTCTTCTAAAAACTTACTTTCAAATGATGTATCCATTGTCTTATTTTTTAGTATATAATTGTTCCATAGGATACTAATATAGCGAAATAATTTCTTCATATTAAAATGTGTATTTTTACTTATATATTGGTCTTAAATAGTTCTCTATGGATATTCTTAATAATGTAGTTTCATCAGGAATAATTGGTGGTTTAGTGTATTTCTTACTTAAAGTATATGTAGGAAAGAAGTTGGAGAATGTGGCAACTGAGGAGGATATTGGAGGAATAACAAAAGCTGTGGAAAGTATTAAAACTGATTTTCAAAAAGACATTGAAAAATTAAAACAGGAATTGGCTGTATTAACCCATAAGCATACCCTTTTATTTCAAGAAGAGAAACAGGCTATTGTTGATTATTTATCGGCTTGGAATATTTGGTTTGGAAGTCTTAATTCAGAAGATGATTTTCATAAATTAACAGATATAGAAGTTGTCAGAGACATAATAAAGAGATATAATAAGAACTATGATAATGCACAAATAGCTATGTCTAAGCTCGAATTATTTTTAGACAATGATGAAGTTATTGAATCAGCAGAGAAATTAAATTCTGAAACATTAGACTTACACAAATTAATGACAATCATTATTCAATCTTTGAATCGTTATCATGATGAAATGAAATTATTTAAAAATGATTCAGCGAAAGCAAAAGATGCTAATGAAAGAATGTCAAATACTGTCAGTGAATATAGGAAACAAATCAAAAATACAGCTCAAAAAGCTTATATGATAACAAGGGAAGAATTCATTTCGATAAGTAAAAAATATATCAGAAAAGATATTTAAAACGTTTAACTTAAATGGTAGAATCCGAAGATTTTAAGCAAAACAAAATATATTGATTTTCATTGAGAGATATACATTCTACTGAGATTCTCGAATTCTATCTTGATATGTAAAATGAAAAGTTTCACAAGAAACAATCTCATCTTTGACAGATAAATCATATTCAGTAATAGATATTTGTTCTCGTGGGAATGATTTATAGTTTTTAAAAACTATGGGTAATAATTCTAAACCTAAATCACGACTTGAATCGTGTATTTTTAGAAGTTCTTTGGAAGGGGGAAGGAATATCTGAATTGCAAAATTAGCGAACCCTATAACCAAAATATGTTGGGGATATTCGTGGTTGCCAATAAGGAGCTTTTGGGCTTCATATAATTCGGCAAATGGCTCATTATACTTTTTGCCAATTAATTTGAAAGAATACGCTTTTGAAATAAACAAAAGATTATATCTGTCATCTAATTCAGGTCTCTTAATCCACTCTATTATATCACTGTAATTATCTATTTTTTCAGGTGGTAATAAAGATATTGCGATTTTCAGTAAAGCCTTATAGACTTTATAGGGAATATACTTTTTACGAGGAACTTTGACACTACCTAATTGTCTTTCTTCATCAAATTCCATTGGAAATGAATTATGTGAATTTACAATATGTAATTGACCATCTTTAAACTGAATAGAATCCCCATTATCCATTTTAATCTTTGGGTATCCTTTCTTGGTTTTGCATTGAGATAAGACTACAAATGGACGAGTAAAATTGGTTAAGTGGTTTTCATATTCGCCTGAGAATATTTGGTTGCAGTCATCGCATTCATAATTATAAGTATTATTATTTCTTGTTAATAATTCAGGAGTTAAGTGAGGAATAGTTTTGAATTTATTTTTATCTGTTGTTCCACAATAATAGCAGAATTTTGATATGCGTTTATTGAACTTCTCATTTGTTTCGGTTGAGCTTATCAATTTATAATTGATTCTCATTTCATTACCTTTTAAAAAATTAAGCCCTCGATTTAAAAACGAAATAATACTATTAATTAGATTCCTCATTTGATATATATAACAAATACAACTTTTGTTGTAAAAAGATACAAAATAATGATACATGTATTATGAAATATTTACAAACTTTTGAAAATTTTACAACCGAAAAAACATTATCCAAAGGTGCGGAAATTGAGCTTGCGAACGAACAACAGGATGAATTAGAAAAGGATAATGAATTACAAGAATTGGAAGAGGAAGTTGAAAAAGAACTAAAAGAAGAGGAAGAGACAAAAAAGAAGGTAGCTTAATACGAAACAAGCGATTTAAACTATCTTCTTATCTACCTCTCCTTCCAAACTGTTAAATATCTCTTACTTTCAAAATTACTATTATCAATAAAATTCTTCTTTATGCCAATGGACATCAAGTGAAATTCTATATATGTGATATTGGTATCTTCTTTTAATACATAAGAGAACAGAACATCTTTATTATAAAAATCAGATATAATTTCAAAGTTTAATTCATTAATAAAAGAATGGTCATTAATAGGAAGATGAGCTTTATTTATGCGGTTATTTATTGAAAGCCAAATTTCAAAAGCCAAGTCTTCTTCTATAGTATAAGTTTGATAGCCTTTTCTCATAGCCCCTTAATGAGTTTGTATGTATCTTTGTCTTTATCAATATTTAGCTGTGTTTTATATTGATTGTATATGGAAAAGAAACTATCCTTGAATTTTACATTCTCATTAGAGTAATGAATAACGCTATTCCATTCGGGTCTCAAAATGGATATGGCTTTATCCTTATTTCCTATACTCCACGAGGCTAATGAATAATATATGATTGTTGGTAGGTAATAAGATTCATCAATATCATTTTTATATCTCAATATTAATTCGCAATTGACTATGGCTTCGTTGATATTTCCGTTAGCAAAATATTTCAAAGGAATTTCTTGATATATAGGATTCAGATTTTTAAGAACCATTTTTTTTATCTGTTCTTGTATCTCTGTTATATGAATTCCATTAGGGAAGTCTTTTTCATACTTGAGATAGTCGTTGATATTATCTGCTGAATTAAAAGCATCGTTATCATGTTTGTTTTTTTCTTCTTCTCTTCTCTGTTCTTTATACTCTTTCTTGAGTTTATTGATTTGAATAATAGCATCAGAATCAAATTCACTATTGGGATATTTTTTTCTAAAGGTTTCAAAATCAGATAAAGTAATACAATTTTTGAATTCTTCTTCAATCTGTTTTTGTTGCGCTACTAATTCTTCTTGCCTTGCTTTTTCAATAACATTAACACCTTTATCATCATAAGAAGCTACTGCCTCTCCATTCTTATAGATAGTTTTGCAGCCTTTTTTAGTTTCTGTTTTCTCAGTATTAGCATCCCCTGCAAGAATGCTCCATCCCATTTCTTCCTTGGATTTCTTTGTAACTAAGGTATTCTTCCATTCTCCGTTTCTTTTTCCATTCACATAATTTCCCTCGCTATACACTTTATCCGTTACATTATAATCATCTTTCCAATAACCTGTCTTGAGACCATTAGTGTAGTTTCCCTGAACAAGGATGGTGCTTCCCATTACGGTTTTAAATAAGCCATGTTCTTGTCCATTAATAAAATTGACATAGGTAATAGATTTAACTTGTTGGAATAGCATATTAAAATAGACTGTTATTTCCCATTGACCATTTGGTTTATCATGGTTATAGTAGCCTAATATTTCTCGTTCTCCATCTTCAAAATACTTAATATAAGTTCCATGTTTAAGCCCTTGGTTATCCTCTGCCCATTTCTCTTTAACTGATGTTTTAACACCTTTATTATTGTAAAACCAAGTCTTTGCAGAAGGTGTTTGTGCTACTAATTGGTTAGATAATATCAGTGTAGTAAAAAGTATAAATAATGCCTTTTTCATGTTTTTAGCTGTTTATTATACAAATATAAGAAATAATTCCTTTATTTAAAGAGTCTTCAAATAAAGGTTAGTCTTATAAAGGGCATTGAGTTCATTTACTCAATGGAAAAGAAGACTAAATCATCAGGAACAAAAGCAATTAAAGAGGCTTCTAAAAAGGCTGTTAAGAAGTCTCCTGCGAAGAAAATTGACAAAAAGACTGACAAGGATATACAGAAGTTAGCAGCTCGAATTAGAAGTATTCGTAAAAAACTTGGTTATACAAACGCTGATTTTTTCGCTTATGAAAATGAGATTACGAGAAGCCAATATGCTCGTTATGAGTTGGGGGAAGATATTAGATTCAGTAGTTTAATGAAGCTTATAAAAGCTTTTGGAATGACACCCAAGGAGTTCTTCTCTGAAGGATTTTAATCCTGATATTAATTTAAAAAAATACTATGTTAGACCAATCTTTTTCCGCTGATAATTTTAGACAAATCCTCGATTATGAAAATAGAAAAGGATTATATCTCGAAGGGAGATACTTTCCTAATGTAGCAAAAGTAACAGAAGAGATAAAACTACTTAATGTCGCTATTCGAGATAAAAAGAAAGTAGCATCTGCTGAAGATTTTGAGTTATTCAGAATAGCAAATAATCTTAAAATAGCTGAGTTAAATGTAAAAAAGGAAGAACTTCTTAATAATGAACTCCAAAAAGTTAGTGAAAAAATCATCAATGATAAATTCAGAATCGTTATTACAAAAGATGTTACTACTGTAAAGCCTGTATATAAAATTAGTGACCAACCTGAAAATTTCTTCGCATTAAAACAGATTCAGCAGAATTTTAGAAAACTATATAAAGTTAAGCAATCAAGCCGATTTTCCATACTTAGTCAATTGAAGGTTTTACTTAATGATAAATTCCCTAAATATATTATAAGAACAGATATACAGGATTTTTATGAAAGTATTCCACACGATAAACTTCTTAATAAGCTCAACGAAGAAAATTTATTATCCTTCTCATCTAAAAGAATAGTATCACAAATACTAAGTGAGTATAAGAATCTTTCAGGAGTTACGAATAAGGGTTTGCCAAGAGGAATTGGCATTAGTGCCTACTTGTCAGAATTATATATGCGTGATATAGATAACTTAATAAAGTCTTTGCCATCTGTCACTTATTATGCAAGATATGTCGATGACATAATAATTATTTTCACACCTACCACAAAGAAAGAACCTCGAAACTACATTGATAAAATAGATAAAATAATTGAAACTCAATTTTGTCTTACTCGAAATAGAACTAAAACAGAAGAGTTCGATTTAATTGATGCTCCCGCAAATAAGAATTTTGAATATTTAGGTTATAAAATCACATTTGGAAATGTTCCTATTTCATTTGAATTAACAACTACAAAAGTAGCACGATATAAAGCAAGAGTGGATGCTGCAATAGCAGCATATCTTAATCATGCTAAATCAGATGAAAAGAAAGCAAGAAAAATTTTAATGAAAAGAATAAGGTTTTTAACAGGAAATACTAAACTAATCAATAATAAAAAAAATGTATTAATAGGTGTTTATTACTCTAATAATCTATTAACAAACGGTTCTGTGTTTAAAGGGATTGATACATATTTGAAACATAAAATCACCACAAGTATCACATCTCCTATTATACAGAATAGGATAGATAAATATAAGTTTTATGATGGATTTATTGACAAGAGATTCTCTTCATTTAAACCAAAGGATTTGTCTGAAATACTTGAAATCTATTAGAGTTAGGAGACGATGAAACGAAACAAAAGACCTATAAAATACAAAAAAGAAAGGGTGATACTCTCGGACGTATTACCATTCGAGATACCTGTTACTTTTTCAAATAGACATTTGTATAATTTTTTAACTTCTAACAAAATTCAAATAGTTGGTAACAAAGTTACGTGGAATAACAATGACAGAACTTTAAATGAAATTATAAAATTGCTTTTTGATTTCAGAAATGAAACTGTCGTAACTAATGAGATAGTTTTTCATAAAAGACATATTCTAAAAAGTATTCCATTCAATTTTAAGATTTCGCATAAAGAAAATGACTTCCGAACATTAACTCTAATTCATCCTAAAAACCAATTAGACTTAGTCGATTTCTATGACACTAACAAACAAACTATTCTACACTATTGTAACATTAGTCCATTTTCAATAAGACGAGCAGATAAAGTTTCTCGATTTATATATCATAAAGATAAGACACACACAAATAAGCTATCTAAAACACCTGATTATGATGGCGTAGAGGAAAATGATAAGGAGTATGAAAGTTTAAAGACTTTTTTTGTCTATAAAAAATATGGGAACATTCATAAGTTTTATGAGTCTTATCAGTATCACAGATGTGAAAAAAAATACAATAGTCTATTTAAGTTTGATGTTTCTAAATGTTTTGACAGTATTTATTCCCATTCAATTTCTTGGGCATTACTGAATAGAGAAATGATTAAAGATTCATTAGAATTTTCAAGAGAAACCTTTGGCGGTAAATTTGATACATTAATTCAAAATCTTAATTATGGAGAAACGAATGGCATTGTTATAGGTCCTGAATTTTCAAGAATTTTTGCTGAACTAATATTACAACGCATAGACAAAAATGTTGAGATAATATTAAGAGAGAAGGAAGGTTTAAAACACAAGGTGGATTACGAAATATTTCGATATGTAGATGACTTTTTTGTGTTTTATAATCAGGAAAACACCAAAGATAAAATAATCAAAAATTTTCGATTGCAATTAAAAGAATACAAGTTATATCTTAATGATTCAAAGACTATTTTATATGAAAAGCCTATCATTACTGAAATCACTATAGCTAAACAAAAAATAGCAGACTTGACAAATAAATATCTTTCATATAAAATAGATAGTGAAGAAATAAGTGTTATTGTGGAAGAATCAAGTGATGATTCTTCCGATGAAAAATCAGGGTCTATTTATGTTAGTTCAAATAGATTAATTACAAAATTTAAAACTATACTTAAAGAAACCTCCGTATCATATAAAGACATTTTAAATTATACTCTTTCGTTGATTGAACGTAGTGTCGCTAAAATTCTGAAACAATATTCAGAAATTGAGAGAAAGAAAAAATCGGAAAAGGAATTTACTAAAGCAATTCTTGAAATATTAGACTTTACCTTTTTCTTATACGCAGTGTCCCCAAGAGTTAATACCACAATAAGACTTTGTAGAATATTAAGAAAAATAACAGAGTTTTTATCTGAAAAAGGTAATGTTAATATGGATTTCAAGCATTTAGCTTTTAAGAAAATTTACGATAATATTTATTTTACTCTCCAAAAGAACAAATCCGTTGAGCATACTCAAGTAGAGACATTATATCTTTTGATTGCATTGAGGGAATTAGGGAAAGAATATTGGTTAGATGCAGATATACTTAGACAATACATCTGTATTGAAAGAGATGAAACAGGCAAATTAAACTATAATGGCTCTCTAAATTATTTTGCTATAGTTGTATTGTTATTCTATATGCGTGATAAAAAAAGATATGATGAACTTAGAGTTTTTTTAAAAGACCATATAAAGCAACGTTTCAATGAAGTAAGTCCTGAAAATATTGGAAAATGTGCAGAATTGGTATTTCTTCTTTTTGATATATTAACTTGTCCATACTTAGATATGGCTTTTAAAGAAGAAATATTATCTTTGAATGGCGTTACAGACCCAACGCTTAGAAATGATATTATTAGCTACAGAGAGAATTGGTTTACCAAATGGACTGATTTTGATTTCGGGAAAGAACTTGATGCAAAACATAGTCAAGAAGTCTATTAAAAATATTATGCTCCGTCTAAATTAGATTCACACACAAGCATAGGTTTCACTTTTCAGATACAATGAAGGTGAAACAATGAAGCAGCAGGGACGGGCTGCTTTTTTTATTTCTATGCTGTAAATAAGAAGTCCTCGTAATATTTCCTTATCAATACATATCTCACGAAACTCTTATCATCCTTAACACTATCATCAACGATTAACTCCAATTTCCTTCCATCCAAAAATCTTCTGTGAAATCTAAACCACTTCAAATAATTCCACACATACTTCGTAGAATGTCCATTGAATTTCTTATTCCACTTTTTATATAAACTCATTGTATTATTAATGTTGTTATTATGCAAGATAGATGTCTTCTTCCCATTAGAGATAAAAACTTCGTGCGTAACATCTGTTCTGTCTTTAAAATAACTTGTAGTAGCCTTTGACTTATCTGTCACTACAATAGTATCAGGCTTAATATCCAATTTGTCGATTATAGGCTTTATAGATTCAGCACTTATCTGTCCCTTCTGTTGCAACTTCACAGGAAAGAAATCAAAATCACTCTCCCTATTATGAACGCATAAAAAGACCGTATTCTTTTTCTCACTAATCATTTTCTCCTCTTGGTCTTTTATTCGTTGTGTTTTCTCTTTACCCTTCTTACCCTTTACAATAAAAGGTAAAAACACCTCATCCATTTCTATTTCGCCACGCAATTTTACTTCCTCTAACTCATTTAAAGAAGCAAGTAACTTATGTCTCCATTCATGAGCTGTCTTTGTTGATATAGATAACTTCTGAGACAACTCTGCCAATGATGGAGGAACAGGTGAGTTAAACATCAAATACACAAAATCTACCCATTTATTTAACTTATCACTATGAGTATAGTGAATCGCTGTATTACTCGTAGCTGTAAATGATAAACTACACTTCTTGCATTTATATCTCTGCTTATTCTCTCTCATACCATTCTTAACATAGGATGTTGAGGAACAATGAGGGCAATGTAGATGCTTTTCGGCTTTGGTTATAGGTGAGATTTGGTTGTTTTCTAAAAATTGGTTCAGAAGCTTTAGAAGCTCTTCTTGTTGATGGAATTTTAACTTATCTAAAGTAAAACGTATATTGTCATTATATTTATCGTTTAATTCCATAGCACTAATTTACATAAAAACAAGCAAAAAAGCAAATATTTTAACGCTTATTTTCAGTCATTTAGCCAAAAATATAGAATTAATAAGGGCTTTAGTGGGAAGAAAAGAGGCTAAATATTGGATATATAGAGCAAGCGATTTTGGTAAAATTTTTACATAAATAGTTTATCACCGAATTCTACATTAGCACTATTTTTTAACCAGAGCCTTGATTATTTTACCAGGAACCCCTACTACCATAGAATAATCAGGAATATCCTGCGTAATCACAGAACCGGCTCCAATGACACACCATTTACCTATTCTTTTATTAGGAATAATGGTCGCTCCTGCACCGATATGAGTCCCTTCTCCAATAAAAGTCCCTGCACACAAGGTGACATTAGGCGATACATGTATAAAATCCTCTAAAATGCAATCGTACTCCACAATGGCAGAAGAATTCAAAATGCAATGTTTTCCAATTTCTGAAGCAGAATTCACGATGGCTCCAGGCATGACCACAGAACCATCTCCTACTTTAGCATAGGAAGAAACAACTGCAGAAGGATGAATGGTAGCCTTCGCAAAAGCATGTTTTACTTTTGACACCAACTTCTTACGGACCAGATTGTCTCCTACTGTAACAATAATCGGTAACTCGGGCTTGTGTTCAGCACGATAAAAACCAATAACAGGAATATCATCTAATTTAATGATGTCTGTGTTGTCATCAAAAAGGGCATCTACTGCTTTACCATTGGCAAGCACGCAGTCCCTTACTACTTTTGCATGTCCACTAGCTCCGTACAATAACATATTTATTCACTATATAAAGGGTGATTTTTTTTCTTCATTAAAATACAAGATTATATTTACATTGCAATATTTAAATTCAAATAAATAGATTTCCATGGTCAATTTCCCCAACGCCAAAATAAATTTGGGTTTGTATGTTACGGCGAAGAGAACAGACGGTTACCATGATATTATCTCCTGCTTTTATCCCATCCCATGGAAAGAAGCTTTAGAAATCATTCCTGCTCCTGCCTTTAGTTTCAACACCAGTGGCAGGAGTATCCCTGGAAATACATCCAGCAACTTGGTTGTAAAAGCCTATCAACTTTTACAACATAAATACCGGCTTCCTCCTGTTGCTATTCACTTGCATAAAATGCTTCCGATGGGAGCAGGATTAGGTGGGGGATCTTCCGATGCTGCCCATACACTACTACTACTCAATACCTTGTTTGAACTCAAGCTTTCATCCTCAGAGCTGATTGAATACAGCAGTCAGTTAGGCAGCGATTGTGCTTTCTTTATGCTCAATAAACCTTGTATTGCAAGCGGAAAAGGAGAAGTTTTAAAACGCATTGACCTCTCTTTAAAACATTACTACCTGATGATGGTACATCCAGGCATTCATATTTCAACTCAGGAAGCGTACTCGGGTATTCAACCTCGGACGTCGGGCCAAGAGCTTGAAGATCTCTTACAACAATCCCCTAAGCACTGGAAAGGAAAACTATTGAATCAATTTGAAGAACACCTCTTCCAACAAATCCCTGAGTTGGCTTCCATCAAAGAAAAATTGTATGACTTAGGAGCTGCTTATGCTTCCATGAGTGGATCAGGATCAGCCATGTATGGCATCTTCACAATACCTCCACAAGAAGTCCAATGGCCAACACATTATCAAACTACTGTATTGAAATTAGAATAGAAAGCCTATCATTTAGGAACCCTCTGGTACAACCAAAGTCCAATAGCTCCGAAGATAATGTTAGGCAACCATGCCGCTAACATCGGACCCATAGAGCCTACATTGGCCATACTACGGCTGGTAATCACAAAAATGATGTACACAAATGCCAGGGCAAAGCCCAAGGCAATTTTTAAACCAGGACCTTCTCTACTTTTACGAGCGGAAATCACCACACCAATGAGCGTAAGCAAAACCACAGAAAACGGATACGTATAACGTTGATAAATCTCTGCGGTATAAACACCTACCTCTTCCGAACCTCTTAGGGTAAGTTTATCGATATGATCCTCCAACTCACCCATCGTGAATGTTTCATGCAACAAGTACGTACTTTCAAAATCCTCGGGCTTCATGTCCAAGGTAATGTGTTTGTTTAACCCTTTCCGATAAATTTCTTTCCCTTCCCAAAATCCACGTTCCACATAGCTTTGCATAAACCATTGTTTGGTGGTATCGTTCCATTCAATACGCGGTGCTTTCAATTTATAATGTAAATCCTTCCCTGTAATTTTTTCCATGGTAAACTGATAGCCTACCTGTGTATGGTTGTTATAACTCTCCATAAATACATAGGTATCCGGAGATGTTTTTAAGTGGATATTTCGTCCTCCGAAATAATAATTCTCCTTGATGTACTTATTCTCAAAATCGACGCGGGCCTTGTTGGCAACAGGAATAACCCAACCCACCATATAAAAAGACAATAATCCTATAATAGAAGAACCTATAATGAAGGGACGTAAAAAACGAATAAAACTCACCCCCGAACAAAGAATGGCTATAATCTCCACCCGAGCTGCCATATTCGCTGTCACAAACACCGTAGCAATAAAAATGGTAATCGGACTCAAGAGGTTAATGAGGTAAGGAATGAAATTGAAATAAAAATCGGTCATGATCACATAACCGCTCAATCCACTTTTAATAAAATCATCTAACTTCTCTGTAATATCGACAACCACAAGAATAGAAATCAACAGAGCCACCACAAACGCATAAGTGGTTAAAAATGTTTTAATGATGTATCGGTCGAGTTTTTTCAGCATGTTTATAATCTTTGCATCAACTTTTTAACCATCACTTCTTTCCAGGATCTAAACGTACCTTCTAAAATCTTCACACGTGCTTCCCTCACCAACCACAAATAAAAACTCAGGTTGTGTGTACTGGCAATCATGGCTCCCAACATCTCATCGCTTCTCACCAAATGACTTAAATAAGCCTTCGTATAATATCTACTCAAGTACGAATCAATGCCTGGATCAATCGGAGTAAAATCGGTCTTCCACTTTTCATTTTTTATGTTGATGGTACCTTCCGTGGTAAACAACATACCATTACGAGCATTACGTGTAGGCATCACACAATCAAACATGTCTACCCCCAAGGCAATGCATTCCAACAAATTGGCAGGCGTACCAACACCCATTAAGTAACGTGGTTTATTTTGCGGTAGAATAGAACATACCAAATCGGTCATCTCGTACATGTCTTCTGCAGGTTCTCCTACAGAAAGACCACCGATCGCATTGCCTTCCCGCTCAAAGGAAGCAATCACTTCTGCCGACTGCGTTCTTAAATCTTTGTATACACTGCCTTGTACAATAGGAAAGAGCATTTGCTGATGACCATACTTTTCCTGCGTTTCGTCAAAACGGGTACAACAACGCTTCAACCATTGGTGGGTAATGGCTAAGGAGTTTTGCGCATAACCAAATTCACAGGGATAAGGCGTACATTCATCAAAAGCCATGATGATATCGGCACCGATTGTACGCTGAATATCCATCACACTTTCCGGTGTAAATAAATGTTTCGAACCGTCGATGTGAGACCTGAACTCTACTCCATCTTCTTTTATTTTTCGGATTCCGGCTAAAGAATACACTTGAAACCCTCCGCTATCGGTCAACACAGGTCGATGCCATCCATTGAACCCATGAATACCGCCTGCCTTTTCCAAAATGTCCATGCCTGGACGTAAATACAAATGGTATGTATTCGCTAATATAATGGGTGCATTGATATCTTGCTCCAGATCACGTTGATGAACCGCCTTGACTGTACCCGCTGTACCCACAGGCATAAATACAGGTGTAGGAACCTCACCGTGCGCGGTACGCAACAGCCCTGCTCTGGCTTTCGATCCGGGATCCACTCCTTTGATATCAAACATGTACGCTTCTTAAATAAAATTTCTACAAAAATAGTTTTATTTCGCTTTATTTAAGGTATTCTTCACGATAGTATTCAGACAATGTTTGTTTTTTTATGGTACCTCTATCTTTTCTGCGCAACAGGGCGACTTCTTTGGTGGCTCTTGTTCCGGATTGGTATTACTAAAAAAAACAAGGCGAGCATAACATCTCCCCATACAGATCCTGTCGGCATATCGATTGTGGTTTGCGCACACAATAATATTGGAGGATTACAAAAACTAATTCCTCTCCTACTCCAACAAAATTATCCACTTTTTGAAATCATTGTCGTAAACGACCGTTCCAACGACGATACGGCTCCTTGGTTAAATACCCAAGCAAGGATTCATCCGCTATTGAACATCATCACCATCCAAGAAACACCAGAGGGCTGGAACGGTAAAAAATACGCTTTGCAACAAGGCATCAAACACGCTCAATATCCTTTGCTGGCTTTGACCGATTCGGACTGTATGCCTTTATCTCCCCAATGGCTCAAGTACATTACCCAAGCATTTCAAGATCCTCATACCGATATTTTCTTGGGATACAGTCCTTACCAATACCAAAAAGGAATACTGAATGGGTTGATTCGTACCGAAACGCTATTTACTGCTTTTCAATACCTTAGTTTAGCCAACCTCCACATGACCTACATGGGTGTGGGTAGAAATTTGGGCTATCGAAAACGTTTCCTGGAAAAACACCTGGATCATTTCCCCTTTCAAAGCCACATCGGAGGAGATGATGACCTATTAATCAACAGCTTATCTTCTGGAAAAGATGCTTCCATCGGTTTAAATACAGAAAGCTTCGTCGTAAGTGAACCAGTATTCACCTGGAAAGCATGGTGGAGACAAAAAAGACGGCACCTCAGTGCAGGACAAAAATATAAATTTTCTACGCAATGTCTTTTGGCTTCCTATTGGGTATCGGCACTCGGATTCTGGCTTTTATTTTTCATACTATGCCTTTGCAACCCTTATAATGGGACTATTTTTGTCGTACAGGCCCTTGTTTTCGTACTGGGAATATGGATCATCAATCCAATTTTTCTAATTTTTCAAGAAGGAAGGTTGCGAATACTATTCCCCTTTTGGGATTTTTTATATATTGCAGGGTCAAGTGTTATTGGTCTTAGTACTTTTGGGGTTAAAAATAAAAGATGGAGCTGAACAGAGAATTTTCTGAAAAAGCAAAGAAGGATTTCCTGCTGATCGAAAAAGCAAAATCGTCAAATGACGAGAAAGCTTTTGCAGAATTGATGTCGAGGTATAAAAAACCCGTTTACCACATGATCTTGAAAATGATTCGTAATGTGGATGACGCTGAAGATCTTACCATTGAAGCCTTTGCCAAAGCATTTAAAAACCTTCATAAATTCAATCCTGAATTTACCTTCAGTACCTGGTTGTTTCGTATCGCCACCAACAACTGTATTGATTTTATGCGCAAGAAGAAGCTGAATACCACCAGTATCAGTGGAACATACAAAGATGATGCAGGCGAAAACGTAGACATGGAGTTCAAAGACAACAATTTGAACCCAATGGAAGAAGCCATTAAAGTACAAAAAGTAGCCTTGGTACAATCCATCGTCACCAAACTCCCTCCTAAATACCAAACACTAGTCAAACTTCGTTATTTCGAAGAACTTTCTTACGAAGAAATCGCCGTAGAATTAAAAGCTCCCTTAGGTACTGTCAAAGCCCAACTGCATCGCGCCCGCGAATTGCTGTATGACCTGGTAAAAAACCGCAAAGACACCTTATAAATCAGTGGAGCTGATTACAACATATTTTCCGGGACTAAGTCAAGTTCAGTTGGATCAATTTGCTCAATTGAAACCACTCTACACCCATTGGAACGATCAAATCAATGTCATTTCCAGAAAAGACATTGACCACCTCTACGAACGTCACGTTTTACATTCTTTGGGCATTGCCAAAGTCATGGCCTTCAAACCCGGCACACACGTCCTGGATGTGGGAACAGGCGGTGGTTTTCCCGGTATTCCTCTGGCCATTCTTTTCCCTGAAAGCACATTCGTACTGGTCGATTCCATCGGGAAAAAAATAAAAGTCGTACAAGAAGTCAGCCAAGCCATTGGGTTAACCAACCTGAAAGCCTACCATAAAAGAGCGGAAGACGTAGAGGAAAAATTTCACTTTATCGTGAGCCGTGCCGTTACCCGCATCAAACCTTTTTACGGCTGGGTGAAAAAAAGCTTTTCCAGCGAACAGCTCAACGACAAAAAAAATGGCATCCTTTACTTGAAAGGAGGAGACTTAAGTGAAGAAATCGCGGAACTTCAAAAACGAGTAGAATTGGTAGACCTGAGTAGTTTTTTCAAAGAGGAGTTTTTCGAAACGAAAAAAGTCCTTTACCTCCCTATTTAAACATGCTCTTTTTTAGGCAAAAGAACGATTAATTCGTAATATTAATACACCCTCTCCAAGGGGTACCCTCAAACGTATACACTATGAACACATGGACCCCACTCAGGTTATGGAGTTGTCTTTTTATTTTTACGACACTCTTATTTTCTTCTTGCTCTATTGGTGATGAAGTCACCATGACGTCAAAAAATTTCGAAGATGTCATCGAAGTACAACAAAATTTAAGCTTCATCTTCAGCGAGGACCTTGCTCCTGACTCTCTCCTCAATCAATGGCTCACCGAAGAATACATTTCGTTTACTCCTGCTGTAAAAGGGAAGTTCAAGTGGACGTCAAAAAATGAATTGACCTTTTCTCCTGACATTCGTTTTGGAGAAAGTACAGATTATAAAACCACATTCACCGAAAAACTTTTTTCACACCTTTCATCAAAAAAGAAACTTGCTGAGAAATATCAAACCTTATCCTTTCACACCGCTTACCTCAACATCAGCAACATCAATACCTTCTGGGCAAAAAACGAAATTGATCGCCATACCAACGAAATCATTCATGAAATTTCTTTTAACTATGTGATCGATGCCAATCAACTGCAATCACTCCTGGAAATCACGATAGACAAAGCACCCGTTCAATTCGAACTAAAATCCAAAGGCGCTGCACAAAACGTATTGGTAGCCATTCCAGAACATGGTAACTACAACGACAAAGCATTACGCATTACTGTAAAACCAGGCCTAAAGTGTATTTCTAATGCTTATCAAACCAAAGAATCAATTGTTTTTGAAAGCACCATTCCTTCTAAAGACAATTTTAGAATACTACAAATGGAAAGCCTCTATGAAGACGATAAAGGATACTTGCAGGTGAGTACCAACCAAGAGGTAGGAAGTATGAATATCGATCAGAAAATAAAAATCGATCCGGCCATCGCATTCCGTACAGAAAAAATCGCCTCCGGATTTAAAATCACAGGAAACTTTGCAGAGAAACAAACCTATACCGTAAGCATCGATAAAAACTTGCAAGGTATCTTCGGAGGCAAACTGCCTTCCGATTTTGAACAAACCATAGCCTTTGGACCTCAAGAACCTTACCTCAATTTCACCAGTAAAAAAGGAATTTACCTGAGCAATGCCGGTTCTAAAACCATTGGATTGAAAGTCATCAACGTCCCGAAGATGAAAGTCACCATTCACAAAATTTATGAAAACAATTTAAATGCCTTCTTCCGTCAGAACAGTTATTATTTTTCTTCTTACCAGTACGAAGATTATTACGACGACTATTATTCTTACCTCGACATCAACGACATGGGCGATGTGGTGTATGAAAAAACCATTTCAACCAAATCATTAAGTAAAGAAAACGGTCTTCATCTCCTACCTATTCAATTTAACAATCAAAATAACTTTAAAGGACTGTATGTGGTGAAAGTACAATCTGATGATGACCAATGGATCAATGCCACAAAAATTGTATCCTTTTCCGACATGGGTATGATTGCCAAAGCCAGTAAAGACCAGGTGGTGGTCTTTGTCAATTCCATTTTAAATGCCACACCCATTGCCGATGTCGAGGTGACTTTAGTCAGCAGCAACAACCAACAAGTATATACTGCCGCCACCAACAGCAATGGTATTGCCACCTTCGACAACGTCAGCAAAAAAGCACCCGACTTCCACATCAAAATGGTGACCTGTCAGAAAAACAGCGATTTCAATTACCTCTTCTTCGACCACTCTCAAATTGAAACTTCACGTTTCGATGTCGGAGGTGTAAACGATAATCCATCGGGATACGATGCCTATCTTTACGGAGATCGTGACATCTACAGACCAGGCGAAACCATTCACCTCAATACCATTGTCCGGGATGAGCAATTGAAACCACTCAAAAATGCTCCGATCAAAATCAAACTCACACTTCCCAACGGAAAAGATTTTACCACTAAAAAAGGAACCTTGAATGCCGAAGGTGCATTTGCCACGTCGATCGTATTGCCTGCTTCTATCGTGACGGGAACATACACGGCAGAAGTGTATACCGCCAACGATATTTTATTGCAATCCAAATACCTGAGCATTGAAGAATTTTTACCCGATCGCATTAAAATCAATACAACCTTAAGCAGCACCTCTTTATTCTTAAATCAAAAATTAAGTGTGAACGCCAAAGCTGAAAATTTCTTCGGTCCTCCTGCAGCCAACAGGAATTACGAAATGGAAATGAGCTTGAAACGAAAATACTTCGCGCCAAAAGGGTTTGAGCACTATGGGTTCAACCTTTCGGGTGCAGTGCAAGAAAGCTTCGAACAAGATGTACGTCAAGGTACCACAAACAACAACGGCGATGCCGATGAACAATTTAATTTCCTTCCTTCTTATGCCAACAACGGTGTATTGGATGGAAAAATTTACCTGACCGTATTCGATGAATCGGGAAGACCCGTGCATGCTGTAAAAAGTTTTGAAGTCATTACGCAAAATACTTTACTCGGTATCAAAAACTCAGAACACTACATCGGTACCAAACAAAATTTTCCGATCACGTTCTGCGCCGTAAATAAAACAGGACAACGCATGATTGGAGCAAAAGGGAAAGTGCAAGTCATCAAATACGAATGGCAAACCGTAATCCGCAACAACTACGATGGATACCGTTATGTTTCCGAACGCAAGCAAACCATTTTAGAAGAAAAAATCATCAGCTTTGGAAACCAGGATTACATCTACAATTTCTATCCAGGTACATCGGGGGAATACGAAGTACGACTTTCTTTACCCGAATCAAAATCTTACGTATCGACCGAATTTTATGCTTACGGTTACGGCACCACCAATTCTTCATTTGAAGTCAGCACAGAAGGTAATGTAGACATCGACACCGACAAAGAAGAATACGAAGTCGGAGACGAAGCCAGGCTTTTATTCAAAACACCTTTTGCGGGCAAAATCTTAGTGACGGTAGAACGCAATAAAGTCTTGGATCATTATTACATCAATACTGACCATCGTTCGGCATCGCTAAGCATTCCCATTAAACAAGAATACATTCCCAATGCTTATGTCACGGCAACCCTCATTAAACCACACAGCAATCAACAAATACCGTTGACTGTAGCACATGGTTTTATTCCGTTAAAAGCGAAAGACAAAAAACACCTGATGCCTGTGACCATTAAAGCACCAGAACGTTGCCGCTCTAATTCCAAACAAACGATATGCATCAGCACCGCTCCGGAAGAAAATGTAGAAGTCACGGTAGCCATCGTCGATGAAGGCATACTACAACTCAAAAACACCAAGAGTGCCAATCCTTACGAATTTTTCTTCCGCAAGAAAGCACTAGAAGTCAGCAGCTACGACATCTACCCTAACCTATTGCCCGAGTTGAGCAAGAGCTCTGTGGCCGGTGATGGATACGACCTTGAAAAGAGAGTGAATCCTTTATCCAACAGAAGAGTCAACTTGATGGCCTATTGGAGCGGTCAACTGAAAACCAATTCCAATGGAGAAGCCTGCTATACCATCAACATTCCTTCCTTCTCCGGTGACTTAAGAATCATGGCCGTGGCGTATAAAAATGATGCCTTTGGATCGGCACAAGTCAACATGAAAGTAGCAGATCCTTTGGTCGTATATACTTCATTGCCTCGTTTCTTAAGTCCAGGCGATACCGTCTTCATTCCAGTCAATGTCACTAACACCACCGCCAAAGCTACCACAGCGGATATCAAGGTGAATGCGGTAGGACCTTTGCAATTCATAGGAACCAATAATGCTCGCATATCCTTAGCGGCAAATCAAGAAAGTAAACTATACTTCAAAGCCATCGCCAGCAATACCACAGGAGAAGTGAATCTTTCTACCCAAGTGACAGCCCTGAACGAAACCTTCCAGGAACAAAACTTCATTACCGTAAGACCTGCCGCTTCTTTGGTGAAAGTATCGGGAGCAGGTCAAACAACAGGAGGAAACATTTCCAACTTTAGTATCGCCAATCATTTTATAGCCGGATCATCGAAAGGACAATTGATCGTGAGTACTTCACCCATCGTACAGTTCTCCGATCACCTGGATGAATTGATCGGCTACCCACACGGCTGTGTAGAACAAACCGTATCGAAAGCCTTTCCTCAGTTGTATGTCAAAGACTTAATTGCAACCTTCAGGCAAAAGAACCGCAGTGCAGAAAATCCAGATTACAACATCCAAGAAGCCATTCGAAAATTGGCGGGGATGCAACTCAACAACGGCGGTATCAGCTACTGGCCAGGAGGCTACCAAGAAAACTGGTGGGGCACTGTGTATGCCGCTCATTTCTTGTACGAAGCAAAACGAGCCGGCTACCAGGTGGATCAAGACATGCTGGAAAAAACATACGCGTACTTGTCCATGAAATTAAAATCAAAATCCACCGAAGATTTATATTACTACGAATCGGCTGGAAATTACAAAGTGAAAAACATTGCTTCGAAAGAAATATTCTATTCGCTTTTTGTACTCGCACAAGCCGGACATCAAGATGTATCGATGATGAATTATTATAAATCGAACCTGAACATGTTGGCACTCGATTCAAAATATTTGTTGGCATCAACCTATAAACTCTTAGGCGATGTGGTCAGCTTTAACAATCTTGTACCCAAAGGATTTGAAGGTGAAAAATCGGCCAACAGCCTAAACGGAAATTTCTACTCCTACACCAGAGACATGGCCATTTCCTTAAGTATGCTGATCGATACTGATCCAAACAACAGCCAAATTGGAACATTAGCCAAACACCTCTCTGAACAATTGAAAACGAAGAAGTACTTAAATACCCAAGAAATGGCCTTCAGTTTTATTGCGCTGGGAAAAATCGCACAAAAAGCCAATCAAAGTACAATCACAGCAAATATCAAGGCCAATGGACAAGTCATCGGTCAATACAAAAAAGAAAACCTCGTCTTCACCAAAGACATACTCGGTAAAAACATAGAAATACAAACCAGCGGATCAGGCACACTTTATTATTTCTGGGATGCTCAAGGTTTACCGGTAAATGGTGAAGTGAAAGAAGAAGATGCTTACCTAAACATTCGTAAAGCCTTCTTCGATCGCCATGGAAATCAAATCACGAAACTCAACTTCAAACAAAACGACTTGGTGGTGATTCGATTGACCTTGGCCACCGAAGACCAATCGGCGGTTTCCAATGTGGTCATCACCGATATCCTGCCTGCCGGATTTGAAATAGAGAATCCACGTTTATCGGCACAAACCGATATCCCTTGGATTAAGAACAGTACGGTACCCGAACATTTCGACATCCGAGACGACCGTATCAATTTGTATACTTCTGCAGAAAGAAAACCGAAGTACTTCTACTATGTGGTGAGGGCTGTCAGTAAAGGACAATTTAAAATGGGTCCTGTCGGTGCCGATGCCATGTACAATGGAGCCTACCATTCGTACTCAGGCGCAGCAAGCATCACTGTAGACTAGCTTGTATTTTAAGTACACATGTTACTTAACGCCTTTAAAAAACACCCTTATTGGAGCACAGTGTTGGCATGCATCGCCTTACCAACACTGTGTTTTATTGCATTGAATATTCTCTATCCTCTTCCTCCTCCGAAAGAATATTCCATTCAAATCTTGTCTTCCGACAAAACCTTATTGCATGCCTATTTAACACACGATGAAAAATGGCGTATGCAAAGTACCGCAGAAGACGTTCCCGAAAAATTAGTAGAAACCTTCTTGTACAAAGAAGACAAGTACTTTTATTACCATCCGGGATTTAATCCCATTTCCATTGTTCGCGCTTTCATACGCAATAGCATACACCATAAAAAAACATCCGGTGCTTCCACCATCACCATGCAGGTGGCAAGGCTTTTAGAACCGAAAGAAAGAAGCTATTGGAATAAAATGTTAGAATTATTCAGAGCGGTACAGCTCGAATGGTATTACAGCAAAGCTGAAATCCTTTCACTCTACCTCAACTATGTCCCCTACGGCAGCAACATAGAAGGTGTAGGTGCCGCCTCCATGATTTATTTTAAAAAACCTTTGCAACGTTTAAGTCCTGCCGAACTCACCGTACTGACCATCATCCCCAACAGACCGATTTCTCTGCGTCCCGGAAAAGCCAATGCATATGTGACACAAGAACGCAACAAGTGGCTTCGTCGTTACCATGAGGCCCATTTTTTCACCACAGAAGAAATGAACGATGCGCTGAAGGAAACGTTTTCCGCACAACGCAATCCCATGCCTCAAAAGATTCCTCAACTGGCCATGCGCCTGAAAAAAAGGTATCCTTATCAAGACATCATCGTCAGTTGCATCAACAAGAGGGCACAAGAAACCTGCGAACAACTGGCCGATCAATACATCAAACGTTTACACCGTAAAGGCATTTTCAATGCCTCCATCCTTGTCCTCAACAACAGAACCCAAGAAGTGCAAGCTTACTTAGGTTCCAGTGATTTTAAAGACGAAGTACACCAAGGACAAATCGACGGTGTACGCGCCATTCGTTCACCGGGCAGTACCTTGAAACCTTTTGTATACGCACGAGCCTTTGACAAGGGGCTCCTGACTCCCCACTCCATCATTGCCGATGTACCTACCGATTTTGATGGCTACTCACCTGAAAACTTTGACTTGAAATTTTATGGAAAAGTAAGCGTCGAACAAGCCCTTGCTTATTCCCTCAACATTCCCGCCGTAAAAACGTTGCAAAGCATAGGTTTATCCGATTTTATTGCCTTGCTCAAAAAAGCACAATTTAAAACCATTGAAAAAAAATCGCGTGGACTCGGACCTTCCTTGGTCTTAGGTGGCTGTGGCGTGAGTTTAGAAGAACTAACCTTGGCCTATACGGCCTTTGTACACGAAGGTCAACTAAAACCTTATTCTCTATCACAAGGAGAAAAAACAAACACCAGTACCACACTCTTCAGTCCGGCTTCAGCTTTTATGATTCATGAAATTCTGTCCCTGATCAGCAGACCCGATCTGCCCCACCATTACCAAAACACCTACCGCACACCACGCATCGCCTGGAAAACCGGCACCTCATACGGAAGACGAGATGCCTGGAGCATCGGTTATTCTAAAAACTATACCATCGGCATATGGATCGGAAATTTTGACGGTACGGGCGTAGCAGAATTGACCGGCGCAGACATGGCCACGCCATTGCTCTTCCAACTCTTCAATGCCTTAGACTACAATACCTCGGGCGATTGGTTTTTCCGTCCTCCAGGTTTATCCTTTCGACATGTTTGTCCAGAAAGTGGTTTACCTGCAGGAGAACTGTGCAAACACCAGATCATGGATTACTTCATTCCCAACGTCTCTCCTGCACAACAATGCGATCACCTGAGCTACCGTTTTGTATCTCCCGACGAAGCTTTTTCCTATTGTGAAAAATGTTTGCCGCTTTCGGGCTATAAGAAAAAAGCCTATCCTAATCTTTCTCCCGAACTGGTTTCCTTTTACAAAAAAGAGCACCTGCCCTTTACAGAAACACCAACACATAATCCCTCGTGTGAATATACTGTACAAGGCAAAGCTCCTGAAATCATTTCTCCCATTCATCAAAAAGAATACCTGATTGAAAAACTTTCACCTTCGGAGATCTTACTCAAAAGCCGCTGTCCTTCGGATATTAAAAAAGTATATTGGTACATCAACAACAAATATTACAAAGAAGCCGCCAATGGAGAAGCCCTCTTTTTCAACCCTCCAGAAGGCAAGGTGAAAATTTCTTGCAGCGACGATAAAGGGAATAATAGGAGTATTGAGATTGAGGTGGTGTATTTTTAGATCACAAGATAACTGTATACTTATAACCTCTAGACTATAGGGATACAGAACAGTATGGAGTGTGAGCGCGAGTATGGAGAATTCCCTCACTACTCACGCTCCATACTCCATACTCATTTTCTTCTTCGCATGAGTTGCTCCGCACGCAATACCGTATTAGGCGACGGACGAGTTCTTCTGATTCAACCCTTTAGTCTACATCTATGCTCATCTACTCAGAAGCAACTCGGCCTGAAAAGAAGGATACAGAACAGTATGGAGTGTGAGCACGAGTATGGAGAATTCCCTCACTACTCACGCTCCATACTCATTTTCTTCTTCGCATGAATTGCTCCGTACGCAATACCGTATTAGGCGACGACCGGGTTCTTCTGATTCAACCCTTTAGTCTACATCTATGCTCATCTACTCAGAAGCAACTCGGCCTGAAAAGAAGGATACAGAACAGTATGGAGTGTGAGCACGAGTATGGAGAATTCCCTCACTACTCACGCTCCATACTCATTTTCTTCTTCGCATGAATTGCTCCGTACGCAATACCGTATTAGAAGGCAAGGTGAAAATTTCTTGCAGCGACGATAAAGGGAATAATAGGAGTATTGAGATTGAGGTGGTGTATTTTTAGATCACAAGATAACTGTATACTTATAACCTCTAGACTATAGGGATACAGAACAGTATGGAGTGTGAGCGCGAGTATGGAGAATTCCCTCACTACTCACGCTCCATACTCCATACTCATTTTCTTCTTCGCATGAGTTGCTCCGCACGCAATACCGTATTAGGCGACGGACGAGTTCTTCTGATTCAACCCTTTAGTCTACATCTATGCTCATCTACTCAGAAGCAAC
>CAYVTO010000006.1:31844-240904 GCA_964454665.1 uncultured Chitinophagaceae bacterium
GTTCTTCTGATTCAACCCTTTAGTCTACATCTATGCTCATCTACTCAGAAGCAACTCGGCCTGAAAAGAAGGGCAACAACCACACCACATCCAGAACACAAAAAAAGGCAGGTGAATTACCTGCCTTTCTTCAATAAAAACGTTCGAACATCAACACCTGGCTTTTATTGTATTTATTTTTTCTCCGATAATCCGCGGGTCAACCATCCTCTTCTGTTGGCCGTAGCAATGGCATAAGGTGTAATCCAAAACAGGGCGAAGGTATAGAAGACACTGTATGAATAGGCCCATAACGATTCTGCGATGTTGTATTTCCTGGCGTAAAAGAAAGCCGGCAAACTCGAAAGGATCAGAATCGTAGACAGTGTAGAGCTGATGAACAATAACGGATGCATCAATAAGAAAAATAAGGTCATGCATAAGGCCGGATACGCCATCACCATACGCAACCATTGACTGACCACTAAAATTCGGGTACCTATTTTTGATCCGCTGCGAAAATCCTTGAACGCAAACCTTGACATCATGATGTTTTCACGCACATTGCTGCGTTCCCAACGGATGAACATTTTATACAAGCCCTTGTATTTTTCCGGAATGTTGGTAAGCACATAAGCATTGCGTTGAAACAACACATGGTATCCTTGTTTCAAGATCATGTTGGTCATGGCCCGGTCTTCACCAATATCCGTCGGTTGTCCCATGAAAGTTTGATTCATCCAATCCGTCAAGCATCCTCTGACGGCTTTATTGCGGTAAGCAGCCAAAGCACCAGGCGTGCACAACACAGAACCCAACATGCTTTGTGCAGATCGAATGAACTCAAAACTGAACACGAAACTCACATTCAGCATACGTGGAATGATCGCTTTCTCGTTGTTCAACACACGCACATTACCTGCAACAGCACCACAATCTGGATTCATTGCAAAAGGTGAAACCAAATTACGCAAGGTATCTTTCTTCACTATAGAATCACTGTCAACCGTTACGAAAATATCTCCAGTCGCCAGATTGAACCCACGGTAGAGCGCTTCACGCTTGCCTTTGTTAGAGGGTTGCTGGTAAATGGCTAAACGATCACCCAATTGCTCTTTGGCTTTTTGCATCCAATACCAAGTATCGTCTTTACTGCCATCGTCGATGGCGATGAGTTGCAATTTTTCTACAGGGAAATCACTTTCCACCAAACTGATCAACGTTGACCACACTTGTTTGCCCTCATTGTAAGCTGGAACAATCACGGTTACCGTCGGCAATTGAGCATCCGAAACCGATTGAACCGGTTTGTAGCGTAAGAACAAAAACAGCATATAAAGCAAAAAGCAAGCTTTAAACAAAAGCAAAGTGCTGGCCAAGATCAGCAGAGCAATACCGCCCCAAGAGTCGAACCGACTCAGGTGAATGGATTCAAAGTCGGGTTGAAACAGGTACACCAGATACGTTGCACCAATCAGCAAGAAAAAAGTACTTGTCCAAATCACAACATCTCTGGGATTGAACATTGCTTTATCAAGGCTGTCTGAAATGGTTCTGCTTTGAGCTTGCTCTTTCCAATAACTTGGTGAGAACGCTAATTTTATAGAGGTACTGTCAATAGGCAGAATGGAACTGTACAAACGAATTTCCTTTCGCTGAGCAGTACGATGTTCGATTGTCCTGTTGGACAACAAATCGCTTGAGTTGGATCGGAGTTTTTCAGTAATCATATCTTTAACACGTTATCATCTTTATCAATTAAGCCGACAAATCCTGAGCAGATGCATTCAGCCTGTTGTGGTCAGCTTTTGCCATATGATGAGCCAAGTATTGTGCCGAACACTAAGCACTACTGATAATCAATTAAATACGATAAAACCACATACCTTTTCACTCAAAAAGTGTATACTTATTCTACACTATGTGGAGATGACCTACAGGGTGTATGGAAGGTTCTAAGAAGAATCTTTTCCCACCAGCACCGAAGTCCAGATCCTTGTCTGCTTACTGTTCACTGTCTACTGTTTACTACATTACTTCTTGTAAACCCGTAAATAAATATGGAACTTTACCTTTCCTATGAAGAAGAAAGTTGAAATACTTGCTCCTGCCAAAAACTTGTACCAAGGAATGGCAGCGATAAACGCCGGAGCGGATGCCGTATACATTGGTGCACCTCAATTTGGGGCCCGTACCAATGCCACCAATCCGGTGGAAGACATTGCTGAACTGGTGCAGTATGCACACTTATTCAAAGCTCAGGTGTTCGTGGTCTTGAACACCATTCTCTACGACCACGAATTAGAAACCTGTCAAAAACTCATCCATGAACTTTACCACATCGGAGTCGATGCGCTAATCATTCAAGACATGGCCATCCTAGAAATGGATATTCCTCCGATTGTGATCCATGCCAGTACACAGGCCAACAACCGCGATCCCAAACATGTCAAATTTCTTGCCGATGCCGGCATGAAACGTGCCGTATTGGCCCGCGAATTGAACCTGGATCAAATCAAAGAGATACACGAAGCCACCGATATAGAACTGGAATTTTTTGTTTCGGGTGCACTCTGTGTTTCCTTCAGTGGCAATTGCTACATGAGTATTGCCGGAGGAGAGCGCAGTGCCAACCGCGGTTCTTGTGCACAAAACTGCAGACTGCCTTATCACTTAATTGACGGCACAGGCAAAACCTTAATGGCAAACAGTCACTTGTTGTCGATCAAAGACCTTGACCTGAGCAATCAATTGCCCAATTTAATTGAAGCAGGCATTACCTCCTTTAAAATTGAAGGGCGCTTGAAAGACATTGTCTATGTGAAAAACAACGTATCGTATTTGCGCAAGAAGTTAGACAGCTTCCTCGAAAACAACGAGCATTTTGAAAAAGCATCTTCCGGACGGACGTTTTATAATTTTGAAGCCGAGATGGACCGCAGCTTCAACAGGGGTTATACCGACTATTTCGTCAACCACAGAACCGAACGCATTGGTTCCTGGGAAACACCTAAATCGCAAGGACAAGTGATCGGTAAAGTACTTGCCGTAAAAAGCAATGGCTATATAATTGAAAATGCCGACAAGCTCAACAACGGCGATGGACTTTATTTCATCAACGAAGCGGGCGAAGCCGACGGTGCACAAATCAATACGGTTGTCGATCATGTTGTTGCCCTCAACACCATAAAATCAATCAAGGTCGGTACCATGATTTACAGAAATGCCGATGCAGCGTTCAATAAATTGGTTGAACGTGAAGACAGTGCCATCCGAAAAATTGGTGTTGCACTGGCACTAAGCGAAACAAGTACAGGATTTGCCTTGAACGTCACAGACGAAGATGGACATGAAAGTACGACTACACTGGACTACGCAAAGGAAGAAAGTAAAAATGGGCAATCCATCATCGAGAACATCAAAAAGAACCTTTCTAAAACAGGGAATACACCGTTCATTGTAGACGACATTCAGATTGTATTTTCGAGTCCTTGGTTTTTACCGATTTCAAAAATCAATGACCTCAGAAGAGTGGTCTTGGAACAATTGATCGATGTGCGTGTGAAAGGATACCATAGAAAGGAATACCAAATTACAAAAACAAATCATCCCTATCCTGTTTCGAAATTAGATTTCATGTACAACGTGTCGAATGACATGGCCAGGAAATTTTACCACAGGCATGGAGTCACTGAAATTGAAAAAGCTTTTGAATTGCAATGGGATCCAGGCAAAGCACGTGTCATGACGACCAAATATTGTGTGAAGTATGAATTGGGGAAATGCCCTAAATACCAACGCGACAGCATGGGCGAAAAAGTAGTAGAGCCATTGGTTTTGAAACACGGTGAGAACGAATACAAATTAAAATTCAATTGCAAGCCTTGTGAAATGGAAATTTGGGAAAAAGATGCTGAATTGGTTTTCGACGAAGACGAATAGATAAGTTATCCGCTTGATAAGATCCTCTCCCCTAGAGGCAGTACCAGCTTCATTATTTACAAAGCAGACCTTCAGGCTTCAATAATTACCCTAAAATGCTTCTAAATGAGATGTAATTTCTTATTTTTAAAGAAATTAAACGTCATTGATGTTCAAGTCTTGGTTAAAAGTCATCGCTTCTCTACTCCTGCTTTTGGTGGGTTTGGCTTTTTCCATCAACTACATCTTACATTACATGGTCAATAATAAGCTGACCGAGATCATCAACTACAAAGACCCCAATCACTTATACCGTTATACTTTTTCTAAGGTGCACATTGATGTTTGGGCTGGAGACATCGAAATTTGCGACGTGAACATTACTCCACGGAAAAACATCATAGATCGTTTAACACAACAAGGCCATCCCAAACGTATTGTACTGGAAGGCAGCTTAAATACCATCAAAGTAAAAAACCTGAATGTTTACCGCTTACTCATGGATCGAGAAGTGAGCATCGATTCTTTTCTTTTAATACGTCCAAACCTCAACGTATACCTGAATACAAAAATTAAAGACGATACCAGTGCCACCTTCGCAAAAGATTTAATTTCTCAAACCTTAACCTACGGAAAAATTAATTTCCTCTCACTAGAACATGCCAAGCTCCAATGGATCGGAGTAAATAAAGATTCCAGTGTATATTTTTCTTGCGATTCCGTTTCACTCTTGGTCAAAAACCTATACACCGATTCCAGCATCATCAAAAAAAATGAACCTGTACTCTTTACAGAGTTATTATTTAATGGTAAAAAATTTCACCTCAACACCATCAAAGATTGTTCACTGGAATCGAAACACATCAGCTTTTGCTACAGTAAAAACCAACTGGAACTCGATGAGGTTGTCTTTAAAAATACACTCAACAAAATCGCCTTTACGAAAAAACAGCGCTATGAAAAAGAATGGTTTCATGTAGACATTCAAAAAATCAGTTTGTCAACACCCAATACCTTGCACTGGGTAGAAGGAGGATACCTCAATATCAATAAACTTAAGATCGATCGTCCTCACATGTTGGTATACAAAGACAAACGACTAAGCGATCCTCCTTTCGTTGAAAAACATCTTCCTTCCTACCTTGTACGCAGTATTCCTTTTCCCCTGCTGATCGATACCATTGAAATTAACCATGGCAGAATACGCTACCAGGAAATTGTCACTACCGGTAAAACACCCGGTGAGGTGAAGTTTACCCAGCTCTACCTAAAAGCCTATCACTTCACCAACATCGACAGTTTATTAAAGAAATATCCTTTCTTCATGGTCAGTGTATCGACTATGTTTCTAGACAAAGCTCCAATCAACATACACTTTAAATTTCCTATACAAAACCACCGCGACAAATTTTATGTAGAGGGTACAATTAAAAATTTAGAAGCCTATGAATTAAACAACCTGCTGTCCAATATGGCTTTCGTGGAATTCAAGAAAGGATATATACATGCCTTATCCTTTCACTTGGTTGCGGATAAAGATAGTGCCATAGGCACACTAGATGCACACTATACCAATTTGCATATCAATATGCTAGACACGGCCGAACTCTTTCACCACAACAAGCACAAACGCAAGAAATTCATAGGCACCTTAGCCAATACCCTGCTGAAAAAAAATAATATCCCCAACACAAAACATTATGTGCAAGGAAAAATCCATGTGGCAAGACCTAAAAACAAATCGATTTTTAATTACCTCTGGACAAGCGTGAAGTCAGGATTAATTACGACAGCCATTAATCCTAAACTTTACAACAAGCTCATGAACATCAAAGAACATGCATTGATTAAAGATGAGCACAAGAAAAAACGCAGAGGGAAAAACCTTAAGAAAGCCTAAAACTTTCGCTTCACGGGTTCTTTAATTTTATCAGCCAAGATAATACCCGACAAGACTTCTACATTGATGCCATCGGAAAGGCCCAACTTTACCAAACGTTTTTCAAATACTTGAGGCTTCTTCGTTTCTACTTCTACATAAGTACTGTCGGTTCCGAATTGCAATACACTTTCATGAATGGCCAATACATTGGTACGTGTATCCAATACGATATCGGCATTGGCACTGTATCCCGCACGAATAAATTGTGATTGATTTACTTTTACACCGGCCTTAATTTCAAATTTAATAGCACCTTCTTCTGTAATGCCTTTCGGTGAAATAAATTCCAAGTTGGCTTTGATCGGATCTCCTATTAAGCCTCCTATATGCAATAAAATTTCCATGTCGTCTTTAATTTTCCCCACTTCCGATTCATCGACTTTTCCGATGAATAACAAATCATTCATGTCGGCAATGTTGGCAATGGTCGTACCTTCATTGAAGGTATTGCTTTCAATGACAAATGCTCCTTCTTTGACCGGGACATCAAGCACCATGCCCGTGGCGGTTGCTTTCACCATATTCGATACCGAAGAAACACTTTTAGAAGCTCCTTCTTTGACAATTTGCAAATTATTATCGGCAGCAGTTAAGGCTTCTTTCGCCCGGTTATACGACACGAAATAACCGTTGTATTCTAATTCTGAAATAAGTGCTTCTTCGTACAAACCCTTTTGACGCTTTAATTCTTTTTCTGCATTGGCCAACTCAATGGAGGTTTTATTGTATTCCGATTCGGCACGGTTCAAATTAGCCAAATTGGGAATAATACGAATACGTGCCAACACATCTCCTTTCTTCACGTACTGACCTGCTTCTACAAATAACTTATCGACCACTCCCGACACTTGTGATTTGGCTGCTACTTCTTTACGTGGACTGACCGTACCTCCTGCTACGGTCTTTAAAACAATGTCTGTCTTAAACGGTTGTTGAAGCACATAGACCACTGGCTTTTTCTGCGACTTGTTATACAAGTACCACATCGTCCAGCCAAACATGCCTAAGAGCAATAACAAGACAGCATAAATCGCAATTTTCTTTTTCATCTATTGTATTTCATTTATCATTGATCATACGTTCAACACCTTATCTCGGCAGTATTTATTCTGCACGCAAGGCTTCAATAGGATTAATACGAGCCGCTTTCACGGCAGGAATTAAACCTGCAATAGCACCTGAGATAATCAGTATAAACATAGCCGTTACCGCAACATTGATATCAATTTCCGGATTCTTAAAAAACTGATTTTTAAACCCCGAAGATACCATGAACGAATTCACCGCTTCTAATATTCCTACACCTAACAACAAGCCTACATAACCAGCAACAGCAGTCACGACAATGGATTCCTGTACAATCAAAGAAATAATGGACAAGGGTGTTGCTCCCAAGGCTTTTCGAATACCAATTTCTCTTGTACGCTCTTTCACCACAATCAACATGATGTTACTTACCCCTACAATACCAGCAATGATGGTCATGCTACCGACCACCCAAATGAAAATATTAATTCCTGTAAACAACCCGTTAATTTTTTTCGATTCTTCTCCTGAGTTCCACGAGCCGATGGCATTTTTATCTTCCGGAGATACTTTTCTACGCATACGTAGAAAAGCCTTTACCTCGTCTTCCAGCCATTTAGGATCAACACCTTCATGCGGTGTAAGGGCAAAAGATGAAATATAATTGGCCATATTAAAAGACGCTTGCATGGTCGTTAAAGGAATGAATATTTTTTCCGAATCGTCTCGTCCACTGCCTCCTAAAGTCTCCACTTCAAAACAACCCACAACTTGAAAAAACACCCCGTTGACTTGAAAAAACTTACCGATGGGATCTTCTTTTCCAAACAATACTTCAATGACACGCTTCCCAATCACGGCTACTTTTCTTTTTTTAGCAATGTCTTCGTCATTGATAAACCGACCTTGGGGTAACGCAAAAGAACGTACGCGGGAAATATCCGGATAATCGCCTCCCACAGAAAAAGTACCCGTTTTACTTCCGTAGTTGATCACATAACTGGACCGTAAACTGGCACCGGGTGCAATGTATTTGATTTCCGGGAAGCGTTCTTTCATGGCATAATAATCATCATTGGTATAATCAACCCAACGGCCAGGTTTCAAACCCTGGTAAGGGATAGTCGTTTTCCCTCCCCATATCCACATGGTATTTTTAGCCATGCTGCCAAATCCAGAGGTCACGCCATTTTCCAATCCTTTTCCTGCACCCAACAACAAGACCAACATCATGATTCCCCAAAGCACACCAAAAGCCGTCAATGAAGTCCGCAAAGGATGCTTCATGATGCTGCTCAAAATTTCTTCCCATTTATCTAAATCAAACATCACCTGGATTTATGAATGTATAACGGCATTGATTCTTTGTTGTTTAACGTCTTCCACAATTAAACCATCTTTCAACAAAATTTTTCGACTGCACATGTCTGAAATTTCTTTTTCATGCGTTACAATCACTACCGTAATTCCCTGGTCGTTGATTTCTTGCAAGAGTTGCATGATTTCTATACTGGTTTTAGAATCTAATGCTCCCGTAGGTTCATCGGCTAAAATCAGTTGCGGTTGAGAAGCCAAAGCACGGGCAATGGCTACCCTTTGTTTTTGTCCCCCCGATAACTGAGAAGGTAAATGCGTAGCCCAGGGTTTTAAGCCTACTTTCTCCAAATACTGTAAGGCGATTTCATTGCGCTTGGTTCTGGAAACACCTTGGTAATACAAGGGTAAAGCCACATTTTCAATTGCATTTTTAAACGACAATAAATTAAACGATTGAAAAATAAAGCCTAAAAACTTATTCCTGTAAAAAGCAGCCTTGGTCTCCGACAAATCTTTCACCAAGGTATCTGCCAAACGGTATTCACCTTGATCATAATTGTCCAAAATCCCAATAATATTGAGTAGAGTCGATTTCCCCGAACCAGAAGACCCCATAATGGAAACCAGTTCACCCTTTTGAATGGACAAATCAATTCCTTTCAAAACATGAAGAGAATTTTTACCCGAATAATACGTTTTGTGTATACCTTTTAATTCGACCATGAGCAATCCAGAACCAAAGTGTTTAAGCTGATGTTTATGGAATGAAAAACAAGCAATTGTATTATCTTTATACCCAAACAGAAGGATTCATTCTTTATGCAAAATAACACCATCTTTTTATATATCACTGTCTTTTTAACACTATTACTTGGAGAAAGTTCCGCCTATCCTTTAGCCGATAGTTCATGGACTTTGGAGAAATGTATAACGACAGCACAAGAACAAAATTACCAGGTCCGCAAAAAAGAACAAGACCTCGAAACGGGACACATCAATATACAACAGGCGAAAGGGAATTTCACCCCCACACTTTCCGGATCGGCCAATAACAACTGGAACTTTGGACGTTCCATTGACCCTTTTACCAACCAATTTACGAACTCCACGGTTTTAGCTCAAAATTATAGCCTCAACAGCAGCTGGATTTTATTTCAAGGCCTACAAAACCAAAAGAACTTACAATACAATACCATTGAAATGCGCGCACTCAACGAAGACATGAATGCGCTTAAAGAAAATATTGCCTTGGAAGTGACAGGCTATTTTATGGACATTTTGTATTTTAAAGAAGAAATCAGAATACGAAAAAATACCATCACAACCACCGAAGCCCTGACCAATAGAACAGCCAAACTGGTACAGGCCGGCACCAAAAGGGAATCTGAACTGGTTTCCCTACAAGCACAACTGGCAGACGAACAAAGAATGCTGGTAGAAGCAGAAAACAATTACCTGCTCCGTAAAACGGATCTGGCACTTTACCTCAACATAAACGATGTAGAGCATTTCGACATCATGGTACCAGAACTCATTCCCATCGATGAAAGCTGGCAACAAGAAAACATTCAAAATCTTTACGAAAAATCGGTAGCCGATCGACCTGTGTTGAAATCACTCAAATACAGAACCGAATCGCAGCATTACCTTTATGCCATACAAAAAGGGAAATACTATCCCAGACTCACCTTCAACATGGGCTTAAGTAGTATTTACTCCAGTTCCTCTAAAATTGTCGACGGGTATGCCTACTTAGGAGATCGTCAAATCGGTTACCTGGCAGACCAAACACCGGTTTATGATGCCAATATAAGAGCCAACGTGATTGATAAACCCTTTCACTTACAAGCTTCTGATAACTTTAGTCAATACGTGGGATTTTCACTGTACGTGCCCATTTTAAACAATTACCAAACGAAAGGATCGATAGCCAAAGCCAAGGTAAGTTTGAAAAAAATGGAATATGAAACAGCACAGGCAGAACAACAAGTAAAAAAAGATGTTACCTTAGCTTATACCAAATGTGCCAATGCACATAAAAAACTAAAGTCTGCAGAAGCCGCCATGGAATCGCAAAAGTTAAACCTCCGTTACGCTGAAAAAAACTTAGATGCAGGTGTCGGCAATGCGGTAGAATATACCCAAGCCAAATGGCGTTATGAAAATGCTCAAGCGGAATGGCTCAGGACTCGTTACGAAGCTTTATTCAGAACAAAAATATTAGATTTCTATCGAGGAATTCCAATCACGCTTTGACCTATTTCCTGCTATATATTAATTTTATACTGTAAATCGAACGGCCATGAACTACAATACCAAACAAAAACTCATACTCTCACTCCGCTTACTGATTGGCGTATTATTTATTTTTTCTGCAATTGCAAAGCTTTACCCTATAGAAGCCTTTGAAAAACAATTGGTCGATTTAGGCTTTGCCTCCTGGACAACAGCACCTTTCTTCAGCAGGACCATCATAGGATTTGAAGCCTTTTTGGGCATTGCTTTCTTCCAAAAAAATTACTTGCGCAGTATCATCATTCCTGCCACCACAGGGCTACTGATCGTATTCTGCGTTCACCTCAGTTATGTCATTTACACTACGGGAGGTAATTCTGGAAACTGCGGTTGCTTTGGTCAATTGTTACCGATGACACCCATCGAAGCCTTATTGAAAAACATTGCTACCCTTGGACTTCTGGGGTATTTGTATACCCTTACTAAAAAGTACGAAACCAAGAAATTGATACTTCCTCTAGCTTTAGCTGGCCTTACATATCTTACGCTATTTTTCACCTTCCCTGTAAAATCGTATGTAACGGACTTTAACGAAGAAAGTCTTGTAAGCATCGACAGCACCTTGATCGAAACAGAACAAGCCATCACCGATAGCACGGTCAACATCGTAACGACAACGACCGATACGGTAAAAAAAGAGGGAAACAATACCGGAATTAAAAAAGAAAAAATCACCACGGCTAAAGTAGATACCAGCAAGAAAGAACAAGTTGAAGTCAAAAACACGACTGTAGTCTATCCTCCTAAAACATCGATCTATGCTTCTTTTAAAAATTACAGTGACGGTGTTACGGCCAATGTAGACAAAGGAACAAGCATTGTCGCATTGCTCAGTTTAGAGTGTGAACATTGTATGGAAACAGCCAGGAAAATTGGAGAACTCAGTAAGGAACAAAAAATACCTCCGGTGTATTTTCTCTTCTTTGGAAGTCCAGGTCAACTCGATCATTTTTTCGAGGAAGCTAAATATAAGTTCCCTTATAAAATCATCGAACCACAAATATTCTTTCCTTTGCTAGGTGATAATCCTTCACCTCCTCGTGTGAGTGTCTTAAAAGAAGGAAACATAGTGGCTGATTATAATTTCGAATCGTTCAGTAAAGAAAAACTAAAAAAAGCGATTGAATAATGATGTTCAATAAAAGGATCATTGAAGTACTGGGCATTACACTCCTCCTTTGTTCTTCTTTTACCATTTTAGAAACATCCGAGTACCACATCAAGACCGTTGTCATTGATGCTGGACACGGCGGTAAAGATCCAGGCTGTAACAATGCCACACAAAAAGAAAAACACATTGCACTCGACATTGCACTCAAACTCGGAGAAATTATACAACGCAATGAACCTGGCATTAAAGTCGTCTTTACCCGTAAAGACGACCGATTCATTGAATTGCATGACCGTGCTGCGATAGCCAATAAAAACAAAGCCGACTTGTTCATTTCCATTCATGTCAATGCAGGCCCTGCACAATTCAACGGCACAGAAACCTATTGCATGGGATTACACAAAGGCGAACAAAACTTATCCGTAGCTCAACGAGAAAACTCTTCTATTTTAATGGAAGAGAAAAAGGAAAAAAACTACGATGGATTTGATCCTAATTCTCCTCAATCTTATATCCTCTTTTCTCTGTACCAAAACGCTTACCTGTCGAACAGCATGAAACTGGCAGGAAAAATTGAAAAAGAATTTGAAGTCAATAATGAACGTCACTCCCGTGGTGTCAAACAAGCAGGATTTTTAGTTTTATGGAAAACGGCCATGCCCAGTGTGTTGGTCGAAACCGGGTTCATCACACACGAAGACGATGCCTATTACTTAGGCACAGAAATTGGCCGATTGGAAACCGCTTGGGGTATTTTTAGTGCCATCGAAGACTATAAAAACGAAATCGAAGCGGAATAAGTAAACAGCTGTTCTTCTGTTACAGTTTCTTATTAAATCATAACAACAAACTCTATGCCCCAGAGTTCATCAATATTCTATGAATCCATGAATAAGATCTGATATACACAAAGACTTAATTTTTTAGTGGCAGGAAACGCATATATTATACTCGTTTAAAATATTTTTTACGACTCGATTAAATACGATGTGTGATCATGTTAAAGCATAACATAGAGCATCTCCCAAATGGGTGCCTACTTCTTAGCAGGAGTTGCTCCGCACGCAATAACGTATGATAACATCAACCATTGATTTGCGGAGAACTCATGAGAGAGGGCTTCAGGCGACGGACGAGTTCTTCTGATACAAACCTCCATTTTCTATATCCGCTTAGCTACTCAGAAGCAACTCGACCTGAAAAAGATCTATTTGTATAAAACCATATGCGACCCCTACAGGGTCGTATCATGGTTAACTTCTTAGCATGATGAAATAATATTGTTCAAATTTGATATGGAATATTCTCTGTAATACTCTCTACTGAAAACTGATCCCTAAAACACCACCGATCAAACCCATTACCAATAATAATTAGTTTATTCCTTACCATTACTGTTTCTTCTATTCTTTGAACTTAAAAATTAAAGTAAGCTCCTATCCTCTACCTACGTTTACTGTCCACGGTTTACTCTCCTGATACCTGACTACTGATCCCTAAATCAAAACACCACCGTCTTATTTCCACTCAACAGTACCTTGTCTTCCAATACAAGTTTAAGCGCTTGAGCGAGGACCATTTTCTCTACGTCTTTTCCTGCACGTGACATGTCGGAAGCATTCAAGGAATGATCAACAGGAATCACATTCTGGTAAATGATGGGACCTTCATCCAGTTGGTTGTTGACGAAATGCGCCGTGGCACCAATAATTTTCACACCACGTTCATACGCTTGTTTGTATGGATTCGCTCCAATGAATGCAGGGAGGAATGAATGATGAATATTCAACACCTTACCTTCGTAACGTTCCACAAAAGCAGGATTCAGTACACGCATGTATTTTGCCAATACTAAATAGTCGGGATTGTATTGATCTATTACCTTGGATAGCACCTGTTCATGAGCGTCGCGATCAAGGTCTTCGTGTGAAATAAAATGATAAGGGATATCGAAACGTTCTGTAAAATTACGCAGTATATCATAATTACTGATCACAGCAACAATCTCTGCATTCCATTCCTGAAAATGATTACGGACTAATAAATCGCCTAAACAATGGTTTTCTTTTGTAGCCAAAACCACCAATTTCTTTTTGCGGTCTGAAACAATTTTTACCATACTTGAAGTCGCTAAGACCGCAATCAATTCCTCTTCCAATTCCTTTTCATCGATGATTCCTTCCACTTCCGTACGCATAAAAAAACGGTTGGTATTCAAATCCACATACTCGCGGTTTTTGATGATATTGAGTTCGTTTTGGTATAAAACACTGGTAATTTTATAAATCAAGCCCTTCTCGTCAGGACAGTCGACCAGTATGGTAAATAGTTTCTTCATGTATATGGTGCATTATCAAGACAATATACCCGATTTTATGCATTCAAGCGATATTTTGGGATGATTATCTGTTGAAAACTTTCGTGGCATAAGCCCCTATTTAGTGTTAATTTAGTAGAATACCCTTGAATTAACATGCCTGAATTCGCCCATTTACACGTACATTCCCAGTTTTCTTTGCTTGACGGTGCCGCCAGTATAGAAGGTCTGGTCAACAAGGCCAAAGAAGACAACATGAAAGCCATTGCCTTGACAGATCATGGCAACATGTTTGGTGCGTTTAAGTTTGTGGCCGAAGCCACCGCTAAAGGAGTCAAACCCATTGTAGGTTGCGAATTCTACATGGTAGAAGACCGTCATAAAAAAAGTTTTACTAAAGAAAACAAAGACATCCGTTGTCATCAGTTGCTCTTGGCCAAAAATCCAGAAGGGTATAAAAACCTGGTAAAGTTATGCTCTTTGGGCTATATGGAAGGACTTTACGGAAAATATCCCCGTATTGACAAAGAACTTTTATTAAAATACCATAAAGGACTCATTGCTACATCTTGTTGTCTGGCGGCAGTTATACCGCGTACCATCTTAAAAAAAGGGGAGGCCGAAGCTGAGAAAGAATTGAAATGGTGGTTGGATTTATTCGGTGAAGATTTCTACATCGAATTGCAACGCCACGACATCCCCGAACAAAATACCGTCAACTTAGTACTATTGGCTTTCGCTGCCAAATACGGGATCAAGGTCATTGCTTCCAACGACAGTCATTACGTGGATAAAGAAGATGCCAATGCCCACGACATTTTGTTGTGCATCAATACAGGTGAAAAACAAAGCACACCAACAAATAAAGATTTCGATGACGACGCTTCTTCAAAAGGAAAACGTTTCGCCTTTTACAACAACGAATTCTACTTCAAGAACACACAGGAAATGTCTACCCTCTTCAAAGACATTCCTCAATCGCTTGACAATACCTTAGAGATTGTTGACAAAATAGAAACGTTGAAACTGAAGCAAGACATCATGCTTCCCAACTTTGTCATTCCTCAAAGTTTTGCCGATCAAGATGCTTACCTGCGACACATCACCTATGAAGGTGCACATGCCAAATACCAAGAAGTTACCCAAGAAATTAAAGAACGCTTAGACTTCGAATTACATGTCATCAAGACGATGGGATTCGCTGGTTATTTCTTGATTGTAGCAGATTTCATCAAAGCAGGTCGCGACATTGGCGTTTTGATCGGACCTGGCCGTGGATCCGCTGCAGGCTCCGCCGTAGCCTATTCCATTGGGATTACCAACATCGACCCCATCAAATACAACTTACTTTTTGAGCGTTTCCTCAATCCAGATCGTAAGAGCATGCCCGATATTGATACTGACTTTGACGACGAAGGTCGTCAGAAAGTAATCGATTATGTGGTCGACAAATACGGTAAAAACCAGGTGGCGCAAATCATCACCTATGGTACCATGGCTGCCAAGATGAGTATCAAAGACGTAGCCCGTGTGTTGGATTTACCTTTGCAAGAAGCCAATGGCTTGGCGAAATTGGTGCCAGAAAAACCAGGGATCTCTTTACGTCGTGTATTGACAGCACCCATTGAGGGAGACAAAAGCTTAAAAGATAAAGAAGGATTAAACGCTGAAGAACTTGACGGCGTAAAAGAACTCCGCAAATTTTTAGCAGCCGAAAATACACTCGCAGGAAAAGTACTGAAAGAAGCCATGATCCTGGAAGGCTCTGTACGTGGCACAGGTATTCATGCCGCAGGGATTATCATTGCTCCCAAAGACTTAACTGAAATTATTCCTGTTGCAGTAGCCAAAGATTCTGATCTTTTAGTCACACAGTACGACGGACGTGTAATTGAAGATGCCGGAGTTATTAAAATGGACTTTTTGGGATTAAAAACCCTCACGATCATTCGTGATGCCTTGAAACTCATTGAAGAAAACCACGGTGTAAAAATTGAAATCGATGATATTCCTCTCGATGATCCATTAACATTTGAACTGTACCAACGCGGCGATACCAACGGAACCTTCCAATTTGAATCGGCCGGTATGCAAAAATACTTGCGTGAACTGAAGCCCGATAAGTTCGAAGACTTAATCGCCATGAACGCCTTGTATAGACCAGGACCGTTGGAATACATTCCTTTGTTCATCGATCGTAAACACGGTAGAAAAAAAGTAGAATATGACCTCAAAGCCATGGAGGAGTTGCTCAGCGACACCTATGGCATTACGGTATACCAAGAGCAAGTAATGTTGCTCTCGCAAAAGCTGGCCAACTTTACCAAAGGTGACGCCGACGTATTGCGTAAAGCAATGGGTAAAAAGGACCGCAAAACACTCGATAAATTAAAACCGCAATTCATCGAGAACGCAAGCTTAAACGGACACGATCCCAAAATATTAGAAAAAGTATGGACAGACTGGGAAGCTTTTGCTTCTTACGCCTTCAATAAATCCCATTCCACCTGCTATGCCTTTGTAGCCTTTCAAACGGCATACTTAAAAGCTCACTACCCTTCGGAGTACATGGCTTCGGTATTGACACACAACCTCAACAACATTGAGAAAGTAACGTTCTTCATGGAAGAAGCGAAACGCATGGGTGTAGAAGTATTAGGTCCATCCGTAAATGAAAGTAGTTATCACTTTTCTGTCAACAAAAAAGGACAAGTGCGCTTTGGACTCGGTGCGGTAAAAGGTGTAGGAGAAGGTGCTGTTGTTACTATTGTAGAAGAACGCAATACCAAAGGACCGTTCAACGACATCTTCGATTTAACACGTCGCATCAATTTAAAAGCAGCCAATAAAAAAACATTTGAAGCCTTAGCCTTGTCAGGAGCCTTCGACTGTTTTGAAGGCATGCACCGTGCGCAATTCTTTCATGTTCATGAACACGATAACATATCGCTGATCGAAAAATCTATACGGTACGGCAACGCCTGGCAAAGTGAACAACTTGCTCCACAAGTCTCTTTGTTTGGAGACAGCAGCAGTACAGACATCGCTACACCTAAAATACAAAATTGCGAACCCTGGTCGGACTTAGAAAAATTAAAACGTGAAAAGGACATCGTCGGATTTTATATTTCTGGTCATCCGCTCGATTTATTCAAACTGGAAATTGATCATTTCTGTACATGCAGTCTGGAAAAAGTCATGGACTACAAAGACCGCGATGTACAAGTGGGCGGTATTGTAACCTCCATCAAAAACGGACAAGCAAAAAATGGAAACAATTACATCATTTTCACTTTAGAAGATTACCAAGGCAGTTTGGAAATTGCCTTATTTGGGAAAGACCATACCAACTTCAGTAACTACATCCATCCAGGACAGTTTTTATTCATTAAAGGCTCCGTAAAAAACAGGTTTGGGCAAGTAGACAACTACCGTTTTTTACCCAATTACATGGAATTACTGAGTGAAATCAGAGCCAAATTCTGTAAAGGGATCAAACTAAGAATCAATACGAAATTATTGAGTGCAGAATTGATTAACCAATTGGAAACCACCTTCACCGCCAACAAAGGAAACTCAAACGTCTATTTTCAGGTCTTCGATGCCGAAGAAAAGATTTCAAGTGAGTCTTTTTCAAGAAAATACAAAATTGACCCCAACAATACCCTATTAAGTACACTCGGTGAACTAGAGGGAGTTGAGTATAAAATTATCTCTTAGGGGAACTATTTTAGCACAAAAAACATTAAGTTTACAATTCGAACAAACAGGAAATTAAGTAGCAACAGATTTAACAAGTATAGTCATGGGAAAAGCAGTAGAAATAACCGACGCAAATTTCGACGAAATCATCAAAACAGGTCAACCTGTATTGGTAGATTTCTGGGCAGAGTGGTGTGGACCTTGTAAAATGATTGGACCTGTAGTAGAAGAACTCGCAGGCGATTTTGAAGGTAAAGCCGTCATAGGAAAACTGAATGTAGACGATAATCCGGGTATTTCCGCTCGTTTCGGCATCAGAAGTATTCCTACTTTATTAGTACTTAAAAATGGAGAAGTAGTCGACAAACAAGTCGGTGCAGTTCCAAAAACAGTATTGGCAGATAAAATTTCTGCTCAATTATAAGAAGAAAGAAAAGGCCTTCGGGCCTTTTTCTTTTTTAAAACAAAAGCACATACAATGAAAAGAATAGCGGTAGACATGGATGGGGTATTGGCTGATGTATATGCCCAATTTTTTAAACTGCATGAACAAGATACGGGGTATCGTAAAAGCCTGGAAGAAGTATCTGGTAAATTAGAACTTGAAGCCTTTGAATTAGGGAAACAACACGTATTATCCGATGGGTTCTTTCGTGAAGCTCCTGTGATGGAAGACAGTCAAAAAATATTGGCAGAGCTCAACCAACTCTACGAAGTGTTCATCGTATCTTCTGCTACAGAATTTCCTAAAAGTCTGTCTGAAAAACAAGCCTGGTTGAATGAACACTTTCCCTTCATCTCATGGAAACAAATGGTATTCTGTGGTTCAAAAACCATTGTACAGGCCGACATCATGATTGACGATCATTTTAAAAATCTGGATCACTTTACAGGAAGAACGACCCTTTTGTTTTCTCAACCACACAATGAATTACAAGATTCAGGAAGACACATCCGTGTTGATTCTTGGAAAGACATTGCTGTACAACTTCTCTGATAGTACTTATGGATCAATTTATATTGTTGTTCATTTGTTTACTCATTGGGTTGAGTTTACAAGGGGTAAAAGCTTTTCCTCCCAATGCCCATTTAACACTGAATCAATTTATCATTTATGTGTGTTTACCGGCTATTGCATTTTATTACATTCCTGGCATCACAGTCAATCCTTCTTTGCTCTTACCTATTGGTGTAGCATGGATAACCTTTGTCGGTTCGTTTATTTTCTTCACCATACTGAGTCGTATTTTTAATTGGTCAAAGAGTTTAACCGGTTGCCTGATCATTACCGCAGGTTTAGGCAACACTTCCTTCATTGGCTTTCCGGTCATTGAAACTTTATACGGTAAAGAAGGTTTACAAACTGCTGTCATCTTAGATCAAACGGGAAGCTTTCTGGTATTAAGTACCTTGGGAATCTCTGCCGCAGCCTATTATTCTCGGGGTGCCAATAGCAATCCCTATGAGATGATCAAAAAAATCGTTTTGTTTCCACCTTTCATTGCCTTTGTCTTAGCTTTAGTCATGATCCCCTTAGGGATTGAAGTTACCGGTTCTTTCAAATTTGTACTAGAAAAATTAGGGAATCTCATCACACCCATTGCTTTGGTATCGGTAGGCTTACAATTAAAATTCGAACGAGAAAGTCAGCATTGGAAGTTTTTAGGGTTAGGATTATTGTACAAGCTCATCATCATACCGAGCATTATTTATCTGATTTATGTTGTGCTGTTACAAGAACGAGGACAAATCGTACAAGTATGTGTCATGGAAGCAGCCATGGCTTCGATGATTACCGCCACCATTGTATCCGCTGCTCACGGCCTGAAACCGAGGTTGAGCAGTATGATGATCGGGTTTGGAATTCCATTATCTGCTCTGACCTTGATGGCATGGTACATGATCGTAAAAAACATATAAAAACGGACACCAAATCGATGGTGCCCGTTAACAAAAGGTAACAAGAAAAATACAGTTAAACTGTGCTTCAAGTAACGGATTAGATGTTATTAAACATTAGCCTAATTGTTACCATAATGTTATGAAGCTATGGATTGTTCAATAGCTCTTGTTGCTTTTTTTCATCTGCTATCTTTTTATTTTCTGCGACAATACTGTCCTTCATCTCTTGTAAAAAATACATTTCATTTTCTGGTGTCATGATCCATTTTTTAAGACTTACATCGTATACAAGTCCCTCATATGGCCACTCTACATATTCCTTATTCCCATAATAATCTCCTGTTGTTCTGGTTAAAACCATTTGATCAAATAATTTCTCCCCTTTCTCATCGATTTGTTTTTTTTCAAGACGAGGAGAAATAAACACTTCTACCAAGGAATCGATGTTATTATTTTTAATTCGATACATTCCACCATAGAGTTTATAGTGCTCATAAAGACTTGAAAAATCCCGCATGGAAACCAAGTAGAAACGCATGCTGTCTTTATCATCGATTGTAAAATACTTCAGCTCTGCTGCATTTCGTTTTAAATTCTCTTGCTGACGTCTACTGAAAGTAGTATCATGATACCAAACGAAATCGGATAATCCTTCCGGAACATTCAATACATAAGGGGCCAACAACAATAATTCTTGATCTATTTCTTGTGGAGTAGAAAACCAATCTTTAGGATTTTTTTTACTCGTACAGGAATACATTAAAACCAATCCGAAAAGCAGTACACTAATTCTATTCATGAGATCAATAATTATACCTTTTGTTAAGATAAAAAGTGGTGTTATAAGAAAAGAGTCTGCCTTCTTGAAGGCAGACTCTTTTAAGAAATGATAAAATGACTAGTAATTTTTGTTAGCAGCATCCCATTCCAACCAACCTGAAGTCCAGTTCCATCCTGCATTAGCCGATGCACCGAAAGCACCATAATAAGCTTCGTTCGTAAAGAAAGAACTTACAGAAGTTACAGATGGAGCACCTGTTGCATAAGAACTAGAACCAGACAACACCGGTACTGGAGCTTCCATACCCACAATAGCATTGTTTTTCAAAGCACTGTTGTTAGTAGGAGTACCTGCTGCAGTTGTTCCATTGGCACTTAAGCTGTAAGAAGCAAGAGAAGCACCGTAAAGATCCGATAAAGTAGCAGCTGATAGACCTGAAGCAACACCTAAAGAGAAATCACTTCCGCTATCGTATCCAAAAAGGGAATTTTTTACTATTGCACTAGTACCAGGAGAACTTACATTGATTTGATCTCCGAATCCTAAAATTACTGAATTGTGAATTTCTACATTAGAGAACGAATTGATTTCAACGGCTGCTCTGTAGTTCCCTGAAATTTGACCACTCGCTGTATTATTTGAATACATCAATGGACCAAATACTGTAAAATTAGAGAACAATGGTTTAGAATCAGGATCTGTACCTGAAGTATTTGAAGAAGATTCCCAAACACGAGAGCCAGAAATATCCGCTACGTTTTTATCACGAATGACTAACCCGTATTGCATAGATCCTGTATAACCTTGATCGGTATCCAAATCATCATCGTTTGTAGATAAAACAACTACATATTTGAAATTAGCAGATCCACCGAAACACTCTATGGCATCGTCATTGGCATAAGAAACCATGATGTTTTCAAACGTAGAACCACTTCCTACTCCACCCAGTGTTAAAGAGTTTAACTCATTGTCATCGGACAATGGAATACCTGCAAATTCTATACGAACAAATTTCAAAGAAGCAGCATTATTGGCATCGTTCTCTGTTCCTGAACCTGCACCATAAACACCATTTTCAGAACCTGCTGTTGCACTAATCCCTTCAATGGTTACGTTTTGAGGAGAAGAAAGCGTTTTATTTTGTTTACCACGACCTAAGATGATCACACCACCCCAGTCTCCACGGTTACGGAACCCAATCGGTGCATCCGAAGTAAAGACGATAGGATTTGATGCTGTTCCTTCAGCAATCAATCTTGCATCGCGGTTGATGATTAAAGCTCCTTGTGTTGATTTTTGACCTTTGATGACAGTACCAGGTTTAACTGTCAAGATTTTTCCACCTTGTACATATACCTTACCTTTCAAAATGTAAGTTGTATCTTTATACAATGTTCTGTTGCTGTTAATATTTCCTTGTAAAATAGCCACCTTTGCACCTGGTAGTATTAGGTTGTTACCTCCATCTGGTTCTGGATCATCATCTTTCTTCTTACAAGAAGAGAATACCACTACCCCTGAAAGGGCGATCAAGAAAATTTGTTTGATTACATTTTTCATACAATTCGTATCGATTAAGTTTAAATAGTTTTCTTACTAGATATCTAATGCAAGTTTAACCGTTAAGTGTTAATTCAATATTAAGAACCTGTTAACGAACGTTTACCAATTAAAGCTTTACGTTAAGTCCTATGGTGAAGTATTGACCACTGCTGGTACTCATAATGTCTTTATCGACATCTTTCGTATTCAATTTCTCGTCAAAATTGGCATCCTCTTTTATTCTAATTTTAGAATTAAGTAAATCAGACACACCTAATCTTAAACTTGTCTTCTTAGATATATCTTTCGATACCGTCAAATCGAGCATATGGCGAGGCATTTCATACCAGCTTGGATTTTGAAAATCTCCTACAGTATATAATCGTGGACCAAAAACATTGTATAAAAGTGTTACATTCAATGCTCTATTATCGTCGAAATAATATAAACCCGTATTCACGATCCAAGGTGCTTGTCCTTGCATCGGTCTGTTTCGATCTAAATTTCCTGGAGCATCGTCGGCCAATTGAATTTGACTTTTAATCAAGGCTCCATTAAATAAAACGGATAGACGGTCAACTATCGCACTCGTAGTAATTCCTTTTAATGACTTACGCAGTTCTAATTCTATCCCATATGCTTGAGCTGCTTTTGCATTACCTGGAGTAAACAAAAAATTAGACGAGGCAGGAATCAGATACGTTTCAATCGGATTTTTAAAATCTTTATAGAAGACACCCAAAGAAATCATTTCTCCTTCTCCCGGATACCATTCTGCACGCACTTCGTAATTATTGATGTCGGCTACTTTTAAGTTCGGATTACCTACCCGATCTGCTTGTATGGCGAAATCATAAAAAGGAAATGGGGCAAGCTCTCTAAATTCCGGTCTATTCAATGAACGGAAATATGCTCCACGCACTAATACACTTTCTGTAAAATTATACGAGAGGTTGGCAGATGGTAACATACTCGTATAAGTCGTATCTAACTTTACAGTACCTCCATCCAATTTACTGGTCACTTTTTGATTGAATGACTCCAAACGTACACCTGCACTTAAATTAATGTTACGAAGTATTTTTGAAGAAAATCCGGCATAACCGGCAAGTAAATTGGAAGAAGCCGTGTATGCATCTTGAGGTCTAGTTCCTTCTTTTAAAATTAATCCGTTAGGATAACCAAAATTACCATCGACTAAAGCCGCTTCTATCGGTAAATAATCCAGACTAGACGCATCAAACTGATCGGTTGCCTTCGAATAAGACATCCAACGCGCAGCATACGTTCTAGATTTTATATCGGTAAAAACTCCTGTCTTAACAACAAACTTTGACGAGTCTATTTTTTTATTTAATCCGTGGTTCAAATCAATACCTCCTGTAAATCCATTCTCCTTCATGTCTGTGCTAAATCGAGCGTTGGTGGTAGCCGAAGCTCCTGTATTGATCACTAACAAAAAAGGGTCCTCGGTATTCATGTTTCTTTGGTAAGCATATCTTTTCCAGTTCGGTTCTCTTCTTCGAATATCAGAATAACCTCCTACCCAAGTAAGCTTACCTTTCTCTTGATGAAATTTATGTGTACCCTGTAATTGAGAAGTTAAGATATCATTGGATTGGTAACGTAAAGACGTAAAACGATATTCCTTTTGTTGTTCATTATTATACCCGCTACGCTTGGTATCTTCAATGGTCGATAACTTAGAATATAAATTTCTAAATTCGATTTTATGGTTGGAATTAAGGATAAAAGCCCAGTTACTGAGAGCACTTACTCTTACATCATTGGAATACACCGTATCACGATTGTACCAACGGTTTTCACTTTTATAGTCTGTGGTATTGTAGTTCCAATAAAAATTTCTGTCCTGGTATTGCGTCTGCCACGTATTGGTATAACCAACACTATTGATGGTATTCACTTTTACAGAGCCGATTTTAAATTTTTTAGAATCTAAAATCGATATCCTCAAATCAGGCATCACCATAAACTTATGCATTGCCCAATCGTTATCGAAACTTTTCGTTGCCTGTTCCGCTTTACTTTGACTAGCTACACTCTCTACATCTGGAACCCGCTTAGGAAAATCACTTGGATACTCTCTCTTAGAAGTACCAAAGCCAAATCCGTCAGCCGTAAAACGACGTTGAGAGTGCATTTGATCAAAGGTCGTACCTAGTCTATAACCTCCTGTAACACTGATTAAAGTTTCATTCGCAGAGGTTGTATTTCGGGTATATACTTTAATGACAGAACCGGCAAAATCACCCGGCATATCGGCCGACCCCGATTTATAAACCAACAAACGATCCAGCAATGCACTAGGAATTAAATCAAAAGAAAATGCGCGAGAGTCTGATTCAGAACTTGGAGCAACAATTCCATTCAACAATACAGAATTGTAACGTTGATTTAAACCACGCACCATGACAAATCTATTTTGAATCAACGTAACTCCTGGAACACGCTGCATCACTTGAGCAGCATCACGATCTTGTGACTTACTGATTTGTTCTGCCGAAACAGCAGAAACCACTTGTTTACTTTCTTTAACTTCTGCTACAACAGCCTCTTCAGAGTTGGTTACACGCGTACCTGTTACCGTCACCACCAAAGCCTCTTCTTCTGAAGCCATTACAAATGCTCCCAAGTCGGTCGTTTGTCCAGACTTCACTACTACATTTTCAACGATACGTTCTTTGTATCCTAAATAAGCTACCTTGAACGTATGCGTTCCTTCGGGAACACGCTCGATTGTAAAACTCCCATCGATATCGGTAACCCCGCCAATAGAACTATTACCAACGAGAGAAACTACAGCACCGATCAATGATTCTGCATTCGTCGAATCTGAAATAACACCTTTTACTGATCCTGTTTGAGCATACGTGCTTACAGTAAACAGTACCGAAACAAATAACGTGAATAGAATTTTGTACATGATTGAATTTAGAATTTTACCTTTTTGTCGGTACAAAACTATTCAAATCATGTTACACCAATTTTAAGAGAATATTACCATAGCGTTACGAAGCCACAAGAAGACATAACATTAAATTAACAATGGCTTAACACAAAAATACTTAAGCATGCATTCCCGCAACTCCTCCGGAAACCACAAACTTCATGGCTTCTGCGCTGGAAATATCAAGATGAGTAACCCTAGAGGTCGGTATTAAATAAAGGTTACCGGAAATATTATAAGAATGAGGGAAATAAACGGCCACATGATCTTTCAACCCCAAAGAAGATATATTTTCTCTGGTAATAAAACCAATTCGATAAACGTCGCCGTTCTCCTTCATTTTTACTAATACAGGATGATCGAATTTTTTCTTCTCTCCGACAAAAGCATCCATGACATCTTTCGTAGAAGAATACAACAAATTAATGAGCGGTACTCTTTTAATATAGCTTTCTAAAATAGAAACTAACGAACGGGTTAAAAAGTTGGAAGCAACATAACCTAAGATCACAATGAAGGAAATAATGATCAGCATTCCAACACCAGGATAGAGCGTAATGTTAAACAGACTAGGAACCATACCATCTAACCAACTGAATAAAGCAGAGATCACATATATGGTGATGACCATCGGACCAATCAGCAAAAGTCCTTGTAAAAAATAGCGCAACAATTTACCCCAAACTTTACTTTTCATAGTGACTACAATGATTTAATATACGATTCCACTTGTTGCATCAGCCACATAGGAGTAGAGGTAGCTCCACAGATACCTACTTTATCACCTGCTTTAAACCACTCTGCTTCCAATTCTTTTTCATTTTCCACAAAATAACTGCGTTCATTTTCGGCTTTACACACACCGTACAAAGCATTACCGTTAGAACTTTTCTTCCCACTCACAAATACAATCACATCATTTTCTTTGGAAAATTTTTGCAACTGAGGTTCACGGTTCGACACTTGACGACAAATACTATCGTTGGCATCAAAAGAAGAAATATCCCCTTGACTTTGCTGCACCCGTTCTTCAATAAGAGATTTCATTTTATAGAAGCCTTTCGTACTCTTGGTCGTTTGGCTGTATAAAGAAAGTGGTTTAGAATAATCTATTTTATCAAGGTCATCTTCTGTCGTAATGACAATGGCCTTTTCATTGGTTTGTCCCGTTAAGCCAATCACTTCCGCATGACCTTGCTGGCCATACAATACAATTTGACCGTCTTTAGCTTCTACATCATCAAAACTATTTTTCACCCTGTTTTGTAATTTTAATACCACAGGACAAGAAGCATCCACCAACTCTATATTATTCTTCAAGGCTAAAGCATAGGTTTCCGGAGGTTCACCGTGTGCTCTGATTAAAACCTTACAATTTGACAAGGTATTCAATTGTTCCCGATCAATCACAATCAATCCTTTCTTGGCCAAACGCTCCACCTCCATCGCATTATGCACAATGTCACCCAAGCAATACAGGGTATCGCCAGATGCCATTTCATCTTCTGCCATTTGAATAGCAAATTCCACCCCGAAGCAATATCCGGAGTTTTTGTCGATGTGTACCTCAAGTGATTTTTTCATAATGAATCAGGAATATAAAATATAGATTACCAAATCATCTCTTCTCTGCATGGGTTAAACATTCTCCAAAGGAAATGTTTTTTCAATCATCTTACTAATGGTGAGATTCATGATACAATCTACCTGTTCTTCAATGGTAATGTAAGAAGTATCAATCACTACCGCATCGTTGGCCTGAACAAGCGGACCTTCTTCTCGTGTTGTATCTAACAAATCCCGTTTAGCAATATTCGCTAAAATATCATCTAAATCTACGACTTGCTTGCGTTCCAATAATTCTTGCTGACGGCGATACGCCCTGATATTGGTATCGGCCTGCATAAAAATCTTTAAATCGGCATCAGGAAATACAGCGGTACCAATATCTCTACCGTCCATGACAACCCCCTTTTTCTTTCCCATTTTTCGTTGCAATGAAACCATGTGCTTACGAACAGCCACCAAGGCACTTACTTCACTTACTTTATCCGAAATACGCATGGAACGAATTTCATCTTCCACATTTAAACCGTTGAGGTAAGTATCGGAACACATCTTTTTTTCATTAAAATGAAATTGGACATGGATATGATCAAGCGCGGCTAAAACGGCTTTAGGATTGGTTAAATTAATATAATGCTCTAAAAAATAAAGCGTAGCTGCCCTGTACATCGCTCCTGTATCGATATATAAATATCCTAAACGAGAAGCCAGCAACTTCGCAGTAGTACTTTTACCACAAGCAGAGTACCCATCAATGGCAATAATCAATTTTTGCATTGTCTCTCAATCTCTATTCCACAACATGAAAACCCTAAGGGTACTTTATACTGAAAAGGCCTATCTATTATGACCTTGTCTTGCTTTCTTAGGAGTAGATGGATGCCAAGATTGATTTCTATGGCCTGATGGTGCGGTACAAGAAGAGACCAACAGGGCAAGTGCAAATCCTAAAGCGAAATATGTTTTCATAAGAATTCGTGTTTATAGGGTGAAAAGGGTTCGTTTAATGATGATGATTATGTTGTTGCGTAGCAGGATGACCGTGCTTTTGCTTTTTATTTTTATGTGGACTAAAAGGCTGATGATGCTCAGCTTTTTTCTCCCGAATAGCCGCACACGAAGAAATGAGCACTAAAGCCATAACTATAAATACGGAATAAGAAAGTTTGCGTTTCATACGATGAAGCTTGATTAACAATTATATCAAATAAGTAGCTAAAATGAAATCTTAAGGCGGTATTTCTATGATCAACTCCCTTGTTTACCGGCAAGTAAATAAAGCACGGCCATTCTTATGGCTACCCCATTTTCTACCTGATCAAGGATAATGGAATGATGAGAATCGGCCACGTCACTTGTTAATTCAACCCCCCTATTGATCGGACCAGGGTGCATAATGACAATTTCCTTATTCAAAGAGTCTAAAAGCTCCTTATTGATGCCATAGTACAAAGAATATTCCCTTAAAGAAGGGAAATACTTGATGGTTTGACGCTCCAACTGAATTCTCAATACATTGGCCACATCACACCATTGTAAAGCTTTTTTGAGATCGCATTCTATCTTGACTCCAAGATCTCCTAAATATTTAGGGATAAGCGTATTAGGGCCACAAACCATGACCTCTGCCCCCAGTTTTTGGAGGGCAAAAATATTGGATAAAGCCACACGGGAATGTAAAATATCACCGAAAATACAGACTTTTTTACCGGCCACCTCTCCTAATTTTTCTCGAATGGAATAGCTATCCAACAAAGCCTGAGTAGGATGTTCATGCGTACCATCACCGGCGTTGATGATATTGGCATCGATATGACGAGCCAGGAAATGTGGTGCTCCTACACTGGAATGACGCAACACAATCATGTCCACTTTCATGGCCAAGATATTATTTACAGTATCCAATAAGGTCTCTCCTTTTTTGACAGAACTAGAAGAAGAAGAAAAATTAACGACATCCGCCGATAAACGTTTTTGAGCCAATTCAAACGACAAACGGGTACGGGTTGAATTTTCAAAAAACACATTGGCAATCGTAATATCCCGAAGAGAAGGTACCTTTTTGATCGGCCTGTTGATCACTTGCTTAAATTGATCTGCCGTTTCAAAAATGAGTTGTATGTCCTCTTTTTTGAGGTCTTTTATCCCCAATAAATGCTTAACACTGAGTTGACCTTGCATTTACTTTTTCGTATTTGAATTTGTTACCAACCAAATTTTATCTTCTCCATTCCCCTCACTCCCCAAATCCACTTGAACATGTTCACTGTCCAAACAAATCACTTCTTTCCCTACATACTGGGCCTCTATAGGCAAATCTCGAGCATATTTACGGTCCACCAAAGCCAACAATTCCACTTCTCTCGGACGACCAAAAGCAATCATGGCATCCAAAGCCGCCCTCACCGTACGACCTGTATACAGGACATCGTCCACCAAAATCACCCTTTTATCTTCTATGATGAAAGGCACAATGGTCGCATTGGCCTTTAAAGGAGATTCCTTACGTCTGAAATCGTCGCGATGAAAAGTCACATCCAATAACCCTAAGGGGATGGACGTCTTCAAACTCTTTTCTAAAATGGATTTGATGCGCTCGCCGACAATGGCTCCGCGGGGTTGTATGGCTAAAATAACAGACTCTTGAAACTGATCATGGTTCTCTATCAATTGCTGACAAAGACGATCAAGCGTGATTTGTAAAAGTTCGTTATCGAGAATGCTGCGTTTAGCCATGTTCTTTAAATCTTACAAAAATAGAAAACTATCACCGAGTTTGAAACAATGAAGGCGATTATTGTTCACCAGCCATGTGTAATACAAGGTCAAATTCTGCTTTTTTTACCGGTTGAACCGATAATCGCATCAATTTCACCAAAGCCATTTGATCCAAGCGCTTTTCTGCCTTCACCATGGCCAAGCTGACAGGATTTTTAAGTTTTTTTACGGGAGCCACATCCACCACCGACCAATTCGGATCCTCTGTGGTCGGATCCTGATAGGCTTCTTTCACCACTTTCGCAATACCTACAATTTCCAATCCTTCATTGCTATGATAAAACAGGAGCAAATCGTCCTTTTTCATCGCCCTTAAATTGTTGCGTGCCTGGTAATTCCTCACCCCGTCCCAAAAAGTTTTTTTGTCTTTAATCAATTGATCGAAAGAATACTTAAACGGTTCTGATTTGATAAGCCAATAGTTCATAACGCATGATTATTTGAGCTAAGATAGAAAGAAGGCGGTTGAAATAACAACTATTAAAACTATAAATACCGAAAATCATATCATGAAGACCATATCCGAGGCTTGTAGTAAAGGTGAAACTTCTTACTTTTATAGCTTAATAAAAGCACAACCGATGAAACACAAAACCTTATACTACTTATTGTTAAGTTCATTTTTAATATTTTCTTGTACCTCAAAATTTGATGGACAAAACGGCACAAAAGAAGAATTCTATCCAGTAGGTAATGGTAAAAATCTAAAGAAAACAGTGGAATACCAAAACGGGGAAATGAATGGACTTTTCAAAGAGTTTTACATGAATGGTAAACCTAAAACAGAAGCCGTTTATGTACAAGGTAGATTACATGGAACAAGAAGACATTACTTTGAAAACGGTACACTCAAAGCAGAAGAAAATTATAAACACGGAAAAAGAGATGGTCTCTATATGTACAATTACAAAAATGGCAAACCAGAAGTTGAGCGTACATTTTATGAAGGTAAACTTCATGGACCATATAAAAAATACTACAAAAACGACAAACTAGAGCAAGACTATAGCTACAATGCAGGTAAACTCGACGGTGAAATCAAGGAATACTATGATAATGGACAACTAAAATTCATTGCACACTACGAAAAAGGAAACCCAGGAACCGGACTAAAAGAATTTAATAAAGATGGATCAGTTATTAATAATGATTTTAACATTTCTGTGAAGGAAATAAACAAACTAGCAATAGATCAAGAATACCATTACATTTTTAACATTTCACCCACAAAAGGTGAATACCATATTTATGAAGGAAAACTCAAGAACGATAAGTTCTACGACCCCAGTAAATACTACGAAGAAATCAAGTATAAAAAAGGAGAAGGTTATAATAAGAGATTTGTCGTTTACTCTGGTGATTATAAAATGGAAGACTTTAATCTGATCATCGTAAAGAGGACAGAAATGGGTAATGATATGATTAAAACTAAAAAAATACGAGTATCCTTAAACAACTACTATTAGTTAAGTTGTTTCAATCGTGCTTTCATCCCAAAGTTATCAGGTGCATATTCTAATCCTTTTAACAAGAAAGATTTTGCCTTTGCTCTGTTCCCTATTCTATAATAATAAGCACATGCTTCTGTATAGGTTCTTTCCACATACCTCTGATCAATAGATTTACCAAGCTTACCTTTCACATTATTCTCAAAAGACTTCACCAACTCTTCGCCCTTCAATGCCTTCCCCTGAGCAAAAGCTTGGAAAGCAAGATTCAAATAGCAATTACTCATCACAAAACGTACGTTTTCATGATCTTCTAAATACGGATATTTTTTGAAACACTCTTTCAAATCATCTAATATCTTTTTAGAGTCAGAGTAATTAGAAATTCTATTTAAAGAACGATGAGTAATTAATGACCTTAAATCTACATTATTGGGTTTTATTAAATAAGCATTGTACAAGTAGAAATCCAAACTGTCCGTCTTACCCGACAAAATAGAAACCCTAGACATCTCATACCAATATATAAAATCAATCTCTTTTTTAAATAAGGAATCTTTCGATGAAGAAGCTATTAATTGATAGCTTCGCCTAAATAAATCAATATTATTAGAATTAATAAGCTGTTCATTTTTAATTCTAATAAATTCATCTACGACTACCTTTCTGAAAGACTCTTCACTCTCCTCCTCAGCATAACGCATCAATAAAAGATAATTCTTCACATCCATAGAATCTTCGTATTTTGAGTTCCCTAATTCCTCATACAAAGCATTTTTCAAAACAAAAGAAATCGACTTTGAAGGGTAAATAATGTATGCTTTTTTTAACCAATTCAAAGAATTTAAATGTTCGTTTTTATCCGCACAAAAAATGCCGTAATTGAAAAACTGAAGTCCAAGAAGCTGCTGAAACGAAATATCTTTATCTGAGAAAAAATATTTATTAAAGAGATCATTTACAGATTCTGTATCGTATACTTGCTTAGAAATTTGCTTTGACTCATATAAACTCTTAACATATTTATCAACAAACTGATTATTGAATTGATAATAACCAAAATTAGGGCTAGTTGTTTCAATTAATACTCTATCTGCTTCAGGATAAGCGTACAGGTATACATGTGTTGGTTTCTCTTTAATAGAAAAAGGAATCCCCATCTTAGAAAAAACAAAAGCATATAAAGAAGATGCTGAAACACAATTGTACTCTCCTTGTATAAAAATTTCACTAAATGAATTTTCCAATTTATATACCTTTAAAAAGGTTTTATGGACTTGATCATAAACTAACTTAATCTTTTTGGGATTTGTTTTTTGAGAAGAAACATTTTGATGAAGGGAAGTGACACAATTATTTATTTTTTCTTTTACCAATTTTGAGCTTATCGATTTAGAAGGATCAACAGGTACTAAAAATAAATCTATAAGTACAGAGGTGTCTTTTTTCAATAAAAACTTCTCAAAAATATCTCGTTCTTCGAATGAACCAAAATTCAGATCAGAGAACCGAACTAAAGAATCTTTTACTGATTGAGCATATAAACAATGCCCCCATAGAATAAAACATAAAATCCGTAGATACAACATGGTGGATTAATTTAATAAATGATCAATTTACGTATATTGTACTTTGATTCAAAGTAGGTATAATTATAAAAGATTAAACGTTTTAAATGTTTTCCTTGAGAAAGGATGCTTAAAATTAAACACGAAACGTAGAAAGAGAACACATGTCTACATCATCGGCCATCATATCGACCCTCAAACTCACTGCTTCTCTCATGGAATTGCATGAGGAGAATACCTTTAAAGTACGTGCTTACCAAAATGCCGCCATTGCCATCGATAAAACACCTTACGATATTACCAGTTTATCGGACGCTGAACTGTCCGCCATCCCAGGGCTAGGCAATAGCATGGCCCTTAAGATTCGTGAAATCTGTACCAGCGGAACACTTCAAGAACTGGAAAAACTTTTAAAAATAACACCCGCTGGACTCATCGAACTTTTCAGTATTTCAGGACTAGGACCCAAAAAGATTCGTACGCTTTGGAAAGAACTACATATCGAAAGTCCTCAACAATTACTCGAAGCCTGTAATAACAACAGCATTGCTGCTCAAAAGGGATTTGGAGAAAAAACACAAGAAAGTATTCGCAAAGCCTTACTCTTTCAGCTAGAACAAGGTGAAAAACTGCTCATCTCTGAAGCTCAAGGAAGAGGTAAAATACTGTTAGCAGATTTACAAAAGACCTTACCTTCTCATACCATCAGCTGGTGTGGAGAATTATACCAACATGCCGACACCGTCGAAGAATTGGCATTTCTACTGAGTACTAAAAATCCAGTCGACGACCTCATCACACTTCAACACAAGGTCAAAGCCGATTGGGATCTCAAAAACTCTACTCCATTTACACTACGAGGAAATGATGCCCATACAGGAAGTCCTTTACTTATCCGGACTTGTTTACCTGATGCGTTTGAATCGACACGCTTAATTTTTTCCGCAGACATGAAACATTTGCAACATGCCGTATCCGAACGCACTTCTTTCCTGGACCTATGTAAACAAAACCCCTTGGCAAAAGAAGAAGAATTATACCGTCTGGCGAATACCTCATTTATCCCTTCGGAGTGCCGCGTAGGCCATGTAGAATGGGACTTGGCAAAGGAAGATAAAATGAAAGAGCTCATTACATTTAAAGATTTAAAAGGAATCTTTCATAACCACAGTACTTACAGTGATGGTGTACACAGTGTAAAAGAAATGGCGGAAGCCTGTATCCAACAAGGCTGGCAATACTTCGGCATAGCAGACCATTCTCAAACGGCTTTCTATGCCAATGGATTAAAAGAAGATCGGGTATACCAACAGTTCGAAGAAATCGATGCACTTAATCAACAACTTGCTCCCTTTAAAATTTTCAAAGGCATTGAATCCGATATCCTCAACGACGGGGCATTGGATTACGACAGCAGTGTACTCAAACAATTCGATTACATCGTAGCATCTATCCATTCCAATTTAAAAATGGATCAGGACAAAGCGATGGCACGTTTAATCAAGGCCATTGAAAATCCTTACACCACCATGCTGGGTCATATGACCGGTAGGCTTTTACTTAGAAGAGAAGGTTATCCATTAGACACGCATAAAATTATCGATGCCTGCGCCAACAACAATGTCATCATTGAATTGAATGCGAATCCCTACCGACTCGACATCGACTGGCATTACATCGACTATGCCTTAAATAAAGGTGTACTCATCAGTATCAATCCTGATGCACACGAACAAGAAGGGATTCTCGACACTTACTTTGGCGTAACAGCAGGAAGAAAAGGAGGGCTTTTAAAGTCTGCAACCTTCAATACCTTCTCTTTGGAAGAAATTCAAAACCATTTCGCTAACAAAAAGAAATAAGTGAAAAAAATTCTCATCCTCCGCTTTTCATCCATCGGAGACATCGTTCTTACTACACCTGTAATACGATGCCTTAAGACGCAATTAAACTGCGAATTACACTATGCGACCAAAGAAAGCTATAAAAACATTATTGCCAATAATCCCTACATCGATAAAGTCCATCTTCTAAAAGACAGTATTCCTGATCTTATTCAGGACTTAAAAAAAGAACAGTTCGATTATGTCATCGATCTACACCATAACCTTCGTACACTACGCATCAAAAGAGGACTTGGTGTAAAATCATGGAGTTTCAATAAAGTCAACATTGAAAAAATGTTGATGACCATGTTTAAAATAAATCGTTTACCTCATGTTCATATTGTAGATCGCTACCTTGAAACAACAAAAGAACTTGGCGTTATCAACGACAACAAAGGACTAGACTATTTCATACCGGAACAAGACCAGGTAATCTTAAATAGCGTAGGCGATTTCAAAGCCCATCATTATGTAGCCATAGCCATTGGTGCTCAACATGCGACCAAACGTTTACCTTTACACAAACTCATCGAATTATGTCGAAACATCACTTCTCCTATCATTTTATTAGGTGGAAAAGAAGATGAGGACACTGCGCATGAAATTGTAAAAGCCTTAACCAACCGACACGATATTTTTCAAGGCTGTGGGAAATTCAACCTGAACCAATCAGCTTCCCTGGTACAACAAGCCAAAGTTGTGGTAACACACGACACCGGGCTCATGCACATTGCAGCGGCATTCAAAAAAGAAATCTGGAGCATTTGGGGAAACACAATCCCTGATTTTGGCATGTATCCCTACCAAACCATTCACCACAACGTGGAACGCAACAACTTATCGTGCAGGCCTTGTTCTAAAATAGGTCATCACCACTGTCCTAAAAAACACTTTAAATGCATGGAGGAGCAGGATTTAGAATTTGGGAGCTTACTATAACCATTGTCTGTACTATGATTGGAATGATTGAATGAGGACTATAAGGTCTGCTCATTTAATGCGAACAAGCCAATTTATCTAATTTCCAATTTTTCGGATTATCAATAATATAATTTTTGATCTTCAAATACGATTCATCAGACCTTACAATATGATCATGAAATGATCGATGCCAAGCAAATGTTATGCACCCTATAAGATGTATTTGTTTTGAAGAGGTAGTTTTCAAAGCCCCCATCAATTCAGAAATTGATTTTATTTTTAGCTGTACAGACAGGTCGCGACCTGTCTGTACGTGACCTGTCTGTACGATCTCGCAAAGAATATGCACGTGATTGGGCATTACAATATAATTATGGATGATCAAATAAGGATATTGCTTTTCTAGCCACTCCACTTGCTGTTTCACAATCTTCCCACACTCATTCAAGTACATTTCACCTTGATGAACTTCTCCAAAATACGACACCCTATTTTGGGTACAAATGGTAAGAAAATAAATGGCATCGTTTGAATAATTAAAGAATAGCTTTCTATTCCGCTTTCTGCTTTTCATAAAAAATAAAAAAATGAATCAAAAATTAACATGCTCGTACGGTCAGGTCACGACCTGACCTGATATAAAATTGAACCTGCCTACCTTAATCTGGACTAACCAATAAACACTAACACATCTATGTTACGACCAAATCACAAACTAACATTCATAAAGTGACAGGTCGCGACCTGTCACTACTACAACTTCGTCACGCCCACCGCGTTCAAACCTTTTTTACCTTCCGTCACTTCAAAACTGACTTTGTCATCTTTGGTTACCGGACCTTTTAAACCCGAAACATGTACGAAATACTCTTTGTCCGTTCCGTCTTCTTTTACAAAACCATAACCTTTTGATTCGTTGTAGAATTTGATAATACCTGTTGCCATAACTTAAAATTATTAGTACTAAACTAAATTTATATAAAAATGGGCGCAAGGAAAAGTTTTATTTAATTTTATTAGCATCCTGAAAGACCATGTTATACCACAAAAAAAGCCCCTGTTTTAAAAAAACAGAGGCTTTAAAATCAATAGAACAGACTATTTTAATAGATAGGCCTTCAAATCTTTAAACTGATTCCCCATCGGAATGGCTACTTTTTTAAGTTTACCCGTTTCTTGTAGTCGCTCAGGAATCTCTACATGTTTATCGATAATATCGTTTACGACTTCAATAAACTTAGCAGGATGCGCCGTCGCAAAGAAAACACCTGTAAACTCTTCTCCACGGTGTTCTTCCATGTAATCTTTTAATCCTAAGTAAGCCACTGCTCCATGAGGATCCATAATGTAACCCGTAGTATCGTATACTTTTTTCAAAGCTACCTCCGTTTGTTCGTCGGTATAATATTTACCCGTGATATCAGCACGAATAGCTTTGATGTCCTCGTTATAAAAAGCAATCAAACGTTGGAAGTTACTTGGGTTCCCTACATCCATGGCATTGGAAATGGTACGTACCGATGGCCTTGGATTAAAAATACCCGAAGCCAGATAATCCGGAATCACATTATTCGCATTGGTCGTTGCCACAAAATGATGAATGGGTAAACCCATGCGTTTAGCAATCAATCCTCCACATAAATTTCCGAAGTTTCCACTTGGTACAGAAAACACCACTTTCTTTCCAAATTTCTTCACTTGTGCATAGGCGTAGAAATAGTAAAATGATTGAGGAATCAAACGGCTAATGTTAATCGAATTGGCAGAACTCAAATTGTATTTAGTATTCAACTCTTCATCCAGGAAGGCCTCTTTTACCATGGCTTGGCAATCGTCGAATGTTCCTTGTACTTCTAAGGCTGTAATATTACCACCTAAGGTAGTCAATTGTTTTTCCTGCAAATCACTCACTTTACCACTCGGATAAAGAATGGTAACATGAATACCGGGCATGTTATAGAAACCTTGTGCCACAGCACCTCCAGTATCTCCTGAAGTAGCCACCAGGATATTGATCTCTGATTTTTCTTTCGACAAAAAATAAGACATCAACCTCGACATGAAACGCGCACCAAAATCTTTAAACGCTAAAGAAGGTCCATGAAACAATTCCAATACGTGAATATCATCGTGCACCTTGATTACAGGAGCGTCAAATGAAATCACATCGTCGATGATTTTTTTCAAATCTTTTTCTGGAACATCATCTCCAATCAAGGCTTTAGAAACTTCAAACGCAATTTCCTGAAACGTCTTTTTTTCAATGGTATCAAAGAAGGCCTTTGGCAATGTTGGAATTGCTGTTGGCATGTACAATCCATTATCAGAAGGTAAACCTTTGAATACGGCTTCTCTCAATGAAACCTCTGGAACTGTTTTTTTTGTACTGTATAACCTCATCTATATGTATGTATTACTATTCAAGAACTAAAGGGCCTTGTTGATTCACTTCTGAAACGTATGTTTCCGAACCTATTCCCAATTGTGCAAAAGCTTCCGACATGGCCAATACAATGCGATTGGCTTTGTCTATAGAATCACTCAAGGCAAACAAAGAAGGTCCGGAACCCGATATACCACAGCCAATGGCACCTGCATTCATGGCACTTGCTTTCACACTATAAAAACCGGGAATCAATTCTGCCCGTACCGGCTCTACAATGACATCTTGCATTGAACGACCGATCAAACCAAAATCAGATTTCATCAAACCAACGACCAAACCAGCTACATTACCCCATTGGATAACGGCATCTTTTAAGCTGACTTCTTTACGCAACACGTTACGGGCATCTTTCGTTTGTACTTCGATATGTGGATGCACTAAACTGCAATACATGCCTGCAGGCGTATTGATCTTCACCACTTCCAAAGGATCATAACTTCTGACCAAAACAAATCCCCCAAACAAACAAGGAGCAACATTGTCAGCATGTGCCGATCCACAGGCAATACGCTCTCCTTCCATCGCAAAAGGAAGCATTTGTTGCGGTGACTGATTTAATCCTAATAATTTATTCGCAGCAAACACACCCGCTACAGAACTGGCAGCACTGGAACCCAAGCCACTGCCCAAAGGCATGTGTTTGTACAGTTCTACTTCCAAGCCCTGACGAATACCTTGTTTTTCTAAAAGCTGAATGATCGAAATACTCACCGTGTTCAAATACGGATCCAACGTCAATCGACCTCCGTCTCCATGAATCGCTTTAATGGTCACTTTATCGCTGTTGTTCTTACGCAAAATGACTTCATCACCAGGACTATTTACCGCAAACCCAAGTACATCAAATCCACACGTTACATTGGCAACGGTAGCAGGAGCAAATATGCGTATCGATTCCGATCCGGCCATGACTTATGCTTTAAGGTAATTACTGATGGTGATGATTTCGGCGAACACACCGGCTGCGGTAACCTCCGCTCCAGCACCCGGACCTTTAATCACCAAGGGTCTGTCTTTGTATCGTTCCGTCGTAAAGGCAATCATGTTGTCACTACCAGACAAAGAGTAAAATGCATGAGTACTGTCTACACTTTCTAATGAAACGGTCGCTTTGCCTTTATCAAGCTTCGCTATAAAACGAAGTACTTTCCCTTTCTTTTCTGCATCGTCACGCAACTTTGCAAACACATGATTGTTTTTTTCTAACGCTACAAAAAAGGCATCGACTGTTTTTGCTTTTTGACAAGAAACAGGTAAAATATTTTCTACTATGACATCATTAAATTCTAAATCGGCACCCGCTTCTCTGGCTAAGATCAAAATTTTACGAGCCACATCCATGCCGTTCAAATCGTCGCGAGGATCAGGTTCTGTGTATCCATTCGCTTTCGCTTCTTTCACCACATCACTGAAATTTTTATCGCCTTTGAAGGTATTGAAAATATAAGACAAGGTTCCAGAAAGTACACCTTCAATTTTCAAGATGCGATCTCCGCTGTATTTCAAATCCTTCAAGGTATTGATCACAGGCAAACCAGCACCTACATTCGTTTCATACATAAACTTCACCCCTGAAGTAAATGCCGTTTGGTGTAACTTTTTATAATTCGCTAAAGGACTAGAATTAGCAATTTTATTAGGAGTCACAATAGACACCCTGTTTTGTAATAACCCTTCATAAAAGGCAACCACGTCTTTACTGGATGTATTATCTACAAACACCGTGTTAGGTAAATTCAAATCTTTCATCTGCTTCACAAATGCTGCTAAATTTGATTTTACCCCTTGTGCATCGATTCTATCTTGGTAAGAAGAAAGAGAAATCCCACCTTCTTGAATCAACATGTTACGCGTATTGGCAATACCAATCACGTTGATTTTCAAATGAAGTTCTTTTTGCAGGTATGCATTTTGTTTTTGAATTTGTTTCAAAAGTGTTCCTCCGATCAACCCTAAACCCACAACAAACAAATTAATCGTTTTTGTATCTGCCAGGAAGAACGACTGATGGATCGCATTTAATGCTTTCGACAAATCATTTTTTTCAATGACCACAGACAAGTTTAATTCTGAAGAACCTTGAGCAATGGCTACTACATTCACCCCATTTTTGCCCATAGCGCCAAACAACTTCGCTGAAATACCAGGCGTTTTACGCATGTTATCACCAATAATGGCCAAGACCGCTAACTGATCACGTAAAATAGCAGAATGAATTTTCTTCGATGCAATTTCATTCGCAAACTCTTCGTCCATTGCCATACCTGCAGTAGCAGCTTGCTTAGAATCTACTACAAAGCAGATGGAATGTTCCGATGAAGCTTGCGTAATTAAAATGACATTGATTTTATATCGGGCTAAAGCGCCGAATAAACGAGCAGACACTCCCGGCACACCTACCATACCACTCCCCTGCAAAGTAACCAAAGTAATGTTTTCAATCGATGTAATCCCTTTGATCATGTAATCGGTCTCTTTCGACTTTTCACTGATCAAGGTTCCTTCAAAGATTGGATTGAATGTGTTTTTAATCCAGATCGGCATTTTCTTAGCAAAAGCCGGCTGAAGGGTTGGTGGATAAATGACCTTGGCGCCAAAGTGAGACATTTCCATGGCTTCTACATAGGAAATAGAAGGCAACGTAAAAGCTGATTTTACTTTTCTGGGATCTGCCGTCATCACACCGTCTACATCCGTCCATATTTCAATCGCTTCAGCATCCAAAGCCGCACCAAAAATTGAAGCGGTATAATCGGAACCTCCACGACCCAAAGTTGTCGTTTCATTTTTCTCGGTAGAACCAATGAATCCTGTCGCAACAACATTCCCTTTGATGTTCTCAATGTATTTTTTAATGTTCTTATTCGTCAGTTTAAAGTCTACTTTTGCAGAACCAAAATTCGCATCTGTTTTTACCACCTCACGGGTATCCAAGTGATTGCACTTGATCCCAGACTGCTTCATGTATTCAGCAACAATATATGACGACAAACGCTCACCAAAACTTTGTATTAAGTCTAACGTACGCGGAGAAAGTTCTTTCAATAAATAAATACCATGTAACAAGTCTTCCAATTCGTTGAATTTGACTTTTACACCGGCAATCACTTTGCTTTGTGTTTTAATATCAATCAAACTCTTTACTGCTTGATTATGTTTTTGTTCAATCTCTTTCAACAAGGCCTTATACGACTCATCTGTCTGTGCCGCTTTCGTACCGACTTCGATCAATTGGTTGGTGATACCCGACATCGCCGAAAAAACAACCACGTATTGTTTTTTGTACGTCTTCAAAATTTCAACCACCTTACGGATACTATCTACAGATCCAACCGACGTTCCACCGAATTTTAATACTCTCATTTGAATTTAATTTTAACATAAAGTCCAACAAGGGCCTCTTTCTCAATACAAAAAAGTGGTTTGCGCCCTTTAGAGCCTTATGCAGGTAAAATAACAGGCAAAAATAGCGGTTATCCGCTGCTTTTCATAAGATTTTATGAATTTATTGATTTTGCTAAAACTGCACTTTCCCTGCAGCCCACTGAAGGGTAACTAAGCTTTTGGCAAACTTAGCCTTCAATTCACGGTATTTTATTTTTTCCTTGATTAAAAATTGATCCCTTTGGTTGAGCACAAATAAGGTCGACTCTCCTATTAAATAGCGGGTTTGCTCTCCTTCACGAATCCTCGAAAGATTTTCTACTAAGCGTTCCTGAGTAGCCAGCTGCTCTTTATAAATTTTAAGCTCATTGTATTGCATTTGCAATTGATTTTCAACCTCCCTGTTTGTCATTTGCAAGTCCATTTGAGCATAAGAAGTTTTAATCCTGGCTAAACGGTACTTGGCCCGCTCTTTTCTTAAAAATAAGGGGTAAGAAAAATTAGCTTTCAGCATATGATTATCACTCAAGTAATTACCTCTACCAATATCACCCGACTCAAAAAAGCCCCTTTGTAACCAATAAGCACCTAAATCAATCTGTGGCCGAAGCTTTTCTGTTGCCAACTTACTTTCTAACTCTAAATAGTTGACTTTTAATTCCGCCTTACGAATATCGGGATGATTTACTTTAGCAAACATCACTAAGCGATCTAAAGAATCTGGTAAAATAGTATTGACTTCTAAAAAAGAATCTACGGGCATAAAATTAAAAGCCGTAATGGGATTGCCTTGAGGATCCCACAAAGAATTGGACAATTGAAGAGTCGAATTTTGAAATGCCAATTGAGCTTGTGTATAGGCCTGATAAATCCACTGCTCTTGTACACGGGCTTCTACGGAATCAATCGAAGGTAGATCCCCTTGTTCAACACGTTCACGAATAGCCATCAAACGAAACCTTACCAAATCTAAACTCTCTTTATTGATCTGGTATTGATTGTATGCATAATACCAATCCCAATAATCTTTCACCGATTGCAACAACAATTTATTGATCATTTTTATGCGCTCGGCTTCTGTAGACTCTTGCATCACCTGAGCTTGCTTCAGCACTGTTCTTCGTTCATCCGTCAATAAACCGTTACCAATTGGTAAAACATAACCCACCGACATCAAACCCTCAGGCGGCGTAACATTTTCAGCACTCACATTCGAGCCTTCATTTCGTTCATACCCCACCTTTACATCCCCTACATATAAAGGTACACTCAACTCATTTTTCCAATTGCTATAATATTCTTTACCTCCATAAAACTTATCATAATAAGCAGAAGACAATTTAGGATCGAAAAAACCTCTGGCCATACGCACTTCCATTTGGGCTTGTTCCGTCAACAAATTGGACTGCCTTACAACGGGATGATTCGAGGCGACAAGAAATAAATAATCTTTAACTGTGAATACTTTTAAAGAATCACTTGCCCATGTCATCCATGAAAAAAAACACAGATAAATCAACAAACCATTCCTAAATCCCTTATGTTGTCTATTCACCGTTGTCATTTACTTTTATTAATTCCCTTAGAGGGTTCAGGTTATTTTTTATTTTTCTTTTTTCTTTTCATTCCCATACCCGTCGTAAGTACCTCCATCGATGCCAATACTCTGAACAAAATCAGGAGGGAATCCATTCAACTGACGCCACAGTTCATAATACACGGGGACATCACTTAACATAGCCCAACCATAAACACCTGAGCCCAATTGAATAGCAGAAGGCCAAGGATGATCTTCTTCATCAGGTACGACAAGAATACGGTACTTACCGTAGGTATCGAGTTTATCAATGACCGCAATTTTTCCTCCAAATGTACCAAAACTCATCTCCGGCCAACCTGAAAAAACCAAGGAAGGCCAACCATCAAATTGTAAACGCACTTTATTCCCTACGGAAATCAAAGGTATATCCATAGGCTTCACATAAAGTTCCACCGCTTTATGAATAGAACCAGGCATGATCGATGCGACTTGCTCTCCCTCTTTCAAAGTTTCTCCCAAGCCAGACTTAATGGTCTTAATGATGAAGCCATCCTGGGGTGCCAACACCGCATACAAACCATTACGTATTCTTAAATTAGAAAGCTCGTTGACCATTTTGGAAATTTCCGCTTCTGAATCGTAGTAATAGGTCAGTGTCGCATTAAAATCAGATTCTGCCTTGGCTATTTTATCCATGTATTCTGACTCAATCGCATTACGTTCAATGACTGCATTGACCCATTCGTTTTTAGAAATTTCCCATTTATTTTCAGCAGACAACAACTTTGCAACCGTTTCCTGAAGCTTCAAACGTCTGCTCTCAAGCTCTACTTCTGATTTTAATCCTTTAGCTTTTAAATCCTCATCACGCTTCAAACGAGTCTTCGCAATTTCATAATCATTTTTTGCCGCAATAAAATCAATACTATCTGATTGTACTTTTAAAGCAGCTTGTTTGATTTTATTTTCATAGCGTCCTTTATTCAACCTCAACACTTCTTGCAAAGCCTTGATCTGTTTCTGCAAAGAAGCTGCTTTATCTTTTGTGGAAGACAAACCCGATTCTTTCGATGCAATCTGTTCACTGGTTCTTTTCAGCAAATTGGGATCAAAGTATTTGTCTTTCACCTCGGATAAAAGTAAAATAGTATCTCCCTTCTTAACAGCTTGCCCTTCTCTGATGTACCATTTCTCTACCCTACCCGCAATGACGGTTTCAATAGACTGAGGCCTTTCCGAAGGAAAAAAAGAAGTCACCAACCCCGTACTGTTTATATTCTGAGTCCAGGGTAAAAACGATACCAATACAAATAATATAAATATGGTGAGTAACCAATAACTCAAGAGTTTAGTATAACCCGGTGTAACCAAGAGTTTCACCGAGTCTAATTCTTTTATGTGCGGATCTGAACGATAAGGCATGATTATATAATTTCTCCAAAATTAGCTTTCAACTGAACAGGATCATAAGGCCCATTATAGGCGATTTTACCCTCTTTCATCAATAATAATTTATTGCAACGCTTCATCACTTCTTCATCTTCTGACAGAATAATCAATGTCCAAGTTTGTTTCGAATCAAAAACAAAATCCATAATTTTATTTTTCTCTTCTCTTTTTATTCCTTCAAATACGTCGTCCAAAATCAATAAATTCGGCTTATGTACAATGTTTCTTGCAAAAATAATTTTATGCATTAAAATAGATGGAAGACTAACCAACCCTTTTTTCAATGGTTCATTAAGTCCATAGGGTAAAGATAAAATGTAATCCGACAGACCCGATTTTTCAATCGCAAACCGGATGTCTTCTATACTGATATTACTTCTTCCCAAAGTAATATTTTCTAAAATCGTTCCGTCAAAAAGATCTTCTTGGGAAATATTATCTCCTGTATGACTGATTAAACTGTTTCGATTGACATCTCTAAAAGACAAGCCATTAAAGGCTACAACGCCTTTGTATTCTTGTAAGATGCCTAAAATAATATTGACCAATGTTTTCTTTCCTGAATTCTTATACCCCGTCAAACAAACACGTTCCGAAGAAGCAATATCAAAACTTACATTTTGAAGACTATCTCTTTGCTCTGAAGGATAACGGTAATAAAGATCTTTCACTTTAATGCTGATCCCTGTTTTATCTTCCGCAGGAAGTGTGATCATACCTGGATGATCTTCCAACGGCAAATCAGATATAGCCCCTAACTTTTCAGTACTGGTTAATACATCGTAAACGGTTTCCAACTGCATAATAATTTTTTCTGTCGCACTCATGATCAAAATGATAATAATTTCAGAGGCCACAAACTGACCCAAATTGATCTCTCTTTGAATTAACAAGTAACTCCCCAAGATCAACAAACCTGCTGTCATCAACGTTTTGAACACTGTAAAAGCCGCATACTGCACAACCAAGACATTAAAATGCTGACGTCGTGCATATAAATAATGACTGACTAAACTGTCTGTTTTATCCATGGCCAAATTGGTAAAGCCTGCCAACTTAAAAGTACTGATGGCACTGGACATTTCTTCCAACCAATGCGCCAATTGGTATTTATAGGTAGATTCTTTCAAACTCGTTTGTATGCCTTTCGTACTTGTGATTCGAATCACCATGACAATCATCAACACAATCAATCCTCCAAGGAAAATAAATGCAGGGTGATATAATGTAAGCAAGATTAATCCGAAAATAATTTGCAATACCGCAGCAGAGAAGTCAATCAAAATTTTGGCCAAGCCTTTTTGTAACGTAACGACATCAAAAAATCGATTCATCAATTCTGGTGGGTATATGTTTAATACCGATTCTATCTTCAGCCGGGGAATACGAAACGTAAAATCAAAAGCTGTTTTTGCAAACACTCTTTTCTGAATGTATTCTACTAAATACAACTGCATCACCGATAAAGCACCGCTCAATAAAGTACCGATCACAATCAAAGAAATTAAAACAACAACCGATGTCGTAATTTGCCCACTCGATACATAGTTGATGATACTTTGTATACCCAAAGGCAAGGACAAACTGATGAACCCACTCAAAAAAGCATAAATGTATAAATGCCCTATTTCTCTTTTTTCTGAGACTAATAATTTATAAAAACGAGCCAGGACAGACTTTGCATCCGGTGTTTTTTTAGACTTTGTTGCAGACGTATGATGCGATGAATCAAAAGGGAAACAAGCAATAACAATTACTTTTTCTGCCTGATCTTTTAGCAAATAAGGATATAAATCGTTTTTCCAATCTTGAACCGTACGATCACTTTCTGTTTGATCGAGCATCTTTAACTTCAACAGCCCACCATCGGAAACCAGTAAAACAGGATGCTCTTTATCCTCTTTCTTATAAAAAGCGACTAAGACAAGACCTTCTTCTAAAATGGCATCCTCAAGCTCATTCAAACCAATGTTTTTTCTCAAATAAGCCAAATGCACATCTTTACCGGAATCCACCACCCTATCGATAAAATTATCGACGGAAGATTCGAGATAGCCATTCACAGCATTAGCTTGCTGTTTCAGGTTTGTTAAACTTACAGAGACACTATACTTCTCGAGATAAAATTGATGTATAGCTATAATTTCATCATAGTTCATGGATATCTAATTATTTTTTTAGTGCAGAAAACAAGACACACTCCAAGAAGTTGATCAAGGATTTTGTTTTCTGATTCGATTTCAAATTCGTTAAGTTGGGTAAATGTTCTGCATAATAAATCTGATGATGAGCAGCCTCCAACAACATGCTGGCCAACGCATTGGGATACATAAAAGCAGGATTTAATTCCAACATCATTTGAGCCATTTTACCACAAAATCTTTTATAATCGAGGTAAAATCCTTCTTTGTTGTGTTGATCTACATCTTTATTGAAGTATGACTTTAACGATTCTGTCGCCACAATCTTGTGTAACTTCACTTCATCGAGGTAAGGTTTTAATCCACTTTCTTGTTTAGGGTCTGCAATCATGAGCAGGATTAACCTTAATTTTTCCTCTGGAGAACGTAAATTATTCGTGGCAAAAGAAACTTTAAAATCAAGCCAAAGCCAATAATACGCCACCAAATAACTAAGTAATTGAGTTTTGTTCTCAAAATAGCGATAAACAGATGCCTCGGTAGATTCAATGTGCTGAGCCAATTTTTTAAATGTAAACAACTCGAAGCCGATCTCTTCAATCAACGTAATCGATTCTTCAATAAGCTTCCTGCCCAGCTCTGTTTCCTGAGGATCTCGGAGGTATAAGTGCTTGTTTAACTCTAGTTTATACAAAACCCAAACGATAAGAAGACGATGTCCCAAACTAGTACAACAATCAAATATAATAGCATTACTATCACAAACAAACGTCACACTATTATTTTATTGAAAATAATAGCCCTGATCCTTCAAAATAAAGCGCTTATACTTTTGAATTTTTATAGGGAAAAGCTATGTTTACGCTCTGATTTTAAGCAATGAAAAACAAGGCTACTTACTTGATTACCAATTTATACAGAATCATCCCAAGGTTCTTACCCAGGCCCTAGGCCTCAATAGCCTATGCTAGCCTACGTAGCTAGTACCCCCTCTCAAATTCAATCATTTAATTTATTATTTATTCTGTTGCTATACTATTTATAGCTGTTTCAAGTTTCAGAATGGAAGAATTCAAAGTTCAAGTTGCCACCAATGGGCATAAGCATTTAGCGGAAGCTATTTGCAAGGAAATGGAAGAAAGTGCAAAAGCCCGTGGGACTGGCATTGCGAAGCGAAATCCCGATTACATCCGTCAAAAGATGGAAGAAGGAAAGGCCATCATTGCGACCACCAAAAACGGGGAGTTTGCCGGTTTTTGCTATATCGAAACATGGGGTCATGGGAATTATGTATCCAATTCAGGACTCATTGTCTCTCCGAAATTTCGTAACAGCGGTCTGGCAACGAAAATAAAAATTAAAGCATTTGAATACACGCGTAAGAAATATCCAAATGCCAAGCTCTTTGGATTAACGACCAGTGCGGCTGTCATGAAGATCAACTCAGAATTGGGCTATCGTCCCGTTCACTTTTCTGAATTGACCGACGACGAGGATTTCTGGAAAGGTTGTTCAAGCTGTGTAAATTATGAAATCTTACAAAGCAAGGACAGAAAACTCTGCCTCTGTACCGGAATGTTGTATGATCCTCAAGAAAAAAACAAAAAGAAATGGGACTTCATTAAAAAGTCTAAAATATGGGATCGTCTTCAACGCATCAAAGATGTGGTATTGTTGAAACCGCTGAGAAAGTTTGAAGGTCTTTCCCTTAAATTAATTTCATTATTCAAATTAAAATACCAATAACAATGAGTAACAAAGTTGTTTTAGCCTTCAGTGGCGGATTAGATACGACCTATTGCGTAAAATACCTGACCGAAGAAAAAGGATTAGAGGTTCATACTGCCATTGTCAATACCGGAGGATTCAGTGCCGATGAATTAAAAGACATTGAAAAGAAAGCGTTTGAATTGGGTGTAAAGTCACATGCTACACTGGATATCATTGATAAATATTACAACGAATGTGTCAAGTATTTGATCTACGGAAACATTCTCAAAAACAACACCTACCCTTTGTCGGTAAGTGCTGAACGTGTATTTCAAGCCATTGCCATTGCCGAACACTGCAAAAAAGTAGGTGCTACCGCAGTAGCCCACGGAAGTACAGGTGCAGGAAACGATCAGGTACGTTTCGACATGGTCTTCAATATTTTAATTCCAAATGTAGAAATCATCACTCCCATCCGTGACTTGAAACTTTCCCGTGAAGCGGAAATCGACTACTTGAAATCGAAAGGTGTAGTGCGTGATTGGACAAAAGCACAATACTCCATCAACAAAGGCATCTGGGGAACCAGCGTGGGAGGAAAAGAAACGCTGACTTCAGATCAATACTTACCGGAATCTGCTTTCCCTACACAAGTTTCTAAAACAGGAGAAGAAACCGTTGAGCTTTTATTTGAAAAAGGAGAACTCGTTGGCTTAAACGGTAAAAAATTAAAATCAGTAGAAGCCATTCAACAATTGAATGACATCGTAGCGCCTTATGGCATCGGTCGTGACATACATGTGGGAGATACCATCATCGGCATTAAAGGTCGTGTAGGCTTCGAAGCTGCCGCTCCTTTGGTGATCATCAAGGCACATCACACCTTAGAAAAACATACGCTCACCAAGTGGCAAATGTACTGGAAAGAACAATTGTCTGGTTGGTACGGAAACTTCGTACACGAAGGTCAGTTCCTGGATCCCGTAATGCGCAACATTGAAACCTTCCTTACCGAAACACAAGTGAATGTCAGTGGTACCGTAAAAATTCACCTTGCCCCATACAGGTTCCACATCATCGGTATCGAATCGAAACACGATTTAATGTCTTCTAAATTTGGAAGCTACGGAGAAATGAACAATGCTTGGTCTGGTGATGATGTAAAAGGGTTCTCTAAGATCTTCGGTAACCAAACCATGATCTATCATAAAGTAAATAGTGGTCAGTAGTGACAAGTCGCGACTTGTCAGTTCGAGTTCGAGCATATTGAAATAAAAAAGTAAAGCCATGAAAATTAAAGTAGGCGTAGTCGGAGGAGCAGGATACACAGGAGGCGAATTACTCCGCATCTTGGTGAATCACCCTGAAGTAGAAATCCACTACGTACATAGCAATAGTAATGCCGGCAATCCTTTGCACAAAGTCCATACCGACTTGTTAGGATCAACCGATGTCGTTTTTACAGATACCCTGAAAAACGATGCGGATGTCGTCTTCTTGTGTGTAGGTCACGGTGACGCAGCTAAATTCTTAGAAGCTAATCCATCCCTACTCCATACCAAAGTCATCGACTTAAGTCACGATTTCCGTTTGGACAAAGAAGGAAATGATTTTGTATACGGCTTGCCTGAACTACAAAAAGACAAGATCGCCAAAGCAAAACACATCGCCAACCCAGGTTGTTTTGCTACCTGCATTCAACTGGCGTTATTGCCTTTAGCAAAAGCACAATTATTGAATGATGAAATTCATGTCTCTGCGATTACAGGTTCTACAGGTGCTGGACAAAGTCTTTCTTCAACCTCTCATTTCAGTTGGAGAGTCAACAACATGTCGGTGTACAAAGCATTTACACACCAACATTTGAAAGAGATTGGACAAAGTTTGAAAGGACTTCAAGCTTCACATGCGAAGAAAATAAATTTCATCCCCTACAGAGGCGATTTCTCAAGGGGAATCATTGCCTCTGTATACATCAAGTGCGACTTAAACATTGAAGCGGCACAAAAATTATACAAAGACTATTACAAAGATGCTGCATTCACACATGTTGCTGACAGCAACATCGACTTAAAGCAAGTGGTGAATACCAACAATGGTTTTGTTTACTTAGAAAAACACGACGATACCTTGTTAATCATCAGCATCATCGATAACTTATTAAAAGGTGCTTCTGGTCAGGCCGTTCAAAACATGAATATCCTATTCGGCTTGGACGAAAAAACTGGATTGAAATTAAAAGCAAACGCATTTTAGGTATCAGGTAACAGTGGTCAGGCACCATTTGCTGACTACGGATACCTGACCACTGACTACTATATTACTGATTTATGAAAAACTTTGACGTATATCCTCTCTTCAACATTGAACCCGTAAAAGCACTGGGCTCGACCTTGTGGGATAAAAACGGGGTGGAATATTTAGACCTGTACGGAGGTCATGCCGTCATTTCTATCGGCCATACGCATCCTCATTATGTGAAGATGATCACCGATCAATTGAACAAGATTGGTTTTTATTCCAACTCTGTTCAAATTTCTCTACAAGAAGAATTGGCCGACAAACTGGGAAAACTTTCTGGTCACAACGATTACCAGCTTTTCCTTTGCAACTCCGGAGCAGAAGCCAATGAGAATGCATTAAAACTCGCTTCTTTCCACAACGGGAAAAAGAAAGTCATTTCATTTGAAAAAGGATTTCACGGAAGAACATCCTTAGCGGTTGCCGTTACCGACAATCCTTCTATCGTTGCTCCGGTGAATGCTACTGAAAACGCCATCATTCTTCCTTGGAACGATGAAAAAGCATTGGAAGACGCTTTTCAAAAAAACGAAATCTCTTCGGTCATCATTGAAGGGATGCAAGGTGTGGGTGGTGTACATGTAGCGAATGAATCCTTTTTAAAAAAAATTCGCACACTGTGTGATCAATACAACGCCGTGTACATCGCAGACTCTGTTCAATGTGGCTACGGACGCAGTGGTAAATTTTACTCTCACGACTTCGCTGGTGTGAACGCAGACATCTACACCATGGCAAAAGGCATGGGCAACGGTTTCCCTATTGGTGGCATAAGCATTGCACCACACATTAAACCTAAACATGGTTTATTGGGAACAACATTTGGTGGAAATCATTTGGCATGTGCTGCAGCAATTGCTGTATTGGATGTGATCAAAAGTGAAAACTTATTACACAACGCCACTGAAATGGGGAATTACATCATAAACGAATGTCGTTCTATTCCTGGTGTAAAAGATGTTCGTGGTCGTGGTTTAATGATTGGCTTGGAATTGGAAGTACCTTGTGCGCCTGTTCGTAATGCCTTGCTTGACGAACACAACATATTCACCGGATCATCTTCTGACAAAAACACCATCCGTATTTTACCTGCATTGAATATTGGCAAGAAAGAAATCGATCCATTCTTAGTAGCCTTCAAAGCAGTCCTGTCTAAAGTTTTGGTAAAACAATAATATAAAACTCATGCGACACTTTATTTCTGTTAAAGACGTCCCGAACATCAATACGCTACTTCAAGATGCCATGGCACTGAAGAAGGATCCTTATGCTTTCAATACCTTAGGAAAAAACAAAACCTTAGGCTTGATCTTTTTGAATCCAAGTTTACGTACCCGTGTCAGCACTCAAAAAGCAGCCATCAATTTAGGCATGAACGTCATCGTGATGAACATGGACAAAGAAGGCTGGGCACTGGAGACAGAAGATGGAGTGATCATGAACCACAACACCGTGGAACACATTCGTGAAGCGGCAGCTGTCATGGGCGAATATTGCGACATCATCGGTGTGCGTTCATTTCCAAAGCTTGTTGATAAACACGAAGATTATTCAGAAGATTTCTTCAACAAGTTTGTAAAATATGCCGGCGTACCGATCGTGAGTTTAGAAAGTGCCACATTGCATCCTTTACAATCTTTTGCCGACATCCTAACGATTGAAGAACATAAAACGAAAGCCAGACCAAAAGTCGTATTGACCTGGGCTCCGCACATCAAGCCTTTGCCTCAAGCGGTAGCGAACTCTTTTGCAGAATGGATGATGAAATCAGATGTCGATTTTGTCATCACGCATCCTGAAGGTTATGACTTAGCCAAAGAGTTTACAGGAAATGCGAACGTAGAATACAACCAGGATAAGGCACTTGCCGGTGCTGATTTTGTCTACATCAAAAACTGGTCTTCCTACGAAGACTACGGCAAAGTGATTTCTATGGACAGCCATTGGATGATGACCAATGAAAAATTGAAACTGACCAACAATGCAAAAGTCATGCACTGTTTACCAGTGCGTAGAGGAATAGAATTGTCGGATGAAATTTTGGATGGACCTGACTCACTGGTGATACAAGAAGCATCCAACAGAGTATGGTCAGCACAAGCCGTATTGAAAAACATACTGGAATCAAACTTTTAATAAAATGGAAGAATTAGTCGTCATCAAAGTAGGTGGAAACATCATCGATAATGAAGAAGCCTTGCAATCATTTTTGCAAAGTTTTGCGGCTATTCAACAACATAAAATACTGATTCACGGTGGCGGAAAAATTGCTACAGAAATCAGTAAAGGATTAGGCATTGAAGCACAAATGATTGAAGGCAGAAGGGTAACTGACACCGAAACGTTGAAAATCGTAACCATGGTATATGGAGGACTGATCAACAAAAACATTGTCGCTTCCTTACAAACGAAACAATGCAATGCCATCGGCCTCACCGGAGCAGATGGGGGCATTGTCAAAGCCAACAAACGACCCATTAAAAATGGTATCGACTACGGATACGTAGGAGACATCAAGGAAGTGAAGGCATCGGTGTTAAGTACATTCATCGGTTCAGGCTTCACTCCCATTATTGCCCCACTCAGCGTGGATGATCATGGCAGTATGCTCAACACCAATGCAGACACCATGGCCTCAGAAATTGCCTGTGCCATGAGCAAGCATTACAAGGTCAGCCTGGTCTATTGCTTCGAATTGAAAGGAGTATTGAGAAACTTTGAAGACAAAGATTCTGTCATCGAAGAAATTACTCCTGGTACCTATACTCAATTAAAAGACGAAGGTATTATTTCAAAAGGCATGATCCCCAAGTTAGATAATGCTTTCTCGGCCATCAACAAAGGGGTCACCGCGGTGATCATTGCACACGCCGACAATTTATTATCCATCATCAATGAAAAGAAATCGTTAGGAACTGTTTTAAAAGCCTAAACAGTACCTGCATAAAGCAATACGTTATGGACATTACTAAATTAAAATCAGACGCCATCAACTTGCTGAAAAGTTTGATTCGAACAGAATCCTTTTCCAAGCAAGAAGATAAAACTGCTGAACTCATCAATACGTTTTTAAACGAACGCGGCATTCCTACGCATCGTTTAAAAAATAACGTGTGGGCATTCAACAAACATTTCGATGCCAAGAAACCTACCATTCTTCTCAACTCTCACCACGATACGGTAAATCCAAATCCGGGTTACACGAATGATCCATTCGATCCGTTTGAAAAAGACGGAAAGCTTTTCGGATTGGGAAGTAACGATGCCGGTGGTTGCCTGGTTTCATTGATTTCAACCTTCATTTATTTCTACGAAAAAGAAAACTTGAAGTACAACTTCGTCATCGCTGCTACAGCGGAGGAAGAAATTTCAGGTTTCAACGGGTTGGAATTGGTATATCCCGAATTAGGCCCAATAGACTTCGCCATTGTCGGAGAACCTACTTTAATGGACATTGCCGTAGCAGAAAAAGGCTTGATGGTCTTGGATTGCAAAGCACAAGGAAAAGCAGGACATGCTGCTCGTGAAGAAGGAGACAATGCCATTTACAAAGCCTTGAAAGACATCGAATGGATTCGGAATTATAAATTCGAAAATGTATCTCCACATCTCGGTCCAATGAAAATGTCGGTGACCATCATCAATGCAGGCTACCAACACAACGTCGTGCCAGAGTCCTGTACCTTCACCATCGACGTGCGCATTACCGAAATGTACCGCAATGAAGAAGTATTACGCATCATTGAAGAGAACATTGAATCACAAGTCACTCCACGTTCTGTGCGTTTAAGACCTTCATTCATTGATCCTGATCATGCTTTAGTAAAAGCAGCGATTAAAAACGGTGCAAAAACCTATGGTTCGCCTACGACATCGGATCAGGCTTTAATTCCTGTACCTTCTGTAAAAATGGGACCAGGACATTCTGGCCGTTCTCACTCTGCCAATGAGTTTATTTGGTTGGAAGAAATCGAACAAGGAATAGAGAAGTACATTAAAATATTATCAGACCTTATATAGGTATCAGGCATCAGTGGTCAGGTATCAGTACACTGACCACTGATACCTAACCACTGACTACTAAATATAATCTTATGAAACTGTGGCAAAAAGACACCCAAGTCAATCAAGAAATAGAACGCTTCACCGTTGGTAAAGACCGTGAAATGGACCTGTTCTTAGCCCCCTTTGATGTATTGGGTTCTCTGGCACACACCGCAATGCTTGCTGAAATCGGGTTATTAGAAAAAAGCGAAAAAGAAATTCTACATGTAGAGTTGAAAAAAATCTACGCAGAAATTCAACGTGGAAATTTCAAGATCGAAGACGGTGTGGAAGATGTGCACTCTCAAGTAGAGTTATTATTGACTCAACGTTTAGGTGATGTCGGTAAAAAAATTCACAGCGGCCGTTCCCGCAACGATCAAGTGTTGGTCGATCTGAAGTTATTTACCCGTCATGCCATCAAGGAAACGGTAGAAGAAGCGAAAACGTTATTTGACCTACTGATTCAATTAAGCAATACCTACAAAAACCATCAACTCCCAGGCTATACGCATTTCCAATTGGCCATGCCTTCCTCTTTTGGTTTGTGGTTTGGCGCTTATGCGGAAAGCTTGGTCGATGACATGCATATGTTGCAAGCAGCCTATCGCATTGCCAACAAAAATCCACTGGGTTCTGCCGCCGGTTACGGATCTTCTTTCCCTTTGAAGAGACAAATGACTACTGATCTCTTAGGCTTCGAATCGCTCAATTACAATGTCGTATATGCTCAAATGGGTAGAGGAAAAACCGAACGTAACGTCAGTTCTGCTATCGCTTCTCTTGCGGCTACGGTTGGAAAATTAGCGATGGATGTAACCTTGTACATGAATCAAAATTTCGGATTCATCACCTTCCCTGCTGAATTAACAACAGGTTCGAGCATCATGCCGCACAAAAAAAACCCGGATGTATTTGAATTGATTCGGGCAAAATGCAACAAGCTACAAGCTTTACCGAATGAGATTGCGATGATCACGGCTAACCTGCCTTCTGGCTACCACCGCGATTTACAACTCATCAAAGAAAGCTTCGTACCTGCCTTCTTCGACATCATGGATTGCATACACCTGACCAAATTCATGCTTTCAAAAATTGAAATACAAAAAGACATTTTGAAAGATGACAAATACAAATACCTGTTCAGTGTAGATGTGGTAAACGACTTGGTAAACAAGGGAACGCCATTCAGAGATGCCTATAAACAAGTGGGCACTTCTATTGACAATGGTACATTCAAACCCATATACGACATCAAACATACGCACGAAGGAAGCATTGGAAATTTAATGAATGCAGAAATTACAAGCATGATGAAAAAAATACTGGCTGGATTTGAGTTTTCGAACGTAGATACGGCAGTAGAAAAACTGCTCAAATAGGCATTTTTATATTCTTTGTTGAGATGGGCCTGGATAAATTTATCTGGGCCCATTTTGTTTAAAAGCTGTTTTTAGCGGTACACTCAGAATACCGCTTGACATTTTTTTTCAAATCGCCTATATTAATCATAACCAACCACTTATCGCTATGACAAGAAAACTGATGAATGCCTTTATCTTCATCCTAACGATACTGGCAGCAGAACTATCCGTAGAATATGTAAAGCATTTTTTAAAATTCAAAACAGGAGTAGAAGACAAATACCTGCTCACGCTCATTGGCATGGGCATCATTGTTGCCATATTTTATCCGGTTTTTGCTTTTGTACACTACCTCACAGAAAAACTCACGGAACATTTCATACAAAAAACGAAAGAGATCACAGGTAATACCTTTTTAGGGTTACTCTTAGCCTTCCTAATTGGTTTCGGAATTTTATTTTTAGTGTATTTGAAAAAATGGTATGGGCTTACTGTATGGTAAAAAATAAAGCCTATATTATAAGATAAATAATGATTTAAAAATAAAGACCGAACAATTATGAAGAAAGTATATATCCTGTTTTTAGTTTCCCTTTTTCAATGCATCGCATTGAAGTCGATTGCTCAATTTGAGTTCCCCAAATCAGACGATGCCATAGAGTTTAAAAAGAGATCGTTGATTGTAGAATTAAAAGAAGAAGATCCTTCTGAACTCAAAAAACTGGCCAAAGACACAGAAGGGTTAAAAGCCTATAAAGATAGAACAGCGAATTACAACAAGATGGTGAAAGATTTCATAACCCCTGATCACTGGAAATTAAACAGCAAAATAGAATACAAAACCACTACAGAGATCGATGCTTTAATTAAAAGTGGATCGAGTGAATACAGTATTCTCCATTCTTCCTGGTTTTCAAAAACTCAACGTACGAATGCCAATATGATTACCAAATACAGTGTCTACTCATTCGTGGGTTACCTTATTGAAGATGCTAAAAAAAGAAACGATAACGAATACATTAAAGGAGAAGTATTCTCTGTTTCTCTACCAGCCAGCAAAATCAAACCCGGCGATTTGATTTTTGTATTAAATGTTTTTAACAACTATATCACTGCATCAGCAAATGGAATGAGTAAAAAAGACATGTTTGATGTAGAAAAAAACCTTGAAACGATAAAAACCAAAACCTTGTTGTTGGATGAGAAATCATTACAATCCAGCAAAGATGATATTTTAAAAGCCTATACTTATCCTCTTGAAATCGTCGATCGGGAAGTCATTGAAAAAGCGATACTAGAAAAAAACAGTACCTACTTTTTCCCTGTTCTTATTTGGTCTGATGCTCATAACTACTACCTCTTTGTAGCAGCCAATACAGCCGACGGAAATCTTTTAGCCAAAATGGGAACAGGAGGTTTTAATATTACCGTTGGATCTGCCAATGAAAGTACGAAAACATATACTTCTTTAATCAGCTACAATTCTTATTTACTCATCAGTGATAAAGTGGTCGGAACGATAGCAAGCAGTAAAGCGCAAAAAATAAATAACTTCTTGAAATAACGTTCAAAAATAGCGGGGCTGCTGTTCAAGTCAGCTCTGCTATTTATTTACCAAATCAATCCTGCTTCTTTCTTCAAGGTCTCTTTATCGATCGGTACAACACCCACTTGCTCACAGACCAAACCGCCCGCTAAATTAGAAAGTGCTGCAATTTTTTGAGGAGCAAGTTTCAATGCACAACACAAAGCGGCCACACTGACTACGGTATCTCCTGCACCAGAAACATCGGCAATCTTACGAATGTGTGCAGGTGTAATGGATGCTTCCTGGTTTGATTTTTTAATGAAGACTCCTTTTTCAGAAAGTGTCAACAAAATCATTTCTGATTTTAATACCGCAGCAAGCTCATCTACTGCAGCCTCTATGTCTTTATTATCCTGTAACTCTCCATCCCACTTCAAGCCTTCTTTCATTTCCTTGCGGTTAGGCTTAAACAACGTTACATTTTTATAGTATAAAAAATTACGCTTCTTAGGATCAACAACCGTAGGAATACCTTTTGATTTTGCCAAATCTACAACAGCAGCAATCAAGCTTTCATCCAACACGCCTTTGTCATAATCTTCAAAAATCACTACGTCTGCTTGAGCAAGCAACGTTTTGATCTTTTCCAACAATGCTTCTTTCTCCTGCTTTAAAATATATTTATCGGTCTCCTGATCCACCCTCAACATATGTTGGTGACCAGAAATGATACGATGCTTAATGGTAGTGATACGATCAGTACTTTGATATATTCCTTGTGTAGGTAAATGATGTTGAGTTAGTAATTCTAAAAAATTATCGCCGTCTAAATCTTTACCAACAACAGAACATAAATAAGGGATAGCACCTAAAGCCTGCACATTCAAAGCGACATTGGCAGCACCTCCCAAACGGGTATCTCTTTTTTCTACTTGTAAAATGGGTACAGGAGCTTCCGGAGAAATACGATCGACTCTTCCCCACAGGTAAGAGTCGATCATGACATCACCGATAACCAATACGTTTAAGCCTTTAAACGCTTCAAATACGTCCTGTATCGATTTCAACCTTAAGCTAGTTTTGCGAGTACTTCTTTAATTCTTTTGATCGCTTCGATGATATTTTCATCGGATGCCGCAAACGAAATACGAATATTTTTAGGCGCAGCAAATGAATCTCCTCCTACGGTTGACACATAAGCATTGTTCAAAATGTACATCGCTAAATCGTTCGATGTTTTGATCACCTGACCGTTAGCACTTTTACCAAAGTAAGAACTCACGTCAGGGAAAATATAAAATGCTCCTTGAGGTTTGTTCACTTTCAAACCTGGAACATCTTTTAATAACCCGATGATCAAGTCACGTCTTCTCAAATACGCTTCTTTCATTTTCAAAGGAGCAGACAAGTCTCCTTGAAGAGCTGCCAAGGCTGCTTTCTGTGTAATGGAACACGTACCTGAAGTCACTTGACCTTGCAATTTCTCAACCGCTACAGCAATGTATTTAGGCGCACAGATATAACCAATTCTCCAGCCTGTCATCGCAAAGCCTTTAGAGAAACCGTTTACCGTCACCACTTGATCTTTGATCTCGTCGATAGAACCAATACTAAAGTTTTTCCCTTCGAAATTGATGTATTCATAAATTTCATCCGCAATGACCACAATACGAGGATGCTTAGCAACTACTGCAGCAATGGCTCTCAGTTCTGCTTCACTGAATACTGAACCCGAAGGGTTACATGGTGAAGAGAACATGATCGCTTTTGTTTTTGGAGTAATCGCTTTTTCTAATTGAGCAGCTGTTACTTTGAAATCATTTTCAATATCGCCAGAAACAATCACAGATTTAGCTTCTGCCAATTTTACCATTTCGGAATAACTTACCCAATAAGGAGCCAAGATGATGACTTCTTCTCCTTTATCGACCACCGCTTCAATGACATTCGCCAACGCTTGTTTCGCACCTGTAGAAACGACAATGTTTTCTGCTGCCGCTTGTATGTTATTTTCTTTTTTTAATTTTTCCGCAATGGCTGTTCTTAAATCAGGAAAGCCCGCTACAGGACTGTAAAAGTGAAAACCATTGTCGATGGCTTGCTTCGCCGCTTCCATAACGTGTTCTGGAGTACGGAAATCCGGCTCTCCTACACTTAAACTAATCACTTTGTGACCTTGTGAAGCTAATTCACGTGCTTTTTTAGTCATCGCCAATGTTTCTGATTCAGAAAGCGCATTGATACGAGCTGATAATGTTTGATGTTCTGCTGCCATGTTAATCGTATGTTTTGAATCGCCAAAAATAGCTAATTAAGCTGGGAACAGCCAAGAAAAAGGAGGGATTTTACAAACAGTCTAAAGGAAAGGCGAAGAAAGAGCCATTTATCGGTCGAGATACCTCAACCCCTTGAATACCAATAAAAAATCGGTAATTAACGAATACTCTCTCGCATAACTCAAATTGTACTTATACACCGTATGACTCGGCATATCGACATCTAAATGAATCACAGGATGAATAATCCCTTTTTTCAACTTGGGTAAATTAGGAGAAACCGATTCCGTATAGCCAACCCATGTACATTCTCCTCCCAATACCAATAAGATGTTTCTAAAAAACTGCTGTGGGTAAGCAATAAACCAAGCTGTAAAAGGAAAAGAAAACAAGAAGATTACCGCTAAGCTTACATCAAAAACCCGTTTGTTTCTGATTTGACGGTCTGAAAGAATATTCAATTCGATATTTAAACTATAGAAATCTCCTCTCTTATCGGAAGAATTACTGCCTATAATAAAATTACTTTCATCGGGTACAATTTTAAAATCTACCACACGATTATCAACACGTGTCATCCACTCAATGATGCGATGAGCAGAAATATCTTTTGAACAAAAAATCAATTCATCCAAGCGATTCAATTGAACCAAGCGATCAAGTTCTTCTAAATAACCCAAATACCCCTTTTGACTCGCATCACTTTTACTAGACGTAATGTAACCCAATACATTTAATTTATAATGTGTGTCACTAAGTAAAGTTCCTATTCGACTACTCTCTTCATAGCTACCAACAATGGCTACACGTTTTTTTCTCCCTTCTCCCAATCTTAAATTACCATACTGCACATAGTGTAAAATCACCCGCACCAAAAGCATTCCTGTTACGGCCCAAAGTCCTCCAAATAAAATAATGCCCTTCGAATAACGGTAGGCATCAAAAAAATTAGATGTTGCCGCAATCACAAATGTCCCTACAAATACACCTGCCAATACATGGTAAAACTTGGCCATCGGTTTATATCCCCCTTGAGTAAATACAGAAATAATCCATACGCCAACATACGCAGGAATTATATAATGCAAGAATGCGGGAGGATAATAGCCTGGAATTTCTTTGATGTAGTATTGCCAAAATAATACTAACACATATATACCCGTATACACAATAGCCGCATCGGCCATAAAAAGCCAGGTACGCTCGATAAAACGGTTCACTAAAGCAATCCCCGCCCGAAGATAAATAGCCGTATTGATAAGAAAAGAGAAGATCCCCGCATTTTTTGTTGAAAAATGTTTTTGGGCAAAAATAATCATTGCTTTATAAAAGATGAACACATAATTGATGCTCGTTCTTTTGGTACTCTCTCCTTTATAGTGAATAATGCGAGTTTCAGGATAATAATAATTTTTATAACCCGCTTTCAAAATACGATAAGACAAATCGATATCTTCTCCGTACATAAAATAATCTTCGTCGAGTAACCCTGTTTGATCCAGAGCTGTTTGGCGCAACATCATATAAGCTCCAGAAAGTACATCCACTTCATTCGTTTCATCAGGGCTTAAAAAACCCAAATGATAACGTCCAAAGCGTTTAGATTTAGGAAAAAGCTTAGCCAAACCAAAAATCTTATAAAATGCTACCCAAGGTGAAGGTAAGCCCCGCTTAGACTCTGGAAGAAATTCCCCTTTACCATCAAGCATTTTTACACCTAAACCTCCTGCTTGAGGATGTTGATCCATAAAATCACAGCACTTTTGTAAGGTGTCTTCTTCTACAACCGTATCGGGATTTAAAAGCAGAATATACTCAGCACTCGATTGTCGAATGGCTTGATTGTTGGCCTTAGAAAAACCTAAATTATGTTTATTGGAAATAAGCTTGACCCAAGGAAACTTTTCCGCCACCATCTCTACCGAACCATCTACAGAATGGTTGTCAACAACAAAAACTTCTGCATCAACATGTTTCACCGCTTTGGCAAGCGATGTCAATGCCTGTTCTAAAAAATGGCAAACATTATAATTGACAATAATGACACTTAACTTTTTCAATTTCTACTTCTAATTATACCTCCAACAAAGTACGAGTCACAATACTACGACCAAGAGTCACTTCATCTGCATACTCCAATTCTCCTCCCAAAGGAATTCCTCTGGCAATGGCAGTTACTTTAACACCTAGTGTTTGAATTTTTTTAGATAAATAAAACGCCGTCGTATCTCCTTCCATGGTAGTACTTAAGGCCAAAATCACTTCTTGTACTTCTGCTGTCGTGATCCGGTTCAACAAGGGTTCTATCGTCAATTGATCAGGCCCCACCCTGTTCATCGGAGAAATTACTCCTCCCAAGACATGATAAACTCCTCTGTATTGATGGGTATTTTCTATGGCCATCACATCCCTGACATCTTCCACCACACAAACCATGCGATGATCCCGATTAGGATTAGCACATATACTGCACGTAGGCTCATCAGACAAATTATGACAAGTCGTACAATGGGTAATGTTTTCAACCAGGTTCACCAAGGCATTAGACAGACCATAGGTTGCTTTGGGTTCTTGTTTAATCAGGTGTAATACCAGCCTTAAAGCCGTCTTTTTACCAATACCTGGTAATTTGGAGACTTCCTCAACCGCTTCTTCAATCAACTTGGAAGGTATATTCATGTACCGGATTTATAAAATTTCAGCGGAAATCCCTCTATCACATATAGCTTGTCTCATCGGAACCAATTCTTCCCAAGAACCTACCTTTACTGCACATTTACCTTTGTAATGCACAAGCAAAGTACATTGTTCCGCTTGTTCAGGGGTGTGTCGACAGACTTTAATCAAAGTCGTAATCACATGATCAAACGTATTGACCTCATCGTTGAATACCACTAAATCCCTTTTCTCTTCTTCTAAAGGTTGTTCTAGTAATGCAACATCTTCGTCTTGCCAAATTTTAGGCTTTACCTCAAGGTTATTATACATAGCTTATCGATAACATGATGGAGATTAGTAAAATTAGTAAAATTTAATGATTTTTGGGTAAACTACCAACACATATGTCATTAACCTTGATTGCAACGGTAATCGTGCTTTATTTTTCAGCACTTCTTATTATCTCTTGGTATACCTCAAAAAATGCCGATTCTGAATCTTTTTTCACTGGAAAAAAGGAATCTCCTTGGTTTTTAGTGGCCTTTGGCATGATTGGAACCTCTCTTTCGGGATTAACCTTCATTTCTGTACCGGGAGCTGTAGGCCTAACAGGATTTGCTTACTACCAAATTATCTTGGGACATATGATCGGCTACATGATCATTGCTACGGTATTGATGCCTCTCTATTATAAACTCAATCTTATATCTATATATACCTATTTAGACCAGCGATTAGGCAGATGGTCCTATAAAACTGGCGCCAGTTTTTTCCTGCTCTCAAGAACCATAGGTTCTGCTTTACGTCTTTACATGGCTTCAGCCGTATTACAAATCTTTGTTTTCGACGCAATAGGTGTACCTTTTATTGTTACCGTGGCCATTACCATTCTACTCATCTGGATTTATACCTTTAAAGGGGGAATTAAAACCATTGTTTGGACCGATAGTTTTCAAACCTTCTTTCTCATTGCTGCACTGGTCATCAGTATTGTTTCCATGCGTACCCACCTCAATACCTCACTTCCTGATTTAGCAAGTCAAGTATGGCAAAGTTCTTATTCTGACATGTTCCATTTCGAAGATTTCATGGCCGACAATTATTTTTGGAAACAATTGTTAGCAGGAGCTCTTTTAGCCCTCGTCATGACAGGTTTAGACCAAGACCTGATGCAAAAAAATCTTTCGTGTAAAAACATTTCGGATGCACAGAAAAACATGTTTTGGTTTTCTATTGTATTACTGATCGTCAACTTATTGTTTCTTACCTTAGGCGCTCTACTCTATATCTATGCCGATACCAAAGGCATTGCAATCCCTGAACGAAGAGACTTCTTATTTCCGATGCTTGCCCTCAACGAGTTTGGAAGCGTAGCCGGCATTTTCTTCCTGCTCGGTATCATTGCCTCTTCTTACGCCAGCTCAGATTCCGCTTTAACCGCTTTAACCACTTCTTTCTGCATCGATTTTCTGCATATTGAACAATACGACGAAGCTACTTCTAAAAAATACAGAACATGGGTGCACGTAGGTTTTTCCCTGTTATTTTTAGTGATCATCGTTATTTTCAATTGGCTGGACAACAGTTCCGTGATATACGCCGTATTTAAAGCCGCCGTTTATACTTATGGCCCCTTGTTGGGATTATTTTTCTTTGGCATTCTTACCCAAAGAAAAATACAAGATCAATGGACACCGTTCCTGGCGGTTGCTGCACCGGTAAATACTTACTTCATCAGTCTTGCCATAACAGCATGGACAGGCTACCAATTCAGTTATGAATTGTTGTTAGTCAATGGAGGATTGATGTTTGTAGGTTTATGGATTAGTGGATACTTCGTTCCACAAAAAACTTCCTTACAATAATTCAACTACGGGATCCCAAAATATCCTGTCAAAATCTTGCACTTGATTTTCTAAAACTACAATTCCCTCCGCTTCCAAGAGCTCTTGCATTAAAGAAGGAGGATTGAAATGCATCCTTCCCGTCAATAAACCATTTCTATTTAACACGCGATGAGCAGGAACATCGCTTAAGGTATGAGCCGCATTCATCGCCCAACCTACCATTCGGGCTCCCGACTTCAAACCCAGATAAGCCGCAACGGCTCCGTAACTCGTCACCCGACCGGATGGAATGAGTTTTACAACTTCGTAGACATCGGAGAAATTGAAAGAAGAATTTGCGGACATAAACAGACAAAATAAAAAAGTGTGAGTTTGAGCACGAGTATGTAGAAACACACTCACTTTTCAAACCCACACTTCAGTGCAGAGAGAGAGGGATTCGAACCCCCGGACCTGTGACAGTCAACGGTTTTCAAGACCGCCGCATTCGACCGCTCTGCCATCTCTCTGTTTGTAATGACCGCTGTCCTGAAGGTTCAGGAACTGCTCTGTCATCTTTCTAAAATCTTTTGAGGACGTATTCCTCCCCAAAAATTGCAATGCAAAGATAGGGGTAATTTTCTATTTTAGAAAACCCTCCTCCTTTTTTTTAACTATTTTTCGGATAAAACTAGGCGGCAATGTCCACTCCAGACTTTGCAACCACCTGAAAATACTTCGAAAACTCTCGGCCTTCGATCATCAGAGAAGGTTCATCGCCTCCCCAAACACGTGCAATCTGGTACAAACCGTTAAAGGTTCTTCCTTTATACGTTTTGCCTAATTCAAAGCCAGATAAGCTTGGCATATCAGGCTTCTTGATGCACTGGAATTCTACCATACTTGATTTTGACATAAGATGCTTACGTTGTTTTACATGATCAATATAATCAATGCAAACATCAAATGTGCATCCTACATTTCCAAGTCGATGTAATGTGGATAAGATTTTTACGTGTTTTGACTTTTCTTTTTTTCGTTTTGCGCAATATCAAAACTTGCATTAATCTCAAAACCAAGTAATAAAATCAAAGACATCGAAAAAATCCACAACATTAAACCAATTAAGGCTCCTATTGAACCGTAAACCTTATTATAAGAACTAAAATTATTGAAATAGAGGATAAAAATAATCGAAAACAACATGGATAACATCGCTGCCACCAATGAACCTAATGAGAAAAAACGCCACCGACGCGTCACTGCTGGTGCCAAGTAATAAATTAAAGAAATACACACCAGTAATAACGTATAAGGTAATAAATAACGAATAATAGATAAGATTAAGACCTGTCCCTGATCGTAAAAATTAACTTTTGCTAAAACAAAAGCCACTACAATTTGGAGTGCAATTGATGAAACGACACATAATACAAGTAAAAATAAGATTTGAACACTGATGATTATCCGTTTAATGAAACTACGATTTTCTTTACTCTTATAACACTTATTAAATACCGTAATCATTACCATAATCCCATTAATGGAGGCATAAATGGTAAATAAAAAACCAAATGAAAGTAATCCACTTTGAGGTCTGGCTACAATATCATAAATGGTACCTTCAGCCACCTCATAAATAGTATCCGGTAGTAAGCGTTCTAAATTTTCTAAAATCGCTACATCTAAATTTTCAATGGGGACATAAGGAATAAGGGTAAACAAAAAAATGATGGCAGGGAAAATAGACAATACAAAACTAAACGCCATACTCCTGGCCATCTCCATAAGATGATCGGACTCCATTTTGTACTGCAAGATTTCTAAAAATCGGTAAAGCGAAATTTTATACTTCCCAAAGTAGATATTCTCCAATTTCTTCTTCCCCCAACGAAGAAATTCGTCAATTTTCAACTGCTTTAAGATGCGATCTTTCATGAGAAATTTGTATGCATTAGTTCTTGAAAATGTCCACCCGGCATGGCGGGCTTGCCTGTTGTCTTATTCACAAACACTAATGTCGTTTCCGACACATTCAATAAAATACCCGATTCATTGTATACCTCATATTCAAAACGAATACGTACACCCGGCTTCTCTGCTATTTTAACCTTAATCGTAAGGAGATCATCGTAATGTGCTGGTTTAATAAACTTCGTTTTGTATTCCAACACAGGCATCATGATGCCCTCATCTTCCATTTCTTTGTATGAAAAACCAACATGTCTGAACGTTTCCACCCGAGCCACTTCAAAATAAGTCGCATAATTACCATAGTATACATAACCCATTTGATCGGTTTCGGCATAACGCACTCTTAGTTGAATTTCATGGGTAATCATACGCTTTATTTAATTTCTTCTTTGTCTAAATAGCCTCTATAACGATTGGCATTATTCACATGGTCGTTATAGTTTTCTGTAAAATCATGAAAGCCTATACGCGTAGGACTCGCACAGAAATAGAGAAACTTATTTCGTTCATAATTTAACACCGCATCAATACTTTCAATAGAAGGTAAGTCTATCGGACCAGGAGGTAAGCCTTTATACCTATACGTATTATACGGACTGTCAATCTTAGTATGTCCTTGATAAATTCTTTTGATCGAAAAATCGCGCAAAGCGAACTTCACCGTAGGGTCCGCCTGCAAAGGCATACCAATCAATAAACGGTTAATATATAAACCTGCTATTCTTCGCTTCTCGCTTTGTTGGTTTGTTTCCGCTTCTACAATGGAGGCAATCACACTGACTTGCAAAGGAGTAAATCCTATTTCTTTCGCTTTTTTCAAACGATCGGCAGACCAGAATTTTTGATACTCTTTATACATCTTATCAAAGAATGCCAATGGAGCGATATCCCAATACACTTCATACGTATTCGGAATAAACATGCTCATGAATGTGGTCGTATCAAAACCATAACGTGCTGCAATCGTTGGATCATTCAGATACGCATACAAAGTATCGGCTGAAAAAGATAATTTACCTCCTATTTTCTGAGCTAAATCTTCTTTTAACCGAATGTTATTAAACGTAAGCTGAACAGGTGTTTGAGTACCATTTCTCAGTAAACGAATCACTTGTATGTTATTTCGATCTTTCTTAATCAAGTAACGTCCAGGCCTCACACGATCTTGGTAGCCAACAAGCTTTGAAATGAATGCAAAGGATTTCACATCTCCAATCATTTCATGTTGGGTTAAGCTATCAAGTACTTCTCTAAAGGTAGCATTCTTTCGAATGTACAAGTACCGATCTTCTTTGTGGTACTGAAAATTAGGCGAGAATAAAATCTGGTAGAAGTAAAACGAAAAGCTGACAAACAGCAACATTGCGATAACAACGATTACCCGATTACGATATTTCTTGCGGTCCATTTGCATATTGACTGCGGTCTTCTTAAGTTAATCCGTTTACAAGTTATACAAAAACCACCTCGAAATAAAACAGATGTCCAGCTCTTACCTCAAAATTCATCCGGAGACCCCTCAAAAAAACAAAATTCAACACGTACTGGATGTGTTGAAAAAAGGAGGTGTGATCATCTACCCCACCGATACAGTTTATGCCATGGGCTGCGATATCTCTCAACCTAAAGCCATTGAAAGAATTTGTAAGATAAAAAACATTGATCCGGCAAAGCACAATTTTTCCATCATGTGCAATGACCTCAGTCACCTGTCTAATTTCGCAAAACCTTTACCCAATACCGTATTTAAACTGCTCAAAAGCAAGCTTCCAGGTCCTCATACTTTCATTTTAAACATTGGCGGAGAAGCCCCTAAGTCACTTTATTCGAAACGTAAAACAATCGGTATAAGAGTACCCGATCATGCCATTATCCGGTTATTGGTCGAAGAACTCGGTCACCCTTTATTGACCACATCGATTAAACACGACGACGAAATACTAGAATACATGACCGACCCGGAAGAACTATACGAACGGTATAAAAACCAAGTAGATCTCGTCATCGATGGAGGTACAGGAGGCAACATCCCATCCAGTGTTTGGGATTGCACGTCCGAAGAAATTATACTTTTGAGGAAAGGGAAAGAAGAAGAGAACAATTAAAAACGAATGTCTACATCATCACTACTCATCGAATTTCATTACTTACCTTCTGTGCTCTATTTTTCAGCGCTCCAAAAACACGATACGCTGCTTATTGAAGCACATGAAAGTTACCAAAAGCAGAGTTACCGAAATCGTACCCGCATCCTCACAGCACAAAAAGTAGAAAACCTTCATATTCCTGTTTTGTCAGGAAATTCTCACCTGCCCATCAAAGACATTCGGATCGACCACCAGCAAAAATGGAGACTTGTTCATCAAAGAGCTATCCGTTCTGCTTACGGGAAAGCGCCTTTTTTTGAATATTACGCCGATGATATACTAAGATTATACGATACCCCAACCCCCTTTCTTTTTGACTTCAACCAGGAATTCATGACAGTTTGTCTTAAACTTTTAGGATGGAAAAAGAAAATAGAATTTACTTCTGAATACCAAGAACTTAATAGCTCCTTCAGCGGTTCTATGGAAGATAAAAGAGGACAAATTCACCCAAAAAACAGACTTGAGCAAGACTTTAAGGCATATCAACAGGTTTTTGGCAAGCAATTTGAACCTAATTTAAGCATCATCGATCTCTTATTTTGCGAGGGAAACAACAGTATTGAATACCTCTGCAAATAACGTTCTTTATCGATGTACGTATAAACTTAAAGGCTGTGATTTTGTCTATCATGTAATTTTAATAGCCAAAATCCGTTATTTAAGCGGAAAAATGATAGATTTACACAGAATTAAAGGCAGATTTAATGGAACAGAAATTCTCAAACAGGGTTAAAGAAGTTATTTCGCTAAGTCGTGAGGAAGCCTTACGTTTAGGCCATGATTATATTGGCACTGAACATCTGATGCTTGCCATGATTAGAGAAGGTGAAGGAGTTGCCATTAGCCTTTTGAAAAAACTCGGACTCTCAATGGATGAGCTACGCACATCCATTGAAAATACAGTAAAAGGAACCGCTACAGGCAATACGAACATTACCAACATTCCTTTGACCAGACAGTCTGAGAAAGTGTTAAAAATTACGTACCTGGAAGCAAAAATTTTTCAGAGTGAACTGATCGGAACAGAACATTTGTTACTGTCTATCCTTCGCGACGAAGACAATATCGCAACTCAAGTATTGGCTAAATTTGGCGTAACCTACGCAGAGATTAAAGAAATGTTAGAATACCATACCAACAGCAACCCACAAGCCAAAGGTGATACCGATGACCCAGATGATGATTCATCGAAATTATTTGGTACGAGTGGATCTGGTGCTGGAAAAGAATCTGGTACCCGAGGAACAACCGATAAATCGAGAACACCAGTACTCGATAATTTCGGAAGAGATCTTACTAAATACGCAGAAGAAGGCCGATTAGATCCTATCGTAGGTCGTGAGAAAGAAATCGAACGCGTAGCACAAGTATTAAGCCGTCGTAAGAAAAACAACCCTATTCTCATTGGAGAGCCAGGTGTTGGTAAAACGGCCATTGCAGAAGGTTTGGCCTTAAGAATTATTCAAAAGAAAGTTTCTCGTGTCTTGTTTGGAAAACGTGTCATCACCTTAGACCTGGCTTCTTTGGTGGCAGGTACAAAATACCGTGGACAGTTTGAAGAACGTATGAAGGCCGTAATGAATGAATTAGAAAAATCTCCAGAGGTGATTCTCTTCATTGATGAAATCCATACCATTGTAGGTGCTGGTGGTGCTTCTGGCTCACTTGATGCCTCAAACATGTTCAAGCCAGCATTAGCCCGAGGAGATATCCAATGTATTGGTGCCACCACGTTGGATGAGTACCGTCAGTACATCGAGAAAGATGGAGCCTTGGCAAGACGTTTCCAGATTGTCATGGTAGATGCTACTACACCAGAAGAAACGGTTCAAATCCTGGCCAACATCAAAGAAAAATACGAAGAACATCACCACGTCAACTTCTCTGATAAAGCCATTGAAGCCTGTGTAAAACTGTCTGACCGTTACATTACAGATCGTTTCTTACCGGACAAAGCCATTGACGTATTAGATGAAGCAGGTGCCCGCGTGCACATCAACAACATCCATGTTCCTTCAGAAATTTTGAAACTGGAAGAAAATCTGGAGAACATCAAAAAAGATAAAAACAAGGTGATCAAAAGCCAGAAGTTTGAAGAAGCGGCGCAGTTAAGAGATAAAGAGAAAAAAATATTCGATCAACTCGAACAAGCGAAAACACGTTGGGACGAAGAGACGAAGAAAAAACGTTACAACGTTACAGAAGAAAACGTAGCGGAAGTCATTGCCATGATGACCGGTATTCCTGTGAGCAAAGTTGCTCAAACCGAGGGAAACAAACTGTTAAAAATGGGTGATGAACTTCGCAACGGCGTCATCGGGCAAGATCAGGCCATCGGTAAATTGGTGAAAGCAATCCAACGCACAAGAGTTGGATTAAAAGATCCTAAAAAACCAATCGGTTCATTTATTTTCCTTGGTCCTACGGGTGTTGGTAAAACAGAATTGGCGAAAACATTAGCCCGTTACCTGTTCGACAAAGAAGACTCATTGGTACGTATTGACATGAGTGAATACATGGAGAAATTCTCCATCAGCAGACTGGTAGGAGCCCCTCCAGGATATGTGGGGTATGAAGAAGGTGGTCAGTTGACAGAAAAAATTCGTCGCAAACCTTACAGCGTAATCTTGTTGGATGAAATTGAAAAAGCACATCCAGATGTATTCAACTTATTGTTACAAGTATTAGACGATGGTATTCTTACCGACGGATTAGGAAGAAGAGTAGACTTTAGAAATACGATCATCATCATGACTTCCAACATTGGGGTGAGAGACTTGAAAGATTTCGGAGCGGGTATTGGTTTCAATACACAATCACGTAAGGAAAACATGGACGACATGATGAAGGGCACTATTCAAAATGCACTTCGTAAAGCCTTCTCTCCTGAATTCCTGAACAGGTTAGATGATGTCATCGTGTTCAATAATTTAGAAAGAGAGCATATCCATCAGATTATTGATATTACACTTAAGAATGTATTCGCTAGGATATTAGCCTTAGGCTACAATATTGAACTGACAGAGAAAGCAAAAGATTTCTTAGCGGATAAAGGCTTCGATCCTAATTATGGTGCAAGACCATTGAACCGTGCTGTTCAAAAGTACTTAGAAGATCCGGTAGCGGAAGAAATATTACGTGGAGATCTCCAAGCAGGCGATGTCATCATGGCCGATTATGAAGAAGGGAAAGAAGAACTTATCTTAACCATCAAAGATAAGGCTCCTCAAAAAACAGATGAGAAATAAAAAAATCCCCGATCTTAATGGATCGGGGATTTTTTATTTATAATGATGTTTTAAACATCAACTATTTTTTTGATTCGGCAACTCCACCGTAAACGCCGTTCCACTTCCCACAATACTGTCTACACTGATTTTACCACCCATTTTCTCCACCACTTCCTTGGTAATGTATAAGCCCAGACCAGAGCCTTTGGCCGTCTCCGACGCCCTGTAAAACATGTCAAATACGTTTGGCAACTTATCGGTATCGATTCCTATGCCGTTATCCCTTACTTTAATAACAGCCTTCGATTGATCGGTATATACGGCCAATGCAATCAATTGTTCTTGCGCACCTTCATCATGGTATTTCAAAGCATTCGAAATTAAATTATTTAAAATAATACGAATGCGTAATCCATCTCCAATAAAATCGACACCCTCGTTGAGGTCTATTTTAACTACCAATTTAGATCCATTATTACCATAAGGTCTATTTAACTCAATACACTCTTCAATGATTTTTCTAAAATCTATTTTTTCTCTTACGACTTCAACACGGTAGTTTCTTGAAAAATTAAGCAGGCTGTTCACATAATCATCCAATCGCCTCAATGTTTTTTCTTTCAATAAATTATACTGAAGAAGTTTTTCAACATTTGTTTCTGCTTTGCTTAACTCTACCAAGCCCAACGAAGAAGCTATTGGAGCTCTTAAATCATGACTTACACTGTACACAAATCGATCTAACTCATTATTGATTTTTTGCAGTTGAACATTTTGCTTATTTAAATCTTGAACAAGCACTTCATATTTTTCTTCGCTCCGTTTACCGAAACGAACCCTAAGATTTACGATGTAATAAGACAAAAACAAGCTCGTTATCAGATTGAATTCAGCCATCACCTTGCTTTGATTCAAAGAGATTTTGGTATCGGCTAAAAGACTAAAATCTGTCGCAAATAAAACAGCAATCAAAACAACCGGATGTAAAATATGGAAATAATAAAGATACCTTTTATGATAATCAACAATAAAAGGCGTGACTATAATTAAGGGTAGATAAAACAAAAAAGAAAAACACTCAAAGCCAAGTTGAGAACTATTGATAAATATAATACAACTGAATAAAAAAATTAACAGATGTCCAACTTTATCGGCATGTCCTTTACTGTTGTAATAGTAAAGAATTCCCATCAATACCATAGACAAGCCCAACAAGAAAGCACTTTGCCAAATTTGATAATATAAATCTGGCAAGCCTGTAATGAGCGTAACTACAGCAGTCAACTTCATTAGTTTAGCAAGCTCTTCCTGACGCTCCCTCGACGTAATTAATTTGACTTCTCTCGCTGTTGTTGTGCTTTGATTTATTTTCATTTACTTGTACCCTTTAACGGCATCAACAAATGCTTTAACCATGTAACGATCTGTGTCCGGATACAAACCATGACCCAAGTTTGCGATATAATTTTGCGTACCAAATGCACTCAACATGGCATGAACTTCTTTTTCAATATTTTTCTCGGATTGATACAATGCACATGGATCTAAATTCCCTTGAAGAGTTTTTCCCAATCCGATGATTTTTCTCGACTCCATAGGATCCATCGTCCAATCTAAACCAATCACATCGCATTTCATTCTACTAAATTCTACACGTGCAGAATGTGCCCCTTTCGCAAAAACAGTCAGAGGAACCATGTGATTTAATGCATTACAAATACGGTCTATATACACAGCAGAAAACTCATGGTATTGTGCAGGACTTAAAATACTTGCCCAGGAATCAAATACCTGTAACATATCCGCACCCGCTTCTACTTGACGCTTTAAATAAGCGATCGTTGCATCGGTAATTTTATCTAAAAGTTGTTTAGACTTTTCAGGTTCTGTATATAAAAAGCGTTTCGCTTTTGAAAATGTTTTCGACCCTTGTCCTTCGATCATATAAGCAAAAATAGTCCAAGGTGCTCCAGCAAAACCAATAAGAGGAACTCTGCCGTCCAATTCTTTTTTGGTCACACGAATGGCATCATAAACATATTGCAATTCATCTGCTGCCTGAGCACCAAGCAAAGCATGAATATCCCTATCGTTTTGAATAGTCTTGGGAAAAATAGGTCCTCGGCTTTCTACCATTTCGTATGGTAATCCCATCGCTTCTGGTATCACCAAAATATCTGAAAATATAATGGCAGCATCTACCCCTAAGATATCAACAGGTTGTATCGTTACTTCAGCCGCCAAAGCTGGTGTCATCACCAATTCTCTAAAGCCCGAAAGTTTTTCTCTCACAGCCCTGTATTCCGGAAGTATTCTGCCGGCCTGACGCATTAACCAAACAGGTACTCGCTCCACTTGCTCACCTCTTGCAGCTCGCAAAATTAAATCATTTTTTAACTTCATGTCCTTACCCGAATACGCTTCTTTAACCTTTTCCAATCATTTACTCGTTTATAACTACCATACGGAACCTTTTAACCTGATCTCCCGAGCAGACCGTCAAGACATATAATCCTGCTGCTATTCCTTCAGGAACTTCAATGTATAACTCTCGATGATTTAAATTCAACGCATTTCCTTGACCCGTATGCGTTAAATGTACTTGTTCAATCGTATATAATCCTTTTAATGTAAGTCTGTCTCCAGGTTTACAGAATGTAGGATACAACAACACATCATCAGGAAACGTATGCCGATCAAGAGACGTTACGGAACAATACGTTTCTGCATAAGATGTATAAGCATTATAAAGTGCAGTCGTTGAACCCGAAAGTTCTGGTTGCATATATCCCCATTCAAATTGCCATAATTGATCCGTAAAACGAGAAGCTTCCCAGACCTGACTTTTCAGCATATCTATCGACGTTGGAACAGCAGCGAAACTATTTCCATTAATCGGCCATCCATCTGTTTGTCTAAAAGACTCCACAGTAGCAGCAAACTCAATACCACGAGCATCACAAGCATTTTTAATCGCTTCAAAATAAAGTGGTACATCCACATCCACCACTTTCGATGTGGTACCTACTCCATCTTGAGGAGCAATTACATCGATATCCGTCGCTATAGTTAATACCGCATTCCACCAACTTTCTAAATCATCGGCTGGTCTATTGGGACCAAAGAAAGGAGCAATCAACACTTTCTTGGTTGTTGATTTGGCTTTTAAATAAGACGAAACATCCCTTAACCAATTGGCCAGTAAATTACGCGTAGCCGTATTTTGCCATTCCAAATCATTAATTTCTTGAGGAATATACCATCCTTCAAAAGCAGGTGATGTACCAAATAAAGACCATAATTCGTCTGCCACTTCTTGATGCTTGGTCAAGATACTGGAATAAGAAGAAGATAAAGATTTATCGCTTGCGTTCCACGTTTCATCAAAATACAAACCCAAATACAACTTTATATTTTTTGCCTCTGCCGCGGCAAACATCCGATTTAATGTGGGATTAGCATACGTTGCATACGCTAAAGAAGAAGGTTGATACCATGCATTATTGTCATAAAATCCATATTGCACCACCACAGACTCTAAACAGACATCCTTCATCTTCTGAAACTCTGCTTCCCATTGTGCTTGCGTATATTGCCCACAAGAACAAGCTACCGAATTCCAAAGCTGAATAAAAGATCCTTTTAGATGACTCGTTCCACTCACAGGTTTAGAGTAAGACGTATGTTGTATCAGTTGGTCTACATAAAAAGAAGAAGAAACAGACGTTCCTTGGTTGTTGATGACCACAATCCTCCATGCCCCTATTCTGTTAAGATCTAAGGTTCCAGCCCCACCTCCAAACTTGGTAAAGGAAGTATATGGCATGTCCAAAGTTTGCCAAGTCGATCCATTTAAAACGGTAGTACTCACAAACTCATAAATTTCATCTCCCGCTTCAAAGGGATTGCCATTCATGTTTTGATCTTCATACAACATAAATTTAAAAACCTGAGAAGTTGCTCCTTGTCCTTTTATATTCAAAGAAAGCTTATCGGGGGAAAAAGAAAGATCTAAGGTATTCGAACCGTAGCTACGATATACTTCTAAGGATGATCCTCCGGCAGAAAGTGTATAAGAAACCAACAATGAACTATTCCCTTGCATATAATTGACAAGATCAACAGACGCATTTACAGTGCCTGATCCTGAAAAAACGGACGTATAGAAATGGGTTGTTGACGAAAATCCATCGAGTAGCTTTTCCGAGTTTGCATAAGCAAAAAAAGATCCCATGTTTAAAAACACAAACAAGAAGAGCAATACCGATAATTTCATTTTCTATATCTCTTAGTATATTTTTTTCCATTTTTTTATCCTATCCAACGCTTCCTGGCACTGTGCTTTAGAAACACAAAGAGATGCCCTCATATAACCTTGTCCATTGGATCCAAATATTTCTCCTGGTGTAAAAAACACCGATGCTTCATACAACAGTTTATCGACAAAGGCTGGAATGTCCGGTATCGCACTACTATCTTTAGGTTTAGCCCATAGAAACAAGCCTACTTGCTTCGGATCAAATTCGAATCCTAGAAGCGTTAAAATTTCTTCTATAATTTTTCTACGTTCCGCATACCCTGCATTTCTTTGTGCATGCCATGCTTCCGAATTCTCAAATGCTTTAATGGCTGCTTTTTGCAGTCCTAAAAACATTCCCGAATCGATATTACTTTTTACCGTTAATACAGCATCGAGGTATTCTTTTTTACCCAGCATCATACCAATTCTCCAACCCGCCATATTATGTGACTTGCTCAATGAATTGAGCTCAACAGCCACATCCATTGCTCCGTCAAGAGAAAGAAAAGAAAACGGTTTCTTTTTATTCAAGACTAAGCTGTATGGGTTATCAAAAGCCAACAAGATCTTGTTACGTTTTGCAAAATGGACCAAGTCCTGAAGTTTTACAGGATCAGCTTCTGCGCCTGTAGGCATATGAGGATAATTCACCCACATGATTTTCACGTTCGACAAATCTTCTTTTTCCAAGCCTTCGATATCGGCATGCCAATTATGCTGTTCACTCAAGTTGTAATAGCGAATTTTTGCCCCAACAATATTGGCATTAGAAGAATACGTCGGATAACCAGGATTAGGTACGAGCACTTCATCTCCAGGATTTAAAAATGCCATTGATAAATGCAATATTCCTTCTTTAGATCCCATCAAAGGCAAAACTTCCGTGTTCGAATCTAATCGAACACCATAGGTATGATCATAAAACCTAGCAATGGCTGCCCTTAACTCAGGAACTCCACGATAAGGTTGATACCCATGCGCATTGGATGTTTTAGCCGTATCAAACAAAGCTTGTATTGATGCTTCAGAGGGAGGTAAATCGGGACTACCAATTCCAAAACTGATTACTTTTTTACCTTCTTTATTGAGGCGAGCAATCTCTTCTAATTTTTTTACAAAATAATATTCTTTTACTCCGTTAAGACGGTTGGCCACCGGTATAATCATCGATCAGTTCTCCTTTTTTGTATTCTCCTAATATTTTTAATTCCGCTACAATAGAATTTATCCCTATACTGCGTTTAAAATCCTCATAGTTATCCCACTCGCAATCCACATAAAACGTGTATTCATTAGGTCTACCAATAATGGGTAAGGATTGAATTTTAGTAAGATTTACATTGTTATTCACAATAATCGCCAACACTTCCGCTAAAGCTCCTACCCGGTCAGGCAATTGAAAACACAACGTTGCTTTCGTAGCTTGTTCCACTTTATATTTTTTATCGCGTGTCAATACAAAAAAACGCGTAAAATTTTGAGGAACGGTTTCAATTCCTTCCGCTACAATTTCCATCCCGTAATAATCGGCCGCATAACGACTGGCAATGGCTGCCCAGTCTCGGTGACCGCTTTCCTTCACAAATTTTACAGCATCTGCCGTATCATGATAATCTTCTTTCTCAATGGCAGGATATTTATACAAAAAATCTTCGCACTGCAACAAGGCCATATAATGAGAGATGACCTTTGTCAATTGATCCACTTGAATACCTGGATAAGCGATTAAATTTTGTTTAATTCTTAATTGAACTTCTCCTATAATGGAAAAATCATATTCTTGCAATAAATTATAGTTGGGTAAGATGCTCCCTGCAATGGAGTTTTCAATGGCCATTACAGCATAATCGATGGAGAGATCATGCTTAAACTTATCGCATAATTTTCTAAATGTATCACACTCCACAATGGAAATGTCTTCCCCAAAATATATCCTTGATGCAATATCGTGAAAAGAGGCTCTCCCCCCTTGAATGGCAATTTTCATGAATTCGTGAATAAGCTAATAAGATACAAAAATACGGGTAATTAGTCAATTGTGTGGTATGAGCGTACAACAATTGCAAGGCTTAAAAAATAGTGGCCAGCCTCTGAATAGGATTATCTATCGCTAAAAAGAGATCTGAAGTAATCGAATGCTAAGAACACAGAACTGATTCCTCCTACAAATATCACCAGAAAGATAAACAAGCTGATGTATGATTCTGAAGGTACATTATTGACGATATCTCTTAGTAAGTTTAGTAACATAACTTTGAAATGTTTTAGGACGTATTTAAATCTTTATACTAAAGACCGGACAAAGGTAAGTCTCCAACCGTAAAAAACAATAAAATATTAGATAAATTATACTTTTAGAAAGCCTTACGGATCTCGTCCTTTAAAAACTTCAGGGCCGGCGCAGTGGGATCATCCGTCCTAGAAGACTGTATTTCAAACACTTGCTTTACCAACTCGATAGATTTAGCATCTTGTGGCAGCACACTTCCTGCCATATTAATGGTAGAAATAATATCTTCTGTGGCTTTTTTAATCAAAACCCAAGCTTGATCGCTCATATAAACCTGCTGAGAAAGGTTATGATTGAACTCATTTCTAATTTCCATGGATAGAATTTGTTGAAACTGAGCCACATTATAAGAAGGATCGTTAACACGGAGCATCAAATTATGCAATGAAATGCGCTCCAAAAACAAACTCATCCGTTCATAAGCTTGTAAACGAATCGGAAGCACGATTTCATTATTCTTCATTTTAATATCAATCATACGACGCTCAAAATCTTTCGTCAAAAAAGACTTTACCACCAAATACATGGCATATAATATCATTCCTGCCGGAATCGTTATTTTCAACAAATCTCCAATAAGTTGTTCCATGATGCTCTTTTTCTACAAATTTATAACTTTATACCGCAATATATACAAGAACTTTGAGCGAAATCCCTTTTCATTTGTCGAGCTCAGCTTTGGCTGAATTAGAATCCATCTGGAGATCAAAAAAAATCCCGGAGGGATATGGTGTGAGAGTGGGTATTAAAGGCAGTGGGTGTGCTGGGGTAAGTTATGTCATTGGTTTTGATCAACCTGCTCCCGACGATAAAATATACCAAGAAAAACATGTTCCCTTTTTTATTGCTAAAAAGCATTTGCTCTACATCAGTGGATTAAAAATCGATTTTATCGATACTCCTGAAGAAAGAGGATTTATTTTCGAACACGAATCTTTTTAGCGGTTTAGGCTAACGGGCTTTGTGTTTCTATCACCACACAAGAAGCATGACAAACTGTACCTATAGGAGGATTCGATTTTCGTATTTCTATTTTTATGTTGATTGCTTCCGGAAAACATTTCCATAACCGAAGTGTGATCGAACGAGCAACCGTTTCAAGAAGTTGTCTCGATTCTTTCATCTCTTCCTGAACAACAGTATTCAACACTTGATAATCGGGAGAAAGAGAGAGGTCATCTCGTTCAGGAAGTCGGGACAAAGGAAAACTTACCTCTACATCCACCCCAAAAGTATTTCCAACCTTACGCTCATACTCATACACTCCGTGAAACGCATGAAACGAAAGCCCTTCAAGTTTTACCTTATAACTCATATGCTATCAAAGAAAGAGCCCGGGCTTTTACTCTTATCTTCTTCCTTCGGATGTTGTGTTTTGATGTGCTGTTCTGAAGAAGCTTGTGGCTCCGTTTCTTGTTTCACCGCCGGAGGTAAAACAACTTCTTTTTCTCTGCTCACCTTCTCATCTAAATTTTTCACTTGCTTCAATTTTTTTTCTACCGTCGCAGAAAGCGGCTTATCGATATAGCGCTGTGCTTTTTGTGCAAAATCATTCGAAATCGATTGAATATCGTGCAATAAATTATCTCTCAAGGTTTGAATATCCTGGAAGTCCCGTTGAATTTTCTGTACCTCTTCTTTTAATTCAGAATAATGACGTCTTGATTGTACTTCCGCTTCTTCTATGATGGCACGGGCTTTTGACTTGGCTTCATTCAATACCGCTTCTGCATTCATCTGCGCCTCTTTAACATACAGTTCTGCCGATTTGTTTGCTTGTTCCACCAAACTAGCTCCTGTATCTTCTGCGGTCTTCAAGGTTTTAAATAAAGAATGCTCAACTTCTCTCAAACGAGATGCTTCTGCTTCAGAATGCTCTAAGCGTTTACGCAATTCTTTGATTTCATCTTGCGATCTTTCCCATTCTTGTGATAATGCTTGAAGAAAAGCATCTACTTCTTCCTTATCGTAACCACGAAAAGTTTTTTCAAAGTCCTTCTGTCTGATTTCAATGGGTGTTATTTTCATGAGCTGTTCTTTTATATCTGATACCCGTAACACTTTTATTACAAAAATGCTACAATAGTTAAGGTGTATTAAATGTTAAACTCCATACGGATAAAGTTCTATCATCACTTCCTGATACAATATACCCATTATATTTTGTCCAAAAAACCTTATTCACGGAAGTTCCATGACCAGCATGCCTCGATTTATCAATTACCTTTAGTAAACTAAAAAGCCCGGCATCCCATATTTTAAGGGATTTATCCATGCTGCAAGTTACAAAATATCTTCCATCGGGACTGAATGCAATGTCATTTATCGCATACAGATGAGCAGCAATAGATTGTTGCAAAGTATAACCCGATTTCACATTCCAAACCTTAAGACGTGCATCTCGACTACCGCTAATGAGTTGTTGACCATTCGGGGAATACGCTAAAGCAAAAACAGAATTTTCATGAGCTGCAATCTCCGATACCAATCGACCTGTGGATAAAGAAACAATACGTATATAATGATCGCTGTATCCAATCGCTAAATGCTCTCCATCCGGGCTTATGGCTAATGCCCTGGCACTTTTTTCACTGAATCGCCAACGTGCAACACTCGTTAAATCCCGAGCATCCAATACCACCACTGTACCATCTCCACAAGCACAATACAATTGATTACGATGACAAATAATGCTAAAAATATACGATGTCGTAATGGCTGCAGATTGAATTTCTTGACGAGATATACAATCAATAGCATGTATTCCTTGAAAGTTTTGACCGATCCACAACCGTTGAAGATCTTGGTTAAATGCCAAAGCATAAACCGAATTGGGTAATTTAACCAATAATTCACCGGCATCGGGCTTTTCAAAATTCCAAGCGACAACCATCCCGTCTCCTGCTCCTGTATAAAACTGTTCTTTGGAAGAACCTCCCAAAAGTGCGTAAATACAATCTCTATGCCCTGTATATGTTCCTATTTTTTCAACCTGAATCGATTGCATAACCCTATTTTTTGTTAAATTTAGTAACAGTTTTAGAAAGCCAAAGACCTTAAGTACTTTTTAATGCCCTTATACAAACTAGAAAAAATCTCATCTCAGCGCGTTATGGCTGTTTGGCTGATCTCCGAAACGCTCGAAGAGATTCTAAACATTGCTTCTGTATACATTCAAGGCATAAAAGTGCCCGATTATATCAACCATCCCGATAAAAAAGTAGAATGGCTCGCTTCAAGGCTTGCGTTGAAATTCTGTTGTGATTTAATGCACATTCCTTACCAAGGAACCTATCGAACAGATACAGGACAACCTTTACTGGTTGGAAACCTGGCTCATATCTCTATTTCTCATTCTGTCGATTTCGCTGCTATAGTACTCGACACCCATCATAAAGTAGGTATTGATATCGAGAAAATAAGCGACAAAGTTGAAAAAATAGCCAGCAAATACCTTCAAGACGACGAAAGGGAAACCACCTTTGAGCGCTTAACGTTAAAATGGTGTATTAAAGAAGCAGTCTATAAGGTATCGGACCATGATAACCTAAGCTTAAAAAACGACATACAAATATTAAAAATAGATTCTTCTTCGACTGGAAAATCAGAAGTCGTGGTCAAAGGGAATGATCTTATCGACACGCTTTTTTTCAAATTGGAAGATTATTATGTAGCTTACACCATATGAAGTCAAAGTCTTTTTTTATATGTTTTATACTTTGCTTGGCTCCATTCTATGGCTTTACCCAAATGTACCATGGAGATGTATTAGAAGATTTTCGTCTCTTCGAACCTGCTAGAGGAGAATATTTTGATCTGAGTAAGGAATATGATCACAAAATTCTTGTGTTGGTATTTTTTGCACATGAATGCCCTTACAGTAAAATATATATTGAACGTTTGATAAAAACAGTAAAATTTTACGATAAAAAGGATGTTTTTTTTCTAGCCATACACCCCAACATTACATCGCAATTAGAAGATCGACTGATTGAAATGAACAATTATTCCGCACGTTTCCCTCTGCCTTTTGCTTATTTACTAGATCAATCGGCAGTACTAAGTCAATCTCTACACGTCAGTAAAACTCCTTCTGTACATGTTTTTAAAAACATCAACAACAAATACATATTGGAATACAGAGGAGCCATAGACGATGCTCCCGAGAAAGAAAAACAAATTACAGAACCCTATCTTCAAAAAGCCATCACCGCTTTACTCGCTAACAAGTCGTTTAAGTACCGCTATACCGAACCGGTAGGCTGCATACTAAAGTAAGAAAGAGAAACAGAGTGGAGAAAGAGAAGAATCTCTCCGTTCTCATTCTCAACATGAATTGCTCTGCGGACCTTTTCAGAAACAGAAAGAGAGCAGAGAAAGAGTCTTTGTTCTTCATCGCAAACCAATGATTGATGTTATAATATGGTATTGCATGCGAAGCAACTCGTGCTAAGAGGTAAAACATCTTGGATGTAGAAAGAGAAACAGAGTGGAGAAAGAGAGCGAAAATGTTATCTCTCTTTCTCCACTCTGTTTCTCTTTCTTTTTTAGCCTATTCAGATAATACCTCAAGTAATACATTGATTTCGTTGACCCGATCTGTGTCTCCCAATTTTTCAAAAGAAACTACCAAATTCCTCAACACCCTTGTAATGATATCTAAATGGCTACAAGGTTCATAAAAAATATCGTTCTGCTTTAAATTCAATTGTGAAATATAATTATCAATATCTTCTCGTGTAAAGACAAGGCCTTTGTTAAAAGCATTGATGTAAAATTGTGTCCCCTCTTTTTTATATGTTAAAATAAACAAATTAGGCAAATTGACCCCGTATATCGGTAATTTGAGGCGTTGAGCAATTTCATAATAGACTACACACAATGAAATAGGATTCCCCTTTTTAGATTCTAAAACACAATTGATCATGGAATTGGACGGAGAATGAAAATTCTTTGTATTGGCTCCAAACTTCAGCTTTCCAAAAATAGCACTGTTCAACAATTTCACTTGATCTATTGGAGACAAGTCTTCTTTCATCTCAGGCCATACTTCGTAGTACAACTGTTCAACCGATTCTCTTATTGTTTTTAATTCCAAATCGGGATACTGGTAACATGCCACTAACCACATGCCTTCTAATAAATCAACGCTGCCATCTGCTTTCCATTTTTTCAGTGCACCTTTTAAGATTTCAAAGTGCAACTGATGAATAATGTCTTCAATGCGTTTCTGAACCAATGGATTAAAATTTTTGCTCCATTCATCCTCTAAAAAAGGTATTATCGGTTCCCCAATAGACATGATCTCCTTATTGACATGCCCCATGACTTCTATGTCTTCGTCGTCCAATAAGGCGATCAATGCTTTTATTTTACTCTCCTCGTGCAACATTAATTTCGACTAGGTTTGTATCACCCCTACATTAAAACGTTCTTCCACTATTTTTTGATTTGCCATTTCTATGCCAATAGAAATTACTTTTCTCGTTTCCAATGGATCGATAACAGCATCTATCCATAAACGAGAAGCCGCATAATAAGGAGACAACTCCTCTGCATACTTGGCCTGTATTTCTTCTAACAATTTCTTTTCCTCTTCCTCCGACAACACCTGTCCCTTTGATTTCAAGGAACCTACCTTGATCTGTAACAAGGTTTTTGCGGCAGCGGCACCACTCATGACAGCCATTTCTGCAGTAGGCCAGGCAACAATTAATCGGGGATCAAATGCCTTACCACACATGGCATAATTACCCGCACCAAATGAATTTCCAATGACAACAGTAAATTTAGGAACAACTGTATTTGACATCGCATTCACCATTTTGGCTCCATCTTTAATAATGCCTCCTTGCTCCGATCTACTCCCCACCATAAATCCACTTACATCTTGTAAAAAAACGAGAGGGATTTTTTTCTGATTACAATTCATGATGAAACGAGCAGCTTTATCCGCAGAATCGGAATAGATGACTCCCCCCATTTGCATCTCATTTTTTTTGGTCTTCACCATTTTCCGCTGATTCGCCACAATACCCACAGACCAACCATCAATACGTGCATAGCCACACAACAACGTTTGTCCGTAAAGTTCTTTGTACTGTTCAAAAGAAGATTCATCGACCAAACGATGAATAATATCCAGCATATCATACGGCTTAGAACGTTCTCGCGGCAACAATCCATAAAGTTCTTCTTGATTTAAAGAAGGTTGCTTTGGAGTGCTTCTATTAAAGCCTGCTTTTGGACTATCGCCCATTTTAGACACAAGATTTCTAATTTGAGCAATGCACACTTCATCGCTGGCACATTTATAATCAATGACACCCGATATTTCTGCGTGTGTGGTTGCTCCACCTAAAGTTTCATTATCGATATCTTCTCCAATGGCTGCTTTCACTAAATAAGAGCCTGCTAAAAAAATACTACCTGTCTGATCTACAATCAGTGCCTCATCGGACATGATAGGAAGATAAGCACCTCCAGCAACACAACTTCCCATAACCGCTGCAATTTGAGGGATCCCCAAGGCCGACATGCGCGCATTATTTCGAAAAATTCTTCCAAAATGTTCTTTGTCGGGAAAAACTTCATTTTGTAAAGGAAGAAAAACACCCGCGCTGTCTACGAGATAGATAATGGGAATATTATTTTCAAGAGCAATTTCCTGGGCACGTAAATTTTTCTTGGCTGTCATTGGAAACCAAGCTCCTGCCTTTACAGTAGCATCATTGGCGACCACAATACATTTTCTTCCATGGATATTACCAATGACCACGACTACTCCTGCAGAAGGACAACCTCCATATTCATCGTACATCCCTTCTGCTGCAAACGCTCCTATTTCTTGCTTTAAAGCATCCGGATCTAAAAGCATAGTAATCCGTTCACGAGCCGTACGCTTACCTTTATCATGCTCCGATTTTATTTTTTGTTCACCACCTCCTAAAGAAACTTTTTTAATTTTCTCTTTCAGTTGAGAACAAAGTTGTTTGAGCGCATCTTCGTTTTTATTGAATTCAATATCCATATACAATCAGCTTACCTGTAAGGTACGAAATTAGGATGAATAGGATAACAGAAAGTAAAAGAGCTTTTACTTTTTCTTCTTCGGTTTTTTACCCAGAGGAGCAAAATAATGATTGGGATTGTATTTCAAATCCAACACAAGACTGTCAAGGTCTGACAAGGTTTTATTTAAATTATTATACAGCGATTTATCTGTAACAACAGCTCCCAACGTTCCTTCACCTGAATTGATCTTGCGTGTAATTTCACTCAAATTCCCCATGGCTTGGTTTGCCTTGGAAACAGTCGCTTTTAATTCTAAATGATTCAACGAATCCGCTAAGGCAGAAAATTTAGCCAACAGAGGTTTTAATTCGGCTTCTGTTTTAACGAGTGATGAAGATAATTGTGCCAGGTTGCCTGTCACCGTTTGAATATTGCCTCCATTATCTTTCATGATTGCTTTTAACTCTGCCGAAGCAGCAACCAAATTTTCAACCATGGTATTCAATTGTTTACCTGAAATAGCACCTAAACGATCGTTGATCTTGATGATCACAGAGTCTAAATGCTGTATTAAAGGATCCGCTTTGGCAGCAATCACATCGGCTAAACCTTGCTCCTTCACCCCTTTAATGGTTGACTTACTTTCATAAATCACCGAACTTTTCCCTAAAGTCAATTTAATGGCCTTGCTACCAAGCAAACTGTTATTACTCAACAATGCGATGGTAGAGTCTCCTATTTTTACTTCCTTTTCAACCTCCAACGTCACCAATAAACTATTGTCATGCTCTTGGTCTAAGTGAATTTCACTCACCCGTCCCACCATAAGACCATTGACCATCACAGGATTGGAAACTGTTAAACCATCAATTTGAGGATAAGAAACATAATACGTATTGGTCTTAGACAGTAAGTCTACACCTTTTAAGAAGTTAAACCCTGTGTATAATATAATCCCAGATGCTATGGCCAATAAGGCAACTCGTATTTCTTTTGAAAATTTCACGCGGCAATCATTTTAATGGTTTTCCAATTCTGCTTTATATTCTTTCACAGCTCTATATATACCCGATGCAATGTAGACCTGATTCGTTTTATGGTTTAAATATTTTTCTTCTTTTGCGTTGGTTAAAAATCCAATCTCAACCAATACACTGGGCATAGCTGTCTTCCATAAGACCAACAAACCAGCCTGTTTTACACCTCGACTCGACCTTCCTAACTTGGTCTGAAACTGTCTCTCAATATAAGAAGCCAATTTAATACTATTATCCATAAATGCATTTTGATACAAAGAAAACAATATATGGGCTTGGGGAGATTTAGGATCAAAACCATCGTATTTCTTCTCGTAGTTATCTTCCTTCAAAATCACCTCGTTTTCACGTTTAGCAACTGCCAAATTGGCTTCTGAATTATGCAAACCCATAGTAAATGTTTCTGTACCAGCAATGTCAGAGGGACCAGAATTACAATGGAGAGAAATAAAAAGGTCGGCTTTGTTCCTATTGGCAATGGCTGCCCGATCGTGTAATTCGACAAATTCGTCGGTATTACGGGTATAAATAACCTTTACCCCTGGAAGGTTTTCTTTGATAATTCTGCCCAACTCCAAAGCGGTTGCCAATGCCACATCGGCCTCATTGGACACTTTTCCTTGACACCCCGGATCCTTGCCTCCATGTCCTGCATCAATGACAATGGTACGCAATTTGTAAGTGTTGATTTCTAAAGGAGTATAAGAACTTAATAGTAAAATTGAAGATAATAGAAGAGGGACTACTAAATTTATCACTTCCTTGTGAGTTTTAATGGGTTAAATCCAATAACTTTGGCACTAATTTCGGCATTTTTTGCAGAAATCTGAAAAAAGTACAAAGTAATTATAGGTTGAAACAGGTTTTATTATTTTTGTTGCTTTTACTTGCTACTAGCGCCTTTGCTCAGCTCGACTCCACCAGTCAAGCGAAAGGGAAGATTATGCCTAAAGATTCCGTCGTTGCCGATACCCTTAAAATCCCTACTAAAAATGGAGAAATAGAGGATCCTATTGTTTATTCCTGCAACGATTCAATTGCGATGGACGTGATCAACAAACGTGTTTTCTTATACGGTCAAGCTAAAGTAACCTACGGAGACATGACCTTAACCGCTGGACGTATTGAAATTGACTATGGGCAAAACATGGTAAAAGCGAGTCCTTCAGGGGACAGTACATTAAAAGACACACCTGTTTTCAAACAAGGCAGTGACTTTTACGAAGCACGACAGATTGAGTACAACATCAAAAGTAAAAAAGGGTTAGTACGAGACATTGTAACACAACAAGGAGAAGGCTACATTCAAGGAGATCCTGTGAAACGAACGGAAGACGCCGTTTATGTGAAGCAAGCCAAATACACCACCTGTAATTTAGCACATCCTCATTACTATGTACATGCCCGTAAACTCAAAGTTATACCTGAAGATAAAGTAGTTACCGGACCTTTTAACATGGTATTCAGCGATATTCCTACTCCTATAGGGCTTCCTTTTGGTTTTTTCCCCATCACCACACGCTCAAAATCAGGAATCATCTTCCCTACCATTGGAGAACAAAGGGAACGCGGTTTCTTTCTCAGTCAAGGAGGATTTTACTGGGCTACCAGCGATCGCCTGGGCGTAAAATTGATTGGGGACATATACACCAACAACAGTTACCGTATGTCGCTGTCTTCTGAATATAAAAACAGATACCTTTACACCGGAAATACCATCATCAACTACAGTCGTGTAAAAAATGGTTTTGACGAAGAACCTTTCCCGGAAGACTTTAACGTGGTTTGGAATCATAGTACACAAAAAAAAACCAGTGGTAAATTCTCGGCCAGTGTTAATTTAACCTCTAACAATTATTACCGGGTAAACTCATACAATCCCACCAGCTATCAAAGTAGCGTATTCAATTCTACCGTTTCTTATTACAAGACTTTTAAAAATACTCCGTTTAATTTAGGTGTCACCATGCGCCAAGATCAAAACGTACAAACCAAGCAAATGAACTTGACTGCTCCGGAACTCAACTTTTCCATGAACAGAATCTATCCTTTTAAAAGAAAAACAGGGACCGGTCAAGGATGGTATGAAAAAATCAACATTGCATACAACATGAACACGAAATATTTCGTGACCAACGCACTCAACTACCGTAATACCCGTGGAGAAATTATAGACACCACGCTGGAGTTTAAAGGCAATAATATCGGTACTGTTTTTGAAAGAGGTCAAACAGGGATGAAACACAACATCCCTATTTCAACCACCTTTAAGATCCTCAAACATTTCAGCCTCAACCCGACCTTTACATATGAAGAGTTTTGGTATAGAGAAAAACTTAACTACGCTTATTACACAACAACAAAAACAGTACAAGTACAAGATACCACTATTGGCTTTAGCAGAGCAGGTGCTTACAACATGAGTACTAATTTAACAACACGAGTATATGGGACTTACAAAGTAAACAATAAAGTTGTTAAAGGGATAAGACATACGTTAGTCCCAACAGTTAACTATACCTTCAGACCAGACTTTGGAGAATACTCCAGTTATCAAACGTCCACCCAAAAACTAGATTACAGAGGAAAACCTACTCGTTATTCCGTTTACAATGGCTTCATATACGGAGGCCCCGGTCAAGGGACAATCAACAGCATTGGGTTTTCTCTACAAAACACCTTGGAGGCCAAGGTAAGAAATCGAAAAGATACGACCGGAACGGCAACAACAAAAAAGATAAATTTATTAGACAATGTCGGGATATCGGGTAATTACAACTTCAGTGCAGATTCCCTTCAACTCTCATTGATCAGTTTAACGGCACGTACAAAAATCTATATTTTCGACATCGCCTTCAATTCTCAATTTGATCCTTATGGGTATGTATTAGACAGTACCGTAGGAGAAACCAAATACCAACGTCAAGAACAAATATATTCCTTAAGTCTGCGAAACTACTCTTTATCCGTAGGTGCCAACTTAAATCCGAAAGCAAGAAATACGCCAAGTACCCCTGCTCCCAACCTCAATGAAGCAATACAAGAAGAACTCAGTTTAATCAATCGTTATCCTGAACGTTACATCGATTTTAAAATTCCCTGGGGTTTAGCATTAAGTTATAACATCAACTACACTAAAATTGGATTTGAAGAAAGACAATTGACACAATCCTTGGCCGCTAATGGCAATTTGAGCTTAACAGAAAAATGGAAACTTACAGCAACCTCTGGCTACGATTTTGTGGCCAATGGATTAAGCTATACCACCATTGGTATTATTCGAGATTTACACTGCTGGCAAATGTCTCTCAACATTGTACCCTTTGGCATCAGGCAATCTTATTTTTTCACGTTTACGGCAAAGTCTTCCATCTTACAAGACTTGAAAATGACCAAACGTAGTCCTACTTATTTCGGACAATAAATCGCTCCTAGCAATTATACTTTAAACTTCGAAAATCTACCCAACACGCCCAATGGTAATTTTTTTCCAAAGGGATCTTCGACATACAATTCTCCATATTCGAATCCTTGTACATCTTTAAAAAGATCCTTCACTAAAGTTTCTACGATCAGAGATGAAAATCCAATGGAATACAAATTGATAATAAAAAAATGTTCTTGCGGATCAAGTAGCTTCACACAATCTTTCAACAAAGGATATAAATCCGTTTCAATGACCCATTTCTCTCCATCTGGTCCTCTGCCGTATGCAGGAGGATCTAAAATAATACCTTGGTATTGTTTACCTCTTTTCACTTCACGTTGTACAAACTTAGCCGCATCTTCCACGACCCAGCGGATGTCCTTTACATGAGAAGCTTCCATGTTTTCACGCCCCCAAGTAATCACTTGTTTGACAGCATCCACATGTGTAACATCTGCTCCAGCAGCAGCTCCAGCGATAGACGCTCCACCCGTGTAAGCAAATAAGTTGAGCATCTTCGGATGAGGAGTACTCATTTTTTTTATAGAAGTATAGATATAATCCCAATTGACAGCCTGTTCAGGGAACAAACCCACATGCTTAAACCCAGACAAACCCAAACGAAAATTCAAACTGTATTGAGGGTGTTTATAAGGTAAAATCCATTGCTGTTTCATGGAAGGCTTCAAAGACCAATTCCCTTTTTCAGGATTCGCCTTATCGCGTGTAAAAGACGCATGTGCCTGTTGCTTCCATTGATCAGTAGAAAGCGACGGAGCCCAAACCGCTTGGGGTTCAGGACGAGCCAAAATGAAATCGCCAAATTTTTCTAACTTTTGGTAATTCCCACTATCTAATAATTGATACGCTGACCAATGTTCGGGCTTAAGGGCTTGAATCATATTCTTGTTTATTTCAGCATACAAATTACACATTTTTTTAAGAGTCAGAACACCGTCTATACCCTAAAGATTTTTACTCCTGTTCGAATAACATGTAATGTATTGTTCACACCATGGTATTAGGGATAATCTGTTGAATTGCTTAACTTAGTTATTATGTTACAAGACATCAGAAAAGTCACCAAAATCAGTATCCTTATAGGAGCTGCACTTGCCTGTGTTGCCATGTACTTTTATTTGCCTGCTTTTGAACAAGAAAATACTCCCCGCAAAGCGCAATATCTTTATCAAACGTGGGAACTGGACCATGTATACCGTAACGGTCAACGTGTCATTGATGAACGTAACCAAGGCTTACAAATGACCATATTGTCGGACAGTACAGCAATAGAAACGGTAAGAGGCTTATCTTATAAAACTGTTTTTTATCCCGATCAAAAATTAGAATACCTCTATACCGGACAAGAAGGGAAACCTGTAAAATATAAAATCTATACCCTTACTCCGAACCTATTAAAATATGGGCAGCACAATGCTACTGCCCGTTATATTTTTGTTTTAAAAGCCGTTAAAAAATAGACTTCGTTTAAGCCAACCAGGCTTTCACTTCATCCAAACTAGGATTAGCAACTTCTAATTTCATTTTTTTACGAAGTCCACAAATGTCATTAAACAGTTTACTGGCATTCGCTTCTTTCAATTGATTCACCGAAAGCATTCCCATTTTTTGTAGAATAGGTAACAATTCGACACGCACACCCAAGTCTATAAAATCTTGTTCGGAAGAACTCTCTTGTTTTTTCTCTGGTCTCATTTGAGGGAAAAACAAAACATCTTGAATCGACGGAGAGTTTGTCATGATCATGGCTAAACGATCGATCCCAATACCCAAGCCTGCTGTAGGCGGCATCCCATATTCTAACGCACGCAAGAAATCTTCATCCAATACCATGCTTTCCGTATCTCCTCTTTTGCCTAGTTCTAATTGCTCTTCAAATCGCTGACGCTGATCAATAGGATCATTCAATTCAGAGAAAGAATTGCATATTTCCTTTCCGTTACACACCGCTTCGAATCGCTCTACCAAACCTGGTTTGCTGCGGTGTTTCTTTGCCAAAGGAGACATTTCTACCGGATAATCTGTAATGAATGTAGGTTGAATTAAATTCGGTTCACACTTCGCTCCAAATATTTCATCGATCAATTTCCCTTTCGCCATAGTAGGATCTACATCGATCGATAATTTGGCACAGACTCCACGAAGTTGTTCTTCGTTCATCTCACTGACATCAATTTTCGTAAAATGTTCGATGGCTTCAAACATCGTAAAACGACTCCAGGGGCGTTGAAAATTGATGGTATGTTCGCCAACTTTAACTTCGGTCGTACCGTGCAAAGCCAAGGCAATTTTTTCGACCATCTCTTCCACCAAATCCATCATCCAATAATAATCTTTGTAGGCGACATACAATTCGATCTGCGTAAATTCCGGATTATGAAAACGAGACATGCCTTCATTTCTAAAGTCTTTGGAGAACTCATATACTCCATCAAACCCCCCAACAATCAATCGTTTTAGATACAATTCATTGGCAATACGCAAATACAAAGGCATGTCCAATGTATTGTGATGTGTTTTAAATGGACGTGCAGCGGCACCACCGTACAAAGGTTGCAAGATCGGTGTTTCTACTTCCAAGTAATCTTTATCGTTGAGGTACTGACGCATGGTGTTTACCAATTTCGTACGCTTCACGAAAGTATCCTTGACATGAGGATTCACAATCAAGTCAACATAACGTTGACGGTAACGTTGCTCCGAATCAGTGAACGCATCGTATGTTTTTTTATTCCCTTCTTCATCTTCCGATTCCTTTACAACAGGCAAAGGTTTCAAGGATTTAGAAAGCATTTTAAATTCTGTCACGTGTACAGATATTTCACCCGTTTGTGTTGTGAACACAAAACCTTTTACTCCAATGATATCACCAATGCCCACCAGTTTTTTAAATACGGTATTGTACATGGTCTTGTCTTCTCCCGGACAAATATCATCGCGACGGAAATAGACTTGTATCCGTCCTGTGGCATCTTGCAATTCAATAAATGATGCACTTCCCATGATACGGCGTGACATAACCCGACCGGCCAAAGAAACATCCTTATAATCCAGTTTTACTTTATCGTAGTTCTGGTGAATGTCACGGGAAGAAACATTCACTTCAAATAATTCTGCAGGATAAGGCTCTACGCCAAGACTAATAAGCTCTTCTCTTTCTTTTCTTCTGATGAGCTCTTGTTCGCTAAGTTGTATCATTTTTCAGTAATCAGTGGTCAGGAATCAGGAATCAGGAAGTAATAAAACAACCCGAATCAGAACTGATCCGTGTGCGAAATTAAGAAAATAGTCGGTATTTTCGGAATAATAGAGGAGATAAAGCCCTTTTCTTGATACTTTGATGCTCATAAGACGTCAGAAAACCCTCTTAAAGATCTAAAGGCACGAATAATTATTTTTTTACCTAAAACAAACAAACCAAAAGCTGTTTTTGGCTTGAAAATGGCATTTTTAAATGTCTCAAGGTATATCCTTCAAATTTTTTCAAAATATTATTTGCTTTTTGCATTATTTAAATTCTACTTTGTCTATAGAATTTATAGGATTTTAAAAAGCCTGTAAAAAAACATAAAAAAAGGAGGTACCCATGAAATCGACAACCGCATCTACCCAGACCATTGCTTTAGCAAAACCAAACCCTCAAGCCGTGTACAATCTGATCGACAATCTACAGATCACCGATTACTCCGGGAAAAAAAGAATCCCTTTGTACCAAGAAGAAACGAACTCTTATCTATCCATTCTTGAATTATACTTCTGCGCAATAGAATCAGGGTTATCGGCACTGTCTTTACCTTCTTTCGATGCGGCACTCAACGTATTGGTCAATACATTACTTGAAGAAGGTGATAACATTGTCACCTACAACTCTCAGGCTATATTCAAAAAGCAATTCAATCAATGGCTTCATTTAGGGATTCAAGTAAAAAAACCAACACATGTAACCCTTGAAAATTTCAAACAAGAGATTGATGCACAAACCAAGTTGATTTATTTAGAAACAGTAAGTGAAAACCATGAGATTCCTGATTTTCAAAAAATTATTGCCCACGCGAAATCACTAAACATTCCTGTGGTGGTAGACAATAGTGTGATGGGGCCTGGTTATGGTTTTAATCCCCTAAAAGAAAAAGTCGATCTTGTCTTATACAATACCAAACATTGGTTATCGAAAGATGCTGGTCCTACTGAAGCAGTGATTATAGAAGGAAATCATTTCAATTGGTTTAGCGAACATTTCCCAAAACTAAAAAAAGCTGCTGCTGAACAACGCTACACGAACCAGAGCCAACATACTTCTCATTCTTTACTTCAATTTATAAGAAAAGATGTGCCTGCTATTCAGTATTCTGAAAAACAACAAAACTATCTTTCCAATGCCTTGCTGAATATTAAAACAGCGGTATTAAAAAAATACGACATCACCTGGGAAATCGGAAAATGGTTGAAACAAAACAAATGGATAGACAAATTGAATTACGTAGGGACTTTCGACAATCCCAATCATTTTAAAGCATTGACCTACTTTCAAAATGGTTATGGTAATTATTTGTCATTCCAACTCCATGGATCTAAAGAAGATTTTATACAGTTTCAACATTTAATCGGAAACAAGTATGCCTCCTCTCCTTTTGTCGAATTTTCTTTTCAAGAAGCGAAAAAAGAAGTAGGAGTATATATCAAATTCGGAGATATTAAAATCATCACGGAATTATTCTACCAAATTTTCGATGAGTATAAACCCAGTGGATACTCATCTATATTCTACTTTTAGCAAACGTCATTTTTTTGTGTGGCACGGAGTTTTAGTGCCACACACTTTATATATGTAATATACTCTACGAAGCAAAAACACACTCATCAGTGTCTTTCACAAAGAAAAAATCCTATAAAAAACATTTTTTATGCAACAAAAGAATCTGAGCTCCCGTTTATTATAAATAAAACAAACTCCTCTCCTGCCTATGGTCGATTTTATACCTGTAATACGTTTGTACTACAATTTGTTGATTGTTTCACTTAAACTAACAGGTTATGAAAAAGATCATCATTTTCTCATGCATGGCCATGGGCTTATCTCTCACCTGCGTTGCGCAAAGCAAAACAAGTAAAAAGAACAACAATGTCGTTTATGCTGACGAAGCAACGTATCTACTCGACAGACGCTTGGCAGCGGCACAGACCGCTACTACCGACAACAACGGAGCTTCTGGACCAGGCACCGGATCGAGTTATGGTGCAGTGTATTACCGATCGATGGCCTATAAAAATGCGGCGGCCAAAGCAAAACAAAAAAACAGTGTCATGGCATTAAAAACAGAACACGAATAAATAAAAAGCAGGGGTAGAAAATTTTCTACCCCTGCTTTTTTATAGTGATATTAACATCCATACTTAATCCAAGTGTTTCAACACTTCGCTCATATTAGCCCGCTCTTGAAAAGAATCCGGGTAATGCGCATATTTAATTTTGCCGTCTTTACCGATGACATACAAAGCAGGAGTAGGATTGGCTTCATCATTAAACATATCTTCTTTGGTGAGTGTTTGGTATTTATAACATACCTTTTTATTGCTATCAATTAACAATGGGAATGTCGCTCCAGTTTTTTCAATACTCTTGTTCACCGCAGATTCCGCTTGTGGGCTGATGCCAAAAAGTTGAGCGCCCTTCGCTTTAAGCAAAGACAAAGAATCTTGGTAATTCTTCATGTACTTATTACAAAAAGGACACCACTGGCCACGGTAAAAGAAAACAACGACAGGGCCTTTTTCAAGGGTCTTAGACAATTTGAACATGACATCGTTCTGATTGTACAAACTAAAATCAGGAGCAATATCTCCTACTTTAAGACCCGTAAGGTCTTGCGCAACAACACCAAAAGAAATCAAGAAGAAAGCTATTAATACGACAAGTTGTCTCATATGCATCGTTTTAAATTTAAGAACATGTTTAACCCAATATATGAATAAATAAAGAAGCTGCCAAACAGGACCTTTACTTATTCATCATCCTTCCAGAAAGTACTAAAAATCTAAAAAACATCAATGCTGCTGCAATGAACAAACCAATAGTAAATCCATACCAAATGCCTTGCACACCCATATCCATACTAAAAGTAAGCCAGTAACCTACCGGCAAACCAATCACCCAATAGGCAGCAAAAGAAATAACCGTTGGTGCAACCACATCACCTATACCTCGCAATGCCCCAATACCAATCACTTGCACCCCATCAGCAAGCTGAAACAATGCAGCTGTCAATAACAACGTGGCTGTAGTATTTATAATTTCTTGCTCTGTCACAAATAACCCTGGCAATTGATACCTTAACAAAATAAACAAGACACTTACACTCAACATAAAAATACTGACCATGATAAAAGCCGTTAGTCCCGCTCTTCTGATTTGACGTACATTTCCTGCTCCCCATTCATAACCCACTCGCACCGCAACGGCAGCGCTCAAGCCTGTTGCTGCCATATAAGAAACCGCTGCCAGATTCAAAGCGATTTGATGCGAAGCAATGGCCGTCGCACCCAACCAGCCAATAAAAATAGCACCCAAACTGAACACCCCCGATTCCATCGAAAATTGAATTCCAACAGGAAGACTTTTTTTCAACGTCAGTTTTAAAACACTCCAACGCACTCCACAATATACTTGGCCTTTCAAGTAGCTGTTTAGGGAAGGAGTATACAAAACATAAACAGCCATCATGATGGCCATGATGATGCGAGAAAAAACAGTAGCCCATGCAATGCCATCCAAGCCCCATTCAGGAAAACCAAAATCTCCTTTAGCCAAAGACCAATTCAAAAACACGTTCAACCCATTGCCCAACCAGCTGATGATCATGGCTGGACGTGTACTCGACAAACCTTCTGCAAACTGACGGAAAGACTGAAAGATCATGATGGGCATAATCGACAACAGCATAATCAGTAAAAAAGGTTTGGCTTTATTCACCAATACCATATCGGGATTAAATACATCAATATGAGAAGAGCATAAGTAAATACAAGCCGACAAGACCATGCCCGTGAAGATATTCATGTATAAACTTTGCCAAAACAAAGACTGAATCAAAGATAGATTACCTTCGCCTTGTGCTTTGGCAATGAGCGGGGAAGGGCCACTCGATATGCCCAAACCAAAAAATAAAAAGGGGAAATAAAAACTAAATGCTAAGGTCACCGAAGCAATAGACGTACCACCCAAATTCCCTGCCATAAAGGTATCGGCAAGGCCCACCATAATATGTCCTAACTGACCAACAGTAACGGGTAAAGCCAACAAGACTAACTTGCGAACATGTTGAGTGTATGTAATTTCTGAATGTATCATGGTGAAAACGCTGGCAAACTTAAAGCTTTAAGCTTGCTTTGTTCTCCTTTGCAGTTCTTTTTTTATCAACGCCAATTCACGGGAGGCTTGGCCTGCTACCGATTTATTTTCATTAGCCCTCCGAAACAAATAAGGTAAACTCAATTCCATAGGGCCAAAAGGAAGGTACTTCGCCACTCGATACCCTTGCGCCGCCAAATTAAAGGAAATATGGTCGCTCATCCCATACAACTGCGCAAAACAAACCTGATCAGAAGAAGAAACAATCTGAAATTCTTTCATCAAATCAATGGCACGAAGCACGCTTCGTTCGTTGTGCGTCCCAATACACAAAGCCATCTGTTGGTGCATACAAAAATGCAGAGCCTCATCGTAAGCCTGATCCGTCAATGTTTTACTTTGATACATCAAACTTGTATAACCCAGCAGCTGAGCCCGCTCATTTTCTTTTTCCCAATAAGCACCACGCACAAGTTTTACCCCTGGCACAACCTGTTCTCGCATCCCCATTTCGGCCAGTTCTTTTAATCTACCAAGCATATCGGTACGGTACATCTGGCAGGTCGTAAAAACAAGTGCCTTTTTTTTATTGTAATCTTTCATCGCTTGAAAAACAAGCTCATCCACAGCCTCTTGAATCCATGTTTCCTCGGCATCGACAAGAACACGAACACCTGAAAGTCTGGCCACTTCGATCAACTGATCAAATCTTTTTTTCAAAGCCTGCCAAGCCTTCGATTCCTGTACAGAAAAAGCTTCTCCCCGCTGTTTTTTAGCCAACACCTCAAAAGGACCTAAAGCCGTGATTTTGAACACCGCAAATGCAATATGATCATCTTCCTTAGCCATGGCAATCGTTTGAAGAATTTGGGCGCAAGCATCGTCAAAAGAAGCCGTATCTTCCTGCCCTTCTGCAACATAGTCCGGAATCGCAGAAAGACCATACCGGCTAAGCTGGTCAATGGTTTGAGAACATTCGGACAAGGTTTCCCCTCCACAAAACTGCTGGTATAGTGTACTTTTTATAATTTTTTTCAGCCCTAAAGGGGCTTTGAGTGCGATTTTTACAAAATAAGTCCCTATCTTTGTAAGCTTATTCCATCCCATAAATCGAAAAAGCCAGTATGCCTTCAGCAAGCTTTTTTTAGACCTGGATTGGAATGCGACAGCAGTATTATCGAACATAGTATTCATACCCAACTTGAACGCAAAACACGTGTTTCTTGTTGAACAAAAATAAACCTTAAGAGGAGTAAAGATTATGAAAGTTGATCTTCAAGTAAATCCAATAGAAAGTTGGGCAAAAACAACACACAAACCCTTGATCATTGCAGGACCGTGTAGTGCAGAAACTCCTGAGCAATTGTTTGAAACAGCCAAACAACTGAAAGACCTCGGAAAAGTAGACGTGCTTCGTGCAGGGATATGGAAACCACGTACCAGACCCAATGCGTTTGAAGGTGCAGGTGCAGACGGCTTAAAATGGTTTGCTGATGTTAAAAAAGAACTCGGCATGATGATTGGCACAGAAGTGGCCAACCCTGAACATATAGAATTAGCTTTAAAATACGGTGTTGATGTCTTGTGGATTGGAGCACGTACCACCGTGAGTCCATTTGCGATCCAAGAAATGGCGGATGCCTTGAAAGGTGTCAATGTTCCTGTGTTGGTAAAAAACCCGACCCATCCTGAATTAGGTTTGTGGATCGGTGCTTTCGAGCGTTTACATAGAGCAGGCATCACCAACTTAGCAGCCATTCACCGTGGATTCTCTACCATCGACAAATCAAAATTCCGCAACGTTCCCACCTGGTCTATTCCGATCGAATTGAAACGTATCGCGCCACAAATTCCAATCATCTGTGATCCAAGTCACATCGGGGGTAAGAGAGATCTTATTTTCGACATTTCTCAAAAAGCAATGGATCTTGGCTTCGACGGCTTAATGATTGAAACACACATCGATCCAGACAAAGCATGGAGTGATGCCGATCAGCAAGTAACACCAAGCCGATTGGGAGAAATTCTTCGCGACCTTAAAATCCGTGAGGTATCGAGTGAAAACGTTTCTTTCAACGAAAATTTGGAAGACTTGAGATCTAAAATTGATGCCTTGGACAGAGAGCTTATCGAGGTATTGACTTCTCGTATGGCCATCGTTGAAAAAATTGGAGAATACAAAAAGGAAAACAACGTGACCACTTTGCAAGTAACACGTTGGGATGAAATCATGAAGAATTTAATGTCATTGGCTCAAAAAATGAACTTAAGTGAAGCCTACATCACAGACCTCTTCAAAATCATTCACGAAGAATCTATCCGTAAGCAAACAGAAATTATGAAAGCGGTTGAAAGCAAAGCTTAACAACGCTTAAGCTGCATATGGCCCCCGCTAGTCGGGGGTTTTTATTTTAAGCACTACTTAGTCTACATGCCTTCAGAAATTATTTTCACTGCAAACCCAGAAGCCAGTCTTCAAGCGTTTCTTTCCAAAAGAAACTACAGCAATATTGTGCTGTTGGTAGACGAACAGACACGTAAACATTGTCTGCCCGCTTTTGCCAACATCAGCAAAACCGCGCACATCATTGAAATCAAATCGGGAGAAGAAGAAAAAAATCTATCCACTTGTATTCACATCTGGAGTCGAATGACTGCGTTGGGCTTGGACAGAAAAGCCGTGATGGTTAACCTTGGTGGTGGAGTCATTGGGGACATGGGAGGATTTTGTGCCTCTACCTATAAACGAGGCATCGATTTCATTCAAGTTCCTACTACACTCCTTTCTCAAGTTGATGCCAGCGTAGGTGGTAAACTTGGGATCGATTTTGAACATTATAAAAATCACATTGGCGTATTCAAAGACCCAGAAGCCGTGATCATCTCTTCCACTTTTTTGAATACCCTGGATTCAAGAGAACTTCGTTCTGGTTTTGCGGAAGTCATCAAACATGCCCTCATTGCAGACCTTGATGCATGGAATACCATCAAACACAAATCACTTCAAGATCAAGTGTGGAATGAGGTCATTCCACATTCGGTGAATATCAAATTCAACATCACCACAGAAGATCCATTAGAAAAAGGATTGCGTAAAGTCCTCAACTTTGGACATACTTTAGGTCATGCTGTAGAAAGCTATTTCCTTGAAAAAGGGCAGCGCATCTTGCATGGAGAAGCCATTGCCATCGGCATGATTGTAGAAAGTTATTTAGCCTTAGAAAAAGGTTTTCTTTCTGAGAATGAATTAGAAGAAATACAAACGTATCTGCTTTCCATTTATGGTCATGTCAACATACCGACTTCTTCTCTCGATGAAATTATTGGGTTGACGTTACAAGACAAAAAAAATGAGCAAGGACACGTGTTGTTCTCTCTGTTGGAAAAACTGGGCAAAGCAAATTACAACATTTCGATCTCTGCTGAACTCATGAAAAAATCTCTTACTTATTATAACTCGTTGAACGGATAATGGATCACGTTACACTTACGAACATCTCCCTTTCAAAACACACGGGCATCATCCATGGAGCCATCACACCTCCATCGTCCAAAAGCGAAAGCAATCGCGTATTGGTCATTCATGCCTTAGCAGGCAAAGAAGGCAAGCTTGATAACTTATCAAACGCACGCGATACCCAAACCATGATTCGTCTTCTGCAACACGACAAGAACGAAGTATGGGATGTATTGGATGCCGGAACCACCATGCGTTTTCTTACCGCTTTATCGGCAGTAAGTGGCAAGCAACGCATCATGACAGGGACCCAACGCATGAAGGAACGTCCAATACAATTGTTGGTGGATGCCTTGCGCAGTTTAGGAGCAGACATCAGCTACCAGGAAAAAGAAGGGTATCCTCCATTGCTCATCAAACCGTTCAATCCGAAAGAAGTAAAAACCAATACCTTGAGCATACGTGGAGATGTGAGCAGTCAGTACATTACAGCCTTATTGATGATTGCTCCTCTTTTACCGCATGGCTTAACCCTGGAACTTACCGGTAAAATTGGGTCAAAGCCCTACATCGCCATGACCTTGCAGTTGATGAAACTATTTGGTGTCGAAGCCAACTGGGAAGGGAACCGCATTACGGTGCCACACCAAACATACAAAGGCACTACCTACAGCGTAGAATCCGATTGGTCTGCAGCCAGCTATTGGTTTAGCGTAGCAGCTTTGGCAAAAGAATGTACATTAGTCATTAAGGGATATCAATCCGATTCATTGCAAGGAGATCGTGTCATTACTTCCATCATGGAAAAGATGGGCGTGCAATCTACCTTTATCGAAGAAGGTATTCGCTTAGAAAAAATACAACACTTTAATCCCGTTCCCTTCGAACAAGATTTTACCGATTGCCCGGACCTGGCTCAAACCATTGCGGTAGTAGCTGCTGCCAAAGGTCAAGTCGTCACATTAAAAGGATTAGAAAGTTTACGCATTAAAGAAACCGATCGCATTGCAGCCCTACAAAACGAATTAAGAAAATTCGGATCCGACTTAGAAGAAGTGGTGAAAGATGATACCTACCGCGTCGTTCCCGGAAACTTTAAGATGAACAATCAATTCATTGCTACGTATAAAGACCACCGCATGGCCATGGCCTTTGCTCCATTGGCCTTGTTAGGAGACCTCAGCATTGAAAACCCGGAAGTCGTTGAAAAATCATACCCTCATTTTTGGGAGGATTTGAAAACATTGGGATTTGAATTGAAATAAATTGCAGGGGCAGAAGGAGAAACAGGGTAGAGAAAGAGAAAGAGAAAAAAGTCCCTCTTTTCAGGCCGAGTTGCTTCTGAGTACAGAAGTGTATATAAGAAAAAGAAGGATTGTATCAGAAGAACTCGTCCGTCGCAGAAGGAGAAACAGAAACAGGGCGGAGAAAGAGAAAAAGGTCCCTGCATGAATTCTCCGCAAACGATTATATTACGCAATAAAAGCCGTTTGAATGCGGAGCAACTAAGAAGAAATTTTCTGCCCCTGCTTTTATGAAACATGTGATTGTAAATTAATAATTTACAATCACATGTTTTTCCTTTTTAAACCATTAACAACAAAATGATTTAAAGAAGGATACATTTTTTTGAATTTAATCACTATTTTTACATCTGGAATATATTGATCCCTTTTTAAGACCACCATTCATCGTATGAAATCATTTTTCACGCTTACCCTATTATTCATCATTCTACTATTGGGAAAACACACTTTTGCTCAGCAACAAGATTGTACCAACTGCACTTTTGATCTTTCCGGTTCGGGTAATTATTCTTTGGCCTCCGGACAAAAAGCATGTATCCTCTCCGGGACAACATTCAACGGAAATATCATTATGAATGGAGGAACGTTAGTAAACTGTGGAACATTAGCGCCTGCATCCATTTCCTTTTACGGAGGGACCATCATTAATAATGATTCCAGCTACTTTCAGAGTTTAACATTCAACGGCCCGAATACTGTCGTAAGAAATTATGGCAACATGATTTTCTCAACGGTAACATTCGCAGGAGGTGCTTTATACAATGAGAGTACTTTACTCGTCAATACTAACTTTTTAGTATACACTGCCGTTGCTCATTTCCAGAACAGTGGTACATTAACAGTCATGGGTGATCTTACTAATTATGCCAGTAATGTCATCAATAGTGGGACGTTAAATATTACAGGAACCTACCATAATAACTACAGTTGTACATTAGAAAATACCGGTCAGGTAACAATTGGGAACAACTACAGCGACATCGGTACGTTCAATAATAAAGGAGTGACAACTGTTGCCAACAATGCTCAAATTAACGGAGGCGCTTTTTTTATTGCCGGCCCAGGAAGTGAATTTTCTACTAAAACACTGAGTATTATTGGTCATCTCACAGGAGATGTCAATCAATGTTCTCTTTTAAAAATAGGGACGTCAGTGACTTCGAATTGGGGTGCGGTCATTTCAGGAAAAATTAATGTCTGTACACAAGGTACGGTAACCTTTGCCCCTCAGACACAAGGTCCCAATGTTATACTAAGTTGCGATTGCATTTCCTCTGAACCAGCAGACTACTTAAATGATTTCGCATCTTTTGCTGTGATAGCAGGCAATACACTTCATTCGCCCAATACCATCGTTAGAGGTAATGCCGCCTATCAGACACTTAGTGGAACATTCAAAGGAACCCTTCCAAGCTTCCATGTCGTGGGACCTGGGAATGAATTAAATTTACTCAAAAACAAACTATCCCTCACGACAGCGTATTATGCCAATACGACTGGAACTACAATTTCCTCTAGCGACCTCCTGAACAATGGGCTATCGACACCGGGAATTTATCATATCAACGGGAACTTGAATTTAAGCCATACAACCCTCACCATTGGAAATGAGGATCGTTATGTCGTTGTCGTACATGGCAACCTCACAGCAAGCCACGTCGTATTGAATTCCTCCAATTATACCAAAAATATTGTTTGGATCGTGTTAGGCACTGTAAACATTGACTCAGATAAGTTTGGAGGAACAGTATTGGCCAACAGCAACATTACCCTGGGTGCCGATGCACAAGGAAACCTCAGTTTGTTTTCCTTGTCAAATGTAACCAATACTAGTATTGGGGCCAGCCTCACCGCATCGACTCGTAACTTACGGACATCGGCCCTCGATTATCTTTTAATTGTAAGTTTCAACCCTGCAGGAACGTATGGTGCGACAAGCTTTCAAACAGACCTTTATGAACAACTGGACGGCATGCCGACGAATGGAGGTGCTAATTTTCGGTACAATTTGAAGGCCGACTTAATCAATATTACGTCATCTGCGTCTACCAGTGCTTTTAATGAAAACATCAGCTATTATATGGCAACCTACCCTTCAAAAAATGTAAGGTCAAATTTAGAAGATGTCAATTGCACGCTATGCAGTGGGGCTGGGAACAATCCTTGCAACACCACGAATAGCCTTGAAATCCCCAGTTATAATGGTTATAAAATCACACACACGCTTAGCGCTCCTCGTGCAAGCACTTGCGACCAATTTTTACTGACCTATTCCCTGAACAACATCAATTATGATTACCTTTCTATGGAAATTGGATATACACTGGTCGTTGGAACTGGAAATTACAGTACCAACCCAGGAGGCTTTAAAGAATATTATTTAAGCTCTAGCCAACCTTGTAACTCCACCTATACAGGAACTATTTCCGGAACCCTGACCTACCAAAATAGTGGAATCGTCAACATTACCGGATACGATTACATCATCTCGGATCAAGTGCTTACCGGTGGTAAAACATTTGAAGATGGAAAATCTTACGCATTCTTAAATGATGTAGAATTCACCAACGGAATTTATTATGTTCCTTCCGGAACCAAACTGTCCTTTGCATCCGGTCAAACGGTAAACGACTGTAACACTCCTCCTTATTATACCTGCTGTACATTTAAACCCATTGGCATCACGTTAAGAGAAGCCACCTTGGTTTCCAATGGAGGAACATTTGATGCGGTATCCGGTACGCCCTACTGGAAAGGCATCACCTTGGACAATACCAGCAACGTAAATCTCCTCTTAAGTGGTGCAACAATCAAAAAAGCAAATACGGGCATAAGCCTGCAACGCTTAAGCAATAACCCTTCCATTCAAATACAAGGTTTCTTCATAGCGGGTTCCTCCTTCATCGACATGAGAAATGGAGGTATTTCATTGCTTGATTATACCTGGGACAACTCCGTACCCATCGTAAACCCAGCGCTTTCTAAAATTTCCGGCAATGTATTTACCGGCATACTCAACCCTACATTCATAACGACAGGAATCGACATGGGACATTCCAACCTCAGTAATGTCTTGTTAGCCAGTAATGTCATTTCTAATTTCCATACAGGCATAGTTTCGAGAGGCACGATCACTGCGAGCTCCAATGCGCTCAGCAACATTATAGACCGGGGGATAGAAATTGAAGGCTCAAACTCCGTGATTTCAGGCAATACGATTACCATGGCGGTCAATACGGCAAACCCTAACAGCGGCCATGTCGGCTTGTTCATCACAGGGAAAAATATGACCTGCAACGACAATACCGTGAACGGAGTGTATGCAACCAGCAGAAGACCCATGCAATACGGCGCTCTTATCTCTACCGATGGGGCCAGCATGCCCACGGTGTTTAAAAACAACCGCATCACTAATTTTGGAGTAGGCGCCCTGCTTTATAACATCGACGGAGCAGGAGTAGACCTCAGTGGCAATTACTACAAAGCGGTAACCGGCATAAGAAAAGACTTCTGGTTTTACAACCTCCCCGCTCCGGTCAACATGCAATGCAACACCTTCGATGCCATGGTACTACCCGGTCTGGAAAGAACGGGAATCCGCGTGACAACGGGTGCCCGGTTACAAGATATCGGTAGCCCCACACAAGCCTGCGGAAACCGATTCATCAATTGTAACCCTGGTGTAAGAAATGAGAATACAGACCCAGAATATGCAGTTAACTATTGGAATGCTTCCAATGAAATCGTAACATTCAATGAAAATGTAAATCTTAATCTCACTGGATTACTGGCCAATTGTTCGGGCAAAGGCTATTCCACTGGGATTGCACGCCTGGCTCAAAACGATTATGCCATCGACATCAACGCCTTGCAAGATACCCTTCAGTACCAATGGACCAATCCAGTTCGATTGAAAACGATACAAAGAGAACTTGTCGACTACTATGCTGTAACTAACGATTGGGAAGGCTTAAGAGCGTACAGCGATCGCCTGCTGCATTGCAACAGAGAAGCTTACTATACCTTTTACCTGTTCCTCTACAGCAAAACAGGCGAACCAAACTTCCCGTATACCCCGGAGGAAATAGAACAGGCCTTGTTGTTGCCCGATGCCCACGATGCCGAAATCAAAAGCCGCATACTGTACCGCCAATGGCAACAAAGGGCTTCTCAAGTATCAGGCCTTTCTCACAGCGACAGCAGTGCACTGGGCTACATGGCAGGCAGCGGCAGCAGCTTAGCGGCACTCGCTTGCATGCACCTGCAAAAGCACTACAACAATTACAGTTGTCCTGTTGCCGTGTCGACCTACCAAGCTCAGGTACAAGGAGCTTGTCCTTCTCCCCTTATGCGCACAGGAGCAGACCATGATGTGCAAGGACGTACAAAGTTGCTTTCTCTTGCACGTCCAAATCCAGCAACAGAACAAACCTTCATCCAATACCAAACAAAAGGACAAGAGGCCCAGCTTCTGTTTACATCGCTAACAGATGGTAGACTGGTGAAAGAAATGGAGCTGAATCCAGAAAATCACGAAGTACTCATTCATTTACAAGACTTCCAGGCTGGTGTATATGCCTATACTTTGTATATTCAGGGAGTGGCTCAGGCGACCGAACGCTTGGTGGTCATCAAACAATAGCATGATAAAATGGTTGTATATATTGACACTAGTAAGTATTTGGGGGATAGCCTATCCCCAATACGTGTGGTATAAAACTTTTTCCAATGAGGACTCGGGAGGAGAAATGGCGTTTTACCGTGATCGCGCTTTGCTCATGTCGACGGTAAAACGCACGTCCATAGAACCCGATCAATTCACCAACAGCATTCATGTTATCGATGAAAACGGACATTTCATCTCCAAGAATATTATTGGCTTAAGTAACAGCTTCTCCCGTACCATTCCTTTTGAAAAAAATAACGACATCTTATTTGCGAGTATTAAATCACAAAAAGATCTTGAGATGTGTACAATTGACACTTTATTCATAGGGATACTTTCTTCACTCAAACACAAAACAGAATACCAAAGCAGTTCTCAAGCCTATTTCAGATATCCCTATAGCATTTTCAAAGGAAGAAATGACCTGCACTTTATATCGGGTGTAGAAAGCAGAACAGCACGCGAAGACGTTTGCATCTCCGATTCTGTCAATCAATTTGTAATGTGTTATAATCAGGAAGGGGATATACTTTGGGAACGATCTTACAGCTTATCCAGTATAGGCTTTGGCAATTATTCTTACCACTCCAACCTGATGGCTTATACCCCAGACCAGTTGATTACTTACGGAAGTATTCAAAGCAATAGCACACGTTTACTTTGCCCGGCTTTTGTAAAACTCAATGCCATTACAGGTGAACCCTTATCCATGTTTTACCTGGAGTTAGCCAATCAACTACATCCCGACTCTTTGTATCAATTTTACGTAGGAAGACAGACAGGAAACATTGCACTAACAAAAAACCAAGACATAGCTTTTTGTGGCTTAGTGGATACCGTTAATGCACTTAGCATTGGAGGTAGGCCTTTTGTAGGCGTATGCGACACCAAGGGCAACTTAAAATGGTTTAAAAGATTAAACAACACCAATATTCCCTCCAGTGTTAAAGTAATCCCTTTGTCCAACGGCAATTTATTCTTGGTCTTTAACGACCGAACACAACGTCGAATCTGGATTTACATTTTCGATGCCGACGGAACCATTGTACAAAGTACCTTCATCCAAAATTTGGTCAACATTCAAAACTCTCCCTATGTAATGACAGATGCACTCCTTACCCCACAAGGAGAATTGGTCATTTCCGGAAATACCAGCAAAATGGGCGGTGCAGGCGTAATCTTTATTGATAAGCCGTTTATTGCCAAAGTATTCGGAAACCGTGGCCTTCCCTACCAAAATCCTTATGAAGGAAACATGGTCGATGTAGCCGCCTATTACCGTTTTCCCTTTAGCATGTACCCTAATCCTTCGAATGGGCATGTCAAGATCAAAACAGGAGAAGACGGAACCTTATATCTCTATGATGTCTGGGGACGCTTGGTATGGGAAGAAACTGTAGAACGCTATAAAGACGAAACTGATTTAAGCGCTTTACCAAAAGGATTATACATCTACCAATTTTTATCGGCCAAAAACAATGAAATACAATCTGGGAAAATAATCATTGAATAAAAACGAAAAACCATCATTGTATATTCAGGGAGTGGCCCAATCAACCGAACGCTTGGTGGTCATCAAACAATAGCATGATAAAATGGTCTACCAAGCTCAGGTACAAGCGGCTTGTCCTTCACCTCTTACTCGTGCAGGAGCAGATCACGGTACCTCAGGATGGAATACGAGCCTTTCCATGGCACGACCAAATCCGGCAACAGCAAGTACCTTTATCCGATACCAAACAAAAGGACAAGAAGCACAGCTTCAATTCCGCTCGCTGAGCGATGGGAAACTGGTAAAAACGCTAACGCTGAATGCTGATCAACAGGAAATCCTCATCAATTTACAGGACTTCCAAGCTAGCATATACGCCTATACTTTGTATATTCAGGGAGTGGCTCAGGCGACCGAACGCTTGGTGGTCATCAAACAATAGCATGATCAAGTACACATACATATTGGCACTGCTGTGTATTGGGGGGATGGCCTACCCTCAATACGTATGGTATAAAACCTTTCCCAGTGAAGATGCAGGAGACTGTCTTGCTTCCTATCAAGACAATGCATTACTCCTGTCGACAAAAAGCCGCACATCAATACAACCCGATCAATTTACCAACAGCATTCATCTTATTGACCAAGATGGGAATATCATCTCTAAGCATGTTGTTGGCGTAAGTAACAGCTTGGCTCATACTATTCCTCTTGCAAAAAATAACGACATCCTATTTGCGAGTATTAAATCGCAAAAAAATAACGAACTGTGTATAATTGACACCTTACAAGTCGGTGTACTTTCTACACTCAAACACCAAACCGAGTACCAAAGCAGTCCTCGAGCCTATTTCAGATACCCCTATACGATTTTCAAAGGAAGAAGTGACTTGCACTTTGTATCGGGCATAGAAAGCAGAACAGCACGCGAAGACATTTGCATCTCAGATTCTGTCAATCAATTTGTAATGTGTTACAACGAAGAAGGAGATTTACTCTGGGAGCAATCTTACAGCTTGTCCAGTATAGGCTTCGGGAATTATTCTTACCACTCAAACCTCATGGCGTATGCCCAAGATAAGTTGATTACCTACGGAAGTATTCAAAGCAAAAGCACACGTTTACTTTGCCCGGCTTTTGTAAAACTCAATGCCATTACGGGTGAAACCTTATCCATGTTTTACCTGGAGTTGGCCAATCAACTACATCCCGACTCTTTGTATCAACTTTATGTAGGAAGACAGACAGGAAACATTGCACTAACAAAAAACCAAGACATAGCTTTTTGTGGCTTAGTGGATACCATCAACTCCTACAGAGGCATCAATGGAAGACCCTTTATAGGCCTGTGCGATACCAATGGCAACTTGAAATGGTTTAAACGCCTCAACAACGTGCACATTTACGCCAATACCAAAGTAATCCCTTTAGCCAACGGCAATTTATTGTTGGTCTTTAACGACCGAGAACATCGTCGAATCTGGATTTATACCTTCAATGCCGATGGTAACATTCTACAAAGTACCTTCATCCAGAACTTGGTCAACATTCAAAACTCTCCATATTCCATTATCGACGCACTCCTTACCCCACAAGGAGAATTGATCATTTCCGGAAAGACCAGCAAACTGGGCGGAGTTATAATCTTAGGCGACAAACCTTTCATCGCTAAAGTATTCGGAAACCGTGGACTTCCCTACCAAAATCCTTATGAAGGAAACATGGTCGATGTAGCCGCCTATTACCGTTTTCCCTTTAGCATGTACCCTAATCCTTCGAATGGGCATGTCAAGATCAAAACAGGAGAAGACGGAACCTTATATCTCTATGATGTCTGGGGACGCTTGGTATGGGAAGAAACTGTAGAACGCTATAAAGACGAAACTGATTTAAGCGCTTTACCAAAAGGATTATACATCTACCAATTTTTATCGGCCAAAAACAATGAAATACAATCTGGGAAAATAATCATTGAATAAAAACGAAGAACCACGATTGTATAATAAGGGAGTGGCTCAGGCGACGGAACGCTTGGTGGTCATCAAACAATAGCATGATAAAATGGTTGTATATATTGACACTGGTAAGTATTGGGGGTATGGCCTACCCCCAATACTTGTGGTATAAAACTTTTCCCAATGAAAACGCGGGAGGTAATATTACAAGATACCAAGACCGAGCCTTGCTCATGTCTTTTCAGGCCGAGTTGCTTCTGAGTAGCGAAGAGGATATAGAAAAAGAAAGAGTGATTCAGAAGAACTCGTCCGTCGCTCAAAGAAAAAGAAAAAAGCCCCACACACACAAGGGTTCTCCGCAAAGGAATGAATGATGTTATAAATGAGGTGTTGCGTGCGGAGCAACTCCTGCTAAGAAGTAAAAACCATCTTGAAAGAAGAAAGTGTGTGTAGAAAAAATAAATTGTAGGGGCAGAAAATTTTCTGCCCCTACAATTTATTTTTTCTGAAAAATTTCGATCTCGATTTCCAACAAATCGCCTTTCCCTTCGCTCGAATCTCCCATCTCAATCACATAGCCATCGGCGCTTGTCCACACTTCATCATTTTTGTTGTTCACGGTAAACTTACCGTGTTTCTGGGTAAAGTACGCTTGAAAATCATCCAGCATACGCTCTTCTACAGAAACGTTGATGTTTTCAATAAAAGCCACTCCGAATTGTTTGATTTTATTGTTTTCATCAAACGTATACATGATTTCAGCAAACTCCCCTTCATCAAGAGCTACTTTATAAATCAAAAAATCTTTCCCTTCTCCTTCTAATGCTCCATCTTCCGATTTTTTGATTTGTTCTTTATCATCCCCGAAATTGTAGCCTCTGAGTACTCCTTTTTCGGTTTTGAAGATTTTTTTCAATTCGGGTGTATGCTTACTCAATACCTCGTCTTGAGCTTGAGACACCACCGCATAAAAACACAAAGCAAACAATAGCGTAAAAGTCTTATTCATAATTTAAAATTTTAAAGCCTACAGTTAAATGTATATAAAATACCAAAAAAATCCAACGCTTCAGGTTAAAGCCACCCCATTCAAACCATTTTCAGCCAAATAGGAATTAAAATAACACCGTTCATGACTAACTTCACGACTCAACCATGCAGGTTTAACAAAAAACTCTTCTTCAGACAACAATTCTATTTCAGCAACCCATAAGCCCTGATGTCTTCCCAAGAATTCGTCTACTTCCCATAGTTTACCTTCAAAGGTGATTTCTCTTCTTATTTTCTGGACTTCCTCTTGAATAAAAGCCTCAAATAAAGTCTCAGCAGCCTTGACCTCGATGGGGGTTTCTATTTCGGTACGGGAAATTCCCGAAGTTTTTCCCTTCACCGTTAAAAAAGCTTCTTCTCCTTTTATTCGTATTCGGACCGTTTGATCCTTATTTGAAGACAAATACCCTTGTTTAATCAAAACCCCTGGATATTGAGCCAAAGAACTCCTGTAGGAAGGATCTACCAAAAATTTCCGTTCTATTTCCGTATGAGATGGCATAAGATCAGCGGCGATCGTCGTCTTTATCGTAATAGGTATCTTTCGAGTTCTTTTTTAAATCACCCCGTTGAACAGATTCAATGAATCTTTGCCAAGCAAAAGGATTCAACAAAGAAATCGTCGGTGCAAAGAAACGTGATTCTTGCTTGTTGATCTGCTGACTCATGTAATAATTATGATTCATGGCACCATCGGCATCCATATTATACATCATGCGTTTCATGACCTGTTCATTCAGGTTTTTATTCATGTTACTCATGTCTTGCTCAGGAAGTCTGAGGGATAGAAAGGCTTCTTTAAATATTTGTTCTGTTGGCCAGGGGAAAATTTCAACGACAGGTAAATTGAGTGTATCTTCAGACAAATGTACAATCAACGACCATTTATCGTCTTTCACATTGGTAGGAATCACAAATTGCTTGCTCTTATACCCTACCGCTTTAATCATCACACTATCTCCTTCCAAGGTAGGCATAGAAAAATAACCCAAGTAATTGGTGGTCGTACCTCTCCCTGATTTAGGAACAAAAACATGCACTCCAGGAACACCATAAGAGCTGTCTCCCGAAACGATCAAACCTGAAAATTGTACAATCTTAAGTTGTCCTTGTGCCTTGACTTCAGCCAAATGAAAACATAAAATAACGAATAAAGGGACAACAAATAGTATTCTCATGGTTTTAGAAGGGATCAAACGCCTTTGCAATCGTTTTACTTAAGATCAGCAAAAGATGCTGGCTCATTTCATGACTAATTAACAAAGAAATAATAAGTTTTGAGTATTTTTAAGTAATCTTTTTTGTTATGATACGAATTAAGCACATAGACATTTACAAAGGAGCTGATATTTACAAAGCACTCAGTGATGAATCGCGTATTCGCATTTTACATTTGATCTTAAAAAACCAAGAAATGTGCATTTCTGACCTTGAGCTCATCCTTGATTTCACACAAACGAAAACATCGCGACATCTTACATACCTGAAAAACATAGGCTTATTGAAACATAAAAAGGTAGATCAATGGGTGTATTACTACATCAACAGTTCCTACCATGAAATCATCAGTAAACTCTTTTCGTTCTTCAGCAAAGATCCTGTTTTGCAAAAAGACATTACAGAATACAGGACACTCTATTCAAACAACGAATTGGCCATACGTAAATTACATTCGAAAGAAAACAAATACATTGTACCGGAATTATAGGGATCAGTGGTCAGTAGTCAGGGATCAGTGTGAAAGATAAAATAAAGAGGTTTTTCTCAAATTTAAGAAAGAAGCTCTTTTTGTTTTACATGACAGCGATCAACTGATCCCTGACTACTGACCACTTATACCTGACCACTTACTACTTAAAAATCATGAAATTTAAAAAACACATCTTCATTTGTACCAACCAAAAGCCTGAGGGGAAAAAATCCTGTGCGGAAGTACATGGCATGCAGCTTGTCGAAGCATTTAAAGCCTTGATCAAGGAACATTCACTATTGGTTGACGTAAGAGCACAGAAAGCGGGTTGTTTAGATGTCTGTGCCTTTGGCCCTGCATTGGTGGTATATCCCGAAGGCGTATTTTATGGAAAAGTTTCCCTGGACGATGTTCCTGAAATATTCAACAGCCATATCCTCAACAATATTCCGGTAGAACGTTTAAAACTAAACGTTTAAAAAAGTGTTAAAAACAACGATGAAAAAATACGAACATATTTTCTTTGACCTTGACCATACCCTTTGGGATTTCAGCAAGAATTGTGCTGAAACACTCCAGGAACTGTATGGAGTACATTATCTGGAAAATCTTGGTATTTTACTCGAAGACTTCATCGTGACCTACCGCAGCATCAACGATAAGATGTGGGATGATTTTCACCACGGCAAAGCAACGAAAGATGAAATTCGTAACGAACGTTTTAACCGCACCTTTGAAGCCTTAAACTTAAACAGATCCGATGTACCTCAAGGCATAGACCAACAATTTGTAGAAATATGCCCTACGAAATCCAATGTATTTCCTCATACCATAGCAGTATTGGAATACTTATCACAACATTATGAAATGCATATCCTGACCAATGGATTTTCGGAAACTCAATTTATAAAAGTAAAAAATGCAGGACTTGAACCTTATTTTCAGCATCTGATTCATTCTGAAATGAGTGGGCATTTAAAACCCGATAAGCGCATGTTTGATTATGCCTTGAATAAGGCCAATACCAAAGCCCAACACAGCCTGATGATCGGTGATGATTTATTTGCCGATGTGCTGGGGGCAAAAAATGCGGGACTGGATCAAGTATTTGTCAATCGCCATGCGAAAATACACCAAGAAGACATTACCCATGAAATCGATTGTTTAAGTACTCTTAAAACTTTTTTATAATGAGTCGTGCAAATGTATACAATGAACCTGTATTGAATTATAATCCCGGATCAACAGAACGGGAACAACTACTTTTTGCATTAAGCGAATTAAAATCTTCCCCTATTGAAATCCCACAAGTCATCAAGGGTAAAAAAGTTTTTTCTGAAGAAAAAATAGCCATCCATCCTCCACATGAATTAAAAACATGTTTAGGATATTTTCACAAAGGAAATACCAAACATGTACAAGAAGCCATCGATGCTGCACTGGAAGCAAAAGAAGGATGGATGCATAGAAGTATAGAAGAGCGTTGTGCAATCTTCAGCAAAGCAGCAGATTTATTGTCGGAGAAATACCGTTTTAAAATCAATGCCGCAACCATGTTGTGTCAATCGAAAAATGCGTACCAGGCAGAAATAGATTCCGCCTGCGAACTCATCGACTTTCTGAGAATACATGTTCATTTCTATCAAGAAATCATAAAAATACAACCCTTCTCTCCGGAAGGCATTGAGAACCATACCGAATACAGACCTTTAGAAGGATTTGTATTTGCCGTGAGTCCATTCAACTTCACCGCCATTGCAGGCAACTTACCCACTGCACCAGCACTCATGGGCAATACCGTGGTATGGAAACCTGCTTTCACACAAATTTATTCCGCCTGGGTCATCATGCAAGTATTAGAAGAAGCAGGACTTCCTCCTGGTGTCATTAACCTCATCTATACCGAAGGTCCAGAAACGGGTGATATTGTTTTCAAACATCCTGAGTTTGCGGGATTACATTTTACGGGAAGCAGTCTCGTATTTGATCAACTTTGGAAAACGATCAGCAACAACCTTTCTCTTTACAAATCTTATCCCCGCATTGTCGGAGAAACAGGAGGAAAAGATTTTGTGTTGGCTCACGCTTCTGCTGATGCACAAGAAGTAGCCGTCGCCTTACTCAGAGGCGCCTATGAATTTCAAGGACAAAAATGTTCGGCAGCTTCTCGTGCCTACATTCCGGTAAGTCTATGGGAATCCGTGAAAGAAAAACTACTGCATATGCTTACGCAAGTCAAAGTAGGTACAGTAGAAGATTTCACCTGTTTTGTCAATGCCGTGATTGATGAAAAAGCCTTTGATAAAATCATGAGCTACATCGACTATGCCATCAAAGATGAACATGTTAAGATTTTATTCGGAGGAAAAGGAGATAAAAGCAAAGGCTATTTTATAGAACCTACCTTAGTGGAAGTAAGTGATCCCATGCATAAATTAATGCAAGAAGAAATTTTTGGCCCAGTCTTAACAGTATATGTGTATCAAGATGCCAGCTATGATCAAACACTCGACCTGATTAATCAAACGTCTCCTTATGCCTTAACGGGTGCCGTCTTTTCTAAAGACGAAGACATTATTCAACATACGTACCGTCGATTACATTTTGCTACAGGAAACTTTTACATCAACGACAAACCGACAGGAGCTGTTGTAAACCAACAACCCTTTGGCGGATCTCGAAAATCAGGTACCAATGATAAAGCAGGTTCTTTATTGAACTTATTGCGTTGGGTTTCTCCGCTATCGATCAAGAGAAACTTAAACCCTCCTACTGCTTTTGATTATCCATTCATGAAATCATAATGTCATAACATGATGTGTAACTATCTTATTCTTCTCTTCACAATCATTACTTCATCCTTGGGTTTAGCTCAGCAAACGTACAGCAGCGAAGCCTATATTGTCCCTTTCAAAAACAATGCACTCGGAGCGTATACCATCATACACGATGACTTCGGAGCCTATTGGGCAAGAGGTATTGAAGAATATGCAGATACCATGACCTATAACAGAAACATACCCATCTGTTTTGCAGCCATCACCAAAGAATGTGGTAAAAAAGATTGGGCCAAAGCCAATGAATTGATTGCTCATCATCATCAAATCATGAACCATTCCATGAGTCATCAATGTGGCATTAAAGAATCCTGGTGTGAAGCGGGAGATTGGGATGAACATCATTTTAATGAAGAGATCGACAGCAGTACCGCATGGATTCAAAAAAACACAGGTAAACACCCTGCCTTCTTTATATTTCCCTTCGATTTATTTACCGATAGCATGTTAACCTACTTAGAAGCCAAAGGATATTTAGGAGCCCGGGCAGGTCAACAAAACCTCACTCATCCGGCTAATCAATTGACCCCATTTCGGTTAAACTTCGAAGTATACCGGCCAGAACATCACGTCAGCATGCTCGACTCCTTTGTACAGGTAGCCATCAACGACAGGGCTTGGGGCATTCGTGTATTACACGGTGTAAGTGACGACAGCTGGGGGAAAGTAGACCATGTCGATTATGGGAAACACCTAGACCATATTGGTAAACTATCGAAAGAACATAAACTCTGGATCGCCACACTTTCTGATGTTGTCACCTATCAATACCTAAGAGCGAAATACAGTGTGGAAATAACTAAACGTAATGCTTCGGGAAACATTACCAACATCAAATTTATTGACCATCCGTCGATTGTATTACCCGATGAGTCTCTCTTAACAGACAAAAGCCTAACGCTGGTGATAAGACAAAATTCTAAATCAATAAAAAAAATTACACAAGACCAACAATCATTACCCTTTGAAATTCGTGACGGTGCAATTTTAATCAATGTCCGTCCTGATAAAAAAGAGATTGTAATTACATATTAATTTTTAATCGTTTAGCATGCACAAAGTACTCGTCCTTTTTGCTCATCCTCGTTTTGAAAAGTCGAAGGTAAACAAAGCTTTAGTCAATGCCATTCCCAAGCACGTCAACATTACCTTTCATGACCTCTATGAACGTTATCCTAATTTCAATATCGATGTTGCTTACGAAAAGAAATTACTTGCGGAGCACTCCATCATCATTTGGCACCATCCTTTTTTCTGGTACAGTTGTCCACCCTTATTAAAACAATGGATTGACCTGGTCTTAGAATTTGGCTGGGCTTATGGACCTGGTGGCGATGCCTTAAAAGACAAATATATTTTCAATGCCATTACCTCCGGTGGACCGAGAGCGGTTTATGCTAAAGAAGGTCATCATCGATTTACCATACAAGAATTTCTTGCACCTTTTGATCAAACCGCAAGATTATGTAAGATGAACTACTTGCCTCCTTTTGCGGTACAAGGAACTCATCGCATAACACCAGAAGAATTAAATGAGAAAGTAAAATGCTATAATGCATTATTAACTATGCTGGTAGAAGGAAATTTTCAAGAAGATGAACTAAAAAAACACCCTTTCCTAGATGAATGGATGATCGAAAATATAAACAAAAGAGCTCATGGAAAGTAATTTTTTAGAACAGGCTGTCATCTATTTAACTGCCGCCATCGTATGTGTACCCATTGCTAAAAAATTAGGCTTAGGTTCGGTATTGGGTTATTTATTAGCAGGAATCATCATCGGACCCTTCATTTTAGGGTTTATCGGAGATGAAGGCAAAAACATCATGCATTTTGCGGAATTTGGAGTCGTCATGATGTTGTTTTTGGTCGGCCTGGAATTAGAACCTGCTCATTTTTGGAAAATAAGAAAAACAATTGTAGGCATGGGTAGTATCCAGCTTCTCGGTACTATTGGAATTTTATTTGTTTTAGGACTTGTACTACACTTAAAATGGCAAACTTCTCTTGCTTGTGCGATGGCACTTACCATGTCATCCACTGCCATCGTCTTACAGTCACTCAAAGAAAAAGGACTCATGCAATCAGAAGTTGGTAGCAGTTCTTTTGCAGTACTCTTATTTCAAGATATTGCGGTGATCCCAATCTTAGCCATACTTCCATTGTTGGCATTCAAAAACATTACAAACGATGAACACCATGGTTTGCTTGATGGCATACCTTCATGGATACACACCATGGCTGTATTATTGGCAGTGAGTATCGTAATCTTAATGGGGAGGTATGTCATTGTTCCATTATTAAGACTCATTGCAAAAACACATCTTCGTGAATTATTCACAGCAAGCGCTTTGCTCATCGTCTTATTCATCGCTTACCTAATGGAACTCGTAGGATTAAGCCCGGCATTAGGAACCTTCCTGGCAGGAGTTGTATTGGCCAACAGTGAATACCGTCACGAACTCGAAAGCGATTTAGAACCGTTCAAAGGTTTATTATTAGGACTTTTTTTTGTAGCAGTTGGAGCTTCAATAGACTTTCAATTGATTGCAGACAACACGATGCAAATCATACTTTTAGTTTTCGGAATCATGCTCATTAAAACATTGGTATTACTTGCATTGGGCAAACTCTTTAAACTAAAAATAAACTCTAATCTATTGTTTTCTTTAGGGCTTGCCCAAGTCGGCGAGTTTGCTTTCGTATTGTTTTCATTCACCAATCAGCTGGGCATCTTCGACGAATATTGGTTGCACCTGATGATGGCTGTAACAACCATCAGTATGACACTTACTCCTTTATTTTTATTGGTCTATGAAAGGATCATTGCACAAAAGTTGAACCCTCCTGCTAAAGATGAAAATCGAAATCCTTTTCAAAATATCGAAGAACAACACAAAGTAATGATTGTCGGATTCTCTCACTTTGGCAGTACCATCGGTAGATTTTTAAGAGCAAATGGCGTTGAAGCCACCATACTTGATACCGATTCAGATAATGTAGACTTACTAAGAAAACTCGGTTTCAAGGTCTATTATGGCGATGCGACACGCGTTGAACTTTTACAATCAGCTGGAGCAGCATCAGCAGAAATTTTAATTATAGCCATCGATGAACCCGAAACCACATTGATTGTCGCTGATATAGCCAAACGTAATTTCCCTAATCTGGAAATTATGGTTCGCGTAAAAAACAGATCCGATGCCTATGAAATCATGGACTTAGGCTTACGAAATATTTATCGGGAGTCCATTGATACTTCCGTACGCTTAGGAGTAGATGTACTCAAAAAATTAGGTCATCGCAGTTATACCGCTACACGATCAGGACAAGATTTTATTCAATATGACGAAACTGCAATGTGGGAATTAGCAAAGAGTAGACACAACATCAAACAGTACATTTCAGACGCACGAGAACAAATTGAAATTCAAGAAACTATACTTAAACGAGATTTTCAAAATAATCCTAACCACCAAGACCATGCTTGGGATACTGATTTTATAAAAGAATCCGTGACAAAAAAATAACCTGAATTTAACATTTCTTCTTAACATGAGTTGCTCCGCACACAATACCCTATTCTAACATATCCCATTCTTTTGCGGAGAACTCATGCGAGGTACTTTCTGGCTTCGGACGACGGACGAGTTCTTCTGATGCAAACTTTATTTTTCTATATCTTCTTATTCACTCAGAAGCAACTCGGCCTGAAAAGAGAAGCTATACTTAAACGAGATTTTCAAAATAATCCCAACCACCAGGACCATGCCTGGGATACCGATTTTATCAAAGAATCGGTGACCAAAAAATAACCTATATTTAACATTTCTTCTTAGCAGGAGTTGCTCCGCACACAATACCCTATTCTAACATATCCCATTCTTTTGCGGAGAACTCATGCGAGGTACTTTCTGGCTTCGGACGACGGACGAGTTCTTCTGATGCAAACTTTATTTTTCTATATCTTCTTATTCACTCAGAAGCAAACGGCCTGAGAAGAAGAATCGGTGACTAAAAAATAACACCTATTGAACATCTCCGAATTGTTGAAGACAGATCTATTACACAGAAAATCAGCACATACTATTTTTCATGTTTAAACACTTTTAAAAATCTCTAAAAATGTGAATAACATAAAAGATATTTTATAGTTTTAGAACGTAACTCACTGGCATCAGATTCCTATGCAACGCTGGAATATCATTTATGATCTAATATATACAACCATGTATCCTAAACATAAAACTCAATTTTTAAACAAGAGCATTCGCGTGTACAGGGTAGTCAGTATTACACTGGAAAAAACAAAAAAGAAAGCCAAACTGTACATCCCTAAACTATTGCTGACCATTAGCGATCGATCAAATTAACGATAGTACTTATTTAAAAAAGATTCTACACACTATTCTAATCTTATTCCAAAAAGAAACTCTACTTCTTCTTCAGGATTTAAAATCAATAATCCTTTTTTATTATTAAATGCATCCGGAGCACAAGACATTGGCTCTATAGCGATTGACTTACGATCTGGTGGAGTATAAACTTGTATAAAATTATATCCCTTCAGCCCTGTCTGTTGCCAAACCACTAAAGACAAGTTTTTCTGCTGATCGATCAACATCGTTTCTACAATTCTATCCACAGGATCTAACTGAAAACAATGATCCAACGGTTTCTCTGCTATAGGTGTGGGTAATCTAAATGTAAAATTCTTGATATACTTACCCGTTGGAATCATTGTATGGTCTATTTCTAGCTGATGATGAGATGGAATTTGGAGTAATAAAGAATCAATAGAAGATCCTAACTTAAGGTAAGGATGCCAACCATCACCCATCGGAATAGCTTTTAGTGAAGTATTGAAAATCCTTGTTATACAGGAAAAACCATCATAATCTAATCTATACTCTATTTCAATACGATATTCGAATGGAAATCCATGAAACTCTTTCTTGTACTCCTGACCTAATACAAGAAGTGCTCCATCATGATCAATCAATTCTTCTTTGACATGCAGAGGATAATTCCATAATAATCCATGCAATGCATGTTGATCATCACGACGATCTAAAAAATATTTTTTACCCTGAAACACATACACTCCATGATTCACTCTATTAGGGAAAGGACTTAACTTTGCTCCTCGATAAGCATTGGCAGAAGATCCAGACAAGGTTGCCAGCCCATCATCTCCTGCAATAAGTTCATGCAACATCTTATTCCTTTTTAAAGCTAAAGCATTAATGTTACCTCCATAAGCAGGTACAACAGCGAGGTATTCTCCAGAAAAGGAGTTGATCAGTTTAATTTTATCTAAACCATCAACAGTTTCATGCACTATACGATACATCTTTCACAACAGGAATAACACCTGCCCCATTGACCAATTGATAGGTAGTAATTTCTGCTTCCATATTAAATTTTCGGAAATAGGCTTCTCTGATCTTTTGGGTAAATACATTTACCTGATCCCATTTTACCAAATTAATTGTACATCCCCCAAAACCTCCACCCATCATACGGCTTCCTAAACAACAATTCGTTGCAATAGCTTCTTCTACCAAAAAATCCAGCTCTTCGCAACTCACTTCATAATCGTCTCTTAAAGAAAGATGAGAGGAAGTGATAAGATTGCCTAAATCCTCTATGTCTCCAGAAATCAATGCTTGTAAACTTTTTCTCACCCTTTCGTTCTCACGAATGTAATGACGTAATCTTTTTTGCACATAAAGATCTTTTATTAAAAGAAGATGTTTTTCCTCTACCTCCCTCATGGATTTTATACCTGGGGTACTTTTTCTTATTGTATCAAACCCTTTTTGAGTTTCCTCAACCCTTTCAGAGTATTTACTTCCTGCAAGACTCCGTTTTACTTTGGTATTACAAAGTACCCAGACATAATCCTTTATTTCTGCATTTATATATTGATGCGTGAGTGATTCAAAATCAAGTACCATCAATTGACCTGACTTAGAAAACTGAGAAGCATATTGATCTAACAAACCGCTTTTGACATGTAAGTATTGATGTTCCACTTGTTGACATAATTTAATGATTGCTAAAGGATCATAAGCAACTTCAAACAAATGATAAAAACCATTCATCAATGCCACCTCTAATGCGGCAGAAGATGAAACACCTGAACCAATAGGCACATTCCCTTCAATTAAAGCATCAAATCCAAAACTTACTGTATGATGTTGACAAAATAATGCAATGCAACCATAGACATAATGCTCCCATGAATGTTGAGGAATATATTCGACTCTTAATTCAAAATTCATTTCCCCTTTAAAATTTCTACTGACCACATTCACCTGTAGATCCGTTCTGGGGGAAATACCTATGGTAACCCAACGATTAATGGCACAAGGTATTGAAAGTCCTTGGTTATAATCTGTGTGTTCTCCAATGAGATTAATTCGACCAGGAGCGTATGCAACAAACAAGGGTTGCATTCCAAAATGCGATCGAAAATCGTCTTTACACATTTTAATTTGATCGTCTAACGTTTCCATCCCTAATACTTTATATTTGTGTACAAGTTGCTTGCTCTGCCCATACAATATCTTCCGGTGTATTTAACCCAACAAGTTCTTTATAGTTTTCGATAAGAAGCGATTCAACTTTAAGCTTGCTCTTAATAAAAATACCGATCATATCCGTCAGATAAAATTCACCATTGTCCTGGTCTGCTTTTACATTACTGAGGTATGCAAATAAATGTTCCGCTTTGAAAATAAAATGCGATGACAGTAACTCTCGAATAGCTCGTTGTTCTGGTGTAGCATTTTTTTCCTCTACACATGACAACACTTCTCCTTTTTCATTTTTAATGACTCGTGCATACGGAAGATTAACAGGAAATATCGCCGTTAAAAAAGTACATGACGCATTCGTCTTCAGATGATGATCTTCCAATTTTAAAATGGTCTCTGCAGTCAACAAAGGGCTGTCTCCCACACAAACAAACACGTTTTTATTGGACCAAGTGGTACTCTCATAAACCTGCTGTACAGCATGAGCAGTGCCCTTCTGTTCTTTTTGATAGACATATTCAACAGTTTCTCCAAGCGTCTGTTTAACGGCTTCTCCTCCATGTCCAATCACTAAGTAAATTTGATCAATAGCTGCTTTTTTAAAAGAATCAATCACATGTTGAACAATGGGTTTATCTCGAAATAAAACAAGAGGTTTGGGTAAAACTGAACGCATGCGCGATCCCTTTCCTGCAGCTAAAATAATGGCGATAGACATATTATTGAGGGATTGGTTTGAAAGACATTACTTCTTCTAAAAATTTTCCTGTTGCGTATTCAACATCAGCAGTAGAATTTCTCCAATACAATGATGCCATTACGTGATATCCAGCATTGGGGAAAACCACTTTCCTTTTCAATTCATCTGAAGTACCTAACTGATCGTACATTTCTAACATACGTGGAATAGAAACAACATCGTCTTGATGTGCTTCATCTTTATAATAATAACCCATAAAAACAGGCTGATAAATTTTCTGGAAAGAGGTTTGGTTCATACTCGCATTGATCATATTTTTCAGTTCAATCAATGCTTCTATACGGTATTTGGTATTCCAATATCCCTGGGCCTCTGCGGGAGCTCGAAATCTATAATAGCGGTCTCCTATTACCATTCTAGCGATCTGTAATCCCCAAGGCTTTGTCAGTAAAAATGATTTTTGATCGTATAAATCAATATTGGGAGAATACAAAATCAATCCAGCAATAAGAGAATCTCCACCTGCCAATAGTAAAGAAAGTGTACCACCGGTAGAAGTCGACATCAATATGACTTTATCTCCAAGCTGTTTTCCAATAGCAATGGCTTCTTTCGCCGATGTGATTAATTTTTCAGCCGTAAAACTTAACAATGGTTCTTCTTCTTCCAAGCCATGAGCATAAAGCCTTGATAAAAACAAATTACACCCATAACGGCTTGCTATTCGCCGATGAACAGGATGTGCTTCCGCATGGGAAGCGGAGAATCCATGTAGGTAAACGATGGCATAAGGCGTCTTCTTTTTATTGATTGAATCAGACCAAATAATACAAGCCTGATTATCTGATCGAAGATCCTTGACAAGATTTTCTTGCACATTCAAATTATGTTCTAGCTCAAGCAAAGAAACCGTGGTATCCACGGCCAAAGATCGAACATCGATCAAAGATTTGTCAGGATGTGGGCCTATAAGATAAATAAACACGCATACGAAGAAGATAGCAGCGATCCATTTCAAGTACTTCATATCCAAAGCAATAATAACTCCATAAGATAAAACCAAAAAATTAGGGATAAAAAATTAAGGCATTAAGGTATCGTTAATTAAATCAGGAGCAAGACTTCATCATAACAACTATTTTTTTGTATGATTTAATGTACTTCATGCAAGGGGAATCATTTTTCTTACACACTTAGTATCGCAAAAACTCCCCATCCACTACTCAAAGCAATAAAACTACAGCCTTTTAAGTGATAAAAATAGCATTAATAATTTCCCTTTATCCTCATAAAACACGTTATTTAAAGCTTTATGTAAACAACAGCTATGAAATTTCACATTCTATTTTTAACCTTTCTTTACGTTATTTTCACTTGCCCATCATACGGTCAAACGTTTTTTGAAAAAACATACGGCAGTGGATTCGACGATGAAGCTCATTTCATAGAAAACACAAACGACAATGGATATATTGTTACAGGAAGATCTAAAGCCCGTACGGGATCAGATTATGATATTTTTTTATTAAAAATAAATAGTCAAGGAGATCAAGAATGGTTTCAAATCATTAATAATACAGGAGACGATTGGGGAAGAGCGGTAAGACAAACTTCTGATCATGGATACATTGTAGGAGGAGAAATGGCCGTAGCAGGGGGACTTGATTATACCTTAGCCAAATTTGATGCCAACGGAACATTGACTTGGCAAAAAAGATACCACGGTAAGGCCTTCGATAGACCCAGCTTTCTTAACATCACAAGCGATGGAGGTTTTTTAATGTGCGGTTATAGCGAAGTATCTCCCGCCTCCGCTGTGGATGCTGTTTTACTAAAAACAGACAATGCCGGAACACTCGAATGGGCAAGATTTTATGATGGAGGGAATAACGAAGCTATCTATGGATTCAGCGAGGTCGACGATGGATACATCACCACTGGTTATACTCAGAGTTATGGAACGGCTACATCCTCAGGATTTATTACCAAAGTGGCCAACGATGGAAGCCAAACATGGTCACAAATCACAACATTTGCTTCAGGATTAAATGGTTTTTTTTACTGTTCCACCTTTAATTCAAACTTCTTTGGTACACGCCAAAGTGATTTTTCAGGTATTGGAAACAGAGATATTTGGGTTTGTAAATTTGATGAAAATGGACAAACGATTTGGTCAAAAGTTTATGGAACGGCAAACTATGACGAATCATTTGGAATGGCACATACTTCCACAGGTGAATTCATCGTCAGTGGGGCTACCAATGTTGGAGGAGCTGAAGGGTTCAACGGTTCTGTATTTCGTTGCGACGACGATGGAAACCTATTATGGTCAAAAACATATGGAGGAAATGGAGAAGACCGATTATACGATGCCAAAACTGTGGGAACAACCGGACATGTTGTATGCGGATACACATCCAGTAATGGAAATGGAGGTCGCGATATCTACATCATAAGAATCGATAACGACGGTAACGCAGGATCAGCATGTTCTTATTCCAGTGGAAACTATACGGCATTAAATAGTATACCTACTGTAACAAGCGTATCTCCCAATACAGGAAGCTATAATAGCTCCAATGATGTTACTATTCCCATCGTACAACCAACTATTTTTACCACAAATTTATGCGAAGTAACCGTATGCAATATCGCCAGTCCTCTACTACCCGATTATCAAGTGTGTAATGGAAGCCTCATCACATTAGATGCACAAAATAGCGGCAGTGATTATACTTGGTCAACAGGTGAAACGACTCAAACCATCTCCGTATCATCCACAGGAAACTATTGGGTAGATATTACACAAGGTACTTGTAGTCTGAGAGTAGAAACAGAGGTGAGTGAATTTTCTATAACAGTAAACATAGGCAGCGATCAATTGCTTTGTCCTGGAGAACATGTGGTCTTAAAATCTCCATATACTCATAATGCATATACTTACTTATGGTCTAATGGCAATACCAATCATGCCATCATAGTAAACAGTCCAGGAGAATACTCCCTTTTTATTAGTCTAGGTACATGCACAATAGAAAGCAATACCGTAAACATTTCTTTTCGTGAAACCAATCATCTTTTCCCCAATCTCATTACAAAAAATAATGATGGTAAAAATGATGTATTACAATTACACCCAGATTATTTAGGCGGTGAATTGAATATTGTAAACCGTTGGGGAAAAACCATCTATCAAAACAGTGTTTATCAAAATGAATTCGACGGCAAAGAAACAAGCGATGGTATTTACTACTATCATTATAAAAGCCCTTGCCAAAAAGAATACAAAGGATGGTTACAAATCATATCCCATTAAAAAATCAACTCTTTTATTTTCTATGATCACTTCATTCCCGGTAATCGGGTGATCAAAAACTAATTTATATGCATGTAAAGCAATAGCATTTTCATGGTATGGAATTGATGAGCCATACAAGACATCTCCAACAATGGGACAATCTAATGATGCTAACTGTGCCCGAATTTGATGGTACTTACCCGTATGTAATGCTATGTTCCACACAAAAAAATGATCTCCTTTTTTCTCTACCTCATAACTCAATTTTACTTTTTCAGCATATGCTACATCCTCATCATAGAGTATCGCTTTCTTCTTTTCTTTGCGATGCCAATGTTCCAAAACACCCTTATATTCTTGAGGAGCATTGGTCGTTAAGGCTAGATAATACTTTTTGACTTTACGTTCAGCAAACTGTTCGCTCAAATTTTTCAACACCGTTTTTTGTTTCGCAAATAAAATGATGCCACTCACAGGGCGATCTAGTCGATGAATGTGTTGTGCATAAACTTCTTCCCCATCGGCAAGTGATCCTTTTAAGTAATGTTTAACCTGCTGCAACAAATTAGGATAACCATTCCTATCAGGTTCTACCATCAAACCATGCGGTTTATGTAAAACCAAAATATAAGAATCCTCAAAAAGAATATGATCAGGAATATGAATCAGCATCAAATATAAAAATACACTTTTGACACACCTACGCCAAAAATATTAAAAACAACAGGATACTTTCACTGAAGAATCCTGTTTATAAAATAGCATTTAAGAACCGCAACCCTCACAGAAATATTGAATAGAACCATACGGTTTTACTCCGTTTAAAATCATCTGCATATTGTGAATTTTATCTTTCAATTCTAATTTTTCACCAAAATCGGTGGTTTTCGCTACCGCATCGTTCAATTTATCCAGTTCCAATTGAACATGCTCTTTTTCTTGGATCGTTAGTTCTGCCATAATTTATAAGTTCTAATAATACGATAAACCAAAATGAAACAGAAATAATTCCATGATTATGAAAATATTAGTAATTGCAGTAATCGATTTTACAGAATTTATTCTTAATCCAAGAAGCATTATTTGTCCAGTAATCGTTCCAGCTTCATGCCTCTTGACCCTTTAATAAGTACATGTGTATTTTGAATAGTATTCCAGTCAAAAGCACTTAAAAGCTCATCAGGCGTTGAATAATAATCGATTAGACTTGCTTTGGCAGCTGCATGTTTCATGTGTGCACCGCACAACAGGATGCGATCTATTTTCTGTTCGGCTAACCATTGACCTAATGTTTCATGTTCTGCTTTTGTTTCGTCACCAAGCTCCAACATATCACCTAAAATCACCATCTTATGAGCTGCCGGGTGTTTTACAAAATTTTCTAAGGAAACACGCATAGAAGAAGGATTGGCATTATAAGCGTCTAATAATACAACATTAGTTCCTTTCTCAATCCACTGAGAACGGTTATTGGTTGAAACATAAGTGGCAATGGCTTCATCACAAAGGTTTGTCGGTATTTCAAAGAACTTCCCTATGCATAGAGCCGCTTGCATATTATAAAAATTATAAACGCCATTTAAATGCGTGTCAATTGTTTTACCTTCTTCGTTCGTATACTTTACCAGCGGACTATCTTCGACTAAAGTCGCATAACTATAATCGCCTTTAGTACCATAATCTATTAGGTTAGATACTTTACATGCTGTTTTTAAGATTTCATCGGCACTACGGACAAAGGCTGTACCTCCATGTGCATTCAAATACGCATATAATTCCCCTTTACCCTTCTTTACACCTTCTATCCCACCAAACCCTTCTAAATGTGCCTTACCCATATTCGTAATCAAACCATGAGTAGGTTCTACAATCTTGCAGTAGCCTTCTATTTCTTTTTGGTGGTTGGCCCCCATTTCAATAATGGCCATCTCTGTACCTTTTTTAATACTGAGTATGGTCAAGGGGATACCAATGTGATTATTCAAGTTACCTTGTGTACAATAGGTTTTATATTTTTTAGACAGTACTGCAAAAAGCAATTCTTTGGTTGTCGTTTTACCATTTGATCCTGTAATGGCAATGAAGGGGATATTGAATTGTCGACGATGATAGTGCGCTAACTCTTGCAAGGTAAGAAGAGGATCCTGAACAAGGATATAACGTTCATCTTTCACATAACTTGCATCATCAATTACTGCATAAGCAGCTCCCTCGTCGATCGCTTTTTCTGCAAAAGCATTGGCATTAAAATTGGGGCCTTTCAATGCAAAGAATAGTTGTCCTTCTTGTATACTTCTGGTATCGGTATTAATCCCTTTAGAAGCCGTAAATAATGCGTATATCTTTTCTATGTTCATGTTTTAATGTATAGTAAAATGATCCGCATCTTTCCATGAAGGGAATTTTTTTCGGTAATCCGATAGATCTTGTGCAGATAGTATAACATAACCCATTCCTTCCTGATCATGCATGTTCAAAAGATCTTCTCCTTTAAAATCTACACAAGCCGATTGTCCTATATACGGGATTTGTACTCCATCTATCCCCAGTCTATTGACACCTACCACATATGCTGAATTTTCAATGGCACGAGCTCTGAGTAACGTATTCCAGGCATGTATTCTTGCTTGAGGCCAATTCGCAACATACAAAAGAACATCGTAAGCATTGTTTACATTCCTAGACCAAACAGGGAAACGTAAATCATAACATACCAAAGGACAAATATTCCATCCTTTGTAAGGAACAATAATTTTTTGATCACCACTACCGTATACTTCATCTTCTCCAGCCATACGAAACAAATGTTTTTTATCGTAGCTCACAAACGTTCCGTCGGGATTCATCCATAATAAACGATTGTAAAACACAGCATCCTCTTGTACAATATAAGAACCGCAGATTGCCGATTGCGTATGCTCCGCCATTTGCTTCATCCATTTAAATGTATGTAAGCTCATTGGTTCAGCCAAGGATTTTGCATTCATGGTAAATCCTGTCGTAAACATTTCAGGTAAAACAATCACGTCAACCATTCGATTGATTTGCCAGATCTTTTCTTCAAACATAGCACGATTGGCAGCAGGAGACTCCCAATGCAAATCCGATTGTATAAAGGCAATGTTTAAATCTTGCATAAAATCTCGGCTGCGTATTGTAAGGTTTCATCTTTCTTCGCAAAACAAAATCGCAACAAGTGTTGCTCCGTTTTATCTTTATAAAATACAGACACAGGAATGGCTGCTATTTTTTTTTCTTTGACCATCCATTCTGCCATTTCTACTTCTTTTTTATCGGATATTCCAGCATAGGAAAGCAATTGAAAATACGTTCCTTGAGAAGGAAAGGATTTAAATTTAGAATGTTGAATTAGACTTAAAAAATAATTGCGTTTCGATTGAAAAAACGAAGACAAATTATGATGCCAATCGGTATGATCAAGCATATCACTCACCGCATGTTGTATGGGTGTTACCGCAGAAAAAGTATTGTACTGATGTACTTTTCTAAATTCTTTCATCAAGGATGCAGGAGCCGCACAAAATCCTAAACGCCATCCCGTAGCATGATACGTCTTCCCAAAAGAACCTACCGTTAAGGTACGTTGTTTTATCAATTCATCAGAAGCCAAACAAATATGTTTTAAGCCATCAAACACCATGTGCTCATATACTTCATCACTTAATACATAAAAAGAATACTTCTGCAACAATGTTTTTAAGGCATCAATATCTTCCTGCGTATATACTGCTCCTGTTGGATTGTGAGGAGAATTGAGAATCAGCAATTTGGTTTTATCGGTGATACGATGTTCTACTTCAGCCCAGTCGATCTTGAAATCGGGATATGTTGTTTTTACATATACTGGTTTCCCTCCATTGAGCAAAACGGCAGGTTCATAACAATCAAATGCGGGTTCTATCATGATGACTTCATCACCCGCTTGTACCAAAGCTGTAATGGCGGAGAAACAAGCTTCCGTAGCTCCACAAGTAACGGTAATTTCTTCAATAGGATCAAAGTTTACGCGATAAACGCTTTGGTATTTATTCGCCAACTTCTCTCTCAAGGATAAAATACCCGGCATGGGAGCATATTGATTTTTCCCTTCCAACATGTGGAATTTTACACGATCAATCAAATAATCGGGGACCTCGAAATCAGGAAAACCTTGTGCTAAATTAACAGCCTTATATTCCTGAGCAAGTGCCGACATCACGGTAAATATAGTCGTACCTGTATGAGGAAGTTTAGACTGAACAGGAGAACTAGAATGCATACTTATCGCTTTACAGGAAATTTCATGCGATACGACACATCAACAACTCCTTTAGAAATATTTACTAATTTCGATTTATACAACCGTTTTTTCAACGGAGACAAAAGATCTGTAAATAAAACACCTTCAATGTGATCGTACTCGTGTTGAATGACACGAGCTGCCATGCCATGGTATTCTTCTTGATGCGATTTCCAATGTTCATCCAAGTATTCAATCACCAAGCGCTCTGGCCGATCCACACCCGCACGAATACCAGGAATACTTAAACATCCTTCTTCATACGTCCAATCATTTCCCATTTCTTCAACAATGATTGGATTAATGAATACTTTTTTAAACTCAGGATATTCCGGATCTTCAAATCCTGCCGCATCTACTACAAACAAACGCTTACTAATCCCAATTTGAGGAGCAGCCAAACCTACACCACTTGCGTTATACATCGTTTCATACATATCGGCAATAAGTTGTGTCAAATCCAACTCGCCTTTTTCAATATCCGTGGCCACCTTCTTCAATACCGGATCTCCGTAGGCTACTATGGGGTAAATCATGCTTGTATTATTTTATATAAGTATTCGTTTTTTATTTCACACTGGATAAGTACGATTGTAAAATAATGGTCGCACTGATCTTGTCAACATTCCCTTTAACTTGTCTGTCTTTTTTTTTCATTCCACCGGCAATCATGGCATCCATAGCCATCACAGAAGTAAAACGTTCGTCGACTTCTTTCACGGGGATAAATGGAATATCCCTGTGCAAAGCTTTGATAAAACCCAACACATGAGGAGTATTCGAAGAAGGAGTATTGTCAAGTTTTCGCGGCATTCCAATCACAAACAGCTCTACTTCTTCTTGTTGAATATACGCTTTGATGAAATCAAGAAGGTCTGCTGTTAATACGGTGGTCAATGGACTTGCAATCATCTGCAAAGGATCTGTCACTGCCAATCCTGTGCGTTTAAGTCCATAATCAATGGCCAATACACGAGACATTAATTATTACCCGTTTGATGATGAAGAAGCGTGCGGATGGTATTTTCAATCGAATACGCTTTTGGAAACAAAACCTCATTTTCTACACGAGCGTGAAACTGAAGTTCTTGTTCAAATTCTTTCAACTCATAATAAAGCACTCTCAACTCCAACGAATCAGAAGGAAGTTCCCGGTATTGATTCGACAAAGAACGAATTCCTGCCATGTCGTCATCGTCTAAACTGTGCTGGAGCGCATAACCCGCAATCGATTTTTTTTCCATCTCCATCAACAAAACCGTTGGAACTATTTTTTTCTCAATTGCTCTCAACATACGATGTATGTAAGTAAACAAATGATCTTCTTCTTCGAAGATATGATGCACAAAATCTTCTAAGAAATATGGGAAAACCCATTTTAAATCGGCAATGCGTTTATCTTCTGTAGAATATTTTATGTCTTGAATGAGTGCAGAGAAATAAGGTAATTTTTCTTTCACAAACACACGGTGCATGAAACGAAGGTATAGAATCACCTGTTCAGCCGAATATTTATGAAGTAATAAAGGATTTTGAAACAATTGATACTGGTACTGCCAATTGGATTGCGAGACAAACTGCTGTAAATTGAACGCATATTTTTGGCTAATAGCAGAAACTGTGCTGTCGGCATGTTCATAAAACTTAATACCCTGCGCATGTAACACAAATCCAAGCTTAGGATTTTCTGCTACCAAATCGTAAATCGGTATATGAAGTTTATCGTTCAACATCTTTACTCTTATACTCTATTTATAGTACCTCTAAATATACTAAATAGGAACGGCTCTATCAAGGAAGAAAAGTCAGGGAGTTTATCCACAAATAGTACCACAAAATGCTTTTTAAGACCTTAAAAATTAGGAGCTCATCATCATTTCTCTTCCCTCTATACAAAACTTCAAACACACACAAAACTCTGTATATCAGTAAATTAATAATTATTTTCAATCTGTTAGAATAAAATTTAACTTTAGAAGCGTTTTAGCATCATATCCTCTAAAATTTAGATCCCGTGGAAAAACGAATCAAAAACTCTGCAAGCCAAATCAAATTACCACTATTTATAGCATTAGCCATCATCTGTGGGATTTTCATTGGTGCAGGAACAGCTAAAAAAGAAGGCTCTGGCAACATCACGGGAACCTACATGCGCTTTTTGGAAATCATTAATTACATCGATAAAGATTATGTAGACACTGTCAATATTGATCAGCTGGTGGACTACTCGATCACTCAAATGTTAGAAAAATTAGACCCTCACACCTCTTACATTGCCAAAAAAGACATCGACATTGCACGTTCTCAATTGGAAGGTGACTTTGAAGGGATTGGAATTGAATTCAATATCATCAAAGATACCATTTATGTAGTTACTCCTATCAGTGGCGGACCGTCAGAACAGGTGGGTCTACAAACCGGAGACAAAATTGTAAAGGTTGATGGAGAATCTATCGTCGGTAAAACCATTACGAATCATGATGTTTTTAAAAAATTACGTGGAAAAAAAGGGACTAAAGTCATTGTCAGCGTCAAACGCAAAGGGCTTACAAAACTCATAGACTACACCATTACTCGTGATAAAATACCAACATATTCAGTCGATGCCTACTACATGATCGATGATAAATCAGGTTACATTAAAGTAAGTCGTTTTGCAGCGAACACGTACTCGGAATTTAGTAAAGCAATCACAGAATTAAAAAAAGCCGGAATGCAACAACTCATTCTCGACTTGAAGGACAATCCCGGAGGATACATGGATAAAGCGATTAAGATGGCCGATGACTTTATTGCCGGAAACAGGTCAATTGTATATACCGATGGGAAAGGCTCCAAATACGATTCCCGTCACAACAGTTCAAACTTTGGAGAATTTGAAAAAGGAGCAGTCATTGTCTTGATCAATGAAGGTTCGGCATCGGCATCAGAAATTGTAAGTGGTGCTCTACAAGACAATGATCGGGCACTGGTTGTAGGAAGAAGATCTTTTGGTAAAGGACTGGTTCAAATGCCTATTCCTTTAGCCGATGGTTCTGAACTTCGCTTGACGATTTCCCGCTACTATACACCAAGTGGTCGTTCCATTCAAAAACCATATGATTCAAAACATATGGAAGACTATAATGCAGAATTGAACAAACGATTTGAAAAAGGCGAATACTTTCATGCCGATAGTATCAAATTTGTAGACTCCTTAAAATATAAAACTACAAAAGGACGGATCGTATATGGAGGTGGTGGTATTATGCCAGATTATTTTGTTCCACGAGATACTTCCGCTTATACACATTATTTAATCGACTTATTCAATCAAAATGTGATCCGCGAATACACGTTAAACTATTATACCAATAATAAAGCAAAGTTTAATAAAATGGAATTTGTTGATTATAAGAAAACCTTCGAAGTCAGCGAAGCCATGCTTGCAGAGATGAGGGCTTTAGCGACAAAGTCGGGAGTCAAGCACAACGAAAAAGAATATTTGATTTCAAAAGAATATATTCGGACTAATATAAAGGCCTACATCGCACGCAGTGCTTGGGGTGTAAAAGGATTTTATCCGATCTATAACGAGACCGATGAAATTTATAGGAAAGCCTTAGAATTATTTTCAGAAGCAGAAAAACTCAACAACTAACCTCCATCTTAGCAGATTATAAAAACCGGTCAAAAGATCGGTTTTTTTATAATCTGCTAAACGATAACGTCGTCACACTGTACTACAATTTAACTTGTAAAGTAAGGTAAAAACTTCTACCATCGGAAGGTAATATACCAGGACCAGGATACCCTGTAGCCCTACGTGTATAATACAGCTGATCCATCAAGTTATTGATACTTGCTTCTATGCGAAACATTTTGATATCATAAGACAAACTTAAATCTAAAACCTCGTATTCAGGGATAAGTCCAACTACTGCAGCAACACCTCCATCAACCGCATTGGTAGCATCCGAATACTGATCGGAAATATAACTGTATTGGAATGCAAGTTTTAATTTTCTGAACTGTACACGAGCTCCTATTTTATTATTAAAATTAGGGACAAACTCTACTTGATTGCCTTGAACACCCGGTATCTGACTTTTTATATATTCTGATTTAATAAAAGCAACGTTTGAGAATAAGGTAAAGCCCCAATGTTTCATAGAAGGACGAATTAATTTTAACACATCACTTTCTATATATGTTTCTACACCATACAAAGCCGCTTGCCCAATATTACTTCGTCTACGAATTACCCGATCATTTGCATCATAAGTCAATTCCTCTCCTATTCTATTGCTGTAATTAATATAAAACACACTTAAGTCATAGATTACTTTAGTCGTTTGTTCACTTCTAATGCCTATATCTGCACTGTAACCTTTTTCATCTTGCAAATTAGGATCTATCTCTGAAGACGGATTGGAAATGCGCATGTCATTAAACGTAATCGAACGGTAGTTTTGCGAAATATTACCATATATATTCAGATGATCGATTGGTTTAACACTCACTCCTACTCCTCCCAACAAAAACTGTCTCTGACTATTTCTATCTTCATCATTTCGTTCAATGTGAATTACATTTCCTGCTAAATCTTTATATACATTGCCATAATAACCTTTCGCAGTAGTATTGATGAATTCATACCTTACACCTGGAGTAACCGAAACGTAATCATTGATATAAAAAATATTTTCAGCAAAAAAGGCAAGATTACGATTAGGGAACGTGTAATCGTATGATATCTCATCTTGTTTTACAAAATCAAAATCCGCATCACGACCTGTCGTTCCATATCCTTGAATACTATGGTTGAAGCCTTCGTAATAACGAGCACCCACCAAGAGGACACCGTTTTTATTTTTAATGCTGTATCGCTTTAGATAGCGTGCTTCTGCTCCCCAATTGGTAAAATCTCCTTTAATCAAATCTCGCTCACTGTTATCGTCGATGGTTGCTACACGATAAGGACGAAATCCCAAAGAATAACGATGTGCCGACAAACCAAATACCCGAAGATTAAACTCATTAGAAGCATTAAACTTATGGTTAAAATGCAAAGCCAACATATTCCATTTTACCTTAAACCAATTGCGTTGACGATTACTCTGACGGGGATCTGCTTTAAACATATTATCGGATAAACCTCCAGGTTGCTGTGCAAGGTAATCCATCAACGTAAGATCTACTCCCAAAGAAGTCTTTTTAGAGAATTGATAATTGACATTGGCATAATAATTAAACGTTTCAAACTTAGCATTGGGGCGCCAACCATCTCCTCTTTTATATTGAAAAAACGTATAATAACTGAGCTTGCCTACTGTACCACTCAAACTGGTAAATGAATTATAGAAACCAAAAGAGCCTATCGTTTGTCTGGCTACGAGTTGTATTTTTTTATCCGTCACAGGTTTTCTCATGACAAAATTGAGTAATCCTCCAAATTGAGTCCCGTACTGTAAAGATGCTGCTCCCCGAACAACTTGTATCCGTTCCACGGCTTCTGTTGCTGGAGTATAATAACTTTCAGGATATCCCAAGGCATCGGCACTGATGTCGTAGCCATTTTGTCTGACATTGAAATTAGACGTGCGATTAGGATCTAGTCCCCTTCCTCCTATGCTTAATTGTAATCCTGCTCCATCGTTTTCCCAAATGTTCAATCCCGGTACACGGGCATATACTTGTCGCGCATTGTTGGTGGACACGTTAGCAACCAAACTATCAATCAAAATCACTTCCGATTTTTTACCTTCATAAATACCCATATTTTCAGTAGCCTTCAAATGAGTATGATCTTGCTTTCCTGTTACCGTTACGGCTTCTATTTCCTGTTCATTAAAATTCATCACTAAAGACAAGACAACATCATTGCCATCTACCTTTACATTTTTTTTAATGGACTGAGAACCTAAACTTTTTGAATGTAAGGTATAATGACCATTTTTCAGATTCGTAAATTCAAAATAACCATTAGCACCTGTAAGTACAGTCAAATTAGAAGGTTCAAGAGATACAATACAATTCGCAAGAGAAGAACTGTCTATCGAGGATTGAATACGACCAGAAATAGTATACTGTGCATTGGCAACAAAAGAAAATAAGACAAACACGCTACCAAAAAGCGTGAACATTTTTTTAGAATTATTCATTGTAAGGTAATATCCAAGATTTATGGGTAAATGATTCTCGTTCCTGTGCTAGATCAGTAGTGGGATCTATATAGAGCGTGCTAAAACGTCCATTCAATGTTACATACGACTCTACATATACTTGAGGATTTTCAAAGCCTCTTATCGCGTAATAGTCTCTCAAGATATGAGCGTATTGCAATATCATATCAGGCTGGGTAGCCATCATCTTTTCCTGCAAAAGTGTCAAAAAAAGCTCATTATTCACAGTGATTTGCTTACCTGTTTTATCTTTTACAATAAACTGTACATACCCCGCTTTCTCCATCAGCATGACACGCCAGGAAAAACGATACCCTTCTTCTGTCCAAAATAAATGATTGTTATAAAGCATGTATCGAAAAGGCATAAACAGTTGAACAGCAAAAAAAATCACAAAAAATACTTGAACAACGTTTGCTGCCCAAGGACTCCAAACAAAATCACGATCAGGAAAAATAAATGCTTTAGAAAGCTTCAAGCGATTACCTATTAACTCGATAATTTGATGGTGAAATTGAGAAGAAAAGAAAATTAAAGCCGTTACAATCATGACATAAGGGAACATGCCAATAGGAAATAAGCAGGATGTAAGCAGGTGAAAAACAACAACAGCAACGTAAGCAAACAGACGTGTTTTTTTATTCCATAATAAAAAAGGAATGCTTAAATCATACATACACCCTACCCAGCTAAATACATAATGAACCCAAGAATAGTTAAACAAAAATCCAATCAATGGGAGATCATTTCTCCCTGGCAACCATATCTTCAAAGGCAAAGCATGAAACAACCAATCGGAATTAATTTTCGCTAAGCCCGCAAAAAAATACAACATACATACAAATAATTTGATCACATCAATATTCCATTGAGGAATCCGATCGGCCAGTATTTTTTTATTCCTGAAAGCATCTATTGAAAAAAATGTATGTGCCGGTAAAAAAATCATCAATAAACAAATCATACTGATGAAGTAATAATGATTCAGATAAGTCGTCTTATCCATCAGCTCGATATAAGTAAAACTTAAAAAGAGCGAGATGCTGGCAAAACGATAGAATAAGCCAATAGCCAATAAAAGGGCAGATAGAGCACAAAGGGCAAACAACCCATAAGTATAATTTCCCAGGGGGGTAACAAATTCAAATCCATAAAAAGGGAAGAAAAAACGAGGTTTGATATACAACTCTTCGATCCATCCGTTTAACCAAAAACGAGCAATACTGATGAAAAGCATGCTCCCTAAACAGATCCTGAATACCGCCAATGGCGCTGCAGAAGCATACCTTTGCGTATACTTTTTTATTTCATCTGTTAAAGCCAATCTACTTGTGATTAATCGCCGTCATTATCGGTGTATGTAATGGTAATGCTCATGGCCGATGTCATGTCTACTTTCAACAGACGTACCGCCTTTTGCATTTCAGCATACACGTCAATTACTTTTTGGTTATTGGTATTGATTTCATTGTACAGGTTTGGACCTAAGAGATCCATACGATCATTAGCACTCTCAAACTGATTATTCAAAACATTTGTAAGCGATTGTCCTGTTTTGGTGTCTACCGCACCGATAGCATCTAAATACACTTTAAATCCAAATCCCTTTTTCCCGTTTAATACACTTTTCCCATTGAAAAAATCGATTGAAGCCTGATGGGCTGTTTTCGCAAGCGTAAGTGATAAATCTTTTTTGTAATACGATTCTATCTTATCAGGAGAAACCACTCCTCCTACCATGGCACCCGAAGGAATACCAAACTTTCCCGAACGAATATACCTTTCATAATTGAGTACATATCCATTGACCAGTAAAGACAAGGAAGATTGCATATCAATTCCAGACTTCCGAGGGAATGTATTTTGATAACCAGACGTCCATTCAGAATAGACCTGATTAAATTTAGTATTGATTTGATTTGTCAAACGTTGAACATAAGCTATTCGTTTGCTTGCATCTGCATCTGTCGTATACAAATCAAGAATTGCTAAATCTGTTCCGGCAATCCCATTAATCAAATAATCAAAGGCAGGAAATCCTTGAGTCGGATAAGATGCGGGTACATCAAGGTTAGCGCTGGCACCATTGGCAATATTATCATGAATACCTTGAACCGTGGCAGGATAAATATTGACATACGAACGCAAAACATGATTATACGCAGGACCCACATCAAACAATTCTACCTTTTGCCATTCAATGTATGCTTCTTCCCAGGCCAAACGAAGCTCGTCTAAGGTAGTTTGTGAAGGAGCTGCAGTAAAAGCATTCGACTTATTTACCATCACGTCCAACTTCGTATCGAAATTCGCATAAGAAGGCACGATAATCTTATCCGCAATATGCCTCAACATCTCCTCTCGGTTTGCACTTGGTACATTCGGTTCAGGTTCTTGCGCTTCATCCTTCTTTTTTGTACATGAAAACAGTACAAAACAAGCAAGAATACTACAAAACAGAGATAAACGAGAAAATGTTAATTTCATAATATGAAGAGGACCTTAGATGAGAAAACAAAGTTGATGATAGAACAGGCTATCATCAACTTTAGTTTTTATTAAGTATGTTTCTTTAGTGCTGCAAGATACGCATTAAATCTAAAATTTAGATTCAATGGCTGCGATCGCATCATTGATTTTATCATTTGTCAAATCCCAGAATCCATTCGTAGAAGAGTAAATCAAATCATCCAAAATTTCATCTGAATATGCTGCTGTTCCTCCATGTAGTGAACAGAAACGAAGTGAGTAGATGAAACCCATACCTTCTCCAATCGCATGTGCACGAGCAGCATCGGTAGTACCACTTTTCCACTTATTCAAGTAACCAATTGCCGCAGCGGCCATTGTTTTTTCCAATTCTCTACGAATCGTTTGCGCCTGTACCAACAACAATTCTCTATCGTTGTTTACAATGGCTGCACGACCTCTCAAAAACGCTGAGTGAAGAGTAGGATATCCTGATTTATTGTATTCCCAAAGATAAGCTCCAAGGAAAGACTCTCCTCCATTCGAACCTGAAGTTGCATCAGCAGCATACCTGTCTTTCGTTGTTAATGTACCATAAGCCTCATCCCAACGGTGCTCTAAAGCGGTATACTTTTTACCACTTACATTGAAATAATTGTTAGCACTCAACAATCCTGCATCTCCTAAAAGTTTGTTACCAATATAATCCACTTGGAAACCTCCAATCAAAGACTTGACGATCACTTGACCCCACTCAATACCTTTTTCATCGACTAAATAAGTGCCCAATTTACCCGCATTGCCATTGGAAGCCGTATTATTCACAGAATTACTAGCAGTAGCAATTTTTGGGAAATAAGCCTCAATATCGGCACGTACTTGAGCAGCCACGGCATCAGATTTTGAACTGGCCGTCACATTTCTGATTTGTAAAGTCGATGAATTCAAATCGGTATAATCCCCTGTAAAAGGAGATCCTGTATTGAAAAACATGTTGCTCAATACCGTTGCATCAAGAACAGCTGTACCTGCTCCACTAGATGTTTTAGCATATGCATCAATGGCTTTTAGCATTCTCAAACGAACACGTCCTTCAGAACGGTCTACGGTACTATCTCCTAATGCATCCACAAAAGTTAAAGAACCCGGTGCATTATAAGGTGTAGAAGAAGACAAGTATTCATACGGGATTTTCGTACGAAGGCTAAATGCCTGTGTTGGAGTTGGATCATCTTCTTTCTTTTTACAAGAAACCGATAAAATAGACACCGCAACAAAGAGTAAAAGTATTCTTGTGTACATAATAAATGAATGTTAAAATATGTTAGATTTATTTAGACTAATTATAAACAGTCGCAAACTAACAAAGAAAAAAAAGCAAATCAAAATGCCTTAGTCAAAAATTTTTGCCCTTAATAAAACAAAAGATAAAAACACAATCTGCTGAAAAACAACACATAACATCAAAAACAGAGGAGGAAATGTTTTATGCATTAAGAAAAATTAACAATCCCATCAGGATAAATCAATCTGGTCAAAGGCAGATCCCAAGGATCTTGTGGTATTTCCTCCTCCAAGGCTTGAAAAAAGTTTAAGCCTGTTTTTACGACCTGAGGAGAACATCGCAGGAAAAATCGATCATAAAACCCCTTTCCATACCCCAAACGAACTCCTCTATAGTCGGTAATCAATAAAGGAGTCAATACTTCCTCAATATGTTGTTCATCAAAAAGTATGCGTTGTTTCGGTTCAGGTATCCCCCAAGCATTTTGAACCAGTGGCGTATCGTGTCTAACTTCCACCGTCAATAAAGAGACCTGATCTTCTGCGATAATTGAAGTTACTGTTTTAATATGAGGATACTCAAGATTAAGTCCTTCCAAAATCAAACCCGTGTTGACTTCTAATAAAGAACTAATGGGTAAAAATAAATGAATCACCTTCGGTTTTTCAAGGGCAACCTGAGTAAGAAAAAGGTCAGCAATACGAACACTCTTCCGCGCTCTTTCTTTCTCTGTCAGTTTTTTTCTCTCCTGACGATATAAAGTACGAAGCTCCTGTTTACTCTTCATAAGTAAAAATGTGGAACTGAAAATCGAAAGGATCCATCAACCTTATAATACGCTGAACAAAATCAGGATCATTGATCATAAACGATAAAAAAGATTCTTTACGTTCTTGCAAACTACCACCCGGTAAAACTTTTTCTTGTAACTGATTCAATTGCTTCATTTCTTGATCCAACTTTTGCTCATACGATTTCTGTATTCGCTTTTGGATCTGATCCATTTGTTTTTCCAACTTTGACCGTTCCGCTGCAACATAGCCTTGCAAACTACCATCGGCTCGCAACGCTTTGTCTTCTATATTTTTCCAAAGCTGATCCAATAAAGTCTGTGTATCTTCCCACGCTGGCAACTGATAATTTTTCTGTGTGAAAAACACCTGTTTCAATTCCTCTTCTGACAAGAATACATCCTGATAGGCCAGGTCCAATTTTTGGAAACGAGAAACTATATTTTTACTCAAGACCATACCAAAATTTCTTGGCATTAACACCGGCATGCACATGTCCAATTTATCGAACAAGGTTTTTAATTGCAACCAGTAGGCCACTTCTGCCGGGCCTCCAACATAGGCGACATTGGGTAATATATATTGTTGATATACCGGTCGAAGTACCACATTAGGACTGAAACGTTCAGGATGCGCATGCACTTCCGATTTCAAACGGTACTGATCAAAAGTTAAATCCGTACCGTGAATTTCATAGGTATTATTTTTAAACTCAATGCGATGACGTCCCTCATCAGAGATATAAAACAAATTAATATCACGAGGATAAATTTGTCCTTTATATCCTTGTTGTTCAATGTTCGCAGTACACTCCCTCACCGTTTGTCCTGCCAGCCCTGCAAACAATTCTTGTTCTATAATAGGAATAAACTCTTTTTTCAACGCCACATCGTCTGCATCTAAAACTAACAAACCATTTTCTGCAAACAAGGCATGAAGCCAATGACGTGTAGCCTTAGAAAGATTGTCATGTTGAGCGTAAGCTTCTTTGAAAATCTGAGGCACATCGGGTACCGAATCAATCCAATCGTTGATGGGAGCATTAGAAACCCTTCCTGCTGGACCTTTCGCCCGTAAATCAACCTGATATGATTTCCCAAAAACAGACAGGTGATCAATTTCTTCCAAATCATGGTCTTCCGATGCCATCCAAAACAAAGGAATAAAATGTTTGTCAGGCATACATCGCTTACATTCTTCGGCAAGTTTAATGGTCGTCGCTATTTTAAACAAGACATACAAAGGCCCTCCCAAAACATGAATCTGTTGACCTGTAGTCACAAAAAAAGTATGAGGCTCATCGATACACTCCAGTTGTTGTTCAATCAGACTTGAAGATGAACACGTTGCATATTGTTTTTTCAATACCTCTTTTAAAACCCTTCTCTTTTCAATTGAGAAATTGAATGCCGCAACAGCTTGTTTAATTCCTTCTATAGAAGGACTATAATGTTGAAAAGCGGTTAATCCATCGGATTGAGTCAAGTACGCTCTTAAAAGAGTAGAGAAGGCACGCGTTTGTGCTAACGGAATTTTATATAGTCCTATCATGTAATCTATTCTGTGCAGGCAAAATAACGAATTGCTAAGATTAAGCTTAATTTATTAAAGAAAAGGATGTATTTTGGAACATTTCTACTATAAATTTGCTTATAGTAGACCTAACAACCGAATCACTAGAATAATTCAATACCTATGAACAGAGCTACCTTTGCTGCTACATTATACGAACAACACCTTCACACTCAAGCTGCACCTTCAACATCAAGCATTTGTCGTTTAATTACAAAGGTCTTATTGATCATGTTTCCAGAACAAGCGAGAAAAAAATACCGTTCCGCGAGCATCATTGAAGACCGTTTGGATATTTACGGGTCAGAATTAAAAGACCTGTTGAACGTCATGCAACATCAATTCAAAGGAAATGCAGAAGAAGTATCTAAAGCCTTCATCGACAAACTGCCGGGCATTTATGACATGCTTTGCAAAGACATCGAAGCCACCCTCGATGGAGATCCTGCAGCCATTGACCGTTACGAGGTGATCAGAACGTATCCTGGATTTTATGCTGTAGCCTTCCACCGATTGGCTCATGCCTTGCATGAACTAGGCGTTCCATTGTTTCCCCGCGTGCTATCAGAATATGCTCATTCTAAAACAGGAATTGATATTCACCCCGGTGCCCAAATTGGCCCTCACTTCTTTATTGACCATGGTACAGGTGTAGTGATTGGAGAAACCACCATCATTGGAAAACATGTCAAGATATATCAAAGTGTAACACTTGGAGCCTTGAGTGTATCAAAAGACATGGCTTCGAAAAAAAGACATCCAACCATTGAAGACCATGTTGTCGTGTATTCAGGAGCTACGATACTCGGAGGAGATACCATCATTGGCCACCACAGCATCATTGGAGGGAACGTATGGCTTACCGAAAGTATTCCAGCCCATTCCAAAGTATACAACAGAGCACAAGTTGAAGTAAGCACAAAACCACAATAAGCATGGCTGGACTTTTAGATTTTATAGGTAATACTCCTTTAGTCGAAATCAAACACCTGAACCCTAATCCAAATGTAAAAATCTTTGCCAAATTGGAAGGACATAATCCAGGAGGAAGTGTAAAAGATCGCGCAGCCTATTCTCTCATCAAGGGAGCATTAGACAGAGGTGACATTAAACCAGGCGACAAATTAATAGAAGCCACCAGCGGTAATACTGGCATTGCATTGGCGATGATTGCACGACTGTTCGATTTGGACATTGAATTGGTCATGCCCGATAATTCGACCCAAGAACGGATATTGACCATGGAAGCCTTTGGCGCTAAAGTGATCCTTACTCCGGCGGCAATCTCAATGGAAGGAGCACGTGATTATGCAGAAAACAAAGTCAAAGAAGGTGGTTATATCATGCTTGATCAATTTGGCAACGAAGACAACTGGAAAGGACATTATCGCAGTACAGGGCCAGAAATATGGAAAGATACGGAAGGTAAAATCACACATTTTGTTTCATCCATGGGAACCACAGGAACCATCATGGGAACTTCCCGTTACTTAAAAGAAAAAAATCCCAATATACAAATCGTAGGTGTACAACCTGGAGAAGGTGCACGAATACCGGGTATTCGACGTTGGCCGATAGAATACCTTCCTAAAATATTTGATGCTTCACGTGTAGATCGTACCATAGACGTAACAGAAGAAGAAGCTATTCACACGACTCGACTCCTGGCAAAAAAAGAAGCCATTTTTGCAGGCATGAGCAGTGGAGGAGCCATGGCCATTGCCATTAAGCTCGCTCAGGAATTAAAAGAAGGTGTGATTGTAAGCATCGTCTGTGACAGAGGTGATCGCTACTTATCGACAGACTTGTTTGAATAATATCATCCCTCATTATTAATCAACAAATCATGAAACAATCGTTGAATCAATATGAAGAGTTGGTAAAAGTGACCGCATCCCTACCATGTCAATAAAAACGTAGAGCCAAACAAGAAAGAATACTACTCTTCTTGTTTAGCTTTTATGAAAACAAAATAATGGTTATTATTTACCAATTACTTTTTTAACCAAGCCCATAAAAGTACTCTTGGTAAGAGGTTTCACTACAAAATCTTTTACTTGTTTATTTTCAGATGCTTTTTTCTTGTCGGAAGCATCATTGGATGAAGTAAGAATAACAATCTCAATGTCCAGGTTTAATTTTTTAAACTCTCCCATAAAATCCCAACCATTCATCACGGGCATATTTAGATCTAAAAAGATAACCTCTGGTCTCTGTTTACCATCATCCTTCAATTGTACAAGCGCATCTTCTGCATTTACAAACGTTACAATTTCTACATCTGGATGTATTTTTCGGATGAGCATTGTATTGAATTTATTAGACAGAGGATCATCGTCAATAAAAAACACCATTGGTTTGTCTAAATTTGTTTTCATAAGCTACGCATTTTTAAATTGAATAATAAAAGTACTTCCTGCATTGACTTCACTTTCTATGTCAATACGACCACCCAGCATTTCAACATTGGACTTCACCAAATATAATCCAATGCCTTTGCCTTCCTGCGTATTGCTGAATCTATTATAAAGTTTAAATAGCCGATCTTTGTAACGTTCTAAATCAATACCAATACCATTATCTTGAATACGAATTTCTATCCCCTCCTCTTTTTGATCAGCGATCACTTTAATTTCAGGTTCTTCTGATAATGATTTATACTTAATAGCATTTTGAAATAAATTAAATAAAATGCTATTCAGTACCGTTTTGATCGTATGCAACTTAAGACCAGGATTAAATTCTTGCTTAATCACAATACGATTAAGACGTATTTCTTCCGACAAAGAAACTTTCACTTCTTCTACTAAATCTAAAAGTAAAACCTCCGACTTTGTTTCCAGTGCTTGCTTCTTAGGGCCTAAAATCACATTCAAATCGGTCAAAATCATGTCCAAATGCTCCGTAGATTCTTTTACGTTCTGAACGACATTATCGTTTTCTGTAGGCTCTTCCTGGGGTTCATACAAGGTCAAAAAACCTTTTACATTCGATAAAGGAGAACGTAAATTATGAGAAACAATAAAACTGAATTGTTCCAGGTTTTTATAGCTCTCAGAAAGGTCTTGAAATAATTTTTGCGTGTATTCCTCTGACTTGATTCGTTTAGCAACTTCTTCGGATAAATTTTCTTGTTTTTCCAATAAACTATCCGTAAGTATTTTATAGTACTCGGTATAATTATAAAATAACAAAAACATGATGACGATATTCAAAACAACATTAATGGAATAAAACTCAAATACCCCTACTCCTTTCATAGAGTACAACTGCATATCATAAATTTTCATCGTATAAATCAACACGTAATACACCAGGTCAATGCATATAGCAATGATGATGTCTCGCTTTTGATTCAATTCATAAATCCAAAAAATAAATAATGGACCTAAGTACAAATACAAATGGAATCCTGAATCGAAGCCGAAATAATACGACATGATCAGAATACCTGTATTAGATGTAAAAATAAGCACATAATTAGCCAGCTTGTAATTACCCCAATAATTGACGAACAAGATCATAGCAAATAAAACATGCATCACTAAGAGTATCCATAATGGATTCCATAGTTCCCCTAAACTGAAAAAAAAATAGTAAGGAGACGTAATGAGAATAATGATGAGCGAAAAACTATTGATCGATTGACGCCTGTACTGATTTTCCAATCCAGACTCTCGTTCTACCCCTGCATTCAATAACTTATACAGTATGTTTTTCAACACAAACATTTCATCCTTTAATAAAGAAACCTCATGAGTACTGCCCATAAACACACCGTTATCAATTTCCGTAAATTATTGTGTCCCAAACGCCCTAAATCAACCCGCTAGATGAATTGGAAAACAAGTCCAATACTAGTACCTAATAGTACGGAATACGTAATTGAGCCACAAAAGAGCTAACTAAAAATGGTAAAATGTAATAAAATGTTAAAAATATTGCATGTTTAAACACTTATACGAATCACCATTATAGCTCTATAAAACATTGAAATAGTGCCTTAAATAGTCTCCTGTGCAAGTTTTGAACACCATTCATAGTGCTTTAAAACTAAGGCGATTTTAATCGCATACAGGTTCTTTTACTTCAATACAGTAGCATATAAATCAAACTCCGTAGCATCATCAACATGCACCTGTACAAAATCTCCCAAACGCAGGTATTGATCCTGGGCTTCGATCAAAACCTCGTTATCCACTTCAGGAGAATCGAATTCTGTACGGCCAATAAAATACCCTCCTTCTTTACGGTCAATAAGCACTTTATATTCTTGATCAATCTTCTGTTGGTTCAGTTCAGAAGAAATCGCTTCTTGAATTTCCATCACCAGATCTGCTCTTCGTTGTTTTTCCTCTTGAGAAATACTGTCTTCCAGAGCATAGGCATGGGTATTTTCCTCGTGAGAATACATAAACACGCCCAAGCGTTCAAAACGTTGTTTTTTGACAAAATCACACAATTCTTCAAATTCTGCTTCTGTCTCTCCTGGATGGCCAACAATGAGGGTGGTACGAATAGCAATACCGGGTACTTCTTTTCTAATGGTCGCCAACAACTCTTCTGTACGCTGTCTGGTAATTCCTCTACGCATGATTTTCAACATCTCTGTAGAAGCATGCTGTAAAGGCATATCGAGATAGTTGCAAATATTTTTACGTTCACGCATGATGGGCAAAATTTCCATGGGAAACTGCGAAGGAAAAGCGTACTGTAAACGAATCCATTCTACACCTTCTACATCGGATAAAGCCGTCAGTAATTCCGCCAAGCTTCGTTTGCCATAATTATCTAAACCATAATAGGTCAAATCCTGGGCAATCAGGATCAATTCCTTTGTTCCATTTTTGACATGGTTCTTGGCTTCCCTTACCAATTCATCAATAGACCTGGAAACATTTTTACCACGCATCAACGGGATCGCACAAAAAGAACAAGGCCGATCACAACCTTCTGCAATCTTCATATAGGCAAAATGTTTCGGAGTCGTAATGAACCGCTCGCCCACTAACTCATGCTTATAGTCTGCTTTAAATCGTTTCAGCAAGGCCGGTAATTCATTGGTACCAAAAAAGGCATCCACTGTAGGCATTTCTTTTTCCAGATCGTCTTTATAACGATGTGATAAACATCCCGTCACATACAGCTTATCAATTACACCTTTTTCTTTGGCATCTACATAACGCAATATGGTATCAATCGATTCTTGCTTGGCATTATCGATAAAGCCACAGGTATTGACAATCACAACATTGGACTCATCGTTCTGCGCTTCATGCGAAACATCAATACTATTGCCTTTTAACTGCGTAAAAATATTTTCCGAATCGACTAAGTTTTTAGAACAACCCAGTGTTACAATATTTACCTTTACCTTTTTATTGCCTTTTGCTTTCATATCTTATAAGCATTAATACGTTGCTTTATAGTCTATTTCCAGTGTTACCGTACTCACCGAATCGATCGATACTTGTACCGGGAAATAATAGCCTTCATCATTGAGTTTAGAATACAATCGGTTATTTTCTAAAATAAATAAAGAGTACTTTCCTGGCTTTAATCTTTTTTCAAAATAACCATCTTCATTAGACTCAAGAGAATCGACCCGTTCAGAATAGATATTAATCAAAAAGTCTTCTTCTGCAATGTCTACAGCACGCATATTCGTCTCTTTATAGACAAGTATTTTTCTCGAAACACCAATCAACTTACCTTCTTCACCCAATTCACCATTATCTTTAAAGATGCCTTCTTTAAAAATAACAGACCCCTTAATTCCTTCCGTAAGAAGAGGGATACGCATGGCATTAGAATTATTAGCCTTTTTTTGACATGCAAAAAAAGACAACACAAAAAATAACGAAGCTAAAACTACGCTACGAACGTTCGAATAGCGATTCAACGAAGGCATATTTATTAAAAACCTGAATGTCGTCTGTTTTCTCTCCAACGCCAATATACTTTACAGGAATTTGCAACTGGTCTGAAATCCCAATGACAACACCACCTTTGGCTGTACCGTCTAACTTGGTAATGGCTAACGCTGTCACTTCTGTCGCCTTCGTAAATTCTTTCGCCTGGTTTAAGGCATTTTGTCCCGTACTTCCATCCAACACCAACAATACTTCATGGGGAGCTTCTGGTACAAATTTTTGAATGACGCGTTTGATCTTCGACAATTCATTCATCAAGTTTATTTTGTTATGTAATCTTCCTGCGGTATCAATAATCACCACATCGGCATTCATTTCTACTCCTTGTTTCACCGCATCAAATGCCACAGAAGCAGGATCCGTATTCATTTCATGAGCAATAACAGGAACGCCGGCACGCTCTCCCCATTGTTTCAACTGATCTACAGCAGCAGCTCTAAATGTATCTCCTGCTCCCAAGACTACTTTTTTACCACGCTTATGAAATTGTGTAGCCAATTTACCAATGGTCGTAGTTTTACCTGCACCATTCACCCCCACGACCATAATCACATAAGGACCATTAACCTTAGGAATATAAAAATCTTCTTGTTCCTGATCCGAACTGTCCGTAAGCAAGGCAACAATTTCCTCTTTGAGTAATTTATCCAATTCTTCTGCTCCCGTATATTTATCCCGAGCAACTCGTTCTTCAATACGGGCAATAATTTTCAACGTAGTTTCTATACCCACATCAGATGTCACCAATACTTCTTCCAAATTGTCCAATACTTCCTCATCTACTTTGGTTTTACCCAAAACAGCCTTACTTAACTTAGAAAAAAAACGCTCCCTGGTCTGAGATAAGCCCTTATCCAGAGAAGCTTTTTTTTCTTTCGAGAAAAAGTCGAATAAACCCATGATTTATATTGGTTTGTAGGGTACAAATATAAAAAAAGTCCCATAAGGGACTTTCTTCTTTTACCTAAAATTTAAGTACTTACTTTTTCAACGCTTCCTGAACAGCTGTTACAGGAACCATTTCTTCTTTGAATGTATAAGCACCGGATTTCTCTGATCTCACTGCTTTAATGATTTTAGCAAACCCTTTGCTAGGGTCAGTATTTTTTAGGGTTGCAACTACCTTCTTTGCCATAACTATTTAATTTCTTTATGAACAGTATATTTTTTCAAAACTGCGTTGAATTTTTTCAACTCTAATCTTTCCGTTGTGTTCTTTCTATTCTTCGTAGAAATATAACGGCTAGTACCTGGCATACCGCTGTTTTTATGCTCAGTACACTCTAGTATTACTTGTACTCTATTACCTTTCTTTGCCATGATTGCAACGATTATCTAATGTTATTAAAGTTCTACACCAGCGTCTCTCAACACTGCAGAAATTCCTTTTTTATTGATGGTTTTGATGGCTTTGGTTGAAACTTTCAACGTAATCCAAGCATTTTCTTCGGGTAAAAAGAACTTCTTCGTCTGCAAGTTTGGATAAAACTTACGTTTCGTTCTATTGTTAGCGTGAGAAACATTGTTCCCTACTCTTGTTCTTTTACCAGTTAATTGACAAACTCGTGCCATGACTCTTATATTTAACTCAAAATAAATAACGGGTTGCAAATATCATAAATTAAAATACAATTCACAAACATCTCCCTATTATTTTTCCTGAACATATAATCGCTTTGAGGGCATTCTGAAGCCTGAAAATCCTCGCCCTCTTTCTTTTAAGGTAACATCATGCTGCAAAAACAGACAATTTTTCGTAGATTTGCACCTCCTTAGACCCTTAAAAGTCTCTCTTTAAACCTATAACACCATACCAATGATTAACACCTTGAATGCCTCGGAAAGAAATATTGCGCTAGAAGATCGTTATGGAGCTCATAATTACCATCCCCTGCCGGTTGTATTGGCAAAAGGCGAAGGAGTATACTTATGGGACGTAGAAGGAAAGCGTTACTATGACTTCCTATCTGCATACAGTGCTGTCAATCAAGGGCATTGTCACCCTGCCATCATACAAGCCATGATGGAGCAAGCCCAAACGCTGACCCTTACATCAAGGGCTTTTTACAACGATAAATTAGGAGAAACAGAAAAATACCTCTGCGAATATTTCGGCTACGACAAAGTCCTGATGATGAATTCTGGAGCGGAAGCGAATGAAACAGCCATTAAACTCGCCCGAAAATGGGGCTATACCAAAAAAGGGATTCCTTCCGATCAGGCCATTATTGTAGCCGTAGAACGTAATTTTCATGGACGTACCATGGGAATTATCTCTGCCTCTACAGATCCAGATTCACGCAACAACTTTGGCCCTTTCATGCCTGGTTATCAAATCATACCTTATGATGATATCAAAGCCATAGAAGATGCGTTAAAAAATCCTCATGTATGTGGACTTTGGATCGAACCTATTCAAGGAGAAGCAGGTGTTTTCGTACCTCAAGAAGGCTATTTGAAAGCCGCTCAAGACTTGTGCAAAAAGTACAACGTGATCCTGATGATGGATGAAATACAAACAGGTATTGCCAGAACAGGTAAACTCCTGGCTTCAGACCACGAAGGTGTACATCCTGACATGCTCATCTTAGGTAAAGCCATTTCAGGAGGGACTTATCCTGTATCAGCTGTATTGACCAGCGATGAGATCATGTTGACCATCAAACCAGGAGAGCACGGTTCTACCTACGGTGGAAACCCTATGGCTTGTGCCGTTACAGTAGCAGCATTAGAAGTGATCAAAAACGAAAAACTTGCTGAAAATGCAGAACGCTTAGGAAAAGTCTTCCGTGCACGCATGCAAAAGTTGGTCGACAGCAGTAATATCGTAATGCTTGTACGAGGCAAAGGATTACTCAATGCCATCATCATTAAACCCATGGCCAACGGTCAAACCGCCTGGGATGTTTGTGTTCGCTTAAAAGAAAATGGCCTACTGGCTAAGCCAACACATGGCGATATCATTCGTTTCGCACCTCCTCTGGTCATTACCGAAGAGCAATTGAATGAATGCTGTAATATCATTGAACAAACGATCTCATCCTTTGAATAAACAGACGACATGAGAAGACCAAGAAGAAATCGTAAAACCGAGACCATACGTTCACTCGTGCGCGAACACGAAGTCACTGTTAAAGACTTGGTATTCCCTCTGTTTGTCACCGATGGTTCAAACATAAAACATGAAATTTCTTCTATGCCTGGCATATTCAGGCTTTCAAAAGACCTCATCTTAAAAGAGGTGGAAGCATGTATGAAGCTCGGATTAAAGAGCTTCATCCTCTTTCCTCATGTCCATGAATCGTTGAAAGATTCCCGTGCTACGGAAAGCTATAATCCCAATTCCACCTATATTCAAACGATTCGCGCCATCAAAAGCACCTATCCTGAATGTTGTCTCATTACAGATGTTGCCATGGATCCCTACAGTTCGGACGGACACGACGGCATTGTACAGGATGGAGAAATTCTAAACGATGAAACACTTGAAGTCTTAGCCCAGATGGCCATTGCTCAAGCCGTAGCCGGTGCTGACATGATTGGGCCATCCGATATGATGGACGGGAGAGTAGGCTACCTTCGTGAATCGCTTGATCAGCACGGTTTTGAAAAGGTATCCATCATCTCCTACACCGCCAAATATGCGAGCGCCTTCTATGGCCCGTTTCGAGATGCCCTAGAATCTGCACCCAAAGCAGGCGATAAAAAGACCTACCAGATGGACCCCGCCAACAGCACTGAAGCCATTTTAGAAGGAGAATTGGATTACGCCGAAGGTGCAGATATACTTATGGTAAAACCTGCTGGAGCGTACCTCGATATCATCAAAAACTTGTATAACGAATTTGATATTCCGATTGCGGCCTATCAAGTCAGTGGCGAATATGCCATGATCAAAGCAGCGGTTGCCAATGGCTGGTTGGACAACAACAAAGTAAGGGATGAAAGCTTATTAGCCATAAAAAGAGCCGGAGCCCAAATTATTATTACCTACTTTGCAAAGGAATACGCAGAAAGTCAAAACTTTAACATATATTAGTAGTTAAAATAAATCTTTATTTCATCCTATTCGTTATATAACATACGGAAGGGTTTGAACTAAGTAGGTCGTATGCGTTTGTTTCTTTGGGTGACATTTTTGTTTTTGGGTCTGACATCGGTTTGCTCCGCACAATCTGCCGTACCCAATGAAAAGGTATCACAAATAGATACCGATACCAAACAAAAATTATACAACGATTACAAAGCGGCAGGAAAGAAAAAGAGTGCTCTCCGAAAAATCTTACAACGTTCTATTGATGCACATTACGACTCTCTAACCAGTGTAATATACGAGTCTTTATCGGTCGTATACGTCGAAGAAGAAAAATACGACAATGCCTTAGAAAGCATTACGCAAGCCATCCACTACAACGATCACAGCAATCATAAAAAACGTTGTGCCAACTTATATAACCAAGCCGGTCACATTTGTCAGTTTCTCAAAAAATTTGACAAGTCCATCAGCTATTACAATCAAGCTTTAAAATTCTACGAAGACCTGGGCGACCAAGTAGAGGTAGCCAATGCTTATGTCAACATCGGCAATACCTACTATAAAACAGGACGTACCGAAGAGTCTAAAGAAAACCTCATTAAAGCCTCAAAAACGTTCGATAACGAACCCACCAAAAAGAAATCTGCCCGAGGCCTTGCTGACCTTGGTAAAGCCTACGATGACATTGGAGATTTTGAGAAAGCGCTTACCTTACTCAATGAGTCATTGGTTATCTTTCAGACCAATGAAGACCAGGAAGGATTGGCTTCTACCCTATCCTCGTTAGGCCATGTACAACTCAACCTGAAACGCTACAAGGAAGCAGAAGAATCTTTTTTAAAATCACTTGAGATTAGCCAAAAACACGGCTACAAACTTTCTCTCATGGAAAGTTATAAAGGGATGTCTCAGATTTTGAGCATCAAGAAAAGCTATAAAGAAGCATTAGGGATGTACGACTCTTACATCCTCATGAAAGACTCTATTTACTTAGAGGAAAAAAAAGAAGCGGTATCAGCCGCAACATCGCAACTGAATCTAAAAATCAAAGACCAGGAACTGGCCATGGCACAAACCAGGGCTGAACTATCGGAGTTCATCGACAAAAAGAACAACCAGCTTTTGATCAGTATGATACTGGGGTTCATACTCACTTCACTCATCATTATTTTCTTATTTAGAAAATACCAACAAGGCAAAAAAGTGTCCGAATCCCTCAAAGCGGAAAACAAAACCCTCATTAAGTCAAACGTTGATCTTTCTCAAAATCAAGAGCTCCTTGAGAAATCACATGCGGCAAAAGACAAATTATTTTCTATTGTAGCACATGACTTAAAAAGTCCTATTGCTTCGATCAAAGGATTTACCGAGCTCTTAGCAACAAATCCAGAAGCTTTTACCATGTCTGAAATTTCCAGTCTTGGTAAAAAAATGAACGATTCACTTCATAATTTAAATCAACTCTTAGATAATTTATTGAAGTGGGCCATGAGTCAAAGTGGATTGATGGAATTCCGTCCGCAAGAAATTTCTTGTGCAGATTTCATCGAATCAAATGTTGAACTCTATAAACCTTTAGCAGAAAAAAAAATAATTACCCTCACACACAACAGCTGCGACTGTCTCTTTCATGGTGACGTCAACATGCTCAATTTCGTATTGAGAAACGTAATTCATAACGCCTTAAAATTCACTGAAGCCAAAGGGAATATTACCGTCAATAGTTATTCTAAAAACGAAACACTTTACATTACGGTATCAGATACAGGTGTCGGCATGAGTGCAGAATCGATGGAAAATATTTTTCATATCGACCGCCGTAAAAAATCACTCGGTACAGAAAATGAAAAAGGTACAGGCTTAGGGTTAGTGTTGAGTAAAGAATTTATGGATAAAAACAGAGGCAAAATCACCGTCAGCAGTGAGTTAGGCAAAGGCACAACATTTACGCTTATGCTGCCTTTACCAAGGTAGTATACAAAGTGTGGAGTGTGAGCGTGAGTAGTGAGAAATCCTCCATACTCACGCTCACACTCCACACTTATTTTTTGTATGCTACGGTCATCTCCTTTTTCCCCGGAGGGCCTTTCATTTTTTCCACATGAAAACCAACGTGTTTCAAATTACGACGCAATTGTGCTTGAGCAGTATACGTAACCATTACAGCATCAATCTTCATCGCCTGGTATAACTTGCTTAAATTACGAACATTCCATAACTCTTCCTGTTTTCTTGGAGCAAAGCCATCGAAGTACACAACATCGTATCGATTGTCCTCTAAGCTTGCCTCTTCTAAACGGAAAGCGGATTTCTGTAATTGAAAAAAAGGAGATAATTGATGGGGCTCATTCCAGGAACATACATGAAGTTGTTCCCACCATGCTGAGGTTTGAAGAACATGACCATAATTCAATTGAGACCAAATTTCGCGATCTAAAGGATAAGGTTCTAAACTATGATAAAAAGTAGCTTGCTGTTTTTTTTCTGCCGCTTGTAAAGTCAGTAAAGCATTTGACCCTGTACCAAAACCAATTTCTAAAACACAAACTGCACCTTGGGGATTCAAAACCTTTTCATATCCCTGTTGTAAATATACATATTGAGATTCTTCCAAAGCTCCTTTCGTAGAATGATAGGTTTCATTGAGCTCAGGCCAAAATAGGGTATGAGAACCATCATCCGTTGTAATGACTTGTAATGTTCTCTTTTCCATATCAATTGACAAATCCTAAACCTCCCAAGCAATAAAAGGACGTGTTTAACAGGTTCTCTTTATTGTATTTAAAACGTTCACCATCGGGTAACAACACAGCACCTCCCGCCGCTTCCACCAGGGCTTGTCCAGCTGCAGTATCCCATTCCATGGTAGGTCCATGGCGATAATACAAATCAGCCACACCTTCTGCTACCAAACAAAACTTCAAAGAGCTTCCCACCGCAATGGTATCTTCTATGTTATATTTAGTCATCACATCCGTTTCTTCTTGAGCACTGTGAGAACGACTTCCTACTGCTGTTCTCTTCTCTGTCTGTGTTTTTACTCGAATAGCCTCTTCCTTACCCTCTACTATTTTACTGGCACCTTGGGCATCTCCCCAGTACACGGTTTTTTGAACAGGAACATATACAATACCCAATACTGGATAGCCTTGATCAATAAGAGCGATGTTCACTGTAAACTGTCCATTACGTTTGATAAATTCTTTTGTCCCATCCAATGGATCGACCAACCAAAAACGCTTCCAATCCTTACGTTCTGCATACTCCACCCCTTTACCCTCTTCCGACAATACCGGAATATCTGGCCATAAGGCCTTGAGACGATCGTTAATGATATGATGAGCGGCCTTATCGGCTTTCGTTAAAGGAGAACTGTCGGACTTAAAATCAATGGAGGCATGAAAATCCTCATTTAAATAGATATCCATAATTTTCTCCCCTGCTTTCAGAGCCAATGCGATCAATTCTTGCTTCATAAAATGATTTTTTATGCAAAATAAGGATTTATAGCCACATGCTGTATATTTTGACAAAAGCCTTTTTTGTAAAACTATCTTTTCTACTGGAAGAAATCTACCTTCGTTCGCAGCTTATTCATGCCATTCTCTCTACCCTATTGTTTGGGAAGAACTTTCACGGTAAAGGCTTTAACCCTGCGATATAGACCCCATAATATTCGTTTTTTGGAAGAAAAAGTGTACTTTTGTTACCCTAAACGAAGACATGGAAAACATTCATCCCATATTTGACCAGGTTTTAGAGCGCAACGCAAAAGAAAATCTGCTTAAACAAAAAGGTATCGTACTTTGGTTTGTAGGATTATCAGGCTCTGGCAAAAGTACCATAGCCAAAGCAGTAGAAAAAGAGTTACACCAGGCAGGCAAACTGACCATGCTTTTGGATGGCGATAACTTAAGAACCGGCATCAACAACAACTTAGGATTTTCTGAAGCAGACCGGGAAGAAAATATACGTCGTGCAGCAGAAGTGGCTAAACTATTTGCCAACAATGGCATCATTACGATTTGTTCTCTGATCAGCCCTACTGAAAAAATTCGCAGCATGGCACAACAAATCATCGGCAAGGATTACTTTGAAGTATTCATACATTGCCCTTTAGAAGTTTGTGAACAACGCGACGTGAAAGGATTGTACCAAAAAGCACGCCGGGGAGAAATCAAAAATTTCACAGGAATTGATTCTCCTTTTGAAAACCCTACGTCTCCTTCTATAGAAGTACGTACTGACTTAGCATCACTTGATGTTTGCAAAGATAAAATCATGCAAGCCATAAAACCTCTTGTTTATAGTTCATAGATAATCCACCCTACATGCAATCATATAATCTTACACACCTAAAGCAGCTAGAAGCGGAAGCCATTTTCATCATGAGAGAAGTTGCTGCACAGTTTGAGAAACCTGTTCTGCTTTTCTCCGGAGGAAAAGACTCTATTGTGATGGTACGTTTGGCTCAAAAAGCCTTCGCTCCTGCAAAATTCCCTTTCCCTTTGATGCACATTGATACAGGCCACAATTTTGTAGAAGCACTCGACTTTAGAGACACCATGGTCGCCAAACTGGGGGCGAAATTAATTGTACGTAACGTACAAGATTCTATCGATGCAGGTCGTGCGCAAGATGAAAAAGGACCTAATCCTAGCCGCAACGGATTACAAACCATTACACTACTCGATGCCATCGAAGAGTTTAAATTCGACGCTTGTTTTGGTGGTGCCCGTAGAGATGAAGAAAAAGCACGTGCAAAAGAACGTTTCTTCTCACACCGTGATGAATTCGGTCAATGGGATCCTAAAAATCAACGCCCTGAATTATGGAACTTATTCAACGGCAGAAAAAATCCAGGAGAACATTTCCGTGTATTCCCTTTAAGTAATTGGACCGAGATGGACGTTTGGCAATATATCGCCAGTGAAAAACTAGAAATCCCTACCATTTACTTTACTCATAAAAGAGAAGTCGTAAACCGTGGTGGAACTTTGCTCGCCAAATCAGACTTCATTACGTTACTTAATGGAGAACAATACGAAGAACGTATTGTTCGTTTCCGTACCGTTGGAGACATGACATGTACAGGAGCTGTGGAATCAACGGCAGACAATTTAGACGATATCATTCAGGAAGTAGCTTCTGCTCGTCAAACAGAGCGTGGTACAAGAGCAGACGACAAACGTTCTGAAGCCGCCATGGAAGACCGCAAAAAACAAGGTTACTTTTAATCACACGCATTAAGCATTAAAACATCATGACAACTGAATTAGAAGAAAAAATAGATTCACAAAAATACCTGAACATGGACTTACTTCGCTTCACTACTGCTGGTAGTGTAGACGATGGAAAAAGTACGCTCATCGGTCGTTTATTATACGACAGTAAAGCCATCTTCGAAGACCAAATGGATGCCATTGAAGAAGTAAGTACACGTAAAGGAAAAGGCTATGTAGACTTGTCTTTGCTGACTGACGGCTTACGTGCTGAACGTGAACAAGGAATTACCATTGATGTTGCTTACCGTTATTTTGCAACACCTAAAAGAAAATTCATCATTGCCGATACACCAGGACATATCCAGTATACCCGAAACATGGTAACGGGGGCATCAACAGCCAACCTTGCCATCATATTGGTCGATGCGCGTAAAGGCGTTATTGAACAAACCTGTAGACACAGCTTTATTGCCTCTCTCTTGCAAATCAAACACGTAGTCGTTTGTATCAATAAAATGGACCTGGTGGATTTCAGTCAAGAAGTATTTGAGAAAATTCAAAAAGACTATTCCGATTTTGCATCGAAATTATCCATCCCTGATATTCGCTTTATTCCTATCTCTGCTTTATTGGGAGACAATGTAGTAGACAAGTCTGAAAATATGCCTTGGTATAATGGCAGTACATTATTGTATACGCTTGAAAATGTTAACATCAGCAGTGATCAAAATTTTGTAGATGCACGTTTCCCTGTACAATATGTTATTCGTCCTCAAAGTGATGAGTTCCACGATTTCAGAGGTTATGCAGGGCGTGTAGAAGGTGGGGTATTTAAACCAGGCGATGAAGTCGTCGCACTTCCTTCTGGTTTTTCTTCTAAAATAAAAACCATCGAAACAATGGACGGACCACTGACAGAGGCATTCCCTCCAATGTCTGTAACCATTACACTCGAAGACGAAATCGATATCAGCCGTGGTGATATGTTGGTAAAAGCAAACAATCAACCTGAAGTAAGTCAAGACATAGAACTGATGATTTGTTGGTTGAATGAAAAAAAACTAAGCCCAAACGGTAAATACGTCATTCGACATACTACAAAAGAAGCACGTTGTGTAATCAAAGATGTACGTTATAAAATGGACATCAACAGCTTGCACCGTGTAGAAAATGATACGATCATTGGACTAAACGATATTGGTCGCATTTTAATCCGCACCACATCTCCTTTATTCTACGACGGATACACCAAAAACAGATTTACAGGAAGCATCATCTTAGTCGATGAATTCACGAATGAAACCGTAGGTGCAGGGATGATCATCTAAGAACAAGCACTAAGTCAACATGAAATAACAACATACTGTTAAAAGACAAAAAAGACGTTCACTTGAACGTCTTTTTTGTCTTGAACCCAACTCTATTTTTCAAAACCCATCTTAGATTAAGCATCCTTCCTGATAAAAAAGTTGTAAAAAATTTCTTAATGCCCTGTATATTAACTATTTTGTTTTAAGTAGTTTTTCACCTAGTCTAATATACCATGAAGATGAAGTCGTTTTTCACGCTTTTAGCCCTGTTATTTTTTTACACAGCCCAAGCGCAACAAGAGAAGTTAAGTCCTAAAAAACTCGAAAGTCTAGCCGATGAGCACTTTCGAATTGGAGAATACCATAATGCGCTAAAATACTATCAAAAACTTGATAGCCTTCAACCGAATGTGGGCAAAACCAATTATTTCATCGGTTACTGCATTTTCAACACAGAACAAAAGTCGAAATCCTTAACCTATTTTCAAAAAGCAAAAAACCAGGCCTATCCGGGAAAAGATCTGGATTTGTACTTAGCGCGATCATTACACCTCAATCATCAATTCGACAAAGCCATCGCCGCCTACCAAAGCTATGTCCCTCCAGTAGAAAATAAAAAAGACGAAATTGAAGACGAAGACCTTAAAGGAGGAGAAATCGAAATCATGGATATCAAATCCGACATTCAAAGATATGTTGCCATGTGTCAAACGGGAAAAAAACTGGTGGCCGATTCACTGACCTTAGTCATTGAAAACATGGGACCTGTGATCAATTCAAAATATCCGGATTTCGTCCCTGTCGTATCCGCCAACGAACGAGAACTTATTTTTACTTCACGCAGACCAAACACCACCGGAGGTAAAAAAGACCCTATAGACGGTCACTACTACGAAGACCTTTACATCTCTACCAAGGACGGCAACAGCACCGAATGGAGTACTCCTAAAAACATGGGACCAATTGTCAACACTGATTTACATGATGCCTGTGTAGGCCTTTCTCCCGACGGACTGGAACTATTCATTTACCGGGCAGATTTTACACGTAATGGTGCAGGAGATATATACATCAGTAAATTAGACAGTACAACATCAACATGGAGCAAACCTGAAAAATTAGGGAAATATGTCAACTCTGGTTATAGACAACCCAGTGCATCTATTTCCACCGATGAAAAAACCCTCTTCTTCTCCAGTGACAAACCTGGAGGATATGGAGGAATTGATATTTATATCGTGAAACTTCAAGAAGATGGTACTTGGGGAGAAGCCATTAATATGGGACCAAAAGTAAACTCTGAATACGATGAAGATGCCCCCTATATTCACCCCGATAATAAAACATTGTTCTTCAGTTCCCGCGGACACAGTACCATGGGAGGTTTTGATATTTTCACCACTACACTCACCGAAACAGGTGACACGATGGAATGGTCAGCTCCAGTAAACGCAGGTTATCCCATCAACACCGCCGATGACGATATTTATTTTATCTGGTCGGCCGATGGAACCAAAGGTTATTTCTCTTCTTGGCGCGACGATTCTTATGGAGAAAAAGACTTGTATGTCATCCATAAACCAACACCAAAAGTAGAAGAGAAAAAAATCGTAGAACCACAGCGTATTGTGTTGAACAATATTTTCTTTGATTTCGATAAAGCCACCTTGAGACCAGAATCAGATCCTGAACTAGAAAAAGTATATACCTTCTTAAGCCAATATCCAGAACTCAAAGTAGAATTATCCGGACATACTGATTCCAGAGGAAGTGACAAGTACAATGAAAAGCTTTCTCGCAAAAGAGCAGAAGCCGTTGTATCCTACATGATCAGCAGAGGTATTGCGAAAAATCGATTGGTAGCCAAAGGATACGGTGAAAGTAAACCCATTGAAAGTAACGATACCGATGAAGGAAGACAGATCAACAGAAGAACAGAACTCAAAGTCATCGACAGCGAATTCAATGTGGTCAATGCCTACAATAACATCAACATTCAATATAAAAATGAATTTACCGGAGAAATTGCGGCCAGTGGAAGAACAGGAAACAACGGGCAAGCTGAACGTACCAGTACTGCCAGAGTAAAATCAAAAACGTCTTTTTATTCTGGTGTTGAATATGCCAGAGGCGAAAAATATTATATGCCGCTCCAACAACCTACTGCCAATGCACAGTTGAAACCCAAAGTACATTTCGTCTATAAAGGAACTAAAGCATTGACCGAATATTCCACAGCACGCGTACAAGAAATTGCAGAAATCATGCAAACCTATTCCAATATTAAAGTCACCTTAGTGGGTTATGCCGACCAAAACGGATCGTCATACTTAACCGATGCTATTGCACGAAAACGTATTGCTACGGTAAAACAAGTACTGATACAAAATGGAATCGATGACAGTAGAATTCAAACCGCTGTCAAAGCAGTCGACACAGACAATTCTACGCCTGGAGATCCAGAAGCAGACATCGTAAACAGAAGAGTGGAATTTGTAATTGCGCAGTAGCAGGAAAGCTTGCCTTTCCTGATATTGAAAGCACAAAACCTGAGATACAAGACAAAGCCCCATCTTATATTAAGATGGGGCTTTGTCTTGTATCTCTTCGAATGCAAACCTGAAATGATCTATTCAATCGAACTAACTCTTTAAATGAAAAAGACGTTACGGGATTCGTAACGTCTCTGGTGACCTCGTCAGAACTATTTCAAGCATGTAAAAAACCTCAGAAAACTGAATTTTACAGGCAATAACATACAAAAAATGATAGGTGAACTTATATTAAATAAGGTAATTTCTATAGAAGTTTAATCACATAATTATCAGATAATTACAAATTAAACACTCAAAATAGTTCGGAAATTAGTGGAACTTTTAATACCTTTATAACGTATATATGCAAGTAATAGGTAAAAAACATCTTCAAAAGTTAAAAGTAAAGAATCTTGGGAATACTTCTCTTCATTCTGCAATTGATGAATTGATAGGCGTATTGGAATCTAAAAATTGGAAAACTCCATTAGAAATAAAAGCAGATAGACCAGATGCAGATAGAGTGCATAGTGATGGTTTTTATTTCTTCGATATAAATATCCATCGAACAATGATTTTAATTGAGTTTGAGGATGATGGAGCTGCTACTATTGTATGGTGTGGCTCTCATGATGATTATGAATTGATATTCGATAATAATAAGGTAACGATAAAAAAGTGGTTAAAAAGTAAAGGATTAATCGACTAATTAGGTAGAAGATGAAAGAGCAAACAGACTTACGAGATATTTTAAAAAAAGGCAACCTCTCTAATGAGTTAGATTTAGAACGAGCCTTAATTCTAGATGGAAAGCTACGTTTAATAGTAAAAGAATATCCTGAACTAATTCCTGAAAGGGCAAAGCTTCGTAAGATTATTCAATCTTATGAAGAACATAATTGGAGTAATCATTTAGAAATTACTAATGATAAAATTAAAGAAAGTAATGTTGCTGAATTTATAGCTGAACAGGAAAGAGTTTTTTTAGAAACAAGAAAACAAAAAATTAAAAAGGTTCTTGCTGATCTAAAAATGACTCAACAGGAGTTAGGTAAAATATTAGGACATAATAGTAAATCTTACATGTCAGAATTAATGAATGGCATAAGTCCTTTTAGTAATAAAGACATAATAATTCTACATAGAATCTTTCATATTAAACTAGAGTACTTAATTCCAACTATTATATCTCATAAAGATAGAATAAGATTAAAGGAATCTTTAACTCAATTAAATAAGCCAGGACTTCGCTTAGAAAAAGATGACCTATTATTAGTTTAAGTAATCGTATAGAATGTATGCGGCAGAGTCATAGATAAGACATAGCTGAACAGAACATACTATTATTATATAAATTTAGTTATAAACGACAATGCAGATGTATTGCATAGCTAGATTTCTACCTATGAATAATCTTTCTAATTAGTTGACTTTTGACAAGTATATATGAAGTCGTATTAAGTCCACCCTAAAAAATAAAAGCTCAATCACCGCTAAATAAGTATTATAAATCTCTAGCTAGTTAACAGCGTTAGAAACGCTATCATAACTTTCTACAGGATTTATATATTCAAAAAGTATTAGCTGAATAACACTATAAATAGGACTAGCAAAATAAATATTTATCTGACTTATTATATTACTATAATAGCATTCTTTGGGTTATTATATATGCTAATTGTAGTGATATTTGGCGAGTATAATAACAAATGGGCTATACAATATTTATATTATTTCACAATAATATAACCATCCATTTCCTTTCTTATCTGTATCAACAATAACAATACGCTCTTCCTCATCTGCTGAAAAGAGTATAGTTACAAACCTTTTCTTTTTACCTGAATAGGTTAAGCTATAATAATTACCTACAGCATATTCTGAACTTTCCTTTGTTATTATTGGAAAGGATTTTATTAAGTCATAATGTTTTATTGATAGCACACTTAAATCTAAACTTATCGTTATTAGTAGTATTAAAATCAAGAACTTCAAGATGAGTGTCGTCCATCTTCTTCTGAGCAATTTTAGATACTACCCTAAATGATACAGACTGAGAATCTAATTTATTAATGATAGTCTTTATTCTTGGGATAACAAATTTTGTTTGTCCGTATGACAAGACAAAGTATAAATTAAAAATAATGAGGTATATATCGCATGATTTTTTTTAATAAAAACTTGAATCCTCTTTATTTATCAATTATAGCTATAAGAAAGAGGATATGATTCCCATAAGTTCATTGTCACCCATATTCAATTCATATTTATAAGTCTTAGTTTTATCAATATAAATGTTATCTGTAATTTTGAGATAAAACTTATCGAAATAATCAATAATTGCAGGGCTAATAAAAGTAGGTACTAAATGAGCAACCTGATTACATTTGTTAGATTTTAGGTCGATATAATATGCAAGTAACTCCCCTTTATTAATATAAGTAATTGTTGGGTCATCCTTTTGTATTTCCTTGGATTCCCCCAATAGTTCATATTTGGTGTTTTCTTTCATTGCAGATTTAATTTCTGGTATAGTCTTACCTAAAAGAATTAAACTATTATAAGTTTGCCCGTAGCTAAAAAAAACTACGAAAAGGAAAGGGGTAATTAGTAATTTCTTCCTCATATAATTTTGTGTGTTTACTTGTTTTCTTGATTATATAAATCTCCTGCTAGTCTTAATTTTCTGTCTTTAATGTTAATCGTAATAATTGCAGATGTAAACATAGCTAATCCAATATTACTTACAATAATTCCCCCTGCCAATGGTATTGCATAAGATTCAGTTGTGTTAATAGCATCTCCCCAAGGAGAGATTGTCGACTTAAAACCATATTTAGAAGTGTTGGCAGGGTTCGTGTTTTTGTTGTATTCACCTAAAGCATATACTCCATATCCTGTAGTCGCTAAACCTCCTAATGTCATTATAAGACCTACTACAAATCTTGCCTTTCTTCCTCTGTAGTTTTCTTTGCCAAATGAGTAATATTTATAAATATCAGGATTTATTGTATTTCTCATGAGAGTATCTATCCTAACATTATAAATTGGAATATATTCTTTCATGCCATTCTTCTCTACTTTGTACTCTCCACCTGACCTATAAGTTAGTTTTATTTGAGATGTAGTTTTGGTTGAGTCCTTAGGAAGAGTTTGTGTACTAGCAAAAAGGTCTTTTGTTCCATTTTCATATTTAATCATGAAAACATCTTTTTTTGAAATTAGAAAATTTGGTCCTGAAAGATTATCAAACTTCTTATAGGTTATCTCTGTCAAACCAATTTCAATGATTTTTACTTGATGCTCTTCTCCTGATTTAAGAATTAGATTGTCTTGAGAAAAGGCAATAAAATTAGAGAAGATAACAACACCGATAATTAAGAAAATTGATTTCATATTAGTTTTCTTTTTAAATGACACATACACATACCACCTAAGACAAACCCCCTACGTGGCTTTTTCAGAGAAGCGTTCCCCCCGCCTTGCAATTATAATCAAAAAATCGGTCAACTAAACGGATTCGTTTAGTTAATGGCAAATTCTTATCCATAGAATTGGCATATATGCCATTATCAAAAACCGAAGAAAAAAAGCTGAAAGCGTTAGGAGCTAGAGTTAAAAAGTTAAGGCTTTTGAAAAACCTAACGCAAAAGGATTTGGCGTACTCTATTGGAAAGGATTACCAATCTATCTACAGGTTAGAATCAGGTGGCATAAACCCCTCTTACATTTATCTACAAGAAATCTGCAAAGGTCTAGACACAGACATTTCAGAACTTTTAAAAGACTTATAAAACAACCGATAGATATTTTTGTTATCCAAAAGTCAAAATTTTTAATCCATTCATCATTGTGTTGTGGGCCAAATGCAGTACAGCAAAACAAAAAAGTGATACTCAGTGGTTTAAATGCTTGTTAAGTGACCTCGTCAAGATTCAAACCTGAAATGATCTATTCAATCGAACTAACTCTTTAAATGAAAAAGACGTTACGGGATTCGTAACGTCTCTGGTGACCTCGTCAGGATTCAAACCTGAAACCTCTTGAGCCGTAATCAAGTGCTCTATTCAATTGAGCTACGAGGCCATACCCCGATTTCAACCGGGAGTGTGCAAAGATAACACTTTACTTTTAATATTTTAAAATCCTTTCATCATTTTTGAGTTAGCAGCCTGTTTTATGAGCACTTTTAAGCTCGCCTTCACAATGGCTCCCATATTCATACAAGCCAAAAAATCAGGATCTTTATAGTATTTGGCCAATTCCTTTTTCAGCAATTCCACATTTTCCGGAGGGGCAATATTATCTTTCATGACGGCATCTCCCAACTCTTTAATACGGTAACGTGCTGCCCGTAAACGAGTAGCCATCATCGAACGTTCTTCTTTTTGGTACTGGCGTACACTTTCCGCCGACAATACCTCACTGCAAATATCAATAATGGGCTTATTCGACTCAAAATATTGAGGCATGTACACAAATTTACGCCCATCGTAAGACTGCTGGTCAAAATCAATGGCCCTGATCCGATAGTGCACCTCCTCAAAATCGGGGGTAATTTCCACCACAAAATTAGAAGAATGCATATCGCCCAACAAACGAACAAAACAACGCTCGTTAAATTTCACAAATTCCTTCGCCAAACGACGCTTATTGATAGTACCTGAATTAAGATGATTTTTAATGAACATATCTCCGGGAATTCCAATGATATGTTCTTCAATCAGGGTTTGACCATCGACAATATAACTGATGCTGTTGGGAGAAAGAATATGCTCCAACTCTAAGCCATAGACCCTAGAGGCATCGGCTCGCTTAATGTAAAAATAATCGAAGTTATCGTTGAGTCGATTCACGATACGTACCCTATACGGTTTACTATTTCCGTAGACACATAAATCTATCCGATCAATGTATAAATTTTCAATGACCGATAAATCCCCGTCTGTTTTTAAGATCGAATATGTTTTTTTTAAGCCATTGTATATTGATAACATGTCATCTTGCGAATAATACACCGTTTCCCAAAGGGTATCCCGATCATTCTCATCCAAGAGCGGAGCCGAATGTTGATGACGTACCAAATCAAAATAGGAAATGGGCATTTGTCGTTCACGGTCGTAACCAAACAAATACTTTCTCAAGTACTTACTGATCTCATAATGCTGCTTTTTCTTACTGATACGTACCATAAACCAAGAGAAAATTGACTGTTCCATTTGAAAGCCCGGCATTTTTTCGTGATTCAGTTGCAGAATCTGAAAAAGTCTTGGACTTCTATACAGGTAAGCTTTAATTTGAGTTAAATTTATCAATTATTCACGATCATACCGCATGTCAACTATTAGCTTTATCATAAATCCTGCATCAGGCACCGGAAAAGTCAAAAAAATCCCTCCTCTCATCCACCGTTACTTTCAAAAACAAGGAGGGCAGTACAATATCCGCTATACAGAATATGCAGGACATGCAAAAAAAATAGTAAACGACGAAATTGCCAATGGATCTACCATTATTGTTGCTGTAGGAGGTGACGGGACAGTCAATGAAGTAGGAACAGCCCTACTCCACAGCAAAGCCGCCTTAGGGATCATTCCCACCGGTTCCGGAAACGGGTTGGCTCGTCACTTAAAAATTCCTATGGATGCACTCAAAGCTTTAGACCTCATTACAGAAGGGAATTCGATGACCATGGACAGTGGAGAAGTAAACGGGAAACCATTTTTTTGTACCGCCGGTATTGGACTTGATGCGGTAGTCGCAGAACGCTTCGCACAAATCAAAGGACGAGGATTATTCAATTACATCAAAGCCTCGCTATCGGCATATCAAACACATGAAGTTGAAGAAATACAAGATGAAAAAGGAAATGTATATACTGGTTTCTTATTGAGCATCTGTAATGCCAATCAATACGGCAACAATGCCTTCATTTCTCCTCAATCCAATGTTCAGGACGGGATGTTAGAATTAATCAGCATAGCACCACTACGTTGGTTTCAGATTCCTTCCTTTATTATTCGGCTCTTTTCAAAAAGTTTAGACCAGCATTCTTGTTATCAAGTCACTTCCTTCCATACACTGACATTGAAAAGAAAAAAAAGTGGAGCTTTACACTTTGATGGCGATACTATGGCACATACCGATCTATTGTACGTACGCTGCATACCAAAGAGTTTAAACGTGATTACGAGTTCTTAAGCCTGATAAGAAGAAGTAAATGTAGAATTCTTAAACGCGAGGACACTATTTTTCTATTCAACAGAAAAGCAGCAATGAAAACGATTGTTTCACTACTGCTTTAGTTTTATTCCTTTAGTATAACCCCTCTATTTATTAAGGTCCCGTAATCGTAATACTTTCTGAATGTAACGATGCTCCCATAAACAACCCAACTGCACCATTACTGAAATTAGTACTGGTATTAGAAGGTGGTGTTGAAAAGAATCCTCCATCACTAGTCAACTGAGCGCCTAAGTCATTATAAAAATTATACGCTTCTTTATTAATGCGATAAATATTCATTTTCACAACATCATTAATCTGGTATGGATAAGCCCCCTCCAAACCATCTATTTCTGTACCGATAAACTTACTGTCTGTCACAAATACATCGGAAGGATCTTCACGGTATAACATGCCATTTTTATAATAATAAAAAAGATAATAGGAATCGGGAGGTAAAATGGTATTGATGATAGGATAATAACCTTTATCTTTGAAACCTGTTTCTCCGTCATTGTACACATATCCTGTAATTTGAAACGAAACAGGTTCCGGAATAGTTGTACTCGCTACATATTGTTTCCCTTCTGCAGAAACCAATAATGTATAAAGAGACGTCGTATTCCCTATAAGAATATCGCCTTTATAATAACCATTGCCTATGTGATCCAATGTATCTAATCCTCCTTTATTATCAGAGATGACTACAAAAGCATTCGGTACAAATGGGGTAGCTTTATTTTCCAAATACTTAGCCGTTTTAGTTACACGGACTAAAGCGAAGGAATCTTTAATCATTCGACCTTCAATGACTGTTTTCTCTTCTATCGTATCCAAATCGTAATCGACAACCTTCGTGCAAGAAACAACTAAGCCAGCACACGCAACAAGTAAGAATAACTTCACTGTATTTTTCATACGCATTAGAAATTAAAATTGTAAGTAACAGATGGAATCGGTGCAGGGAAATAAATCATCGTCAACTCCTTTTCACCCGTGGTACTGCCTTCTTTATCTGCTGTGTAAACTGTCCATGGGTTTTGACTAGCATACACGTTGTAAATGGAGAAATTCCAACTGCTTTTCCATTTTCGATCTTTGTTTTTACGAGGTGTAATGGTAAATGACAAATCCATACGATGGTACGCCTTTAACCTCACGGCATTTCGTTCTGGATATACGGCACCTACATAACCATCGTATTCGAATCGAGCGGCAGGTAAACCAATAGGACGACCTGTCCCATAAACAAAATTACCCGACAAGCTGTAACGATCACTGAATTCATGTAAAACCACCAAGTTGAAATTATGTCTACGATCATAACTCGCAGCATAAGTTCTTCCTTCATTGATTCCATCAATTTGACGTTCTGTTTTAGACCAGGTATAAGATACCCATCCCGTTGTTTTTCCCGTATTCTTTTTTACATACAACTCTACACCATAAGACCAGGATCTTCCTGCTTTCACTTGTGTTTCAATTTGAGGATTCACTAACAAATCGGCATTATCTATGTAATCAAGTACATTATTCATATTCTTATAATATCCTTCTACGGATGCTTCAAATTTGTTCTCTTTGAAGTTTCGGAAATATCCTCCTGCAACTTGGTCTCCTGTAGCCGGTTTAAAATATTGGTTACTCGGAACCCACATATTAAAAGGTAAAGGGGAAAGCGCATTAGAGATCAAATGAATGTACTGATTCATTCTGTTGTAACTTAACTTAATGGAACTGCTTTCATTTAAGAGGTAACGTCCCGACAAGCGTGGTTCAAGACCACCGTGTGTTTGTACATTTTGCATGGCAGCATATTTCACCGTATCGGAAATATTTTCTTTCACCATCTCTCCATTATATTTATATACCGTACCCGATCCTACCGTTGCAAACAACACATAACGCAGACCGGCTTCAACAGTAATACGTTTAGAAACTTTGTACTTATCGCTGATGTAAACAGCACCTTCCACTGAGTTGTAATCTTCTACTTTTATTTCTTTAAAAATAGAGTTCGATTTTAGTGGACTAAATGTTCCAGGATTATAATTTCTATACGAGCCTGACAAACCAAATGTAATATCGTGTGAAGTATTCGGGTAAAAAGAAAAATCTTGTTTCAGTGTGGTTTCGGATAAGCCCGTCGTATAGTTGAAAGACTGAACTCCTGAGTTTAGATCTTGATCGTATTTGAATTTTGAATAAATCAACGTGGTATTGCTGAACAATCGATCATTGAAAATATGATTCCATCGCATGGTACCCGTACCATTTCCCCAACCGATTTTAAAGAAATCTTGGAACTTAAATAAATCCCGTCCAAAATAGCCTGCAAAAAACACACGGTTGTTATCGTTCAACTTAAAATTAAGTTTCGCGTTGACATCATAAAAATAAAGCTTGTTTTGATTGGTATTCGGATCGGAAGACAATTTCAAAAACATATCGGCATACGTTCTGCGACCGGATATAATAAATGACGATTTATCTTTTTGAATAGGACCCTCTAAGGTTAATCGGGAAGAAATTAATCCAATCCCTCCCGACGCCGCATATTTTTTATTATTCCCATCTCGCGTTCTGATGTCCAATACCGATGATAAACGACCACCGTATTGTGCAGGAACACCTCCCTTATAGATCTCTGCACTCTTTAAAGCATCAGAATTAAAAACAGAAAATATTCCCAATAAATGGGCGGCATTAAATACCGGAGCTTCGTCCATTAAAATCAAATTTTGATCGGGACCACCCCCACGAACATATAAACCCGTATTTCCTTCTCCAGCAATTTGAATACCTGGTAAAGTTTGTATGTTTTTAATGACATCGACTTCCCCAAATAATGCCGGGAGTTTTTTAATGTCTTCTGTGGTTAATTTTTGAGAACTCATCTTCGTATCGGTCACGTTCACATCGGCTTTTTCTCCCGTAACGACCACTTCCAAATTTTGTGCTTCTTCTTCCATCTCAATATCAAATTTGAGATTAGTATTCAATTGCACCGTTTTCTCAATCTTATTATAACCTAAATAAGAAATAACGATTTGATACTCTCCCTCTGGTAAGGTCAAAGAATAGAAGCCATACTCATTGGTCACCGCACCTTGACCTGTACCCTTGACTTCGACAATGGCTCCAACCATGTCCTCTCCACTTTTTAACGCTTTGATACTACCACTGATGGTATGTTTTTTTTGTTGGGCAAATAAACCAGTTGTACTGATTAACAAACAAACTAGTAAAAGAAAGAGGTTGCGCATTCTATTTATCAATCATTACGTTACAGACTAAAAAATCAATAAGCATATATTAACATTTTCGAATCGACTGGAATAAAAGCCTTATGTTCATACAACAAAACAACAGATGCCTTGACCGGTAAACTCATTTTTTGTTCTTTATAAGTATATAAATTATAGACAATCAGTTCATCTCCTTGTACAAAATACATATTGTCGTTCAAAAAGCTAAACCAAGTGACACCTTTAAACGGCAAACGTGTCTTATAATTGCCCAAATTGTCAAAAACTAATACGCCTGAATTTTTATCGACTAAAAACAATTGATTTTGATATTCCCTCATAAACGTAATTTCATAATCAGAAGGATCTAAAATCAAATTTAAAGGGGTCGCCAAATCTATATTTTCAAAACGGGTATTGAATTTTTTCAAAGAAAAATCCAAGTCGTCAAATAACCATAAATTATTATCCAGTGCAACCGTAGCCAAACGGGCAAACCCGGCACGATCACGAGATAAGGCTAAAGGTTGGGTTTGGTTAAAAAAGCGATCTAAGAATACATACTCCTGAAAATTTTCATAAAACAGGAAAATATTCATCGTACGGGTAGCCTCAAGCAGACTCACTTTACTACGCTTGGGAGGAGAATACATGTTTTGCAGACGACCCAAAGAATCGTATTTATAGAGTACTCCATTCAAATCTGTAATTAAAATGTTTTTATAATAGTCGGCCGAAATCTTATGCACCTTGGCTTTCAATTCGAATTCACTCAGTAACTTCCAGTCCTGTGTTTGAGCCACACTGGAATACAAACAAAGAATAAAAAACAAAAAGGACTTAGCTTTCAACTTGTTTAAGGATCAAATGTTCACCATCAAACTCTACATATGAATAATACACCAACCAATCACCCAAGTTAATGTATTTGCCACCATTTTTTAGGTTATGCTCCAATAAATGATGTCGATGTCCAAACAAGTAATAATCCCGAGGATTTTTCTCATCTTCTTCATCGCAATATTGAACCAACCATTCTTGATCACCCCAAAACTTATCGTCTCTATTTCCTGCCCTACTGGATTTAGACCAACGGTAAGCAATACCCATACCTATCACAGGAGGTAATACTGAAAACAGCCATTGGGTAAACGGATTTCTGAAAAATATTTTCAGAAACTTATAATTACGATCTCCGGGACCTATACCATCACCATGGCCTATTTGAAATTTCTTTCCATTGATGATAAAATCCATAGGTTCATAATGCATGATTGCTCCAAACTCTTCCGTAAAATAAGTGAAAGACCACATATCATGATTACCTACAAAATAATGAATAGGAATACCCGCATCGTGGAACTCGGCCAGCTTACCCAATAATCTTGTATAGCCTTTAGGTACGACATGCCTGTATTCAAACCAAAAATCAAAAACATCTCCCACTAAAAACAATACCGCAGTATTGGCTTTTATCGAATCTAAAAAAGCTACTAATTTTTTCTCTTTTGCCCGACTTTTTTCATCGATGGGGTTACCCAAATGAAAGTCTGAAAGAAAATATACTTTTTTATTCCGGGGAATCTGAATGGTCTGCATCATCAATAAGAAATACGGTTAATTCCTTAGGACCATGCGCTCCTAAAACCAATGTTTTTTCAATGTCTGCCGTACGGCTAGGACCTGTTTCCAGGCATACCATAGAAGGGAAGTTCGCATGGTATTTAATTCTCAAATTCCGTAAACCATCTTCAATATCATATACTACTTGATGAGCGTAAGCCACGACAATATGATGAGGAGGATAAATAGAAAGTCTTCTTCCTGAAGCAGTTTGTGAAGTATATAAGACAGAACCCGTCCTCGCAATCAAATGTTCACAAGTCGTAATCCCTACTTGCGATTGATTCCAAGACAATTCATTATTGATTACGGCGAGTGGAACTTCCTTCAACATGTTTTGTAAAGACGGTTCCCACACGTGCATGTGTTTAAAATCTTTAGCCTTCGCATAAGCCTGCAATTGTTGCTTAAAATCCTCTTCACCCTCGCAGTAAAAAAAAGATGCTTTCGTTTTTACCAAATTCTGAGCAAAAAGCACCATCATATCATCTTCTTCAGATTTGGCATAAATGTCTGTAACGAAGTTAGGCTCCGGTTGTACCGGAGCCTTTCTAATCAATGCTTGACGAATCTTCTTAAGTATTGCTTCTTTCGACCGATTGAGTGCCATGAGGGATTATTCGTTCTCAGACTTTTGTTCCGGCATCGTAAGTGCCTCATTTTGTTCTTCTGAATTGGTCTGTGCTACAACAGGTTCAGCACTTACCTTTTTCTCTTCACTGTCATGAGTTCCATTGGTATAGGCCTCGTATGTTGTTTCTTTCTCAAATGGTCTTTTACCAATTAAGCCGACTAAATCCGATTGGAAAATAATTTCTTTTTTTAATAATTCTTGAGCAAGAATTTCCAATTCATTTCTTTTTTCCAACAACAAGGCCTTCGTACGTTGGTATGCAGCATCAATGATCCCTCTTACTTCCTGATCAATAATTTGAGCAGTCGCTTCTGAATATGGTTTTTGGAAAGCGTATTCAGAGGATTTAGAATCGTAAAAAGAAACGTTTCCAATCTTATTGTTGAACCCATAAATGGTCACCATGCCATAAGCCATTTTTGTAATTCGTTCCAAATCACTCAAAGCGCCCGTAGAAACTTTACCGAAAATAATTTCTTCCGCTGCTCTACCGCCAAGTGTCATACACATTTCATCACTCAACTGTTCTTGAGTATACAAGAATTGTTCTTTCGGCAAATACTGCGCATAACCCAATGCTGCTACACCACGAGGAACGATACTCACCTTCACCAAAGGATCTGCATGTTCTAAGAACCAACCCGCCACAGCATGTCCTGCTTCATGATAGGCTACAATTTTCTTCTCTTCCGGAGAAATGATTTTATTTTTCTTTTCCAAGCCTCCAATGACACGGTCAATCGCATCCTGGAAATCCTGCATATCAATTTCTGACTTGTCATGACGAGCAGCAATTAAAGCCGCTTCATTACACACGTTAGCAATTTCGGCACCGGCAAAACCAGGCGTTTGAGCGGCTAATTTTTTAGGTTCCACGACCAAAGAAAGTTTCAAGTTTTTCATGTGGACCTTGAAAATTTGCTCTCTACCTATAATGTCTGGTTTATCGATGCTGATCTGACGATCGAAACGCCCCGGTCTCAACAAAGCAGAATCCAACACATCCGGACGGTTTGTTGCGGCTAAAATAATAACCCCAGAATCCGTTCCAAAACCATCCATTTCCACTAACAAAGAGTTCAACGTATTTTCCCGTTCATCATTCGAACCCGGCATAGCCCCTTTGCCTCTGGAACGGCCAATGGCATCAATCTCATCGATGAAAATAATACACGGTGCTTTTTCTTTGGCTTGTTTAAACAAATCCCTTACTCTTGCCGCACCCACACCGACAAACATTTCTACAAAGTCAGAACCCGACAAAGAGAAGAAAGGAACACCCGCCTCACCAGCCACTGCTTTTGCCAATAATGTTTTACCTGTACCAGGAGAACCCACCAACAAAGCCCCTTTAGGAATTTTACCCCCTAAGCGAGTATATTTTGTAGGTGTTCTTAAGAAATCAACAATCTCTTTAATCTCTTCTTTTGCTTCGTCGAGACCCGCTACATCGGCAAATGTGATTTTGACTTTATTATCCGCATCGAACAATGCCGCCTTCGATTTGCCAATATTAAAGATTTGCCCGCCTGCTCCACCCGAAGCCATACGACGCATGAAATACCAAAAACCAACAAACAATAAGATTAAAATACCCCAACTGATGAGTTGATTAGAGAAATCGCTTCTGTTATTTTCAACCTCTAATGGAACCCTGTCGGCCTCCGCAATTTTATTGTTGGCCTGAAGCTTATCGTAATATTCTTCAAAACCCTGCGCCGAACTGATTTCAAACTTCAAGTGTGGTCCTTGATCTCCAAAAGGGCCTTTCTGAGCCGAAATACCTTCGTAACGGCCACTTTCAATAGCTTCCTTGTTTAACGTCACTTCAACAGTAGTACCATTGACTATTATTATTTTGCTTACATCATGTTTCAAGTAAGCTTTCTCAAACTCTTTTTTGGTTACTTCTTTTACCGCACTGGCACGAGAGAAATAAGCAATCGCAAAAACCATCACCATTAAGGAAACGATCATCCAAATCTGTGCATTCGATTTAGGATTAGGACCCGAAATGATTTTCTTGTTTTTATTTTTCTTCTTCTTTGGCTGCTCTGTCATATGATGTCCTTATTCTAATTCCTTAATATACTCTATTTCCGTGTCACCCCATAATTCTTCCAAACCATAATGGCGACGTTTATCCGACTTAAACACATGAACAACCACATCGACATAGTCGAGCAAAATCCACTCTGCAGTCGCATAACCTTCTTTATGTCTGGGAGATTCTCCCGAAAGTTTAAATACCATTTTATCCACTGATTCAGCAATGGCTTCTACCTGCGTATCTGAATTACCTGAGCAAAGCACAAAAAAGTCGGCAATGGCTTCTTTATAGGACCGGAGGTCAATAACAGCTATGTCTGTCGCTTTTTTATCTTGCATTCCCAACACGATCAAATCCTTAAGACTTTCTTCCGGTTTGGATTTTTTACTTTTAACTTTTGTTTTCAACTTGTCTTAAATTCAGATTACTTTAGCCTGTAAAATTATAAAATATTGTACAATTATTCAGCCAATACCAAATATATAGGTAAACGCTTCCTTTACCTGACAAGCTGTCACTCTACGAACGATCTTGCAAAGGATTTAGATGCCCGCGGATTGAGCAGTAATGGCATGGTCATTCACGCAGAATACCAAACTCAAGGTCGGGGACAACAAGGAAGCACATGGCAATCGAATGCTCACGAAAACCTCACCTTTAGTCTGGTACTCAAGCCTCAAGAACTCTATATTGCCAATCAGTTTTTGTTCAACAAAGTGCTTTCCATCCATTTATTGGGCTTTTTTCGCAGTTATTTCCCTCAACATGCCCACGCTTTTCATATCAAATGGCCCAATGACTTATATCTATACCATAAGAAAATAGCCGGAATACTGATAGAAAACACGTTTCAAGGAGAATATATACGCACCAGCATCGTAGGCATCGGACTCAATGTCAATCAAACATCTTTTGACCTTCCACAGGCTTCTTCTTTGTCACTCGGATTAAAGGAAAACCTCAATCGCCAGGAAGTTCTTCATCAGCTGCTCTCTTATTTAGACGAAAACCTGCCTCTTATATTTTATTTTTCCCCCACCGAACAAAAAACCATCGAAAACATTTACAATAAAATCTTATGGAGATACCGTGAAGAGCAGTTCTTTCAAGACAATAACGGCCAATTCAAAGGTATCATTGAAGGTGTAGATGAACAAGGAAAGCTTTTATTAAATGTAAACGGTGAAATCAAAGCGTTTGAAATCAAAGCCATTCATTTTCTCAACAATACAAACAATTAGTTGTTGGGGGATTACAGAAGTACTAAAAATAATAATTATATTTGCCCCTCAATAAAATGGATAACACATCTAATTTACAAGACGTTATGGTTGACACATTTGTTAAATACAAAGTAAAAGACATGTCCCTCGCTGAGTGGGGAAGAAAAGAAATAGAATTGGCTGAAGCAGAAATGCCAGGTTTAATGTCTATTCGTAAGGAATTTGGACCTTCTAAACCTTTAAAAGGTGCACGTATAGCAGGATGCTTACACATGACCATTCAAACGGCTGTGTTGATTGAAACATTGGTAGAACTAGGAGCTGAAGTAACCTGGTCTTCTTGTAATATTTTCTCTACTCAAGATCATGCTGCTGCTGCTATCGCCGCTGCTGGCATATCGGTATATGCCTGGAAAGGCTTATCAGAAGAAGAATTCGATTGGTGTATCGAACAAACTTTATATTTCGGTCCAGATAGAAAACCATTGAACATGATCCTGGACGACGGTGGAGACCTTACCAACATGGTATTGGATCGTTACCCTCAATTGACAAGCGAAATCAAAGGTATTTCTGAAGAAACCACAACAGGGGTTCTTCGTTTGAAAGACAGAGAAAGAGCAGGTACATTGACATTACCAGCGATCAATATCAACGATGCAGTAACCAAATCTAAATTCGACAATAAATACGGCTGTAAAGAATCATTAGTAGACAGTATCCGTCGTGCTACAGACATCATGATGGCTGGTAAAGTAGCTGTTGTAGCAGGCTATGGTGATGTAGGAAAAGGTTCTGCTGCCTCTTTAAGAGGTGCAGGTGCTCGTGTCATCGTCACTGAAATTGACCCCATCTGCGCACTTCAAGCTGCCATGGATGGTTACGAAGTAAAAAGAATGGATGATGCCGTAAAACGTGCCGACATTATCGTGACCACGACAGGAAACAAAGACATCGTCGTAGGTCGTCACTTTGAAAACATGAGAGACAAAGCAATCGTGTGTAACATCGGTCACTTTGATACTGAAATCGATATGGCCTGGTTAAATAAAAACCACGGTGCATCTAAAATAAATATCAAACCTCAAGTTGATAAGTATACCATCAACGGCAAAGACATCATTGTATTGGCTGAAGGGCGTTTGGTAAATTTAGGTTGCGCTACAGGTCACCCTTCATTCGTGATGTCTGCTTCATTCACCAACCAAGTACTTGCACAATTAGAGTTGTGGAAAAATGCTTCTAAATACGAAAACAAAGTATACGTGCTTCCCCGTCACCTCGACGAAAAAGTAGCCCGCTTACACTTGGCCAAAATTGATGTTGAATTGGACGTATTAACAAACGATCAAGCAAAATACATCAATGTTTCTGTAGAAGGACCATTCAAATCTAACGAATACAGATACTAAGGCATTAACCATGCTCATGACAAATGAAAAGCCCGGTACTTCTTCTACCGGGCTTTTTTGGTACAAAAAGTAGTCCGTAATCAGTTGTCAGTTGTCAGTTTTTAGTTAATTTTAGTCGTTGGTAATGGGTAATAGAATACTATTTTTTCTGATACCTGATACCTGATACCTGATACCTGACTTATGCCTTCTAGAATATCTGCCGTCATCATCACCAAAAACGAAGAACAACACATTGCCCGTTGCATTCAATCGCTGCTACCCGTTACCGACGATATCATCATCATCGACTCTGGCAGTACAGACCAAACAGAAACAGTATGCAAAAAATATCCTGTTACCTTTCAAACGAAAGCGTGGGAAGGTTTTTCAAATGCAAAAAACTATGGCAACAGTTTAGCCAAATACAATTATATCCTCTCCATTGATGGCGACGAAGAGTTATCAACCGAAATGCAACATTATATTATTGAGGCCTTAAAAAATCCAATCCATGTCGCTTACGAGCTCCCTTTTTTGACCAATTTCTGTGGCCAATGGATTCGACACGGCGCTTGGTATCCTGAATCTCATATCCGCATTTTTGACAAAACAAAAGTACGTTGGGAAGGACATATTCATGAAAAGTTAATCCTTCCAAGTGAAGGCAAAACAGGCAAAATAACAAAAGGATACATCCATCACTATACCATTGCGAATCTTCACGAATACATCGAGAAAATAAACTACTATACGACCTTACATGCCAATGAAATGCATAAGAAAGGTAAAAAAGCGAATTTCATTAAGCTCTATATCGCTCCTTGTTTTAGTTTCTTCCGTGACTATATCATTAAACTTGGTTTTTTGGACGGTCCTCACGGTTATACCATCGCAAAGCAAAGTGCAAACTATGTCTTTATAAAATACATGAAATTAAAAATGATGAGAAACGATCAATCCTAAAACGTATAGGTGCATTTTTTATTTAGAAAAATATTTTACTGATTTTTTGACTTCGTCGTTGTCCTTAAAAAGGAGAAAAGATCTCCATTCTGAATCAAACAAATAACATTTTTTATTTTTTAATATTATGCAATCTCCCCTACACCATCGTAAAAGCATACGCCTTAAAGGCTATGACTATTCACAAGCAGGACTTTATTTCATTACCATTTGCGTGCAAAACAAGAAACACTTATTTGGGAAAATCATCAATGGAAAAATGATTTTGAATGATCTTGGCCAAATGATCCATGAAGAATGGCTGAAATTAACCGAACGATTTCCCAACATAATCCTACACGAATTCATCATCATGCCGAATCATTTCCACGGCATTATTGAAATCAAATCTTCCCCAAATCCCTCCGTACAGGCGACCCTTGTGGTCGCCTCCATTCCCACTCCTGATCATAATCATACCACCAACAAAAATATTAATGCGGATATTAATGCGGATATTAATGCGGATATTAATGCGGATATTAATGCGGATATTAATATCCGCATTAATAACACCAATTCACATGGAATAAAAAAGCAACCACAAGGGTTGCCGCCTACGGCGACGACGGTGGGGGTAATCATTGCTGCCTTTAAATCAATTACCACCGTGAAATGCATCCATGGTATAAAAAATCTGGGTTGGACTCCCTTCAACCGAAAACTATGGCAACGAAATTACTACGAACACATTATTCGTGATGAATATGCCTATCTTAACATTTCCAACTACATCATCAATAATCCTAAAAAATGGTATAATAATCGATTGCGAAAAAAATAAAAGCTTGTTTTTATTTTAACCAACTATAAATCCTAGAAGTCAATCCATTCGTATTGACCAACAAAAGCCGCTTCAATTTTTTCATAGAAGGATCTCTCAATTCTACCCGCTTGAGCTTATTCCAATTGGGCTTCAAACCAATGCCTCCTTTTTTACAGGTAATAAAACCAAGTATGCCTTCCTCAGCCATAATGGTTCTACCCCATGCAGAATGATGCCCCCACGTCCATGCGAAAAAACGAACCGGCTGATGAGTGATGCGTTCAATAGCTTCCTTATTGGTTCTAATTTCATGGACGACACGCATACGTGCTTCTGCTTCTGTATAAGGGATTAAAACCTTTTGCTCTTTCACAAAAGCCTGTCCTTGTTTCAAAGCATCTTTTACAGGTAAATATTGCCATGTGGATTCCCATTGTTGAGCAAATACTTTCGCCTTTTCCAAATCAAGTTTATAACCAGGAACCGTCATCGTACCACGACTTTTGAAGATGGGATAACCCGCCATGACTTCTCCTTGATAGGAATGAACAGGAGAAGAATCATGATGTTCTTTGGTTCGAAAACCCAGCAATTGATCGTTGACAAATACCGGCGCATGCGTGTGTGTATGCGCCTGAAAATCGCATAACCCAGAGTTCAACATTTCCTGAATTTCCTGTTCAGTCATGTACTGCGTACTTACCCCGTTCCCTTTTTGGTAATAAGAAAATAATGCCTTCTTATTGGCCTCTTCACTGATTTCAAAAGGAGTTTCAAAAGCTCTGGCTTCTGATCCAATGAATAAGGTATTGATAAAAAATGTGGCTTTGACATCGTATTTTTTTAAAAGAGGATATACAATACGATAGTTGTCATAATATCCATCATCAAAAGTCAACAATAAACTGTATTTCGGTAAGGCTCCATGTTCTTTCACATACTCATACGCTTCACTGTAAGTAAACGTCTGGTACTTTGAAGCAATGTACGCCAAGTGCTCTTCAAACAATGCTGGTGTAACGTTAATAAGCGGATTGACTTGGTGATAAAGTAACACAGGAGTACCCTTCCCTTCTGCATTCACATATAAAAAAACAAACAGGCATAAACATGTAAAAGCAATCAAGCTCATGAGACGTATTTTACAGGATTGATGTTCGACAAGAAAAGTACCATAAAAAACAAATGCAACGCTACACCCAATTGAATTTCTAACGTTGATTCAGAGATAAACGAAGTCATCATCATCACGTTAAAAACCATCAGCAAATGAGAAGCCCGAAGTGATTTGTTAACATAAGGATAAAAGCATGTCATTAAAAACCAAAGTAAGCCTATCCAACCACAACCTGCAAAAACATACATGTATTGACTGTGAGGAATCAAACGGTTTTGTGGAGCAATGCCGATTTGATGCAATAAATTACCTTTCTGATCACGAATTTCCGTAAAAGGAAATTCCGTTTCATAGATGGTATTTATCTTATCACGCACATCCCCGATTCCAGCACCCAACAAAGGATTTTCATTCCCTATACGCCATGCCAACTGCCAAGACAACAATCGATTTCCATCGGAATAATCATTTACATTTTTACCGTCTTTAAATCGAGAGACATCCCGCACCATGTAATCAATCTTATTGCGTAACGTAGGAGATAAAAGATACATCCCAACCGGAAGTAAAGAAAACAGACACAAGGTAATGACCATTCTTTTTACGCCATGCTTCTGCAACGTTTCGAAAAACAAATACACTCCAGCACCCGCATAAAAAGCCAACAAGCCACTACGAACCGAAAGCACATGTAAGAATATAAAAAGTAAAACAGCACCTCCTAACAAGACCTTACGTTCCCACTCCCAACGAAAAAAATAATTCTCTTTGTAAAGCACCCAAGCAATAAAGGCAGAAAAAGCACTCATCAAACTAAAACGAATATGCCCAATTTCAAAAGGAGTAGGCATCGTTTTGGCATTTAAATAAGACTCTAAAATTTCTTCATAGTGTAAGGCAAAATTGATTAAGCTGCCTATAGCACCAAGCAATACCGTCCAAAAAAAGAAATACAAGATGCTGTATAAAGATGCTTTGCGTAAGGATAAAGTAGCAAAAGATAAAGGTAACAATATGTAGGGTAATTTAATCTGTAATCGCTCAGACCAATAGTCCATGTTCTCTGAGTACAAGCCTGATCCAAGGTACAAGACAAAAATGCCCATCAACAAGATATAAAATGGCTGTTGCTTTATATTGGCCTTGATATGTACAAAAGCCCCTGGTGTAAATAAAAGTAAAGCCGTAGCCATCATCCCAATACTCATCAACGCCGAAGAGACATACATGCCAATAATAAGAGCAAAGGCACATCCTATAATCCATCGGTTTTTAAACCCTTCTGAACCTGATTCCTGGTAAATCGATTTTATATTCAAAACGTTATATTTTAAGACCCTTAAAATAGCACTCTTTTATTTATTTTGAGTCAAACAGCATGAAAGAGTACTAATCCTGCTGACTTTTATTTGAATCGACTATATTTGTATTCTAGCCCTTAAAGGCAAATATACACCAAAAAATGCTTTTCTATGTCAGACGAGTTGTATCAAGGCAAATACGGCAGTAAGGAAGAAAAAGACCTGCAATACGAAAAGGAGTTCATGCACCTCTTATCGCCTTTGTACAATTTTGCCTACCGCCTCACCTTAGACGAAGACGATGCCAACGACCTCGTCCAAGATACCTTCCTCAAAGCATATCGATTTTTCGAATCGTATGAACAAGGAACTAATGCCAAGGCTTGGTTGTTTAGAATATTGAAAAACAGCTTCATCAACGATTACAGAAAGAAAAGCAAGGAACCCAATAAGGTCGATTACCAAGAAGTAGAAACATACTATAATTCTGAAGACGTAAACGAACCCATCACCTCCGATTTAAGAGTGGATACTGTTCGAGACTTGATTGGAGACGAGGTGGCTTCAGCACTCAACTCCCTCGACGTCGACTTTAGAACCATCATTGTATTGTGCGATATTGAAGGATTTTCATACGAAGAAATGGCTAAAATTCTAGATATACCCATAGGAACCGTGCGTTCAAGACTACACCGTGCACGTACCATTCTTAAAGAAAATCTACGAGGATACGCTCAAAGCATGGGCTTCAAAGATAAATCAGACAAACAGTAACATACATTTCAAAGGTAAAAATTCCTATTTATGGAAAAAGGTCTACTTGGTTTTATTCAATCGTTCTTCAGCTTTAAAAAGAAACCCAAATCGTGCTGTAAAGAATGTGTCACCCTTCTTTATCCCGTGATTGATGGAGAGGCAACCGATGAAGAGGTAAAATACCTCAACGAACACATCCACGAATGTGCGCCCTGCTACAAGCATTATGAAATCGAAAAAGCCGTGAAAGAAGTCGTGAAGCACCGCATCGAAAAAAGAGAAGTACCTTCGGACCTTATCAACTGCATCAAATCAAAATTAAAAAGTTAAATCATGGAAGGTAAGCTTGTCATATTTTCAGCACCTTCAGGTTCTGGTAAAACAACCATCGTAAAACACCTTTTGACTAAATTTCCCAATTTAGGATTTTCCATCTCTGCTTGTACCCGCGACCGCAGAGGCCGAAACGAAGAAAACGGCAAAGATTACTACTTCCTCACTCCCGAAGAATTTAAGCATAAGATAGACGAACAAGCCTTTGCTGAATGGCAAGAAGTATATCCTGGAGGATTTTACGGCACCCTGAAATCTGAAATTGAACGGGTATGGTCGCAAGGCAAACATGTCATTTTCGATGTCGATGTCAAAGGAGGCGTGAACCTTAAAAAAGAATACGGCGACAAAGCCTTATCGATATTCGTTAAAGTCCCATCCATAGAAGAATTGGAAAGAAGACTCCGTGAACGAGGAACAGAAAGCGAAGAAAAAATTTCGGCTCGTGTGTTTAAAATGAAATTTGAAATGTCTTTTCAAGATCAATTCGATGTGGTACTGGTGAATGAAGATTTGGAAACCGCTTTGAAAGAAGCAGAAATTCTAGTCCATAACTTTCTAAAAAAATAAACCATGAACATCGGGCTATTTTTCGGCTCCTTTAATCCCGTGCACACGGGACACTTGATCATCGGCAACATCATGGCCGAAAATGCCGGCATCGATCAGGTATGGTTTATCGTAAGTCCTCAAAATCCCTTTAAGACCAATCGTACTTTGGCACACGAATTTGATCGCTACGACATGGTAAGACTCGCCATCGGCGACGATCCTAAACTTCGTGTAAGTGATGTAGAATTTCAAATGCCAAGACCAAGTTATACGATCGACACCCTCACTTATTTACAAGACAAACATCCTGAACATACCTTTGCCTTAATCCTGGGAAGCGACAACCTCGTTCACTTTGAAAAGTGGAAAAACTACGAACAAATTTTACAACACTTTAAAGTATTGGTCTATCAAAGACCAGGAGAAACAGAACATCCTTTATTTCATCATCCCGCTGTAAAAGTAATAGAAGCTCCTTTACTCGATATTTCTGCAACCTTTATTCGGGAAATGATAAAAGCAGGTAAGTCGATACGCTACATGGTACCAGAAGCTGTGTCGGATTTTATTCGAGATAAAAAATTGTTTCAATAATACCAATGTAGTAGAAGAACTAGATTGTATTTTTAAAGAAAAGTATTGGTATAGAAAAGGGCTTCGGCCCTTTTCTACTCATTGTTAGAGCATACCTTATACCGTCAACAATTCTGTCTCTTTTTTCGACAATAAACCATCGATTTTCAAAATATAAGCATCGGTTAGGACTTGTACTTTGTCTTCCGCCGTTTTAATGGCATCTTCCGCAGCACCGTCCTTTTGTAATTTTTTCAAGGCCTCGTTGGTCTCTTTTCTAATGGCACGAATCCTGACTTTCCCATCTTCACCTTCAGATTTGGCTTGTTTCACCAATACTTTACGACGCTCTTCTGTCAATGGAGGAACATTGATACGCACCAACTCTCCATCGTTTTGAGGATTGAAACCCAAATCACTTTCCCTGATGGCCTTATCGATCACATTGACCATGGCCTTTTCCCATGGCTTGATGACTAAGGTACGTGCATCCGGTGTACTCACAGAAGCCACCTGGCTAATGGGTGTAAGTGTTCCATAATAATCAACCAAAAGACCTTCTACCATGTTGGGCATTGCTTTACCCGCACGAATTTTCGTCAACTCCCCATCTATATGCTTCAAGGCTTTTTCCATGTTTTCTTTAGCCTCATCCAAAAAGAATTCTATTTCTTCCATGTCAGTTATAATTATAACGTTACTAATGTTCCTACGTCTTCGCCTTTTAATACTTTCAACAAATTGCCTTCCTTATTCATGTCAAAGACAATGATCGGTAATGAGTTTTCTTTGCACAAGGTAAAAGCCGTCATATCCATGATCTGCAAGCCTTTATCGTATACTTCGTCAAACGTCACTTTTGCAAAACGCGTCGCTTTAGGATCTTTTTCCGGATCTGCAGTATAAATTCCATCTACACGGGTTCCTTTCAATACCACATCTGCTTCAATTTCTATCGCTCTTAAGCTGGCTGCGGTATCGGTCGTAAAGTAAGGGTTACCCGTACCTGCTCCCAAAATCACCACACGGCCTTTTTCCAAATGCCTCATGGCTCTTCTACGAATAAAAGGCTCGCATACTTGCTCCATGCGTATACCAGACAACAAACGTGTATCGACGCCGGTATTTTCTAAGGCACTTTGCAATGCCATACTGTTAATGACCGTCGCCAACATACCCATATGATCACCCTGAACACGGTCAATCCCATTGGCTGCCGCCTCAATGCCCCGGTAGATATTACCTCCCCCAATCACAATGGCCACTTCTACTCCTGCATCAATGACTTTCTTTACCTCCTGAGAGTACTTCGTAAGAACTTCTGAATCAATGCCGTAACCTTGGCTACCCATCAAAGACTCACCACTTAACTTCAATAGAATTCGTTTGTACTTCATTTTGCAAAACTATTAATCGAGCAAATATAACAGGTTCTATTGTTTTTGAGAAGATAAAGGTCCGCAAAATTCAGTATTTTTACCCCCAATGTATATCCCTGGCATTTTATAAGGTTTAGATTTGGTTTAATGAGGCCCTATGCCTTAACTTGAGCCTCAATACAAACCTTTTAAAGGTTTTTTTAAACTTACGTTAAGCAGAACCATTTACGTCCGTATGAATCCATTTCTGATCAAATCCCTTTCACTTCTTGTCATGATGGCAAGCACCTTTGCCTGTCAAAAACAACAAGCTCATCAATCTTCAAAAACAAAAAACACGAAGGAACCGACCATCGAAATATCCAACCTTCAAGAACTGACGGATAAAGACACACTACCTTACCAGGCAAGCTACACCAGAGTATACGATTTATTGCATACTAAACTGACCGTCGATTTTGATTGGAGTTTGGAACGTTTAAATGGGATAGCAGAACTCACACTCAAACCCTACTTTTATCCTCAAAGTGAAATTGTATTGGACGCCAAAGGCTTCGATATCCATGACATCAGCCTGATCGGTAAAACGCCAAGAGTATTGACGTATACTTACGACCAAAAGAAGATTACCATTGCCTTAGATAAAACCTATAATCAAACCGACACATTTCTACTCAAGATAAAATACACCGCCAAGCCAAACGATTTACCCAAAGGAGGAAGTGCTGCCATTACGGAAGATAAAGGCTTGTACTTTATTAATGCCGATGGCAAAGACCCTAAAAAACCTAAACAAATCTGGACACAAGGAGAAACCGAAGCGGCCTCTGCCTGGTTCCCTACCATCGATGCTCCTAATGAAAAATGTACTCAGGAAATGTACATTACTGCTGAAGAAAAATACACGGTAATCTCTAACGGAGAATTAGTTTATTCTAAATCCAATGGCAACGGCACAAAAACAGTATGCTGGAAAATGAACAAACCACATGCCCCTTATTTATTCATGATGGTGGTAGGTGACTTTGCAGAGATCAAAGACACATGGAAAGGAAAAGAAGTCCATTACTATGTTGAAAAAGAATACGCTTCGTATGGAAAAGCCATTTTCGGCAATACGCCAGAAATGTTAGAATTCTTTTCTACAAAACTGGGTTATGAATACGCCTGGAACAAGTACTACCAAATTGTAGTCCGAGATTATGTTTCGGGTGCTATGGAAAATACAACAGCCAGTATTTTCATGGAAGCATTACAAGTAGACGATCGTTCATTAGAAGATGAAAACTGGGAAACCATCATTGCACATGAACTATTTCACCACTGGTTTGGAGATTTAGTCACCTGCGAATCCTGGTCTAATCTTCCACTCAACGAGTCCTTCGCCAACTATTCTGAATACTTATGGCTAGAACATAAATTCGGAAAAGATGAAGCAGACCGTCACAGCGTAGAAGAACAAGACGGTTATTTAGGTGAAGCAGAAAGCAAACAAGTAGACTTAATCCGCTACCATTATGCCAATCGCGAAGACATGTTCGATGCGCACAGCTACAATAAAGGTGGACGTGTATTGCACATGCTGCGTAATTACGTTGGCGATGAAGCCTTTTTCAAAAGTTTAAGCTTATACCTGAAACGTAATGAATTTACAGCCACAGAAATTCACCACTTGCGCTTGGCGTTTGAAGAAGTCACTGGAGAAGATTTAAATTGGTTCTTCAACCAATGGTTTTTAAACAAAGGGCATGCCATGCTTAAAGTATCACACCGTTATGAAAATGGTAACGTGATCATTAAAGTAAAACAAGAACAAGATCCCGCAACCACGCCAATCTATAAATTACCCCTGGATGTAGACCTTTACGATACCGAAGGAAAAAAAACACGCAAACGGGTATGGATTAGCCAAGCCTCAGAAGAAGTTAAAATACCTGTGAGTGTAAAACCCCAGTTGGTGTTAGAAGATCCCGAATTTCAAATTTTAGGAACTGTAGATAGAAGTAAACCTACAGAAGAATGGTTGGCACAATACAACCTGTGTCAAAATTACTTGGCACGTCTGGAAGCCTTGAATCACTTGTTCGAAGGATCTGAAGAAGTAAATCCATTCCTCAACAATCCCAGAAATAGAGAATTATTGCATCGTGCACTAAAAGATAAGTTCTGGGATATCCGTCTTACAGGCTTAAGCATGTTCAGTAAATTCCATATTGTTCAACCTGAAGAATTCAGGGATGAAATGAAAGAAATTGCCTTGAACGATTCTAAACCCGTTGTTCGTGCTCGTTCCATCTATTTATTAAATTCACTGGACGGACCCGCATTCAAAGACGTATTCCAAAAAGGAATTGATGCTAAACCCTATTCTGTAGCAGGTGCCAGTTTATTTTCATTATTGTCTCAAAATGATTCTACAGCCATCAATCGCTTAGAAGAATTTGAAAAATACGACAACATCAATGTGGTGATTCCATTAGCCGATTACTTCACCAATAAAGTCATCGTGACCCAATACCCTTGGTTTAAAAATGCCATCACCACCGCTTCAGACAGAGGAGTATACCAATTGCTCAATTACTTCAGTACCTACATTACGCTGCTTACAGCAGAAGAGAAAAAAGATGGCATTGAAGTGTTAAAAGGTATTGCGAAAAACAATAAGTACGAAGTCATTCGTAAGGCAGCACAAATGCATGTTGATGCGATAAAATAGCAAAAACATAGACCCCCTATAAAAAAGCCCTCTGAAAATTTCGGAGGGCTTTTTTATATCTATGGATCATGATTATTTCAAAAACGCGCTGTACATCCACACTGTTTTTTCTTGTTCTCTGATGTAATCCGACATCAAGGCATTCGTTCCTTCGTCATCGGCTTCTCCCGATAATTTCAAAATCTCTCTTTCCAGGAGAATTAATTTCTGAAAACTATCCACTACACTTTTTACTGCGACTTTACCATCCGAAATGTTCTTCTCTTCTTTGATCGCCGAAAGCGCCAAGTAATCGGTAAAGCTGTGTAAAGGATGCTCACCCAAAGTTAAAATACGTTCTGCGATTTCATCGATTTTTAAAAAAGCATCGTTGTATAACTCTTCAAACTTCACATGCAATTCAAAAAACTTTTCACCTTTGATGTTCCAATGAAAACCTCTTGCATTGATGTAAAAAAGCTGGTAGTTAGCCAATAATAAATTCAACTTCTTCGCCAGTTCCTGGGTCTTTGAGGAATCTAATCCTATTTGATTCAATGTACTCATGGTATATTTATTTAGATCATTAAACTATGTATTCACCTTTTCAAAAAACTCTCCTAAACACTCGATCAAATCAGAAGGAAGCATGGCTTCCTTGGAATGATAACTTGCCGCCCGATCGCCCGCATAACCGTGCATGTACACACCCATGATCGCTGCCTGTTCTGCAACATACCCTTGTGCTAACAACGACAAAAGTATTCCTGTCAAACAATCTCCACTTCCGCCTTTAGCCATTCCTGCATTCCCTGTAGAGTTGTAGTGTATGGTACCATCCGGTAATATCACCACCGTATGTTTACCTTTTAAGACTAAAATAATCCCATAAGCTTGAGCCCATTCTAAAGCAAAGATTTCACTTTGTTGACGTGTAAGCGATTTCCCCGCTAAACGTTCCAATTCTTTATGATGTGGCGTAAGAATAGAACCAGCAGGTACATGGGACAATATATTCGTGTCTCGACTAATTAAATTCAAGGCACTGGCATCGATGACCATGGGTAATTTAGCCGTTTTTAAAAGCGCAGTCAATACCTGCAAAGCAGTATCACTTTCTTTCCACCCTGGCCCAATCGCCATAGCAGTATAGTCCAACCCATCAGGGATACTCGCAAATTCCTCTGCATCGTCATCACACAACACCATTGCTTCAGGAACAGCCGTTTGCATAATTTGATAACCACATCGAGGCGTATATACTTTCAATAAGCCGATTCCGGAACGTAAACATGCACGCGCAGATAACACAGCAGCTCCCATCATGCCATAACTTCCAGCCATCAACAATCCTTTCCCAAAATTTCCTTTATGCGAAAAAACAGCACGAGGTTTATAAATGTGTTGAACCGTACTTAGTGTCGTATAATAAGATTTAACTTCTAAAGATTGGAGATACAATGCCAGCAAGCCAATATCTTCTACATACCATGCTCCTATGAACGGTTTAGAAGAAGCATAAAAAAAAGTTTTCTTGGGCACTTGAAAGGTAATCGTAGCAGTAGCTTTAACAATGACATCTCCTTCCTGTACTTCCCGATCTGCGGACAAACCCGATGGAAGATCTATAGCAATAATTTTTTCGTTCAACGCATTGATTTGATGAACAAAAAGAGCGGCCTCTCCCTCTAAAGGCCGGTTTAATCCTGTTCCAAATAAAGCATCAATCAATACATACTCCTGTTGATGGTAAACGTTCCAGTCGGATACCGTAAGATCCGAAGCTGCTTTTATCGTTTTAATTTTCACCTCATGTTGAAGTGCTGCTTCATAGTTGGCTGAAGTATCTTCAGCCAGATGCTGAGTTTGAAATAAAATGACTTCCACATCGAATCCTTTTTCTTTCAGCAAACGAGCAACAGCCAACCCATCTCCTCCATTGTTGCCATAGCCACAAATGACAAGGTAATGTTGAGCAGGAGCAAGCGATACTAAACGGGCAGTAAAAACCTGCGCAGCTCTTTCCATCAAATCTAACGAAGAGATGGGGGTATGGGTCATGGTATATTGATCCCATGCTTTAAGTTGCTGTGCTGAGCAGATCTTCATATCCACTAAGTTAAACGAAAAAAGATAGCAGCACATAAAAATGTGCTATGATAAATATCAGAAATAAATTGTTTAAACGCTTAAGACTTACGTTTTTTTTGTTTGAAATAATGTTCCGACCAAAATAACATCCTCACGGATAACATCCCTAAACCAGCTCCAAACAATACATCACTTCCCCAATGCCTGTCGTTCATCACCGCCAATGCTCCAGTCAATCCAGCCATCGCATACAAACCCACTTTGACACCGCGCATTTGTCCTGGATATTCCATATCAAAAAAAGTTGCGCCCATAAATGCCTGAGCCGTATGACCCGATGGAAAAGAATGTGCATCTTCGCCATTAGGCCTTAATTCATTGGTATAATGTTTCAGTGCCAATACCCCCAAAGATGTAAACACCTGTGCTTGTACCAACATCCAGAGTCGTCGACCATGGGCATGTTTTGCCTGTGCACCAGGGAAAAAGCCTGTAGCATACGCTGCCACAGCAGGAATGTACTGCATGTAATCGTCCACTTGAGTACTGAAATGAGGGAACAAACGATCGCGGTCTTCTTTTATTTTTACAGAACTGTACAAGCCACTTGTCCCTTTGATCCACAAGCCATGAATCATCATGCCAACAGGAACAATCAGCACAGAAGCTTTAATGGGATTCGGTTCCTTTAACAGGGGCTCTATTCCAGTTGTCTCCGCTAAAGGAGCAATCGTTAAGGTATCGACAGCTGCATTTAAAAGAGTATCCTCAAGCAATACAACTACATCTGAATCATTACTACTCAAGGAATCTTCTACTATAGTATATACGGAGTCTTGTTGAGCGAAACTGTATTGGTTTAGTCCACAAAAAAATAAAAAAACAAGCAGTGTATATCTTTTCATAGCTCTATCGATCAATTTCTCCCATCACAATATCCAGAGAACCTAAGATGGCTACCAAATCAGAAAGCATGACATCGTTGCTGATGGCAGGTAAAACGGACAAATTGACAAAACAACAAGAACGAACTTTACAACGCAAAGGCACATCGGTATTTCCAGAAGAACGGAAAAAGAACCCTAATTCACCTTTTGGATTTTCTGCACGCACATAATAATCCATGGCTTTCGGACGAATCTTTTTCGGCACCAATTGCTGGGGATTAAAGGAACGATCTCTTTTATGATCTGTCGTTAGACGTACCAGGCATTGTTCAATAATTTTCATCGATTCTTCACACTCCAACACCCTGACTTGTGTACGATCCCAGCAATCACCGACTTTACCCATCTCTCCTTTTCCTACAGGAACATCAAAATCTAATTCTGGATACACCGAGTACCCATCGACACGGCGTAAATCGAAACGCAATCCGCTTCCCCTCAACACAGGGCCGCTCACGCCATAATTTATCGCCAAATCTAACGGCAATACGCCAATACCCGCAGTACGTTCAATGAAAATTTTATTTTCGGTGATGAGTTTTTTCATCTCCTGTATTTTCGGCTTGAGGTAATCGATGAACGATTTACATTGTTCTTCAAACCCTACCGGTAAATCGTAATACAAACCACCAATCCAGATGTAGTTATACAACATACGTGCACCACTTACCCACTCCAACATGCGATTGAGGTATTCACGGTCACGCATCAACCATAAAAAAGGAGTGAAACTTCCCATGTCTAAGCCATATGTACCAATGGCGACAAAATGCGAAGCAATGCGATTCAATTCTGCCACCACCACACGAATATATTCTACCCGTTTGGGAATATCATTCTCGATGCCCAGCATACGTTCTATACCCATGGCATAGGCATGTTCTGAATTCATGGCCGCCATGTAATCAAGTCGATCCACAAAAGGAATAATTTGATTATAAGGTAAAGCCTCTGCATGCTTTTCAAAGCAGCGGTGCAAATACCCTAAATGAGGAACTACTTTCTTGATGATTTCTCCATCGGTCAATACTTCCAAGCGAAGTACGCCATGTGTAGAAGGGTGTTGGGGGCCAATGTTCAACACCATTTCATGTTTTTGAAGCATGGAAGCATCAAAAAAATCAGGTTCCGATTTTTTCAAATGGCTGGCTTCGTATTCGTACTGAATGGTAGGCTGTGACACTGTTCTAATATTAGTAAGCAACTTTTATACCGTGGTAAGCGTCTTGCTCTTTGTAATCTTTTCTCAAGGGATAACCTTCCCAATCGCCTGGTAAAAGTATTCTTCGTAGATCAGGATGATCCGTAAAACGAATACCGTACATATCAAAGGCTTCACGTTCGTGCCAGTTGGCCGATTTCCAAACACCACAGAGAGAAGGGACCTCCGGTAAATTTTGTTCACCTCCTCTAGGAACAACCACCTTCATGATGAAGGCATGTTCATAGGGAATAGAATACAAATGGTAAAGCACCTCTATCGTACCCTCTTTTTCTCCATTATCTAAAGCCGTAAGACACGTCAAATAATCAAAATACAAGGCCGGATGTTTCCACAACAAGGTGGCAATACTGATTAACTGAGTAGGGTCTACAATGGCTTGTGCCTGAACAATATCTTCTCGCGTAGCAAGGATGGCATCGGCTCCTACTTGCTCCTTAATGATGGTAACGATTTCAGTAAAGTTCATTTTTTTCATGCTTTACCCTCCTCTACAACAGCGTTAGCTTTTCTTTTGGCAGACCAGTTTTTTAATAAACCAGGTTCTACACTATGTTCGGTGCGAATTTTTTCTTGCAACTTTAAGAAAGCACCGATCAGTGCTTCTGGTCTTGGAGGACAACCAGGGACATATACATCTACAGGAATAATACGTTCTACCCCTTTCACAACATGATAGCCATGTTGCCAATACGGTCCTCCGCAATTCGAACACGATCCCATGGAAATTACATAGCGAGGTTCGGGCATTTGCTCATACAAACGACGAATACGATCGGCCATTTTAAAGGTGACCGTACCTGCAATGATCATGACATCGGATTGACGAGGAGTGGCGCGCACCATGATCCCAAAACGATCCAGATCATACCCGGAAGCAAAGGTGGACATCATCTCAATGGCACAGCACGCAATACCAAAACCCATTGGCCACATCGATGAAAGTCGAGCCCAATTCATCAAATCGTCGAAACGCGTAACGACAATACCGCCTTGTCCTGTTTTGAGCTCCATCCTTAACGTTTTAGCTTATATTTTTCGTTCACTTGATTGTAGAGTTCAAAGGGAACAGGGGAAACCAATTCTTCTGTTGTCGGTTTTTCAATATCCCAATCAAGGTATCCTTTTTTCCAAACATACACCAAACCTCCCATCAACAAAACCATAAAAACAATCAATTCCATCAATAAAAACCCAATCCACCCTTCACCCCAAAGCGCAATGGAGTGAGCATCAGTAAAGGAGACAGCCCATGGGTACAACAATATGACCTCCACTTCAAACAACACAAAGAATAAGGCAATGCGGTAAAAACGAACGTTAAAACCATACCATCCAGACCCTTCAACTTCTTCTCCACATTCATAAGAGCTGAGCTTTTCATCATTAGGCTTATGAGGTTTCAGGATACTCCATACTAAATACACCAGCATACAAAACAGAATGCTGCCAATAAGAAACAAGAGAATACCTGCGTATTGATCTACAGATGAGCTAATCACAATGCACTGGGTTAAGACCAGAACAAATATAAAAAAGGAATGCTTAATAAGCAGGCTTTTCTTAGTGAAACTTAAAAGGAATGAAATACAAGACCAAAGAAAAAACAAGTGCCCAAAAAGCAGCACTTACAGCCATGTATCCAATAATTTTAGCGGGACGCTCTCCAAAAGACGAAGCCACAATCGCCCCACCAATGGGTGTCAATAATATGGGCGTCAAAAATGCGACCCCACTGATCCCAAATTTATTCCACACCCTAACGATACGGCGTTTGGAAGGGGATATTTTTTTTTCATTGCGAAAAAAAATGCCTTTCAAATACTTATAGAAAAATGCACGAGCAAACGTAGAAAATAAGATGATTGAAAGCATCATCCCCAAAAAGGTGAAAAAGGCAGTTTCCCACCAAGGCAAATCATAACCCCTACCCAACAAAGGTCCTGCTACGAACTTTAAAGAACTCGACAATGCAACGGTCAACCACTTTACAACTAATTCCATCTCTACACAGTATTTAGGTTACAAAGTAACAACGAAAAAAATGAAAAATAAGTGCCAAGCAGATATACCCATGTAAGTTTTTTGAAAGGGGAGGAGTTTTTAGTATCCTTGTACAAAGTATTCTATATGAAAAACAACATTATCAGAAACTTAGGTGCTCTTAGCATCCTTATTATATTTTCGTTAAGTGTTCAGGCACAGGAAGCCTACATGCCATTGGACCCTGAAAATTACCACCTTTATGAGAGAATGGACATTTTATCGGGCAAACAGACGCATGGAGGACATTCTGCCGTAAAACCCTTTTACAGGCCAGATATCCAAACGATGGCCGATTCTTCTTTGAGTAATTATAAAAAAGCATCGAAAGTAGATTCTTTTCACGTAGCCTACTTGACCAATGATCAATGGGATTTGTATGAAGAGGAAGAAACAGGAAACAGTAAAAGACCTTTTTTAAAATACATTTACAGAAAAAAAAATGCACTGGTTCATAGTAAACAAGAATATTTCAAAATTCAGGTCAATCCTGTACTCTACTTGCATGCAGGCAAACAAACTGAAAACAGTACAGACAACTTATACATCAACACACGTGGCGTAGAAGTTAGAGGAAGTATCGATAATAAAATTGGTTTTTATGTTTATGCCGCAGAGAACCAAGCCATGTTTCAAGATTATGTCATGCAAAGAACACGATTAGCAGGCTTTTCTGATCCTGTGGTACCTGGAGAAGGCTTTGCCAAACCATTTAAAGGAAACAAAGGAGTAGATTTTTTATCGGGTAGAGGCTACATCACATGGGGAATTACCAAACACATTAAAATGCAGTTAGGCCATGACAAGAATTTCATTGGTGATGGCTACCGTTCTTTGTTTTTATCTGACTATTCCTCACCCTACACCTTTTTGAAGATCAATACCAAAATTTGGAAAATCAATTATACCAATTTGTTTGCCGACATGAATGCCGGTTATATCCAAATGGATTCAACCCGTGGAGAACGATACAACCGTAAAATTTTCTCGATGCACCATTTGAGCATCAACGTCAGACCAAATTTAACGATTGGTGTATTTGAAGCCATCATGACAGGTCCTAAAAATCGAGACAGTACAGATGCACAATGGCAATTAAGCTATTTTAATCCTGTCATCTTTTACCGTTACATCGAACAATACCACGGCAGTAATGACAATGCCATCGTTGGGATAGATTACAAATGGAACTTTCTTCGTCACTTTTCTTTGTATGGTCAATTCTTATTTGATGAATTTGTCTTGGACGAAGTGAAGTCACAATCCAAATGGTGGGCTAATAAACAAGCCTTTCAAGTGGGTTTAAAATACATCAATGCCTTTGGTGTCAAAAACTTAGACCTTCAATCGGAGTTCAATTATGCAAGGCCTTATACCTATTCACACATCACCAATTATACCTCCTATACCCATTACAACCAAGCCCTGGCCCATCCAGTAGGCGCCAACTTCTGGGAATGGATCGGTATTGCCAGGGTCCAGCCTTGGAAAAAAGTATTCCTTACAGGAAAAGTATTCTTCATCAAAACGGGTGAAGATTCTTCCGCTGTTGGTTCACAATACACCAACAACAATGGAGGCAATATCTTTAAAAGCTATTTAGACGTTTCCTCCAAAAAACCATACGGTAATGAAATGTTACAAGGTATTGCGACCGATATCTTGATAACTTCTTTACAAGTTTCATACATGATCAAACATAATCTATTTATAGACTTATATTTGCAACAAAGAACACAAAACAGTGCCATGGAAATCCGAGACCTCACCAGCACATACGTTGGTGGAGGAATACGATGGAACACCGCCTGGAGATTACAAGAATATTAACCACCTAGCATGAAGACATTTATAAGGATCATTTCCTTTGCAAGACCTTTTCAAAAATACGCCATCATCTATGGCATTTTCTCCATCATATCCATTCTCTTTGGTTTGATGAACTTCAGTTTCATCATGCCTGTATTAGATATTTTATTTGGCACCACAAAAGATCCTGCAAGCTATACTCTTCCGGAATCTTCATTCAGCATGGCTTACCTGAAAGCCGTGCTCGATTACTATTCCATGAATTTCATTCAAGAATATGGCAAGCCTGCTACCTTGATCATCATTTGCCTGATCCTTTGTGCATCTAACTTCCTGACCAATTTTTTTAAATACCTTTCTCTACGCGTCACCTCCACGGTAAAAGCAGTGGTATTGCAAAACATACGTAAAGAATTGTATTACAAAATCACCAACTTACACATTGGTTTTTTCAGCAATGAACGTAAAGGAGACTTGATGTCACGCCTTACCAGTGATGTATCAGAAATAGAATACTCTGTCATCGGTACCTTAACGGTCATGTTCAGAGACCCGATCACGGTCATCATCTACTTTACTGTATTGTTCATGCTCAATTGGGAGCTGACCTTATACACGCTGATCATTTTACCTGTTTCCGGTTTCTTGATTTCCTTGATCAGTAAAAAACTAAAAAAAGAATCTGACGAAGGACAAACACGATTGGCGAACATCTTAAACGTAGTGGAAGAAACGATTTCAGGGCTTCGTATCATCAAAGCATTTAACGGAGAAAAATTTATCCGTAATAAATTTGATCATGAAAACAATACCTATGCCGGGCTTGTCAAATCCATGAGTAATAAGCGAGAATTATCTTCTCCTTTATCTGAATTCTTTGGAATATGTTTAGTAGGTGTAATCTTGTGGCTTGGAGGAAATATGGTATTCAAAGGAGACTTAGAAGCCAGTGAATTCTTATTCTTCATCATTTCATTCTACCAAATTCTTGTTCCTGTCAAAGGCATTGCTGGTTCAATGACCAATATTCAACGAGGGATTTCAGCGGGTGAACGTATCTTCCGAATACTGGATACAGAAAATGAAATCGTAAACAAACCAAACGCTAAAACAGTCAGTTCATTCAACCAAGCCATTGAATTTAAAAATGTGAGCTTTGCTTATGGCGATACTACCATTCTAAAAAACATCCATGTAGAATTAACCAAAGGAAAAAATATTGCCTTGGTAGGACCATCCGGTGGAGGTAAGTCAACCTTAGCCGACTTGATTCCAAGATTCTACGATGTCGTAGAAGGCGAACTGTCCTTAGATGGTACCAACATCAAAGACATTTCTTTACATTCCCTACGCAACTTAATTGGCGTGGTATCTCAAGAATCGATTTTGTTTAACGATACGATTTACAACAACATTGCCTTCAGCACAGAAAATGTAACCGAAGAACAGGTCATACAAGCAGCTAAAATTGCCAATGCCCATGAATTCATATTACAAACAGAACATGGGTACCATACCAGCATCGGCGACCGAGGCATGAAATTATCGGGGGGACAAAGACAACGTATCAGCATTGCACGTGCCATCTTAAAAAATCCTCCTATTTTGATTTTAGACGAAGCAACCTCTGCGTTGGATAACGAATCAGAAAAACTGGTACAAGAAGCCTTGAACCAGCTGATGAAAAACAGAACATCATTGGTGATCGCACACAGACTTTCTACAATTCAAAATGCCGATGAAATATTGGTATTAGAAAAAGGAAGCATTATTGAACGCGGTAACCATGCGAAACTAATGGAAAATAAAGGCTTATACAGTAAATTGTATTTGTTGTACAGTGACAAAGGTATTATCGAATAAGGATCACTCACAAGGATAATACAACTTCAACAATTCAAGATGTTCTTGTGCCTTCGGCTCTAAACCCGATTTCAAATCATCCCAACACATTGAATTGTTTTTTAACTGCCCCGTAATATAACGAGCATCTTTAGCAGATAGATAAAGGTGCTCGTTAAGTTTTCTATAGTCACAGACTTGAAGAGAACATAATGGGTTCAATGAAACAAATGTATTCGATTCCAACGTCTCCAAAGCAAATTCTGTAAGACCATATATTTCTTTGAACTGCGAAGTATGTACGTAACCTTTCAATAATGTTCTGTATTGAATAATACGTCGGGCGAAAACAGGCCCAATACCAGGTAATGCCATTAAGCTCGTTGTATCCACCCTATTGATGTCAATGGGTTGTATTGGTTTGGTTTCCTTTTTTTTCGTGAACACAATCTTTTCAGGAACAGCTTTCCCTTCCAAAAGAAATGGTTTTACTTTCTGCAATAAATTGTTATTCATCCCATAGACTTTTAATAAATCTTGAGATGAATGAAGTACAGCACCCTTGGCTTGGTATTTCATGATACGCTTCGCCAAATAAGAAGGTAAACCTACCTTCAACCAATCTTGTTCTGAAAAATCTCCTATATGTTTTTTAAATGCCTCCTGAGATTCCGGATATGTTGGAAGGGCTAGAGAATCTTGATCTATACATAAAGTATCTATGCTTACATGATACGGTTCTTGGGGAATCAAAAGCGGAAAAGCATAATACGTAAAAACAGGAGAACATAGCACCAGCATGGTAACCCACAACAAAACAAAATGAATTTTAGCCTGACGACGATCCAACTCAAAATGAGTTTTAAACCGATGAAAAAAATAACGAAACATAAAAAATAAAAAAGTACTAAATAGAAGACGAAGAAAAACAGGATATCGCTTCCCGCTCAAAAGAGAAAAAATGATTGTTTTTGCTAATGTTCCCTGATATAAAACTTGACACCAATCCCGAAATAAATAATATCATACAAAGACAAGACATCGCAGTTGGGGAAATAACTGTACAGGTAAAGGTCATTGGTATTGGCTTCCCAATAAAATGATATTTTATTAAAACAGCCTTGTTCTTTTAGTATAGAAATTTGACTACTGACAAAAATATGTTGCCTAAAACTACTCCCCCACCAATAATACCCTTTTGAATAATTGCTCGACCATTTTAAATCAAGATTTTTTCCAAAATTCTGTGTCAGAAAAATCCCCGCCTGTAAGGGTTCGAGGTATATGTTTTTATACAACTTCACTTGAAAAGGATTGTATCTTAATTTAAGAGAAAGAGAACCCAATGGACCGCCCATGCTTTTAGGAGTATTGCCATATACAAGTCCTATACCGAATTTATCATTGGCCGTTTGTTTAAAATAACCTACCGATAAAAAGCCAACGCTTCCGGCATACTGTACTGTTAATGCGGCTTTTTTAAACAACCGTTGACCTTGCACAGTATGTACCATCACCAGCATGAAAACAATATGAAACACTACTTTCATGATCAATACTCTACTAAGTTTTTAGTAATGTTTCCATTCACCAGTTCAAAAACGATAAAAGACTTTTTGTTCACGGCATTGCTGGTAATATAACGAACGTGATCATCGTAATGAAAAGAATCCCAGGTCTCATGACGATGCCCATTCAAGGACAGTATAAAAGAAGGATGAGAAGAAAATAAATTCTTATATTCTTCTTCTAAGGCACGATCAAAATCGGTATCGTAAGGAGGAATATGAGAAACTCCCACCATCCATTGTGCATTTTTATCATTCAACTGATAATGTAACCAGGGCATGTTAGGAACGCTTCCATTAAATCCATATTCTCTGCTATTGGTATCATGGAAAATAAACTTGTATTTTTTATACATGAACGAAAAGTTTTTCTCTCCAAACATCGCTTTATAAATCACACCGCCATTGGCCAACAAATCGTGATTACCTACAACAGCCATATATGGAATATTCAAACGTTCAAGCCGATCATTGATCCACAAAAATTCCTGGAGTAAGCCAAAATCAGAAATATCTCCCGCCAGTACCAAAAAATCAATACCTGGGAGGGTATTGACTTTACCAATTAAATCTTCCAGCTCATTGTAAAACCGTTGTGAATCACCCGTAAATACAAAACGAATGGTGTCATCACTCTCCTTCTCTTTCGCCAATAGCTTCAAAATATTCTTATTATTCAACTCACTCGGACGAGCAGTATTATCCGTTTGGTAAGGACTAAATTCAAATTTATCGCAAGCAGATAGAGGAACGAAAAGAATCCATAAAAACCAATACGCTGTAGCTTGTTTTTTCATACGAATAGTCCATGTTTATAAAAAACAAAAAGGGTTTAATTCGTAGACGGATACCTGAAAAAAATATTTTAGACCTATGCAAAAAAAACTAAAATAACCTAAACAGGATCATAATTACTTGTTTTTTGCACATCTTTAGTTACTCCCAAATTTTTCTACATAATAAAAATCTTCAACATCTCCTTCTTTAGTATTAGGATAGGTAGAGAAAAAATATCCTAAATAATAATTACCCTTAATATTAAAAATAGTCTGTGCTTTTGAAGGACATTTTAGCACTTGTCGTCTATCCAGGAGCATATCATAATAAGACTCATCCAAGTATCCTGAAATTCTTTTTGAAAAATCTTGACTTAATCGAGACTTAAAAAAATAAGTGTTTTCTACGGCGACTGTGCTGCCTCCATGCCCACCTATTCCAGATCCTCCTGGCCCCATCATAGCCGGAGTAGTTCGATTTTCTACGAAAAAAGAACCTATCGTTAATTCAACTTCATTGTTTGAAGTTCTAATCGCTCCAATAAAAACATTATTCTCTGAACAAATGCGAAACATTTTTTTCACTCTTTTGATCTCTCGATCAAGTACTGGAGTAGGGATTAACCCTTTTTCTCTCTGAATTTTATATATTGGAGTATTAGAAAAGGTATTGAGACTATCCGTAGCAAGACAAGAAAACGTTTTTAACACTTGTTTAGTTTCTACGTCAACAATCGAAGCGATCATTTTTTCATCTGAGACTTTAACTTGCATGAGTGTATTTTCAAACAAGTAGGAATTTTTTTGCGTTTCATTCGAAAGTGCACCAATTTTTTCAAACACGTATGTTTTGTATATAAATTTATAAGACTCTAAATCCAAATCAATAAGGTATGTCATGTTGTTATACCCATCGATTGTAATCATCAAATGACCTTTCCGATCATAAAACTTCATGGCTCTTGAAACAACTTTAGGATCAATCTCTGATTGGGGAGATGCACTTTTAGAATATTTGAAGACATCAATATCTGCATAAGAAATGGTATTGTCATCTGAAATGATATCCCAAAGTTTAATTTCTTTCGTTGTGTTAGGAAATTTAACAGACTCCAAATTCAACACATTCATATCAAATTTATGAGTGAGATAATTATACTTATACAAACGAACATTGGATGTTTTTTTAACAGAAGTTAAAATATAAAACTGTCCTTGATCAGTAAAAGAATACAAATAAAATTCATCTTTCCCGATAACAAAAGCCAAAGGATTTCTTTGTATAGACTTATCTGATAGATGAATCGATTCCACAGAAAACTCAGAACATGAAGCATTCGCAAAAAATAAATAATACTCCTTTTGGTCTTTTACTACGGCATCAGCAACTTGATTAAACAAGCCAGCATCTTCTGTTCGCTCAAAACAAAATTCGTCCACTTTATTCATGTCGACATAGGTTTTCAGACAAAGTTTAGTCTTACCCATATATGTCAAATAAAGCGTATTCGTTTCTTCTTCATAATGAGCATGTGCAGCCTCTCGATTGGGAGTACCTTTTTTATGCCATGCACAGGGTTCTTGGATAATTATCTTTTGAGCATATAACGTATTCCACAAAATAACCAAACATAAAATCAACGTATTCTTCATAATATGAACCCAAGAGACTTTAAACTATTTCACCAAATCCCGAATCACCTGTACTCCCTCATAGATGTACAAATCTTTTTTAAGAGATTTAATCTGCTCTTGACTTCTGGCCACTTTCGCCGAATCGTTGAGTTGAACAACATCTGACTTCAGTACATTAAAGTCCCAATTAAGAATAGATTTATATTCTTCGTTGAACACTTCTTCTTCTTTTTTATTTGCCGCAAGCATAGCTTTATAAGCCTGTAAATTCAACGTGTATTGGGTCTTGTCTCGCTTACTTTTCAAATACACCGCATTGTGACGGATCTTTTTAAAGGCTTCATTATTATCGACACGTTGCTGACTGCTTGCTTTTATTTTTTTAAGGTCTAAGGATTTACCATTCCAAGCCTTGAAAGCACTCGGTATCGTTTTGTCCCATGGCATCGCATAATCCATCTCTTTTTCACCAAGACCTAAATTGGCATACACATCCGGTAAAATAATATCAGGCACTACACCTTTCATTTGAGTAGAACCTCCATCGATACGATAAAACTTATGGGTAGTCACCTTCGCTGCCCCTACTGCTTCATTTCCATCTAAAGCAGGCAAATCAAAAAAGCGTTGTACCGTACCTTTACCATACGTAGTCGTACTGCCAATGACAACAGCACGCTTATAGTCTTGCATAGCCGCTGCTAAAATTTCAGACGCGGAAGCTGAAAACTGATTGACCAGAATCACCAAAGGACCATTATAATCGACACCAGGCGTTCTGTCTTCCAAAACCTCTGGTAGCCCTTCTTTACCTTTTACTTGAACAATAGGACCCTGATCGATAAAATAACCTCCGATAGTCACGACATCGCTTAGAGAACCTCCTCCATTATTTCTCAAATCCAAAATGATTCCGCTGACTTGTTCGGCACTGAGTTTCGTCAACTCTACTTTAATATCTTTAGAACATGAACGGTTATTTTTATTGTTAAAGTCAACATAGAAAGAAGGCAAATGAATATACCCTACCCTTGTCTTCGTTTTCTCATCAACCACCACATACGATTTGGCATAAGATTCTTCCATCACTACCACATCACGAACAATAGAAATGACCTTGATGATGCCACTTGGTTTCTTCACCGTTAATTTTACCGTTGTTCCTTTTTTACCACGAATTAATTTCACCGCATTATCCAATCGCATGTCGACAATATCAACAGGATCGTTATCCCCTTGAGCCACTTTCACGATCAAGTCATCAGGTTTTAACTCTCCCTGTTTATAAGAAGGAGATCCCGGAACAATAGACATCACTTTGATGTATCCATCTTTCTCTTGCAACGTTGCGCCAATACCTTCTAAGTTACCTGATATCACAATGTCAAAATTTTCTTTTTCTTTCGGCGGGAAAAAATCACTGTGTGGATCAAATACATGCACATGTGCATTGATAAAATCAGCAAATCGATCGGTCTTTGTTTCCTTTTGCAAACGCTTAAACATTTCATTATAGTCTTTCAAAAAACGCGCGCGCGCTTCTTGTTCATATACTTCAAATGTTTTCACGTTGAAACTCGTATCCTTTTCTTCAATGGCTTTTTCTTGCTTATCCAACTTAGACTGTACATCTACCATGACCAGGTATTTCAAGTATTGTCTCCATTGTTCTTTGAGTTCTACATCATTTTTAGCAAAAGGCCTTTTATCGGCATCCAGTTGAATCGTTTCATTGATGGTAAAATCAAAAGGCTGAGCTAAATATTCTTGAAAAGCAGTTGATACAAAAGCCACTTTACGCTCATAGATTTCATTGATTTTTTCAAAAAATACGTAGTCTTGATTCTGTATTTCATCGTCTAATTTCGTTTGATACGATGCAATCAACAAGGAATCTTCTTGCGTTAAAAAACGTTTACTATGATCCAATTGCTCTAAAAAAAGAGAAAAAACTTTTTTAGAATATTGATCGTCAATAAGAGGTACTTCGTAATGGTTTTGAACAAGACAACTCAACACCAATGCCATTTGCATTTTTTGTTTGTCCGTATCATGAATAAAAGTATACGCACTGAAAACGGCAAAGAGTAAAAAGAAAACAAACAGGATTTTATACTTTAATAAGAAGGATTTCATACAATACGTTTTTGAAGACAACTTGGCTCTAACCAAATGTAGGACAAGTTTTTAAACATACAAAAAAAGTATCGCTGGCGCAAATTTGAAAGCTACCGATCATGTACAATACAAAAATCCTCAAACGTTCCAGATATGATTAAATTATGCGACCCCTTCAGGGTCGTCTTATCATGTCTGATGCTTAAACTATAGATATAAGAATCCTTCGGATTCAAAGAAGTTTACATTAATCCCGAAGGAATTACATCTTTATAGATGGTTATGATATCCCGAAGTTTCGGGACAAATCGACCCTGAAGGGCTTGCATGTTTTTTATAAATAAAGAGTCTATTATCTAGATCGTTACCTAAAATATTTATTCACCGTATCCAGAAGAATTTCAACCGTAAGAGGCTTATTCTGAAATTCAGTCACCTCCTTATTGGATTCAGCTCTTTTCTGATCATCGGGGTTTAATGAGGTGGTAAGCATGATAATAACAACCTTTGACTTCAATTTCTCCTCCAATTTTTTGTATTCTTCGAGAAACTCGAATCCGTTCATGCCGGGCATATTAATGTCTAAATAGATCAAATCGGGTTTAGGATAAGGATCCAAACCTCCTTGTTCTCCGGATTTTATAAGATAAGTCAAAGCCTCATGACCATCAGTAGCCACCTTGATATGATTACAGATATTCGATTTCTTAATTTTAATACTGTGAAATTCATTATCGGCGGGATTATCATCAATGAGTAAAATGCAGTTGATTTTTTTCATAATAAACGCGTTTAATATAAAAAGATGACTGTTCTAAAATTACACCTCTAATTCTTGCTCGCTGGTATTTTTAACAATACTAAAATAAAACGTACTGCCCTCTCCTGGTTTAGATTCTACCCATATTTTACCGTTATGCAAACTTACAATTTTACTGCACGTCGCCAAACCAATACCAGTACCTGGATATTCAACTGTATTATGTAAACGTTGAAAAATAACAAAAATCTTTTCTCTGAATCGTTCATCGATACCAATACCATTATCCTGTACTGAAAAAACAAATTCTGTTTCTTTTTCCTCTACTGAAATATGAATGTGAAGGGATCTCTTTTTATCTCTAAATTTAATCGCATTGCTGATTAAGTTTTAGAAAAGTTGATTTAATGCGATTTCATTTGACATTAAAGTCGGTAATGATGATGATGTAATGGTGGCATTACTTTCCCGAATAGACAAATCTATTTCATTGATAACAGATGCCAGGACTTTATTGCAATCAACAGGAGTAAAAGACATTCCTTTGCCCACTCTTGACAAATCAAGTAAATCTTTAATCAGGTTCTGCATTTTAGATGTTGCATTGGCAACGAATTTAAAATGCCGTTCCGTCTCTTCATCCATCGGTTGGAGATACTTTTCTTGCAGCAGCTCTACATAATTTGAAACGGTACGCAAAGGTTCCTGCAAATCATGCGAAGCAACATAAGCGAATTGTTCTAATTCTTTATTTTTAACTTCCAGTTCTCTTGCGTATTCACTCAATTTTTTCTCCGCTTGTTGACGAGCAGCAATTTCTATTTCTAACTCTTTTGTTGTTTTTAGTGTAAATGCAACCGGCAAGATTTTAATAAGTTCATAAACAGTCAATAAAGAGACACACGCTGTCACGAATTTTATAAAGGCATTCAATCGATAAGCCGGCCACCAAAACATGGTCGCATCCAAAAAGTGCGTCAATCCACATAACAAAATAAATGCTCCAAACAACCAAAAAACAGAGGGCATAGGAACATCACGTTTTTGTGTAACAAAACGAATCAACAAAACAGGAATGGCAAAATATGCCAACCAAATAGCCAAATCAGAACAGATATACAGCCATCCATGAAAATCCGTCCATTCACCACAATACCATCTTGCAGGCCAACTGTCTGCAAGCAATAGTTTTTTTAAAAAATCCAATACCTGTTCCATATCCATTAAAAATGTTTACCGTTTATGTATGTATTAAAAAATAATAATACATATAATATTCAACAAATTACACGATTGATCAACACTATAATACTAAAGTATATGTTCAAACACTTGTCAAGTGTTTGAACATAAAAAGCCTTCTGAGATTTTAAGGCTATCCATTCTTTTTATTCCTGGAGTCGCTGTTATGCTTCAACAGCACAAAGTGCCAAAAGACTTTTATACAAGGAAAATAGGTTATCCAAGATTTACTGTAAAAAACAGATGGTTATAAGAAAGCGAGACAACCCCTTCTTATAACCATCGCAGTATCTATTATTGAAGACCTTCCATGTTTACATTTTCATTCACGTCTTCCAAGTAATTGATCCCTGAGAAACCAAACCCAAATAAATTTAAGAAGTCAGACTTATAGCCTTGCAAATCGCCTAGAGCAGGCAATGTTTCTGTCGTAGCGTCTAACCATAATTTAGCCACTGCCTCTTGTACATCCTCTCTCATTTCCCAATCGTCGATCCTGATTCTACCTTTATCGTCGGTAGGAATAGTACCTCCAGTATACAAACGCGCTTGAAACAACCGTTGAATTTGCTCAATACAACCTTCATGAATTCCTTTTTCTTTCATGGTTTTGTAAAGCAATGAAATATAAAGAGGAATCACAGGAATGGCAGAACTGGCTTGCGTCACAAGTGCTTTGTTCACCGATACGTAGGCTTTGGCTTGAATGCTTTTTAAGCCTTCTGAAATGTTAAAGGCCGTAGCTTCCAAATGATCTTTCGCTCTCCCTATGGTTCCTTTACGGTACACCGCTTCGGTTAAGGCAGGACCAATATAAGAGTAAGCCACCGTCATGGCATGTTCAGACAAAGCACCCGCTTTCAACAATTCATCCATCCACATTTGCCAATCTTCACCACCCATCACAGCCACCGTGTTGGCGATATCTTCTTCCGTACAAGGATCAATAGAAATCGTAGACACCACACCCGTATGGAAGTCCACCGTTTTATTGCTGAAAGAATTTCCAATGGGTTTCAAGACCGAACGGTGTGTAACACCCGTCGTTGGATGTACCCTTACAGGAGATGCTAAGCTATAAATGACCAAATCCACTTGACCCAAATCTTTTTTAATCAAGTCGATGGTTTGACGTTTCACTTCATTTGAAAACGCATCGCCGTTGATACTCTTGGCATAGAGACCGGCCTTTTTCGCCTGATCTTGAAATGCCACACTGTTGTACCAACCTGGAGAAGCTGTCTTCCCTTCTTGTGGTGCTTTTTCAAAAAAGACCCCAATCGTCGATGCCCCAGAACCAAATGCACTCGTGATTCTCGAGGCCAATCCAAAGCCTGTCGACGCACCGATGACCAATACTTTTTTAGGGCCTTCAATATGTCCTTTCGATCGGACGTATTCGATTTGATTTAATACGCTTTTCTCGCATCCTTTCGGGTGTGAAGTCAAACAAATAAATCCTCTCATTCTGGGTTCTATGATCATATTGCGATAAGTTATTGCTCTTTTTGTTATTTTATTAAATATCAGATACTTAAGAAGTAAAACATCGAATCAAATCATCTTCTGAGCCTCCAATAATGGAGTCAAGTTAGCACTTTATTCTCAACAATTCAATGTGTTCATTCGAGATCGAGGTGATCGTCATCAATCACTACTGCAGGCGCAAGTCCCTCGCTCTGGTTCGTGTCTCACGAACCAATGGAAAGTAATTATTCGTGGTTTTTGTGTAGGAAAGACTAAGGTTGAGGTAGTATTAAATTTCAACTAGTTTGTCAGTCGTTTAAGGAATTAATACCTTCTTCTTTAAGTTTTGCGAATGCGTCTTTCATCGCCTTGACTTGTTCAGGTGTGTGTCCTCGCCAAATTGTCACTTCCCCAACAACTTTAAACGGATGTATTGAACGGTAAGATTTTGTCGGATTGCCTGGAAATTTTTTATCTGTCAAATCAGGATCATCTTCAATTGCACCTGTTGGTTCTACCAAATAAATTCTTTCTCTTCCTTCTCCAAAGGCAAGCTCTGCACCCCAAATCGAAGCATCTAATGTCGCAGTCAGAAAAATATATTTTGCATTTTTTCTTTGTCCGTAATTTGAGTTGTAGCCGGCTTCAATGATGTCTCCAATTTTAAGATCAGCTTTTGTCCCATGAAAATAAGTTTGAGCAAAAGGCGTCGCACCTTGTCCAGTTGGTTTCTGTTCGCTCTTTTCTTGTTCCATCGTCAGTTATTTCTTGATGATTTTTTGTGTTTGTTTGGTTAACCGGCTAGCGCCGACGTCCGTCGGCCTAGCGAGGTGTTCAGCAACGGTATTTTCATTGCCTCTGTGTTCTTTCTCTGTGCAGGAAAAAAAAATATTATATTTTGATATGTGATTGATGTGGGACACTTATTTTTTCTTTCCTTTTTTCAGTTGTTTTTTCTTTGGAGCTTCAGGCAAGTAGTTTTTAGGTGATACAACCTTTTCACCTGTTTTGCTTTCCAATTCACGCCTTGCATTTCCTGCAACTGTACCGCCTTGTTTTGCCACTTTTTTGTTCTCCAAAAATCCTTTCGGGTTTTGTGTTTTTACGATTGCGGTTGTTGATGCTTCGCCAAGCATAGAAAAAATGAGTTCCAAATCCGTCATGTGGTCACGCAGGTTTTGGATTTTCAAACTTTTTACCTTTTTGTATTCGGAAGGTGTCAAACCGAAAGTTGCTTTTGATATTTCTGCCGTCAATATGGAATATTCAATCTGTTCTTTTACGCCCCTGTTTTTCCATTCTTCGGTCAGTTCTTCACGAATGGCAATGCTTCTCATTCGTTTTTCAATCCAGTCGTCAGGATAACCTTTAAGTTTGTATAGTTCTCTTGTTCGTTGGGTTGCCAATTCGGGATTTTCAATTTCGTCTAATCTGTCCGAACCTACTTGTGCCAACCAAAGTTTGAACGGTTCTGCTTTGGGCGAAGGGATTGACTGAATGATACGCAAAAGTCCTTTGGCATTGGCACAACCCATTTTCTGTTTGCCTCCTGCGGTGTCCACCGCAAGGGTGGGTACAAATTGTACCCACCCTTTGGCAAGTTCTTCGTCCCTTTGACGCATACG
>CAYVTO010000007.1:0-218374 GCA_964454665.1 uncultured Chitinophagaceae bacterium
GCCGCACCAGGCTTTGCGGATTTCAATAGGTGACTATATGCGGATAGTCATTTAAGTTTATTTATTTTTACCCGCCGTCTTTCCTTCGTCAAGGGTAATTTCTAGTGATTGATTGTCAAGCAACGTAAGTTTAGAGTCCTTGAAGGTATCTCTCCAGACAATCTCCATATTGGCAAATTGCATATCCACTACTCTCCCTGGTATGAGAAAAGAAGCGGTAAAGGTTTCTGATTCACCATTGGCTAACAAAAAGGCATCTTGTTTTTTAGCATTGGCATATTCCGTATCGCCTGTTTTTTCGGCTTTTACAGCCAAGGCTTTGGGATTTATTAAACCATAATCGCGACCTACATAAGTCACTTTAAATTTTACTTTCGTTTCATCGGTTTGTTTATCAAGCTTCAACATTTGAACTTTAAAATTACCGGCAGTAAATTCATTGACACTGGCTGGTAATTTAAAATTAGGAGCCGGTACAGAAGGAGCATTCGCTTCAATTTTACCTAATCCATTTAGATTGAATGTAAATGCATCTACATGTACGTTTGTTCCATTTCCTTTGATATCAAGTACCCGACTGCCTTTGTCGAGCGGAGACAATAATAAAAGTCTGTCAGAAATAGGAAAGTCTTTGCCGGCCACGGTAAAAGAACTTTCTTTGGGTTTGTAGACGATAAAATCGTTGGTGAAATTGGTCAGTTTTAGTTTAAACTTAATGTACTCCATTCTGGATACACCATCTACCACTTCAATTTTTAATTCTGGAGTTTCCTTACTTATTTCTCGATAGCAGTTGGTATGATCTGGAGAATCTTTCTTTTGAGCGAAAGTTGTTAGACTGAACAATAAACCTGCCGATAGGCAAATCATAGAGAGGAGATAGCTTGTTTTTTTCATCTTTTTAAAAGTATAGATTAACAAAAGTCCTTTAAAACAATTTAATATAAAGCTTTTTAAGAAAGCTAACAATAGACTTTGCTATTATTGATAGGTTTAACGATGGATTAAATAAGTGCGGTCTCATGCTATAGACTCTTTAAAATTGCTCTTATTTCCGTATTTTGCGGCTTCATGTATGAATTATAACGTTTTGAACTCAGGCCGAAAATTATATCGAAATCTCGTAGAAGCAGTGATCATTGCTTTAGAAGAAATTAATACACAGGCGAAATATGCCGATAAAGTGTTAGAAAAGGTGCTGAAATCTAATCCCAAATGGGGAGCCAGAGACAGGGCGTTTATTGCCGAAACAGTATACGATGTGGTGCGTTATCAGCGTTTGTTGGCATATTTATCTTCCCGGTTTACAGAAGGGAAGTCTGGCAATATGGCAGATTGGGTGGCGGTGTATTTACTACAGCAGGGGTATGAAGTACCTCACTGGACTTTGTTTCCTAACCGTTCATTATTGTCTATAGACGTTATTCGAGAAGAACTTCGTCGTATTGATTCTCCTGCAATTTTACAAGCTTATCCAGATTGGTTGTACAGTAGGTTGGAATCAGAGTTGGGTAAAGAGCGATGGGAGAAAGAAGCCGTTGTTCTTAATCAACCGGCATCTGTTTTTTTGAGGGTCAACACCTTAAAAGTAGCTCCTAAAAAATTACAAAGTTTGTTAGAGGAGGAGGGAATACAAGCTGAATTGATTGAGCCATGGATTACTCTACGTTTACAGCGGCGACAAAATGTGTTTAAGTCGAAGTATTTTAAACTAGGCTATTTCGAAGTACAAGATTGGTCGTCTCAACAAGTCGCTTTTGCTTTAGAGGTAGAACCGGGTATGAGAGTCGTGGATGCTTGTGCAGGAGCAGGAGGTAAAGCTTTGCATTTGGCGGCATTGATGAAAAACAAAGGCAAAATCATTGCCATGGATACAGAAGAATGGAAATTGAAAAAACTTATGGAAAGAGCCAATAGGGCTGGAGTAACCATCATAGAGCCTCGTTTAATCGATTCGGCAAAGGCCATTAAACGTTTATATGATTCTGCTGATCGCTTATTGATGGATGTCCCTTGTTCAGGATTGGGCGTTTTAAGGAGAAATCCTGATACCAAATGGAAGTTGACACCAGAAGGTATTGAACGAACAAGAGCCATTCAACAGGAAATTTTACGAGATTATAGTGCGATGCTGCGTAAGGGAAGTCGTATGGTTTATGCAACATGCAGTATTCTTCCTTCAGAAAATGAACAACAAGTAAAGGTTTTTATAAATCAAAATAACGATTTTACAGTACAAGAAATGAGAACCATTTATGCCTCAGAATCCAAAGCCGATGGCTTTTTTATTGCTTCATTGATCAATTGATTGCTTCATTTCTAGTCTAAATCTTGTTTTATAATCTAAAAATAATGTGTATTATTGTTAAGTCTTAAAAATTTTTAACGATGAGAAAACTAATATTTTTAACAATCTTCAGCTGTGTCAGCCTGCTATCGACAGCTCAAACGAAAGAAGTTAAAGAGGCATTAAAACAAGCGGAATTCCATTATGTGTCGGAAGAATTAGGATTGGCTTTGCCATTCTATTTACAAGCCGATAAACTGAGTAATCCGAAAGACCCCAAAGTAGCCTATAAAATAGGCCTTTGCTACCTTGATGTGAAACAAGTAGGAAAATCGTTGGACTATTTTCAAAGAGCAAAAAACGGAGGTATTCACGATCCTAAAATGGATTATTATATCGGTATGGCATACCACTCCAATCATGAGTTTGACAAAGCGATTGCAAGTTTTGAAGCGTATAAAGCCTCTTCTAAAAAACATGATGAAGAATCTTTGTACAATGTAAACAAGTATTTGGAGTATTGTAAAGTGGGTAAAGAATTGGTGAAGAATCCTATAAAAGTAAAAATTACCAATTTGGGAGCGAACATCAACTCTCCTTTTCCGGATTATGTACCTGCTATTTCTGCGGATGAAACGGTACTTATTTTTACTTCGCGCAGAGACAATACAACAGGTGGTTTAAAAGATAAAGATGACGATCATTTTTACGAAGATATCTACATCTCTGTAAAATCTCATGATACGGTTTGGACCAGTGCGGTGCATTTAGGAAGTGAAATCAATACCCCGTCTCACGATGCCTGTGTAGGTTTGTCTCCAGATGGACAGGAAATGTTTATTTATAAAGTAACAGGTAAAGACGGTGGAGACTTGTATGTAAGTAACCTTGTAGGAACTGTTTGGTCTACACCTAAAAACTTAGGTCCGAATATCAATACATCTTATTGGGAACCGAGTGCAACGACCAATTCAGAAGAAGATGTCATCATTTTCTCTTCGAACCGTAAAGGTGGTTACGGAGGATTAGATTTATACATTTCAAGAAAAGAGCCTAACGGTGAATTTGGCCCTGCTAAAAACATGGGACCTAAGATTAATACAGAAAATGATGAAGATGGTCCATTCATTCATGCCGATGGGAAGACTCTATACTTTAGTTCTAAAGGACATAAGTCTATGGGGGGATATGACATCTTTCACTGTGAAGTGGATTTAGCAAAAGGTGAAGTGAAGACTGAGCCTGCCAACGTAGGTTATCCGATCAATACTGCCGACGATGACATTTTCTTCGTATGGTCTGCGGATAACAGGAGAGCTTATTTCTCTTCTGCAAGAGACGGTGGCTTTGGAGAGAAAGATTTATATATGCTAGAAAGAGATGAAGCGAAGGCTGCTCTTGTTGTCTTTAAAGGAAATATCTTCAGTTGTGATACCGATCAACCGGTAACGGCGGTCATCAAAGTGACGGATTTGGCTACGAATAAATTGGTAGGGGTATATAATACCAACTCCAGTTCAGGTAAATATACGGTTATCCTTCCTCCTGGTAAAAACTATGCTTTGGCAGTAGAATCTCAAGGTTACTTATTTTACTCTAAAAATATTGACGTGCCGAACTTAGATCACTATGTTGAGATCAAAGATTCTATTTGTTTAGAGAAAATCAAAGTGGGTACTAAAATTGTACTTCGTAATGTCTTTTTCGACGTAGACAAAGCTACGCTTCGTCAGGAATCTGTTACGGAATTGGATCGATTGGTTGCCATCATGAATGAAAATCCTCATTTGAAAATTGAGATTTCTGGTCACACCGATAGCGATGGTAATGATGACCACAACTTGAGATTGTCTCAAGCCAGAGCGAAATCTGTATTGGAGTATGTCGTGAAAAAAGGTATCAAGACTGAACGTCTGGTTTCCAAAGGATATGGCGAAACTCAACCGATGGCAGCAAACGATACGCCTGAAAACAAACAAAAGAACAGAAGAACAGAGATTAAAGTATTGGAAGACTAAAAAGGTATCAGTGCTCAGGTACCAGTAGGCAGTAGTAAGGGCGAATTGCATTCGCCATTCTCTAAAAGAAAAGAGAGGGCTTGTTATAATAAGCTCTCTCTTTTCTTTTTAAATGTTATCACTAAGCTACGGGAAATGATAATGCCTGAAAACCTTCACAGATGTTTTCAGCATTGATGGATTTCAGTTTGATCGGTACAAATTCATTGACTAATAATGGATCGTAAGGGAATTGTACCTTGATGTAATTGTCGGTAAAGCCGTGCATGGTACCCTGGTCTTCTTCTGTCTCAAATAATACTTCTCGGGTATCATTGAGGTATTGTTCGTAAAATGCCCTACGCTTTTTCTCAGATAGATTTCTGAGCATGTGAGTCCTTTCCAGTTTTACCGCTTCACTGACTTTACCTTTCAATAGAATGGCCTCTGTATTGGCGCGTTCAGAGTAGGTGAAAACATGGAGATAAGAAATATCAAGTCCTGTTAGAAATTCATAGGTTTCTTTAAACTCAGCATCACTTTCTCCGGGAAAACCTGTAATGACATCAACTCCTATACAAGCATGAGGCATTACTTTTTTAATGGCTGTTACCCGTTCTGCATAAAGCGCTCTCAGGTAGCGACGTTTCATTTTTTTTAATACCGTGTTACTTCCCGATTGCAGAGGAACGTGGAAGTGTGGTGCAAAATGGTTCGATTGCGCTACAAATTCAATGATGTCGTTGGACAATAAATTAGGTTCTATGGATGAAATACGGTAACGGTATTGTCCTTCCAGTTGGTCCAGTTCTTTGACCAATTCGAAAAATGTATGTACACGTTCTTGGTTGATCAAACCGAAATCTCCAATGTTTACACCCGTGAGCACGATTTCTTTCACATCTTTTGCAATGATCTCTTTCGCTGTTTTTACAATGTTGGCGATGCTATCACTTCTGCTTTTACCCCTTGCCAAAGGGATGGTACAGAAGGTGCAGGAATAGTCGCAACCGTCTTGAACTTTAAGAAAGGTGCGCGTACGATCGTTAATGGAATATGAACAATAATATGCTGTAGCTTCTGCAATAGGAGAGTGATGAACCACGGGTGCAGCCTTGGCTTTAAAGTCTTGGATGAAGTCGAAAATTTTAAATTTCTCAGAGGCTCCTAATACCGCAGCGACTCCTGGAATAGAAGCAATTTCCTGGGGTTTGAGTTGTGCGTAACAACCGATGACCACAATGAAAGCATCGGGTGCATATTTAAGGGCTTCTTTTACGACTTTTCGACATTTTTTATCGGCATTGTCGGTGACAGAGCAGGTGTTGATCACATATACATCGGCAGCCTCTTGAAATTCGACCTTATTGTACTGGTTTTCCTCAAAAAGGCGCACAATGGTAGATGTTTCAGAGAAATTGAGCTTACAGCCCAGAGTATAAAAGGCTACTTTTTTCATGGGATGCAAAAATAGCTAATCTTTATGAAAAGCTCATGGGTTTTCATCGGGTATTCCACTCAGATGTTTCGGGATTTTTGCTTTATATGAAGCAACTAATGCTCATTTTTTTACACTTTGTTGATAAAAACAGGTGTTTTTTTAGAAATGTTGATTAAAAAACAGCCACTTTTTTAGGTCATGACCTTTTTTTTGTACTTTTGGTCTGCATTTTAACAATTAACCCTCTATTATACCTAAAATTTATGGCACAATTACGTTTTAAGGCATTGGAAGCTTTACAGAACAGAAAACCTGTTAAAGTTACTGCTCCTTCAACAAAAGTATCAGATTACTATGGATGTAATGTCTTTGGTGATGATGCGATGAAGACTCATATTTCTTCTACTGCCTACAAAAGATTGAAGCAGTTTATAGAAAAAGGTGAAAAAATTGATACAGCAACAGCAGATGCGGTTGCTTCAGGCATGAAGGCTTGGGCCATAGAAAAAGGTGCAACCCACTATACCCACTGGTTCCAACCATTGACGGATGCTACAGCTGAAAAGCACGATGCTTTTTTTGATATTGAAGCAGATGGAAAAGCATTAGAAAAATTCAAAGGAAGTGCATTGGTACAACAAGAACCGGATGCTTCTTCTTTCCCTAACGGAGGTATCCGTAATACATTTGAAGCAAGAGGTTATACGGCTTGGGATCCAACATCTCCGGCATTCTTGATGGGCTCTACACTTTGTATTCCTACCATCTTCGTTTCTTATACAGGTGAAGCTTTGGACTATAAAACGCCATTGTTGAAATCATTGACCGTATTAGATAAAGCTGCTGTTGCAGTATGTGATTACTTCGATAAAGACATTACCAAAATCACACCTACTTTGGGTGCTGAACAAGAATATTTCTTGGTAGACGAAGCACTGTTCAATGCTCGTCCTGATTTAGTCATGTCTGGAAGATCTGTATTCGGTCATTCTCCAGCGAGAGGTCAACAATTAGAAGATCACTATTTTGGTTCAATCCCTACAAGGGTTCACGATTACATGGTTGATTTTGAAATCGAAGCCTTGAAATTGGGAATGCCTGTAAGAACTCGTCACAATGAGGTGGCGCCAAGTCAATTTGAAGTTGCTCCTACCTTTGAAGAGTGTAACCTGGCGGTGGATCATAACTTGTTGTTGATGGACTTGATGCGTAAAGTAGCGGAAAGACATAAACTACGTGTGATATTCCATGAAAAACCATTTGCAGGGATCAACGGTAGCGGTAAGCATAACAACTGGGCTTTAGGTACAAACACCGGTAAAAACTTGTTGCAACCTACCAGCAAGCCGAAAGAAAATTTAATGTTCTTGACTTTCTTTGTCAATACCATCAAAGCCGTTCATGATTATGCAGATTTGCTGAGAGCAAGTATCGCTACAGCAAGCAATGATCACCGTTTGGGTGCTAACGAAGCTCCTCCTGCGATCATGTCTGTATTCATCGGTTCTGAACTGACAGAAATGTTGAACGAACTGGAGAAAAACGGTAACGTTAAAATTGAAAAAGGAGACAACGTATACATGAAATTAGGAATCAACAAAATTCCTGAAATCATTTTGGATACCACCGATCGTAACAGAACATCTCCATTTGCATTTACGGGTAATAAATTTGAATTCCGTGCAGTAGGAAGTAGTGCGAACAGTGCATTGCCATTGACGGTATTGAATACCATTGTTGCTGAAACGTTGAACAATTTCAAAACAGAAGTTGACAAACAAATCGAAAAAGGAGAGAAGAAAGAAGTTGCCATCATCAATGTATTGAGAGAATATACGGTTGCCAGTAAGAAAATTCGTTTCGAAGGAAATGGATATTCTGACGAGTGGGTGAAAGAAGCTGAAAAAAGAGGTTTGTCTAACGTGAAGACAACTGCTCATGCGCTTGATTTCTGGGTAACTCCGACGGCTGAAAAATTGTTTGATAAATATCAAATTTACAGCAAGAAGGAATTACATGCTCGTTACGAGATCATGAATGAAAACTACATCAAGAAAATTCAAATTGAAGGTCGTGTGATTGGTGATTTAGCAACCAACCACATCATTCCTACAGCGATTGCTTATCAAAACAAATTGATCAGCAACGTCAAAGGATTGAAGGATCTTGGTTTAGAAGCAGAAGCTAAACCTGTAATTGAATTGATCAAAGAAATGTCTAAGCACATCAGCACGATTCAAAAAGGTGTAGATGAAATGACAGAAGAACGTAAAAAAGCCAATAAGATTGAAGATACTTCTAAAGGATCTAAAGCGTATTGCGATAAAGTAAAACCTCACTTTGAGAGCATTCGTTATGCGGTTGATAAATTGGAATTGATCGTAGGGGACGAAGATTGGCCGTTACCAAAATACAGGGAGATGTTATTCTTGAGATAGTCATTCTTATCTCATAAGCCTATCAAAGGCCGGACAACAATGTTGTCCGGCCTTTCTTTTTACTCCGCTTATTTTTTATCTTTAGACCGCTATGATGAAAACAGCAGCTTTAGCTCCCATTGTCTTGTTTGTTTACAACCGATTGCATCACACCAGGCAAACGATTGAGGCTTTACAAAAAAACACATTGGCCCAAGACAGCGAATTGTTTATTTTCTCTGATGGCTATAAGGACGATGTGGGTAAACCAAAGGTTTTGGAGGTGAGAAAGTACATCGCTTCAGTCACGGGTTTTAAAAAGATTTCTATCATCGAAAAACAGCACAATGAAGGTTTGTCAGCTTCTGTCATTGCAGGAGTTTCAGAAGTATTACAAACCTCTGATCGAGTGATTGTACTCGAAGACGATCTCATTACAAGCGCTGATTTTTTAGTGTACATGAATCAAGCCTTATCTTTCTATCAAAACAATTTGATGATTTATTCCATTTCATGTTATACGTTCCCTTCTCCTCATTTAAAAGAGGTAAAAGAGGATGTGTTTTTATATCCTCGGCCAGCTTCATGGGGTTGGGCTACTTGGAGCAACAGGTGGGAAAAAGCGGATTGGTCGATGAACGATTTTACAATGTTCAGTCAGGATAAAACCGCCATCAGGAAGTTTTTGCAGGGAGGAGAGGATATGTATATGATGTTGCTTAAACAGCAAAAAGGACTGATACAGTCTTGGGCTATACGATGGGCATATGTACATTTCAAGGAAAATGCCTACAGCGTTTATCTGAAAAAATCGAAAGTAAGAAGTATTGGTACCGATAACTCAGGAACGAATTTACCGCATACAACAAAATACGATACGCCTATTTATGAAGCAATCGTTTCCTTCCCACAGCATATTTTACCCGAAAGCGAACTGATTTATCGATTAAAGGATTTTTATCGCCCTTCTTTATTGAGGAAGTGTATTAATACATACAAGTTTGGTGTAAAGTCTTGGCTCAGGGCGAGTAAATAAGATCCTGATTGGTCTTGTTTTTTAATTTGAAAGAGTAATTTTTACACTAAAATAGTCAAGCGTATAAACATTATTTAAAATCTTTGTTTAGGGGTTAAATAAGCCATTTTTATAGGGTTTTTAGGTGTAAAAAAACATCCGTTTAAACGTTATTATTGGTAGTATTTTTATATTTTATTTAATTAATTCCTGTTTTCTTGTTTACAAACTCTGCTTCTTCGTGTCATTAAAGGGAAGAGATACGGGGGTAGGTCTTGTTGTAAGAAATTCTTTTAACCAGCTCATTTCTTAAAACGGACCTAGCCCACTTTCTCAAAATATTTAACAATAATCTTTTAACCATATGAGACAGCATCTACTCGTTCTTTCGATTTTGTGCCTTATTGGGGGGGTATCCGTACCAGAAGTTTTTGCCCAATGTAAAGGAAATTTGATTTTCAGCGATGAATTTAATGGAAGTAGTCTTGACCAAAGTAAATGGTCATACGAAACCGGTAATGGTTGTCCTGGTTTATGCGGATGGGGTAATGGGGAAAGGGAATATTATACCAATTCTGCTCAAAATGTAAGTGTATCAGGTGGTTTTTTAAATATTACGGCCCGTCATCAACCTAATTTCCAAGGTTCAGGGGCGGATTTTACCTCGGGTAAGATTAATACGAGAGGTAAATTTGACCGTGTTTATGGTCGATTTGAAGCCAGAATGAAACTGCCTGTGGGTAGAGGTATTTGGCCTGCGTTCTGGATGCTTCCTACTCATAACGAATACGGTGGTTGGCCAACCAGTGGAGAGATCGATATCATGGAATACAGAGGGTATGAAATCAATAAGTACGATGCGACTTTGCATTATGGTAACCAGTGGCCGGCTAACCTTTGGGATAATAGTAATTACACACTTCCATCAGGAAATTTTGCCGATTCATTTCATGAGTTTGCTGTAGAGTGGGCACCGGGGGTATTGAGATTTTATGTCGATAATATCTTGGTAAAAACAGAAACAGAAAATCCGAACAGTTTAAGTCCTGCTTCTAACAATGCGGTCAAATGGCCTTGGAACAAGCAGTTTTACATGATCATCAACCTTGCGATTGGGGGGAATTACATAGGAGCTCCAAGTACGGCAGAAATTTTAAATGGGGGTTCTTTCCCACAAAATATGCAAGTGGATTACGTGCGTGTGTATGATATGAGTGCATCGGGAGGACAAACACCTTATTTGGGAACCGTAAGAAATATACCGGGTAAAATTGAAGCAGAACATTATAATGAAGGTTGCAGTGGGATTGCGTACAACGACGCCGATGCCAGCAACAATGGTGGGCAATTCAGAACAGACGGTGTCGATATTGAAACGACAACGGACAACGGTGCAGGCTATAATGTTGGATATACCAATCCTGGCGAATGGTTGAATTATAACGTGAATGTGGTGACAGCAGGTAGTTATGATGTGCAATTAAGAGTTGCTACCACGGCAACAGGAAAACGTGTGAGGGTAGAGATGAATGGAACTTCTCTGGGGATTGCTGCCTTACCCAATACAACCGGTTGGCAAAATTGGCAAACGGTGACCATCAGTAATGTTAATTTAACCGCCGGACAAAAAACAATGCGCGTCTTTTTTGAAACCGATGGGATTAATTTAAACCACATCACTTTTGTCGCCAGAACACCGGTGAATCAAGCTCCATCGGTGAGTCTAACATCTCCAGCATCTGGTGCAAGTTATACTGCTCCAGCATCTATAGTCATTAATGCGAATGCTTCAGATCCTGATGGTACAGTAAGTAAAGTGGATTTTTACAATGGTACAACCTTATTAGGAACTGATACTTCTTCTCCTTATTCTTTTACATGGTCCAATGTTGCGGCTGGATCTTATACGATTACAGCAAGGGTAACGGACAATGGATCATTAACGACAACGTCTGCGGCGGTAACGATTACGGTAACGAATCCTGTCACACAATCGCCTTATACGGGTTCTCCTATTCCATTACCGGGAAAAATTGAGGCTGAAAATTTTGACTTGGGTGGACAAGGAATTGCGTATCATGATGTCGATGTGGTGAACAGTGGTGGAGCATACCGTTCTTCAGAAGGTGTCGATATTGAAGCCAATAATGATGGAGGGGCTGGTTATAATGTAGGTTGGACCGCTGCTGGAGAGTGGTTAGAATATACCGTCAATGTAGCTACGGCAGGTACTTATTCTGCTCAATTCAGAATTGCTTCAACGGCTACGGGCAAATCCATGCATATCGAACGTAATGGGCAAAATATAACAGGTGTGGTTTCGATTCCGAATACTAACGGTTGGACAACCTGGCAAACCGTGACCATCAGTAACATTACCATGACTCAAGGTCAACAGGTATTAAGGGTCGTTTTTGATACCGATGGAATTAACTTGAATCACGTGGTGTTCAATTCTTCTACACCAGTGAATCAATTGCCGAATGTGAGTATTACATCACCTGTTTCGAATACATCGTTCATTGCACCTGCTACCATTACCATCAATGCGAATGCCTCAGACCCTGATGGTACAGTAAGTAAAGTAGAGTTTTACAATGGAGCTACATTGCTTAACACCGACACGTCTTCACCGTATTCTTTTGCATGGGCAAATGTAGCTGTAGGTACTTATACGATTACTGCCAGAGCGACAGATAATGCAGGAGCAGTAAGAACAAGTACTGCTGTTGTTGTTTCAGTAACGAGTTCTAATCCTGTAAACCAATTACCAACAGTAAGTCTTACTTCACCATCTAATAATGCGTCATTTAATGCACCGGCAAGTATTACGATTTCTGCCACGGCTTCCGATGCTGATGGTTCAGTGACTAAGGTAGAATTCTACAATGGAGCAACCTTATTAAATTCAGATGCATCTTCTCCTTATTCGTTTATATGGTCAAACGTTGCAGCGGGTACTTATACGATTACGGCGAGAGCAACGGATAATTTAGGAGCGACCAGAACATCCAGCGCAGTAACCGTGGTTGTCAATACCGTGGTGACGAACACATGTTCTAGTATTGCACAGTACGCAGAAAATTCCGGCTATGTCGCTGGGAGTAAAGTTAAAAATGCAGGTAATCAATACGAGTGTAAACCATTTCCTTATTCAGGGTGGTGTAATGGGGCAGCTTGGGCTTATGGCCCGGGAACAGGAGTGTATTGGACTGATGCATGGACATTAGTAGGTTCTTGTAATGCTCGTACCTTGGGCTCAGAAGATATAGCGACAGTCAATGAAACCTTGATGACCAATGCGCCGAACCCTTTTGTAGGAAATACGAACATTGATATTGTGGTAACAGAAGCAGGTCATGTTGCTTTAAAAGTGTACGATAAAACCGGTCAATGGCTAAGTACTCTGGTTGATGCTCATTTGAATGCGGGTACATACACCTATCCTTTCAATGCTTCTACCTTGAAAGCAGATCTGTATATCGTGAAGATGAATACGAACAATCAAGTCATCACGAGAAAGATTCTTAAAACCGAGTAGGCTGTCCTGGAATGAGAGTAGATGCTCATTCTTTTCTATAATTCCCTTTTATAGCAGCACCAAAAGCCCCGTAAAGGGGCTTTTGCTTTTTTTAGGGTATTTTTATTTACTTTGTGCCTATGATGAAATTATACTTCTTTTTTGGGATGCTTTTACTCTTGAGTAAGGAGAGCCTTGCTCAGGATTTTCGTGGTGAAAACAAGATTTTTATAAAACTTGAGATGCTGGATGGAAGTTTTTTACATTATGAATCCAGTAAGCTTTCCATAGACATGAATGAAGAGCAAAATACATTTGATTTGGCTGTCGATATGCAAAGTTTTAATCCTTTGAATGAGAACGCCAATATGGACGATTGGAATGGTATTTTTCATGAAGAATACCATTCAGAATGGTCTTACAAAGGGAGTTTCCCAAACATGAAAATCGATGCCCAGTCGGATAATAAACAAACGATAGAGATCTCTGGAAGCATGTATTTAGGAGACTTAAAAATGGTGTCTCCACTTAAAATAGAATGGATACAAATGGATCGGTTTGTATTTATCGATTTTAAGACTCAAATCCTTTTTTCAGCCTTAGGCCTTGAACTCCCTGAAAACTACAGAGAACGTTTGTCCGGAGTCATGTATATCGAAGTGCTCAATGCGAAATTGATGGCCGGATTTCGTTAAGTTTTTACAGTCAAAAGTCTTCGTATCGCGCCAAAACATCCTAACTATTGTAATTGACGTAAAATACAGGGAAGTATGCTTGTAATATTCGTCATTTAAATCGTTTAGGACTTATATGAGAATGTTCGTCAGTCTGTTTGTCTTGTGCATCTGCTCTTTCGGAGCTTTTGCTCAAACCGATTCGCTCTATACAGAGACAGATACGAGTGCTTTAGATATTCCATTAGTTCCTTTTTTAGATTCTCTTTATCGTATTTATCCTGAAAATCCTTTGGATGTTTGTCCCAAGATAGAGGAGATCGAAGATCTACCTATTTTGATATCGACTGGTGATTCCTTGTATTTGAAACGAGGTGATTTGATTATTTTTAAAGATACGGCGTATTGTATCTTTCAGGATACACTTGCACTTTTACCTTATGGTGTTCAGTATAGACTGGGTAAAAATACCGAAATCAGAGCGAAGGATTTATATGAATTGTTGAAACAAAGAACAGATAAACATTGGTGGTCTAGTTTAGCCTACAGTTCGGTCATCAATTATGATCCCTCATGGAGAAAAATGGAGACGGAGAAAGTGATCGAGTTTAAAGAAGCTCAAATGATTTATAAACCCTATCAGGGTAAATTTGTTCGTTCTATTTCAATCCGTCAAGTCGATATTTTAGAAGGTTCTGTAACCGATACGATGCGGTCGGCGCATTCTTTGCTTGCTAAATTGGCGAATAAACTACACACCAATACACGAGAAAAAATTATACGAAACAACTTATTATTCGAACTGGGAGATACCATATTTGATTACTTGGTAGCGGATAATGAACGTTTGATTCGTCAGCTGCCTTATATACAAGATTGTCGGATATACGTATTCAATCATCCTGACGATTCGACCTTAGTTGATGTGTGGGTCATTACGGAAGATCGTTTTTCTACCGCTGTTGATGGAACGATTGGAGGTTTGGGTGATTATTATGGAGAGCTTTCTGAGCGTAATTTGTTTGGTATTGGACATGAAATAGGTCTTGGCATAAGGTATGTAGAGACGAATAATCCTTCTAATGATTACACTCCGTGGTACAGGGCTAGAAATATTGGAGGGTCTTTCGTGGATGTGAGTTTAAGGTACAGAAACTCTTTTCGTGGTACCGAATTAACCGGTAGTATAGGAAGAGGTTTTGTGAATCAGTTTACCCAATATGCTTTTAATGCAGAAGCAGGATCGATTACGATCAATTCCCAACAAATGCAATCGGATTCGACGTTTAAACCGGCCTTGTATACTTACAATTACGAAGACGTTTGGTTAGGTCGTCAGTTTACAGTTGGTGATATAGAAGGCCGAAAAAACCTTTTACTGGTAACCCGCTATCGCAGGTATGATGCGGTAAATCGTCCTTTTGTTAATGTCGATAGCAATAAGGTTTTTCATAATTATCATTTGCTGTTAGGCGGTATTACATTTCGTAAATTGAATTACTATAAAAATAATTATGTATACCGCTTAGGTATAACAGAAGATATTCCTTACGGATATTTTGTGCAATATAATTTTGGTTATGAAGATCATGAGTTCAAGCCAAGGGCGTATACCAGTGCTTTGCTGGGTTGGGGATTTAAACTGACGGGACTTGGTTATGCTTCTGTCGTCAATGAGTTTGGGTCTTACATCAGAAATGAAACGTTTGAACAAGGTCAGTATAAATTTAAATTTAACCTCATTGCGAACATGATGAAGTTGGGACGGTATAGGTTGAGAAATATTATCACCTATAACTATGTTGTAGGCCTAAACAGAATGGAAGGAGAAGCGGTCAGTATAGAGCGACAGATAAGAGGATTGAAAGGATCAGGACTCGATGGAAGAGAAGTATCTTTATTTCATTATGAATTGGTAAACTTTACACCTTGGAATGTGTACGGATTTCGATTGGCTATTGCTACGTATGCAGATGTTGCTGTTTTACATGCCAATAAAAATAGTGCAGCAGTGTTTAATGTTTATTCTTCGTGTGGACTTTCTTTTAGAATTAGAAATGAAAGCCTAGCCATTCGATCGATTGAAATTTCTCTGGGTTATTTTCCTAATACTACCGATATTATTGGTAATTGGGTGACTCAGTTTTCGACCAGTACACCTGCTTCTCAATCGTTAAATTTAAATGTAGTTCCCACGATTGGTTCTTATGATTTTAGGTAATTGGTTTGCTAAATTAATTGTATTAATTTCATTGTATTAAGGATGTTAACAAAGATGGAATGAAAGAGTTTTTATATACTGACTTAGGGAAAATTCTTGTGGCCCTGTTCATCGGTGCAATTATCGGTGCAGAGCGTGAGTACAGAAGTAAAGCAGCTGGTTTTAGAACCGTGATTTTGGTTACGTTAGGTTCTTGCTTGTTTACCTTGTTGTCCATTACCCTGGGTAGTGTCGACGACAAGTCTCGTATAGCAGCTAACATTGTTACAGGTATTGGTTTTTTAGGTGCAGGCGCTATTTATCGGGATAAGATCAGCATCAGAGGAATTACCACGGCGACGACCATATGGATTTCAGCGGCACTTGGTATGGCTATAGGTTGCGGTTTGTATGAAATCACCTTATGGGTAACGTCTATTGTGATGGTCATTTTACTAAGCTTTACTTGGTTTCAACGGATTATTGATACGGTAAATCAAGAGAAAACGTACAAGATTACTTATGAAGATAAAGTGGAGTCTATTTTAAAAGTGGAAAAACATTTTACTGATAATGCCCTCGACTTTGAACGGGTTAAGCAGATTAAAGTTAAAGAGGAAATTATTATCGTGTATACGGCCAATGGAAAAGAGAAAGATCACGATCTGTTTTTATTAGACTTGTACCAGGAAAAGGGAATAAAATCGTTTGAAGTCTAGTCTTCATAGGAAGGCTTTATTTACCTTGTTTTACGACTTTGTAAGGCAAGGTATTTTTTATAAATTGCTCTAGTTATCGTTTATGCACTTTATGGATTTATCGGTTGTTATTCCTATTTATAATGAACAAGAAAATATTCCATTGCTCTATTCTCGTGTATCGGGTGTATTGAAGGGAATGAATATTTTGTATGAATTGGTCTTTGTAAACGATGGCAGTAAAGATCGTTCCATTACTCTGATCGAAGAATTGGCGAAGCAGGATGCTCATGTAAAGTACATCGACTTTAGCCGTAATTTTGGACATCAGATTGCAGTTACAGCAGGTTTGGATTATACGGCTGGCAATAGAGTAGTGATCATTGATGCTGATCTTCAGGATCCTCCGGAATTGATTGTAGATATGTACAATAAGATGGAAGATAATTTTCAGGTTGTTTATGCTCGACGTAGAAGTAGAAAGGGGGAAAGCTTTCTGAAGAAATTAACAGCGAAACTATTTTACAGAACCTTGTCTAGTATTACTTCCATTGATATTCCTTTGGATACCGGTGATTTTAGAATCATCGATCGTAAAGTGGTCGATGTCTTGAAGCAAATGCCTGAACAACAAAAATTTTTACGAGGTCAGATTTCTTGGATCGGTTTCAATCAAACATTTGTAGAATACGATCGGGATGAACGGCATGGAGGGCAGACCGGTTATACGTATAAGAAGATGCTGCGATTTGCACTGGACGGTATTACTTCCTTTTCTAATTTACCCTTAAAGTTAGCTTCTGTTTCTGGTTTTGTTGTTTCAGGCTTGGCATTTTTTATCATGTTGTACACGTTATACATTCGTTTCTTTCAAAACGACTATGTACAAGGTTGGACATCTTTGATGTTGAGTGTGATGTTTATTGGCGGCATTCAGCTTATTTGTGTGGGTATTATAGGAGAGTATATCAGTCGTATCAGTACAAACATCAGAAACAGACCTCTCTACATTTTAAATAAGACGAACATTACACCAAAGGATAAATAAGAAAAATAGAATGGCATAAAAAAGCCTCCCGTGTAATTCACGGGAGGCTTTTTATATACTGGAATTCCCCCTTTTAGAAAGGAGAGTTTTCGGGTTTCATCGTAAGCTTAATGATGCCTACGGTATGCAACAGTTTTATAATGGGCCAGGTCGGATCTAATTCATACCATTTGGCTGCAAAATTAGGTCTGGCGGCATATTTATGGTGGTTGTTTTGATACAGTTCACCTCCGAGTAGCACATCCATGACCAAGGTGTTTTTAGATTTGTCTCCGTTGTCGAAGTTGGCATAACCTAATTTATGACCAAACCAGTTTACAATGGCTCCGTGTACAGGACCCATCAGGAAATGTATTGGAAGCAGCAAGTATAACCACCAGTATTCAGCAAATTGAATGTAGAATAAAGTATACGCAGTACCCCAGAATAAACGGGAATACCAATGATCACCGATGTTGTCAATGAATTTCCATTCGGGTAAGTTTTTCAAGAATTTCTCTTCTACTACCAGTGTGTTTTTGGCAACACCAGAATATACGGCTTTCGTCTTCCACATCATGGTAAAGACGTTGCTTGAATAGTGTGGAGAATGTGGATCTTTTTCGGTATCACTGTACATGTGATGCATGCGGTGCAAAACAGCATATGCACGAGGTTGTAAGTATGAAGATCCTTGTGTAATGTACAAGAAAGAGTAAAAGAATTTCTCCCAGAACTTATTCATTTTGAACATTCCGTGTGCAGAGTAACGGTGCAAGAAGAATGTTTGGCTGAATAATGAAGTATACCAATGTACAGCGAAGAAAATTAGAATGATAGTCACAGTATGTTGTTTTGTTTGATATATAAATATAACACTTAATTCGCAGAGAATGTTTCTGGTGTAAGATTTTTAATTGCTGGTGAGTGCAAAAAATACAATGTTTGCACCCATTTGTAGTGCTTTAAGGCGTATTTCGTCTGGATCATTATAGATTTGTTTGTCTTCCCAGCCGTTTCCCAAATCACATTCGTAGCTGTAAAAGCAGATGAGTTTGCCTTGATGGATCAGACCGTAGCCACGAGGAGGTTTTCCATCGTGTTCATGAATTTTGGGTAATCCATTATTGAAGGGGTATTTTTGATGGTATATCGGATGATTAAAGGGTAATTCTATAAATTCAAGTTCAGGAAATACCTTTTTCATCTCTAATCGTACAAATCGATCCATACCATAGTTGTCATCGATGTGTAAAAAGCCTCCAGCCAAAAGGTATTGTCTTAAATTTTGAGCTTCTGCGTCTGAAAAAACAACGTTACCATGTCCTGTCATGTGTACAAAAGGGTATTGAAAAATTTCTTTACTACCGACTTCTACAATTTCTTCCTCCGGAGCAATATTGGAGTGTAAGTTTTTGTTACAAAATGAAATAAGGTTAGGTAAAGAGGTTTTGTTGGCATACCAATCGCCACCGCCACTGTATTTTAGTTTGGCTATTCGATAGGCAGGTGTTTGAGCCTGTAGTATCGTGCAGGATAGGGTAAAAAAAACGATAAAAAACTGTTGTATCATGTTGTGAAAATATTCATCAAATGGCATGCACCAATGGCTGCTGTTTCTGTTCGTAATCGTTGTTTACCCAGCGCAATGGGTTGTATGTCGTTTTGTACTGCTAATATAATTTCTTCTTCCGAAAATCCACCCTCTGGTCCAATCAATATACAATTATTTAATGCATTCGGTAATTTTTTTACCCATTCGTTTACGTCTAAAGAATCGTATTGACAGGCAATAAATCGTTGTGTTGATGTTTCGCTTTTTTGGATAAAATCCTTGAAGGGCATCATGTCTATTAAGAGCGGAAGGTATGCGCGTTGTGATTGTTTCATGGCACTTACGGCAATGGCTTCAAGCTTGGTGATATTAATTTCTTTGCGTTCGGAGTAACGGCTTTTTAAAAAAGTAATGCGTTCAATACCGAGTTCAGTGCATTTCTCGACCATCCATTCCATACGATCAATAGACTTGGTAGGAGAGACGGCTAAATGAAAGCCTTTGGCCGGATTGTCGACCAAAGGCTTTTCATTTTGTATGGTTATGTTGCATCTTTTCTTTTGAACTTCTTCAATACATCCTAAGAAGATCTTGCCTTGCCCGTTACTTACAGAAACGATATCGTTTGGCTGCAAGCGAAGCACATTGATGGCATGATGACTTTCTTTTTCATCCAATACTGGATTAGTGCGAGAGAAATCCTTGGAGTAAAAGAGATGCATGTGTTATGCTTCTTGTACTTCTAGCACGACGCTTTTGCCTTTAATGGTATTGTTTCTCATGCCATCAAGTACACGGTTTACGTCGCTTTTAGGAATATCGACATACGTGTGTTTATCGAAAATATCGATATGCCCGATGTCACTACCTTTGATACCCGTTTCACCCGCTAAAGCTCCGACAATGTCTCTTGGTTTTACATAGTCACGATGACCGAGGTTAATGAACACGCGTGCCATATTTTCAGAAGGTTGACGTTTTTCAGAACGCTCAGGACGGTCTGCTCTTTCGGGACGGTCAGAACGTTCGAAACGAGGAGCTCTTTCTCTATCACGATCTCCACCTCTGAAATCTCTGTCTCTGGAACTTCTGCTGTCGCTACGACGGTCTCCGAAACGGTTCCCTCCATCGCGACTGCCTCTATCGAATCGATCACGGCCTCTGTCTCCGAAACGATCATTTCCACGTTCAGTACTTTCTCTGCGTGCTCTGCGTTCAGGTTCTACGGTAGAAATATCTTTTAATACCATTTGCAACAGACCTGCTGCAAGTACTTTAGGTTCTACACCTTGAGCAAGGTACGCTTCGTAAAGTGCTTCAAATGGCTTTAGTACATCAGTATTGGCAACGGCGTTGATCTTATCAATCAATTTGGTCGTTTTAAATTCAACCAATTGTTTTTTAGACGGCGCTTCACCTTTGTTCAACGGAGATTTTGTATAACGTTCTAATTCTCTCAAACGGTAACGTTCGCCTGGAAGGAAGAAGGTAAAGCTTTTTCCTTTTTTACCTGCTCTACCTGTTCTACCGATACGGTGAACATAGTTTTCAAGATCTTGAGGTAAGTCGAAGTTGAATACTCCGTCTACATTATTGACATCGATACCACGTGCAGCTACGTCTGTAGCAACAAGCATTTGAAGACCTCCGTTACGGAATCTTGTCATGACTTCATTACGTGCACTTTGTTTTAAGTCACCGTGAAGTGCTTCTGCTTTGTATCCGTATGCTCTTAATTCTTCGCATACTTCGTCTACTTTTTTCTTCGTGTTACAGAATACAAGACATAGTTTCAATTCGTTCAGGTCGAACAATTGTGTCATTGCTTCCAATTTATTAGAAGAAGAGATGTCATAATACCATTGTTCGATGGTATCTACAGTAACTTCTTTGTTGGCTACTTTCACATGCACCGGGTTGCTTAAGAAGCGTTTGGTGATGTTTAAGATAGGAGCCGACATCGTAGCCGAGAACAAGATGGTTTGTCTCTCTTTAGGAGCTTGTGTCAAGACATGTTCGATATCTTCTCTGAAACCCATGTTTAACATTTCATCGGCTTCATCCAGGATGAACATTTTGATACCGTCCAACTGCAATGTTTTTCTTTCCAGGTGATCGATCACACGACCAGGAGTTCCTACTACAATATGTACACCTCTTTTAAGGTCTTTGATTTGATTGACGATGGATTCACCACCATAAACGGCAGCAATCGATAAGCCTCTCTTGCCGTGCGACAGTTTTTTCAATTCATTACAAACCTGAAGGGCTAGTTCACGGGTAGGGCACAAGATTAAAGCTTGTGTACTTCTGTCCGATACATCGATTTTTTCCAAGGCAGGAAGTCCAAAAGCAGCTGTTTTACCTGTACCGGTTTGGGCTTGACCAATGATGTCACGACCGTTTAGGATTTCAGGAATGGCTTGTTCTTGAATAGGTGAAGGAATAGTGTAGCCAGCTTTTTCAATAGCTTGCAGGGTTGATTCAGACAGACCTAGTCCATCGAAACCATTTGTCGAGATTATCTCTTCCATTTTTATGTTCACACCGGATATTGAATGACCCGGCGCTGAACTAGAAGCAAAATGATAAGTTCAACAATTTTAAATTAATAAGACGTGGCCGGGTAAGGCTAATCCGTTTTTATTTCTGCAAAGGTATGAATTAAATTGTAAATTCCCTTTATTTAGCAAAGAATATTTAAAGACGCACGAAATGAGTCCAGCTGAAAAATCGAATAAAATGCCTTCTGGTATACCGTATATTATTGGTAATGAGATGGCTGAGCGGTTTAGTTATTACGGCATGAAGGCCATTTTGACAGTGTTTATGACCGAATACTTATTGGACTCCATGGGCAATAAAGCACCCATGGGAGAAGAAGAAAGTAAGGTTTGGTTTCACCTTTTTGGAATGGGTGTTTATTTTTTTCCCATCATCGGAGCATTTATTTCAGACGTTTTTTGGGGGAAATATAAAACCATTATTTCCTTGTCGGTGGTTTATTGTTTAGGTCATTTGGCACTTTCTTTAGATGATACCCGTTTGGGCTTGGCCATCGGATTGACTTTAATTGCGATAGGTTCAGGAGGTATCAAACCATGTGTATCGGCTAATGTAGGGGATCAGTTTTCTGAATTCAATAATCACTTAATCGAAAAAGTGTTCAATTATTTTTACATGTCTATTAATGTGGGGGCATTGATTTCAACGTTAGCGATTCCATTAATTTTAGAGCATTATGGTGCTTCTTTTGCCTTTGGCTTGCCAGGTGTACTGATGTTTTTGGCGACCTTTATTTTCTGGTTGGGCCGAAAGAAATACAAACAAATACCCGCTATGGGTTGGCAAAAATATAAGGCTGCTGTTTTTACGAAAGAAAATGGTAAGGTGATAGCCGGTTTGTTATCGATTTATATTTGCTGTGCATTTTTTTGGTCATTGTACGAACAAAATGCGTCGGCTTGGGTATTACAGGCTAAAAATCCATTGATGAATAGGCACATTGATTTATCTATGGGAATAGATGGATTATCTTTTTTGAAATTCGAAATACTTCCAGATCAGGTGCAAGCTGCTAATCCTGCGTTGGTTTTGATCCTGGTTCCTTTGTTTGCTTTTGTTGTCTATCCCGCCATTCATAAGGTTTTTCCTCTGACCTCTTTACGTAAGATGTCCATAGGAATGTTTGTTACGGCACTTTCTTTTTTGGTGGTCGCCTATATTGAATGGAATATGTCGAAAGGGATATCGATGAGTATAGGATGGCAGTTATTGGCTTTCTTAGTATTGATCTCTGCGGAAGTGATGGTATACGGTACAGGATTAGAGTTTTCTTATACTCAAGCACCCAATGCCATGAAATCGATGGTGATGGGATTTTTCATGCTTTCGATTTCTATGGGTAATTTTATTGCGGCGTTTGTAAATGCCATGATTACTGATGAGCAGGGACAACGGATTATTACAGGAGTGCAGTATTATTTGTTTTTTTCAGGATTGATGTTTGTGGTGGCGGTAGTGTTTATCTTTGTCGCCCTTGCTTATAAAGAGAAGCGGTATATACAGGAATAGAAACCCAGAAAGAGAAAGAGAGCGGAAAGCGAATACTGTTTCTACGCTCTCTTTCTTTTTTTTTTTCTAGTAACTGATTTTAGGTGTAAAAGGTCTTACGTCTATGTAGGGCATACCTCCAGCTATAGCGGCGTCGATGCCGGGTTGTCCGTCTTCAAATACGAGACAATGTTCAGGAGCGATGTTTAACTGTGCAGCACCTTTTAGAAAGGTTTCAGGATGGGGTTTAGGGTATTGGACATCATCGGCTGTAATCATGACAGGGAATAAATTTTCCATACCAATGGCTTGCATAATTTGGGTAGCTACTTCTTTTCCTCCACCCGTACCCAATGCCATGGGAAGTTTACCATAGTATGCTTTCGCTAAATCTGCAACAATGGGCATTGGTTTTACTTTGTGAATGAGGCTTAAAAAAACTTCTTCTTTTTCGTGTCCCAAGGCTAGTCCATCGTAGGGTAGCTTTAAATCATCCATGAGCGTTTTGAATACCGTTAACGTAGGAATACCGGCTTTGGCATAAAAATACGTTAGAGGAAAATCAAAACCACGTTTATTACAAACGATCTGACATGCTTCATAATGTACGGACATGGTATCTGCTAAGGTCCCGTCAATATCGAAAATGAGGGCCTTGGTCGAAGAAGGGATGGAAATCAAGATGTCTTATTTGAGGTTGTTGATTACTTTTCGAATGTAACGAAACATTACATATTCTTCGCAGTCGGTATCATTCTTGGGAACCATCTTTTCCAGATGTTCGAGCGCTTTTTTTCTTACGATAGGGGTGCGCAAAAAATGGGCAGCATTACTGCTGATGAAGGCCGTTTTTTCATTCTCAGTATGAGAAATGAACTCACTATGCACCGCTTTGTAGAGTTCTGTAATGCGTTCTGGTGGCCAGTATTTAAAGGCTTCTTGCTTAATTTCTTTGACCTCTTCGTCAGAAATTAAACAGTCGCAATCGGCAATGCACAAGAACAAATAAAGCAGGTAATGTTCGTACACCCATTCGGATGTTACTTTTGCATGGATCATAGTATGTGGCTCATTACTAATACTACAAGTTATAACTTGTGTTTCCAATAAACAAAAAAAACTCCCGGTTTTGCCGGGAGTTTCTATTTTTAATTGGGTTTGATCTTACATCATGCCGCCCATACCGCCTCCCATTGGAGGCATAGCAGGAGCATTTTCTTCCGGTTGATCCGCTACAACACATTCTGTAGTAAGGAGTAAGGAAGCAACAGAAGCGGCATTTTCAAGAGCTAAACGCGTTACTTTTGTCGGATCGATGATTCCTGCTGCAAAGAAGTTTTCATATTTACCTTCTCTGGCATTGTATCCGTAGTCTGCTTTACCTTCTTTTACTTTTTGAACAATAACAGAGCCTTCTAATCCAGAGTTGGCCACAATCGTTCTCAAAGGAGATTCGATGGCAATACGAATGATATTAACACCTGTCTTTTCATCTTCGTTGAGGGTAACCACTTTATCCAATACTTCAGAAGCACGGATCAAGGCAATACCACCACCAGGAACGATTCCTTCTTCCACTGCAGCACGTGTTGCATGTAATGCATCGTCAACGCGGTCTTTCTTCTCCTTCATCTCGGTTTCAGTAGCTGCTCCAATGTACATGATGGCAACACCACCAGACAATTTTGCTAGTCTTTCTTGTAGTTTTTCCTTATCGTAGTCAGATGTGGTGTTTTCCATCTGTGCTTTGATTTGGTTGATGCGCGACTTGATGTCTTCTTTTTTACCTTTACCGTTTACGACGATGGTATTGTCTTTGTCGATGATCATTTTTTCGGCAGTACCTAAATGCTCCAGGGTAGCATTTTCCAATTTGTAACCACCTTCTTCGCTGATTACAGTACCTCCGGTAAGTACAGCAATGTCTTCTAACATCGCTTTTCTTCTGTCTCCAAATCCAGGAGCTTTCACTGCGGCAATTTTCAGGGCACCTCTGATTTTGTTAACGACTAAAGTCGCTAATGCTTCTCCGTCTACATCTTCAGCAATGATGACAAGAGGTTTACCCGTTTGAACGACTTGCTCTAATACAGGAAGTAATTCTTTCATAGAAGAGACTTTCTTATCGTAAATCAATACGTAAGGAGCATCCAATTCTACTTCCATTTTTTCAGTGTTGGTCACAAAGTATGGAGAAAGGTATCCTCTGTCGAATTGCATCCCTTCCACCGTTTTTACTTCTGTTTCAGTACCTTTTGCTTCTTCCACGGTAATGACACCGTCTTTGCCTACTTTTTCCATGGCATCGGCAATCATTTTACCGATTTCAAAGTCGTTGTTGGCAGAGATGGTAGCCACTTGAGCAATCTCTTTGTTATCGTTAATTTTTTTCGATTGACTTCTTAAGTTTTCAACAATAGCAGTTACTGCTTTGTCGATCCCTCTTTTCAAATCCATAGGATTTGCACCGGCAGCAACATTTTTCAAGCCGGCATTAAAAATAGCTTGAGTCAATACAGTCGCTGTAGTGGTACCATCACCTGCCTGATCGGCTGTTTTGCTGGCTACTTCTTTCACCAATTGAGCACCCATATTTTCAACAGGATCTTTCAATTCGATTTCTTTTGCTACAGAAACACCATCTTTTGTAATAGAAGGAGATCCGAATTTTTTGTCCAGGATTACATTTCTTCCTTTAGGACCTAATGTAACTTTTACTGCGTCTGCTAAAGCGTCAACGCCTTTTTTTAATTTCTCACGTGCTTGCGTGTCGAAAAGAATATTTTTTGCCATAATGAATGATAAAGGATTTGAATGTTTTACTAAAATTTGAGAACAGGAGATTAAAGCACCGCAAAAATATCGGCTTCTCTCATGATGAGGTATTCTTTACCTTCTACTGTGATTTCTGTTCCGGCATATTTACCGTAAAGAACGGTGTCGCCAACCTTAACAGTCAACGGTTCATCTTTTTTGCCATTACCTACAGCTACCACGTTGCCTTTTTGAGGTTTTTCTTTTGCGGTGTCAGGAATAATGATTCCAGATGCAGTTTTTTCTTCTGCAGCAGCAGGTTCTACTAGAACTCTGTCTGCCAATGGCTTAATGCTTACTTTTGACATAACGTATTGGTTTTTATTTAGATTTTAAACATTGCTACCTTTCCTCATTGCACGTTTTATGCCATTTTGATTTCGATGTAAAAATGGCAGAATAGATGTAAAAAAGGCAGTTTTTACTTGGAATAGGGTGCTAAGATACGATCTTTTGGTAACATTTTGTCACCAATGTCGTTTTGATAAAAAGTAAGGTTGTTGGTATTTTTTCTTCGTCGGAATATCTTGAATCGATAAGATTGAGCATCATGAAAAAGTTAGATTCGAATTGGTTATTCAGTGGGTTATTGGATTTTGAGTACAAGAAATATACGCTGTTGGCTTATTTACAATCCGTTCATGCGTGTTTTGAAACCCTTCGCCTTTTTCCCAGTTTATCGGATTTGATTGTGCATTATGATCAATTACGTTTGTTTAAAGAAGGTAAAGAAGGGTTGAGTGATTTGTTTCCGAAAGAGATTGTTGGTGTAGATGATGAACAGTTAACATACCAGTACCGCATGTTGGTGGAAGACGATGAAATCATGAAACTTTTGGAAGAAGTGGTTGCCTATGCTATTCCTCTCATGGAACATGAAATAGGAAAGGGAAAGGATTTGTATAAGGAGGTCGAAGAACTGATGGATATTCAGCCTGTGGGTATCATGCCTTTGCATAAAAATGAAGGTTATTTGTTTTTGTTGATGGAAGAGAATGCTCAGCTTACAATTTACCGTTATGAAATGACCTTGTTTGAGTCTTCTGGTGCGCAGTATCGGGGACTTCATACGGTTTTATTGGACCGAAGAATACTGGCGCCATGGCATTCGATGCAGCATGTTAAATTGGAGTTGGTCAAGCATTATCCTCAATTCCCCAATCCTGCTACTTTTGCGGTAGGGGTACAAAAAAAGCTACCGGAGGACGAAACCGTACTTCCGGTAGCAAAAAGGTTATTGGTAAGGTGTTTGAGTGAAGCGGCTTAAAACTACTGAGCAGTTCCAAGGCTATCTAATGGGATAGCTGTTGTATCGTCTGCGGCTGAACCCTGAGCTTTCGCTGCTTTTTTAGCACGGTCAAGGTTTACACTTCCTGTAGATTCTGCATTCGCTTCTGGTTTCTCTACGAATAGGTTAATGCTTAAGCAAAATACCAATAGAGCAATAGCAAATCCCCATGTTAGTTTTTCTACAATGTCTGTTGTACGCTTAGTACCCATCAATTGGCTGGCTCCACCTAATCCTGTACTTAAGCCATTACCTTTAGAATTTTGAGCCAATACTGCCAACACGACAAGTATGGATGAAATGATGATTAAAATAGAAAATAAAAGAGTCATTTTATGAGTTGAGTTTGTGTTTCAGTTCTTCCATTCGGGTAGCAAAGTAATGCTTTTTTTCTGGATATTTCAATATTAATTCTTCAAACACATCCATTGCTCTGGCAAATTTGCCTTGAAGGACCAATAATTCGGCAAAATTTTCAGAGGCCGGTACGGCTTGAAGTCGGGTACTTTGATGTGAAAGATCCTCTTCTGTCAGGTTATCGAGACTTTGGGAAGCGGGTTTGATGGTCGGTTCTTCTTGGATGAACCGGGAAAGGATAGCATTAACTTTTTCTTTGCTGACGAGTTGAATGCGTTTTTTCTTTTTGTTGTGCTCCAGGTAGTTCAAGAGCATTTCAGCTTCTGTTTGTTCGGATATGCTTTCCCCCATGGATGAGCTTTCAATGCCAGAGTTGGGTTGAGGCGATGGCTTAGGGAAGTCCTGGGCAATTTGATCTATTTTCTCTTGATCAGGAGTATTCTGTTTGGCTTGTTTTTGTACCTCTTTGTATTCTTTATAGTCGAAGAATTCTATGTTTTCCAATGCTGGTTTAAACGGATCACGGAGGAATTCTTTCGAGGTGTTTTCGGTTTTTACAAATTCGTTGATGAGTCCTTGTGGGAGCTCTTTTTTATTGCGTTTGACAACAGGTGCTTTTTCCTCTTCTGTTGCAGGAGGTAATTGTTCAAAAGGGAGAATCTTTTCAAAGATATTGACTTGAGGAACAGAAACGAGTTCTTCTTCATTGTTTAATCCTGCTGCTTTATTTCTGGTTTGTCGAAGCGCTAATAAGTTTTCTTCTACGCTTTTGAAAAGATCTTCTGTTGGTGGTGTGCGATCAGGTCCCCGGTATGTTCGATGGAGGTTTAGAGGAGCAACAATGGGATTTAGGGATTCAGTCGTTGTTTCTGCAACGATGTGGTTTGCCTCTCCAGTATTGGTAATCCAATACTTTAATTTTTGACGCTCGACCATACCTGCAGAGGTTTGGTTGAGTACTTTTTCGTAGTTCAAATTGCCCGCCAAATGCATGGCTTTCGTCAGTAATATTCTTGCGGGTTGGCAATAAGGATACACTTCAACGATCTTTTGGAGCGCCTTTACGTGTTCCGGTTTGACTAAAAACGGATTTTCTACGAGTTTATTAAAATTAAATTTATCCACTTACCAGTTGGATGTTGTTTTCGTGAAAATATCGAAAACAATTTGATTTAAAATATCATCGACCAATTTATTTTCTACTGCCGAGAGGGATTGGAGTTGGTCAAAGTCGCCGTAGAAAGAAAACACTTGGGAAAAATTCTGTGCCTCATCTTTGGTATTGATGAACTCTGTTTTTACAGAAATAGTTAATCTCGAAAGTGCTGTGGTTTCATTTTCTTTCGGAGCTAAAGGTGTTACCAAGTATCCGGAAATATACCCACTCAGTTGCCAATCCCCATTGTCTTTGGTGATGCTCAGTTTAGAATTGCTTTGGTAGTAATCCTTTAATTTTTCGGTGAGTGATTGGCTCATATTAGGAGGACCACTACTTGATTCGTTGTTAAATACAGGAATACTGATGGTTTTTACATCATCGGGAATCGATCCTCCTGTAAAATTATAGACGCCACATTCTGTTAAAGTCAACAAAATTAGGCTCATGGTGGCAATCAATGTTCTTTTTAAGAATGTCATTCTTTTTATTCTTCGTCGATTTGGTACTGTTTTATTTTACGATACAGGGTACGTTCTGAAATACCAAGATCTTTAGCTGCGTATTTACGTTTGTTTCGATTACGCTTTAAGGCTTTCAAAATCATTTCTTTTTCATTGTCCTCTAAGGAAAGAGATTCTTCTTCTTCGTGGGCAATGTCTTGTATGGTATCGATATTAATGGGTTGCTGAGATTTGTTGTTCTCAGGTAATATATAGGGAGAAGTATTGGTGGGTTTCAGTTCTTCTTCCTCTTCACTGGTGTCGTATTCTATCTCGTTGAGTATTTGTTCGTGTTGTTTGATGAATTGTGGACTGTAATTTCCTTCTTGCATCAAGGTGTTGACCAATTTTTTTAAATCGGATACATCCTTTTTCATCTCGAATAAAATCTTGTATAAGATATCCCGTTCGGAGAAATCATCTTGACTGCTGTGTCCTGTGTTTTTTAATACAGCAGGTAAGTGTTTTTCATGGGGTAAGTATTTCAGTAATGTTTCTTTAGAAATCTCTCTGTTTGTTTCTAGCACGGAGATTTGTTCTGCCAGGTTTTTCAATTGACGAATATTGCCCGGAAACCTGTACTTTAACAGTTCTTGTTTGGCATCTTCATTGAGTTTGATGGGAGAGATGCGGTATTTATCGGCAAAGTCAGCACTGAATTTGCGAAAGATCAATTCCACATCGTCACCACGTTCTCTTAATGGAGGAACGTAGATGGGTACCGTATTCAATCGGTAGTATAAATCTTCCCTGAACTTTCCTTTTTCTACCGCATGCAATAAGTTTTGGTGTGTTGCGGCGATGACACGTACATCTGTTTTTTGTATTTTGGATGAACCTACACGAATGAATTCTTTATTTTCCAATACACGCAGCAAGCGTGCTTGAGTCCCTAAGGGCATTTCGCCAATCTCGTCTAAGAAAATAGTTCCTTTGTCTGTGACTTCAAAGTATCCTTTGCGGGCATCGTGTGCTCCTGTAAAAGATCCTTTTTCATGACCAAACAATTCTGAATCGATGGTACCTTCCGGAATTGCTCCACAGTTGATGGCGATGAATGGTCCGTGTTTTCTAACACTTAAGGAATGAATGATTTTAGAAAAGGATTCTTTTCCACTACCACTTTCTCCTGTAATCATCACGGTCATATCCGTAGGAGCTACTTGCATGGCCACTTTAATCGCATGATTGAGCAAGGGAGAATGCCCTATGATCCCGAATCGTTGTTTTATACTTTGTATCTCTTCTTCTTTAATCATGGCATTTTGTTGTTAGTCTACCACTTCTCCAAACAATGTAGAGCTGCTGCTGTCGTTGATGTATACCATGACATATTCTCCCTTTTGGTAATGTTTCCTGGGGAAAAGTACAACGGCATTGTTGCTGCAACGTCCTCTTAAAAACTCATCGCTGCGTTTAGATACACCGTCAATCAATACTTTCTGAGTAGTGCCTACGGCCTTTTTATTTCGAATGGTTGCAGTATTGCGATGTAAATTGATGATTTCAGTAAGGCGACGACTTTTGATTTCTTCGGGTACATCGTCGGGATAGTTTTTGGCGGCAGGAGTTCCAGGTCTTTCAGAATAGGCAAACATGTATGCGTAGTCGTAGACTACACTTTCCATCAGGTCAATGGTGTCTTGGTGTTCTTCTTCTGTTTCTCCACAGAAACCCGTAATGATGTCGGTAGATATACCACAGTCTTCGCCTACAATGCGTTTGATGGCTTCAATACGATCGAGGTAAAATTCTCGGGTGTAATTTCTGTTCATCCGCTCCAGTATGCGGTTGTTGCCACTTTGAGCGGGTAAGTGAATGTATTTACAGATGTTTTCGTATTTGGCCATGGTATGCAATACTTCATCGGTAATGTCTTTCGGATGAGAGGTACTGAAGCGAATACGCAAGTCGGGATGAACCAAGGCTACTTTTTCGAGCAGTTGTGCAAAGTTGACGTGTTCTGTTTTATCGTCCGATTCCCATTTATAGGAATCTACATTTTGGCCTAATAAGGTAATTTCTCTGTAGCCATTATGAAACAATTCCTGGGCTTCCTGAATAATGGTATGGGTATCTCTGCTTCGTTCTCTTCCTCGGGTGAAAGGAACGACACAGAAAGAACACATGTTATCGCAGCCTCGCATAATGGATACATAAGCCGACAAGCCATCGCCGGTAAGACGAACAGGGCTGATATCGGCGTAGGTTTCTTCTTTGGAAAGAAATACGTTGACGGCTTTATGTCCTTCGTCAACTTCGGTGATTAAGCTCGGTAAACTTCGGTAGGCATCGGGTCCAACGACCATGTCTACAATTTTTTCTTCTTCGAGTAATTTGGTTTTTAGCCGTTCAGCCATGCAGCCGAGTACGCCTACCATGAGCGATGGACGTCTTCGTTTGATGCCGTTGAAATGTTTCAGGCGAAAGCGTACTTTTTGTTCGGCATTTTCCCGGATTGAACAGGTATTAAGAAAGATAACATCGGCATTTTCAGGTGTAGAAGTGGTGTCGAATCCATTTTCCATCATGATCGACATCACGATTTCACTGTCTGAAAAGTTCATTTGACAACCGTACGATTCGATATAAAGCTTACGGCTTTTGCCCGTGTTTTGGTCTTCGGTGATACGAGGTAAATCACAAGCTTCTTTATCTTCAGCACGGAGTAAATCAACGTCTTGTATTCTTTGTTTCATGGAATCAGGTATCAGTAGTCTGGTATCAGTGGTCAGCATTTTGGTTGTACTGTAACCTCTGTATGTTCAACAATCTCTACAAAGGTAGGAAATACCTTCGATATGACAGAATGTCAGTGTAAAAAGTTCCTTAAATAAAGGCGATTTTATTCTTTTTTGAGTCGACTATGAGAATATCCGTAGAGAAAATAGACGAGTAATCCAATGCCTAACCAGATTCCGAAACGGGCCCAGTTGGTCCAACCGAGTTGAGCCATTAAGTAGAGGTTGACCAGTAAACCTAAGCTTGGAATGAGCGACCAACGCTTCCAAAAGGCGGCAATACTAATCCCTATGCAAGATATAATAAACAATAAATGAGGGATTTGCTCTAATGAGCTTAATGTAAAAGTATGGGTGTTGAATTCCCAACCCAGGAAGGTTATACTGATCGGAGTAAGGATCCATCTGGCATTGATGTAATAGACTTTGTACTTGGGTGTTTGTGGATAATGGGGTTTGTAAAGTACTCCTGCACAGACTACGACGAAAGCAAACAGGGTTCCAATACTGCAGAGGTCTGTGACCTCCGTCAAGTTTAAAAACATGGCCGGTATGGCTACGACCAAACCTGTGAGCAGTGTTGAAAAAGAAGGCGTTTTGAATCGTGGGTGTACTTTGGAGAAAATGGGAGGAAGCAAGCCGTCGCGGCTCATAGAATACCAAATGCGGGGTTGGCCTAACTGAAAGATCAACAATACGCCCGTCATGGCAATGATGGCACTGAAGGACACGATACCGGAAATGAAATCAAGTCCTACACTTGAAAATACGTAAGCGAGAGGATCTCCCACATTCAGTGTATGATAGGGAACTAAGCCGGTTAATACCAAGGCAATCAGGATATAAAATACCGTACAAATTCCCAGTGCATAAAACATGCCCAGGGGTAAATCTTTTTGAGGATCATGACATTCTTCGGCGGTGGTTGAAATGGCATCGAAGCCGATGTAAGCGAAGAACACGGCTGATACACCATTCAGTATGCCTTCCAAACCATTGGGAGCAAAGGGGGACCAATGGATGGGTTGCACGTAGTTAAAACCGATAATGATGATGAAAACGAGTACAAGTAATTTGAAGATCACCAGTGCATTGCTTGTACGCTTACTTTCTTTGATGCCGATATAGGTGATGAACGTGATCAGCGCTGTGATTAAAAATGCAGGGAGATCGAAGATGAGTTTAAGTTGTCCCAGGCTTGGGGCATTGGTCCATGCTTCTTGGATGATGGGATTGGATGAATGCGTTGTATGTCCTTGATAAGCTGAATAGTAATCCATGGTAAGCCAGGCCGGGATATGGATTTGAAACCCTGCTAAAAAGCCAGTCAGGTAATCACTCCAGGAAATGGCTACGGCGACATTGCCAATGGCATATTCCATCACCAAGTCCCAGCCGATGATCCAGGCTACGAGTTCTCCCATACTAGCATAAGCATAAGTGTATGCACTTCCCGAATTGGGAATTGCCGAGGCAAATTCCGCATAACATAAAGCCGAAAGTAAACAGGCTATTGCGGTAAAGATAAACAAGAAGGCTACTGCTGGACCTCCCTGAGAAGCTGCTTGTCCAATGGTGGAGAAAATCCCTGCTCCAATGATGGCCGCAATTCCCATAGACGTGATGTCCCACTTATTGAGTGAGGGAGAAAGACTGTTGTACCGGACCGAAGAGACCGGTTGTCTACGAAAAAGCGAATAAAAATAGTCCGTTATGGAGTTCATGCTTCAGCGAAGATAAGCAGAAATCGATGGAATAATTATTTATTTCATGGTATGCAAGCTCAAATTATTACTTAAATTGGAGTTTGAACCTAAAATAAATTCATGCTATGAGAAGAATATTGTCCTTTTTGATGTTGGGTGTGTTGATGATTCAATCGTGTACTCAAGTAGAAAAAACAAAGACTGACTCGGATTTAGACCCCGTGGTAGAGAAAAAAATCGATGACTTGTTGGCTCAGATGACGGTAGAAGAGAAGGTAGGGCAAATGACCCAGGTAACTTTGAGTATTTTATGTAAAGACAGTTTAGGTAAAGATCCTCAATTGGATCCTCAGAAAGTAGAAAGAGCCATTCAAAAATACAAATTGGGTTCTGTCTTGAACATTGTTCAGAATACCATTTCTCAAGACAAATGGTATGAGGTCATCGGACAAATTCAAACAGAAGCTGCTAAAACGCGTTTGAAAATACCTGTTTTGTATGGCATTGATGCCATACACGGGGCAACCTATACTTTGGGTTCTACCTTATTTCCTCAGGAGTTGGCATTGGCTGCTTCCTGGAATCCTGCATTGGCTGAAACTTCGGGATCCGTTACGGCTTATGAAGTCAGGGCATCGGCTACACCTTGGAATTTTTCTCCGGTATTGGATTTAGGTCGTCAACCTTTATGGTCTCGTTTCTTTGAAACGTTTGGAGAAGATTCCTACCTGACCACTCAAATGGGTACAGCCATGATTAAAGGGTATGAAGGCGATGATATTGCCCATCCTGAAAAAGTGGCATCTTGTATGAAGCATTTTGTAGGGTATAGTTTTCCGTTTAATGGGAAAGACCGTACTCCCATCTTGATGCCTGAACGTTTATTGAGAGAGTATTACCTGGTACCTTTTGTAGAGGCCATTAAACAAGGTTCATTAACAGTGATGATCAATTCTTCCGAAATCAATGGAACGCCAGTACATGCGGATCATCGTTTATTGACCGATATATTAAAAGATGAATTGAACTTCCAAGGATTTGCGGTCAGCGATTGGGAAGATATCGTGATGTTGCATACCGTCCATAAAGTGGCTGCAACACCTAAAGAAGCAGTGAAGATTGCGGTGAATGCCGGTGTAGACATGAGTATGGTACCGTTCAATTTTGAATTTGCCGACAACTTGGTTCAGTTGGTCAATGAGAAAGAAGTTCCCATGAGTAGAATTGACGATGCGGTGCGAAGAATTTTGCGTGTGAAGTTTAAATTGGGACTATTCGAACATCCATTCTATCCTAAAGAAAGGTATCCTAAGTTTGGTTCAGAAGAATTTGCTCAAGCCAATTACAATGCGGCTTCAGAGTGTTTGACCTTATTGAAAAACAACAACAATGTATTGCCCTTGTCTGCCGACAAGAAAATATTGGTAGTTGGTCCTGGTGCAACTACCTTAAATACCTTGAACGGTGGTTGGACGCATACCTGGCAAGGTTCAGATACTGCGTTTTACAATGCCGGTAAGAAAAGTATCTTAAATGCTTTACAAGACAAAGTAGGAGCCAACAAAGTTACGTTTGTAGAAGGAACAACATTCAGTACAGATATCAATACGGCTAAGGCTGCCGCTGCTGCGAAGCAAGTTGATTATGTATTGGTATGTTTGGCGGAATTACCTACGGTGGAAAAGCCAGGAGATATTGAGTCTTTGGATTTACCTTTAGCTCAAAAAGAGTTAGTGAAAGCACTTGCAAAATCAGGTAAACCTTTAATTTTCATTTTGTCATTTAATCGTCCATTGGTATTCAGTGACATTGAACCTTTGTCTTCTGGTGTCTTGATGACAGGATACCTTGGCGATGAAGGTGGACGTGTGGTTGCTGATGTGTTATATGGTGATATCAATCCAAGCGGTAGAATGCCGTTTACCTATCCACGTTCTACAGGATCTTTGTATACGTATGACCACAAGTATTCAGAAGAAAAAGACATCAATTTTACCTTTGAAGCGGTCAATCCTCAGTATGCATTTGGTGAAGGCTTAAGTTATACCACGTTTGAGTATTCAGATCTTAAGATCAGTACTTCAACATTGAAAGGAGATGACAGTCTTTCTATTTCTGTTACGGTAACCAATACTGGTAAGAGAGCAGGAAAAGAGGTAGTGCAAGTGTATTCGAAAGATGTGTATGCTTCCATTACACCTTCGGTGAAACGCTTGAAACGTTTTCAAAAAATAGATTTAGAGGCGGGAGAGAAAAAAGAGTTGAACTTTACCATTACGGCTAAAGATTTAGCTTTTGTAGGAAACGATTTGAAGTGGGTAACAGAGGAAGGGGATTTTGAAATTATTGTGAATAAATTAAAAACTCCATTTGTTTATTCTAATAAGTAGTCAGTGGTCAGGTATCAGTGGTCAGTATGAAAAGGGTGGTCTTATGCTTTTTATGGGTATGGTTTAGCTTTTCTATGAAAGCAGGAGCTGTTGCTTCTTTAAAAGACAGTACTTCTAAGTGGGTAGCCTTACATCTCTTGGAATATACCAGGGATGAGGCCTTGGAAGGTTTAGAGATGCATATTCCCGCTTTGGCTAAACAAGGGGTTAATTTAATTTTTCTGGAAGTTGATTATAACTTTGAGTTTGTTTCTCATCCCGAGTTGAGGCAAAGTGCTCATGTCATCACCAAGGAAGGAGCAGCTCATTTTGCTTCGGTATGTAAAGCACATGGTATTCGTATTGTGCCACAATTTCAATCCTTGGGCCACCAGTCTTGGTCTAACTATACCTGGGCTTTGTTGAGTGTATATCCGGAGTTGGATTTAACACCAGGTGCATTTCCTAACAATGAAGGAATTTACTGTAGGGAATGGGATCCCATGAATCCCAAAGTCAATGAAATCGTATTTTCCTTGATCGATGAGATCATAGAGGCTTTTGATGCCGATGGGATTCATATTGGAATGGATGAAGTTTTTTTATTTCAATCGGAACACGCGAAGTCTACGAAAGATTTAGATCCAGCCTTTGTGTATGCGAAAGTGGTGAATGATTTTCACGATTATTTTGTCAAGAAAAAAGGGAAAGAACTGTTCATGTGGGCCGATCGATTAATCGATGGCACGAAGTACAAGTATGGAGAATGGGAGTCGTCTTTGAACGGCACAGCACCAGCCATAGACAGCATTCCTAAAGATGTGGTGCTGTGCGATTGGCATTATGAGCCGATGGAATCCTATGCTTCTATTCCCATGTTTTTAGAAAAGGGATTCAGTGTATTGCCGTGTAGTTATAATAATATAGAAGGTGTGAAGGCGCTTATTAAGTATTCTTACCAGTTGGATGAGCCGGGTATGTTGGGGCACATGTTTACGACGTGGAGTGGTGTGAAGCCAGATTCTTTAAGGCATTATAAGCCCTTGCAAGAAGGCCTGAAAGTCATTCAAAGTGGAAAGTTTTACGATGTCTCGATACAGTCCAAATTGGTAGCGGGAGAAGAGAGTTTGTCGGTGTCTTTATCGACGAATAATCCCGAACATCAGATTCGTTATACGTTAAATGGAGCTGAGCCTCATGCGCAATCAACTTTATACACTCAACCTTTTAAAATCTTTAAAACGGCCGAGGTGAAAGCGATGGTGTTTGATGGCAATGAATCGATAGGAGAGTCCAAAAACAAAACATTGGTGATTCATAAGGGCATTGGCAAAGAGGTTGCTGTTGCAGTAGCACCGAGCAGTAAATATACCACGGCAGACGGTATACATACTTTGGTCAATGGAGTACAAGGTTCTGCTTCTTATGCCGATGGGCAATGGGTGGGCTATGAAGGCACCAACATGGAATTGGTGATTGATTTGGGGCAAGTGACTCAGGTGTCTAAATTAAGTTTTAACACCTTGAACGATACGCCAAGCTGGATTCATCATGCGGATAAGATAGAAATCTCACAGTCGGGTGATGGACGTATGTATAATTTGAGTTTAGAAAAAAATATTCCATTGTCTAAAGAAGTGATTGTTTCTACAGTGATTCCTTTGAACATCACGACGCGTTATTTAAAGCTTACTTTTTTTCCAAAAACGATCCCTTCGAGTTTTCAGGGGGCAGGTGCTAAGGCTTGGTTGTTTGTCGATGAAGTCGTGGTGGAGTAATTTAAAGGCATGTTTTATAATACCTGAATTTTCTTAAGCATAAAAAATCCCTGGATGTGACATCCAGGGATTTTTTATGCTGCTCTTTTTTTATTGTTTGAAATTTATTTTTCAGAATGAGTTGCTCTGCGAGTAATAAAGGTAGAATAAGATATAGAGGTTAAATTCGCAGAGAACTCATTCGTGGATTGAGTAAGCGGTAGTCTCGCTTGAGTTCTCCGCAAACGAATGGTTGATGTTATAATATGGTATTGTGTGCGGAGCAACTCAAGCGAAGGAAAGAATCTAGGTTTAAACCTTAATTTCATTGTTTTGAAGACCTTTCGCTAAAAAGTGAAAGGTCTTTTTTATTTGTATAGTTATATTTTATACCTAAATAATATAGTGTTTATTTTTCATGTAATTTTATATTTTATCTGTATATTTATTAAAATATAGTTTAAAATTAATCTATAAATTACATAAAATGATATATTTTATAAAATATAGGTTTAGAAACTAACTACTATTTTAAAATAGTGTATATTTGTGTCGTTGATGTTTTATTAATTAAATACAAATTACAGCTATGGGTAAAAAAGGTTTTTTGATCGACATGGATGGGGTAATTTACCGAGGTAAAGAACCTATTCCGGGAGCTATTGAGTTTATCAATAAGCTTAAAAAAGAAGGACACCCTTTTTTGTTTCTCACGAACAATAGTCAAAGAACAAGTCGTGATGTCTGTTACAAGCTTAAGAAATTGGGTTTTAATGTAGGTGTAGAGGATATCTTTACTTGTGCTATTGCAACGGCAAAGTATTTATCGATGGCAAAGCCTGATGGAACGGCTTATGTGATTGGAGAAGGAGGTTTGTTGACAGAACTCCATAAATATGGTTATGCGATTGTGGATGATCATCCCGATTATGTGGTGATTGGAGAGGGGAGAACCATCATGCTGGAGGCCGTAGATAAAGCAGTGAACATGGTCATGAACGGTTCGAAGTTGATTGCCACGAATCTTGATCCGAATTGTCCTGTGGATGGAGGTAAATACCGTGCGGGTTGTGGTGCATTTGTTGCCATGATCGAATTTGCAACGGGTAAAAAAGCCTTCAGTGTTGGCAAGCCAAGTCCAGTGATGATGCGTATGGCAAGAAAGAAGTTGAATTTGACGACGGATGAGACCATCATGATTGGCGATACCATGGAAACGGATATTTTGGGTGCAGGAGCGATGGGCTTTACCACGGTATTGACCTTGTCGGGGGTGTCTAAACTGGAGATGTTGAACGATTACGGTTACAATCCGGACTTTATCGTCAATTCGATTCAAGATTTATTAAAAGACGATTTGTTTAATCGTGTGATCAATAAAGGTGCAATCAGTGTTCCTGAGCTGGTGGTATCTTAATAGAGTGGTGTTTTTTTTCAGGTAAAAAAGGGTGAGTTGAAAGGCCCGTCCCGTGCTTGCACGGGATGGGCCTTTTTTATTGCATTAACATTTCTTTCTTTTCGTAAAACCACATGGCATCTACATCTTTTGCGATGGCTTCGCTTGGTTCTACGATACCTTCTGAAGGTTCGATATGTTGATCCAGAGAAAGCATGTATGGATTGACTTTAATGTCGTAGGATGTGCCTTTAACTTGTGCACTGACTAATCTAAAAATGGCAACCGCCAATTGTTCCAAACGATTCATGTTTTCTTCCACTTGACTCACCAAATCATTGCGCTCATGCATCACATCTAAGCCTTTTTGGAAGTCTTGTAATACCTTTAAATCAAATGGATCTACGTAACGGTTTTCAAAAATTTGATTGTCATAATTTCCCCATTCTACAAATAAGTCTTGCATGGATTTATTAAGCGCTCCAAATTTACGACCTAAACTGTCTTGTTTAGAAAAGAACGTTTTGAGTAATTGAAGATCAATGAGTGCATTGTTGGTAAATAAAAGACAAGGTACTGACCAATAAGTGGCCCAATCCCATAAAATTTTCACGACCATAATCTGAGTACTTCCCATCAACAAATATTTGTCTTGATATACAGGTACCCAGTTTTCAAATAAAGTCAAATGTGTTTTTTCATAGATCTCTGCCCTCATGCCGATGTCTTCTCCACGAAGATCTCTTACGATAAGATCCGATAGCCAGGTATTGCCCATGGAAATGAAATCGGTACCCGGAGAGTAGAATGGATCGAGGAATACGCCTGCTTCACCTGTTACACCCCAACGGTCGGCAGAGTATAAGCTTCCAGCGCCGTGCGTGAAATGTTTTAGTACTTTAAAATCGAGCAGTTCAAAATTACCGTTGCCTAAGTGTTTTGCGCAGAAGGGTTCGTTTTTCTCCATCCATGCAGACGCTTTTTCATAGGTATTCATGTCTTCAAAAGGATGAACTCTTGGATCTGAAACAATGCCAATGCTGGTGTTTCCTGAGCCTAATGGTATAATCCATAGCCAGTACCCTTTATCCATGAAGTGAATGGTACTCAACCAACGCAAGTCGGGCTTTAGTGCATTTAACCAGGTTTTGTCGTTCGACCAATTGTCTACATCTATTTTTCCTTTTAAGCGGAACCATACGGCGTTGATGTTATGATCTACGGTTTTAGCAAAACCGAGTTTACGTTTTAAAAGACTTCCTCTACCGGTGGTATCTGCAATCCATTTGGATTTGACTTTGTATTCCACTTCATCCAGAATAAACGATATTTCGTGTTCATCCTTGTTGAGTAGTACGTCTTTAGCACGACCACCTAAAATAAATTCGACGCCTAATTCTTGCGCATGTTTGGCCAAGTAGTTTTCCAAGGTACCTCTGTCCAACTGGTGACTGGGTACAGGAAGACGCTCTCTTGGTCCGAGTTCAACGCGAGATTCGATGTCTTGTTTGTCTTTGGTACGGAAGAAAAAACGCAGTCCGTGTTTGGGTAGTTCAAATTCTTCAAGGTAACCTTTCAGGTTCAACACTTCACGAATGTAGTGTGTGCCCAGTTCCACCGTAGATTCACCTACTTTATGGGCGGCTGTTGCTGCACTGTCATCTCTTCGTTCAAGCACTAAAATGCTGATGTCTGGATTTAATCTTTTCAGCTGGATAGAAAGAGTAAGACCTGCGAGTCCTCCGCCAGGAATTACTACATCGTAATGGGTGTGTTTGGGTGCTTGTTGAGAAGCCATTCGTTTATATTAAAATAAAAGTAAATTCCTGATGATCTGATTGTAAAAATAAGAAATCAATGGCATTAAAAAACTTTCAGAACACTATAATTTTGAGCTGAGGAATGATTCTTATCATGCTTTTAATCGTCTCAATGCCCTTTTGTTCGTTTAGGATTCTTCGTGATAATATATTTTATAGTATTTTCTTCCGTCTTGATCTACTCCTTGTTCTATTAAATCTCGGTTTCCATGGATGTATACGTGGAAGTTTTTATCGAGTTTGAGTACGCTTTTGAAGATTCGTGCTTGTTTTTTTACGGCTTGAACCGATATTTCAAATCCGTCGGCGGCTTCTAATTCGTTTTTGGTACGGTATTCTTCGTCGAAGTTTCGAAAAGACTCAATCATATTTTTATCCTTGAAGACTTCTTCTTCGAACTCGGCTTTATCGAACGATTCGTGTTTTTTAAAGTAATCTACCGAACGGTTGAGTAAATCGATTTGATCTGCTTTACCGACTTCAAATTCTTCTGAAATGTGTTGAGATACGAAGGTTTTGGTGATGGTTAAAAACGCTGCCGTACGGTGATAATCGTCACTGGAAGGTTTCACGTGTAGGAAATCTTCTTTCCAGAATTGGGCTTCACCACTTTTATTGGCTTTATCGATAATACAGATCTTAAAGCCTGTTTCACGTTCGGCATTAAAGATCAGACAACCTTTGTCGAGCTTGTCGATGTTGATGCCGTCTTCGTAATGCAAGACGAAGTCTTGGCTTTCTTCTTTGACTTTTAAAAAGTCTTGTTTGTTTTCCGATTTGAAAATGCCGAGTGCATCGGTGAAGTTGCCTTCCAATGTAATGCCTGAAAAGTAGACCACAAACAGATCACCTGATTTGATGTGCGGATGGGTAGAGTAGTCGTAGAGCAGTTTGGCGATGTTGCGGCTTTGCGTATAAAGGTCTACTTGTTCATCGAAAACTTGCGATGCAAAATGAAAGAGGGGATTGAGCGTAAAATCGTTGTTGCTGAAGGTAAAGGAATAGTATTCTGGATTGGAAAATGGGGCCAGGAAAAAACGCATCAGGAGTTCTTCCAGTTTTTTATCCGAACAGTCGAGTAGTTTTTGGGATAAGATCAGCTCTTCGTGTAAAGTAGGATTTCCAATACGGTGGACGGCTATTTTATCGATGCTGCAGTGCGAGTATTCAAACATAATGAAATGGAGATAAAAGAATTACAAATGCCCCAAGACAAGTTCGTCGGCATTGATTTCTACAAAGGGATTGAAGGCGAGTTCCCAATAGTTGTTTTCAAGATCCGCCACATACCCAGAGTATCCTCCCCAAAACACATGTTGAGGTTCTTTGATGACCTTGATGCCTTTGTCCTTTAGTGCTTGGAAGGCTTGATCTACTTCTTGCTCTGACCTGAAATTGATCGCCAGGGTGAATTTTTTGAACCGTTTAATCGGTTCATCTTTGATGCCGATGTCGTGTGCTAATTCTTCCGATGGGAACAAACCAAGTATTACGCCATTGAGCTTGAAAAATACAATGCCCCCTTCTTCTTTCAAGGTTTTCCAGCCAAATACATTTTGGTAAAAGAGTTTCATTTTTTCTAAGTCATGAACTCCAAGGGTAATAAAATGAAGTGCTTGTTTCATCTTGATCGAGACCTGTTTAAACGGACTTTACAATATAAGGGATAGGAGGTCATCCTACAAAAAGAGAAACCACTTTTTACTTCCATCATTTTTGCCCCCACGTTTTATGCTGTGCTGGCGTCAGGAATGTCCATGCGATAATACGGCTTGTTTTCTGACCTTGAGCCATGGCTATGGTTTTTATATCGAGGGTTTTTACTTTTTCCAGGGTTTGATAGATGCCAGGAAGATTTTCACTTTTAGAAACGAGTGTAGAAAACCAACAACACTGTTGCCTATAGTCTACACTTTCTTCGATCATGTTGCGTATGAAAAGCCCTTCGCCTCCTTTACACCAGAGTTCATGATTTTGTCCTCCAAAATTTAAAACAGGTTGGGATGAGGAATGTAAGCCGAGGTTTTTTAGTTTTTTACTCGCGGCTTCGTTGGCTTCTGCTTGTGAGGTATGGAAGGGAGGATTGCAAAGTGTAAAATCAAAACGATCCCCTTTTTCGATAATGCCTTCGAATGTACTTTCGGATGTATGTTGCGTCCTCAAAGTAATGTGTTTGTCGTATGGTGTATTGGCTTTCACAATGGCTTGTGCGGTACGAATGGCTTTTTGATCGATGTCGGAACCGACAAAATTCCATCCATAGATGGCATGTCCAAGTAAGGGGTAAATGCAGTTTGCCCCTACGCCAATGTCAAGTACTTTGACTTGTTTGCCCTTGGGTATTTTACCTTCATGGTTGGAAGCGAGCAGGTCTGCGATGTGATGGATGTAATCGACTCTGCCCGGTATGGCAGGACACAAGAAAGAAGCAGGGATATCCCAGTGGGGGATATGATAATGGTAGTGGAGTAATGCTTTGTTGAGCATTTTCACGGCTTCTGGATGTGCGAAGTCGATTGAAAGATGGGTATTGTGTTTGTTCTGAGTAACGAAAGGTGCGAGTTCTGGACAAGCCTGTACCAGTTTCTCGAAATCATAACCAAGGCGATGAAGGTTGCGTGGGTGCAGTTCGTTTTTTTCTTCCTGGCCTGGATTCATGATGTTTTTTGATGATGGAAGTCGTATAAATATACTTAATCTTTTTCTTTCTGAACGTATAAAAAAAGACCCATCTCACGTTGAAATGGGTCTTTAACATTAAACGATTCGTTTCTTTATTTTTTCAAAGCGACTTTCAAGTTATCGTCGATGGCCGCTAAGAACTCTTCTGTGTACAGGTAGTGTTCACCGTGGTTCACTTTGTTACCGAATGCACAGATGGCAAGATCTTTGGTCATTTTACCACTTTCAACGGTAGACACGCAAACTTTTTCCAGGGTTTGACAGAAGTTGATCAACTCTTGGTTGTTGTCCAGTTTACCACGGAATTCCAAACCTCTTGTCCATGCGAAAATAGAAGCAATCGGGTTGGTAGACGTAGGTTTACCAGCTTGGTGGTCTCTGTAGTGACGAGTTACAGTACCGTGAGCGGCTTCTGCTTCCATCGTTTTACCGTCTGGTGTAATCAAGACAGAAGTCATTAAACCTAATGATCCGAAACCTTGTGCCACCGAGTCGGATTGTACGTCCCCGTCGTAGTTTTTACAAGCCCATACGAAGTTCCCGTTCCATTTCAAGGCAGAAGCTACCATGTCATCGATGAGTCTGTGTTCGTATACGATACCAGCAGCAGCGAATTTTGCTTTGTAATCTGCTTGGTAGATTTCTTCGAAGATATCTTTGAAACGACCATCGTATTTTTTCAAGATGGTGTTTTTGGTAGACAAGTACAGGGGCCATTTTTTGCTCAATGCCTGGTTGAAGCATGAGTGAGCGAAGCCACGGATTGATTCGTCGGTGTTGTACATCCCCATGGCAATACCAGCACCTTTGAAGTTGAATACTTCGTATTCTTGAACTTTTCCATCTTCACCTTCAAATTTCATGGTCAATTTACCTTTGCCAGGCACTAAGAAATCGGTAGCACGGTATTGATCACCGAATGCGTGACGACCGACACAAATAGGAGCAGTCCAGTTAGGTACTAAACGAGGTACGTTAGCACATACGATGGGCTCACGAAACACTGTACCATCAAGGATGTTACGGATGGTACCGTTTGGTGATTTCCACATTTGTTTCAAATTGAATTCTTTAACACGGGCTTCATCGGGTGTAATGGTTGCACACTTGATCCCTACGTTGTATTTTTTTATGGCTTCTGCTGCATCAATGGTGACTTGATCGTTGGTTTGATCGCGGTATTCCATGCCCAAGTCGTAGTATTTAATATCGACATCCAAGTAGGGGATGATAAGTTTGTCTTTGATAAATTTCCAAATGATGCGTGTCATTTCGTCACCATCCAATTCCACTACGGGATTTGCAACTTTGATCTTGTTCATTGTGTATTGATCAGGTTTTAGTTAATCACTAATAATTTTGAGAGTCCAAATATAGGCTTTTCTCTCTATTTTCCATGGAAATTTGGAGAATGAAAGGGAAATATAAGGGCAGAAAGAGAAACAGAAAGAGAGTGAAGAACGCTTTCTCTTTCCTTTTTACAGATACCTGTCTACTGACTACTGACTACTAATTCATTTATTAACAGTCGTATAGGCAGTGTTTTGAGGCTGCATTCCTGGTATTCCTGTTCCGCATCGGAAGCCATGGTGATGGCGCTGCCGGCATGGTATTGGTATTTGCCGAGTTTTTCGTTGAGCAGCAGACTGCGTATAATGACGTTAAAATCGAAGTCTCCATTGGGAGCAATATAGCCCAAGGTGCCGGAAAAGAGACCACGGCCTTCTTGTTCTAACTCGTCGATGAGCTGCATGGCTTTGAGTTTAGGTGCTCCTGTCATGCTGCCCATGGGGAAGAGTGCTTTCAATACCTCTGATAAGGGAAGAGCGGTGTTTTCTAAACGGCCGCTGATGGTGGAAATGAGTTGATGTACCTTATCGAAGGTATAGGCTTTACAGAGTTCTTCTACGCGTACGGATCCCCCTTCACAAATCTTGGAAAGGTCATTGCGTACCAGGTCTACAATCATGATGTTTTCGGTACGTTCTTTTAATGATGTTTCTAAGTGGTGTTTTTGTGCGAGGTCTTCGGCCGGATTATTTTTTCTCCCTGCTGTTCCTTTAATCGGTTGACTGATCAGTGTGTTGCCTTTTTTCTGAATAAAGCGTTCAGGAGAAGCTGATACGACCACATGTTCCCGGTGTTTGTACAAAGCAGAAAAGGGCATGGGAGAAATGGCATTCAGTCGTTGGTAGAGGTTACCGTAATTCATGCTGCTGTAGTTTCCGGTATAGCTGTTACAAAAATTAATTTCGTATATATTACCTTGACCCAATTCTTTTTTTATCCGTTGTACAATTTTCAGGTATTGGTCATGCGAGAATTGTTCTTTTGCCTCAGAAGCCTCATTGACTGGGCCAGGAGAAGGTGTGTAGGTGTTGATTGAAGATAAAAGCTGATCGCTTTCAGTATCCCATCCTTTCCATCCTTGATCATCTTTGATGAAAACGTATTGAGGAATGTATACGTGTACTAAAGGAAATTGTAGTGCATCTGTTAACGGAAACTCAACGTGTTCGATGTGATTTTTGAGCTGGTAGTTAAAGTAACCCAGGATATATTTTCCTTGATGTTGTGTAATAAATTGATCGAGGATTTTCCATGAAAAGGCATCGGGCGTAGGAATGTCCAGCAGATCGACATGTCCCATGCCCATGAGCTCAGGAAAGGCTTTGTGTGGATAGGGAATGCTATTGCCGTTAAGATAGCTGTAAGTTTCGAAGTGTTTCGATGCGTAGGCTAACAATTGTTGCGTATCGGGAGCGTGCACTGTCATTTTTCTAAACTCGATAAACCGGCTTTGGCTTTACTTTCAATCGTTTGTTTGTATTCGTAATGTTTGTACTCAAATACTTTTGAGAAGTAGTATTTCGCTTTTCCGGTTTGATTTAAGTCGCGGTAGATATAGGCCAGTTGCAAACAGGAGTTTGGAATAAAGTATTCTATGTTTTTTGGATTTTCTTTGATGGTTTGCATGTAGGCCAATATGGCCTGTTCAATATCTCCTGATTTGTGATAGAGACGAGCTTTACGGTATTCAAATTCGATACGGTCTTTGTTATTGGAGAACGCGTGTTGGTCTAATTTATGGGCTAAAGCAATGGCTTCGTTTAAGTAACCGCCGTCGGTGAGTAATCGTATGATGTATATTTCCTGGGCAGGGAAGTGTTCAGACTTCACCATTTTTAAGGCTTGTTTATCGCTGTCGTTTCGTGTGACACCTTTGGTGAGTACCAATTTTTTGTACTGTTGTGCTTGTTGATCATTTCCCATAAGCCAGTAGGCGAGAAAAATTTTGTAATAGGAATCTTTGATGTAGGCTTGTCCTTTGTAGAGTTGAACGTATTGCTTAAAGGCGGTAATCGATTCCTGATACCAACCTTTGTGCAGGTATATTTCTCCTAGCATGTAATAAAATGCAGGAATCAGTTGGTACGCTTGTTTACTGACGAGGTTGCTGTTGTAATAGATCAGGGCTTCTTCGCTACGCGCATTGTGGATCTTCAGTGAGACATCTAAAAAAAGATAAAGGATATTATCGGAATCTATTTTACGTAGGTTGGTCATCATGTTTAGATGTTCGTTTTGTCCTAGTAAATAATGTTCACATAATACAAGCCATAGTTTAGCTTCCATGTGATAAATGGTTGTTCCTCGGGCGATGCTATTCAGTTGTTGAAGGCCTTTGTTGAGGTCTCCGTACAGTCCGATGGCACCGGCAAGCCAGGTATAATTTTCAGGAATGGATCCGATGACGATTTTTAAAACGGCCATGGTTTTGATCATCGGAATGAAGTCGGGGTATTTTTGAAGTCCTGTTTCCAGAATTTTGTAACAAGAGCGTACGTTTAAAGCAGCAGCGGTGTGATCTCCGAATTTTAATTTTAAAATGGCCCAGTGAAGTTTTATTTCTGCTTGGGTAAAGTAATAATAAGGGGAAGAAGCGGGAAGTTTTCCGATTGTATTCAGTAGTTGGTCTTCATGATGGGTGATGGCTGTGTATGCTTGTTTATCTTCTTGTATAAACACAGGAAGTACCTCATTGAAGTTTTTTAAATACAATGCGATGGCATGTTTGGGAGTAATTTTAAGCTGGGTATCAAGAAGCGATTGTGCTTGTTGGTAATGAAGGTTTAGGATATGCCCGTACGCTTTTTGCAGTGTTTCGTTGAATTCATAATGTTGAGCAGAAACCTGAGTAGTTTGAAGAAAAAAGGCAATAAAAAACAAAGGGTGTAAACAGTATGTGTACACCCTTGTTATTCTATTAAAGTTTTTTTTGAGAGCAGATGCTTCCAAATTATTTTTTTGCAGGTTCTAAGATATTCATCTCTACATTTGCTAACACACGACCGCAGTGTTCACATACGATGATTTTTTTTCTGTCACGAATTTCAGCTTGTCTTTGGTGAGGGACTCTGTTGAAGCAACCGCCGCAAGCATCTCTTTTTACAGAAACTACCGCTAGTCCGTTCGCAACGTTGGCTCTAAGTCGGGTATAGGCAAAAAGTAAACGATCTTCGATTTGTTTACACGCTTTATCGCGTTCTTTCATCAATTTCGCTTCATCGTCTTGACTTTCATCGATGATGACTTGAAGTTCGCTTTGTTTATTTTTTAAATCTTTTTTTCTGTCTGTGAGGTTGGCTTGCGTTTTTTCGATGTCTGCTTTCTTGAAATCAATTTGAACCAATCCTTCTTTAATTTTCTTTTCGAGAACTTGAATTTCTAATTGTTGCAGTTCTACTTCTTTGGTGATGGCGTCGTATTCCCGGTTGTTACGTACGTTCTTTTGTTGTTCTTCGTATTTCTTGATGAGCTTTTCAGCGTCTTTAATACCTTGTTTGTTCGCTTTTACTGTTTCTTCTAATCCTGCAATGTCTGCTTCGTATTTTGCGATACGTGTTTCATAACCTGCTAATTCATCTTCTAAGTCTCTTACTTCTTCGGGTAAATCTCCTCTTATGGTTTTGATTTCGTCTATTTGCGAATCAATGGTTTGAAGTTTTATTAGAGCTTCGAGTTTTTGAGCGATGGTTAGGTTTTCCATTTATTGTCTAAAGTAACGTACTGGATTTGTGTTGATCTCCGAAATTAGAGTTGCAATATTAGTAAATTTTTTGATCAAAAAACCATAAATCAACTCTTTTGTATAGACTTCGCTTTCATAATGTCCAATATCGGCTACCAAAATGTCATTTTCAGCATCGAAAAATTCATGGTATTTGAAGTCTGAACTTACAAATGCCTGAGCACCTGATAGTAAAGCTTTTTTTAACAGAAAGCTTCCTGCTCCTCCACATACGGCTACTTGGTGTATAAGTCCTTTGAAGGAATGGGTATACTTGAAGGTATTGATGTTCATGGAAGAGGCTACATGATGTAAAAACTCTTCTACTGTCATGGGTTGAGCTAATGTTCCGATCATGCCTGAACCTACAGATTCCCATGTGTTTTGTAATTCAAACAGGTCGTAGGCCACTTCTTCATAAGGGTGTGCTTCTTTTAAGGTTTGGATGATTTTGTTTTTTAAATGGGAAGGAAATACGGTTTCAATGCGGTTTTCATTCACATATTCCAGTTTGTTGATTTCTCCGATGTGAGGTTGGGCCTTTTCATGGGCTAAGAATGAACCCTGACCAGGACTTCTAAAGGCACAAGAAGAATAGTTGCCAATTTCCCCGGCTCCAGCTTTAAAAAGCTGTTGGAGTACATGTTCTTTTTCCTTCTCGGGTACGTAGGTCACGAGTTTGGTCAACAATCCTGTTTTCCCCATTAAAACCGAAGTGTTCGTAAGTTTAAGGCGTTTGCAGATTTGATGGTTTACTCCGCTGGCGATATGGTCTAAATTCGTATGAATAGCATAGACGGTGATGTCATGTTTGATGGCTTTTAGTAAAGCGCGTTCGATGTCGTTTTTCCCCGTAATACTTTTTAGTCCTTTGAACAAGAGCGGATGATGAGCGATGACCAAATTACATTGTTTGGCAATCGCTTCGTCGATGACCTCTTCTGTGCTATCGAGTGTAATGAGGATGCCTGTCAATTCCTGATGGGTATCGCCGGTTTGGATGCCACAATTGTCGTATGATTCTTGGTAGGCTTTGGGTGCCCATTCTTCCAGAGCGTTAATTATCTCTCTTATTTTCATCGTGTGAGGAGCAAAGTGAAACCATGATGCCAGATTACAAGTATAGTGCTTTTTTTCATGCTCGGAGTCTTATCAGATCAAAAAAATCCCGATTGGAAAACCGGGATTTTTTTGAGGTCGATTAAAGTCGTTTTATCTCGAGAGGTATACTTGTTGCGTTTTGGTATTGGTCTGGGTTTGAACTTTTACAATGTAGATCCCTGTCGTCAGATCATTTAAGCGAAAGGCTATTTTTCCAGTTGTGGTTTCTACATGATCTCTTGCGTATACGTTGTTTCCTGAAGCGTCATAAATGGCAATGTTGATGTTGGATGTTGGTTCTTCGTTCAACACAATGTTTACAGTTTGTTGGAAGGAGTAGATTTTAATCCCTTGTTTTTCAGTATCTACATTTTGATGATTGCTGTTCATGTTTTCCTTGTTTGCTTTTTGGTAATGCAAGAAGAAACGTGTTGTGGTATCGCCTTTGATGAGATTCGCCAGGTAATTGGGTTGGGTGTAAAGGTTTTGATGTATTCCTAACAGTCGATCTTCTAATACAATGCTGTCCTCTTCACCGAATCCTATGATATCGGCGTTGATGTTATGGTTACCACTTATGCCTGCACTTATTTTTACAGGAATCGTTTGACTCGTTGAACTATTCGGTAGGGTATTGACCATATAGTGAATATGGTTGGTGTATGTACTTATTGATGGCGTATTTGAACTGCTTGGTATTTTATACGCATCGAGCTTTGAATCGAATTGATCAGTTGCCTGATCTTTAAAACGAATAAGCGTTTCATCGCTGTAAGTATCCTGATTTGTTTTTAGTCTGATTGTTTTTTCTTCTGAAACAATTCTGAGGACATTGGGATTGGCTGCGGTACTGCGTACGTCATTATTCATGCCCAATGTACCTGTTCCAGGATTGCTTACGATGACATAGAATCCTTGCATGGCTGGAATATAGCGGGTTCCTCCATTGACACTGGCGCCGTCGACATATCCACTGTAACGGTTATTTTGTTGATCCCATAAGTAGATGGCATGGTCTAAGCCTGTTTTAGTCCAACCCGATGGAGCATCCCAATCGATGACGCAAGGGTATGGATTACCGACTAAGTTCCATCCATCGGCAAGAGTATTTCCAGAAGAGGTATTACTGAGAGATGTATTACTGTATGTTTGTGCATGGTTATATGGCCCTGTGAGATCAAGTGTTGTTCTATAGATCCATCGGGGAAAGTACAGTGCATAGCCTTTCATGTCTTCAATCGTTGTTGCCGTTGACGTTACTGCGTTCCACCCCACTTCTTTATTCGGATCAGGAACAGTTTCGTCGTAGGTGTACAGGTTGGCATTTGCTCCAAATTTAATCAGTACATTATCGTTCCAATCTGTTACCGTTCTACCGCTTAGGGGCGAAGAGATGTAATGGTATTGATCGCTCCATATCCATTTTAGGACGGTGAGATCCCCAGAAATACTACCGTTTCCGGCACCTGTAATGGCACCGGTGTTGAGGTCAACGGTCAAGTTTCCCCCAGAAGCTAAGGTGCCATTGCTTAGCGTGAGATGACCTTCAATGTAGGTAGGACTATTGAGCGTCACGCCAGCCGCATTGTTTACAACCACACTGTGTAATGTTGTTGCTCCTGTTAAGGTTTGTGTTGTTGCTCCTCCAAAGACTGTTAAACCGTCGTCGTTGTAGGTACCGTTATTGGTGAAGTTGCCATAACTATGGAGCGTTCCCGAAGAGTTATTGGTTAACGATGCAGAAGGAGCAATTGTCAGGTTTCGTAAGGTAGCCGTTGCTGTAATCGTAGGCATGTTTACCGCAGAGGCGGGAATGGTGATGTCGGTGGAAGAGGTGGGGAGGGTACCGTTACACCAATTGTTTGCCGTATGCCAGCTGTTGCTATAGGCACCTGTCCATTGTCCTGGAGTATTGCTTTCAGAAACCAGGCTATAAGCAGTGGATATGCATCCTGCTTGTGTCACGTTCAGGGTATAAACGCCCAGGTAAGCAGAAAGGTAAGTAAGGCTGGGATTTTGTGAAGAGGATGAAAAACTATTAGGACCCGTCCAACTGTAACTCGCTCCGCCAACTGTGGTTGAGCTTAAGGTTAAGCTAGTTCCTGTACATACAGGCCCGTTATTACCTGCCCCGTTGGCCGATTGGTAAAGAACCCCGACATTGCTGGCCGTAAGTTCTGTAGTATAGATGAGTACATCATCTATACTACCATTGAAAAAAGGAGAGGACGGATTTCCTGCCCATGTTCCTCCGATGGCATCGAATCCTATTTTCCAATAGCCAACATAATTTTCACCTCCTAAAGGAGAACCATTGTTGGCTACCAATATTCCATCTACGTAAAGTTTTATTCCGTTTGTGCTCGAGAGTGTAGCAGTGACGTGGTGCCAGGCATTATCGTTGTATGAAGCGGTAGAGTTTATGGTGATTCGCCCTGTACCCGGGTTGACTCCAAAATAAAGCTGTCCTGCATTGGACATATAAATATGTCGGTCGAAATTGGTACTACCACCTGTTCTCTGGTTACCCAGTCCAATAAGTTTTCCTCCTGTGGTAGTATTCGTTTTAAACCAAAGGGATAAACTTAAGTTACTGGGGTTGTTGTAGGTGATGCTTGTTGCAATGTATTGGTTAGATCCGTTAAAGCTGTATGCTTTGTTAGCAATTCCAAAACGATCAGTTGTCAGGGAAGGTGTATTTTGTAAGTCTCCATGGTTGTTATTCGTTTCGTCTTTAGCACTTCCATCTAGTTTGTAATGGGCGCTTAAATTACTGCCGGGAACTTGTGAAAGGTCTGGACCCAGTTTCGTGTTGATTTTTCCTAGCGCATAAGCATTATAAACACAAGAGCCGGAGGTTACAGTCAGCGCATACGTTCCTTCTTTGGAGGCACTCATGTTAGTGATACTTGGGTTTTGTGAAGATGCGGAAAAGCTGTTAGGCCCTGTCCATCCGTATGAGGAGCCCGCTAGCGTTGTTGCACTTAGGTTGATGGTTCCGTTGGTACAAACAGGGGTATTGCTTCCCGCACCGTCTACCGAAGTGTAAAGGGTTGTGATTTCTGCGGCGGATAATTCACGGTGGAAAATCATGACATCGTCCAGTGCTCCTTTAAAGTATAGACTGGTAGGGACATTGGGCCAAGCTCCCATGTTGTCGTATCCTATTCTCCAATAACCGGTATAGTTTTGTCCACCTATTCCTAAGGCATTGCTTGAAATAAGCATCCCATCGACATAGAGTCTCATGCCATTTGTAGAGGAAACGGTTCCTGTAGCCAGATGCCATTCTCCATCATTATAGGCTATGTTAGTGGTCACGGTGTAGCCAGAGGATGGATTAACGGTAAAATAGAGTCTTCCGGAATTGCTCATGTAAATTTGACGATCGTAGTTACCACTTCCGCCTGTTTGATTATTTCCAAAATTGATCAATTTCCCCCCTGTTGTGGTGGTGGTTTTAAACCAGATTGATATGGTGAAATTGGTAGGATTGGTATAAGAGTTTGCCGTGGAGATGTATTGGTTGCTGCCATTGAAATCGTATGCACTGCTTGCATTGCCAAATCGATCGGTTGTTGTTGAAGGAGCATTTTGTAATGTACCTTGGTTGGTATTGGTGTGATCGTTGGCATTGTTGTTAAACTTATAGTAGGCTATCATGTTTGAAGTAGAAAGTTGGAATATTCCATTATTCACGGTAATGGCCAGTGTTCTGGCAGCACTGCTTCCACAGGTATTGGTAGCGGATACACTCAGTGTTCCAGAAGTGGCAAGGAGTGAATAATTAATGCTGACAGCATTACTGGTTCCACTAATGGCAGCTCCGGCTCCTCCATAAGACCATGTGTAAGAAGTTGCTCCTGCAACGGGGGGGACAGTATAAGTCACATTGGTTTGATTTTTACAAACGCTTGAACTGCTTGTTGTAAAGGCTCCTGGTGTGGCAGGAATACTGCTACTCACAGTTGCTGTTGTCGTAGCACTGTGACGACATGATCCTGTTGTTTGTGTTGCAATAAGGGTATAGGTGCCTGTTGCTGCAGGTGTAGCTGCCGCAATGCTTGGATTTTGACTGGAAGAACTGAAACTGTTTGGGCCAGTCCAACTCCAAGCGCTGACAGCTGCTCCCGCTGTAGCACTAAGGTTTAGCGTTGCACCGCTACAAATGGGCCCGTTGTTAGAGGCTGTGAGACTGTTTGCTGAAGTCGCAGTTACATTGATGTTAATGCTGATTCTTGGTCCTAAACAAGTTCCGGTTACATTTTGATTGACCCAAAAGGTTTGTAGTCCTGCGGAAGTCGTATTGACGGTGGGCGCAGTAGAGCTTCCACTACCTCCAGTAGCAGCAGTGTACCAGAGAAGGTTGGTTCCTGTCGCTATAGTAGTCATCGGAACCGTTGAGTTGAGGCAATAATTAAAATAGCTACCTGTTATGAAAGGTGCTGGAGAAAAGGTAGAGAGAATGAAATTTTGAGGAGCAGAAGCAATACCGCTGGTGACAAGTACACATGCTCCTGTTCCTGAAGCAGCAGGTATAGACCCTACAATGGTGATGTTGGCATGATCGGCGACTGTTCCTGAAGGACCAAAAAGAAAACTGTTGGTCGCTCCCGGACCATCGTAGTAATTGATACGTGCGGGATTTGCAGGAGTACAAGTGCTATTATTGGAGATGTCCGTGGCATTGTATTTAAATAAACCGCCACTTGGAAGGGCGACAGGAGAGCCCGTAATGATATAGCCAGAATAGGTTACCATGTTAAAAACAGAACCGGGCCTCAAGCAAATGGAGGATGTGGCTTGAGATCCTACCTGGTAGTTTACATGTGAGAAAGAAGCGGATCCTCCGTTTAAAAATACAAATGTTGTTGAGGTGATCCATAGGAAAGAAGAAAAGTTTATCGTTCCATCGTTGTAAACAGCTCCGCTGCCCAGGGATAATTGGCCTGTTACATTTATTGTACCTAAATTAATCAACGCACTTGATGCATCGCCTAATGTTAAGTTGCCCCCTAAAGTAAGTGTTGCCCCGGATTCCACATAGATCATGCAACCATTAGGAATGGTATAAGCTCCGGATAAGGCAAGGTTGGACCCTGTTTTGATGATCAGTTTACTCGTTCCTGACATGGTAATCGTAGCTCCTGATGCCGTGCCTTGAAACCAGTGTACTGTAGATGTGCTACCCGGATCTATAGTAGTTGTGGTATAGAGGTTTCCTGTTCTTGCACCAGGGTTAGCCGGCGTGCTTCCTGTGCAGGTCTGACCTGAGGTTTTGTTTATCAAAACTAAACAGAGAATAAGAGGTAATAGTACTTTTCGAATCATCATCGCGTGATTTTTTAGTCTTAACTAGTGTAAGATTCATCGTAAATTTAGTATATTTTATCTATGTTGTAGTCTTACGTTAGGGATTTAGAAAGGGTTATCCAATAGATTGAATAAAGTGTTGTGTTATTGTTTTTATTTTACTGATTTTCAGAATTTTATATTCTTTTAAATGACTATCCGCATATAGTCACCTAAAATATGACATCATTATTTTGTTGATTTTCAGTATATTATATTTTTATACTCAAGATGTCTTCCATTGGATAAATCTCCTTTTCAGGCCGAGTTGCTTCTGAGTAGATGAGCATGTATGTAGAATAAAGGTTTGAATCAGAAGAACTCGGCCGTCGCCTAAAGAAAGAAAAGAAAGGTCCCCGCATGAGTTCTCCGCAAACAAATGGTGGATGTTATAATACGTTATTGCGTGCGGAGCAACTCATGAGAAGAATGAGAATGTGTTTGCTCGATAATGTTTAGGTGACTATATGCGGATAGTCATTTTCTTTTATATTCAAGATTTCTTTCTTGGATAAATTTTGAGTACAAGAGTTAGGTAAAAAAAAACAGCCTATCTGATGATAGGCTGTTTTTGAGAAAATAGGATTATGGTGTGTTTTATTGGCTTATGAATACTTGTTGGCTTGCATTTCCAGTAGTGGATTGGACATTAACAATGTATATGCCTGTGTTGATGTTGGGTAAGCTGAATTCTATTTTGCCAGAGCTTATGTCTGCATTTTGTATTTCGTAGACTTTATTTCCTATTGCATTGTACACAAGGATGTTCGTATTGGATGAGTGATCTTGTCCCAATAAGATGTTGATGTTTTGTTTATAGGCAAAGATGTTTATTCCCTGATTTTCGGAAGTCCTATCGCTATTGTCTGTTACTCTATTTTGTTTTTTATAGTGTAAGAAAAATCTCGTTGTCGTATCTCCCTTACTGAGTGTAGCAGAATAAGATGGAATGTCAATCAGGTTTTGGAATCTTCCCAGTGATCGATCTTCCAGAATGATCGAGTCCATGCTGTCAAAACCTTTCATGTCAGCAGTGATGCTATATTCACCGTTTAAGCCAACGGAAAGTTGAATAGGAATGACTTTGTTACTTAATGTTTTGGGTAAACTATTGATCGAATATTTTTCATGAGCACTTGTCGTACTCAGAGAAGGTGTATTGTCACTGTTTGGTATTTTATAGGCATCGAGCTGACTATCGAAGTCTTCAGAAGCAAGTTCAGAGAAACGTATATACGTTTCATCGTCATAAGTTCCGTTAGAAACTTTGAGGTGAATGATTTTTTCTTCTGAAGCCACTTTCCACACATTCGGATTATCTGCTGTTGTACGTACGTTGTTATTCATCGCCAGTGTTCCTGTTCCTCCGGAAGTACTTACTTTAACGTAGAATCCTTGCATGGCAGGGATGTAACGAGTTCCTCCGTTGACACCGATACCGGCAACATAGGATGCATAGCGGGTGTTTTTTTCGTCCCAGAAATAAATGGCATTATCTAAACCTGTTTTTGTCCATCCTGAAGCAGCACTCCAATCGATGACACAAGGATAGGGGTTCCCTACTAAATGCCAGCCGTCAGAAACAGGAACGCCGGAAGGAGTATTGGTCAGGGTAGGACTGGTATAGGTTTGACTGTGGTTGTATGGTCCTGTCAAATCGATTGTTGTTTGATAGATAAAACGAGGGAAGTAAAGTGCGTAACCTTTCATGTCTTGAATGGTAGTTGCTATTGATGTGACAGCGTTCCAACCCACTTCTTTATCAATGTTGGGTACCGTTTCGTCGTAGGTGTATAAGTTGGTATTGGCTCCGAATTTAATGAGTACGTCATCGTTCCAATCGGCTACGGTTCTTCCACTGAGAGGAGAAGAAATATAGTGGTACTTGTCACTCCAGATCCATTTTAAGACATTGAGGTTTCCTGAAATAGAACCAGTACCAGCCCCTGTAATGGCACCGGTGTTAAGGTCTACCGTTAAGTTACCACCTGATGCTAATGTTCCGGCTGTAAGTGTAAGATGACCTTCTATATAGGTTGGACTAGTAAGCGTTACGCCAGCGGTGTTGTTTATAATAGCACTGTGTAGCGTATCCACACCAGTAACAACTTGAGGAATGGATCCGACGAAAGCAGTTGTACCTTCATCGTGGTAAGCACCGGTGTTGGTGAAATTACCATAGATATTGAGTGTTCCAGAAGCACTATTGGTAAGATTAGCTCCTGTTGCGATTGTTAAATTTCTACAAGAAACCGTGCTGTTGACGATGGGCATATTGGGAGCAGTAGAAGGAATGATGACATCAGTTGTCGATCCAAATGTTGTTCCTCCACACCAGTTGGTCAGGGTATTCCAATTGGAATTGGTTATGCCTGTCCAAAGTCCAAGAGCAGCATTAGAGGTGACTGTGGTGTTGAAATTGGCAGAACATCCTCCCGCAGTAACTTGTACGGTGTATAATCCGGAATAGAGTAATGAGTAGTTAAGTGTTGGATTTTGTATAGAAGAGGAGAATCCTGACGGTCCTGTCCAGGAATAGGTAGCACTGCCGATGGTTGGAGTACTTAAGGTTAAGGTACTGCCAATACATACCGGTCCATCGTTACTGGCAGAACTTACAGGTAATGGATTGACTGTAATGGCAATGTCTCTTGTTGCGCCTGCGCCACAAGCATTGACTGCTGCACCACTCAGCGTTCCCGATGTGGCAGAGGCCGAGAAATTAATGGTAATGGATCGTGTTGTTCCTCCAGAGATGGTAGCACCGGTTCCACTATAGGTCCAGGTATAAGAACCAGCTCCTGTCACTGGTATGGTATAAGCAACATTGTTTTGTCCTTGACAGACCGTTGGAGAACTTGTTGTATATGCTCCCGGTTGAGCAGGTAAAGCATTTACGGTAATGGGGCCACGTGTTCTTGCTGCACTTGTTCCACAGGCATTTACTGAACGTACGGAAATTGTTCCACCCGTAGCATTATTGGCATAGTCACCAGTCACTGAGTTGCTGGTTCCATTGAAGATAAGTCCAGTACCAGAATATGTCCATTGGTAGGATATGGCATTACTTCCTGTTCCTGAAACATAAGCTACTCCTGTTTGTCCTTGGCATACCGTGGTTGCTCCAGAGCTGAATGCTCCAGGTGTTCCAGGAGTGGTTGTACTTACTGTAACAACCATAGAACGGGCGATACTTGTGCATCCGCCAGAGTTGGCTACTACGCTAAGTGTCCCCGTGGTGGCTAATATCGACGAAAAGTTGATGGTGACAGCATTCGTTGTTCCTCCGGAGATGGTAGCACCATTGCCACTGTAAGTCCAGGTATAAGAAGTTGCTCCAGCCACCACGGGTACGGTGTATGCAACATTGTTATTGCCTCTACATACATTAGCGGAGCTTGTGGTAAAGTTCGATGGTTGTCCGATAGAAGATCCAACCGTTACGGCAATGTTTCGTGTTGGTCCAGAACCACAGGCATTTACTGCTGCAACTTGAATGGTTCCAGAAGTAGCTGTGGCATTGAATGCAACCGTAACATTTCGTGCTGTTCCATTGGTAAAGCTTGCTCCTGTACCGGTATAAGTCCATACATAAGACGTTGCACCAGCAACAGCAGGTACGGTGTAAGCAACTCCTGATTGGCCTTGACATACCGCCGTGGAACTTGCTGTATAGTTATTGGGTTGAGCGGGTAAGGGACTCACTGTAACATTGCGTGTTCGAACTGTTGGTCCTATACAACCATTGACGTTGACGCTTCTGACATTGATTGTTCCAGAAGTGGCGGTTGGAGAAAAGTCAGCGGTTACAGAATTTCCAGTACCGTTGAAGGTTACCCCTGTTCCAGAATAGCTCCAATCGTAGGACACGGCTCCAGTTACCGTGTTTACCGTATATGCTATGTTATTTACCCCTGCACATAGAGCAGTTGGCCCTGTAGTAAAAGTACCGGGTATTCCCGCAACTACTGTGGCATTAATGATAAGGTTTGATCCGTTGTCGCTACCTGTACCGGCAGCAATACCATTTACACGTATGCGATAGCCTGTGCCGGCAGCAGTACCTGCAGGGATGGTTGCGGTAAACGTGCTGTTTACTGTCCCGAAACCAAAGAGTGTTTCATTGCCTAAATTGGTGGGAGAGGCGAAACTCCCGCTGGCATCTGAAAGTTGAATTGTAAAATTATCTACGATCAAAACGCCAGCGGAATAACTCACCGGAACTGCTGATCCAGGGCAAAGTGGAGAAAGGGTGATTGGATGTGTAGTTACTTGAGAATAAGCCGAAAAGCTTAAGGAAAAGAGTATTATTATAAAAGATATGGGAAAAAGACTTCGTCTAATTGGCTTTGCTTCTTTCTTAAAATAATTAACAGGTAAACACGTGTTCAAAAAGTTACGTTGCTTGGGAGAATATAGCATAAGGAAATTTTAGGTATTGTTTTCCTCGATTTTTACGTTTCATAGCTATATAAGGATATTGTTTTCTATCAAACACTACTTTTATTGTATGAGTTTTTTGTTTTGTTCTATAAAGTGTTTGGGCTTTTAAATAATCAATTGTTTTGCCGTTTCGTGAAACGGCAAAACAATTGATTCGAGGTACTATCTTGTAATAAAGACTTGTTGTATTTTACTACCGGATTGGGATTGAACCTTCACAATGTATATACCAGAACTTACATGTGATAGGTTGATTTCTGTTTTTCCAGAGACAAGTGTTTTATTTTCAGTAGAGTATATCTTGTTTCCAATGATGTCAAAGACCGCAATATCAGCAGATTCTACTTGTTGATTAGGGAATTCAATAAGGACTTGTTGTTGATATGCAGAGATACTAATGTTTTTAATTTCTACACTATTTTTATGATCTGTTGTAATGTCCGTTTTGGTTTGTTTTTTGTAATTCAGGAAGAAACGAGTGGAGGTGTCTCCTTTAATCAAGGTCGTGGTATAGTTTGCATGAGCTCTTAAATCCTGACTGACTCCTAATAGACGATCTTCCAGTATAATAGAGTCTTTTTCATCAAATCCGGAAAGATCTGCATGAATCGTGTGATCACCATTTATTCCTGCAACCAATCGAACAGGTATGACTTTTTGGAGGGTGGTTTCAGGTAAACTGTTAATCGCATAGTTCACATCATTTATTTTTGTGCTGATGGAAGGCGTATTTCCACTGTTCGGCATTTTATAAGCATCCCATTGATGATCAAATGCTTCGGAAGCAGGAGCATTGAATCGCACATAGGTCTCATCATCGGATGTACCGTTAGACGCTTTCAAGTGAATGATTTTTTCTTCTGAGGCCACTCTCCATACATTCGGATTATCTGCTGTGGTACGTACGTTGTTATTCATCGCCAGTGTTCCTGTGCCTCCGGAAGTACTTACTTTGACATAGAATCCTTGCATGGCAGGGATGTAGCGAGTTCCCCCGTTGACACCGATACCGGCAACATAGGATGCATAGCGGGTGTTTTTTTCGTCCCAGAAATAAATGGCATTATCTAAACCTGTTTTTGTCCATCCTGAAGCAGCACTCCAATCGATGACACAAGGATAGGGGTTCCCTACTAAATGCCAGCCGTCAGAAACAGGAACGCCGGAAGGAGTATTGGTCAGGGTAGGACTGGTATAGGTTTGACTGTGGTTGTATGGTCCTGTCAAATCGATTGTTGTTTGATAGATAAAACGAGGGAAGTAAAGTGCGTAACCTTTCATGTCTTGAATGGTAGTTGCTATTGATGTGACAGCGTTCCAACCCACTTCTTTATCAATGTTGGGTACCGTTTCGTCGTAGGTGTATAAGTTGGTATTGGCTCCGAATTTAATGAGTACGTCATCGTTCCAATCGGCTACGGTTCTTCCACTGAGAGGAGAAGAAATATAGTGGTACTTATCGCTCCAGATCCATTTTAAGACGGTAATGTTTCCAGTAATAGCACCTGTACCAGCTCCAGTAATAGCACCTGTGTTCAAGTCGACGGTAAGGTTTCCTCCAGAAGCTAAAGTCCCATTGGTCAGTGTGAGATGCCCTTTGATGTATGTCGGACTGTTGAGTGTTACTCCAGCAGCATTATTGATATTGACACTGTGTAGCGTAACGGCTCCGTTTACAGATTGCGTGGAAGAACCGATAAAAGCCGTTAGGTTATTATCGTTGTATGTTCCGTTGTTGGTGAAGTTCCCATATACATTAAATGTACCTGTTGCACTATTCGTTAAAGAGGAAGAAGGACTGATCGTCAAGTTTCTTACATTGGCAGTACCTGAGTTCGTAGGCATATTACTTACACTGGCTGGTATGGTAACATCTGTGCTGGCAGTAGGGATAACGTTGTTACACCAGTTGGTGTTGGTGTTCCAATTGGTATTGGTGTATCCTGTCCATTGACCTGCTAGAGGGCTAGGGTTTATATTCGTATATCCGGTAGACGTACAACCTCCCTGACTTACGTTGACGGTGTAAGTTCCTGCTGCTGCTACTGTAAAAGTAAGCGAAGGATTTTGAGTGGAAGAGGAGAAGCTGTTAGGACCAGTCCAGGAGTATGTGGCTCCTCCTATGGTAGTTGCAGATAAATTTACAGTGCTACCAAAGCATACTGGTCCATCGTTATTCGCTCCTCCTGTAGCATTGTACAATGTAGTGACTTCTGAGGCCGTAATGGCTCTGTTGTATATAAATACATCGTCTAAATTGCCATTGAAGTAAAAACTACTGGATGTTACGCCCCAACCATTTAAATTATCGAATCCGATTCTCCAATAGCCTGTATAGTTCTCCGCAGTGGTGGTGGTAGGGTCGGTTGAGATTAAGCTCCCGTCGATATACAAACTCATACCGTTGGTGCTGGAAAGACTTGCCGTCACCATGTGCCAGTTCCCATCGTTGTATGATGTTGTTGTATTAAGTACTCTGACAGCTCCTGGATATACTCCAAAGTATACTTGTCCAGCGTCGTTCATGAAAATGTGACGGTCATAGTTGCCGCTTTGTCCTGTTTGGTTGCCGCCCAAACCGATCATTTTACCTCCTGTTGTAGTGGTCGTTTTGAACCATAAGGACAGGGTGAAATTTCCTGGGTTATTGTATGGAATAAGGCTGGTCATGTATTGGGAACTTCCGTTGAATGCATAGGCTTTGTTGCTTACTCCAAAACGATCGCTTGTTGGACTTGGTGCATTTTGGAGTGTTCCCGGATTGGTACCCATGGCATCTGATCCATTTGCATTTAACTTATATTGATGTAACAGTCCTGACAAAGGAATCATGGAAATATTAGGTCCAAGGTTTTCGGCAATGGCGCCTATGGTATAAGCGGTTTGACTACAACTTCCTACTGTGACGGTCAAGGTATAGGTCCCTTCTTTGGCAGCACTCATGTTGGTCACGGTGGGGTTTTGAGCAGAAGAATTAAAACCGTTAGGTCCTGTCCATGCATAAGTAGCTCCGGATATGGTTACTGCTGTCAAGTTGAGTGTACCGTTATTACATACCGGACTATTGCTGCTGGCACCTGCAGGAGAGCTGTATATGGTTGAGATTTGTCCGGCAGTCAATTCTGTGTTATAGATGAGTACTTCATCTATTTTACCGTTGAAGTAATAGCTTGCCGGTTGAGAAGTCCAGCCTCCCAGGTTATCGAATCCTATTTTCCAATAGCCAGTATATGATTGAGCAGTGGTGGTGGTGGCATCACTTGCAACCAATGTACCGTCAACGTAGAGTTTCATACCATTGGTAGAAGAAAGGGATGCGGTTACTAAGTGCCATACACCGTCGTTATAAGTTAGCGGCGAATTGATTGTTCTGACCGCTCCGGGGTGAACTCCGAAATAAATTTGACCAGCATTGTTCATGTACACGTGTCGGTCATAGTTACCACTTTGTCCTGTTTGGGAATCTCCCAAACCGATTAATTTACCACCCGATGTGGTGGTGGTATTGATCCATAAGGATACCGTAAAATTAGTAGGATTGGTGTAAGTGTTGTTGGTTGAAATGTGTTGGTTGGTACCATTCAATGTATAGGCAGTGTTGGCGATACCAAATCGATCTGTTGTAACAGTCGGTGCATTTTGAAGTGTACCGGCATTGTTGTTTAAGAAGTCGTTGGCATTACCGTTTAATTTGTAATGTGCAATCAGGCCAGTCATTGGGATCTGAGAAATATTCCCTACGGTGATGGCCAAATTTCTTGCGGTACTGGTACCACAACCGTTCGTTGCCGTTACACTTAAGGTACCAGAAGTAGCAAGGTTAGAAAAGCTTATGGTAACAGAATTTGTGTTACCCGTAATGGTTGCACCTGTTCCACTGTACGACCAGTTGTAAGAAATGGCTCCCGTTACTGCTGGTACCGTATAGGCTACGTTGTTTTGCCCAGGACATACAGTTGTTGTGCTGGTCGTGAATGCCGCAGGTTGTGTCGGTGTTGCTCCGCTGACAATGGCTGTTGTTGCAGCTCCATTTAAACAAGTTCCTGTAGTTTGTGTTGTGATGAGGGTATAGGTTCCTGACATGGCAACGGTAGCACTGGCACTTACGGTTGGACTTTGATTCGTAGAGGTATAGTTGTTAGGACCAGTCCAACTCCAAGAAGCGATTCCTGTCCCTCCTCCTGTCAGCGTTAAGGATTGCCCCACGCAGCGAGGACCATTGTTGGTAGCCGTAACGGCAGATGCTGCAGCGGTTGAAACGACGTCGATGTGGATGGGAGTTCTAGGTCCTTCGCAATTTCCTGTTACATTTTGACTGACCCAAAAGGTTTGTAAGCCTGCTGTACCGGTATTAACAGTAGGGGCTGTGGCCGATCCTGTACCTCCTGTAGCAGAAGTATACCATAGTAAGTTAGCGCCAGAAGCCATCGTGGATAAAGGCACGGTGGCATTACGACAAAATCTATAATAGTTAGGTATAGCAGGAGCAGCCCTTAAAGTAGGAACAGGAGAGAAGGTGGTTAAATTAAAGTTTTGAGGTGCAGAAGCTACATATCCTGTTCCACTGGTTATACGTACACACGAACCAGTACCAGATGATGCTGGAGTAGAACCTACAATGGTAATGTTTGAATTGTTGGCAACGGTACCAGAAGGACCCCATACAAAAGGGTTGTGTGGTACAAAGCTACCATAATAGTTTATTCTAGCAGGGTTAGGAGTAGCACAAGGAGTGTTTCCTGTTATGTTCGTAGCATTGTATTGAAATAAGCCAGCTGACGGTAAGGCTACAGATGGTCCTGTGATAATCCAACTTGTATTACCAATGATGTTAAAAATGGAACCAGATCGTATGCAAATAGAAGATGTTGCTTGAGTGCCAAGATTATAATGAACATAGGAGAAAGATGCAGAGCCTCCATTTACAAAGTTGAAAGCAGGCTGAGTGAGTTGTAGGGCATTTGATGCATTAAGTGTACCGTCATTGTATACTGAACCCAAACCTAATACGATGGATCCTGTAATGTTTACTGTTCCTAAATTGATGAATGAGCTCGAGGCATTCCCAAAACTTAAATTACCACCTAAGGTAAGCATGGCTCCAGATTCAACATATATCATACACCCGTTTGGAATGGTATAGGCTCCAGATATGGTAAGGCTTGATCCTGTTTTGATGACAAGCTTAGAGGTTCCCGACATGGTTAAGTTCCCAGGTGTTACAGTAAATGTACCTGTAACCCAATGTACCGTGGATGTGTTTCCTGGATTGATAGGGAACGCTGTATAAAGATTACCTGTGCGCGCGCCTGGGTTTGCAGGTGTTGAACCTGTACAGGTTTGTGCCTTACTGACTTCAACGAACATCAGTATGCAAAAGATAATCGCTGTAATGTGGGCGAATACTTTTTTGTATTTTTTCATGATTGTAAACATCAATTAGAATGTTCTTTTAGTTGCTTCAAACAAGTTCTTGGATATGCCTTATTTATCTGGTAAAAATACGAAATAGTCAGATTTTTAGTTGTTTGTGATTCATTTTTATCTTTTGTTTTCGATTAAATTATCTTTTGCATCGATTAGGAATATTTATTTAAAATGTAATTTTTTTTATAAATAAGGTAGGTTACATTATAGCCTTATAAAGTATACACAAGGTTTTATAGTTATGAGAGTACAAATTCTTATTTTTGGAGCCCACAAGCATTTGAGTTCACGAAGTGAAAAATCTGTTTATCATTATTTTATACCCTTTTTCGCTTCTTTATGGAAGTGTTGTATCGCTTATTAATTGTTTGTACGACAAGGATATATTGAAGAAAAAGAGGAGTCCTGTTTTTGCCATTGGGGTGGGGAATTTAACCGTTGGAGGCACAGGTAAAACACCACACATCGAATACCTCATCACTCATTTTTTGAAAGACTATTCTATTGCAACACTCAGCAGAGGTTATGGCCGAAAAACGAAAGGGTTTTTAGCGGTTTCAAATGATTTGGGGCCAGAACAGGTGGGCGATGAACCTTGGCAGTTTTTTCTCAAATTTGGGAAACAGGTTAAAGTCAATGTAGGAGAAAAAAGAGTAGAGGCTGCGCAACGTATTCATCACTTGTATCCTCAAGTCGATTTATTGTTGATGGATGATGTCTTTCAACACCGTGCTATTCAACCTGATTTTTCAATTTTATTGTGTGATTACACCAATCCTTTCTTCAACGATTTTCCTTTTCCTGCAGGGCGCTTAAGGGAATTTCGTGGTGGTGCTCAAAGGGCCGATGTGATTATTGTCAGTAAGTGTCCTGCTTCTTTGTCGGTATTAGAAAAGGAATATTTTAGAAAAGCGCTTCATGGTTATGCTCCAGGAATAGATGTTTTTTTTAGCACATTTGAATACGGTCAGGCAATACCGGTCTGGAACAGTATACCAGCAGTAGCTTTCCAATGGCTTTTGGTAACGGGTATTGCCAATCCCAAACCATTGGTAAACTATTTACAAACACAAAATAGTTTACTCAAACATATGTCGTTTGCAGATCACCATGAGTTTTCTATGGAAGAATTAGATGATATTGCTACGACTTACCGAGCGTTGTCTTCTCCACAGACTGGAATTCTTATTACTGAAAAAGACTATGCCCGATTGGGAGAAAAGGCAAAAGAGAAATTGAAAGATTTACCTTTATTTTATATTCCTATCAAGGTACGGTTGTTGGAGAATGAAGATTTTTTTTGGCAAAAAATAGATCTTGCCTTAAAGGATAGGCTTACGTTTTCGAATAAATGATTAATTTTGAATGCTGTGAACGTACCTTCCTTGTATACCAAGTTTAGTTTTATCTTTTTATGTGGTTTGCTGTTGTATTCAACGGTTCAGGCTCAGGAACAAAAGGACTCTACCTTTAAGTCTATTCTTGATGATTCTACGAAAATGAAATACAATGTGACTTCTGTTGTATTGCAAACGGATCAGGATGTTTATTATAATCGTTCGTCTTTTACTCATCCTTCGAATTCTTTAACGGGAATACAGTCTTATCAATCTTTATTTGAAAACAACAGGTATGCTCAGGATCTAGGAAATTACCTTACGCCAAGAGGCTTGGTGATGCCGCTTTCTCCCCATACCATTGGTGCCCGATATGGTTTTTCAGCATACGATGATTTTGCCATCAATCCTGATTCGATCAAGTATTTTGATACTCGTTCTCCATACACACAACTTGATTATACTCAAGGAGGCAAAGGCCAACAACGCATGTATGTCACCCATTCTCGCAACATTACCAGCCGTTGGAATGTGACGGCGATGGTGAGGCGTATGGCTTCCAAAAAATTACTTGGACGCAGGTCTAAAACGGATCGTCAAGCTGAGAACTGGGGATTTAACCTTTCTACGCGGTATTATTCAAAGAATGCACGTTACCAATTTTTAGGAACGGTTTCGAGCATGAGTCATGTGCATTATGATCAGGGTGGAATAGTGCCGGATTCTATTGATTTGATCAATGATGATTTATACGATTATGAATTAGAGATGGTCAGGTTGTATGAAGCAACATCCCGGGATAAAAGGGTGTATGCACGTGTTTATCAACAAGCTTCACTACGTTCAGACAGTTTAATACAAATGTTTAATCAACTCGATTTTACTTCCCGGTATAATACTTATCAGGATATTACGGATAGCATTACCTTTCCGGGTTCTTTAGATTCATCCATGGCCTATATGAAGTCTGAAATGTACCAAGGCGATTTGAAACTGGGGGTGAAAGGATCTTCTCAACGTTTTTTTTACGCACTTTACTATAAAGGACGTTATTATAACTATAAGACACCCCAAGCAACGTATTTCAATCAGGAAGGACTAAATAATATGGTGGGTGCGGAGTTGAATATCAAACTGATTCAGTCCTTGTATGCTGGAGCAAAAACAGAACAAGCTCCTCAAACATCAGAATTCTTTTCAGAGGCTCGTTTGATGCATAAATGGTTTGATGTACGTTATCAACAATTTCAATACGCTCCAACCCTTCAAGAGAAACAATTTTATAGTAGTCAGTTTTCCTGGTTGAATACCTTTAATAATATTCGACTGGGGCAGCTTTCGGCGCTTTTACGTTTTAAATATGGTGCATTGAGTGTGTCTCCTTCTGTACATTGGATGCAGTACGATAACTATGTTTATTTTAACGAAGTGGCTCGACCGGTGCAATACAACTCTGCCATTCAATTGCTGACCAGTACGTTGAATGTATCCATGAATAAAAGACTTTGGATTGTACAGAATGCTCTTCAGTTGAATCAGAGCTCCAATGAACGTATTGTCCGTGTGCCTTCTTGGGTCAATCAGACACGCCTTTTGCTTCAAGGGAATTTGTTTAAGAAAGCTACCTTTATGCAATTTGGAGTCGATGTCTTTTTCCGTTCCGAATGGTTGGGTAACAATTATATGCCCATTGCTCAAACCTATTATTTGGGACAAGCGAACAGTACATTCAACCAATTAAATGCGTATGTATTGGCCGATGTATTTTTGAATATGCAAGTAAAAACAGCCCGTTTTTTTGTTAAAATGGCTTATGTTAACCAAGGGATGAATTCAAATGGTTATATGATTACTCCGTATTACTCCGGGATGTCAAGGGTATTTGAATTTGGGGTCAATTGGCAGTTTTTCGATTAACGACGTTCTGTTCTTCTTGTTTTATTATGGAATAGCTCTTTTCTCTATACGTACTATTTTGCCTATATTTGAAGTTCGATAGGATATTTATAAGTCTTGAAAAAATACACCAAACGATTTCTTTATTCACTCTTATTTTTGGCACTTTTATTAAGTGCTGGAGTGTTATTGTTCAGGTACCTTGTGACCTTCGATACGCCTGTTGTAGAAAATGAACAAGCGTATTTAAACCTGGAACGAAAGCGTATCGATGCTGATCGTTTTGAGTTGGGCAATAATTGGTTGCAAAGAGACAGTACAACCGGAATGTGGATGGTATACCTTGAAGGGAATCCTTTTGAGCGGGGGGTAGTATACGGTAAGCTTTGTCAAGAGCTCATGTATCAGCAGGAAGTTTACTTTGTCAATGAAATTAAACGTCAGGTTCCTTCCGAATTTTACTTGCATTTTTTGAAATATGGTATTGCCTGGTTTAACCGGCACATGTACAAACATGTACCCTTGGAATATCAACAAGAAATTTATGGGGAATCGTTTGTGACTTCCGATGAATTTGAATTTATAGGCCCAGGGTATCATCGCATGTTAAATTACCATGCAGCGCATGATATAGGACATGCTTTACAAAATATGAATTTGGTAGGCTGTACTGCTTATGCCGTGTGGGGGAAACAGTCGGGAGGAAAACTTTTATTGGGCCGCAATTTTGATTTTTACGCAGGAGAAGATTTTGCAAAACAGAAGTTGATTTCGATGGTCAATCCAGATCAAGGGTATAAGTATGTGAGCATATCATGGGCTGGCCTCATGGGCGTGGTTTCAGGAATGAATGAGAAAGGTTTATCGGTGACGTTAAATGCTGCCAAATCCGGCGTACCTACCAGTGCAGCTACTCCTGTGTCCATCATAGCAAGAGAAGTCGTACAGTATGCTTCTACCATACAAGAAGCGTATGCCATTGTGCAGAAAAGAAAATCATTTGTGTCAGAATCCTTTTTAATCAGTTCCGCTCTGGATTCTCATGTGGTGGTGATTGAAAAAACACCCGATACAACCTTGATGTATCAAGTCGATAAAACACAAGGACGCTTGATTTTGACCAATCACTTTCAATGTTCATCTTTGTATGAACAAGACTTAAATCAAGAGTATATTCAACAAGGAACATCAATTTACCGATACCAGCGCGTGGCAGAACTGATCGATTCGATCCCATATATCGATGCCCATCAAATGGCATATATTGCCCGAGACATGAAGGGGCTGAAAGGACAACATATTGGTTATGGCAATGAAAAAGCCATCAATCAATTATTGGCACATCATTCTGTTTTATTTTCTCCTTATGAACACAAATTATGGGTTTCTTCTCCGCCTTATCAATTGGGGAAATACCTGTGTTTTCAATTGGATAGCCTGTTTCTAAAAGCACCTCATGTGAAAAATTACCATCAGCTCTTTGATGATGAAGCTTCTGTTTCCGCAGATGCATTTGGACATAGTGTGGCTTTCAAACGATTTCAGGAACAAAAGGCGATGAGTTCACGCATCGATGAATTGATAAAGAAGAAAAGAACGGATTCATTGTCTTCGGAAGAATTACGATCTTTTATTGATGCGAATCCTCATTATTTTTACACCTACAAACAAGCCGGTGATTACGAATACAAGGTGCTTGGAAATGAAAAAATGGCGATGCACTATTATGTTACCGCGTTGACCAAAGAGGTATCATCGTTGGCCGAAAGAAAATCAATCGAAGAACGTATACAACTACTCAACGAACATGATTAAGGGTTTAGGTACCGATATTATTGAGATCGAAAGGGTCAAGCAGAAAGTTGAAAAACCATTGGGCTTTTTAGAGAAAGTATATTCTTCGGAAGAAATAAACATTTGTGAAGAGAAAGGTGGATTAAAATACCAGAGTTATGCTGGACGATTTGCAGCGAAAGAGGCTTTTATCAAAGCGGTAGGAGTGTCCTGGATCGATGAATTTAATTTAAACGATATAGAAATATTAAATGAAGCATCAGGGAAACCTTTTATTCGCCTTCGGGGAAAGATCGAAGATTGGAGTAAAATGCAAAAGATTTCCTTCATTCACGTTTCTATTTCACACACGAAAGAATACGCTACAGCAACCGTAATATTAGAACATGAATCATAGTATTTTGGAACATACTTCAACCGTTTATGCCGATGTCTTAAAGGCTTTGAAATATGCTGCGGCATATTCGCCTTTTTATCAAAAAAAATGGGCAGAACTAGGTTTTGATTGTAAGGATTTTAAATCCTTGGACGATTTACACCGACTTCCATTGACCAGTAAAGACGATATCCAAAAAGAAAACGATGCTTTTTTATGTGTTGCACCACATCGTATTATAGATTATAGCAGTACTTCAGGAACCTTGGGAAGACCCGTTTCATTTCCTTTAAGCCAAAAAGATTTGGAGCGTTTGGCGTTGAATGAATACTTGTCGTTGAAAAGTACAGGTGTAAATCCTGATACAAAGATTTTATTAACGACGACCATTGATAAACAGTTTATGGCCGGTTTAGCCTATTTTCTGGGAGCACAGAAATTAGGAGCTTCAGTCATTCGTTCAGGTCCAGGTCTTCCCGCCATGAAATGGGATACCATACAAACACTGAAACCCGATTACATGATTGCTGTGCCTTCATTTGTCTTAAAAATGATCAGTTATGCCAGGGAACATGGAATCGATTACGAACGTTCTTCGATTAAAAAGATTTTGTGTATAGGTGAACCCATTCGCAATGCTGATTTTACCAATAATGTTTTGGGGCAACGCATACTCGATCAATGGAATGTTAAATTGTACTCAACTTATGCTTCGACAGAAAAGGGAACGGCTTTTACGGAATGCGATGCCGGCCGGGGAGGGCATGTTTTGTCGGATTTAATCTATGTTGAGATTTTAGATGACATGGGGAAACCATTGCCTTATGGAAGTCCGGGAGAAGTGGTGATTACGACTTTGGGGGTAGAAGCCATGCCTCTTGTGCGGTATAAAACAGGAGATATTGCCGTGTTACACCATGAACCTTGTTCTTGTGGAGAAATAAGTCCTCGTTTAGGGCCAATTTTGGGTCGAAAACAACAAATGATCAAGTACAAAGGCACAACTATTTTTCCACAAGCCGTTTTTGAAGTACTCAATAAGGCTGTTTTTATCGCCGATTATTACCTTAAGGTTGATCAGGATGAATTGGGAATGGATGCCTTATCGGTACATGTAAACAGTAAAATAGAACAGGAACAGGCTAAAAAACAGCTTGTTGACTTATTTAAATCCTCTTTGAGGGTCACTCCCAATATTGTTTTTGAGTCTATGGAAGAACTCAGTAAGGTAAAATATAAAGTTGAAAACAGAAAACCACTTCTATTTTTAGATAATCGAACTAAATTGTAGATTTGTAATCTTGCTTTTTTGAACCTAATGTATAAAATGGCATTAGATCACATCGTGATTTAAATCATATGTGAGGACATATAGTTTTTAAAATAACCGATAGAATACGTTGATAACGACAGAAGAGAATAAAATAGTATTTGGTCTGGATGATTTTTCATTCAAGAATTTTGAAAGTGTTTGGAAGAATAAGAGGAGTTTAGAGCTTTCTCCCGAAGTTTCTGATCGTATTGATACGAGTTTTGCTTTTTTGAAAAATTTTGCAAGCAATAAAGTCATATACGGAATCAATACCGGTTTTGGCCCTATGGCTCCTTATGTGATTGAAGACAGTAAGAGTAAAGATTTGCAATACAATTTGATTCGAAGTCATGCTGCAGGTACAGGCAAAATTATGTCAGCAGAAGATGTGAGGGCTTCTTTGATTGCACGTTTTAGTTCTTTGGCTCAAGGGAGCTCAGGAGTACACCGTCAAGTCGTGGAAAATTTACTTTTTTTCATTAACAATGAAATTTATCCTGTCATTAGAGAGCATGGTGGTGTTGGTGCCAGTGGTGATTTAGTACAATTGGGACAAATTGCATTGGCCTTGATTGGAGAGGGTAAAGTCATGTGGCAAGGTAAAACGCTTAGAGCATCCGAAGTGTATGCTCATTACAAGGTTAAGCCTTTGGAAGTACGGTTGAGAGAAGGGCTGGCCTTGATTAACGGGACTTCTACCATGACGGGGATCAGTTTAGCGAATATCAGTAAGGCATATCAAGTTGTAGAATGGTCTATATTTTTATCGTCAGCCATCAATGAATTAGCAAAAGCCTATACCGATTATTTTTCGGTTTCTTTGAATAAAGTAAAACCTCACCCTGGTCAACAAGAAGTAGCAGGAATCATGAGGGAACTTCAGGCTACGACGACTTTAATGCGTAATCGCGAAGATCATCTCTATAGCAAAGAAGGGTATCAACCGGGTTTGATCGAAGATAAAGTACAAGAGTATTATTCTTTACGATGCATTCCTCAGATTGTCGGTCCTATATTGGATACGGTTCGCTATGCACAAAACGTAGTGGTGAATGAATTGAATTCCGTAAACGATAATCCTGTCGTAGATCAAGAAGTGGGGAGCGTATTTCATGGTGGGAATTTCCATGGAGACTATGTTTCTTTTGAAATGGATAAGGTGAAAATTGCCATTACGAAATTGACCATGTTGGCTGAGCGTCAATTGAATTATTTATTCAATAAAAAACTCAATGGTTTCTTGCCACCATTCATTAACGGAGGAGAGCTCGGTTTTAACTTTGGATTACAAGCCATACAATTTACAGCAACGTCTACGACAGCAGAAAACCAGACCTTGAGTTTTCCAATGTATGTACACAGTATTTCTACCAATAATGACAACCAGGATATTGTAAGCATGGGTACCAATTCAGCTTTGATGGCGAAGAAAGTCATCGACAATGCGTTTGAAGTCATTGGTATAGAGTTGATGGCCGTTACTCAGGCCATCAAGTTGCTGGAGGCAAGGACACAGGTATCGGAACCTTTGAGAAATATCTATGACAAGTCGGTTAAAATATTACCTGATTTTTCTAAGGATGTAGAGTTGTCAGATCATATCGATGCTTTTGTAGAATTTGTGAAAAAAGAAGAACTGTCTCTAATTAAAAAATAAGAAAGCATGAAGAATATATACGCTTTAGTTACAGGAGGATCAAGAGGGATAGGAAGAGCCATTTGTTTGGAGTTGGCGGATATGGGATATGATATTTTAGTCAATTACCAGGGCAATAAAACGGAGGCGGATAAAACGGTTTCGATGATTAAGGAAAAGGGCAGAGCAGCAGAAGCCATTCAGTTTAATGTGGCTGATGGAGCGGAAGTAGTAGCGAAGTTGACGGATTGGAAAACAGCCAATGCCAATGCATCGATTGAAGTATTGATTAATAATGCAGGAATCAGAAAAGACAATTTGTTTTTTTGGATGTCGGATGAGGAATGGAACACGGTACTGGATGTGAGTTTGACGGGTTTTTATAATGTGACCAAATTCATTGTAAAAGACATGTTAACCATTAAAAGAGGAAATATTGTCAATGTGGTATCTCTTTCTGGTATTAAAGGAATGCCTGGTCAAGTGAATTATTCGGCAGCAAAAGGAGCTGTCATTGCGGCTACCAAATCTCTTGCCCAAGAAGTAGGAAGAAGAGGAATACGTGTCAATGCGGTTGCTCCAGGTTTTATCAATACCGATATGACCGAGACCATCAATGAAGGAGAGTTTAAAAAAATGATTCCGTTGAATCGTTTTGGAGAAGCTGTAGAAGTGGCTTCGGTGGTAGGGTTTTTGGTGTCTCCCAAATCAGCCTACATCACAGGAGAAGTGATTTCAATTAATGGAGGATTGTATACCTAGTCTATATACATTATGAACAGAGTGGTAATAACAGGTATGGGGATTTACTCTTGTTTGGGTAAAAACCTGGAAGAAGTAAAGCAATCTTTGATGACAGGTAAGTCAGGGATTGGTTACTTGCAATCGAGAAAGGATATGGGCTATCGTTCTGCTCTTTCCGGGATCATAGAAGTCCCTAATTTGAAAGGTATTTTAGACCGGAGGGCTAGGGTATCGATGGCAGAGCCTGCTTTGTATGCCTATGTTTCTACCTTAGAAGCCTTAAAAAATGCGAACCTGGATGTCGATTTTTTAGATAAAAATGAAACGGGTATTTTATTTGGTAACGATAGTTCAGCACAAGCTGTCATTGATGCGGTAGATACCATCAGGGCTAAAAAGGATACCACTTTATTGGGTTCTGGTTCTGTGTTTCAATCGATGAATTCGACGGTTACCATGAATTTAGCCACCTTGTTTAGACTCAAAGGGATTAACATGACCATCAGTGCAGCTTGTGCCAGCGGATCTCATGCCATTGGTTTAGGTGCGATGTTTATACGTATGGGTTTACAAGACAGGGTGATTTGTGGAGGTGCTCAGGAAATCAATGACATTGTCTATGGAAGTTTTGATGGAATTGGAGCCTTTTCTACCCGAGAATCAGACCCAACAAAAGCCTCTCGTCCTTTTGACAAAAATAGAGATGGCTTGGTGCCGAGCGGGGGTGCAGCTACTGTTGTGTTGGAAAGTTATGAATCGGCCATCAAGCGAGGAGCTCCTATATTGGCAGAAATAATAGGATATGGCTTTTCGTCGAATGGAGATCATATCATTGTGCCGAACGAAGAAGGACCTACGCGTTCATTAGGAAGGGCGCTGGCAGATGCTAAAATTCAAGCCAAAGAGGTTGATTATATCAATGCCCATGCTACTTCTACACCCGTAGGAGATGAAGCGGAAGCCAAGGCCATCAATAATATTTTTGGAGGCTGTAAAACACCAGTGAGTTCAACCAAAGCGATGACTGGACATGAGTGTTGGATGGCAGGAGCGAGTGAAATCGTATATTCTTTATTGATGATGCAGAACAGTTTTGTTGCTCCAAACATTAATTTTGAAAATCCTGACGAAGAATCTGCAAAATTGAACATCATTAGTAAACCTACTGAGAAAAAAATAGATATATTTGCATCTAATTCTTTTGGGTTTGGAGGTACAAATTCAACTCTTGTGATTAAAAAACATTAATACCTTAATAGTAGCATAAATACAGATATCAATTATGACAAAAGCAGAGATTATAGAAAAAACCAATGAATTCTTAGTAGAAGAATTTGAAGTGGATGCCGCTAAAATTACTCCTGAGGCCATATTAAAAGATACGTTAGAGTTGGATAGTCTGGATTATGTAGACTTAGTCGTGGTGATAGAAACAACCTTTGGTTTTAAAGTGGTAGCTGAAGACTTCGTTGGAGTAAGTACATTCCAGGACTTTTATGATCTTATCGAGAAAAAAGTAGCGCAAACAGTTGCTTAATGTCTCGTTGGGAAGGCAAATCCAAAGGCTCTGTTCTGGGATATAAGATATTTGTTTTTTGTCTTAGGGTTTTGGGAATTGGATTCGCTTATTTTTTATTGCGTTTTGTTTCTCTCTATTACTTGTTTTTCTCTTGGAAAAGTAATAAGCCTCTTCGTTTCTATTATAAAAAGATCTTGTCCACCAGTTCTTTATATACTTGGTGGTATGTATACAAGAATTATTACAATTTCGGACAGACCTTGTTGGATAAAACGGTATTGATGTCAGGCATCAAGGCCAGGTTTTCTTTTGATTTTGAAAATGAGTTTTACCTCAGAGAAATGGCGGCCAAAGGTAAGGGAGGAATTCTTATTTCGGCCCACATTGGTAATTGGGAAATCGCAGGCCATTTATTGGAACGTATTGAACAGCGTATCAATATCGTGATGTATGATGCCGAACATGAAAAGATCAAAGATTACCTCTCCGATGTGGTTACTGAACGAAGCTTTAATATCATCGTCGTTGATGAGCATAATTTTTCGCATATTTATGCCATATCAGATGCTTTGGCTAGAAATGAAATCATATGTATTCATGGAGATCGTTTTGTGGAGGGAAGTAAGAGTATTATAAAACCATTTTTTGGTCGGGAGGCAGAATTCCCTATTGGGCCCTATGTTTTGGCAGTACAATACAACGTACCCGTGTACTTTGTATATGCCATGAAAGAAAGTTTATCGCATTATCATCTGTATGCTTTTGAACCAGCGATGGATCTCCAACAAATCAAAAATAAAAAACAAAGAGCGGAGGTTTTACTCGAGCAGTACATCCTTAATTTGGAAAAAATGTTACTGAAATACCCCACACAGTGGTATAATTTTTATCGTTTTTGGAAGTAATCAATCATGTCAGGTTTACAGATTTACCTGACTTTGGTTGAGCTTAACGATTTCAGACAGTGTTTTCAGTACGGTGTTGTGCTTTTTTACAAATGGATTGGTTTCGTCCTCGACATAGCCTGCTAATACCGAACAAATCTGATTTTTAAAAATAGGATTAATGCTTGGGCTAAAGAAGATATCTTGCAGTGAACCATCGTACCATCCCATCACATAGGATCTGAATACATCTACGCCACGTTGAGTAGGTTTCATAAACTCTTCTTCCCAATCGTACGGAAGTCCTTTCAGTTTTTTAATGACGACGTTGGCTGCATTTTCTCCTGAAACTACAGCTAAAGTGACACCAGACGAGAAGATCGGATCCAAAAATTCAGTCACGTTTCCAGTCAATACAAAACCTTCTCCATAGAATTTATTAGTGGTTACAGACCAACCCTCAAGTGTTCTAGGACTGAATACAAACTTTTGACCTTTAAAACGTTCTTTGATGTAGGGATCAGAGTTAATCATGTTCCAAAGGTGTTCTTCCGGAGTATCTCCTTCAAATTGTTTGAAATATTCAGGATCTCCTACAAAACCCAAGGATGTGTTTCCATTGGAGAATGGGATTAACCAAACCCAAATGTCTGGTTTAATGACTACAGCTATAATTCTATGAGGTTCAGCATAGTCTAATCGATTGCTATCGGTAATGTGTGCAAAAAGTGTTTTTCGCATGGGTAGGTTCGATGGTTTATCCAGGTTGAATAACCTTGGAATAACCCTGCCATAACCACTCGAGTCGACAATAAATTTCGCATTGACTTGTAAGCTGTTGTTGTTCTTATCGACAATGGTTGTGGTCGAGTCCGAGCCTTGGAATTCAATGCCTGTAACTGTATGTTCGAATAATATTTCTACTCCTTTGTGTTGTAATTCTTGAGCAACGGCCGTATCAAAATCTGCTCTTGGTACTTGCCAGGTCCAATTCCATCCTTGGGTATGTTGATCTGAAAAATTAAAATCGCAAACATCGTTTTTTCGCATGAATTTCGCCCCAATTTTCTCTTGAAATCCTTGCTTTTTTAACGTTTCTAAAAAACCTGCTCGTTCCAGGGTTTCCATGGAACGAGGTAACAGACTTTCTCCAATGACAAAACGAGGGAATTTTTCTTTTTCTACCACTAAAACGCGAAGCCCGCTTTGGTGAAGTAATGAAGCAGAAACACATCCGGAAGGACCTGCTCCTATAACTAAAACATCGACATTTATTGATCTCATACTACCTTTGTACCAAACGTGTAAACAAAGATAAAGGAATTAATTTATTCTATGAATGCTCAAATAGATGATTTTTATCTCTTTTTTATATGTTACTTAATCCCTTTTTGGGTATTTTTACCTCTTGGCAATTTTAGTTTTCGCAGGTATGTTAAATATTGAGCTCCTTAAACCCTTAGTGGAAGGAAAGGAAGAAATTCAACACTATATTCCCCAACGTGATCCTTTTGTCATGGTGGAGTCCTTATGGGTAAATGATGAGGAAAAAACAATTACAAGTTTAACTGTTCTTGAAACGAATGTATTGACGGAAAACGGTTCATTAACGGAATCAGCTCTATTGGAAAATATGGCACAAACGGCTGCAGTAAGAGTAGGATACCATTGCAAACAAAACAAGTTAGAGGTACCGGTTGGTTTTATTACAGCCATTAAAGATTTTAAAGTCTATGCTTATCCTAAGGTTGGACAAATCATCTATACAGAAGCTCAACAAGTGAATGAGGTCATGAATTTTACGATCGTGAGGGGAAGAGTATATGTGGAAGAGGTGTTGATTGCGGAAGCTGAAGTGAGAGTGTTCATCAATAAATAATAAAATGGTGTTATCATCTGAAAAAGAAGTTACGGTAAGGTTTAGTGAGGTAGACAGTTTAGCGATTGTATGGCATGGTCATTATGTGAAATATTTTGAAGATGGAAGGGAAGATTTTGGTTTGAAGTATGGCTTAGACTACCTGAAAATATATGCCGAAGGTTTTTTAGTGCCTATTGTTGGGTTAAAGATTGATTACAAGAGACCCTTGGCTTATGGTGATACGATGATCATTGAAAGTATTTACCGTGAAACTCCAGCAGCTAAAATTATTTTTGATTTTAATATTTATAAAAAAGGAGAGTTCCGTGAGTTGGTTGCAACGGGTCAAACCGTTCAGGTTTTTTTAGACAAACAGCATACCTTACAATTGTATAATCCTCCTTTCTATGCTGCGTGGAAAGCAAAAATGAATTTAGGGTCTTAATGAGCAGATCTGTATACATAACGAATGATCATGTATTGTCCCCATTAGGAGAAAGTACTGAAACCAATTGGAAGCATTTACTGGCTGGTCAAACCGGTGTAACCTGCATTGAACCCTTGTTCTCTTCCGATCGCCCGATATACGGGGCTCAGGTGAAGGCTTTCTCTATGGAAGATAAAGAAGCCACCAAGTTGGAAAATATGTTGTTGTATTCTATTCGACAAGTGATGTCGAAATCTGGAATCCAGGCTACTGATCCTCGATTGGTTTTATTTATTTCTACTGTTAAAGGCAATATTGATTTATTAGGAGAGAACAATGCATTTGCTCAAGAGCGTGTTCATATGCATGCTATGGCCAAGTATATTCAAGGTCAAATAGGTTTCCAACAAACTCCTGTTATCGTTTCGAATGCTTGTATATCGGGCGTTTTGGCTATACAAACCGCTGCATTGTATATTAAACAGGGCCTTGCTGATCATGCGATTGTATGTGGAGGAGATTTGTTTTCAAAATTTACGTTGTCCGGATTTTATGCATTCAAAGCCTTGAGTGCAGGGGTATGTAAACCCTTCGATAAAGAACGGGATGGGATCAATTTAGGAGAAGGTGTGGGTACGGTGGTCATGAGTGCTATTCCTGCTCAATTAAATTCCGAATACCAAATTCAGGTTTCAGGCATGGGATCTTCAAACGATGCCAATCATATCTCAGGACCTTCCCGGGATGGGAGTGGTTTGTTGTTGTCGATTGAAAAAGCCTTGCGTGATACGTCTGTAGATCAGATTGATTTCATCAATGCCCATGGAACAGGTACTTTGTACAACGATAATATGGAATCACTCGCTTTTCAGAGCAAAGGATTGAGTCGTGTACCGTTGAATAGCTTGAAAGCATTCTATGGACATACCTTAGGAGCAGCAGGTATTATAGAAACCATCATTTTGATTCATTCGATGTTGAATAACATCATTGTAAAATCATTAGGATACCAACAAGAAGGAACAGAAGGAAAGGTGAATGTCGTCACTGAAAATACGCCACGAGAAATTCGGGCGGCATTAAAAACGGCTTCTGGTTTTGGAGGATGTAATGCAGCATTAGTATTGAAAAAAATATGAGCCAGTTAGTTGTTACTTCTGCTGTCAATATAACACCTTTGGGTCTTGCACTCAACGGAATTCAACGACTTTCTTTTGATTCATCAGAACGTGTCGACAAGAAGTTAGAATCGGTATACAGAGCACTTGACGTGAGCTATCCTAAGTTCTTTAAAATGGATGCTCAGTCTAAATTAGGCTGGTTGTGTGCTGAATACCTGGTGAAAGATCATGAGTCTTTGAAGACCATGGCAAAAGAGGAGGTGGCTTTAATTCTATCCAATCAAAAATCATCTTTGGATACAGATTTGAATTATTTAAATTCTTTACCTGCAGCAACAGAAGAATTTCTTCCCAGTCCTGCCGTGTTTGTATATACATTGCCCAATATTGTAGCGGGAGAGATATGTATTCGCCATGGCTTCAAAGGGGAAAATAATTTTTTCATCAGCGACCAATTGAATGCACAACAGTTGGTGGACTATACTCAGGCCTTATTTGCTGAAGGCTTATGTAAGGCTGCTTTAGTGGGATGGATAGAAGTATACCAGGAAGAACTTAGAGCTCTATTGGTTGTGGTTGAATCAACGTCAAACAGTACAGCTAAACCTTTATTTAATACGGAATATTTTAATCAATTATATCAAACACGTGTCCTATGAATGACTTAATCGCAAACTTAAAAACACAAATTGTAGAACAGTTAAATCTTGTTGATGTTGATCCGCAAACCATTGATGAAAATGCTTCTTTGTTTGGAGATGGACTGGGCCTGGATTCAATTGATGCATTAGAGTTGATTTTATTGATGCAGAAACATTATAACATTAAAGTAGCTACGGCTGAAGAAGGACAAAAGGTGTTTTCTTCGGTGAAGGCTATGGCCGAATTTATTCATTCTCACAAAGCATAACGCATGACTTGGATTACAGGTATTGGTATCGTATCATCGATAGGATTAGATGTGCCAGCAAATTTTCAATCGTTGTTGGACGGTAAAGATGGTATAGGGTATACACAGTATATCGATACATATCATAAAACGATATTACCTGTAGGAGAAGTGAAGTTGAGTAATGAAGCATTGATATCGTTGCTTTCACTGGATCCTCAAGGCATTTATTCCCGCACAGAATTGCTCGCTATCAAAGCAGCGAAAGAAGCGTACGAAGATGCTGGTCTTTCATCAATCGTAGACCGATCACGCATTGCTGTTGTGTCCGGTTCTAGTGTGGGAGGTATGGATCTTTCAGAGCGGTATTACAAGCATTATGAGTTGGAAGGTAAACGAGAGTTTGTTTCAAAATTTCAGAAACATGGGTGTTATAAGCATACCGAATCCCTTGCTCGTTATTTAAACATAGAAGGCTGTTCTACGACCATATCTACGGCTTGCTCTTCAGGTGCCAATGCCATCATGTACGGTGTTCGCTTGATTAATGCCGGACTGGCCGATGTGGTCATTGCCGGAGGAGTAGATGCCTTAGCCAAGTTTACCATCAATGGATTCAATAGTTTAAAGATATTAGATACCGAACCTTGCCGACCTTTTGATGATTCTCGTGTAGGATTAAATTTAGGAGAAGGTGCCGGTTATGTAGTTTTGGAGTCTGAAGCTTCTGTTGCTCAAAGAGCACGTAAACCTTATGCTCGTGTATTGGGTTATGCGAATACCTGTGATGCCTATCACCAAACGGCTTCGTCTCCTGACGGGAAAGGCGCTGTATTGGCTATGAGTAAAGCTTTAGAAATGGCCAATATTTCATCTCATGACGTCGATTATGTGAATGTACACGGTACGGGTACGATGAACAATGACATTTCAGAAGGAACCGCATTGAAAAATGTATTTAAAGGTCATGTACCTGCTTTTAGTTCTACAAAATCCTATACTGGTCATACATTAGGTGCTTCTGGTGGTATAGAAGCTGGTTTCTCGATGCTGGCGATTCAGCACGGCGTCGTTTTTCCTAATTTGCGCTTTAAAACAGCGATTCAGGATTTTGGCATAGCTCCTCAAACATCGGTAGAACATAAACCGGTGAATGTGGTCTTGTCCAATTCGTTTGGATTTGGAGGGAATAATTCATCTTTAGTATTTGGACGTTAGTATGAAGGTCAACAACATATACATAGGTTCTGCGAGTTGTGTTTCTGTACAAGATACATTTGACAGTACCTCATGGTACCATCAGCTTGCTCCTTTACCTGCCGAGCAGGCGAGGGTGAAAGCCCCAGACTATAAACGGTATCTTGATCCCATGGCTACACGCAGGATGAGTAAGGTATTGAAAAATGCTTTATTGACAGCTAAACAAGCGATGGAGCGTTTGTCGGTCTCTGAAATCGATGGTGTAATTACGGCCACGGCTTGGGGCTGTCAGGAAGATACGGCAAAGTTTCTGGATTCCTTTGAAACCTTGGGCGAAGAATTGTTATCTCCTACATCGTTTATTCAATCTACACACAATACCATTGGTGGTTTAATTGCCATGAGTGTTAAATGCAACGGTTATAATAATACGATTTCACATGACCTGATGTCTTTTGAAACGGCTTTGCTTGATGCGGTCTTGCTCATGAATGAACAAAAGCAAAATCCGATGACTTGCTACGTGGGGGGGATAGATGAACTCACCGATTTATCGGCAGGTATCTTTAATCGAACACTATGTTACGATTCTCCTTATACCACTTCAGAAGGAACGGCTTGTTTTTTATTGCATAATAAATCAACACATCCTCAAAACGTGTCGTTGACAGAGATCACACTGGGCGATCGTGAACATTTTCAACTTGAACAAAAAGTAGCGGAACAGAAACCGGATCTTATGCTTGTTTCATCGAAGAATGCTCTAAACATTGATCATATTCCAGTGTTTGATTACAAGAACTTATGTGGGGAATACGCTACTGCTTCTGCATTTGCTTTGTTTTTGGCGTTTGAATTACTGCAAAAGCCTGACATGAAATCAACCTTAGGTTTAAAGGATGATTTGAAAATCAAAAAAATTGCCATTGTCAATCAGTATCAACAAAACCGTTGTTCCTATATAGAAATTCAAGCATGCTAAAGTTTAACTACATAAAAATACTTTATGTCACCTTGTGTGTGTTATGCTTAGGTGCTGGGTTCCTGTACAACTGGCCTTGGGTTGAAACTCTTTTGCTTTTGAATTTGGGTTACTTGGGTTTCATTCTATACGGCTCTTTTAATGTCTCTTCGTGCTTTTTCCTGGACTTATACAATCAGGCAAATACCACACAAAAACACATTGCTTTAACTTTTGATGATGGGCCTTCTCCTGAGACGCATCGTATTTTGGATCTGTTGAAAAAACATCAAATCAAGGTTACTTTTTTTGTGATCGGTAAAAGGGTAGAAGAACATCCTGAAATTGTAAAACGCATGGTAGAAGAAGGTCATCAACTGGGCAATCATACGTTTCATCATTCCAGGGCTGCGGGTTTTTTGAGTGTGAAATCATTACAAGAAGATTTAAGTCAATGTATTCAGGCGGTTGAACGCATCGTGAACTTAAAAATGAATTTATATAGACCTCCTTTTGGCGTTACATCTCCTTCCATAGCTCATGTGGTGAAGAAGATGAACTTAAAACCTATTGGATGGTCCTTGCGCTCTTTTGATACGACTTTAAAATCTGCAGAACAGATTTTAAAGTCTATGGATTGTCATGTAAAATCGGGTGATGTGTTGTTGTTTCACGATGATAGGCCCAAGGCTCATGAGGTATTAGAAAAAATGATACCGATGTTTATTGCAAAACAATATACCTTTCTCACGGTGTCTGAGTTGTTTGAAATAAAAGCATACAATCATGAAAAATAAGAGAATCAATCGTCTTTTCCTCTTTTCACTTGTTGCTTTATGCAGCATCCTAAAACTGCATGCTCAGGCGACTGAAAAATACATTAAGGTGACGAATATTCAGGAGGTCCGTCAAGTCTTTGATCACATTAAAAAGGCTTCAGCTACTATTGATGCTGATTTTGTGCAAGAGAAAAAAATTGACATCCTTGAAAATATATTGATATCTAAGGGAAAATTTTTATTCAAGCAAAAAAACAGTTTGAGATTAGAATATACCAGTCCATCGTACTATTTAGTCGTGATGTCAGGAGGTAAGATGTTGATTAAAGATGCAGAGAAGAAAACAAAAATAGACAGCAAGGGTAGTAAAATTTTTACTCAAGTTCAAAATATCATGACCGGCATATTGGCAGGCCAGGTAGTCGATAGTAAAGATTTTAAGTACGAATTATTTAAAAGTGAAACCAACTATAAAATAAAACTTTATCCTCAAACAGGTGTCATTAAAGAATTGCTGAATGAAGTAGAGTTCATTACACAGGTGAGTAGCTTGAAAGCACAATCCATGACCATGTTTGAAAAGTCTGGAGATGTGACGGTGATGAAGTTTAAGAATGTTAAAATGAATATTCCAATCGATGATAAGGTATTTCTGGTTCATTAGTCTGTTGGGTGTATGCTGTTCTTGTCATCGTAATTTGTCGGTTTCATCGGATTATATCCTGAAAACACAATCCGATGAGCAAGCGATTGTGAATTTAATAGAGGTCGATCGGGATTCGTTAAAGTCCTATAATACAACGGTAGAAGCGTACGGCAAGTACTTTTCGGGTGTGACGTATGTTAAAAATGTGCATGATTCTACTTTGCGGGTGCTCTTTACTACACATACAGGGATGAAATTATTTGATTTGGAATTGAAGGATAATACCTGCAATACAAAGTATGTCATGGAGCAAATGAATAAAGAAGTAGTGCTCCAATTACTTTGTCATGATTTTAGGTTGTTGACTGGAGGTTTAGTGAAACAGATAAGATCAGATCAAGTGCTTCAGAATGAAAAAAAAGAGCAGATAGTGCTTTTAAAAGGTGATAAAGATTGGTATTACTATTTATCAGAAGCAGGTCAGGTGAATCAATTGGTAGAAACGGTGGCAGGAAAAAAGAAAATACAAACGGTGTTTTCAAAAGCGAAAACCGATTCATCACTTCAGGTAAAACATTTTAATTTTAATTTTGAATTGAATTTCAAGAACGTAAAATAGAATCGCATGTTAGAAGGCTTATTTGATATTCGACACATAGAAGACCTGGGACAGAAACAAGTGTACCATGTAACGGTAAATCCTTCTCATGTGGTGTTTGATGGACATTTCCCTGGTCAACCGGTCCTTCCGGGTGTAGCCATGGTATATTTGTCTCGTTTGTTGACGCAAAAACAAGTGTCTACGGATAAAACACTTCAAATGAAGGATGCGGCACAAATGAAGTTTTTATCCTTGCTTGATCCTCGTATCAATCCTGAATTTACGTACGTCAATGAAATTGTAAAACAAGAAGATGGGCTTGTATATGTCAAGGGAGATATGAAGCATGAAGAAATTACGTTTTTTAAAATTAGCGCTACCTACAATTAAATCGTAATGCAGTTACAGTCCCTGTTTGAAAAGCACCATTGTTTTGTCTTTATACCAACGTATAACAACGCTACCGTCATTGCTGATGTTATTGATGCGGTGCTTCAATATACGGATCGACTATTGATTGTAAACGATGGGTCTACAGACGATACGGCCAAAGTATTGGCCAATTATCCTCAGGTACATCAGGTGTCCTATGAAAAAAATAAAGGAAAGGGCTATGCATTAAGACAGGGATTTAAGTATTTATCTTCCATCGATTGTAAGTATGTGATTACTTTGGATTCCGATGGACAGCATAAACCATCCGACTTACATCATTTTTTAGAAAAAATAGAAACTCATCCTTCTGCCATCATGATGGGAGCCCGGGACATGACACAGTCAACCGTGCCGGGTAAAAGTAGTTTTGGGAATAAGTTCTCTAATTTTTGGTTTAAGTTACAAACCGGTATCGATATGCCCGATACGCAAACCGGCTATCGTTTGTATCCGCTTTATCTTATCAAAGATATTACCTTATTGACCAATAAATACGAATTAGAAATTGAGGTCATTGTCAAATCGGCATGGAGAAATATAGATGTGGTGGCTGTACCTATTGATGTATATTATCCTCCACAAGAAGAACGTATTTCTCATTTTAGACCATTTAAAGATTTTTCGAGGATCAGTGTGTTGAACACTTGGTTGACGACATGGGCGATTATTTATTATATCCCCAAGCGTTTGATTTTAGGATTTAAAAAAAAATCGTTTAAAAAAATGCTCTACGAAGCCATTGTAGATCCTCAAGAACCCATACACATTAAGGCTTTGTCTGTCTCATGGGGCTTTTTTATAGGTATTGCACCGATATGGGGTTATCAGTTACTGATTGGTATGCCTTTGGCACATTATTTTAAATTGAATAAGACCATTACGTTTATCGCTGCCAATATTTCATTGCCTCCAATGATTCCTTTTATTGTCTATGCGAGTTTGAAAATGGGAGAGTGGGTGACAGGACAATCGCTACACATCCTTTCTCGCTCCATCGATAGTTTTACGTTAGCAGATATTTCAACATCTCTCTGGGTGTATGTGATGGGCAGTCTTGTGTTGGCTTCAGTGATGGCATTGGCAGGAGGTATAGTAAGTTATATGGTGTTTAGTTATACCACTAAACTCATCAAGAAGAATTAGAGTATGGTATCAAAACTTAAAACATATTGGATCATAGGATTTTTGCTGGTTGTAAGTGTCTTGTTTGTTTTCAATAGTAAGAATTTCAGTATTGATACAGACATTACCAATGTATTTCCGTTGTCTGAAAAGGAAAAAGGGATTGCTTCTTACCTCAACGACATGGAAGTTTTTGATCGTTATACGATCATTGTGTCGGTCAACGATTCTACTCAATTAAGTATAGCCCAGGCTGTGGTAGAACAAGTCTGCGATTCATTAAATGCGCCGGCAAACGACAGTTTATTTGAGTATGTTCAGTACGGGATAGAAGACAGTCAAATCGATCGTTTTTATAGTTTGGCATACGATTACCTGCCTTTTTTCTTAGAAGAAAAAGATTACCAGACCCTCGACTCTCTTATTCAAAAAGAGAACATGAAGGAGGTAATGCACAGGCAATACAATACCTTGATGTCTCCTGCGGGTATGTTTTTTAAACCGTATTTTGTCAAGGATCCATTAGGCTTTTCATTCATTCCGATGAAGAAGTTTGCCAAGGGATTTGCTCAAGATGTTACCTTGGATGAAGGCTTTTTTGTTTCAGCGGCAAAAAAAGATGTGCTGTTTTTTGTTAAAACAAAAGCCAGTAAAAATGATTATCAAGCCAATAAGAAGAGTTACGAATATATTAACAGTGTATTGGCCCATTATACCCGTCAATCACAGCTTAAACCCGAAACCTCTGTTTATGGCGGGGCATTGATTGCTTTTCAAAACAGCGAGCAGGTACAGGAAGATATGAATTTAACCGTCGGCATTACCATTTCTTTGATTGTATTGGTGGTGTTGCTGGCGTTTAGAAATATATGGTCTCCTTTTGTTTTGATTACCCCTGTTTTTTTTAGTACCCTTTCTGCTGTATTGTGTATCTATTATATTCAAGGAGGAGTGTCAGGTATTGCTATAGGAGCCGGCTCTGTGGTATTGGGTATTGCCATGGATTTTTGTATTCATTTCTATAGTCATTATTTAGAATCAGGGTCTATTGAAGAAACGAAAAAAGATATTTTATTCCCTTTATTCATGGGAAGTGTCACAACGTCAGGTGCATTCTTTTCTTTGTTGTTTACCGAATCTAAGTTATTACAAGACCTTGGATTGTTTGCAGGGATCGCCATTCTGTTTGCCTTTCTGTATACCATCACCTTGGTACCATTACTGATTAAAATTTTCAACCCCAAACCTTCCGTTGCTATTTTAAAGGCTTCGAGTCATTTCCTTTCCAGAAACATCAAAATCACGAAATGGGGAGTCTTATTATTTTTACTCTTTACCTCCGGCATGTTTTACTTTGCTGCAGATGTGAAGTTTGATAGTGATATTTCTAATTTGGCATACAAATCAGAAGAGGTCATTAAGTCAGAGCAAAAAGTCAACGAAGTCAGTAAAGGTGTTTCTAAGTACGTTTATTTTTTAGTCAAAGAGGATAGCATCACTTCTGCTTATCAAAAGGTCTCGTCTATCTCTTCTTTGATCGACAGCATCTATGGAAATTCATACCAAGGATCTAAAGGAATATTGGATTTGTTTGTTGATGAGCAGGAACGTGCACTTAAAATAGAACGTTGGAATCAATTCTGGAGCGGTTCAAACAGGCAAGCGTTGTTTGCTGCCAATTTAAAAGAAGTAGCTTCAGGGATGGGCTTTAAGCCAGAGGTATTTCAGGGCATTCATACCAAAATAGCCTATAAGGATTTTCCTATTCAAGATTCTATTAATGCTGCGGTATCCCATACGTTTTTATCGGATTATAATAAAACCACCTCTAAACAATCCGCGAAGGGTTTAATTATACCGTTTAAAGTAGATGAAGAACGTAAATCATCGTTGATCGAAGGATTTACAGACAACGAAGAGGTTTGGATCATCGATCGCCAATCATTAGTCAATAAGTTTGCAATCACCATCAACAGCGATTTTCAATATGTATTGACCGTGAGTTCTTTGTTGGTATTTATTATTCTGTTTCATCTGTTTGGTCGGGTAGAGCTGGCTGTCATTACCTTTTTACCGATGATCATCAGTTGGGTGTGGATATTGGGTTTGATGGGCATCAACAACATTCATTTCAATATTGTGAATATTATTTTGTGCACGTTCATTTTTGGTTTGGGGGATGATTACAGCATCTTTATGACAGAGGCCAAGCTCAGTGAGTACAAGGAAGGAAAGACCAATTTAGGAGTGTATAGGTTCTCTGTGCTCTTGTCTTGCATTACTACCGTAGCCGGTATGGCTGCCTTGTTTTGGGCTAAGCATCCTGCCATTCATTCCATTGCGTTTGTTTCTGTAGTAGGTATTCTGTGTGTGACTACGGTTTCTTTTTTAATCATTCCTTCTTTATTCGATTGGTTTATTACCAGTAGAGTAAAAAAAGGGAAATATCCGATTACGTTTTTAGACTTGATCAAGTCGGTGTACTTGTACATGTTGTTTGTAGTGGGAGCCGTGTTGATTAATATGGTGGTAGGCATCTTGTGGGTGTTGAGGATATACCGCTGGAAGAAGGTCCGCTACATGGTGAACTATTTGATCATGTATACCACGAAAGGTTTGGTTTATGCGATTTTTTTCATGAGAAAAAGTTTTCATCTTCCTGATGCAAAACTGTTGGCTCAACCTTCTATCATCATTGCCAATCATCGTTCATTCATTGACATTGTCATTACCACCATGCTCAAACCCAAGATTGTATTGGTGGCTGCCGATTGGGTGTGGAATGTACCTATACTAGGAAAAGTTCTGGATTGCGGAGGATACATCAGGGCTTCGATGAATCCGGAAGAACAGTTGGTACTCATTAAACAAAGATTGGCAGAAGGTTATAGTATTGTGATCTTTCCTGAAGGTACCCGAAATACAGAAGGAGGCATTAAACGTTTTCATAAAGGAGCTTTTTATTTAGCGGAAGCGTGTCAAGCCACCATTATCCCTTTGGTAATACACGGTTCAGGAGATTGTATTACAAAAGGGGACGATTACATTGTGAAGTCGGGTTTGGTTTCCATCAGAACCTTAGCTCCGATTTTACCTGCCGATACAAATTTTGGAACAAGCTATCAAGAACGTTCGAAGTCCATACGGAAACACATGGAAACGGCGTATGAAACATTGAAGGCCGAGCAAGAGCAACCGGCTTATTTCAGATCACGTTTATTGAAAAATTACCTATACAAAGGTACTGTATTGGAATGGTATTTATGGGTGAAAATAAGAATTGAAAAAGACTATGCCATTTTTCATCAGCACCTGCCTGAGAAAGGCAATTTCCTGGATTTAGGATGTGGTTATGGTTTTCTATCCTATATGTTGAGGCTGCTTTCTCCCGAGCGTCATATTGTAGGAGTGGATTACGATGAACAAAAAATAAAGGTTGCTCATCATGGGGTGTTACGAGATGAACACATTCGTTTTGTGCATGCCGATGCATCACTGTATCCATTGGACAAGTATGATGCGATTGTGATTAGTGATGTATTGCACTATTTACCAGTAGATAAGCAAAGAAAATTGATTGCTTCTTGCATTGAAAGTTTAAATTCAGGAGGAGTTCTATTGATCAGAGATGCTGATACATCGATTAAAAAAGATCACCTTGTGACAAGGTTGAGTGAAGTGTTTTCTACTCGAATCATGAGATTTAATAAAACTGATACAAATCCTTTAGAATTTGTTCCTTTAGAACAAATCCTTTCCGATATTAGTAGATTATATGAGGTCAAAGTAGAGCCTGTTAGCCTGCAAAAGCATACCTCAAATGTTTTGTTTAAAATTTCGTCTAATCTTTAGCGATGAATCATAAGGAATACGATTTCGTCATCATTGGCAGTGGTTTAGGAGGTTTGTATTGTGCGGCCTTACTGGTGAAAGAAGGATACACTGTCTGTGTGTTGGAAAAAAACAGACAGTTGGGTGGTTGTTTACAAATATTTTCTAGAGAGAAAATCATTTTTGATACAGGAGTTCATTATTTAGGAGGCTTAGATAAAGGACAAAACCTTTACCGTTATTTCGATTATTTAGGTTTGATGGATAAGATCACCTTCAAGAAGTTGGATATGGATGGTTATGACCATGTTTCTTTTGATGATGATCCTATTGTTTATAAAATACCTCAAGGGTACGATAATTTCATTCAATATTATTCTGAATTGTTTCCAGATGAACGCGAAGGGATCATCAACTTTTGCAATCAAATGAGAGCCGTTTGTGCAAAGCTTCCTTTGTATAACGTAGAAGAAACTAAGGATTTGGATTTCATGGAGTTTGTTTTGCATGACAGCCCTGTCGATGAAGTGATTGCTTCTTGTGTGAAAAACGAGGCTTTACGCAGAATATTAGCCGGAAATAATCCATTATATGCCGGAGTTCGAGGTGTGACCCCATTTTATGTACATGCTTTGGTGGTCAATTCATACATTGAAAGTTCGTATAAATGTGTGAAAGGTGGTGCTCAAATTAGTTTAGCCTTATCTAAGATCATACGAACACACGGTGGAGTCATTAAGAACCATGCAGAAGTGGTGGCCATTGAAACAGACCATGAAAAAGCAACGAATGTGTTGTTGAAAGATGGGACGAAGCTCTTTGCCAGGAACTTCATTTCAACCATACATCCTGCGTTGACAATCGATTTATTGGGAGAAGATTGCAAAATGATGAGGAAAGCCTATAAGACCAGGATTAACTCTTTACAGAATACGGTATCAGCATTCATTGTATACATCGTCTTGAATGATAAAGGGGTTCCTAGTTTTAACCATAATAAATACCACATCAAATGCAATGATGTGTGGAATAATGAAGTGTATACCGAAGCCGAATGGCCTAAGTCTGTTGCTATCTTTACAACACCCTCCAAAGATCCAGACTATTGTGAAGGATTAATTGTCATGTCTTACATGCAATACGATGAGGTAAAACAATGGGAGCATACGTTCAATACCGTGTCAGCAGAGGATATTCGTGATGAGGGATACCAGGAATTTAAACGCGTGAAAGCGGAAAAAGTAATTGACTTAGCGGCTGAAGTTATTCCTGGGTTGAAAGATCACATGAAGAGTTATTATACTTCTACACCACTGACCATGAGGGATTATATTGGCGTGAAAGATGGTTCTTTGTATGGGGTGATGAAAGACCATAGAGATCCTTTAAAAAGTTTAATTCCTCCTCAAACCAAAATTCCTAACTTATTCATGAGTGGTCAAAATACCGTCATGCATGGGGTCTTAGGAGTGGTGGTAGGTGCCGTCAAGACGTGCAATGAAATTATAGGAAACGACAATTATTTAATCAAGAAAATTAAGAACGCAACCCTTTAGGGTTTTAACAAAATGGAGAATACGATCATGACTTTTTTTCAAGAGAAAACCAAACTGAGAGCTATAGAAGCTCAGTATGAAGCGCAAAAAATTGCTTTTGGCCCTGTTATTTTTCAAGCCGTAAGATGCTTGAGAGACTTTGGCATATTAGAACTCGTGTCTGAAAGTGGAAAAGAAGGAATCAGTTTGGAGGCTGTAGTTGCCAAACTCAATATTTCAGAATATGGTGCTCGAGTATTGCTAGAAGCAGGTTTAGGGATTGGAGTGGTGTATTTAGAAGGGGAGAATTATGCCTTGTCTAAAACAGGACATTTTATTTTATACGATGAGTTGACTCAGGTGAATTTTGATTTCACACACGATATCTGTTACCTGGGGATGTTCGAATTGAAAGAATCGATTCAGCATGGTAAACCGGAAGGCTTGAAAGCTTTAGGACCTTGGGCTACGATATACGAAGGCTTATCGAAGTTACCTCCACATCAGAAAAAGAGTTGGTTTGAATTTGATCATTACTATTCGGACAATGCTTTTCCTGAAGTATTACCCTTGATTTTCAAACATAAACACAAAGCGATATTAGATATAGGAGGCAATACGGGTAAGTTTTCTTTGCAATGTGTGAAGTACGATCAAGATGTTAAAATGACCATTGTAGATTTACCGGGACAGTGGGCCATGGCTAAAGATAACATTGCGGAACAAGGCTTTTCAGAACGTATTTTTGGACATACGCAAAACATGTTGGATCCTAGTCAACCTTTGCCTAAAGGAGCAGATGCAGTTTGGATGAGTCAATTCTTGGATTGTTTTTCAGAAGAAGAAATCATCTCGATCTTGAAAAGAGCGTCAGATGCTATAGATAAGGATGGTGCTATCTATATTTTAGAAACGTATTGGGACAGACAGAAGTATGAAGCTGCTGCGTTTAGCCTTCAAATGACTTCCTTGTACTTTACAGCCATGGCCAACGGCAACAGTCAAATGTATCATTCCAAGAACATGATCAAATGTGTACACGCCGCCGGCTTGTATGTAGAAGAAGATACCGATGGATTGGGGGTGGTGCACACCTTATTCAGATGCAGAAAAAAGTAAACAATTCAATGTTGTTAATAAAATGTTTCGGGACTCTTAGGAGTCCCTTTTTTATGTTTATCTTTTTGCGTAGGGGTAAGATCTCTGTATTCTAAGTCTTCTACCTTGGCCCTTTTCTCTTTTTGTTTTTTGATTTGAGTTTTTAAGGCCTTACGATCTGAGGCTTCTTTTTTCTTGGCTTCTTTAGACGGTAAGGTTGCTGTGGAGGTTTTATAAGCACTCGTACAATAGGAAAGCATTGCAGCGATGAACAACAAGGCTATGGAAAGTCGAAGTGTAGTGCTCAAAACAGAATACGCTAAAAGATATGGGACTAAGGTAGTAAAAAAAACTATTCGGGATGGTAAATAGAGAAGGTTTTGTCGCTGTAAAAGACCACCATTTTTTCAATCTTCTTATCCGATGTAAAGGCTTGGGCAATGACATCGGCAGGACTTGCAACAACATGATGTGTTGGAGGAAGAGCTGTAGCAGGGAGAGGTTCTGTTTTTGGAGCTACGGACGATTCTGAAGGCGATGGAGAAATGACAGTCGGGTTCTCGACTTGATTATGTGCAGCAACAGGAGAGGAGATGTGATGGTGATTTTGAATAGTTGTACTGGGTTTTATAGATACCGATTCTAATTCTTCTTCTGAAAATAGATTAAGTTGTTTCATTTTACCTTTTCCGGTTAATAGCCACCAAGGATTTAACTCTGGGAAGCGCATGAGTATTTTTTGAATGACGTCGAGACTTGGCTTGTTTCGTCCCGATAGGATATGAGAAATGATTGGCCGAGGTACGTCAATCGTGTCGGCAAAACCAGAAGGAGAGTACTCCTGATCCTCCATAATTTCCTTTACCCGTTCTGCTAATAAGTGTTCCATGAATACAAATGTAAATAAAATACAGTTAACATATGTAACTATAAATGTAAATAGTTAAATATTTGATTATAAATATATTAGTAATATTGTTTACAAATGTAATTACATATGTAAATAGGATAAATATGGTACTGTGGGAAAAATGATGTTAGCCCTTATTGTGTTGTTTTTAAAAAACGCTAGATTCGTGCTTTATTTGAGATAGTTTTAAACGTTTTTGATTTTTATGACAACAAAAGTATTAGGAAGCTTTATAATGCTTCTTGTTTCTCTTAATTTGTTTGCTCAGAGTAAGTTACAGGATAAAAAGGCCATTCATTTAGCCAAGGAATACTTCAGAATAGAAGATTATAAGCAGGCGAAAACCTATTATGAACAATTGGTGAAAGAGCATCCTGAAAATGATCACTTCAACTTCTATTTAGGGGTGTGTTATTTCAAATTAGGGGATACCGATAAGGCTTTGGTTTACTTCAAGAATGCATCGTCAGATGATTCTAGGTCAGGTGATTATGAATTTGAGTATTACCTGGCTCGCTCTTTTCACATGGGCCATCACTTTGAAGAGGCCATTACCCATTATATGTTGTACCGTCAAAAAGTAGAGAGCAACAAAGAGCTTAAAAAATACCCTCATACCCTTACGGAAATTGATGCTGAAATTGCCCGATGCCGGGTAGGGATTGAGTTGATGAAAAAGCCGATCCAGGTTCAAATTGAAAATTTAGGCCCTGTGGTCAATACGGAATTTAATGAATACATGCCCGTTATTTCTCTTGATGAGTCTGAAATGCTTTTCACTTCCAGAAGAGCAAGTACATTGGGAGGAGGAAAGGACAAAGAAGATGATCTTTGGTATGAAGATGTATACATGACCACACGTTCAGGAAGTGGATGGACTAATCCTAAAAATATAGGCGCTCCGGTAAATACGGCTAACCATGATGCTACTGTATGTTTATCTTCCGATGGGAAGAGGCTTTTCATCTACAAATCAGAGGTGAATCGTATCGTTGATGTGAAAGATGGCAATATTTACTACAGTGATTTAAAGGATACGACATGGACAGCACCTGTGAAGGTGGATTTTCATAAGGAGATCAATACGCCTTATTGGGAGCCAAGTGCTTCGATATCATCTGATAATAAGACATTTGTCTTTTCTTCCAATCGGTATACCTCACCAACGGATAAGGTGCATGACCGTAATTTATACATTACCCGCAAAGATACTTCTGGTGTTTGGTCTGCTCCGCAACTGCTTCCTGAATCCATTAACTCTGAGTTTGAAGAAGATGGTCCTTATTTGCATCCTGATGGTAAAACCTTGTATTTCAGTTCCGATGGATTAAATTCGGTAGGCGGTTTTGATATTTTCAAAACGACTTACGAACCTGCTAACAATACCTGGTCTACTCCCGAAAACATAGGTTTTCCTTACAATACTTCTGATGATGACATTTACATTGTTTTTTCCGCAGACGGAACACGAGCTTATTTCTCTTCTGTACGGGAAAATAGTTATGGAGGGAAAGATCTTTACATGGCTACCAATGTCAATGAAAAACACTCTTTGGCTTTAATGATTGGTCATGTATACGATGCCGATACGAAAAAGCCACTGGCTGCAGAGGTCATTGTAACGGATAACGAAACGGATCAAGTGGTGGCGGTGTATAAGTCTGAATCGTATGCTGGTAAGTTCTCCATTGCTTTGCCATCGGGTAAGAATTACGGTATTGAAATCGATTTAGCAGGTTATTTATTCCATTCTGAAAACATCGATATTCCCAATTTAGCCAAGTTTTCGGAATACCGTAAAGATGTTTATTTACGTCCTTTCCGTGCAGGAGAGAAGGAAATTTTGAAGAATGTATTCTTCGATATCGACAAAGCAGATTTGAGAAAACAGTCTAAAACCGAATTGGATCGTTTGTATAAAAAGATCTCCAAGCAAAAGAACATCATGGTACAGATATCTGGACATACCGACAACAGATCGAGTCATGAGTACAATCAAGTACTTTCGGAAGCTCGTTCGGTATCGGTGGTTCAATACCTGATTGATAAAGGTTTTGATTCAAAACGTATTTTTGCCAGAGGTTATGGTGAAACGCAACCCATTGATACGTCTAATACAGAAGAAAGTCATCAATTGAACAGAAGAACAGAATACTTGATTTTGAATTTGGGAGATGCTACCCAGCAAGATTATACGGAAATCAAGGATACGTTCTTAATTCGTCCAGGTACACAACGTTACAATGTATTGTTGGACGATTTTAAAGCCGTATACTTGAAACAACAAGCCGATAAGACACCGGAAGCAGGAGCTTATTTGTTCTATAAGGTACATTTCTCTTTTGGGCAATCGAAAACCATTACAGATTACTCTAAGACCCGTTTAGATGAATTGGTAGGCTATTTAGAGCATTTCCCGGCTTGTGTTCTTCAGTTAGAAGCTCATGCCGATTACATTGGTAGTCAGGATGAAAACTTTAAAATTGCATCTGAACGTGAGCAAGTGGTTACTCAATACCTTCTATCGAAAGGCATAGATGCTAAACGATTGAAACATCTCACCAGAGAAGAGCAATTGAATGTCTTGAACCAAGACGAAAAAGATGGTGGTCAGAAATCGAGAAGAGTAGAGTTCAAGGTAGTTTCTGTGAAGTAGATTTTTATATAAGTAGATTAAAGAGCCGTTTTCTTTTTTTGTGAAGAGAAAACGGCTCTTTCATTTAGAGGATAATTGATTTAAAGCCTCGTATTTTGTCTGCGCGTTTTTGATGTATCCATTGTGGCCATTCTGATTCGTCTTCTGCATCGTAAATTCGAACAGCTTGACCTTTTTCCGGAACTAACAAGGTTTCTGGTCTGCATTGGAGTACAGCGGCAGCAGTGGTTACCCCAGAACTGCTTGCTCCTGCCACACCATGCGATAAAATACTCGCTCCGCAAAGGTATAAGTTTTCGATTTCCGATTGTTTTTGGTATGAAAAAGGCCCTGTTTGTTGAAAGCTTTTTTCTGTCCCGTATACATTTCCTCGTGTTGAATTCACGTAAAATTCGTTGGTCATGGGAGTGCCCAATTCCATTTGTACAATATGTTCTCTTACACCAGGAAGTGCTTTCTCTAAACCTTTAAGCAGTTTTTCAGTGAGTCGCTCTTTGTGTTTTAAGTAGAGTGCAGAACGTATGTCTTTGTTCTCATGTTGTTCGAAGAATGTATAGTCCAGAAAAGTAACCACTTCAAAGTTGTGGTACTTGCCGTTGAAACTTACGGGATCTTTTAAGGTGGTACAGCTGATGAAAAGGGCAGGGAATTCGTCTTCGCTGATGATGTCTTTCACCGACATGTCTTCAAAAAGCTGGTCCAGATCTTGGTTTCGTAACATCCAGATGTTACCGGAATCAAAACCTGCAGCTTTCACATCCATTTCTACGGTTACAAATAAAATCAAAGAGGTAACGGAATAACGGGTGTTTAAAAGTCTTTTCTGCAAGGTTTGACTGAGGTTTTCAGCTCCTACCATATCGAGGTAGGTTTTCGCAGGATCGGCGTTAGAGATGATGTTGGTAGCATGGAAGGTTTCTCCACTATGAAGTTCTATCCCTACCGCTTTTTGTTTACCTACAGGCCCTTCTAAGAGAATACGTTTCACTCCTTGACCTGTTCTAATTTCCCCTCCGTACTTTTTGATTGATGAGGTCATGGCTTTAACAATGGCACCGCCACCTCCCATAGGATAAAAACCTCCATCGAAGTAGTGATCCATGACGGCGCAATGTAGAGGGAAACTCGCTTTACCGGGTGGGAGTCCATGGTCTCCACACTGCACATTCAAGACGTTTTTCAACAGAGGATCTTTGATGTGCCAATCGATGACCCTTTTTAAACTGAATAAACCATATTTTCCCAATTGAGCGGTTCTGAAAGGAATAGTAACATGATCCCAAAATCCTTTCATGGTAGGGATAAGCTGTAATTGCCGACTGACGGCACGTACGGTTTTCAGGTATTTATGAATGCGTTTTCGTTCCGCAGGGAAACGAACCGATAAACTTTCACTCAATTGTTCTAAACCGGCTGGCATGTCAATGCGTTCATCACCGATCCAACAATGTTCGTAGGCCTTGGGATTCATTCGGAAAAACACCAAATCGTTGGCAATGCCCAGGCCTTCGTAGAGCAGACAGGTAGAAGCTCCTTTATCGAGTAAACCAAGGTAGTGCACTCCAGGACTGAAACGATGACCGTTGAGGTAAAAACTGTGGCACCAGCCACCGGGAACATAATGTTGTTCAAATACAGCCACTTTCTGTCCGGCTCTGGCAAGGCACAAAGCAGCGGATAAACCGCCAGCTCCAGAGCCAATTATAATGGTATCAAAATCCTTCATGCTTCTGAATCAAACAACAAGATAGGGATAGAACCCCGATTCCGACCTTTTGTTTGCAGAGAGAAGGAATGTTTAATGAAAAGATATGTTTAAACTTAATGAGGTAGTTTATCGATCAGGAGTCCGTACACGTAGGTTCCTATTAAAGCACCGAGTAGTGTTAGAATGCTGACGAGATAGCCTGCTCCAATTTGAGCATAGATAGGACCTGGGCAAGCGCCTGTAATGGCCCAACCGATACCGAACAGGAGTCCTCCGATGATCACCCCTTTGCTGTATTTTTTAGGTGTAACGATGACTTCTTCGCCATCTAAGGTTTTGATGTTAAACTTCTTAATCAATTGCATCGAGATCAAGCCTATCAATACGGCAGAACCGATGACACCATACATGTGGAAGGATTGGAAATGGAACATCTCATATATTCTGTACCAGCTTACGATTTCAGCTTTTACAAAGACAATACCGAACAACATGCCAATGATTAAGTATTTCAAGAGCGACACCGGAGTTTCTTGAATACTGGATTCATTTTTACATTCTACGGCTTTGGAGTTTTTATTTTCCATGGTGTTATAGGGACAATAGAAATGGAACAATAAACCAAGAAGAGAGTACTCCTCCAATCATAAAGCAAATGGTGGCGATCAAGGAGGTAAGCTGAAGGGTGGCTAATCCTGTAATGGAATGTCCTGAAGTGCATCCTCCGGCATAGCGTGTTCCAAAACCTACAAACAAACCACCTATTAAACTAAACAGCCAGGTACGCAGTTCGGAGAGGTGTTGTATGCCGAATACTTCCGTAGGGAGTAAATTGGAAAAACTATGGATCCCATAGGCCGTAGAGAGTTCTGTTTTAAGTAAGGGATGAAGTTCAAGTTCGGCGGAAGAAGACCTTAACCACGTGGCTGCTATGAAAGCACCCAATGTAATGCCTAATACAAATACCAGGTTCCAACGTTCCTTTTTCCAGTCGTATTGAAAGAAAGGAACTTTGTTGGGGATGCAGGCAGCGCAAAGGTGTCTGAGTGTGGAGGAAATTCCAAACGATTTATTACCTGCCAGGTATAAAGCAGGTACCGTCAGGCCGATCAAAGGACCGGCAATGTACCAGGGCCAAGGGCTATAGATCCATTCCATAAGAGTATGTTTTAAAGTATACTGATTCTGTAGAATTAAAGGTAACAAGATTTTCAGATAGTTTGTTGCGGGAGTAGGATAAAAGTGGATGTCAGAAAATTAGTTTAGCATAGGAATTCCAATGGTTTGTTATTTCAAGGACCAAGAGCTTATTTTACTTAATATTTTCAACCATCTGGTAAGTTTATGAAGTACATGATTAGAACATTTCTTTTTGCCTTTTTTAGTCGATATTGGAATTAAAAATGCATTTCATCTCCATACGGGTTTATCATATGAACAAATAGTAGGAACAAATAAGTATGCTTATACGAGAAGTATTTTTGAAGCTACAATCTATAATGCTTATTTTGATGAAATATATAAGCTTCGTTACTTGAGTATTCCCTTGTTTTTTAATTATACGCCTCAAGCGGGTAGTGGCAAATTGAATCTATTTATCGGCCCGCAATTTTCGTTTTTTATAGGAGGAAGGCATAAAACAGATGTTAAGTATATTATTCATGAAAATCAATTTATGTATATTGATCCTGATCCGCAGCGCTATAACGATACGGAAGAAGGTGCTATAAAAATTGGTCGAGGGGAATATGATGTAGAAGTGAAACCACCATTAGCACTAAAACAAAAAAGCCTTAAACTTTCGTCTAAGGCTTCTTGCGGAATGGACGGGACTCGAACCCGCGACCTCCTGCGTGACAGGCAGGCATTCTAACCAACTGAACTACCACTCCAATATTTTTAAACCCTGAATCAGTGACCTTCCCGTTGAAGACGGGATATTCTCACCAACTGAACTACCACTTCAATATTTTTAAACTCTGAGTCAGTGACCTTCCCGTTGAAGACGGGATATTCTCACCAACTGCACTACCACTTCAATATTTTTAAACTCTGAGTCAGCGACCTTCCCGTTGAAGACGGGACATTCTAACCAACTGCACTACCACTCCAATATTTTAAACTCTGAATCAGTGACCTTCCCGTTGAAGACGGGATATTCTCACCAACTGCACTACCACATCCCTTTCGAATTGGTAGGCAAAAGTAAGCTCTTTATGCATACGAAGCAAGTGCTAAAACTTAATTTAATTCAGTTTTTTCCACATTTTAGTGAAATGATGTAAATACATTCAATAATTACTAAATTGCTGACTTAATAAACAGCCAGTAGAGATATGTATTTAGACTTCGAAAAACCAATTCAAGACCTGGAAGGCAAGTTGGCCGAAATGAAGAAGATAGCCGAAGACTCTGATGTGAATGTGGACCAAGAGGTAAAGTCTTTGGAAGAAAAAATAAAAACATTGAAGAAAGATATTTATTCCAACCTTACGCGTTGGCAAAGGGTTCAATTATCAAGACATCCTGATCGTCCTTATACCTTGGATTATATTGAAAACATCTGTGATCAATTCATTGAATTGCATGGCGATCGTTTTGTAAAAGACGACATGGCCATTGTCGGTGGTTTTGCCGAAATAGGAAGCCAATCGTTCATGGTCATCGGACATCAGAAAGGGAAAAATACCAAAATGAGGCAATTGCGAAATTTTGGTATGGCTAATCCGGACGGATACCGCAAGGCTTTACGTTTGATGAAGCTGGCTGAAAAGTTTAACAAACCCATCATTACATTGATCGATACACCAGGTGCATTTCCTGGTTTAGAAGCAGAAGAAAGAGGTCAAGCCGAAGCCATCGCGCGCAACATCCGGGAAATGTTTATGTTGAAAGTGCCTGTCATCTGTATCATCATTGGTGAAGGTGCTTCTGGTGGAGCTTTAGGTATTGCCATTGGTGATAAAGTATTGATGTTGGAAAATACATGGTACTCCGTTATTTCTCCGGAATCTTGTTCGTCTATCCTTTGGCGTACATGGGAACATAAAGAAAGAGCAGCCGAGGCATTGAAGTTAACCGCTGAAGATATGCTGAAGTTCAAATTGATCGATGGCATCATCAAGGAACCGTTGGGTGGGGCACATGCCGATCGCGAATCGATGTATAAAAAACTGAAGAAAGTCATTTTGGATGAAACGGCTGCTTTGAAGAAGAAAGACGCAGAACAGCGTATTGTAGAACGTATCGATAAATTCTCTGCCATGGGTGTTGTGGTAGAAGAAGTATAAACATGAAATGCTATCCTATTGATACAGGATATTTCAAGTTAGACGGTGGAGCTATGTTTGGAGTAGTTCCACAGTCTATTTGGAAAAAACTCAACCCTCCGGATGCCAATAACCTCTGTACATGGGCGATGAGGTGTTTGTTGATTGAAGAAGGAAATCGACTTGTGCTCGTTGATACAGGTATTGGTAATAAACAAGATCCCACATTTTTAAAACATTATCACCTGCATGGTGATGATACATTAGTCAAGTCTATTCGGAAAGCTGGTTTTAGTGAGAACGATGTCACCGATGTCATCCTTACCCATTTGCATTTGGATCATGTTGGGGGGGCTACTCAATTTCAGACGAATGGAAGCGATGTCATTGTTCCTACTTTTCCTCATGCTCGTTATTGGGTACATCAAGGTCAGTGGGACTGGGCTACTATTGCACCGAATCCCAGAGAGAAAGCGAGTTTTTTAAAAGAGAACCTGGAACCTTTAAGGACATCGGGGCAGTTGAATTTTATCCATGAACAGGAGAGTCCTTTTCCTTTCATCGACTTTTTCTTAGCCGATGGACATACAGAAAAACAACTTATTCCACTCATCAAAGAAAAAGACCGTACCTTGGCTTATGCCGCAGATTTGATTCCATCCGCAGCACATATTCCTTTAGCCTATGTGGCTTCTTACGATGTTCGTCCTTTGTTGGCCATGGACGAAAAAGAGCGTTTTCTTAAACAGGCCTTGGCAGAAGATTGGACGCTGTTTTTTGAGCACGATCCTTTGTATAGTAGTGCAGGACTTTTATTGACAGAAAAGGGTATACGCCCAGATCCTGCCCGTTTAGCTTAATTTATCTGTTTCTTCAGCTCGTTTTAAAGGGGAAATAGTTGTAAAAGCTGAAATGCGTGCATATATTAGTGTCGATATTTTTGTTACTTTAAACTGATCAATAATGAAAAAACTATTCACCATTGCTTTAATCGCCGTTTCTTCAGCATCTTTTGCTCAAGGAATTATTGGACCTAAAGTGGGTTTGTCGATTTCTAATTTTAGAGATGTAAAATCTACATTTGGGACAACAGATTTTACTCCTGTTTTAACACCTCAAGTGGGTGTTGTTTTTAATGCTCGGTTAGGAGATGTAATTTCCCTTAGACCAGAAGTTTTGTATGTACAAAGAGGAGCTAAGTTTTCAACTTGGGGGGGAACAACTACTGCTCGTCTTTCTTATGCAGAAGTACCGTTCAACGTAGTGGGGGGGATTCCTGTAGGACCGGGTAAAATTGAAATTTCTGCTGGTCCGTCAGTAGGTTATTTGTTTGGAGGAAAAATTAAAACTCCGGCTGGTGATTTTAAAGTGAAGGGTGAAGATGAGCCTGCTAACGGAGGTGCTGCAGATGAGGCTTACTTCAATTACTTGAATGTTTCTATGAATGCTGGTATAGGATACAACTGGAAAGGGTTAATTCTACAAGTATCTTATAACTATGGTTTTTCGAACATCAATCCACATGCAGAAGACAGAGATTCTCCAGCTGAAGAGTTCAGAAAAGATAATGTAACCAGAGCTTCTGCTGTTACAATAGGCCTTACCTATTTGTTTGGCGGAAAAGAAGACTAGTTCTTTATAATCCACATAAAAAAAGGCTTCTTTCGAATACCGAAAGAAGCCTTTTTTATGTAATGGAATGGTCTGTCTATTTTTATTGATTCAACACATATACCAATTCCGCTCGTCCCAAGGCATTGATGTCGATGCGTAAACTTTTGGGGTCACTTCCAATGCTTACCGATGCCGGACAATTTTTAGAAGGGGTGAAATAGTAAATGAGGGTTTTCTTACCCCTTGCGAAAAAAATGGTATTGTCGGGTTTTCCCAAATAATCCATGATTTTTTCGTCTTTATAAGAAAGGATCGCTTTTTTGTTGTTCACAAGCTGATCTACCAGTGCAATCCGTTGGTTTGAACAAGCACTGGTGTCTGTTTTCCAAAGCATTGCATCAAAACCTTCTACCGTTACGGAGGAGGAACAAGAGGCGAGCCCCATGCCTAAAACCACCGATAAAAGTCCTAAACGCATATTTAAACCTCTAATTTTTCCACAATCCCTCATTGTAAGTCCTTTTTTATTAATTTCGGAGAATCCAAAGGTAAAGCATTTGAGTAATTAAAGAAAATGGATCTATGAGTTCTTCTGACACAACAGAAAGCACCAACGATAATATTCATGACATTGTCCCGGTATCGGGTTTATACGAAAATTGGTTTTTAGACTATGCCTCTTACGTTATTCTTGAACGGGCCGTTCCTAACATCGACGACGGTTTAAAACCTGTTCAACGACGTATCCTTCATGCCATGGAAGTGATGGACGATGGCCGTTTTAATAAAGTGGCTAACGTCATCGGTTCTACCATGCAGTACCATCCGCACGGTGATGCTTCTATTGGTGATGCCATTGTCAATTTGGGACAAAAGGAGCTCTTGTTCGACATGCAGGGAAATTGGGGAGATGTGCGTACCGGCGATGGTGCAGCGGCTCCTCGATACATTGAAGTACGTCTGTCGAAGTTTGCAGGTGATGTGGTATTCAATGCCGAAACCACAGAATGGCAGGCTTCTTATGATGGAAGAAAGAAAGAACCGGTTACTTTACCTGTAAAGTTCCCTTTATTATTGGCTCAGGGCGTAGAAGGGATTGCTGTTGGTTTATCGACGAAAGTACTCCCTCACAATTTTTGTGAACTCATAGAAGCTTCTATTGCTCACCTGAAAAATAAGAAATTTGACCTTTATCCAGACTTCCTGACCGGTGGAATTATGGATGCTTCTAATTACAATGAGGGGCAAAAAGGAGGGAAAATAAGGGTTCGATCAAGAATTGAAGAGTTGGATAAGAAGACATTGGTTGTTAAGGAAATACCTTTTTCTACAACCACCAATAGTATCATTGATTCCATCATCAAGGCCAACGATAATGGGAAGATTAAAATCAAAAAAGTAGTAGACAATACGGCCAAAGATTTAGAGATTCAGATTCAGTTAGTACCAGGTACTGATCCTGATATTACCATCGATGCACTTTATGCGTTTACCGATTGTGAGGTCAGTATATCACCCAATGCTTGTGTCATTGTAGACAATAGACCTGAGTTTTTGAGTGTCAACGAAATGCTTCGTATTTCGACGGATAAAACCAAAGAGTTACTGCGTCAGGAATTAGAGATTCGCAAAAATCAATTGCTTGAAAAGGCCCTTTTTGCCTCTTTAGAGAAGATTTTCATAGAAAACCGCATTTACCGTAAAATAGAGGAGTGTGAAACTTGGGAGGCGGTCATAAAAACCATCGACAAGGGTTTAACGCCTTATAAAAAACAGTTTTACAGAGAAATTACAGAAGAGGATATTGTGAAGTTGACCGAAATACGGATCAAACGTATTTCTAAGTTCGACTCTTTCAAAGCCGATGAACTGATGAAGGCTATCCAAGAAGAGTTGAAACAAACCTTGCACGACTTGGCCCATCTCAACGAATTTGCGATCAACTACTTCAGTACTTTATTGAAGAAGTACGGTAAAGGCAGAGAGCGCAAAACTGAGATCAAGGCATTCGATGTCATTAATGCTTCGGTCGTGGCTGCCAATAATCAGAAACTTTACGTGAACAGGGTAGATGGTTTTATTGGTTACGGGTTGAAGAAAGATGAGTATGTGGAAGATTGTTCTGACATCGATGATGTAATCGTGTTTAGAAAAGATGGGAATTTTGTCGTTAAAAAAATAGGAGAGAAAGTCTTTGTAGGAAAAGACATTTTGTACGTGGGGATCTTCCGTAAAGGCGATGAACGTATGGTATACAATATGGTTTACCTCGATGGTACAACAGGTGCTTCCATGATTAAGCGTTTCCAAGTATTGGGCATTACGCGTGATAAAGAATACGACTTAACGAAAGGAGAAAAAGGGTCTAAAGTCTTGTACTTTACCGCTAATCCAAACGGCGAAGCCGAGAAAATAGCAGTGACCTTGAGTCCTTCTTGTAAAGCCAAAATCAAAGTCTTCGATTTTGATTTCGCAGAAATTGAAATCAAAGGACGTACCTCCCAAGGGAATATTTTAACCAAATATCCGGTTAAGAAAATCAGTTTAAAGTCAGCAGGAGTTTCTACCTTAGGTGGTATTCATATTTGGTTTGATCCGGAAACAGCCCGTTTAAACAATCAAAGTAAAGGTTTAAACTTAGGGGAGTTTTCTTCAGAAGATCAGATTATTGCATTTTATAAGGATGGAAATTATGAGATTACCAACTGCGAATTGACGAATCGTTATGAGGGTTCAGAAGTGGTACTCATCACGAAATTTGACCCTGAAAAGATTTATTCTGTACTCTATTTCGAAGGGAAAAATAAAGCTTACTTCATCAAGCGTTTTGCGATCGAAACCTCTTCGATGGGTAAAAAATTCAACTTTGTTGGAGAGCATGAAAAATCAGAATTGGTTTATATTACTTCCGCTGCCAAGCCAAGGTTAAAAGTGGACTTTGCCAAGGGTAAATACGTTTCTTCTCCAACCCTTAATGTAGACATGGAACAATTTGTAGAATTGAAGGGCTGGAAAGCCATTGGGAACAAGTTCTCTACGAATAAAATAATTGCAGTTAATACATTGGAAACCACCAAGAAAACATCAGGTAAAGGAGGGCAAGAGGGGCCTACACTTTTTGATGTATAATTAGGGGAAAGATGTAACCTCAAGGACGTCTTCATACGTATACCTACAGAAAGGTAAACGGGTGTACTATGAGGCTAAGTTTTACAGAACGATTAAATCAGTTGGGGTATTCACCCGAACATGCTGCCGTGGCTTATGATAACTTTATCAACAGCCTCAAACCCGACGAAACCATTTTATACCTGATGGAAGGTGCCATCAGGAACACGTTAGGTGTTATTGCTGCCACGGACAAACGGATTTATTACATTGGTGTCAATAAGCATAAAAATACCCTGCAAGAACAAATCGATTACAACGATATTATTTTTATTACTGGAAAGGAAACTCCCTGGACTTCGATGGAGATTAAGGTGAAAACGGAAACAAAGTACGATGAATTGGTCATCAGAGGTTGCGAGAAGAACACAGGGAAGGAATTCATAGAATTGATCAGGTTGTTGACCATTAGACCAGGAGATTAGACTTATTCACAACCCTGCTTTTTATTTTAGTTTTTTGTATTTTTAGTCCTTCGCTTAACGGTTTGAGCCTTTGGATAAATCTTTAATTTTATACCTTTCTTCTTTTTTTACACCTTCTAAATTAGGAATCATTGAGGATGTATTATCCAAGCGGACAAAGTATTTAACTGTAGTGATTGAAGACATTTACCAGTCTCAAAATGCCAGTGCTGTGGTCAGGTCTTGCGATTGTTTTGGTGTACAGAATGTATATTTTTTAGAAAATAAGAATAAGTACCACATCAATCCGCGTGTAACTATGGGCGCTAGTAAGTGGGTGAGTGTGAAACGATTTGCCTCTACGCCAGAGCAAAATGCATCATCAACGTGTATCCAAGAACTTCGAAGCAAAGGATATCGTATTGTGGCAACGTCTCCACACGATAAACAATGCACGCCTGAAACCATTTCACTGGATCAACCTTTGGCTATATTTTTGGGAAATGAGAAAGAAGGGCTTTCCGATTTTGTGATGAAAGAAGCCGACGATCACCTTTATATTCCAATGTACGGATTTACAGAAAGCCTCAATATATCAGTATCTGCTGCCATGATCATGAAAACCTTATATGAACGTTTGGTCAGGGAAACAACCGTTTGGCCATTGACGGAAGAAGATAAAAATGAACTGAGGTTAGAGTGGTTGAGTAAAAGTTTGAGAAAATCAGACTATATTATCGAAGATTATTATAAAACGAAAAAGGCTTAAGCATATCGGCTGTTGCATGAGGTTAAGGGAAAATATACAATGGATTTTAATGCTGGTGCTTATACCTGTTTTAGGTATGGCGCAGTCTATTAAAATAAAAGGAAAGATCACAGATGCTGAAACAGGCGAGGCCATGCCGTTTGTAAGTGTTTATATTCCGAATACGGATATTGGAGCAAGTACTGATTTTGATGGTTTTTACACGCTTACCTTGAATGGAAATTATGATTCACTGAAGGTGTTCAATATGGGGTATGGGATGCGCACTAAGGCTATTCCAAAGGGTGTTGCTGAAGCGGTCATGAATTTTCAACTGCAACCAGAATTGGCAACGATAGAAGAAATCGTGGTTCGTCCTACGGAAAATCCGGCTTTTGCCATCATGCGTAAAGTCATCATCAATAAAAAACGCAATGATATCCGTAGGGTAGATGCTTATGAGTACGAAGCCTACAGTAGATTAGAAGTCAGTGTCGATAACATTTCGGAAAAGCTAAAAAAACGAAAAGTCTATAAGCAGATTGCTGCGGTATACGATAGTGCTAAAGCCGTTGCTGGGGAAGATGGCAATCCGGTTATTCCTATGTTTATTTCAGAATCGATTTCTAATTTTTATCATAAAAGTAAACCAGAAAAAACCAAAGAAATTATTCAAGGTGTAAAAGTAACCGGAGTGGGGATAGAAGACGGTAGTTTAGTTTCTCAACTCGTGGGTACTTCATTTCAAAACTATAATTTTTATAAAAATTGGGTTTATGTAGTGCAAAAAGATATTTTATCACCGATTGCCGATAGTTGGCAAACCTTCTATGAATATGAATTAGAAGACAGCATGTATTTGGGCTCAAAGTGGTGTTATAAGATCTCGTTTAAGCCTAAGCAACCTAAAGACCTTGCTTTTACTGGTGTCATGTGGATTCATGATTCAACTTTTGCCTTGAAACAGATCGATGTTAAAATAGGTAAAGAAGCGAACATCAACTTCATTGAAAAAATAAAGATTCAACAAGAATCTGACATGGTTCAGGATAGTGTTTGGATGCCTGTAAAAACAAGGGCTTTATTGGATATAGAAGAACTTTCTAAAAATACGCCAGGCTTATTGGCTAAATTTTATTCCTCTAATAAAGCATTTACCATAGGAGAACCTAAAGAGGATAAATTCTATGATCAGTTGATAGAAGTCAAAGAAGATGCCATGGTGCAATCGGCCGATTATTGGGTGGATAAAAGGCACGATTCTATTACCGATGCTGAAAAGAACATGTACAGCATGATCGATTCCATCAAAAATGTGCCTTTGGTAAAGTCTTATATTGAGATTGCAAACATTGCGATTAATGGCTATAAGAAATTAGGTTTTGTAGATATTGGCCCTTATTTGTTTCTGTATTCATACAACAATGTTGAAGGTCATCGGGTACGTTTAGGTTTTAAAACGAATATAGATTTTTCTCGCAAGTGGGTTGTTTCAGGTTATGGAGCCTATGGTACTTTGGATACCAAATTTAAATATGGAGGGAGTATCTCCTATATTTTTTCTAAGAAACGTTGGACACAAGCAGGAGTGGAGTACCGAAGGGATTTGGAATTGGTATCTGTCAATCAGGAACGGTTAGGGAATAATCCTTTGTTTTCAATGTATACCCATTGGGGAACATTAATAGGGCCGTATTATAAAGATTTTGCTCAAGTGTATTTTCAAACTGAAATTAAAAAAGATTTTTCCTTGAAAGCCAAACTGCGAAATTGGGATTTTAATGCCGCTTATCCTTTTTCGTATTATCCGAATATGATCAGTGGAGACACAAGTTCCATGTCAAATTATTTTAAAACCACAGAAGTCATCATGGACGTGCGTTTTACGAAAGATGAAATTTTGTTACAGAATGATAATCAGCGCATCAGTTTAGGTACGAAAAGTTGGCCTATTTTTTTGTTACAATATACTTATGGGATGAAAGGTGTACTGGGAGGAGATTTTGAATACCATAAGGTCAACCTCTTCATCGATCAATCGATTCGATTGGGTGCTTTAGGACGATCTAATTATTCGTTTACAGCAGGTAAGGTCTTTACGCCTTTACCTTATCCCTTGTTGGAGGTGCATATTGGAAACCAGTCTCCGTTTTACACGACCATTGCTTACAACTTGATGAATTATTTTGAGTTTGTGAGTGATACCTATGTTGCATTGAATTACAGGCATCATTTTGAAGGCTTATTTTTTAATCGGATTCCCTTGATTAAAAAATTGAATTGGCGATTTTTGGTTACGGCCAATATGTTGTACGGGTCTTTGGATCAAAAAAATGTAGATATTTTACCTTATAGTTCTCGTTTGAACAGCTCGGTGAAACGATTTGGAGACCTTCCTTATACGGAAGTAGGTTACGGGATAGAAAATATTTTTAAAGCATTTCGAGTGGATTTTATTCATCGTTTGACGTATAACGATTCTCCCAACGTAAGAAATTTTGGGGTTAAAGTTTCTGCACAATTTAAGTTCTAATATTATGAAGCATACTGTCTTTTTGATTCTTTGGATGACTGTTTTTTTTAATGCATGCGGTTCGAAGAATAATGAAACGTCTATTCCAGATGCTTCTTCTGTAGAAAATTTAAGTGAAGCGAGTTTAAATATCCTGAACGAGTCTATTGAGGACGATCCATCCAATGATTTTTTATACTATAAGCGTGCCTTGTTTTATTATCGTCATCATAATTTCCCCAAAGCCTTGTTGGATATCAATAAAGCGGTGGAATTAGAAGATGAGAAGGGAGACTATTACCTTTTGCAGGGAGAAATCAATTATGCCAGTGGTAATTTACTTTTAGCCAAAGAAGCGGCCTTGAAAGCAGAGTCTTTGTTGGATGATATTCCGGCTTTAATGGTTTTACAATCTAATATTTACCTTGATTTAAGAGATACCTTAAAGTACAACACCTATATCAGTAAAACTGTGCAGTTGATTCCTTTTAAGGCAGATGCTGATTTTGTGTTGGCCAGAAAGTATTTGATTGATAAAGATTCGGTACGTTCTCTCAATTACTTGCAGTCTGCAGTGAGAAAAGATGCCGATTACTTACCGGCATACAAAGAGATTATTAAAATATACATGAATAAGGCCATGTACGATTCTTCGATGTCCTATGTATTAAACGGCATTCGAATTTCGCATCAATTGCCTTTATTTTATGAAGCAGAAGGACGTTTTTTTGAAAAAGTAAAATTGTATGGTGCAGCAGAATCTGCTTATTTGATTGCTTTGAAATACAGTAATAATAATCCGGAGTATTATAAACTACTGGGTGATTTAAAGTATAAAACAAATGATCATTTAAAAGCATTATCATGGTATAATCTGTTATTGGCTGCCAGGCCTGGCGATAAAGAATTATTAACGCTTGTGGCAGAGTCTGCTTTAAAAGGAAAAGATTGGTCTAAGGCAACGTATTATTATTCCAAATTGATAGGATTAGATTCGCTTAATAAGACCTATAAGCAAAATTACCAATTGGCTATAAAAAATGCTTACCGTACGGATACTTTGGCTCATCAGGAATTACATGAAGAACCTGTTTTGAATGGGGAAGAAGTGATTAAACCCAAACCTCAAAAGGTTTCGATTCCTGTTAAATCGGATAGTACAACGAGTCACTAACAGTTGTTATGATTGTTGAGATGAACAGATACAAGGTACTTTGGAGTATTGTTTTAATGATAGGTACTTGGGTATTGCTCTCTCAGCGTTTTATATATTCAAGCGATAATCATCCTATTCAAAAAAATCAAATGAAAGATACAGCTACGTTTGGAGGAGGATGTTTCTGGTGTACAGAAGCTGTCTATAAAGAATTAAAGGGGATAGAGCATGTGGAATCGGGCTATGCTGGTGGACATGTTAATCATCCTACGTATAAAGAAGTGTGCAGTGGAACAACTGGACATGCTGAAGTGATACAGGTAGTTTATGATCCAACTGTTATTTCTTTTGTAGAGTTAATGGAGGTGTTTTTTTATACCCATGACCCAACCACGTTAAACAGGCAGGGGAATGATGTTGGGACCCAATACCGCTCTGTTGTATTTTACCATAATCAAGACCAGAAAACACAGGCTGAAAAGTATATTCACTTGTTGAACTCAGAGAAGGCTTATGCAAAGCCTCTAGTGACTCAGGTAAGTCCTTATGCCAATTATTATCCAGCAGAAAATTACCATCAAAACTATTATGAGCAGAATGCTGCTCAGCCTTACTGTCAAGTCATGATTAAACCTAAGTTGGAGAAACTGAGGTCACATTTTCCAACAAAGTTAAAATGAATTCTTCTTTAGTTTTTGATCAGAAGTTTCGTTTGTTCAGGTATCCGGGTTTGGAGATCCCGCATGCAATCACGACCAGACATACATTCGACGAAGAGGATTTTAATTTAAGTTTCCATACTGGAGAAGAAAAGAATGTTTCTGCTCATCGGCATCAGCTAAAGGCTTATTTTTCAGAAGCTTCTTCACTGACCGTGCCGAAACAATGTCATGGTGTGAGTATATACGAAGTTGGAAAAGGTTGTCTTTCTTCTGTACCAGAAGATACGGATGCCTTGGTTACCAATGTGAAAGGACAGCTTTTAGGTGTTTTGTCGGCCGATTGTGTTCCCGTATTGCTGTTTGATCCTGTAAAGAGGGCCTTAGGTCTTGCACATGCTGGTTGGAAAGGTACAGTAGCATCGATTGGTTCCTTAACCCTTCAGCGTATGATTGATCTTTATGGATGCAATCCTTCTCATATCAGAACTTATATAGGTCCTTCTATTAGTCAAGCTAATTTTGAAGTCGGTCAAGAGGTGGTGCAAGCCTTTCGGAATTTAGATTTGACAGAAGTTATTCAAGAAGAAAGGGGGCATTATCGGGTAGACTTATGGAAAGCGAATGCTATATTATTACAAAGGTCAGGTGTTTTGCCTCAGCATAGTTACCAAGCCCATGTGTGTACGTACGATACTACAAATCAATTTTATTCAGCTCGTAAAGAAGGTTTTGCGACAGGTAGGTTTGGTGTTTTTGCGATGCTGTAAGTGCTTCATAAAAAATGAAAAAAGGGTAAACAAAGAGATCTCTTTGTTTACCCTTTTTTAGTGTAGCGAAGACGGGAGTTGAACCCGTGACCTCAGGGTTATGAATCCTGCGCTCTAACCAACTGAGCTACCTCGCCAAATTTCTGTTCCAATACCGGAATTGAGAGTGCGAAACTAATACCTATTTTAGAAAAATAAAAATAGATTCTTAGATTCTTTCCGAAATTAAGAAGATAAAATGGATTCGTAGTAAGATATAGTCTCTTCCGCACATTTGTCCCACGAAAACAGACCAGCTCTTTCCAGGGCACGACGTTTCATGTCCTTGAACAATTGTTCGTTGGTGTAGAGTTTAACTAATTGATCCTTAATTTCTGTGACTGAATCAGGATCAGCAGGTAATCCGGCATCCCCTACAATTTCTATTTGAGAACTGTTATTTCCATAGATCACAGGAGTACCACAGGACATCGCTTCTAAAGGAGGAAGTCCAAATCCCTCGTAATAGGATACATAGGTGAGGGCTCTTGCCTTAGAATAGAGTTTAGGCAAGTCATTGTCATCGACAAATCCTGTAAAAATGATACGTGCTGCATTTCTTTCTACAATTCCATGCAATAAGCCTTCCATTTTCCATCCTATTTTACCCGATATCACCATGTAAACATCCAGGTCGGGATTCTCCTCTAACAATAGGTTAAAGGCTTTGATGACGTTAGCAATATTCTTTCGTGGTTCTAAGGTAGAGAGAGAAAGAAAGAACGGTTTGTTCGGGATATTGTATTTCTTTAAGACCTGTTGAAGGTCGTCTTCGTCTTCGTATGGTTTAAAGAGTTGATTGTCTGCTGCCTCAAGAATAGTACGTATTTGGGATTCCCTGACATGACAGTAGTACATAAGATCCGTTTTGGTCGATTCAGAAATCGCAATCCAAGCGGTATTTTTGCTGAGCGCAAAATCGATGCCTCTTTGTGTATAATAGATGTTACTTTCTACATGAAATTCTGGAAATTTCTTGTGTGTAAAATCATGTACTGTGGTGACGAATTTGGTGTTCGACCCGTAGGGAAATACAAAATGTACAGGAATGGGCAAGTGTATTAAATCGTAATTACCATGACGTAAATTCATTTTTTTGAATTTAAAATAGGTTTGTCTCAGGTAATCTTTGAGTTCGTTTTCCGCTCTTTTTCTTAGGTAATATTGTCTGTGTTTAAGATGAATGAGCTTATTATAGGAGCTGTGAGGAAGACTTTTTTCAATCAGATGAGCTGTTTTGTTTTTAATGGAAGCCAAGAGTCCATTTTTGCTGAGCGATCCTCCTGCCAAAGAACGAGCTGGTGGTGGAGTGGAAAGACTATTCACGACTTCGTTCAGTGAAAAAACTTTTCCTTCTAAATACAAATCAATATCCCACTTGTCCTTCCATTGAGATTCTTGTCGTTTTAGTCCTTTCAATACTTCAATGAGATATCTTTTACACCCATCGTTAGAATCTTTATCTTTAGATAGTTTAGAGGCTTCGATAAGAATCTTTTTCTTCTTCAATTGGCTAACAGTCATTGATATTAAATATAATTATACGAAGTTAGAAAACTTTGTCGATATACACTAACTTTGTTATAGAACTGTTTAAACCAACCAGGTCCCATTGAATTTGTTGTTTAACTATTATTTTTACAAGCGTAAACATCCAATAAAACGTAAGCTGGATCGTGTTACCTTAATCGGTGTCGATGGTGTGGATCCTCAACGCCTATTGGCTTGCATGGAGCTTTGTCAAGCCTTCATTGAATTTGGTGATGTAAAATTGTTAAGCAGTATTCCTGTAGATGCACCGTATTGGAAACCTATTCCTGCACTTGATTCGATAGAAGCATACAGTAAATTCATTACGAAAGAATTAACCCATCATATTGATACGGAGTTTGCGTTGGTGGTGCAATACGATGGTTTTATTCTTAATCCCTTGGCTTGGAGTGATGAGTTTTTAAACTACGATTATGTAGGAGCCTCGTGGTGGTTTCAAGAGGGAAACAATGTAGGGAATGGAGGTTTTAGCCTGAGAAGTAAAAAGCTAATGGATATCATGGCCAAAGACGAAGAGGTCAAAAATTATCATCCGGAAGATTTGGTTTTTTTTAGAGATCGTTTTCACCATTTAGTCAATCAAGGAATTAAATTTGCGCCTTATCATCTTGCCCGTTTGTTCAGCATGGAAGGGCGTTTAGAAAGTTATGATACCTGGAAAGGTTCTTTTGGCTTTCATGGTTTTAACGTGACCGATCTTAGCCGATGGAATTATGCGAATTTCGTGAAACCTTCACAGCAATGGTATTGGGCAAAATTGAAAAGAAAGGCTCGCAAATTTTTTTTAACAGCACAAAAAGGCTAATTTAGTCCTGTTCTTATTTTTTATTTTTATGGTTTCATTTTTTGAAAGGAGCCTCCTGTTTTTGTTATGTTCATGGATCATGCACCAACCAGTGAAGGCACAATCGTTAACTCAGGGAGATGTGGTTATCGTAGGGTATAATTTTACCGATCCGGATGAATTCTCTTTACTTACGTTGGTGGACTTACCATCAGGATTACAGCTGTACGTGACCGATGCCGGTTGGAATCATCAGACGATGAGTTTTAGAAAAGGAGAAGGGATAATTACCTATACTGTTCCGACCGGAGGGATCAAAGCAGGAAGCCAAATTGTATACCCTTACGATCCTGGTTTTGTCACACAGGGAATGAATGGATTTTTTGGTTTGGCATTGGCTGGAGATCAGTTGCTGGTATTTCAGGGATCTGTGACCCATCCCGACTTTATTTTTGGGTTGAGCGATTATAATGGGGCTTGGCAAATCAATACCAGTGCTATTGATAATCAAACTTCACACTTGCCTCATGACTTACAACCTGGTGTTACGGCATTGGCATTGAATCATTATGTGCAAGCACATTTTGTTTGTAAGCAGGGTTTTTATGATAAACAGGAATTCTTATTGCAGCTTGCGGATCCTGCCAACTGGGTGAATCCTTCGGTCAGAGTTCAGTTTCCTCTCGTGGCGTGTGACTTCAGTACTTTAGCCTTGCATGAAGCAGAGTGGCGTTATGAATGGAGCAGTACTCAATGCCTGAACTTGGCCATGTTGATGTCCCAATCAGAAAGGGTATCCTGGTGGATTGATCAAGGTGGAGAACAGATTCAATTGACTTGTTTTTCCGAAGGGAATCAGTATTATACTTGTTTTCTTCCCGACAATATCGTGTCTAACTTTTTACTCAAACCTTGTGTTGAGCAAGCATCGGGAGTTTCCTATTGCGGTAATTACCGTTGGATAGAAAAAGAAGATCAAGAACAAGATTTTTATCGGATGATCATTACTTCAGGAAGGCTTGAGATCTCTTGGTCAGAACAAGCAGATGAGGTGTTTTATCAGTTATATGATCTTTCAGGAAAATCTTTGATGGAAGGACAGGTTTTCAATACCCATTCTTTGAGCATTGCCGATGTGCTTCCGGGTTGTTATGTATTGGCCATCATCAAAGATCGTCGCTTGGCTCGTTTAAAGATCTGTTCGATAGAATAAATGTTTCGATACTGAAGAGAAGAATAAGGCCAATTCCCGCGAATAATTTTCAATTTAAATGTGTAGTTTAGCATCCTCAAAACAGCTTCATGAAGATGATCAAAAAAATTGATTTTCTTATTTTCAAAACATTCATTGCCAACTTTGTCATGACGGTGGCTGTGATTACGTTTATTTTCTTGATTCAGTTTATATTGGGTTACCTCAGTGAACTGGTAGGAAAGGGGCTTACGGCATTTGATATTGCGGAATTACTGTTTTACTTCTGTTTGAGTTTTTTCCCCATCACATTTCCTTTAGGCATGTTATTGGCAAGTTTAATTACTTACGGAGGACTGGGAGAGTTCAATGAATTGACGGTGATTAAAAGTTCTGGCATATCTTTGATCAGGGTATTGCTTCCCGTATTCATATTTGCGACTTTTTTAAGTGCTTTTATGTATTGGTTTAACGATCGTGTCATTCCTTATTCGCAATTGAAAGCCTTTAGTTTATTGTATGATCTTCGTCAGAAGAAGCCCTCTCTAGATTTGAAGGAAGGTGTTTTTTATGAAGGCCTACCAGGTTATAGCATTCGTATTTCGGCTAAATCGGAAGACGGTAACATCTTGAAAAATATCATGATCTACGATCATTCTAAGGGTAGAGGCAATACCGACGTTATTTTAGCCGATTCCGCCCAAATGTACATGGCCATGAATAACCGCTATTTGATATTGGAGTTGTTTCATGGGGCGAGTTATAACGAACATCAATCCGAAAGAAGTAATCCGCTCAATCCGGAAGAGTTTATTCGCAATCGATTCCAAAAGAGTAAAATGGTATTCAGTTTGGCTTCTTTCGATTTAAACAGGACCAAAGAAGAATTGTTTGCAGGAAATCGTTTGATGAAAAATTCCGACCAGTTGTTAGATGGGATCGATTCTTTAGCTAGAGATCGTGATACCATTAATAATCAAGTATTAAAATTATCAAAGGCTTATTATTACTACGTATTTAATGAAGATTCTCTACATGCGAAACAGCCTGCTTATGCAGAAGGAGAGGTAAGCTTGGAAAAGCTCATGAAACCCGATCAAAAAGCTTTGGTATGGGTAAAAACGGTTCAATCGGCCCGGTCTATTAAAGCTTATACGGAAGGACAAGGTGATCGCCTGGAACAGGTTCAAAAAGAACAAAATTTATATAAAGTTACCTTGTATCAGAAGTCTACTCAAGCCATGGCTTGCCTTATTTTGTTTCTTATAGGAGCACCTTTGGGTGCCATCATCAAAAAAGGAGGTTTGGGTGTTCCGGTACTGATCAGCATTTGTTTCTTTATTTTATACTATATTTTTTCTATGATTGGGGAAAAATGGACCAGAGAAGGGCTTGTAGACAGTGCTTGGGGGATGTGGCTTGGGAATTTGGCCATGTTGCCCGTAGGCTTATTTTTCTTAAGACAAGCTAAAAACGATTCCAGAATCTTTGATTCGGACATTTACTTCGTTTTCTGGGATAAAATAATGGTCACATTTAAGAAATTATTTTTGAAAACTAAATAATTGTTCTTATCTTTGCTCCCTGAAAAGTGAAAAAAAATAGCTGATTAACATGTATTTGACATCGGAAACAAAAAAAGAGATTTTCAAGAAAAGCGGTATCCAAAAATCAGATAAAGATACTGGTTCTCCGGAATCTCAAATTGCTTTATTCTCTCATAGAATAGCGCATTTAACAGATCATCTCAAGGCAAACCCTAAAGATTATTCTACTCAATTGGGCTTGATGAAATTGGTAGGTAAGCGTAGAAGCTTATTGGATTACCTCATCAAAACAGATATCGTAAGGTACAGAAATATAGTGAGCGAATTGAACCTGAGAAGGTAATTCACTTACACACATTGTACAAAGAGGGGATCTACTAAGGGTTCCCTCTTTGGTTTTCTTCCCCTGCTTCAATAGGGGATTTTTGTTGTTTAATAAGGTTGCGATACACAAGATAATAAGATATGTCTCTTCAAGTAATTACAAAAAAAATTTTATTGGATGATGGTCGTGAGATCACCATCGAAACAGGTAAACTAGCAAAACAAGCAGATGGTTCGGCAGTGGTAAGAATGGGTAATACCATGTTATTGGCTACCATCGTATCAAGTAAGACCGCCAAAGAAGGTGTAGATTTTTTACCACTTTCCGTGGATTACCAGGAAAAATTTGCTTCTGCAGGTAAAGTCCCTGGTGGTTTCTTGAAAAGAGAAGGACGATTATCAGATTACGAAATATTAATTTCTCGTCTTGTCGACAGAGCGATGAGACCGTTGTTCCCGGAAGATTACCATGCGGATACGCAAGTAGCCATTACCATGATTTCTGCGGATAAAGATGTATATCCCGATGCTTTAGCAGCTCTTGCAGCAGCAGCGGCAACGGCTGTTTCAGACATTCCGTTTAACGGTCCTTTTTCTGAAGTCAGAATCGTGAGAAAGGATGGAAGTTTCATCATTAATCCTTCTCCTTCACAAATGGAAGGTGCAGAACTGGATTTGATGGTAGCAGCAAGCTATGATAACATTGTCATGGTAGAAGGTGAAGCCAACGAAGTCAGTGAGGCTTTGATGTTGGAAGCGATGAAAATTGCTCATGATGCCATTAAAAAACAATGTTCGGTGTTGAAAGAGTTAGAAGCTGCAGCCGGTAAAACAGAAAAGAGGGCTTATTCCCATGAAACCAATGATCCTGAATTGAAGCAAAAACTTTGGGATTTATTTTACGATAAAGTATATGCCGTTGCTTGCAAAGGCAATCCAAATAAAAATGAACGTAAAACAGACTTCGGTCAATTGGTAGATGATTATATCGCTGCTTTGCCTGAGGATTCTACCCAGAACGTTGGTTTGATTAAAAAATACTACCACGACATCGAAAAAGCAGCGGTACGTAATATGGTGTTAGATACCCGCAGCAGACTGGATGGAAGAGCATTGGATCAAATCAGACCCATCTGGTCTGAAGTAGATTATCTGCCTTCAGCTCATGGTTCAGCTATTTTCACTCGTGGTGAAACGCAATCATTGACGACGGCGACCTTGGGTACCAAACTGGACGAACAATTGATCGACAGTGCGATGTTCAGTGGTACCAATAAATTTATGTTACACTATAACTTCCCTGGTTTCTCAACCGGAGAAGTAAAGCCTAACCGTGGACCGGGCAGAAGAGAAGTTGGACATGGAAATCTGGCCTACAGAGCTTTGAAAAAAGTATTGCCTGCCGACGATGTGAATCCATATACAATTCGTGTGGTTTCTGATATCTTAGAATCAAATGGATCTTCTTCCATGGCTACCGTTTGTGCAGGTACTTTGGCTTTAATGGATGCAGGGGTACCGATTTCGGGTCCTGTATCAGGTATTGCGATGGGATTGATTACAGATACAACTAGCGGTAAATGGGCTGTATTGTCTGATATCTTAGGTGATGAAGATCACTTGGGCGATATGGACTTTAAAGTAACAGGTACTGAAAAAGGGATTACAGCGTGTCAGATGGACATCAAAGTGGATGGTTTGTCTTACGATGTACTTTCTCAGGCCTTGGCGCAAGCCAATCAGGGTCGTGCTCACATCTTAAATGAGATGAAAAAGACCTTGGCTGCACCTCGTGCAGAGTTGAAAGCACATGCTCCACGTGTAGAGATGATCCGTATTCCAAAAGAAATGATTGGTGCGGTGATTGGACCAGGCGGTAAAATCATTCAGGAAATGCAAAAAACATCGGGTGCTACCATCGTCATCGAAGAAAAAGACGAGATGGGGATCATTCGGATTTTCTCTAAAAATCAAGAAAGCTTAGACAGCGCGAAGAAACAAATCGCTGGTATTGTGGCTATTCCTGAAATTGGTGAAGTATATGAGGGTAAAGTAAAAGCAGTGACTGCTTACGGCGCTTTCGTTGAAATATTACCTGGAAAAGACGGTCTTTTACACATTTCGGAAGTGAAATGGGAAAGGTTAGATTCTATGGAAGGTGTACTTGAAGTAGGAGAAGAAATTAAAGTAAAACTCATCGATATCGACAAGAAGACAGGTAAATACAAGCTTTCCAGAAAGGTTTTATTGCCAAAACCTGAGAAAAGTGAAGTGTCGGAAGGCAAAAGCAACTAATCGTTGCATTTATTCGTTATAAGATTGAGTTTAACATAAACATTAAGGCTTACTCCATTCATGAGACAATTAAAAATTAGCAAACAGATCACCAACCGTGAAAGTCAGTCACTAGACAAGTACTTACAGGAAATAGGGAAGGTCGATTTGTTAACTCCAGATGAGGAGGTAGATTTAGCCAAGAGGATTAGAGAAGGAGATCAGTTGGCACTGGAAAAGTTGACCAAAGCCAACTTAAGGTTCGTCGTATCAGTAGCTAAACAATACCAAAACCAAGGTTTATCTTTAGGGGATTTGATCAATGAAGGTAATTTGGGTTTGATTAAAGCGGCACAACGTTTTGATGAAACCAGAGGATTTAAATTCATCTCTTATGCCGTATGGTGGATTCGTCAATCCATTTTACAGGCTTTGGCAGAACAATCGCGTATTGTAAGGTTACCTTTAAACAGGGTGGGATCGTTGAATAAGATTTCAAAAACCTTTTCTGAATTAGAACAAAAATTTGAACGTGAGCCATCTCCGGATGAATTGGCGGAAGTGTTGGAAGTCACTACGGCTGAAGTCGTAGATACCCTTAAAATTTCTGGTCGTCATGTATCGATGGATGCACCTTTTGTACAAGGCGAAGAAAACAGTTTATTGGATGTATTGGAAAACCAAAATGAAGGTTCTCCCGATACAGGTCTTATGAACGATTCTTTACGCAGAGAAGTACAAAGAGCGCTTTCTACCCTTACACAACGTGAGGCAGACGTTATATCGCTTTATTTTGGGTTAAATGGAGAGCATTCCATGACCCTGGAAGAGATCGGTGAGAAATTCAATTTGACACGTGAACGTGTTCGTCAAATTAAAGAAAAAGCAATCCGCAGACTACGTCACACGTCTCGTAGCAAAGCGTTGAAGCCGTATTTAGGTTAATATTTCATAGTTGTTGGTTTAACAAGGGCTACCTCAAAAGGGTAGCTTTTTGTTTAAACTTACATGGGCATTATTTAACATATATTCTGGGAGGAGATTTGACGAAAACAAGTTGAATGTTCGTTCTAGACTCATTATCCACTAGCGTTTTTATAAGCATTGTTGAACAAGTTTTACTCATTCGCAGGTCGTGTTTGTCTTCTGTTGATCATGATGAATCCGATGAGTTTACAGGCGCAACAGACAGCTTCTGTAAACTTGGTCTCTAACGGAAATTTTTCTCAAAAAAATACGGGCTTTCATAGCGATTACCGTTATGATGAATCCGTATCTCCAGGTTCTTATGCCATTACACGTGATGCGTCTTTAAACAATCCAGAGTTGAGCAATCCTTTATATGGGGATCATACAAAGGGGACAGGGTATTTTTTGGTGGCCAATGCAGATGGATCTCTAGGCAAAAAAATCTGGTGTGGCCAAGTTAAAGTGCAGCCGAATGCACGTTACGAGTTTTCGGCATATTTCTGTAATGTATACGCATTGTTACCTCCCAAGAGTAATTTTGCCATGGAAAAAGGTGATGTCAAAGGCAACGATCCTGAATTGAAAGTGACCATAGGTTCAGAAGTGATCGCTTTGGAAAAGGATTTTTATCACCTTTTTCGTTGGGTTCGGATTACAGGTACCTGGTATTCCGGAGGACATGCGAGTTTTGCTGACATCTGTATAGAGAATACCAATCGTTCGGTGAGTGGTAATGATGTGGCTTTGGATGACATCTCATTTACCTACATAGAAACGATGCCAGAAGGTTATGAGCCTCCGAAGAAGACCGTGACCTTGGTAGATCGTTATTATGTTAAGCCCCAGGAGCCGACCCCAAGAGTGCCATTAAACGCCTATGGTGAATTTGAATTCAACGATACCATTACTGAAGGAGTGTATGTATTGCATCCTAAGCCATGGCGTCCCATGCATGTAGCGGAAGAACCTTTACCTCCTGTTAAGGATACTAATCGTTATGAACGCATCACACTGAAGCATTTGATCTTTGATCAAACCAAAGCAGTGTTAAAAGAAGCTGCGAAGAAAGAACTTGATTTATTGGTCTCTTGGATGTCAAGAGATACGCAGGTTCGTGTACGTTTTATTGGACATACCGATAATCAAGGTGATTCAACCCTTAACCTGAAGCTTTCTGAAGAACGTGTGTTGAATGTGAAAGCCTATTTGGTGAGTAAGAATATTGCTGCCGATCGTATAGAAACGGTGGGCTATGGAGGTGAATTTCCGATAGGAGATAATAGCCGAGAGGAATCTCGTAAATGGAACAGACGGGTGGAGATGGAGATTTTATCGAAATGAGTAACACTCTTAATTTGCCTGTTGTTCATTGGTTATCCTATTTTTTAAGAAAAAATATCTTTGAAAAATCCAATAAGACTTGCTAAAAGTCAATTAAGCAAATTGGTAAAGAAAGACTTATTAAAAAAAGAACTAATAAATAGTTATTTATTAACCTAAAATTAGAAATTCACGTTTATATCAAATATAATTGTGAATTATTTCCTTAATTATAAAGTAATTATGTGTTATGTATTCTTACTAACATCTATAAAAATAAGGTAGAATTTACGTCAAAAATTAGATCTATAAAATAAGATTCATTTTAAAATCTATTATTATGGAAAAGCAAATCAAAGAAGTTCCTGCTTGGGTCAAAGTAGCAAAACAAATTTTATCAGATAAAAAGAAAGTTCACGATGTTCTTACTAAAGGTGGAGACGTGAAAAAGATAAAAGGTATAAAATTCGTTAATCCGTCTAAAATTTAATATTAGAATAACGTTTGGAGGATAACATTTTTTACACTTTAGAACCTACAGAAACGGGTTATTCTTTTTGTACTGATTCTCACTATCGATATCAGATTTATTTGGTGGAATTTGAAGGAACTTTATTTGGTCCAGAAATAGATTCCAACACTTTTATTTTTGGATTTCAAGTAATTCCTAATACAAATACGAAAAGAAAATTTGATCCTAAAATTGCAGCGACAATATGTCTTGCTGTAAATGAAATTTTTTTACGGGACGAATCAATCGTTTTGATATTTGCATGCGAATTAGGAGAAAATAATAAGAAAGGAAGGTATAGAAAAATAACGTTTTGTAAATGGCATAATGAATATTTAAAAGACGTCATAAAACACAATAGAAATACTGAAGATTTATACATGTCATGTATGTGTCATAAAAATAACCCATACAGGGAAATAATAGATAGTGAAGTAGATAATTTACAAATGGTAGGGAAAGAGTAATAAACTTATTGCTGCGATCTGTTATGAATAAATGGAAAAAACAGGAACTCAAAAAGGTTCTTAAAGTATATTAGATACTAAAACTATTTTTCAGAAGACATCAAGGTAAATAGCAACAGCGCATCCGACAAACCTACAATGGTCGTTTCCATGGTTTGAAAATTCGTATTGATGTCATAAAAAACGACTTTCTCTGTATTGAATTTCTCGTAGGGATTAGATTCCGGAATTTCAAAATATTGTTTCAGCTCTTCATGAGTTTCACGATCTCCAGGCCCCTCTGCTACAGCTCCTGTAGGGTATAGTTGAGGTTGTAATGTATACATTTGAGAATATACATTTCGGACCGAATTGGGAATGTCTTTCGAACAGACCATAGCAATGCCCCAGTTATTCAGGCCTAAGGTATAGTCTAATACATCGTATCCCATTTGCCGGTAGTCTTGTTTTTGTTTGTTGCGATCGAAGAGCAGGCCATTGTTGGCAACGCCCATAAGTGAATACAAACTGGCCCATGTATATTCATGGGGTAATCTCCATACGTTTCCTGTTTTGTTGGCGTAGGTTTCAAAGTGATGCAGATCTGCAAACACATAGGATCCTGTATGGTTATAGAATGGGTACAAGCGATTGTGAGCAAGTAGATTTCCATCACCCCACGAATACCAATAAGCTTCTTTGGATTGGTCAGCAAAGGTCTTAGCTTGTTTTAAGTAGCTTGAAATATTCGTCAAACGATACAATTCTGTTGCGGCCAACTGCATGTTGTCGTAGGCTTTTTCATCGCCATAAAAACTTTCCCAACCGTCTTTTACCCATGAAGGCGTCGTGTATTGTATAGCTTTTGCGTAGATTTTGATCGCCTCTGCTTTATAGCGTTTGTGCAGGATTGGATAGAAAATAGAATCAAAGACTTGTGCACCTAAAGCCAAAGCTGCAGCGGTGTATCCCATTTGTGTCGGAGAAAAATCAGCATAGGCATTACGTTGACCATTTAAAACATCCTGATCAGGAAGGCGATGACCTTGTTTATGATCTTCTGCTCCACCCACTTCTATGATGAAGGTATTGTCGTTGGGCATGGTGCGACAGAGGTAATCCAATCCCCATTTGGCTTCATCAAGGAGATCGTTGAATTCACTTTTACTGTATTTTTTTTGTTGGAATAGCGTAGGGTTAATGGTGTAAGCATGCAACAATTGATGTGTGGTATACGCAATGGTAAGCGTGAATTTCAAGTAGTCTCCGGCATCGTACCAACCGCCAAGCATGTTGACTTTGCCTGCATGAGTATTGAGTTTCCAACTTTCATTACTTTCCGTTTCTTTTGTCATTACCGCGCAGGAGGAATCTCCAAAATGACCGGGTTTATGATCCAGACCATCTTGACTTCCACTGCGTTGAACCCTTAAGTAACGAAGGATATCGGAAGTAATGAAAGCATAAGGATTATGTTTGATATGGATGTTTACCGTTTCGTTTTGATGAACACTTAATTGGTATTCTCCCGGTGTTTTTAGTTCTGAAAATAGAATTTCATGGTTGAATGCTTGAGAGGTATGGATTCCTTTGGTCGCGATACTATTGCCTATTTTACCTGAAAGTACTACTGTTTTATTTTGATCGGTAATGTTCCATGCTAAGCCTGCACAATTCTCATTCGACATCACGATTATTCGTTTAGGCCCTTCTGGAGCATACCCTACATGGTTGTAACGGATATAATGTTGACCATGAGCAGTAAGGGCAAGAAGAAAGAGGCAGAATAAAAGGCTCGTTTTTTTCATAAGGAGTTTCAATACCATGATACAATATATGTAAAAAAATGAATTCGCTAAAAAAGAGTGGTAAGTCTCTTTTTCAGTAAGTTATATAAAGTTGTAAGACTGTTCTGGCGATTGTTGTTCGTTCTCTTGAAATCAAATATCTTTGCACTCAATATCGCCAAATACTAAACCCTTTAAGACATGCCCGAATTTTCGTACCAAGAAGCTTTTCCTTTACGTCAAGATTCTACTGCGTATAAGTTAATTACCAAAGACTATGTATCGACGCTCCATGTTGATGGGAGAACTTTAGTCAAAGTAGATCCCAAGGGCTTGGAATTACTTGCGGAGAAGGCGTTAGAAGAAGTATCTTTTTATTTACGTTCTTCTCATTTAGAAAAACTATTGAAGATCTTGAACGATCCTGAGGCCACGGATAATGATCGTTTTGTCGCTTATACTCTTTTACAAAATGCACAAACGGCTTCAGAAGGAGCATTGCCTTCTTGCCAGGATACGGGTACAGCCATTGTGATGGGTAAAAAAGGAGAAAATGTATGGACGGGTGCTGATGATGCAGAAGCACTTTCCAAAGGAATTTATAATACCTATCAGAAGAAAAACCTTCGCTATTCTCAAGTGGTTCCGATCACGATGTTCGAAGAAAAAAATACAGGTACAAACTTGCCGGCTCAAATTGATTTGTATGCAGAACAAGGCAGTGAGTACAAATTTTTGTTCATGGCGAAAGGTGGTGGTTCTGCGAACAAAACATTTTTATACCAAAAGACGAAAGCCTTATTGAACGATGCGGCATTGGCGGAATTTGTAAAAGAAAGGATCAACGATTTAGGCACGTCTGCTTGTCCTCCATACCACTTGGCTTTGGTCATTGGAGGCACCTCTGCGGAAGCGAATTTAAAAGCGGTGAAGTTAGCCTCTGCAGGTTATTACGATTATTTACCGACAGAAGGAAACATGAACGGACAAGCATTTCGTGATTTGGCATGGGAAGCACGTGTGCATAAATTATGTCAGGAAAGTGGCATTGGAGCACAGTTTGGAGGGAAGTACTTGACACACGATGTACGGGTGATTCGTTTACCTCGTCATGCGGCATCTTGTCCTGTAGGCATGGGCGTGAGCTGTTCTGCCGATCGAAACATCAAAGGTAAAATTACAGCAGATGGTATATTCTTAGAGCAATTGGAAGTGCATCCGGAAAAATACCTTCCTGCACAAGCTCCTCATTTGGAGAAGCCTGTAGAGATTGATTTGAACCAACCGATGCCGGAGATCTTAAAACGATTATCTCAGTATCCGATTAAAACCCGCTTGAAATTAAACGGTACATTGATTGTAGCCAGAGATATTGCTCATGCGAAGATCAAAGAATTGTTGGATGCGGGTAAACCGATGCCAGCATATTTCCAAAATCATCCGGTATATTATGCAGGTCCTGCAAAGACTCCAGAAGGGATGCCTTCCGGCAGTTTTGGTCCAACCACTGCAGGACGCATGGATTCGTATGTAGACTTGTTTCAGGCACAAGGTGGTTCTATGGTCATGTTGGCCAAAGGAAACCGTTCTAAAGGTGTCACGGATGCCTGTAAGAAGCACGGCGGTTTCTATTTAGGTTCCATTGGAGGACCTGCAGCCATTTTAGCCAAAGAGAACATCAAATCGGTAGAGGTGGTTGATTTCCCGGAATTGGGCATGGAAGCCGTGCGTAAGATTGAAGTGGTCAATTTCCCTGCCTTCATTATTTGTGACGATAAGGGTAATGATTTTTTTGCATCCTTGATGTAGTCTTATTCGATCATTGTTTTTACTCCGCCCTGGTTCGTGTCCTCACGAACCAGAGCGGAGCATTAAAAGTATATTGTTTTGATAGATAGGCTGGTTCGTGAGGACACGAACCAGGGCGACATGAACCAAGGCAGCCTGTTTTTTCAAATTTCTTTCGTATCTTTTCAAGCTGTATAGGCCAAGTAGGATAGCGAATCAGAAGTTTTAGAAGAATAAAAGAAAATCAAGTTTATCTATGATGGGAAAAGTATTGCTTTTGTGGTTTTTCTTTTTGTTCGGTGGAGTGCTTTATGCCCAAAAGAATACCTTGGAAAGTTTAAAAAAATCGAAGCAGGTGGTATTGGCGGACTATGTTGATATTCCGGATTCCAAGATTGTATATCCTGTAACAGGTTTGGTAAACCTTACCATTCCTAATTCGTTGATGGGAGAGACGATTATAGAAGTGGAAGTGTGGGTGATTGATGCTGAAGGAAGAATTGTATACAACACGGTATACGCAAGTAAAAGTTTAGATAAGATTTCTTTTGAGCCGGGATATATGAAGTACATGATGTCTCAGGGAAAAACGATTTTAAAGAAGAGACGTATCACCGGACCTTGATTTTGTGACACGCATGATCTACCGTTGTTTCTCCGTCCTGGTTCGTGTCCTCACGAACCATAGTTAAACATTAAAATACATTGGTTTGAAAAAATAGGTTGGTTCGTGAGGACACGAACCAGGGCGACACGAACCAAGGCCATTCACAAAAAAGGCTTTAAGGTACAATGTACCTTAAAGCCTTTGATTTGTTCTGAAAAGAGATTTTTATTTGGTAATCACAACTCTTTGTTGCAAGTCGTTTTTACCATTAGAAACGATGATGGTATAGAGTCCTGCAGGAATTTCAGAGACATTAAATGCCGTGTTTTCCTCTTCACTATAACTTTTCAATAGCGTAGTACCATTGACATCGATCAATTTGATGCTGCTTCCTTTGTTTCCTGCAATGCTTACGGTCAAGCTTGATTGTGCAGGGTTAGGGAAAATACTTAGGGCTTCTACTTCAACACTTTCAGAAGACTCGTTTACAATTCTGAAATCATTTCCACCAGGAATAGGATCGGCTCCAAAACACCTGCGTGTGAAACAACCTGTAGCGTTGACAACGACATCCACACAAAGTGCTTGAGTGGTCATGGAACCGGTTACAAAACCCTGGAAGTTTGTTCTTGTTAACGTCGATGGGGTATAATCACCATCAGTAACATCGGTACGTACACCCAAGTTGTTGATCCAGGTCCATTTGATGTCGTAGGTTACACCGTCGTACCAATCGGCATCGGTATCGGCATCTTCGATATCGTAGTATGCTCTTGAACCACCACCAGAAAGATCATTTTCTCTTACGGTAAAGGAAAGTCCTTCAATTTCGATGTTACGGTTTTTCCATGGGCTGTCACCACAGGTATTGCTGCCTTTTACCCTTACCAGGTAATCATCATCTGTTTCGTTTGTTTCTACCACGATTTGTGTGTTACTGTTGGTTAAGATTGTCCAGCTTACAGGTACTTCCCAAGTATAGGTTAAACCGGCTACAGGAGTCAATACTTCTAAGGTGAGGGTATCTTTTTTACCGGATCTGATGCACGTAGGCGATACCAATACAATGCTATCCGGTTGTTCCGGAATGTAATTGATGTTGACGCTGCTGATGGCATCGCTGTTACAACCATTTTGACCAATGGCTTGTACTGTAATGGTACCCGGTGTGCTGTTGGCATCAGGAGTAAGTGCAATAGAAGTGGTCGTGGATGAACCTGTCCAGTTGTTTGGTTTGGTCCATGCATAACTGGTAGCAGCAGGAGAAACCGCTGAAATACTGTAGTTTTGAACGGTCTGATCTCCGGGAGTAAGACAGGTATCGCCGGTAATGATGCCCGGGTCACCCGGTTTAATGTTGACCGCCATGTATACAGTATCGGACGTACAGGCTGTGGTAGAAGCGACAATGTTACCCGATACGGCATTTGATGCTACGATGACTTGTATCGTGGAAGCATTTTGATTGGCTGATCCTCCTACGATAGAGAAACCGGTGGTTGGGAATTTCCAATCCAATGGTGTCCCAGGGTTAGGGGATACACTGTAGGTATACGTTCCGGGAGCTACGCAATCCGGTCCGGTTACACTGACAGAATTGTCCAGGCTGCGGATGACATGCAGCGTGTCGACACGTTTGCCGTTGTCTCCGCAGAAGGTACTGCCCATAGGGTCCGGACTGGAGATCAAATAAATATCGCCGGCATAGGTACCGATGTTGACGGTGATCCCGTTGGGGCTGTTTGGGCCTGTGCCACCGGCATAGGTGAAGTTGCTGTTGCCCAATACCCATTCGTAGATGATACCCGTTTGAGCATCATTGCTGATGCTGATTTGTGTCGTGGATACAGGAATGCAACCTGCGGGCGTAATTTCTGCGTCTGCTGGAGGCAGCTTTCTGCCCAGTGTTTTTACTTTTTTAGCATCGGCGGTGTTACATTTTCCTACGCCCACTAAAATTTGCTCTCCTCCTTCAGGATCTTTTATAAATCTAAAGGTAATAGCACTGCTGTCTCCAGAGACATAGGCTGCGTTATCAAAAGGATCGATAGTAGCAGGAGTGGTGATTAGGTCTGTGAATGTCCAGTAGTAAGAATCGATACCGATCCCATCAGCAATGTTACCACTGACTAAGTCCTTGATGGAATAGGCATTGGAATCGCCCATGGCCACACATACATTGCCTACAATCTGTTCGGTGAAAGTGAATTTTTGGTACAGGTCTACGTAGGCTGTACCCGATTTGGGTATTTGTATGACCTCTTGTTTGGGCGTGCCGTTGCAGTCTACCGTAATGGTGGTGTCTTTTACCCCCTTGTACAGGACTTTTAAACGGCCCTTATTGTAACGTCCTTGCGCATCTACGATGGGGCGTATGGTGGCTTGATTGCCACTGGTACCCTGTAAGCTGATGCCTCCTTTGACCGACCAGGTATAGGTTAAGTTATAGAGTCCTGTACCGGTCAGTTCAAAATCCCGGTCTATACCTGTACCGGAAGAGTACAGTAAACAGGCATCGCCTGTGAGGGCAGCAATGTCGGGATTTCCGTAGCTGCCCGGTTCTACTTCTGTGACTAGCGTTACTTGCGCTTGTACTGCTTGACAAAGCAGGATCCCTGTCACCAAGAGGATGCCTTTAAAAGCATTAAATAGCTGTGTTTTCATGGTAATCATTTGGTTTTAGATTAAAAATAATGTGATGATGAATTGGAAGCCCTCAACTCGTATGATGGACTTCGTGTAAAAATTAAATCGGGTGTTTTTCCATAGGCATACTGCATTTAAATGTAAATAATAGAATAAGTATTCAATTATATGTATTTAAATTGACATAACAAGAAGTTATTGTAAATTTTAATTTACAATAACTTTAAAAGGGTAGCCTTAATATGGGGATAAAGAAGAAAGGGGGATTGAGTAGATAAAATGCCCTAAATGAAGAGGTTGGGGTGGCATTAGTGTGTGATGACAATTTTCGATCGGATGAGTTTTTGGTCGATTTGGATTTCGATCAGGTAAATGCCAGTCGTCATGTCCAGTGTATTGATTTGGCTTACAGGGTTTAGTATGGTATTTTCTTTGATTTTTTTTCCGTTCAGGTCTTTGATGGTATAGGCTGCCTGCAGAAAGGTGGTGTTTATGTTCAGTTGGAGTTTTTCATTGCAGGGCACAGGATACAGGCTGAAGAGCTTATGGTTTTGGTTTTCAGTCAGCTTATCGGCAATAGTCCCATTTCCAGTGATGGTAAAGGAATAGTTAGGCATGTCGGGATCGTTACTGTTTACCAGTAAGGTGATACTTCTAGGTCCGAGTGTTGTAGGAGTGAAGCTGATGGGTAGGTTGAGCAGTTCAGCGGGATCGAGTAGATGGGTTGCTTCTAATGCGGAAAGGTCTATGGTAAAGTCATCGGTATCTCCAGTAAGGGTTATTTTATCAGGGTTTTCTGCAAAGATCAATTCATAATCGCCTTCGTTGCTTAGGCTTATGTTTTGGTGGAGGGTATTGTTGATGATGACATCACCAAAGTCATAAGAGAATTGGTTGACTGGTGTGGAAGCTACCGCCAGTTGTAATTTGGGAGCTAAGGTGTAGATATCGATGTGGTTTAATCCTCCAAAAGGAGCTGTGGCATTTGCTCCTCCAGCGAAGTATACTTTGTTTTGAGTGGCAGCCATAATAACACCACTTCTGGGGTGAGGGAGAGCTAAATAGCTCCACGAGTTTCTTGCCAGATCGTATACGGCAATGGTATCGGCATTTCCAGGAATTGCTCCACCGTTATACGTATTAGTTACGGGTACCATAAATATTTTACATCCAGCAAGTATACTTTGATAGTATCCTCGTTTTGTACCGTCTCCGCGGTACATGAGTCGGGGATTTTTAAGGGTACTCCAGGAGTCGTTTACACTGTCGTAGATGTCGATGGTATCGGAAGGGTAATTGACAGTGGGAGAACCATCAGGGCTGGCTTGTCCACCGATGAAGTAAGCTTTGTTTTTGTATACCACACTTGTCAGGTAACATTTATATTCGGATAAATTGGTATTGGGGAGCCAGGTGTCGGTGTCGGTATTGTAGACACTGACTAAATCGCGATAACTGTTGGTTATGCCTCCTGCAAACAAGATTTTATTTCCCACGGCAGCGGCAGAAAGAAGCGTACGTTGAGAAGGGAGGGTGGCATTGGGAAATTGGGTGGCAGTCCATGTATTACTTGCCAGGTCGTAAATGTCTACCACTTTGGAGTTTCCTGTATTGATTCCTCCTCCAAAGAAGGCTTTATTTGCCGTGGCAGCTCCTGCTATATCTCTTCTTGCCACGGACAAAGCTGCAGTGCTCCAGATGCCTGTCAGGGTATCGTATATATCGACACGAGAGGTTTCTCCTAAGCTACCATATCCTCCTGCAATAATGACTTTAGATCCCAGTACAGTTGTTGTTGCCATTGTTCTTGGAGCACCAGTAGGAAGAGGAATTACTTGCCTCGAACCTGTTTGTACATCATAAATATGTATTTGATCTGACAGTATAGCAGATGTTCCTACCCATTTTGTTCCCGAATAAAAGAAAATCTTATTGCCAATACTTGCTACATTAGAAGCGATGAGGTTTTCCGTGAGTGTATTGTATGTCCATTGCTGGGCGGTACCAGGCAGGGAGAGCAGTAGGGCGAGTAGTAGGATGATATTTTTCATAGCTTGGGATCTATTAGTTCGTGTGTAGCCTTTTCTATGCTTATATTTTTATGACTTTCGATCGGATGAGTTTTTGGTCGATTTGGATTTCGATCAGGTAAATGCCAGTCGTCATGTCCAGTGTATTGATTTGGCTTACAGGGTTTAGTATGGTATTTTCTTTGATTTTTTTTCCGTTCAGGTCTTTGATGGTATAGGCTGCCTGCAGAAAGGTGGTGTTTATGTTCAGTTGGAGTTTTTCATTGCAGGGCACAGGATACAGGCTGAAGAGCTTATGGTTTTGGTTTTCAGTCAGCTTATCGGCAATAGTCCCATTTCCAGTGATGGTAAAGGAATAGTTAGGCATGTCGGGATCGTTACTGTTTACCAGTAAGGTGATACTTCTAGGTCCGAGTGTTGTAGGAGTGAAGCTGATGGGTAGGTTGAGCAGTTCAGCGGGATCGAGTAGATGGGTTGCTTCTAATGCGGAAAGGTCTATGGTAAAGTCATCGGTATCTCCAGTAAGGGTTATTTTATCAGGGTTTTCTGCAAAGATCAATTCATAATCGCCTTCGTTGCTTAGGCTTATGTTTTGGTGGAGGGTATTGTTGATGATGACATCACCAAAGTCATAAGAGAATTGGTTGACTGGTGTGGAAGCTACCGCCAGTTGTAATTTGGGAGCTAAGGTGTAGATATCGATGTGGTTTAATCCTCCAAAAGGAGCTGTGGCATTTGCTCCTCCAGCGAAGTATACTTTGTTTTGAGCGGCAACCATAATAACACCACTTCTGGGATGAGGTAGTGCTTCATAGCTCCATACATTGCGAGCCAAATCATATATGGCAATGGTGTCTGGATTGCCAGGAATTGGTCCTCCAGTATAAACATTTGCTAGTGGAGTTATGAAAATTTTACAGCCTGATAAAACTGCGTTGTTATACCTTCGTTTTGTACCGTTTCCACGGTACATGATTCGAGGTATTTTAAGGGTACTCCAGGAGTCATTTACACTGTCGTAAATGTCAATGGTATCGGAAGGGTAATTGGTAGTGGGAGAACCATCAGGGCTGGCTTGTCCACCAATGAAGTAGGCTTTATTTTTATATACAACGCTTGTTAGGTAACATTTGTATTCAGATAAATTGGTATTGGGGAGCCAGGTGTCGGTATCGGTATTGTAGACACTGACTAAATCCCGATAACTATTGGTTCTTCCTCCGGCAAACAAGATTTTATTTCCTACGGCAGCGGCAGAAAGAAGGGTACGTTGAGAAGGGAGGGTGGCATTGGGAAATTGGGTGGCGGTCCATGTATTACTTGCCAGGTCGTAAATGTCTACCACTTTGGAGTTTCCTGTATTGACTCCTCCTCCAAAGAAGGCTTTGTCTGCCGTGGCAGCTCCTGCCATATCTCTTCTTGCCACGGACAAGTCCTTAGTGCTCCAAACACCCGTCAGGGTATCGTAGAGGTCAACACGAGAGGTTGTTCCTAAACTACCGTATCCTCCTGCAATAATGATTTTAGAGCTTAGCACTGCTGTTGTTGCTGTTTCTCTGGGAGCACCATCAGGAACTGAGGATACTTGCCTGATACCTGTTTGTATATCAAAGATTTCTACTTGGTCAGAAAGCAATGATGAAGTACCAACTAACTTTGTTCCCGAATAAAAGAAAATCTTATTGCCAATACTTGCTACATTAGAAGCGATGAGGTTTTCCGTGAGTGTATTGTATGTCCATTGCTGGGCGGTACCAGGCAGGGAGAGCAGTAGGGCGAGTAGTAGGATGATATTTTTCATAGCTTGGGATCCATTAGTTCGTGAGTAGCCTTTTCTATGCTTATATTTTTATGACTTTCGATCGGATGAACTTTTGGTCGATCATGATTTCGAGGGCAAATAATAGTCGTCGTTTTTCCATAAGCTTGTGCCTCTTAATCTCCCATGCTGCTGTGTTCTTGATTAATCCTTAAAAGCCTACGAATGTAAATGTTTTCATTGTGAAGCAGGGTGTTTTTTTGATTTATCGTGTATTTTAACTGATAATCAAGGATTACCATTTCAGCAAAGTTTGAGTGTATTTTCCGGTTTGGGTCGTAATATGTAAAATATAGTACCCGGAGGACAATGCTTCTCCTATGCTCATTTCTTTTTTGTTCAGGTTTTCGAGCGATAGCACGTGACTGCCACTTGAACTGTACAAGTGTAAAGCAACGATATTTTCATCGGTGTCTAGTTTTATGCTGGTGTAGTGCTCAAATGGATGTGGTGTCATGATTATTTTGGCAGCAGTCGATGCATTCATTTCATCTTCGTGATCAGAACATGTTCCGAGTTCTATCCAGGCATCTTGCCAGTAGCTTCCGGTGCCAGGTGCATAAGCCCATGCCGCTCCACTGCACCAACCGGAATAGGGCCAAGGTTTGCATTCGTATTTGATGCCTTGATTCACCACCTGGCTTTCTGGTCCATATTCGCCGTATTCCAGGTATTGAGGAGTATCGCCACATGGAGGGTTGGAATCCGGGATACAGATCCCTAGATCAATCCATGCGTCTTGCCAGTGTGCACCGGTGCCGGGCGCATAAGCCCATGCCGCTCCACTGCACCAACCGGAATAAGGCCAAGGTTTACAGGCATACTGATGATTGCCATTTTTGACCAGATCACCTGCCGTATAGTCCTCGTGCTCGAGGTATTCCGCTGTGTTTTTACAACTATCAGGTGTTTCATGCACCTGAATGGTATAAGGGTGCGATTCGGCGGTGGAGTCAGAATTGTCTGTTGCTTTTGCAGTGATGCAATAGGTACCAGCACTGAATTGACTTAAAATGATTTCATAAGGTTCCGTGTCGAGTTCTGCAAGCTTGGTATTACAAAGGTAAAATTCCACTTTTTTAATGCTCCCGTTCATGTCGTAGGCTTCTGCTCTCAAGCTTACTGTAGCGGGTTCCTGGTATTCCTGGACGCTCATCATATTTTGAATCATAACGATGGGGGGCGTGTTTGGACTTTGTGCCATGCCAAGGCATGTGTTTATGAAGTAAAGCATAACCGCATAGGCAATCGCTGTACCTTGGTTGCAGAGGAGAGTTAAATAATTTATGAACATACTTCTTACTATAAATTAAGAGATAAGGAATAGCTGATTGAGTTCTTAAAAATACAACGATTGTAAATAATAATTTACGATCGTTGTGAAATAGTTTGTAAAAAATGTTTTTTGATCGAAAAAAAAATCCGTTTCGACGTTTATTTTGTAAATACCTAGGAGTTAGTTAGTTGTAAATAGATATTTATAGTTGTTATCTGTTTACGGATTTAATTAATGATAAGGGAATAAGTTGATGGAGGAATTACAAAAGGTTGGAGAGCGTATCGATGCTTATATGAAGCATAAATGTATTGGGATCAATCAATTGGGTAGGCTTACCGATACTTCTGGTACTCAAATCGTGAATATTATCAAGGGAAAAAAATTTGGGTTGGATAAAATTTTTATCCTGCTTAACGTATTACCAGATTTGTCTCCTCATTGGTTGTTGTTTGGGGAAGGTGAAATGTTAAAAAATCACCAGGCTGTCACGCTTTTAGATCGTGTACATCGGGAAAATGAAACCTTGAAAAAAGAAATAGAACACCTTCGTGCTCAGCTTGTTTATCAAGATAAAGCGGTAGAAGCGTACAGAAGGTCTTTTGATATGGCTACGAAAGCCAACGAAGATATTCAGCAACTGAAAGAGTTTTACAAAACTCAAATGGAAAAATAATATCACGATCTCCTCTGAATCTTAGGGATAAAAAACAATTCGGTAAAAATTAGCTTACCTTTAGTCGTTGTTGCTCTATTTTTAAACGCAATGATGCCTTTATTTTGTCCACGACTTTTCATGCTGCATCAGAAGATTCCCTCTCTAAGTTTGATGAATTGATCAACAGTTATGGCGACCATAAAGTGGGTGTCTCTGATTTGTTTCTAACAGAAATCTTAGCCAGTCATCTGCAACAAAATCTTATTGCTCTTCATACCAGTCAATCCATGAGGTCTGCCGGAACAGGTAATGATCAAGAGGTTTTACACGATACGAAAGTAAGGGGAGACAGGATCTATTGGTTGGATCGTAAACATCAGGATTCGTATGAAAATGATTTTTTTGATATGATGGATGCTTTTGTCTTATACTTAAATCAAAGTTGCTATACCGGTATAACGGGTTATGAATTCCATTATGCCTTGTACGAAAAGGGAAGTTTTTATACAAAGCATATCGATCAATTTCAAAACGATAACAGCCGACAGTTTTCCATGATCAGTTATTTGAATGAAGGCTGGCTGGTTGGTGACGGTGGTGAATTGTTGATTCAATTGGAAAACCAGGAGCAGACGATTACACCCACGCATCGTAAAACTGTATTTTTTAAAAGTAATGAATTAGAACACCAAGTTTTATTGACCCATAAAAACAGGATGAGTATTACGGGTTGGCTGAAGAGGGATTAGTCCATGATATTGACGATAAACACCTTTTTGTTTTGTAAATAAAAAACACCTCATTAACTTGTCATTACAGTACCAGTAAACAAAAGATATGCTCAGTAAAAAGATGGAAGAATTGATCAACGATCAATTCAACAAAGAATTATATTCTGTAAATTTATATTTATCCATGAGTTCTTATTTTAAATCGAGAGACTTGGATGGTTTCGCTCATTTTTTTCGTATTCAGGCGAAAGAAGAACAAATGCATGCGATGAAGCAATTCGATTACATTCATCAGGTGGATGGAGTCATTGCCATGAAAGCCGTAGAAGCTCCTCCAATTCAATTTGCTTCTACCAAGGCGGTATTTGAGTTGTCTCTGGCACATGAGAAAAGTGTCACGCAAAGTATTTATAATATTGTAGAACAGTCTTTGACCGATAAGGATTTTGCTACTCATGCCTTTTTTCAATGGTTCATTACGGAGCAAGTAGAAGAAGAAGCTACGGTCAAAACACTGATTAAGAAAATAGAAATGATAGGCGATAACAGCAGTGCCTTGTATCTTTTGAATGATGAATTGGCTAAACGTCCGTCGGCTGTTACAGAAGATACAGTATAGTTTCATTATGTATTGATATACAGGTTGTTGTGTATTTAATATCTTTTGTTTTTATTTTGATTTAATCTAAATAAGACTTATTTTTGCCTTATTCAAGATTGAATTATGCAAGAAATAGGAGTTACAAAGGCTTGTGGATTTTGTCCTTTGGCCAGTAATATAGTTGACAAAGAGGGCTGCGACATTGTTCGTAAGAAATGTTGTAAGAGTTATAAAAAGAAAGGGAAGCGTTGTAAAAAATGTCCTCAGTAAATAAATGATAAAACAGAAAAGGCTAGTATCACTACTAGCCTTTCTGTTTTTATGCTAAGAACGCCTTATTTAGTTAGTGTGTTGCACAGCATGATTTTGCTTTCGCTTTTTTAGTATCACACTTTGCTGTTTTGCAATGTGTGATACATTTTTCAGCTAAAGCAGCAGTTTCACTTTTTTTAGATTCATCATGACTGATTTCATCTAATTTAGCGCACATCTCCTGACACTTTTTGTCGTCGCATTTTTTGCAACAGTGACAAGAAGGATCACCAGGCTTAACATTATAAGATGTATTTGCCTGAGCAAATTGAATACTAGTCATACATAGCAACGTAGCTATGAACAATTGAATCGTTTTCATAAGATTATAATTTAAAGGTTTAATGAATAAATGTACTGTAATACGAATTTATTCTTAAACTCTTGGCGGACGCCACAAATCGTTATGCAGTTGCACTACAAAAAAATGGTTAAGCTTTGAATGATGTTTGAGTAGAGGAGGGTAATTTCCTTCGAGTATGATATTCCAAGTGACTACATTCGTAGATTGGCATTTCATGAATGGGCTACACACATCTCCGCAACATGTATTGTTTGATTGTTCAGATGTAGTACAACATGACTTTTTACAAGACTCAAGCTCATGGAATTTTACATAGGCTGTCGAAGAGACGCATAGTATAAATAGTCCAATAAAAATTGCTGTGAGTTTCATGTCTTAATTATAACGAAAAAAAAGAATATAAGGTTCAAAAAGGATTATTTTTGTTACAGTTTTATTCTTTATCCGCATATATTATATAAACCAGCGCATGAACCATAATTTGTTGATTGTTAGTGAAGATTTGGAGCAAAAATACCATAGGGGGATTGCTTATTATGCTAAATCATTATTGAGAGCCACACATACTTTAGGATATGAAAATTATCTTTTAACAGGTGCACAAACCAGTGTATCTCCATCATTGAAAGAATTATCAATTATAAAGCATCTGATAGATCCTATTGATGTCGATTTTGGGCGGAAAAAGAAGATTTTACATTATTTTAAAAAGTACCTTTTGACGCATCAATTTGAAGAAGTGCTCTTAGATCGGTTTGATGATTGGCATAGAAAGGAACAACGTCTTGATTATCTCAAATACATCAAAGGTTTTATCAATCGACCTTCTCAGTATTCAGAGTTTGATTTTCATTTGGAACATTTTCATCGGCCTGTTACGATTAATTATTCTGCTCAACGATTTTATAGAGCAGCGATCACAACATGTCCTTTATCGGTAAGGATGAAAAATATACCCTTGATTCAAACCCTTCATGATATTATTCCAGTGAGTACACCTTTTCATCCGACCAGGCCTCATCAATTGGAATTGATTAATCAACGCCTTGCTAAAATGTTGATGTATTCTGATTATATCTATAGTGTTTCGGAATATTCACGACAAGAAATTTTGTCGTTTTTTCCCGGTTATGAACGTAAAATCATCACCACTCCGATTGCAGTTCCTATTGACGAAGCAACGTTTAATGTGGCGCAAAATGAAGTATTGTCAGCTGCTTTATTGGCAACGTATGGATTAGTGAAAGGTGACTTTTTATTTTATGTTGGTTCTATAGAAGACAGAAAAAATATTGATCGTATGATTTTGTCGTATCAAACAGTTAAGCAAAAAATAGACATTCCTTTGGTCTTAGCAGGGGAAATAGGAAGTTCTTATGCTCATTTGAGAAAGACGATTCAGAACAGTAAAGATGTTATTTTCCTCGATAAAATAGATGATGTCACCAAATTGATCTTGTTGAAGTCCGCCAGGGCATTTTTATTTCCTTCTCTTTATGAAGGTTTCGGTATTCCTCCTTTGGAAGCGATGTATATGGGCTGTCCTGTCCTTACTTCTCATGTTACTTCTTTACCTGAAATATGTGGCGATGCAGCGTTATATGTAGATCCTTATTCTATCGATGATATGGCCAGTAAAATGGTGCAAATTTCTACCGATCGTATATTACAACAAGAGTTAGTGGCAAAAGGATTTGAACGCGTAAAATTTTTCTCGAATGAAGCCTATAGCCGGCGTTTAAAAAACAATTTCGATTTACTTTAGTCCTCAATATGAGGACTAAGATTAAAAAAGCAAGTTTACCGATTCACTGCCGGCACGCTCATAATCGTTTCTGGAAAAAATGTTACGTGAATAATGAAATTCAGGTAAATCATTTTTTATATAATCCATGAGCATAGGTTGGCCTGGTGGCAATGGAGGCAAACTTGCCTTGCAAAGATAAAACAATAGAAACCTAAGGGCAAATAAAAAGGAATATGTTTATTCCCTTGGAGGGATGTTAAAATCTGAGGATGTATTAGACATAAAAAGAAGCGGAATACCATATTCCGCTTCTTCTTGTTATCTATCGTCGATTGAATTCACTTTTCTTGCCGGATATCGGGTAGATCGAATAGGTTCTACTCTTGGTACTGTAAAATCCAAAAAGATAATTATTGTCTTGTTTCCATACTGCTGGAGCAGTATGGTTTTGAGGATCTCTGTAATACAAGTCCAATGCTTCTTCTATAGCAGGAACTTCTTCGGGCATGGCTTTATTGATACTCGTTGCGTCTGCATCTAATACCCAAACATTGTATACCCAAATTTCTTTTTTGAAGCTCAGCAGGCTTTGTTGGAAGGAAGAATAAGATGGAAGATGCAAATCACTGAAGGATCTTTCCATAATGACGGTCATGTTGACAGAGCTGGTCTGAGTCATCTCTGCATTTTCGATGGAAGGATCGGATAAGTTATTTTTACTTACGGCTCCTGTTACCAATAACAGTTTACCTGAATTACTTTCTATCATACCAATACCAGCCCAGTCGGCACGCTGAAAGGTTTTTACCAAATCAGCTTTGGAAGTACTTTTTCGTTCACGATTGTAACCACTGCGAAAGGTATAAGAGCTTTCAAGGTATGCTTCACTGTCGAATGCATCGTCTTTTTGAGATTCGTATACCACGGCATTGTTGACCAGATCGGTTGCGTTGATGTTGAGTTGGTTGGAAGCAATACTCAATTGCCATAATGTATTTTTGAATAAAAACGATTTAGCGATGGCTTTTTTGTCGGACAATACGGTAGACTGGATACTGTGTTCATTGATTTCACCAGTACCATTGAGCGTAAGTATTTTGGTTTCACCATTGCCTGCATCGGATGTGATGACTAACTGATTGGCATCATGATAACATTTTGTTGTGGCATAAGTTTTGTTAAAGTGGGCGGTTTCATTCATGGGTAATACGGCGATTTGTTCAATAGCTTTGCTGGTATTGATAGCATAAGCTTTGAAAAAATCGGGGGCTGTTGTTTTTACCTTGATGACTTGAGGTTCGGAAAGGGTGGTGTACTTGTATACGGTAAATTCATTTTTTAATCCCTCCGATGGAGTAGCGATATAGGCGTAACCTTTTCCGGCTGCAACAAATAGGATATTGTTACCGCTGAACGGTAGTTGGAGGTAGTTTAACGTTTTGTTGGTTGTATTTCCTTTAAAAACAAATACTTTTTTGTTTCCTTGTACAAAGTAACAAATGTATTCATCACTTAAAGTACCTGCACCAGCACGTTTTAAACTGCTAAAGTTACTGGGCATATTTTCTTTTGCTTCCAATGTAGGTTGTCCATCACTTCCCAGTAGGAAGAAATGCATGGTATGATTATCCGATAGGAATAATCCACTTGTTTTATTTTCAGCAGGAATGAAAATCGCTTCCCGATCATCATAGTCTCCTTTTTCTATCGATGCAGGAAAAGAGGAAAGTGTTTGTTGAGCATGTAAGATGGACGATGCTCCTAACATGAATAAGAATGAATAAACTAATTTCATAGGGAGGAGGGTTACTTGTTTTTCTTTTTTTCTTTTTTATCCTTCTTTTTTTTCTTCTTCTTTTCGTTCTCTTGTTGAATACCCATCGATATTCTAATTTCTTTACCGTAAGAAACCAATAATTCATCGCCTGGACGAATTTTACGAATGGCAACGACTTCTATTTTATTGTCGTGTTCTTCGTATTGAACATTTTTCTTCAGGTCAGAACCGTAAGAGTCACAAATATAGCGCCCCAAACCGGAGGAGGTTTTACGAGCATCGATGACTTTGTTTTTACCTAAGGTCATACCGTACTCGCCATAACCTTCTTTATCGTAACGTTGATTGTATTCTTTTTGAGAAATCACTTCCCCGGCATATTCAACGACAACTTCGCCTTTTTTGTATTTTCTGTTGGTAAATAAACCCAGTCCTGCATTAGGAACGGTAGATCGGTCTACCCAAAATCCCAGTTCACTTAAGGTGTGTTCAGCACAATAAGGGTGAGTAACAACAGTTGATTTGCTGCAACGTTTTCCTTTGGCATCCACAAATGCACAACGGGCTTTTACTTTAATGGTGTGGTTGATGTGCTCTGACATTAGTCTGTAATTTGAATTAAAAAGTAATTTTTCTTTCCTTTTTGAACCAGGAGGTATTTGTTTTGAAGTAGTTTAAATTCGCTGCAGACTTGATCAGGACTGGTTAATTTCGTTTTGTTGATGCTTACACCGCCTGCCTGAATCATTTTTCGAGCTTCTCCTTTGGAATGGAAAATGTTGAATTCAGAAACGGTCGATACCAGTTCAAGTACAACAGGCGATGCTTCCCAATTGCTTTTACTGACCTGCACTTGAGGTACTCCTTCAAATACAGCGAGTAAGGTTGGCTCATCGATTTCCTGAAGTATTTCTAAAGATGCCTGTCCAAACAGGACATCAGAAGCTTTGATGGCTTTTTCATAATCTTCTGTTGAATGTACTCGTATGGTAATGTCTTTGGCTAAGGCTTTTTGAACGATTCGTTGGTGAGGAGCCAAGGCATGTTCTGCTTCAAGTACTTCAATTTCTGCTTTGGTCAATAAGGTGAAAATACGAATCCACTTGCAAGCATCTTCATCCGATGCATTTAACCAAAATTGATAAAACTTATAAGGTGAAGTCAAATGAGGATCGAGCCAGATATTACCGCCTTCAGATTTTCCGAATTTGGTTCCGTCGGATTTTGTAATTAAAGGGCATGTGATGGCATGGGCTTCGCCGTCACACATGCGACGAATTAATTCGGTACCTGCTGTAATATTACCCCATTGATCAGACCCTCCCATTTGCAAACGGCAGTTTTTGGCTTGGTACAAATGATAGTAATCGTAACCTTGAATCAATTGGTAAGAAAATTCGGTAAAGGATATACCCGTTTCCAATCGTTTCTTGACCGAATCTTTGGCCATCATGTAATTGACGGTAAGGTGTTTGCCGGCTTCACGAAGGAATTGAAGAAATCCCATGCCTTTAAACCAATCATAATTATTGACCAATTCCGCAGGATTTAGGGGAGTGTTAAAATCTAAAAACTTAGAAAGTTGTTTTTTTATCGCTTCTTGATTGTTGCGTAAGGTTTCTTCGGAAAGAAATTTACGTTCCTCTGATTTCCCGGAAGGGTCTCCGATCATACCCGTGGCTCCACCCACGAGGGCCATGGGTTTATGTCCTGCTTGTTGGAAATGTACCAACAGCATAATGGTCACTAAGTTACCTATTGTTAAAGAAGATGCGGTAGGATCGAATCCTACATATCCAGTGGTCATTTCTTTTTTTAATTGTTCTTCTGCACCGGGAGTGAGGTTGTGTATCATTCCCCTCCATTTCAATTCTTCAACAAAATTTTTCATGCTGTACCAGCCCTATAACTAAACCTTGATTTCAAAAGTATTAAAGGGTAAATATAACAATTGTTATAGCCTTATTTAGAAAAATGCCCTAAAAATCCGGCTAATTATTAAATTGCATCATAAACAGTGCATTCATGCCGGTAATTGAATCAGATAAACTATTGGCCGATATTCAGGCAGGTAAGTTGGCTCCCATTTATTTTTTACATGGTGAAGAAGAGTATTACATCGACTTGATTGCCGGAGCCATAGAGCAAGGAGCTTTACAACCTCATGAACGAGATTTTAACCAACATGTTTTGTTTGGTAAAGACCAGAGCATGGCCTCCGTATTACAAACGGCCCGTAAGTTTCCTATGTTTGCCGAACGCCAATTGGTCATTGTCAAGGAAGCGCAAGACTTAAAAGATTTGACCAAAGAAGTAGGGGAGAAGTTGATGTTGAATTATTTGGAGTCTCCTTTGCCTTCTACGGTATTGGTGTTTTGTCATAAATTAAAATCATTAGACAAACGAAAAGCGTTATATAAAGCCCTTGAGAAGAAAGCAGTGGTCATGAATTCGGCTCCTGTTCCGGATTATAAATTGGGTAAATGGATTCAAACCGAAATTGAGCGCAGTGGCTATAAGGTAAAACCAGAGGTTGCTCAGCTCATGGCCGAATTCATTGGCAATGACCTTCATCGTGTGATCAACGAGTTGAAAAAAATAAAAGAAAATTTACCCCAAAAAGGAGAAACGATTACAGAAGAATTGGTCGAGAAGTATGTGGGGGTGAGCAGAGAGTACAACGTGTTTGAACTTCAGAAGGCGATCGGCTTTAAGGATGCTGAAAAGACGTACCGGATTGTAGCATACTTTGAATCGAATCCTAAAAATCATCCTTTGGTGATGACGGTAAGCAGTTTATTTGGGTATTTTGTAAAAGTGATTAAAACCCACGCCAACAGAGATAAGGGTGAAGGTCAATTGGCCGCCGTGTTAGGGGTTAATCCATTTTTTGTCAAAGAATATACCGCTGCGGCGAAGATGTATCCTTATCCCAAATGTGTACGCATTATCGAATACATTCGTCAAACGGATCTTGCCAGTAAAGGCTTTGGATCACCGAGTGTCAACGATGCTTTTTTATTGAAGGAACTTGTGCATAAAATCTTTCATGCTTAAGGGGCATGTAGGTTAGTTTTTGTTAATTTTGGCTCTGATGGATCATTTTATGATACACTTTATTGATAATCTGGACGTTGTTGTTCAAGATGGGCTTGATTTATTAAATTCATGAATAGAATACAGGCATTTTCGTTCGTACTTATTTGTGCCACATGGGTCTCTACTGCTTTTGCTCAGCAAACGCTTCGTCAAAGGGATCCCGTACAAAGCTATCAGTTGGGACATGAGCTGTTTTTGAAATCTCTTTATGGCAGTGCCAGAGAGCAATTTGAACGCTTTGGAAAGGAATGCCCTACACATCTTTGGGCAACCAATGCGGAGTATTATGTAGGCTTATGTGCGTTGTATCAAAATCAGCCTGATGCGGAATATTTGATTTCACAGTTTATCACAAATCATCCCGAACATTCTAAGACAGCAGAAGCTAATTTAGAAATGGGAACCTATTACTATAATGCCAAAAATTACGATAAAGCGATACAGTTTTTTGATCAAGTCCATTGGGAAACGCTTTCTAAAACAGAACAGCTGGAGGGTAAATTCAGAATAGGATACTGCTATTTCTCTCAAAAGGATTTTGAAAAAGCTTTGGGCTATTTTAATGCTTCTAAAAAAGAAAAAAACAGATATCAATTCGCTTCTACTTATTATGCCGCTTATATCGAGTTTAAAAATGGTTTATACGATGAAGCCCTGACCGATTTAAATATAGCGGAATCTAATGAAGAATTTAAACCGCTTGTTCCTCAATTAAAAACCAATGTATTGTACCGTAAGGGGGACTACGACGCTTTGATTAAATATGCAAAACCATTTGCCGAAACCTCTGATAAAGTGTTGGGGCAATATGAAATCACGTTGCTTCTGGCTGAGGCTTATTATCAAAAAGAAGAGTACAACGAGGCATATACCTATTTTCAGAAGGCAGATAAAATACAATCGGGGTCTTTTTCCAGAGAAATATCGTTCCGTTATGGCTTTTCGAGTTATAAATCCAAGATGTGGGATAATGCAACGAAACAATTTAAAGTTGTTGCGAGCAACAAAGATACCATTGGCCAGGCTTCTGCTTATTATTTAGGGTTAAGTTATTTGGTGATGGAGCAAAAAGAGAATGCATTGCTTGCTTTTACGCAAGCCCAATCCAATGATTTTTTGTTCAGTATCAAAGAAGAAGCTTCTTTTTTGGTGGGTAAAATTAGCTTTGATTTACAACAATATACTCAAGCGACCAGAGCGTTAAAGTCTTTCTTAGAGCTTTATCCGAAGTCTCCACATGAAGAAGAAGCGGCGGGACTTTTAAGTGAAGCTTTTTTAAATGGAAAAGATTATGTCAACGCGATTGATTACCTGGAAAAACTTAAACGAAGAAGCATTAGAGTCAACATGGCTTTTCAAAGGCTTACATTTTACAGAGGTGTAGAGTTGTATAATCAGTCGCAATTTGCTGAAGCCATTACTTATTTTAATAAATCCAATAATAATCCGTTTTCCAAAGATATTCTTGTGCAGTGTTATTACTGGCAGGCGGAATGTTATGCGATGCAAAAGGAATACGGTAAAGCCATAGAAGGGTATAGTCAGGTATTTAAGAATACATCTGGTATTTCCGATGAATACAATTATAAGGCTCGTTATGGAATCGGTTATGCGTATTACAATACGAAAGAATATGAAAAAGCTATTCCTCACTTCAAGGCCTATACCGATCATTGGCAAGCTGGAGATGAGGAAGAAAAAGGGAATGTTAATTTTTACAAAGATGCCTTGGTACGTTTAGCAGATTTGTATTATGTTACGAAGAAATATAGTGATGCTCTTACATACTACAATAAGGCACAACAGGTACGTTATCCTGAAACGGATTACCTTATTTTTCAAAAAGGAGTAGTCTACAATTTATCCAACCAACCGTCGAAGGCGACGGAAAATTTTCAAACCATTATTCGCAACTATCCTTCTTCAATCTATTATGATCATGCCTTGTTTCAACAAGCCCAATTGTATTTAGAAGTGAGTGAATATGAAAATGCGATCAAGTTGTACAGCACGGTCATTACACGCAAAGATCCTAATGGTTACATTCCATATGCTTTACAAAAGCGAGCTTTGGCTTATTTTAACATAAAAAAATATAATGAAGCGAAAATAGATTATGTGGCTATTTTAGACCGCTATGCTCAACATCCGGTAAGTGAAGGTGCTTTGATAGGATTACAGGAAATCCTCGCATTGGAAGGTGCAGCGGATCAATTCGATGCGTATTTATCGAAATACAAAGAAGCGAATCCAGACAAACAAGGCTTGAAAGAATTGGAATACAGCAATGCGTTGGCTTTATATAGTAATCAACGTTATGAACAGGCCGCAAATAATTTCAATCAATTCATCACCAAATATCCGGAACATGTACAAGTGGCCGATGCTCAGTTTTATTTGGCAGAAAGTTATTATCGTTTAAAGAACTATCCGGAGTCTAAAGTGACTTATGAACAGGTACTGGTCAATAAGAATAAGTACTATAATCGTGCCTTAGGCCGACTGGCGGAAGTGGAAAATCTTTTGGGTAATGCCCAACAAGCGGTCATCTTTTTTACTCAGTTGAATCAGTTTGCAACCGGTAAAAAAGATCAATTTGTTGCATGGACCGGATTAATGGAAAACTACTATAAGCTCAGTCAATGGGATTCTTCAGAAGTGTATGCCGACAAAATATTGACCTATGGTAATCCGATGATTGACGCTCAAAATAAGGCCTTGTTGCATAAAGTGAAGATTTATCAGAAGAAAGAAAACTATAGTGAAGCGGTTGACCATGCTGTAAGGTTGATGAACAATAACCGCGATGTGTATGCGGCTGAAGCCAATTATATATTGGCTGAGATTCAATACCAACAGAAAGAATACCAACAATCGTTGGAAAGTCTTTATGCATTGAATGAAAATTTTTCCTCCTATACAGAATGGTTGAATAAGTCTTACTTGTTGATTGTAGAAAATTTCGTTGCGTTGAATGAGGTTTTCCAGGCGAAAGCAACATTGCAATCGATTATCGATCATTCAAAGGATGCAAATACTGTAGCGAAGGCTAAAGCGAGGTTAGAACAATTAAAATAAGACATTTGATGACCTTAAGTAACTCACGATATCAATTCCGTATGCCTTTATATGTATTGGCATTATTTCTTTTGGGATGGAATACCGTTTCTGCTCAAACCGGAGGAGAAGTTCAAAATGAAACCATCGTCATAGAAAAGAACAAGCAGTTGGATTTACCAACAGCTAACCGTGAATTTGAAAAAATTTCAGATCCCCAACCTCAACCTATACCACCTGATAATAAGTATCAATTGCAAGAAATAGGCATTACTTTACCGCAATTCGATACCAAAGTAAAAGTACCGACCACCAAAACAGATGATCCTGTAGAAATTCATAATGGCTATGTTAAAGCTGGTTTTGGCAATTATGTAACCCCGTATTTGGAGGCTTTTGTGCATACAGGAAAAAAGAAAAATTATGCTGCTGGTGCGCGCTTTAAACATTTGTCTTCGGCAAATGGGCCGTATAAAGGGGTAAAGAACAGCCTCAACGACATTGATTTACAAGGTAAATATTGGACACAAAAACAATGGATTGAAGCTTCATTGAAGGCAGGACGAGAGCGTTATACCTTGTATGGTTTGCAAAATACAGATGGAATCGATTGGGATAATGATGCTTTCAAAGCCATTTACAATAAGTTTCAAGGTCAGCTCTCAACAGGAAATATGTCGACGGGTAAGACTTCGTACCATGCTACCATGAATTATGCTTACCAATCTAGTAATCAAGATGCTAATGAGTCTGATTTAGGGGCGAGCCTTCATCTTCAACACCAAAGACAAACTGATCATCTGATCATTGGAGATGTCTTTTTCAACCATTCTGCTTTTACGGATACGACTACCTTTTCAAGGGCCCTTGCAGGACTTACTCTTCAATACAGCATGACAAGGGATAAACTAAAAGCGAATGTTGGATTAAATTACACCTATAGCGGAGATACGTTAAAAGGAAGTTTTGGTTCCCATGTTTACCCTTTGATCGACTTAAATTACACATTGATTCCTAGTAAGTTAATTGCAGAAGCGGGCTTGAAAGGAGGCATGGAGAAAAATACCTGGATGTCTTTTACAGCTCAAAATCCTTACCTCGATAAGTACCAGTCATTGGCTCACACCAATAATACCATCAATATTTATTTGGCTTTGAAAGGTCATGTACAACAGAAGATCAATTTTAAAGTGGGAGGAGCTTATTTGACGTATAAAAACCTGTGGTATATGGTGAATAGTGCTCCGGATACGTCTAAATTTACAGTGGTTTATGACCAGGACAATGCTTCTGCCTTCAATGCCAATGGGGAGTTGAGCTATGATGCGAAGCCTATTCGAACGGGAATTAAATTGGACTATTATGCCTACAGTGTGGGGGAAAAAATTAAAAAGCCTTGGCATAGACCTTCCTTTATCGGATCTTTTTTTGCCGCTTATAGTATTTATAAAAAAATAGTGTTAAAAACAGATATTTATTATATTAGTGGTATTAGCGCCATTAATTTGGTAACTAACAAAGAATCCACATTGAAAGACATTGTGGATGTGAACCTTAAAGCAGAATACCGTTTTTCGGGTACATTTTCTGCTTTTGTTGAGGTTAATAATTTATTGTCTTCAAATTACCAACGTTATATGTACTATCAATCCAGAGGATTGAACATGTTGGCGGGTTTGACGTATAGGTTTTAAAAAGAACAGGTGATTGTAAAAAAATACATATCGGAATTACTTCAGACCAATGATTGTGTGATCGTGCCAGGGTTTGGTGCATTCATTAAGCATTATGAAAGTGCTTCTGTTCATCCCATCACTCATAAGTTTAGTCCTCCATATAAGGTCATCGGATTCAACGGTCGCCTTCGTTTGAATGATAATTTATTACAAAAACATATTGCTTTTGGAGAACAGTGTGATGACCAACAAGCTTTACACCTGATTCAATTTTTCATTCATTCCCTTAAACAACATATTAATCAGTTCGGCTTTTTTGAGTTTGAAAATGTCGGACGTTTTTTCTTAAACCAGGAAGGTATATTACAATTTGATCCAGAGTTGACTGATCACTTCTCTGATGAAACGTTTGGTTTAAAAGAATTTATTGTTCAACCTATTGATCGTACGAGTTACGCTATGACTACTACTTCTTCTAAAAAATCACCTCTTAAAAAAGAGGGTACAGCAACACCTCAAAAAGGTAATACCCTTAAAATTGTTTTGATTGCGTTTTCCGCTTTGGTCGTATTGGCTGCTGGTGGATTTTTTGTCCTTTTAGAGCAAAAAGATCATTCCATTGCGGGTATTGATTTAAAAGAATTGTTGGGCATTAAAGAAGAAGTAGTTGTAACGGTTGATTCTACAGCTATAGCGTCTGCGGATAGTCTTTCCTCAGAAGAGGCTACGTCAGAGACAGAGGTAGTGGAAGAAGTTCTAGCAGTGTATTATGTTGTTCTTGGTTCTTTTCAAAATAGCCAGTTTGCACAAGAATACAGTGATAAACTAAACAATAAAGGGGTATCAACGACAGTTATTAGTGGAGATAATGGTTACTATCGAGTGGGTATCGACGCTTCTTCGGATAAAGAAGAAGCATTAAAAACAAGAGAATCGTTACTCAAGAAATACGGTTCTTCCATTTGGCTCATTAAGCAATAATATTTTATACCTTATTCTATGGCATTCGACATTTTATTGTCAGACATTTTAATTCAAATCTCTACTGCTCCTGCGGTGGAGGAAGCTTTGTCTTCAGCATCATCTACAGTAGATTCTGTTTCTATCATTGACTTGGTACTGAAAGGAGGATTGGTTATGATTCCTCTGGGTATATTGTCTTTTATTGCGGTGTACCTAATTGTAGAACGTTTATTGGTTTACAAAAGAATGGATAGAGATCCTTCTCCATTTTTGGATAAAATTCAAAGCCTTATCATACAAGGAGATCTTAAGGCTGCTCGCTTGCACTGTGAACAGGTCAATACACCTTTTTCGCGTATGATTGATCGTGGACTTTCCAAGATAGGAACACCTTTAACGAATATTGAAGCTTCTATTGAAAATGTAGGAAAGGTAGAGTTATACAACCTTGAGAAAAACCTTTCTACCTTGGCTACGATTTCTGGCTTAGGCCCAATGTTAGGTTTTTTAGGAACAGTGACAGGTATGGTTCAAGCTTTCATTGCTATTGCTCAAGAAGAAGGTACTATAAGTCCTAAATTATTGTCTTCGGGTATGTATGAAGCGATGGTGACTACTGTAGCCGGTTTAGTTGTTGGTATCATTGCTTATGTGGGATACAATTACCTGGTGACCAAACTTCAAAAAATTGTACATCAAATGGAATACGCTTCTGTAGAGTTCTTAGAATTGTTACAACAACCGAAGTAATCCATGCAATTAAATCGCAAAAATAAAGTTTCTACCGAGTTCAACATGGCTTCCATGACGGATTTGGTGTTTCTTTTGCTTATCTTTTTCATGTTGACCTCTAATTTTGTGACCCCTTCGGGTATGCCGGTGAACTTACCGACTACCAATAAGGAGACACCGATGCAGACGGTAAAAACTACAGTAACGATTACATCTGACTTACGTTATTTTGTGAACAACAAGGAAACATCCGTAGATGCAATTGAGTATGATTTAAAAACCCTTATGAAAGGGGATGAGAATGTTATTGTATTGCACGTAGATAAAACGGTACCGACAGAATATTTTGTCAAGGTTGCCAGTATTGCAAATTCCTTGGGAGCCAAAGTTTCTTTAGCGACTAAACCGGAGTAAGGCCATGCAAATCGATTATCATTTAGAAGAAAATAAACGAAAGGGATTGATCACTTCTGCGATCATTCATGCAGCCTTATTGCTCTTGTTTTTCTTTTTATTGGCGTGGCAGCAACCGGATCCTCCAACACCGGGCTCTCCAGGTGTTGAACTTAATTTTGGTCTTGATGCTGCAGGGATGGGGCTGGATAATGAACAACCGGTTTCTGAAAATGCAACTCAACCGATTGAAGAAGTTCAGGAACAAAAGGTGGAATCTACTTCTTCAGAAGAATCTGCTGTCGTTTCATCAGATCAAATTTCTGATTATAAAGTAGAAGATAAGAAAGATAAAACACCCAAGGAGGTTAAGACAGAGCCTGTAAAAGACGTTAAGAAAACTCCTGAGGAGGCGACAGATCGTAAATCGACAGCGACACAAAAAACGAAGGTGACCGATGGACGAAGCCTGATGGGGAATGGTGATAAAAATGTAGCCGGTGATCAGGGTGATCCTAACGGTAGTTTGGATGCAAGGGCTTTGTATGGTAATAATGGAAAAGGTGATGGAGGAGATGGTCAAGGTGGTGATGGTAGTTCCCTTAACATGACCGGTTGGAGATGGTTAAGTCCTCCAAAGATCAATGATAGTTCTGCTGAATCCGGTAAGATCGTGTTCAAAATTACGGTAGACGAAGAGGGTAATCTATTATCGGTTATTCCAGTAGAGAAACAAGTCAGTGCTACCGTAGCGAAATACTACGAAGCAGCAGTTTGGAAATTAGAGTTTGAGAAGACCAAAGACTTTACCAAGGCTGCTCAAAATTCTACAGGCTACATTACATTCATTATTCGTTCTAAGTAATTTTTTTCTTGACGTTCGAAGAAGCCACACAGTATTTATTTTCCTCTTTCCCTTCTTTTGAAAAAAGTGGTAAGGTAGGTATCAACGAAGGCTTGAGCATTACGAAATCTCTTTTGAGTGCTCTTGGTAATCCAGAACAAAGTCTTTCTTGTGTGCACGTTGCGGGAACCAATGGAAAGGGGAGTTCGTCCCATTTGTTGGCTTCCATCAGTCAGGAGGCAGGGTATAAGACCGCCTTGTTTACCTCTCCCCATATGAAGTCATTTACCGAACGTATACGTGTCAATGGTATTCCGATCCCAGAACAAAAGGTGATTGATTTTATCGTACATCATAAAGAGGTATTGGATAAATTAAAACCTTCTTTTTTTGAGATTACGACAGCCATGGCTTTTCAGTATTTTAAAGAGCAAGGTGTCGACATTGCCATTATAGAGACTGGTTTAGGTGGACGATTAGATTCTACCAATGTCATTACTCATCCTTTGGTTGCACTCATTACGAATGTCGGCTGGGATCACATGGATATGTTGGGGAATGACATTGAAGGTATTGCCTTTGAAAAGGCAGGGATTATTAAAGATCATGTTACAGTAGTATTGAGTGAAGGCCATGAGGAATATAATCATGTCATTGCTAAAACGGCAAAAGAACACGAGTCTCCTTTAATCATTGCTTCTCAAGAATGGCGAGTAAAGTATAAAGGAACTTCAGATTTCCTGTCTTCATTTGATTGTACCGATGAACGTACTCAAGAGAAATACACCTATGAAAGTGAACTTCTTGGCTCGTATCAAGCAAAAAACATAAGTGGTGTTTTGGAGGTTTGTCGTGTATTGGAAGCTCAGGGATATGCTTTAAGCACATCGATCAGTAAAGGCTTAAAGCATGTGGTCAAAAATACAGGGATGAGAGGGCGTTGGCAAATTTTGTCGACATCTCCTTATATTGTTTGTGATGCCGTGCATAATGTATCGGGTTGGGATCAGATACAGAAACACATTCAATTGATGTCTATGCCTTGTGCTGTGATGGTATTAGGTTTTTCATCGGATAAAAAAACGGAGCAATTCATTGACCTCATTCCACGAGGGACGAAACTTATTTTTTCTTCTTTTCAGAATAAAAGGGCTGTTTGTGCTGATTTATTAAGGGACTATGCGCTGAGTAAAGGATTTGAAGCGACCAGTGTAGAAAATGTAAACGAGGCTTTAACCCTTGCAAAACTGGGACTTCGAGAAGGAAGTTTTATATTTGTAGGAGGGAGTATTTATTTATTGTCGGAATTGAATAACATATAATGTATGGGGCGAAAGAAACTGGATCGTTTTAGGCAAAACGAGATCCGTGAAAATGTAATACAACCGGGTAAGGATAAGTATTTAAGCATTAAAGGCAATTGGGATAAACATTTTGGAAATGATTATCCCATTACTTTGGAAGCAGGTTGTGGTAGAGGTGAATATACAGTAGGTTTAGCGGCAGTATATCCTCAACGTAATTTTATAGGAGCAGATATTAAAGGTTCTCGCATTTGGAAAGGAAGTTCTATTGCGGATAAAGAAGGCTATACCAATGCGGCCTTTTTAAGGACGAAGTTACAAAACTTAAACGATTTTTTTGCACCTGGAGAAGTGAGTGAACTATGGATTACTTTTCCTGATCCAAGACTTAAAGAGGGAGAGGAAAAATTAAGGTTAACCAGTCCTCGATACCTGGAAATGTACAGAGAAATATTGCAACCGAACGGTAAAGTAAATCTTAAAACCGACAGCAGTTTATTGTTTGAATATACCTTGGAACTTTTACAAAGTGGCGAGATTAAAGGTGTTGAAGAATTGGTGTTCACAAGAGATTTATACGCTAGTGACATGTTAAGCCTTCATCATGGTATACAAACTACGTATGAGAAGAAGTTCATGGCAGAAGGATTCAAGATTAACTACCTTTCTTTTAGATTTAAAAAGAAATGATTAAAATTGGGGGATATTTTTTTTTCACTATCATAGGACTTTGTTCTTGGACGTTTGATCACGATCGTTTTCAGGAAGTCATCAATGCGACCGAAAATAAGGTGGTGAAGAAAAAACTTATTGCTTTTCAATCGGGAGGTATTGAAAGGAGGGTTGAGATGAGTGAGTACGATACCGATGAAATTATAGCCTGGACTAAAACCTATCTTGGTACTATTCACTGTATGAGCGGTATTTCTAAAAAAGGAATAGACTGCTCTGGTTTGATGATGGTAGTACATGCAAAGTACGGCATTACATTACCTCATTCTTCCCATGAACAAGCCCGTTATGGGAAGATTATTCCTACTAAGGATAAATTAAAAAAAGGAGATCTGGTATTTTTTTATAACTCATACAACTCGGCTAATTTTATAACCCATTCAGGTATGTATCTTGGTGACCATGAATTTATTCATGCTTCTGCATCGAAGGGTGTAATCATCAGCAGTATGGATGATACGTATTGGAGTAAACGCTATTTGTTTGCTACCCGATTAAAAGATTAGGGATTAGAAATAGCTTGTATACATGGGGAAAAAAGATGCTGCATTAGGTTTTATATTCATCACCTTACTTATAGATGTGATCGGTATAGGAATTATTATTCCTGTCGTTCCTCAGTTGATTGCAAACCTCACAGGAAAAGGAATCAGTGAAGCTTCTACTTATGGAGGTTGGCTTACTTTTTCTTATGCGATCATGCAATTTGTATTCGCACCTGTTTTAGGAGGGTTAAGTGATCGCTTTGGTCGTCGACCGGTTTTACTTTTTTCATTATTGGGTCTAGGCATTGATTATGTATTTCAGGCCTTTGCTCCGACCATTTTATGGTTATTTGTGGGGAGGATTTTTGCGGGTATTACAGGTGCAAGCTTTACCACGGCTACGGCTTATATTGCAGACATTAGTACACCTGAGAAACGTGCTCAGAATTTTGGTATGGTAGGTGCCGCTTTTGGCTTAGGTTTTATCATAGGACCTGTGATCGGAGGTTTAGCCAGCGAATGGGGGAGTCATGTTCCTTTTTTAGTAGCGGCCTCTTTTTCGTTTATCAATTTGATCTATGGATTTTTTGTACTTCCTGAATCTTTAAAAATGAAAGAGAGAAGACGTTTTGAACTCAAGCGGGCTAATCCATTGGGTTCACTTACACACCTTAAAAGATATCCGGTAGTTGCCGGGTTGATCAGCTCTTTCGTTTTACTTTATGTTGCCAGTCATGCTGTTCAATCGAATTGGACTTATTTCACGATGTACAAGTTCAATTGGGATGAAAAACTTGTGGGCTATTCTTTAGGGTTTGTAGGATTGATGATTGCTCTTGTACAAGGTGGATTGATTCGAGTGATTATACCGAAATTAGGACAGGAAAAATCTATTTATGTGGGTTTACTATTGAATGCGATGGCATTGGTGTTATTTGGTTTGGTATGGAAAGGTTGGATGATGTATGCAGTTTTGATTCCCTATGCTCTGGGAGGTATTGCCGGTCCGGCTTTACAAGGTATTATTTCAACACAGGTTCCCTCCAACGAACAAGGTGAACTTCAGGGAGCATTAACTTCTTTAGTCAGTATTACATCTATTGTAGGCCCGCCATTGATGAATAATTTGTTTGCGTATTTTACCGCACCCGATGCGTTCGTTGTTTTTCCAGGAGCACCTTTTGTACTCGGAGCCTTTTTGGTCATGATTAGTCTTTTTTTGACCTATAATACACTTTCTAAACCTAGTAATAAATAGTTTATTTCAGTATCTTCATACAGTTCATCAGGTGCTTGGGGAAGCATTTGATCTTAAAATTAATACACTATTTATTAAAGAAATGAAAACTAGATTCACCAGCTTGTTACTCTTTTTTTTGTGCCTTTTGATGGTACATTTTTCCTATGCACAATATCAATTTCAATCGCCTTGTTCCCAATTGATATGGGAAGATAATTTTGACGGTACGACACTTGATGCCACGAAATGGACTCCACAAATTGGAGACGGATGTGACATCGATCTTTGCGGCTGGGGAAATAATGAGGCGCAGTACTATACCGATCGAACGGATAATGTAAAAGTAGAAAATGGAAAGCTGATCATTACAGCGCTGAAAGAAGATTACAATGGTAAGTCTTATACTTCTGCCCGTATACGATCCAAAGATAAAGGAGATTTTACTTTCGGTCGTATAGAAGCGAGGATTAAACTTCCGGAAGGAGCGGGATCCTGGCCTGCATTTTGGATGTTACCCACCGATGAAACGTATGGACCATGGCCTCAAAGTGGAGAAATTGATGTGATGGAGTTTCAAGGAAAAACGCCTACGTTTGTTTCTGGTACAGCTCATTATGGGAATGAATGGCCAGATCATAAGTTTAAAGGCTTGACTCAAACTCTTCCTGTAGGACAATATTATTATGAAGCCTTTCATGATTTTGCAATCGAGTGGGATTCTACTACTATTCGTTGGTATATGGATGGTACTCTTTATCATACATTAAATGAATCTGATTTGGCTCTTTATCACTGGCCGTTTGATCAACGTTTTCATTTAATCTTAAATCATGCGATTGGAGGAAATTTAGGGGGAGCGGTAGATGATGCCAGTTTTCCACAAATCATGGAAGTAGATTATGTTAGGGTATATAGTGTGCCTTTGAATCGTTCCTTAAAAGGAAAAGTGCGCGTATACGAAAATTCTTCCGATATAGAATATAGTATTCCTGGTGATCCACTTCACGAGGATATCTATTTGTGGTCGGTTCCATCGGGAGCAACAATACTTGAGGGGCAGGGAAGTCCTTCTATTAAAGTAGCCTGGGGAAATACTTCTTCTTCAGGAGATGTATTGTTAAGCCTAACTAAAGTATGTGATGTGTTTAATTTACAATATCCTGTTGAGGTTTATCAGGATGCCTGTACTATTCTTATTGAAGATTATGATGAAAATCGAAACATGATTCATAAAGAATATTCTGGAACATATATTCCTTCTTATACGAATCCTGCTCCTGGTCATGTAAATAATTCATCTAAGGTTGGACGTTATCGTAGAAATATACAGAGGCAGTATGATGCACTGGTATTTAAAGATGTACTTTTAGATGATATTACAGAATATGAATCGGGGAATAAATTACTTTCTTTAGATGTGTATTCGAATGCTCCAGTAGGTACTCAAATATATTTGCAGTTTCAGCATTCGGATGAAGCGGATGATAAAATTTATCCTGAAGGTGTGAGAAGTACTTTTTCTGCTACAACAACTGTAAATCAAAGCTGGGAAACACTCCATTTTCAATTTTCCCAATGGAATAATGCTCATGTTTTAGCATCATCGGTTGATGAATTGGTATTACGTTTTGATCCAGGTCATTATACCAATAATATTTATTATTTTGATCATTTTAAACGAGAAAAAACGACAGCGGAATGTGTGAATGGAGTAGAAGATCATGTTCAAAAAGAGGCGCTTATTTGTTACCCCAATCCGGGTCGTGATCACATCACCCTGGATTTTGGAATGCATTCGGTTTCACGTTTTGATTTACAGATCAGCGATGCCATGGGAAATGTGGTTTTGAAGAAGAAGATTGAAGAATTGTCCTCCAGCTCTTCTTATGAAATGAATCTACAAGCATTAAAACCGGGGACCTATTACCTGCATATCATTACAGACCAACAATCATTTGTGAAACAGGTTGTCAAGTTATAATAAAGAAGGCCATATTCATGGCCTTCTTTATTGTATAAGCATCTAAAAAAGATTACCTTGTGTGGATTGTACGATACAATCCCTTAATAAATATTTCATTACAATTACTACATATCATTGGACTTCTCGCAATTTAATTTTGATTCAGGACTCATGGAAGGTTTGTCTTCTATGGGCTTCAATAAACCAACGCCTATTCAGGAACAATCTATTCCTGTTATCCTTTCCGGTAGAGATATCATCGCTTGTGCACAAACGGGTACAGGAAAAACAGCAGCTTATGTACTTCCTATCTTACATAAGATTGCACAAGGGAAGAGTAACAACCTCAATACTCTGATTCTTGCCCCTACCAGAGAATTAGCATTACAAATTGATCAACAAATAGAAGGTTTCGCTTATTTCATTTCAGTAAGTTCTATTGCTGTGTATGGTGGTGGCGACGGCATGGCTTGGGAACAACAAAAAAAGGCCTTGAGAGAGGGAGCTGATGTGGTGATCGCTACTCCAGGACGATTGATCGCTCAACTGCAATCGGGAGAGGTGAAGCTGGATCATTTAGAACATTTGATTTTAGATGAAGCGGATCGTATGTTGGATATGGGCTTTTATAACGACATCATTCGTATTATTGGTTATTTGCCAACGAACCGACAAACGATTTTATTTTCAGCTACGATGCCTACTAAAATGAGGGTTTTAGCCAATAAAATTTTAAAAGATCCTGCCCAAGTTAACATTTCTATTTCTAAACCTGCGGAAGGTATTTTGCAACAGGCTTATGTGGTACACGATGGACAAAAACTAGGCCTTATTCAGCATCTATTTAAGGGCACTGCTTATAAGAGTGTCATCATATTTGCTTCCACCAAAGACAATGTGAAGAAGTTGGATCGTGAATTGAAAAATGCGGGATTACAAGTAGAGGCTTTTCATTCTGATTTAGAACAAGAGGAGAGAGAAGCGATCATGAGGAGATTTAGAAGTCGTAACCTTCAAATCATTATTGGAACGGATATTCTGTCGAGAGGAATTGATGTGGAAGGCATTGATTTAGTGGTGAACTATGATACTCCTCCAGATCCGGAAGATTATATCCATCGCATTGGTCGTACTGCCAGAGCAGAAACCAAAGGTACCGCCATTACTTTTATCAATGAAAAGGATCAATTTAAGTTTTCTCAAATAGAAGATCTTATTGGTAAAGAAATAGAAAAGGTAACTATTCCCGAGCATCTGGGAGAAGGGCCGGCATATGAACCCTCCAAAAAGAGAAGCAGTTTTTCAAGGCCATCTGGTGGTCATCGGAATGCAGAGAATAAGAAAAAAGTTTGGAAAAAGAAATCTTAATCCTTTACATGTCTTTTTATCATGTTTGATTTTTTATACCAACATATCAGTAAAAAAGTAAGCTTAACCGAGGATGAATGGAAGGTCATCACGTCTTTATTCATCCCTAAAAAGGTAAGAAAGAAACAATATTTGCTTCAAGCGGGTGATGTTTCTGAATACATGATTTTTGTTAATAAAGGATGTTTGCGCTCTTATACGGTCGATGAAAAAGGGGATGAGCATATTGTGCAGTTTGCCATTGAAGGTTGGTGGATAGGAGACATGAATAGTTTTTTAACGGGAGAACCGGCTACGTTCAACATCGATGCACTAGAGGATTCCGAAGTATTACTTCTGGATTTTAATGCTCAGGAGAAAATTTTCGATTGGGTACCTAAATTTGAACGTTACATGCGGTTACTTTTACAAAGTAATTATGTGGCCATGCACAGGCGTTTAGTTTCTGCAATCAGTACCACAGCAGAAGATAAATACCTGCGTATGCTTAAGCAATATCCGGACCTTGTGCAACGTGTTCCTCAACACATGATTGCTTCTTATTTAGGCCTCAAGCCCGAAACCTTGAGCAGGGTGCGAAAAAAGCTTTCTACTGAAAAGTAAGCTCTTTTTTATTGACCTGGATCAATATTTTTTTTTGATGCAGGTCAATCTCTTTTTATAAGACATGCTCTACATTTGTCATGTACTAAGTGAGGGCACAAGGTGAAGAAAACAATTGCTTTTATTGGATTTGATAATCAGTTGGTCGTTTTTTTGACCAAGCTGCTTGGCGATGGATATCCTGTTTTAGTAACAGATCAGGTGATTCCAGAGGAACTTTATGCATTGAAAGATATGTTAGTAGTTCAATACCCAGACGCAAGTCTTGAACTTCATACTTGTTCAAAGGAATGTGCTTGGGAATCAGATATTATCGTATTAAGTGTGGATATGAAGTTTTTACAAGATTTGTGTGTAAACATTAAAAATGTGGTCACAGGAAAAATTATTGTGACTTGTAAAGATCAGTTATATTATGAGCAATTGAAAGGGTTATTCCCTTTTTCGAAAGTGGTATGGAAGACTAAAGACCAGGTGTTTTCTGAAGATATTTTGGCTACCGATAAAATAACACAAATTTTACATGTTTAATATAAAGTATACTCAGATTACTATCGTATGGATCGTAAGGACTTTATAAAGACATTAGCATTAATTCCGATAGGAGGTATCGCCATGAAGTTAAATTCACTCAAAAGCATTACAGATCAATTCGAAAAAACAGCCCGGATGCCTGTCTTGTTTTTAGGACATGGGAGCCCAATGAATGCGTTGGAGGATAACGAGTATACGAAGAATTTTAAAGCGGTAGGTCAATCCTTACCTGTACCTAAAGCCATATTATGTATTTCGGCGCATTGGGAGACGAAAGGTACGTTTGTGACTGCGATGGAACATCCTCAAACGATTCATGACTTTGGCGGTTTTCCTAAAGCATTAAACGAATACCAATACCCTGCACCAGGTAGTCCTGATTTTGCCCAACAAACCAAAGCGTTAATCACCTCAACAGAAATAGGCTTAGATCATGGATGGGGTTTAGATCATGGAGCATGGACGGTATTATGTCACTTGTTTCCTCAAGCCGATATTCCTGTTTATCAATTGAGTTTGGATTATAGAAAAGATCCATTGTGGCATTATGAATTGGGTGTAGAGTTGAAAGCACTTAGAGATCGGGGTGTTTTAATTGTAGGCAGTGGTAACATTGTTCATAACCTGAGGATGTTGAACTGGCAAAACCCTCAGGGCAGTGCATACGATTGGGCGATAGAAGCAGATGAGACCATCAAACAATTGATATTGAAGAATGATTATAAAAGTTTAAGCAATTACAAATCTTTGGGAAAAGCTTTTGAACTGGCCATTCCTACGCCAGATCACTATTTACCTTTGTTGTATACGCTTGCACTGAAAGACTCCAATGAATCCATTCAGTTTTTTAATGATAAAACAGAAATGGGATCCATATCGATGAGGTCTTTGAAAATTACTGACTAACATAAAACTTCTTTTCAGGCCGAGCTGCTTCTGAGTACATAAGAGGATATAGAAAATGGAGGTTTGAATCAGAAGAACTCGTCCGTCGCTTAGAAAGAAAAAGAAAGAACCCCGCATGAGTTCTCCGCAAAAATGGTTGATATTATAATACGTTATTATGTGCGTAGCAACTCATGCTAAGAAGAAAATTACTCACTAATGTAAAACTTTAAAACCAATACAATTAATTAACTAAACAATTTAAAATTACACGTATGAAAACAAAACACTTTTTATTAACAGCAGCATTTGCATTCGTAGCGTTTGCATTTAATATGGCTTCAGTAGTTTACAAAGTAGACAACCAACAAAGTAAAGTAACCTGGATCGGAAAAAAAGTAACAGGAGAACATACTGGAAACATTTCGATATTGGATGGATCTTTAGCTTTCGACGGTAAAGCCGTTACAGGCGGTACATTCAATATCGATATGAATTCGATTACATGTACAGATGTAACCGATGCGGAATACAATGGTAAATTCATTGGACATTTGAAATCTGATGATTTCTTTTCTACAGCTAAATTTGCAAAGTCAACGTTGGTATTGACTAAAGTAACTGCTACAGGAAAAGATCAATACAATGTGGCGGGTAATTTGACCATTAAAGGAGCTACTCATCCTGTAGAATTTCCTGCTACTATTGTTGTAGCTGCGGATAAAATTACAGCGAAAGCTAAAATTACAGTGGACAGAACGAAGTATGACATCAAATATGGTTCTGCCAGCTTCTTCGATAGCTTGGGAGACAAAGCCATCTCTAACGAGTTTGAATTGAATGTTGACTTGGTGGCTAAAAAATAAAGGTAACTATATCCTTATTGGACCCTAGACTAAAATTAAGTATGGAGTGTGAGCGCGAGTATGGAGAATTCTCTACTCGTACTCACACTCCATACTTAATATGAGACCCCTTCAGGGTCGGGCTTTTGCTATCATAATTCATCTATAGATATGTAATCCCTTCGGGATTAATGAACTTGTACATGAATCCGAAGGATTCACATATTTATAGTACTATAGTAATACCATATACTATACGACCCTGAAGGGGTCACATAGCTATTTACTAAATGAAGGTCTATTATCTATATAATGACATCAATAAAAAAGGTAGGGGTAGAAAATTTTCTACCCCTACCTTTTTTATTTTGGTGTTCGTATAAGCTTAGCGTTTGATAAATCGTTTAGAGATATTTTGATTGTCTTTCGTGATGGCCATCAACGTATAGATCCCCGCTTCTAAAGAAGAAATATCGATGTGGTTAAGACTTTCATTAATTGTCAATACTTCTTTACCCATCGCATCAATGATTTTTACAGATCCACCGGATAAATCATAGGAGGAAGAGATGTTCAATTGATTTTCAGCCGGGTTAGGAAATAATTCCAATGCATCTTGTGCTGTAGTTGTATGGGCTACAGTTTGAATATCATCGGCATCAGCAGTTCTTGCTCCATTGACTTTGGTGATTTTAAACCAGTTGATGTTAAATCCTCCAATGGCGGCAAATATACCTACGTTATAGGTTCCTGCATTGACATTGACATTGTGTGATACCGTAGTCCAATTTTGCCATCCACCAGTAGCAGGGATATTGACAGTACCCAGTTGTATAGATCCGGCATTTAAATCGAGCGATAATCTATTACCTCCATTTAAACTGGCTACACGGTATTCTATTTTATAAGTACCAGAAGTAGGGAAGTTGATGCTGTTATAAGCCATCCAGTCGCCATTGTCGATATAACCTACATTAGATCCGCCACCAGCATCGGTTGTTCCTTCTATTTGAACTCCTAACATCGCACTGTAGCTTTCGGCTTGTATGGTTCTGCTGAAGGATGGAGAAGCTGCCCTTACTTTGATAGAGGTCGTTCTGTCGTTCCATCCTGCAGCGACTAAACAAGAGGTATTAGCACCTACCACATAAGATGCTCCGGTAAAGTTGTCGTGTTCGTAGATGACCACCTCATATCCACTGTTTACTTTGATGGAAGAGATGTCTTCATTGGCAACTCCTCTTGCATAAAGAGCTCCATAGTTGAAATCGCCTACAGGTAGATTAACAGCAGTACCACCGAAGTCACAGTGTTTGTATACCGTTGATACACCAATTACCGGAGGAGGGGTACTACTCAATTGAAATACCCTTACATAATCGACATACATGTTTGCTGGTAAGGCACTATTATTTACACTAAATCCAGGCCAGTTTCCCCCAATGGCCATATTAAGTAAAATGAAGAAATTGTTGTGGAATTCGCTGGTTCCGTTGACCCCGTTTGCAATGTTTGCTTCATGGTATTGTGCCCCATCCACAAACCATTTGATTGAAGATGCATTCCACTCTACAGCGTAGGTGTGGTATGCGGTAATATTCGTGTTTGTTCTTCCTCCGTATTCGGCATGATGACCGTTAGGATCTGACCAGTGCATGGTTCCTACGACTTCTCCACCCGTGTTGACATGTTCCATGATGTCGATTTCTCCACATGATGGCCATCCTACAGAACTGATGTTGTCGCCCAACATCCAGAATGCAGGCCATACACCTTGAAACGAAGGCATCGCAATTCTTGCTTCTATCCTTCCGTATTTCCAGGATTTTTTACCTTGTGTTTTCATACGTACAGATGTATAATTGGCACCACCAAAATCTTCACGTTTGGCGGTAATGACCAATGCTCCGTTTTGTACGCTTGCATTTTCACGGCGGTAATACTGTAGTTCGTTATTTCCCCATCCGCCAGAACCTCTTCCGGTTTCAAATACCCAATCGGGACTAATACTTCCATTGAACTCGTCTGCCCAAACCTGTTGCCATGTTTGTGCAAAACTCTCGCTTCCCAATGATATAAGTACCACGAAGAAGGATAAAAGTTTACGTGTTTTCATCTGTCTGTTATTTAGGTTAAACATGCATTAAAAAAGTCCAATAATATTGTTTATCTATTATTTTATATAAATAAACAAATTCATTGACTGCAATGAAGATAGAATAGGAACTAAGCTTTAGGGTAAAAAAGGATCGGACAAAACCTGTACAAGAGGATAAAAAATAAGGTTTAAGTGCAAAAATAACAAGGAGTAAAAAATAATAAGTTATTGTTTGTCAGGTTGTTGTTTTGTTGGTAGAACGTATAGCTATTTTCGGTTTAAAATAAACTCAGAAAGCGCTATTTCGCTATCAAGAGAGAGTTTTTCTTTGAGCCGCATTCTTTTCTTTTCTACACCACTCACGGTAATGTTTAATAATGCAGCGATTTCCTTATTGGATTTGCCTAATTTAATGTAGGCACAAAGTAACAAGTCTCCTGGCTTGAGTGCAGGATACTCATCTTTGAGGTGTGTTAAAAAATTATGATGAGCTTTATCGAAGTTCAATTGAAACTCATCCCATTGACTGTCTTCTTCGTTTTCTTTGTCTATGGTTTTAATCAATCGTTTTAAAGCGTTATGATTAGGAAGTTCATGTATGATACTTTCTAATTCTTTTTTTAGCGTATTTAAAAATTCTTTCTTTTGAATGGAGTTTGTGGCGAACGTTGCCAATTGATTGTTTTGTTGTGTGATTTCAAATTCAAGGGTTTGATTTTTGAGTTGAATCAATTCATTTTCGGTTTTTAATTTTTCTTCTACTAATTTATTTTCAACGGTCAATTCTTTTTGTTCTTTCAAATAGCTCAGTTTATCGCTAATCGCCAGTGGCATGGCAATCGCATCGATGACAATGGCATAGTTTAAAATGTATTCAAAAAACCAATTCCAATCGAGTAAGTCTAAATACCTCAATTTAATCACGACCAGTGCACTGACCATACATAATAAGCTGATGAGGAGGTAACGTGTTGTTCGGTATTGTGTTTTAGCATAAAAAACAGTGATTCCTAAGAGGTAGCAATAACTTATAACATAAATGAAGGGTAAGGGATTGAAATAAGAAGGATCTATAATTGTAATTCCAAAATAAATAAAGTTAATTGCTATAATCACATAGGTTATCTTGTGTAAAAGAGGATACTGTTTTTTGAGTTCCAATAAATTATTGGCATACAATAAAAAACTAGCGAGTAAAAAGAATAAGCTTACAGAATGATGGTATGCATTTAATACAGGGAGTGTAGGCCATAAGAACTGAAACGCTAAACCATCTTTCCAGGAAATGAAGAGTATAGCACTAATCGTGTAGGCTACATAGTACATGTATATTTTTTCACGAATAGAAAAATAGAGTATCGTATTATAAAGTGTCATTAGGAAAAGTATTCCATAAACTAATCCCATGAAGAAATAGCCCTTCGTGTGTACTTCCATGTATTTTTTACTCGTCGATAGAATAAAAGATAAGTCGGTATATTTCTGACTGTATATTTTGATGTAAATGTCGAAAGGGATATTTCTTTGTGATGGAAGTTCAAATGCTAAAGTTCTTAATCCTATTGGTCTTGATAAAAAGGAAAGGTCTTGTCCCACCTTATGTTCTTTGTAGTGGCCTTCTGCATCGGGTAGGTATACCCACAGTTCTTTAGTATGAAGCGGGAGCTGCAGTATCCAATTGCGATCGAATGAGGAATTATTGACCAGTGTAAATTTGACCCAGTATTGCGTATTGATCTTAAGTGGTAATAGTTCTTTTGAAGACCTAAATTGATTTTTATAAGCAGAAGATTTGACTTGGTTAAAGGTTAAGTCTGTTGTTTTCACTTCTAGTAAGCGAAGCTGGGATAGTTCAATCGGAAAATCGGTGTTGTTGTTGGTGATGTTTATATCAATGGAAAAAGACGGGTTGATGAATAGTATGCAGGTAAGGAAGGACAATAATAAGTGATGTATCGTGTACCTGTTCATGTTTGTTAATTGATCTTATTCAAGATTTAATATAAAGTATTTCTTTTAAATCGAAAGGTGTCTATACATTATAAAATATTAGCATGTTCTTTTTCTCGTAAGAAAAAGAACATGGTATGACATGGAAAAAACAGGAGGATAGCATGTTAAAGTTGTATGCTAAAAATAACAAGGACGGTGAAGTGGAGATTTTTTATTCATTACTTACTCCATTTATGCCCTTATTTTTTTGTCTTTTATCGAGTATCATAAAAAAATATACACATTTTTTTATGATCTAAAATTCAAAATTAAAAAGGTTTAAACATTTGTACTGTTGTTGTCTAAGCGCAAATATTTAATTGTAAATAACTTATTATCAATTATTTAATAGTAAATTCCTTACATTAGCGTTCGATCCAAAGCCAAGTTGGATTAAACAAAATAATAAATGGACATTTGCATGAAAAAAATCTTCCCTTTGATAGTACTCGTTTGGGTCAGTTTTCAGTGTTCTAACGATCGAGATCCTCAGCATAAGTTTGAACATGTAAATATTCCTCGTACGATAAAAGAAGATACCACATTGACTTTAGCGGGTACATTTCCTCTTTCGGAATCGTTTATGAAGAGAGAGCAGGTGGCTAGAATGTTAACGGTAGAAGAAAAAAAAGAACATATTGCCCGGCTTTCTATTCCTAAACTTTTTTCTGACAATCTGGCTTTTACAGAAAACAAAGGTCAGTTGGAACGTATTTATAAGTTAAAATTGAATGGCATCGATGACATTCGATTTTATACCAAAGGATTTGGTGGCACAGCGTATTTTTCACCACAAGGGATTGCTGTTGGTTTTATTAAAGGAAGACTTGATCATGCATGTGAGATGGAAAAGGTGGAGCATCCGGCTCTTTTGAAAATGAAAAAAACGCCGCGTCAATTTGAAAGTACTGGCTTTACGATTTTTTTTCAAGGTCATAATGAAGGGGTGAAGATGGAAGGCCTTCATGAAAAAATAAATAAGATCAATTATTTCAGAGGGAATGATTCTTCTCAATTCGTGACCGATATTTCTAATTATGAAGGAATCTGTTATAAAGAACTATATAAAAACATTGATTTAAAATATTATTTAACTGACCGACAACTTCAATACGATTATGTCATCAAGCCTGGAGGGGAGGTCAGTAATATCGTACTGCATTACTCGGGTGTGAACAGTTTATCTCTTAGTACATCGGGAGAACTGGAGATCGAGACCGATTGGGGAATATTGAAAGATAAAAAATTGTACAGTTACCAAGTCATTGACGGCAAAAAATATCTCGTTCAGGTTGTTTATACTATTCAGGATAAAGACAAAGTGGGGTATCAAGTGGTAGGAAAGTACAATAAAAAATATCCACTCATCATTGATCCTCCTACCTTAACATGGTCAACATTTCTTGGAGGTACAGATCCTATAGCGAATGGATATATTCATGACATCGCTTTAGATGCTGCAGGAAATATATACGGTACGGGTTGGTACAACGACAGGTTTCCGATGAATGGCCCTTTTGATAATGTATTTGCTGCCGATGAGCAAGTGGTATTTAAACTGAATGCAACCGGTAATAGCTTATTGTATTCTAGTTTTATAGGAGGAAGTGATATTGATTATGCTTTTGGTATTGCTGTTGATGCCAGTTCCAACGCGTATGTAGGAGGTTACACACAATCAACCAATTTTCCTACTACAGGAGGTGTTGTAAGAACAGCGAATGCCGGAGGTGTAGATCTTACTGTTTCTAAGATTAATGCGGCAGGAAATGCCTTGCTGTATTCGACCTACTATGGAGGTACGGGCGATGATCGGGCTTGGGCTATTGCTGTGAATGGTTCAGGAGAAGCATATTTAGGAGGTAGTACAACCTCTACCACTGGGTTTTCAACAGGAGGTGCTTATCAAACGGCTTTTGGAGGAGGAACATACGATGCCTTTGTGTTAAAGTTAAACGCAGGAGCGACAGCGGTTCAGTACTGCACTTATTATGGAGGAACAGGAAACGATTTGGCCAGAGACATTGCTGTCAATGCAGCAGGTACTGCTTACATCGCAGGGGCTACGACATCAACATCGTCTATTGCCAGTGCCGGTTCTTTTGCTACCGTTTATGGAGGAGGTACATCTGATGGTTTTGTGGCGGCGATATCCAATGCAGGAAATACAAGAGTATACGGCGCCTATGCGGGAGGAGCCAGTGAAGATAAGGTAGAGGAGATTGCTTTGAAAGTAAATGGAGAAGCCGTGTTATTGGGCTATACCCGTTCGTATGCCGGTGCAGGAGGTTTTCCGTCGGTGAATGCTTTTCAGGCTAATAATGGAGCTCCCGCCGGAGGTCCGCGTGATGCGTTTATGATGCGGATCAATACCGCAGGATCGGCTTTATTAAATTCTACATTTCTAGGTACGGCGGTAGAGGAGATGAGTAGAAATCCTACGCCCTTCGATATGAATACGCAGCACAAATCGGGAGGGGTTGCTGTCAATGCCAATGGTGATATCGCCATTGCGATTGCTACCGATGCGACTAATTTGCCTACGGTTGCTTCCGTTGATGCGACCTTCAATGGCGATGGAGGAGCTCCTGCAGGATTGGGGGATGTATACATTGCCGTATTTAGTCCTGCCGGAAATACACTTAGTTTTACGACCTACCTGGGAGGATTAAATCATGACTATGCCACAGGAGGCATTCGATTTGATCCATCGAATCCATTATGCATTGTGGTGGGTGGTTCTAACCATTCGGATCAGGTTACATTCCCGGTTACGGCTGGAGCGTACTTAACCAGTAGAGGTTCGACGACGACCAATGATCAGGGGTTCATTACCAAATATTGTGATGTGGTACTGCCTATAGAGTTGTTAGAATTTAGCGCTTTGTTACTTTCCTCTGGAGATGTATTGACCGAATGGAAAACGGCATTAGAAAAGAATAACGATTACTTTTTAATCCAACGCAGTGCCGATGGCCTTCATTTTGAAACGGTTGGCAGAGTGAAGGGGGCGGGTAATTCCAACCAGGTAAATACTTATTCTTTCATTGATGAAGCACCTCTGGCAGGACTTAGTTATTATAGACTTGTTCAGGTTGATTACGATGGAAGATCAAGCAATAGTCAAATGGTGTCGGTACGTATTGCCAGTCTTTCTCCAATCGTTGTTAGTCCTAATCCAACGCAAGGACTTTTTACCATAAGTACGCAATGGGGGGCTGAAGAAGTAGTGGAAATAAGCCTTGTTGATGCCATCGGTAAGGAACGAATGAGCTGGAAAGAAAATGTACGGGTTGGATTGTATGAAAAAACAATCGATATCAGTCATTTTTCGGATGGTACGTATGTCTTACGTGTTCGTAGCAAAACAGAAAATGCAGCATTTAAAATAATTAAAAACTAAGTGGAAGAAAATTCATGAGGGGGGACTTTAAAAGACAAAAAATAAAGAAGAGCATGCCTCTTTTATTTTTTGTCTTCAAAGCTGCTCTGCTGTGATTATTTTTATTTAAATTGAGCTATCCAGCTAACAATAAATTATACTGTACATACATGGGAAGATTTTATACTGTAGCATTGACTTTTTTAGTTCTATTGTTTTTCATACCTGCGAGTAGAGCTGCCGATACCTTATTAGTAAAAGATCATAATGAAGATGGTTACGATCTAAGTGCAGGGTACCTGGAAATTTTTGAAGACACAAGCAATAAGCTTACGATTGACGATATCGTTGATACTCGTCGTCATTATCCTTTTATTTTACATCAAGACAAAAGGAACTTTGCATTTATAAAAAATACCAAGGCCACGTATTGGATCAGGTTTAAAATTAAGGGAGAACAGAATTTGTCGGATCATTATGTCATAGAGAACAGTGATCTTCATATTGGCGAGTTTGAATTGTATTCTCCTCAGGATTCTTCTTATACCAAAGAACAGGCTGGTTTTACCTTGCCCTTTGGCATCAGAAAATACCCGCATAAAAATTTTGTGTTTGACCTGAGTTTGGATGATCAGGTCAAGACTTATTACATCAAAATAAAATCGCAACATAAAAATCCTTTTATTTTTAAAGTGAAGTCTACGTCAGATTTTGCTTACTATGCGTTGAATGAATATTATTTGCTGGGCATGTTTTATGGAGTTGTGGTCATCATGGCACTCTATAACCTTTTGATGTTTTTCTCACTAAGGGAGAATGTATATATTCATTATGTAATTTATGTGGTATGTTGTGGTTTGATTTCATTTGGAGAAGATGGGACAGGCTTTCAATATTTGTGGCCTAATCATCCTATTCTCAATATCAATATCTCGCTTATTGCTCCCTTGTTGTTGATGGTGAGTTTTTCTTTTTATGCGAAAAGTTTTTTAGAATTAAAACGTATGCTCCCATGGGTCAATACATCACTGAATGTGATGATTGCCTTGTATTGCGTGGTGTTTGTTTTGGATGTGTGGGTGATTAATTTCCGATTGGATTTCCCTTTATACATTTTCCCATTTGCCATTATATACATATCCGCTTTTTTGTGTTGGAAAAAAGGCTTAAGACAAGCGCGTTATTTCATTGTGGGGTATTCTTTTATGTTTATGAGCATCGTATTTCTCATTTTTAGAATGAGCGGTGTGATTCGTTGGGACGACTTATTTACGGTTTACTCTTTTAATATTGGTATCGTTTTCGAAATTATGATTTTATCCTTTGCCTTGGGAGACCGTATTAAAATCATCAAATCAGAAAATGAGGTGGCTCAATTGAAAATTATTGAACAATTGAAGGTCAATGAAAAACTGAAAGATGAAATCAATCAGGAACTGGAAATTAAAGTTCAGGAGCGTACCGCCGAATTGAATGAGAAACACCATGAATTGGAATCTGCTTATGAAGAGATCAATAGGATGAATCAACTGTTGGATGCGGACAATAAAGAATTAAAAACCAATGTGAAAGAGCTTACCAAGGCCCGTGTCCTGATGAAGGAAGTCGATTTTGCGGAGTTCAGCAATATTTTCCCAGATAAAGAATCGTGCTTCAAGTACCTGGAAGACTTAAAATGGGCCAGGGGCTATAAGTGTAAGAAATGTGGTAATGAGAAATGGTGTAGAGGTAAAGACGACTTCTCTAAACGCTGTACCAAATGCCGTTACGATGAATCTTCGACGGCGTATACCATATTCCATAAGCTGAAATTCCCTATTACAAAAGCTTTTTACATGTTGTTTTTGGTCTATGCCAACAAAGAAAAAATAACTTCGTTAGAGCTTTCTGAAATCCTTGATTTACGTCAGAGTACATGCTGGAATTTCAATAAAAAGATCAATGATATGCTACTTAAAAATAAGAAGAAAACCTTTGATCAGGAAATTGATGGCTGGGCCCAATTGATTTTGGATCCTGAAAATCATTAGGCTTTGGTTTGTGTCCTCACGAAATGTTTCGTGTGGAGTTTCTACATTTCCCCGGCCTTGGTTCGTGTCCTCACGAACCAACCAGAGTTAAACAATCATCTCCTTTTCAGGCCGAGTAGCTTCTGAGTGTAAAAGTGTGTATAGAAAATGAAGATATGAATCAGAAGAACTCGTCCGTCGCCTACTGAATTAGAAATAATTACGTATTGGTGTGATAAATAGGCTGGTTCGTGAGGACACGAACCAGGGCAGAGATTATAGAAATTTTGTTACAAGTCCTGGAAAGTAAGCAAGAAGAATTGTTTGGTAAGTATACTACCATTACAGCGGATAAGATTCGTATCCGTTCTCTGAAATAATCTCTTTAGGGTTGGTTTGGCAAAATCACCAAGGCGGAGGTAAAGTTAAATAGTTACTTTATTAGTCATTAACTACAAACTTTTTTGTGCTCCCTTCTAGTTTATTGGAAGTCGATATTTGTAATAAATATAATCCTGATAAGTTATTCGTTTCAATTTCATATGATTCTTTTATAATGTCATTTTCAACAAGATTCTTTATTTTTTCTCCTAAAGCATTTAAAATAACAACAGTTCCTACCATACCTTTGTATTTACCTGTATTAATATGTACAACATCTTTAGCCGGATTAGGATAGATATTGAAATCGGTAAATCGATCATCTCCTGTTAACGATAAAATAGTTGATGTATTTTCCTCCGAAGCGATCCTGGCGGCTGGACAAGATGTAGCGGTAGAATTACAGTTAACAATGGTAGCTAAAAAGTTTGAGTTATTTTCTGTAGAAAATCCAGGATTCATTACCACATTACCTTGAGAGTAAAATACCACATTAGTATTTGCGCTTACCGTTACGTTATTTTGAGTCTGGATATAATCCAGGGTTCTTCCATATAAAGGTAACGTTCCTGCACCTGAATTTACATTGGAAAATGTAATGGAAGGCACACAAAAATGGGTTAAGTTAACGGCGTTTGACAAATCAATAGCTATTGTTGTATAACCATTATCACAATAGTTTGCACCAGTAGTGATATAAGTTGTTACAATAATAATTTGATAATTGCCTGGCTCATCATAATCAATATAAAAAGTATGGGAGCTAGAAGTTGTAAGTTCCTGTTGTATACGAGTACCATTTTTAAAGAATTCATACTGATAACATCCCCACAAATAACAGTATGGACTTGACCCATAGTTTGTGGCAGTGCCTGTTAACATCCATTGTTTGGTACACATGTTTGTGTTAACGGACAACGTAATGTTTTCATATTTATAACATTCGCCTCCTATTTGACCTTTAACATCAAACAATATCATGAAGCATCCTAATAGGATACCAGTGTTACGTATATATGTTTTCATAGAGCTTTATAGTTAAAATAGATAAAAGTGTTATTACTTCATCTTCTCTTTCAAAAGCTCTACCTCTGATTTCAGCTTTTCATTTTCTTTCTTAAGCTCAATCATATACAGCGTCAGCTCCTCAATTTTCATCAACAACTTGGCATCCATTTGCGCCAAATCAAGACCGTCTCTATAGACTTCTTCTGAAGAAGGAATTTCCGGCAAATGTTTGTTTGCTTTTACATAGGCTTCTACTTCTGCCAATGAACGTAATTTGTAATCTTTGGCAAATACAAAATCGGCCCAGTTTACGGCATCGCTAGACAAGGCCACTTTAATTTTTTCTGTTAAAATACCGCCTGTAACGTACAATTTGTAATTGCCTGGAGTCGATACTAATTCAGTTGTATTGTCAATAGTACCTCCTATAATTACTTTGGATCTGAACATACTCGTTCCTTTAACTTCAAATTGGGTACTTGTTATTCTTAATCTTCCCTCTGTATATATGTTTGCGTAGTTGATAAAAGGATATCCATAATTTTGAAAACCGAAACCTAATGATTGTGTAATGGTATTTCATAGCGGTACGATTTTATTAAATATTTTGTGAAATTAATTAAAAATATTGAATACTTATGCTGTATTTTATATTTTAATGGCGTGATTTTATGAATTCATGCTCTGCTTTGGTTCGTGTCTCACGAACCATTGTTAACCATTAAAAACGTATTGGTGTGATAAATAGGCTGGTTCGTGTGTCTTACTTATGCTCCTCCGCCTTGGTTCGTGTCTCACGAACCATTGTTTAACCATTAAAACATACTGGTATGATATATTAGGCTGGTTCGTGAGACACGAACCAGGGCAGAGGGATAAAAAACGTCAACAATTGTATTTTTATGTTTAATTATTGAATATAAATATAGATTCATATTTTATTTATTTTAAAAAGTAGGTATTTTTATAACATATAAAGTAATATTTAGTCAATATTATTTATTTAATAGGTTGTTTTTTAGGTATTATTTTATAAAAAATTATTTTATTTTGTTTTATACCTTGTCTTTTATCTGCTCTTTTGTTTTGGTATTAAATATAACTATTTGAAGTTTGAGGCTTTTGGGCTTTCCCCTAAGTCTTTAGTACTGTGGATAAATAGTAGCATTTTTAAGGGTTAAAATAGGATGATATTTAAGCGCAATCGCTTAGTTCGCCAATACCTCTTAAAATGCCTTTTTGGTCAAAATTAAAGCTTTTTAAATAACAAGTATTTGTTTTCTAAGTGTAAAATTTATAATGCAATATCCTCATAATCAGTATTTTATGTGAAAAAATATTGTTATTTTTTCTTGGATTTTAAACAATCCTATTCCATCTTGCATGCATCAAATCCTAAACGAGGAAATGTGATTATGGAAAGGACTTAAAAGGGCTTATACCCGTATAAAGGGGGTAAAGATCTTTCAGGTATGCTTGGAATAATCTTAAGATGTCCTTGAAAAGGGATCATGTTAGGTTTTAACCCTTTTTGTTTAACTAAAAAAATACGCTATGAGAAACATTATCTTTACTTCTGCTTTTGTCTTATTAATGAGTCAATTTTCCTTTGGACAGTCCTTTGTACAGGCTAGCGACAATACAGGTTTTACGTATGATTGCGACAATTTTGCTGGTCCAGAATTCACATGGTATCAATATTTCCCTTTTTGTGAAACTGGTGATGGTGATGGTAATGGCGGCGGCGGTATGAATGAGTCTTTAGAAGATGAACTAAGGTTTAGTTGGGGACAATCTGTTGCAGGTCGTGTATTGGGTTTTATAGGATTTACAGATGCATTGGATTTGAGTGGTGCAGGAAACCAAACAATCCGGTTTGACTTGAAAAGTACTTTCGGTGGAAATCCTTTGCCATTGACGTACCAAGTATTTTTAGAGAGAGGTTATGAAGGAGCTACCGTTCAAATTACTACCCCTGTCAATGTAAATGTTACAGGTGATTATCAAACCTTTTCTATTGATTTTTCTCAACACATTGCGAGCGGAGAAAATTTAAGTGTAGTTGATAAATTGGTATTCCAATATGATAATTGTCCCACACACATAACGATTAATGGAGACTTGTTCATGAAAAACATGTCAGGAGGAAGTTTGTTACTGACCACTGGTCTTGAAAATGCTACACTTGTTTCTAATGCGAATCTATTCCCAAATCCGAGCAACGGTTTAACCCATATCAGTGCAGCGTTACCTGCTTCTTCGGATGTAAAAATTACCTTAATGGATATTTATGGTAAAGAAGTGAAGGCCATTACAGCAGGTAATTTCACCAGCATCAACGCATCGTTTGATGTATCGGATGTCGCTAAGGGAACTTATTTTGTGCATTATACCATCAATGGTAAAGCCGCTAAAGTTCAACGCCTAGTGGTAAGATAATTGGTTTGGTTGAGTTGATAAATTAGCGGATAGAAATTATCCGCTAATTTTTTTTAACCCAATAAACTCAGTACAGTTTTCTTTTTATTGATTTACAATACAATGACAAAAATATACTCAAGTCTTCTGAAGGTGATGTGCAAGGGTATGGGAAGTATAGTGTTACTTTTTCTCCTGCTCGCATTCTCCTATATACATGGTCAGGATGTAGACGACAGTTACTATGTGTATTCAGACCAATGGGATCATGGTTTACCTACGGGCTTCATGGGGGCGGGAAATGGCAAGAGTATTGACTTGAACGATGTCTTTACAGAAAATCCTTACAAAGGAGATAAATGTGTAAAGATGACTGTAAACCCTCATATAGAGAGTTGGAGGGGATTGCATATTCAGATGAAAGGCTGGAATGTGGCGCTTGATCAAAATACGGTATTGCCGGATCTTTCTGAATACGATCAATTGGAATTTTATGCCAAAGCCATTCCAGGTGAGGGACAAGATGTGTTCTTAATCCAGGAGATTGGTGTAGGTCAAATGGATAAGGTGGAAGGAGCAATGTTTACAGACAGTTTCCTGGAGATCGGTAAAAATTGGAAAAAGTATACGATTAAATTGAAGAAAGGTGAATTGAAAAGAGTAAATACCTTACTTTTTTTCACGCTGCCCGAGGGAACCTTGTTCCTGGATGAAATCAAATTTACGAAAAAGAAAAAGTAGAAACGATGAACAGGATTTTATATCCAATACCTTATTTCGTGATATCCTTGTTGGTATTGACTCAGTGTGCAAGAGTATCGATGGTGCCTCAAGCTGATCTATATGTTCCTGCTTTTGAAAACATAGAACAGGATGAAACCAGTACTGAAAATAATGGATACAAGAGACCGATAGAACGTGAAGGATGGGAACTCGTATGGGCGGATGAGTTTAATGGGTTGGAAATAGATACCTCTAAGTGGACGCATGAAGTCAATGGAGACGGTGGAGGAAATAATGAAATGCAATATTATGTCGCTTCCAAAGCCAATTCTTATCTCAAAGATGATTTTTTAGTCATCAAAGCAGCAGAACAAAATTACAAAGGTAAATTTTATACGTCTGCTCGTTTGAATACGAAGTTTAAAGCAGATTGGACTTACGGTCGTTTTGACATCAGGGCAAAGACGCCTGTTCAGCAAGGCGTATGGCCGGCCATTTGGATGCTTCCTTCCGATTATGTATATGGTATATGGCCTCAAAGTGGAGAGATCGACATCATGGAAAGCATCGGTTCCGAACCTAAAACATTGGTGGGTACATTACATTATGGAGAAGCCTGGCCTAAAAACTCGCATACAGGTGTGAGTGTTGACATGAAAGAAGGGGACTTGTCGACACAATTTCGGGTGTTCTCTGTAGAGTGGGAGCCCAATGAAATCCGTTGGTACGTCGATGATTCATTATATTCTACCAAAACTCCCAAAGACTTGGAACCACATCGATGGCCGTTTGATCAGCGATTTCATCTGATTCTGAATTTGGCCATCGGTGGACAATGGCCTGGCCCTCCAGATGAAACCACTACGTTTCCAAAGTACATGTTTGTAGACTATGTGCGGGTTTATCAAAAAAATAAATAGTTTAATAATTACTGAAAGGATTAGATCAATGTATAAAAGAATCCACAGGAAGTGTTTTTTGATGTTGACTTTGGGGCTGCTCGCTTCGCTACAAAGTGCTGTTTATGCACAGAGTGATTCGAGTGAAGCAAGTCCTGCCATGACATTTAAAGCGGTTCCGCTTAAGCTTCCCCGTATTGGGAATTTATTTTCGGTTGATAAATCAGACGATGGTATTACGAACCCAGTCGTGCAACCCTTATTTAAAAATTACTTGAACGGGTTAACGGTAGGTGGTTTTTACAGAGGTTATTTTTACAGCCGCAACATGTCACACAACTATCCGAACTCCGGGCCGGATCAGGTATTGCGTGTAGGCGATGGCCATATAGATCCTATCTTGATGTTATATTTCGGTGGCAACATGACACCGAATACCACGTTTGGAGCAGACATCAGTGCGGGTAATCCTTTCTTTGTTTATCAAGGACCAGGTTATGGCAGAAATGGCCCTGTATCTCCTTATTTTACTGTCGTATTGAGGGGTAGTTTTAAAACGAAACTCGGTAGATTCGACATGAAGGCCGGAGGGATAGAGTTTTTGAGCATTACTCCATTTACGTTTGGAGCAAACGTAGCCTTCAACCGGTATTCTGTTTTTGAAAGAAGGCCATGGGATCCGGGAGCAGGAGGAAATGTAAAGACGAGGTATTCGAGTTATTATTACAGTGGTACCATTAATCAGGATGCCCGTTTTGGAACGCAAGCGTACAAAGGTTATGTGATGAACGGTTTTATTCCTAAGATCAATACGAATGTTGATTTTTTCTATGGTAAGACAGCGCCCAATGGAGGTTTGGATCGTATCCATCAAACGAGACCAAGCTCTAACATAGGATTACGCGTCAAAAAGAATTTAAAAAGTGGTAATTATATCAGCTTGAATACCTTCAATTCGTATCAGCATTCGGACAGTGTAAATATTAAATCCGCAGACATCAAATGGAATATTTATACGTCTGAATATTCATTCAACTATAAAGGATTTTTGTTGAGCGGTGAACTGGGAGCAGGCAGGTACCTGAGTCCTACGGTGAAAGAAGCCTGGAGCGAAGCCTTTATGGCCGATCTTATCATTCCTAAAAAAGTAGTAGGAATCCCTATCGCTCTACGTTATTACCAGATCGGGAGAAACTTTACCAGTAACGTAGCTAATTTCAACAATGCTACGGTAAGCCAGGTGAATACAGGATATGGCGGACCTTCTAATAATGGTTTACTTGCACCTTTTGGACCGGCCATGGAAAATGTAGGAGACCTGGCCAACAATAGAAGAGGGGCTGCGATCAACCTGAGTGCGGTCAAAGTGTGGAAGTTTACGTTTGCTGCGGGAACTCAGATTTCTGCAGAAATGGAAAAGATAGACAGCAGCAACTATATGTTTTTCTCGCATCGGATCAACAACCTCGTGTGGCAGAGATTGCCCAATTATTTCCCCGTGCTTGGTACAGGTACTTATGGACCCGAAAATAGAGTATCGTCCTTTTACCGTGGCGTATCTGAAAAGGTAAACATTACAGATCGTAACCTGGATGGAACACCCATGACAAAAAAGTATTTTAACTCCTTGGACGTTCAGGCTAAGTTTAAGAATAAGATCTTCAATCGCGATTTTTATCTGTTCTACCTGGGAACATTCAGTTCCGCTCAAAACAGTCTGTCTGCTGTGCCGAAGTTTGATGACGAAGCCTACATCAGAGCGCAGTTTCATGAACTCGAGATGTACTATAATATTACTTCAGACTTTGCATTAGCGCTGTATGGTGGGCTGGAATATGTCAAAGGAAATCAATATACCGACATCAGCGTGGTATCTGGTAAGGCCAGAGATCAGATGGGTACGGCACTGGGCTATGGATTTGATTTTTCCTTTACGCAATTGACCACGCTGTATTTCAGACATCGTTGGTTTACCTTCGAAGACAGAAGTTTTGAGGCGGAAAAGTTTAGTGGTTCAGAAGCCACAATCGAATTAAAAATGATGTTCTAATGATTATTACAAAGAAAAATATAAATACAATGAGTAAGAGATTTCTACTTCTGTTTTTTGTGCTTGTCGGCGGTCATGCAGCATTTGCTCAGGATAATGACAAGGTGAAGTTTGGCGCCTATGGAAGGGCCTTACAACAAAACACCACCTTGGGTGATGATGATACCTTGAATGCAGACAATGTGAGCAAAGGTCATGTGCTGGTGGATTTGGGAATTAATATCAACCCGGAGAAAAGAACGGAAGTTCAAGCCATCATCAGGATGCGCAGTGACATTGGCGGATTCTACGCAGCAGGATCTGCACTTCAATTGCGACAACTGTATATTAAAGGATTGGTGGGGAAATACATTGGTTACCAGGTTGGTGATTTGTACTTGCAGATGTCTCCTTATACCTTCTACAACAACAATGCAGAAGGTACCATCAACGAAGGTAGAATTTTCGCAGATTTCAGACGAGACTATACCAATTATGAAAACTTAAGCAATAAAGGGAATTACTGGTGGCAACAAGGTGCGACAACCAATTTCTCTTTGGCCTTTAAAGACAGTTGGATTGATTCTGCACGTGTAGATGGTTTTTTCGTGAGGAATAGACCTGATGGAGCCTTGTTTACTTCACCTGCGGCTCTTTTTCATGCCGGTGGTCGTTTTACATTGAGCAGTACAGAGAAAATGAAATTGATTGGTAACTATGTCAATTTGTTTGAAATCGGTAAAACTGCTAAAACCGACAGTGCCATCAGTAATCCGGTCATGTCTCTTCAACTCGATTATACCTTGTGGAATAAAGAGCAAACAGCCTTGCGTTTAATAGGAGAAGGTGGTTATTCTCAAATGATTTTCAAAAACTACGTTGACCTTCCTACCAAAGATGGGGCTTTTGCAGAGGGTGCGTTGAAGTTGCATTTGAAACCCGCCAATTTATTATTCACCGCCGGTTACAGCTATGTAGATCCACAGTTCTATAGTTCAGCGGCACAAAGTAAGCGTGTAAACTTTGCAAATACTCCGGCTACTTTTCCGATCTATGGAAATGACCCGTTGAATCCTAATTTTAGAACGGCAAGCTTATTTGATTTGGTAAAAGATACGGCAGTATACAATCAACGCATCGTGAGTCACCTGATGGCTTATGATCCTACGTTGAATAATGCACAGGCTTACGGTAAAGCTACTCCAAATCGTCAGGGAGTAAATGTCGATGTACAATACAAAGATTCTGCTCAAAAAATTATGGCCAATGTGAATGCGGCTTATTTGACGGAAGTCATAGGGGAGGGCTCTTCTCAAAAGAGAAACTTCCTGGTCTTGAAAGCCGGTGCAGATTTCCATATCCATAAATTCATCAACTGGAAGAAGAGGTTGATTGTAACCACCGGATTTCGTTATGAAAATACGAAACGTGCGGGTGATTCTTTAGAATCGGTCAACCTTAACAGTAATTTGATTGATCTTGGCCTGGAAGTAGAAGTCTTGAGTAAACTAGATGTCTTGCTGGGTACTAAATTACTTACCGCAAGTGGAAATGAATTCATTGCGATTCGCAACCAGTTCAATGATGTGATCAACTTCTCTAATGCGAATACGGCAAATATTAATATCAATCAATCGTTGATCGCGGCAGGGTTGAGGTACCGATTCAGTGCGAATACTTACCTCACTGTTCAGGATCATCTTTTTGCATACAAAGATGCTAACAATGATCTGAGAAACTATTCCTTTAATCAGTTCTTGATCATGTTCAACATGAGTTTCTAACCAGAGATCGTATGAGAAAAATTATTTGTATTCTTCTATTTATTGCAGTGTTTGTATCCTGCAAGAAGCCAGAGCAATTAGGTCCGGATCTGGTAGGTATTTATGGACCGGTTACGATTACGGAATCTTTGGCAGTGAATACACCCAGTGTCAATTTTGCCAATGGAGGAAATGTCTTCTTCACCGCTAAGTTTAAAAACGATGCGGTTTGGACCATTACCATTACCGGAGCAAATGGTGCGAAAAAAATCATCACTGGCATCAGTAAGGAAATCAATGCCGAGAACAGCACATGGATCGGTGTTGCAGATGTTCTGCCTTCTTTCATTGGAGGATCAGTAACGGCTACGTTATCCTTTCAAAATGATTCACAGACTGAAAGTGTATCGTTTACGATTACACAAAAACGTATTTCAGATCTTGAGACCGATGTGTTAGTCACGGATTTCTTAGTGACGAAGGTACAAAACTATGGAGCCATTCCTGTTCCTCCCGATAAATGGCCTAGTGATTTCCCTTTAACCATCAATTCAGAAACGTCTTATGGTTTTCCTGATGGGAATGCTTATTTAACCATGGGAGATCCCACTGCACCATGGCAAGGAGCAGGAAGTCCTTACGTCGATATTTTAACGATCACTCCAGCGAATTCTATTGTAGATTATGGAACGTATTATCCTTTGTATGCAGATCCAACGAAGGTGTATTTTAATATTATGGTATACAATACAGGTACTCCTACATGGCTTCAAATTGCATTTATGGAGGATGGAGTCGTTGCAAGGGGCATTGATATTAAACCGAATTGGACAGGATGGAAGTTGGTCTCTGTTAAGTATTCAGATTTAACTCCTAATTCATCCGATGCAGCTTCGCATGTTCAGCCTCAGAAAATAACAGGCATACAATTGGTGTTATTATCCAATGTACCTGTTGCTGATCCTGCACTTGCGACAACACCCGTTAAAACAGCCTTTGATCACATTTGTTTTACGCATAATAAACCGTATCAACCTTAATTCATCTTTCAACCAGCTAATCATTCATTTCATGGGAAATAAGATACACCGCTATGTGTACATGGCTATCCTCATGCTTTCGTATTTTACAGCCTCCGCTCAGCATGTAAAAAATGCAGCGATAGAGCAAAAAATAGATGCGTTGTTGAGCCAAATGACTTTAGAAGAAAAGGTAGGCCAAATGACTCAATTGACCTTGGATTATGTGTCGATGGGTAAGTATTTTGATGGGGAAAAAGAAATGAGTATTGATCCTGTAAAATTAGATTCAGCAATCATGCATTACCATGTGGGTTCCATTTTAAACACTGGTATTTATACCTTACCAAGAACCAAGTGGTATGAGCTGATAAAGGAAATACAGTTTGTAGCGATGAATAAGACCAGGTTAAAAATTCCTGTACTCTATGGAATTGATGCCATTCATGGGGCTAATTATACGGTAGGATCTACCTTGTTTCCTCAGCAATTGGCGATGGCTGCTACATGGAATCCTGCTTTGATAGAGCACGTAGGGGCTGTAACAGCCTATGAAGTGAGAGCTTCAGCGATTCCCTGGAATTTTTCTCCGGTATTGGATTTAGGAAGACAACCCTTATGGTCACGTTTTTTTGAAACCTTTGGAGAAGATCCTTACCTCGCTACGCAGATGGGAAAAGCCATTGTAAAAGGATACCAAGGCGATAACATGGCACATCCTGAAAAAACAGCAGCTTGTTTAAAGCATTATGTAGGCTATAGTTTTCCTTATAGCGGAAAAGACAGAACACCTATTTTGTTACCGGAACGATTATTGAGAGAATATTATCTTGTTCCCTTCCAGGAAGCCATCAAAGATGGAGCATTGACGGTGATGGTTAATTCATCTGAAATCAATGGAACACCTGTACATGCCGATTACCATATCGTCACTGAAATATTAAAACAAGAATTGAAATTTGAAGGTTTTGCGATTACCGATTGGGAAGACATTATGTTTTTGCATACGAGACATCGTGTAGCGAAAAATTACAAGGAAGCCATTGCTATTGCCATCAATGCGGGGATTGACATGAGTATGGTTCCGCTCGAAGTTAATTTCTGTAAGCTTCTTGTTGAGTTAGTCAAAGAGAAAGAAGTTGCGATGAGCAGAATTGACGATGCCGTGAGAAGAATTTTAAGGGTGAAATACCGTTTGGATTTGTTTGATCATCCTTATTATGAAATGAATCAGTATCCAAAATTTGGATCAGAAGAATTTAAACAAGTTGCATTTCAATCGGCACTTGAAGGAATCACACTCCTTAAAAATAAAAACCAAGTATTGCCATTGAATAAAAATAAAAAAGTATTGATCACTGGTGTGGGAGCAAACTCTTTAAATACGCTTAATGGAGCATGGACGCATACCTGGCAGGGAGTAGAAACCAGACATAATCCTAAAGATAAAAAAACAATTTATCAGGCCATACAAGATAAAATAGGATCGGCTCAGGTTACCTATGTTCAAGGTGTAGATTATGACAAAGACATCAACAGTGCTGAAGCGGTGAAAAAAGCACAGGCGGTGGATTATATTGTGGTGTGTGTAGGTGAAAAACCGGCTACTGAAAAAGATGGAGATATACATGATCTTACCTTAGATAAGGCTCAACTCGAGTTGGTGAAAAGTTTAGCAAAAACCGGGAAACCGATTATTCTGGTATTGACGGTGGATCGACCGAGAATTTTTACAGAGGTGGAATCGTTGGTATCGGCTGTTATGATGGCCTATTTACCGGGTAATGAAGGAGGAAGAGCCATTGCTGAAATTGTATATGGAGATTATAATCCATCAGGGAAATTACCTTTTTCTTATCCTAAATATACAGGAGCAATGAGTACATATGATCATAAATATTCAGAATCCGTATTGATGGAGATAGGGTATTTGGGAATTGATCCATTGTACCCTTTCGGATTTGGATTAAGCTATACACAATTTGAGTATTCCGATTTACTCATCAGTAGCAATACATTAAAAGGAACAGATTCTATAACGGTGCGTGTTAAGGTCAGAAATAAAGGTGTAAAAGCAGGAGAAGAGGTAGTACAGTTGTATACTAGAGATGAATATGCAAGTATTACTCCTTCTGTCAAAAGATTAAAGCGTTTTCAAAAAATAGTACTTAAACCAGGAGAAACCAAAGAAGTCTCTTTTACGATCAGCAGTGCTGATTTGAAGTTTGTTAATGCAAATAACAAATGGATTGTAGAGCCTGGAGACTTTAAAGTGATGATCGAAAACTTATCGGCATCTTTTGAGTTAAAAGAATAGTAATCGTACGAATCTGATTAAACCAATAAGCTAAAGCCTATGAAAGATCAAATTAAATTCATCGTTTGTATTGTCATTACTTTATTTGTGGTGAGTAAGGTTGATTTATATGCGCAATGCAGAGGTACATTACTATTTCAAGATGAATTTGATGGGACAAGTTTAGATTTAACAAAATGGAGTTATGAGACGGGCAATGGTTGTCCGGGTTTATGTGGATGGGGAAATAATGAAAAAGAATATTATACAAATTCCAGTCAAAATGTAAATGTGACAGGAGGTTATTTAAACTTGACAGCATGTTCGAGTCCTAATCATTTAGGTACTGGTTCTGATTTTACATCAGGAAAAATAAATACCAGAAACAAGTTTGATCGCTTGTACGGAAGATTTGAGGCGAGAATGAAAATGCCTGTGGGTACAGGTTTATGGCCGGCTTTTTGGATGTTGCCTACCAATAATGAATACGGTGGTTGGCCGACCAGTGGAGAAATTGACATCATGGAATACCGTGGGGATCTTCAGAACCGTAGCAGTACGGCACTTCATTATGGTAGTGGTTGGCCAAATCAACAATACGATGGAACAAGTTTCACGCTTTCAACGGGGACTTTTTCAGCCGACTTTCATGAGTTTGCCGTGGAATGGGAACCTGGTGTTATTCGATTTTATGTAGATAATATACTTACAAATACGGAGAGAGAAACACCGAGTACGTTAGTTCCAGCCAATAATAATGCAGTAGCCTGGCCGTGGGATAAACAATTTTACATCATTTTAAATCATGCCGTAGGTGGATGGTATGCAGGTGATCCGAGTACAGAAACCATTCTGGCGCAGACCTCTTTTCCTCAGAGTTTGCAAGTAGACTATGTCAGAGTATACGACATGACGCCTACGGCGACTCAGGCTCCTTTCTTAGGTACGGCATTGACCATACCCGGTAAAATTGAAGCAGAATATTATAATGCGGGTTGTAATACGTTTGCTTACAACGATGTTGATCCAGGGAATACCGGAAATATTTTTAGAAGTGATGATGTTGATTTGGAAGCCACGAACGATGTTGGGGGAGGTTATCATTTAGGTTGGACAGCAGCAGGGGAGTGGGTAAATTATGCGGTAAATATCATCAGTACGGGAGATTATGATATCCAATTTCGGGTAGCTTCCAATACGAGTGGACGTTCATTACACCTTGAACTTGATGGAATGGATATTACCGGTATAGTCAACGTACCCAATACGGGTGGTTGGCAAACCTTTCAAACAGTAACTGTGAACAATATTACGTTGGCTTCGGGGATACATCAATTGCGATTAGTATTTGATACACAAGACATCAACATTAATTTTATGAACTTTGCTTTGATCAATTCACTCAATGTTCCACCTACAGTAAATATTACTGCTCCTTTGAATGGAAGTAATTTCAATTCTCCTGCTACGATTGTTGTGGAAGCAACTGCAGAAGACAGTGATGGTACGATCAGTAAAGTTGAATTTTACAATGGTGCTACTTTATTGAGTACAGATACCTCGTTGCCTTACACACATACACTCAATGGATTGGGTGTGGGGACTTATAACATCAGAGCAGTAGCGTACGACAATGAATTAGAAACCGCTTCTCAAACGGTTACGGTAAATGTATCCTTTGTAAGCAGTATTGATGAAGACCAGCAGACTTCAAGTGTATTTCAACTGTATCCTAATCCTTCTTCGGATAAAACGGTGTTGGCCATTACTATTCTTGAGCCAGGCAATGCTTCTCTTGTGGTTTATAATGAATTGGGAGTGGCTGTTGTATCTTTACTTGAAGGAGATGTAGCTGCAGGTGATTATCATTTTGAATTGTTGGGACAAGATTTTCCTCCTCAGGTTTATACCTGTATTTTTCAACACCGTGGTAGGGTAGTTGCTAAAAAAATGGTTCGTTACTAATTTTTAGATGATTATTGATTAATTTGAATTTTGTTCGTTAAAAGGTTCAGGGTTCATGATGTTGTATCTATCACGATACGGGGTGTTGTTTCTGTTTTTGTTGTTATTCAACAACTGTAGTTATTTCTATAAAAAGTACTATACCAATCCTGATCAATGTTACCCGGAAGCTCTTGCTAAGAAACCATACGATGTGCTCATTGTTACGGGCTATCCGCATTATAAAGACAGTATGACCTTTGTGGTACAAAATAGAGTATACTGGGCTTTTCATTTGTATCAAAGAGGTTTTGTAAAAAATATTATATTTTCTGGTTCAGCAGTGTATACACCTTATGTAGAAGGAGAAGTCATGGCATTGTATGCGCAACAATTAGGGATACCGAAAAAACATATATGGGTTGAACATCAAGCAGAACATAGTTCAGAAAATTTATATTATTCTTACCGTTTGGCAGAACAGCAAGGATTTAAAACCATAGCCTTGGCAACTGAAGTGGCGCAGTCGAGTTTTATTAAAAGCATCAATGATCATCGGTTTAAATTTAAGCTTGACTTTATTCCGATTGTATACGATACCTTAGCGATGTATGCGAAAGAAGTTCCTCGTATTGATCAGGCATCTGCTGTTAAAAAAGATTTTGTCTCTCTTGTTGAACGGGAAAATGCGTGGAAGCGATTACGAGGAACGCGCGGTCGGAAAGTAAAACAACTGATGAAAGCAGAACGCAAAGCGTTGAAGGCTAAAAAATAAAAAGCTCCGATAAAATCATCGGAGCTTTTTAGGATCATTTGATTGAAGGACATTTATTGTTTGATGACTCGAATTACTTTTTTCCCTGATTCAGAAACTACGTTGATCATGTAAATGCCATTGTTAAAGTTTTGCAGGTCTATTAATAATTCCTCTTGGTTGGAGGATATAGAATATTCCTTTTGATAATTTACACGCCCTTGCATATCGATCAGTTGAATGTTCACATTTTGGCTTGATAAATTATTCATTTGTAGCGTGGTAACACTGTTCGTTACAGATGGAAATACGAACAACTGTTCAGTATTTCCATTTTGGTAGTTTACCGTGCTTGATACTAAATCTCCAAAAATGGTTTCATAATTAGCCGCATAAGTATATGTTCCGGCTGTAGTCGTGCCACATGTTGTATTGTCGTTGTTGATGGACCAAGTCATCATACCCCGTAGAGCAGGGTATCCTCCGGATTGAATTAATGTGTAAGCACCTGGTTTGGGGCCTATTCCCATCAAGTAGTTGATGGCATTACTGACATTGGTGGTAGACATTGAACCACTTCCAGCGCTGGCACAAGAAGGTAAGGCAACCACGACTTTGCTTGCGGGTAAACCTGAGTATGTTCCTTTCGAAGCAGCTACTGTAAAACCTCTGATGACAGCTTCTGTTTGGCTTATCAAAAAGTCAACGGAACCTTGAGAACGTTCTACCAGGTTTAAGTCATACATGCTGCCGCTGTTGTACAATTGAACCATCATGAGGTCAATATCGTTACGAAGCGCTTCAATAATGGGTAAGTAAGAGGCTCCATAAGCATTGTTTACGGCCCAGGAAGAAAGTCCACCCGTTACATAAACGGTTTCTGGTGCCATGGTTAATACCATTTTTTTGCTATAAGTTGTTTGGTACCAAGTCAATAGTTCTTGAAGAGCCAAAATCATATTGGTGGTATGCGTATCGGTTGGATTGGCGATGGTACCCGTCATGTACACATAAGTCCCTTGTTCCAAATCGATGTCGATACCATCTACACCATATTCTGCAATAAGGTCTTTCATTTTGCTTACAAACAGGTTTTTATCGGCTGTACTGGTTAGTCGAAACGAGTTATTGGCGCCGCCAATACTCAAGCAAATCGTTTTTCCTGCAGTTCGAGCGGTAGCAATATCTGTGATGAGCAAGGCTTTGGAATAGCCACTGCCTGTATATAAGGGTGTCATGGTGAGTGTATTGATATTTCCACCGGTTGCTCCAATGAAGGATAAATTAATGACATTGTATCGTGAGTCTACGTCACTAAGTTTGATGAACGGAATACCGGATTGATTCCAAGTATGCCAATAACCAACCAAAACACGTGAAGGAAGTTGGGCGTATGATGCCGTAGCAAGGCATACCAGAACCAGAAAGATGCTGATCTTTTTCATTTTTTTGTTTTTAAGTTTTTGTGATTCACTGAGTGGCTTAAATCACAAGGATGAGAGAATGCTTGAATTGACAATATAATGATTATGATAGAATATTTATTCAATTAAATCTAATTTTAACACCATTTATCTCTTGTGAAGTTTAGCTCTTTTAAAGGTCTTGCAAGGTTATTTTCAACTACTGTTAAAAATCTTTATTGTTTTATAATTTTTATTATGTTAAGTAGAAATATTGATAGTATATTGAATATCAGCAAAGTATAAGTTATATGTGCTCTTGGATTTAAGAGTCTGAACAACCCTATTGCCCGGTAATGATGTGATAAAAAGTAAGAAAATCCAACTTAAAACAGATTCTCTTCCAGGCGTTTATAGGCTCGTAAAATTTCAGCAACACTCCAGGCTTGAGCAATACAACCGTTGGATTTATGAGGTGCACTACCGTCAAAGATTTCTGAATAAGATCCCACACCGGCTTCATACACGTGTTGTAAAACCTTATGGAGATGCTTGAGTACCTGGTTTTTACCTTCTTCTCCACGGATATATAGGCAGGCATCGTAATAAGGTCCTAATAACCAAGCCCAAACCGTTCCTTGGTGGTAAGCTCCATCTCTGGATAAGATGTCTCCACGGTATTCTTTTTTATAGTCCAGGTGTAATGGAGAAAGACTACGTAGTCCACGATTGGTCAGTAATTGTTCTTCCACTACATTTAAAACCTGTTTACCTTCTTCCACGCTCAGTATTGGAAATGGTAAGCTCAAGGCCAACAGCATGTTGGGACGAACAGCAGCATCTTGCGTAGTCTCATTGATCACGTCAAATAAGGTACCGTTGATGGAATTACTGAACTTGGCTTTAAAGTTTTTGCTGATGATTTCGGCGTATTCGTTGTATTCTATGGCTTCTTGGGTATTTCCTACGATCAGGGCCATTTCAGTGAGAATCTTATGGCAATTGTACCATAAGGCATTAATTTCTACGGGTTTTCCAATACGTGGTGTAACTACCCAATCTCCAATCTTGGCATCCATCCAGGTCAACTGTACCCCGGATGCTCCGGCATAGATTAAGTGATCGCTGTCGGCATGAATATTGTATGCAGTTCCCTTTAAGTAGAAGGATCTAATGGATTGTATTACAGGGTAAAATGTTTTTTCTAAACCCTCTGTATCGTTCGTTTTTTTCCAATATTGGTATACCGCTATAATGTACCAAAGTGCGGCATCTACGGTATTGTATTCGGGTTCTTCTCCTTGGTCCGGAAAACGATTGGGTAACATGCCTTTGAGGACAAAGGCTGAAAAGGTCTCTAAGATAGCCTTGGCTTTTTCGTATTGTTTGTTGACCAAACATAAACCCGGTAAAGCAATCATCGTATCTCTACCCCAATCGGCAAACCAGTGATAACCAGCAATGACAGTGTGGTGTCCACCACTTCTGGTCACCAGAAACTGATCGGCTGAAAGTGCTAATTGTTTGACACTGACAGGGGCATTTTCATAGCAGGTAAGTAGTTTTCGTCTGCGCTCAACTTCCCCTTCCCATAATTGAGGGATTTGTTCGACGGGTATTGTCCTGATGCTTTCTTCTCCAATCAAGAGGTAGGTTGTCTCTCCTGTTTTAATAGAAATGCTGGCCAGCCCTGGTGTATACAGATCTTCACAAGATTCGAAGCCTCTGGCTTTTTCCTCTTCGTACTCGAAATTCATATACCAACCATGTTCTTGTGGGTTGAATTGAATGTCTTTCGATACCATGCAGCATTTGGGTAAACCATCATAAGTAGATAAAACAAGCTGATCAACATGTTTTTCTACTGAGCCGTTGATGAATCCATTATTTTTACTCAAAGAGTGAATGTCTCTTCCTGATAGAAATGGTCGGAGTTGTAGCTCAAACTCGTCTTCTGAAGGGCCTAAAAGTTGATAGGATATGGCTAAACTCTTGGTTTCTTGTATAGCGAGTATCTTTTTAACGAGGGTAAATGCTCCAAGTTTATATTCAAAAAAAGGTCCCCATTCTTTACCTCCTTTGTGAAGGAATTGATAGCCTTCTGGAGCTATTGTTCCAGGAAACTGGTTGGAGAATAAGGGATAAGTATGATGAGCTGTTTTTTGAACTAAGGTTTCTTCTAATCGGGACAGTAATACAATTCGTTCTACTGGGGGACGTCGGGAGATATTGAATATGCCATGGTACTTACGGGTGTTCATACCTGCATACGTTCCAGATGCATAAGAACCGTCACCAAATGTTTCTAGCCATTCTGTGGATTGTAAGGCTTTCAGGTTTACGTAATTATCTTCAGGAAGTTCAAGACGTAAAGATTCTCCCATTCTTGGAATCGTTTTAAAGTTTAAAGCAGACCTCATGCCTTTTGTTTTCTTTGTGGTGAAAGAAAACAATAAAACATTGAGTTAAAGTATTACAGTATGTTTGTGTCTGTAATGTCTTTATTATTTGCTTAATGTGGATATTGTTGACTCTAAATTACTGATCAGGGTTTGAAGTTTTTCCCGGTCTTCTGTACTTTCTGCTAAAGGTAATGCTTTCTTGGAATAGTCTAAAGCCTTACCATATATGGAAAGGAGTTCTGCTTTTAAAGCGGCTCCTTCTTTTTTATACTGATCGGCTTTAAGGCTGTTATAGGTGTTCATTTTTACCCTGCCTTGATCGACATAAAGTCCACTGAGGTTGAATAAGGTAATGAAACTTTTAGGGTCTTTGGTCAAAACTTTGAGGTAGTACGATTCTGCGGTTTCCAATTGGTTCAGTTTTTGGTATTGAACAGCGATATTGGTTAATACTAAAGGATCATTAGGTTTTGCTTTTTCAAGCAAGTCCAGGGTTTGAATGGCCTTTTCGTTTTGGTCTGAAGTGATGTACAGGTTGGCAAGGGCTTGAAGCAAAGCCACGTCGTTGGGATTTTTTACCAATCCTTGTTCTAGTTCTTGCACCGCCTGGCTGGTGTTACCGGCATTATAATACTGGTCGGCACAAGTGAGATAAACATGGTTTTTGGTATAGTTCAGCGTGCGAAGTGTTGTACAAAAGTTACAAGCGAGTTCTATGTCATTGCTTGCAATGGCGGCATACGAACCGTATAGAAGTGCAGTGGTATCGGATGGATTGGCCAGGTGTGCCAGTTGAAAAGCCTTGATTGCTTTGGAGTAATTGGCAGATTGGTATGTTTTTACCCCTTCATTGGTGGCATTTATCCATTCTTCTTGTAAACGTAGGTCCGACATCAGGGCATATTCGCCGTTGGATTTGTCGAGAGACTTCGCTTTAAAAAAAGAAATGATAGCAGAGTCTAAGGCGGTTGGATATTTTTGACTTGTAAGATCTTGTTCTGATACCGATTTGTAAATCATGCCCCTGTAATACCATGCTTTGGCTGAAGACAAGGTCTTTTCGTGTTTGACGGCTACATTGATTTGATCTTTGGCTTTGATGAGTTCACCATCCTGATAATACAAAATGGCATTCGTGAGAACGCCATTTTGTGCCCATGCTTGCACACCATTAAGTAGTAATATAAGGATTGTGCCAGTAAGGAATACTTTCTTGTACATCATATTTTATTTTCAATTTTGTTATTCTTCTGAAGTGTCGTCCTCCTCCTCTTCTTCCTCTTCAATGGAATGATCGTCTTCTAATACTTCATCCAAGGTGGGTTGTACGACATCGGTTGATTCTTCGTCGTCTTGTGCATCGCGTTCAATTTTAGCAATCGAAGCGATTTCATCGTGGTCTTGTAACCTGATCAAACGAACACCTTGCGTAGCTCTTCCCATGATACGAAGCGACTCAATGTTCATACGAATGGTAATGCCCGACTTGTTGATGATCATGATTTGATCGTTGTCGGTTACTCCGTGTATGGCGACCAGTTCCCCTGTTTTTTCGGTGATGTTCAAGGTTTTTACCCCTTTACCACCACGTTTCGTGATCCTATAATCGTCAATATCTGAACGTTTTCCATATCCTTTTTGGGAGATTACCAGTAATTGTGTCTCCGTATTGCTTACAGCCACCATTCCGATCACTTTATCTGTGTTCGATGCCAGTCTCACCCCTTTCACTCCGGTAGCTACACGACCCATAGGGCGGACTTGACTCTCGTTGAATCGGATGGCTCTACCCGATTTCAAAGCAATGACAATTTCATCGTTACCTGTTGTCAGTTTCACATCCAATAAACGATCGCCTTCTGCGATGTTGATCGCATTGATACCTGCTGTTCTTGGACGAGAATATGCTTCTAAGGTTGTTTTTTTGATGGTTCCTTGTTCTGTACACATCATCAGGAAGTTGTTGTTGATGTAATCTTCGTCTTTCAAATTCTTGACGTTGATGATGGTACGGATACTATCGGAAGGTTCTATTTGAAGTAAGTTTTGAATCGCACGGCCTTTGGCTGTTTTGCCCGCTTCCGGAATTTCATATACTTTTAACCAGAATACCCTGCCTTGTTCGGTGAAGATCAGCAAGTAGTTGTGTGCTGTAGCGATGAACAAATGTTCTGTAAAATCAGATTCTTTGGTCGATGCTCCTTTAGAACCTACTCCTCCTCTACTTTGTGTGCGGTATTCGGTCAGGGCTGTACGTTTAATGTAGCCTTCGTGGGAAACGGTGATCACCATTTCATCATCGGCGATGATGTCTTCGATGGAGATGTCGTCTGAGCTATGAACGATCTTAGAGCGACGTTCGTCACCGTAACGGTCTTTCATTTCCGTCAATTCGTTCTTAATGATTTCCATACGAAGTCCTTTGCTCGCTAAGATTTCATTTAAGCGATTGATTAAAGCCATGATTTCTTCATATTCTTTAACAATCTTATCTCTTTCCATGCCTGTTAAACGTTGCAAACGCAACTCTAACACGGCTTTGGCTTGAATTTCACTCATGCTGAAGTTGGTAATCAAACCGGCTTTGGCATCGTCTGGATCTCTTGATTCTCTGATCAACTTGATGACTTCATCCAAGTGATCGAGTGCAATCAGGTATCCTTGTAAAATATGAGCTCTCTTTTCTGCTTCTTTGAGTTCGTATTCGGTACGACGTACCACTACTTCATGACGGTGTTCCACGAAGTAGACAATCATGTCTTTCAAATTCAAGGTCAACGGTCTACCTTTCACCAAGGCTACGTTATTGACACTGAAGGAAGATTGCAGTTGACTGTATTTATAAAGGTTGTTGAGTACAATGTTACCAATGGCATCTTTTTTCAAGTCGAATACCACACGCATACCGTCCCTGTCCGATTCATCGCGCAAATCAGAAATGCCTTCTATTTTCTTTTCGTTGATGGCCTGGGCGATTTTCTCAATCATGGACGCTTTGTTGACCATGTATGGGATGTCGTCGAATACCAATTGTTCACGCCCTGTTGGGGACGTTTCAAAATGCGAGTTGGCGCGAATGACAATTCTTCCACGTCCTGTTTCAAAAGCTGATTTGATACCTTGCGTACCATAGATGGTACCTGCTGTAGGGAAATCGGGTCCTTTAATAAACTCCATTAAACCAGTAATGGTGATGTCGTGGTTGTCGATGTAAGCAATGATACCATTGATGACTTCGGTGAGGTTGTGAGGAGCCATGTTGGTGGCCATACCTACAGCAATACCCGAAGTACCGTTGATCAATAAGTTGGGGACTTTAGCAGGAAGAACAGAAGGTTCTTGTAAAGAGTCGTCAAAGTTGGATTGGAAATCGACGGTCTCTTTGTTAAGGTCAGAAAGCATTTCGTCGGCAATACGCTTCAGACGAGCTTCCGTATAACGCATCGCTGCAGGAGAATCACCGTCAATAGAACCAAAGTTTCCTTGTCCGTCGACCATGGGATAACGCAAAGACCAATCTTGAGCCATACGCACCATGGTATCATACACGGAAGCATCACCGTGCGGATGGTACTTACCCAATACTTCCCCTACAATCCTGGCTGATTTTTTATAGGCTTTGTTATAATTTACACCCAACTCAGACATACCATATAACACGCGACGGTGTACGGGTTTTAGTCCGTCTCTGACATCGGGAAGCGCTCTGGAAATAATGACTGACATCGAATAATCGATGTACGCTCCGCGCATTTCATCCTCAATATTGATAGGTATTATACTTGCGTTACCTGCTGAATTTAGTTCTTTGTTCTCGTCCGACATATCTCCGAAGAATATTGATTTTAATAGGCTACTAATTTACGAAAAAAAGTCGATTTAAAAGTTTTAATAGTCAAGTTTAAGTTTTTGTATTTCAGTCTTTTATATGAAAGTTATCCACAGTAAAATAGCCCTTAAAAAAAGCGTGTACCGACAACTTATTTCACCCTCATAAACTAGGATATAGCATCTTCTTAAGAGTATCTTTGAAGCATGAATAAAATACAAGTACAAGAGGTTTTGAATAACCTGAAAATAACCTCTTTGAACGAGATGCAGCTGAAAGCCTTAGATGCATTTGACCAATCCAATGACCTTGTCATTCTCTCTCCCACCGGTTCTGGAAAAACCCTGGCCTTCCTCTTGCCTATCTTGTCTTGGTTGAAAGCAGATGTGAAAGGTGTACAAGCTTTGATTTTGTCTCCTTCCCGGGAATTGGCCTTGCAAATAGAACAGGTCTTCAAAAGCATGGGATCGGCTTTTAAGGTCAATGCTTCTTATGGTGGACATGCGTTTAAAACAGAACAAAATAACTTGAGTCAAGCACCTGCAGTATTGGTGGGGACACCAGGCCGACTGGCTGATCATATTCGTAGAAATAGTTTTGATCCTTCTACGGTCACTTTACTTATACTGGATGAATTTGATAAGGCTCTGGAATTTGGGTTCGAGAAAGACATGAGTTCCATTATTTCTCAATGTCCTTCTATCACCAAGCGTATCTTAACGTCGGCTACGAAACCCGATGAAATCAGCAGTTTTACGGGGATCAAGCATCCCATTGAACTCAATTACTTGACAGAAGAATCAATACCAAAAGGTTTATCATTTAAGTCGGTCGTATCGGATGGTCATGATAAGTTGGAGATTTTGTTTAAACTGTTGTGTTCGCTTCCTTCCGGACCTGCTTTGGTCTTTTGTAATCACCGCGATGCGGTGGATCGCATCAGTGTGTTATTGAAAGAAAAAGGAATCAAACACGGTGTGTTTCATGGAGGATTAGAACAGGTAGAACGAGAACGAGCATTGATTAAGTTTAGGAATGGAAGCCATGCCATGCTCATCACCACAGACCTTGCCGCTCGTGGTCTTGATATTCCCAACATCAAACATGTGGTTCATTACCAATTACCACTTACGGAAGATGCTTTTATTCATAGAAGTGGTCGTACGGCACGTATGCATGCCGAAGGAACGGCTTACTTGGTTTTGGCAGAGGGAGAAGAATATCCTAACTATGTGAAGGAAAAACCTACCCTTTTTCATTTGGATGAAGAGTTGGTGGTACCTGCTTTACCCGTGTGGGAAACCTTGTACATCAGTGCGGGTAAGAAAGATAAAATTAACAAGGTCGATATTGTAGGGCTGGTATTGCAAAAAGGAGCTTTGACTAAAGAGGATTTGGGTCTGATCGAAGTGCAAGACAATGCCTCTTACGTGGCCATCAAACGAGATAAAATTCAAGAGGTATTGGCACGTATTCGTCATGAAAAAATAAAAAAACAAAAAGTAAAAATGGATATTGCCCGGTAAATGTTTTTGTCCGAAGCCAGAAAGTGCCCCGCATGAAGAAAGAGAAACAGAGCGTAGAAAGAGGAAGCGTTCAAGGAGGAGCAGAGAAAAGAGAGATAAGATGCCAATCGTCACCCTCTTTTCAGGCCGAGTTGCTTCTGAGTATAAAAGCGTGTATAGAAAATGAAGGTATGAATCAGAAGAACTCGTCCGTCGCTCGAAGCCAGAAGGTGCTCCGCATGCAACTCCTGCTAAGAAGAACTACTCCTCTCTTTTGTAATTAAAATCAAACCATATAACTATAATTCACATGCTTACTCATCACGTTTTATTTTGGCTTAAGAGCGACACATCGGAAAAACAAAAAAAAGCATTTCGCGCTGGCTTGGAATCTTTACAAAAAGTTGAAACGGTAGTTTCCATGTATGTTGGAACGCCTGCTCCTATTGAGCGTGCCGTAGTCGATACTACTTATACTTTTTCTTTGATGATCCTATTTAAGGATCTTGCAGGGCATGATGTGTATCAAGTACATCCTATTCATAAAGCTTTTTTGGAAGAATTCAGAAGTTTGTTTGAAAAGGTCATCATTTACGATGCACAATAAAAGTATGGAGAATCTCCTCTCTTTTCAGGCCGAGTTGCTTCTGAGTAGATGAGTGAATATGGAAGGTAAGGTATGAGTCAGAAGAACTCGTCCGTCGCCTGAAGCCAGAAAGTACCCCGCATGCAATTCCTGCTAAGAAGTAAAATTTAGTGATCAGTAATACTACCTCAAGTTTAGAGAATCTCCTCTCTACTCGTGCTCACACTCCATACTCACTTAGGGTGTCCGGATAGTCATTACATGTTAAAGTAAAATGACATAAATACTCAACACAAAGGTGATGAGTATAATACTCCATGTGATGACGAGTAAATGGCGTTCAAAACGTATGGCTTTAGCCATGAAAATTTCTTTTTTTACTTTCTCTGGTTTTGCATAGCTCAGGCTCAGCATGACGATGCATTGGATGATAAAAACAATTCCTCCCGTGTTTAAAATGTCCATTGATGGAAACCAATACCTGATCAATAGAAATAAAGGTATAGCCAGTAGCAAAGCCGTGTTGGCGGCTAAGGTGGTGGTTTGTTTAGAGAATAATCCGAATCCGAAAATGGCCACAATGGTTGGGGTAACGGCATTCATGACCAATTGGTTATAATGTAAGAGTCCTGTTTTACCTAAGGGTTCGAAGAAATAAGCCCCGGTAAAAGAGAAGATCATGAATAAAATGAGGATGATGCGGTAAGAAGTACTTTCTTCGTGTTTGGCTTTGTAAGAAGAAGGAAGAATGTCGTTCAGCACCATGTTGATACCGGAAAATCCAACTGAACTGAAGGTAGCCAGCATGGTAGAAAGATACATAACGAGAATAATACCGCTTATTTCTTTGGGGAGAATATTGGTTACAAAATAGGAAAAGGCTAATTCAGTATCGCCTAAAAAATGATCTCCTTTCAAAATATAAAGGGTAATGCCTGGAATCATGATGATGAAAGGGACTACGAGTTTTAAGGTAGCCGTGAGAAGGAATCCAAACTGTGCTTTGGATAAGGTATCGGACGACAAGACGAATTGTTGAACGAAAGGATTGAAACTCCAATAATAAGCATGAGCAATCCATAAACCACCAAACACAACACTATGCCAGGGAAGCATGTCGTCGTTGGCAGGTAAGAAGGCATTCAGCCGAGGTGCTCCTTGCCGTGCGAATTCATCTAATCCTCCTACAATATAAAAGCAGTATACTACGACCACTATTCCCGCTAAAAACATGGCCAGTACGAGTACGGCATTGATGCGCATCAGCAGTACGATGTTTTTCGACATGAGTATCGTGGTGATCAGTATGAAGAAAAGAAAAAGCCACACGCTGTACGACAGGCCATACCATTTGCTTAAGGTTACCGAAGCACTATAGAGTACGGGGATCATGACCGCACCAATGTGAAGGAACACCATGACGATGGCTACTGAAACACGCGTAAAGGATCCAAAACGAAGTCCAAGGTATTCTGGTGTTGTTTTTACACCGGTACTCATCATGATGGGAAAAACGAAAAGTAATACAAAAATCATGGCCACTACACCAGTCCACTCATAACTACCCAGTGCCAATCCTTTGGAATAGCCCATCGAAGCGCCTACGTGAATATAATCGTACGCAATATTGGCAGCGAGAATAGACAAGCCTATTCCCCACCATGATACGACCGAATTTGAGCTGGCGATACGATCTTTCATCGTGTGATGCGTTTTATAATGATTGATCTTTATGTTTTAGGTAATAAGAAGTAAGCCATGCGATGCGTTCTGCTGCAGGTACAGGTTTCATCGTATATTCTACGTCTTCTGCTACTTCTTCACAGATGGGAGGTAAACAACTTAAGAGCTGACCAGGTTTCAAGCTACCCTCTTCGCTTAAGTATTGTACGAGTGGATGCAGGGACAAAAATTCTACAGGATCTTCAATGGCTTCTTCTATGAAATCAATGAAGTCTACTTCTAAATCGTAGACCTCGCCTGTTTCGGATTGAAGAATCCATACCATTTCTTCTCTTAAAAAGTATTGATCGCCCATGCAGTCCTGGGCAAAAGGAATATCGTCTTTGTGCAGTGCTGTATAGGTTTTGTATAATGCGTTCTCCCCTTTCCATGCTTCGTACAAAGAGTTCCAACGGGGCTCATGCACACAGCCTCTTATTTGTAAACCTCCCTGGAAAGCAATGATGCCATTCACATTTTCATAAAAATTAGCTAAATCTTCTGGCAAACATTCGAAGGTTTCCTCGTCTGTAATGTCTTGGTTTTCTAAATAGGTAACGCCCTTAAACTCCATACGTTGTAAATCGATTCTATGTGCTAATTTACAACAGCAAGGTCATATTTTGTGCATTTAATGTTTAATAATTTTATAGTCTCCTTGATAGGTTCCGTGTTGACTGGAGATCCTTAAAATATAAGTCCCGGATGTACAGGTTTCCAGATTCATTTGCTGAACCATTTTTCCTGCACCAAGCGCTATGATGTGGGTTGGAACGACTGTTCTTCCCAAGACATCAATGAGCTCGAGGTAAACAATCTCTTCAACGGAAGACATGAATTCGATGGTCAATTCTCCCTGAGCAGGATTAGGGTAAATACTGATTAATTGTTTGTTCTTTCCCAGGTTTACCGCAATGATATTGCTGTAATAGGAAGCATGATTTTGCTCGATGATGTATAATCGATAATAGTTGATCCCCGATGAAGGATAGAGATCTTTAAAAAAGTATTCATGTATGTTGATCCCTTGCCCTTGTGCAGTTTGGGTATGTATCGTTTCCCAACGTATCCCGTCGGTGCTGACCTCCAGTTCAAACCGTTCGATATTGATTTCGGCATTCGTAGTCCAGATCAGGTCTACGGTTTGTTGATCGTTTGTTTTTCCACTAAAAGAAAGCAAGTTCAAAGGTAAGGTTGGACATACCTTATAGGTAATGACGGTATCGTTGGGAACATTGAAGGATGCTCCGTCGGTAAAGGTAACGGTTCTAGGTCCCTTTCCTGGAGGCATGTAAATCATGTAATGCTTACAGGCATCTTTGACAAATACCTGATAACCGGTAATATCGGCTCTTACAGAGGGATCGATGACCCCGACAGAATCGAAGGTGTGGTTCCAGTGGTAAGTAAACGCATATTTATCGGGACTCCATAATCCTCTGTAGGTATTAAATGCTGCCATGGCAGCAGAGGCATTAAAGGTCGCTTGTTGCGCATTGATGTCTTGCCCCCATCCTCCCCAACCGGCGTAGTTTTGACCAATTTGTGCATATTCAGCAGCAGCAGCAGCGGGATTGGTACCTAACCAGGTAGAAGCTCCGGAGAGCGGTAGATAAGTGATGCCATGAATGTATTCTGGTTCTGTCCCAAAAAAGGTAGCGTAGTTTCCTCCCCAGGTGTAGAGCATGGTCAAATGCCGGTGGTTATAGGCATTGGCATAAGGTGCACCGTTGACCACATTGTCTACATCAAACCAATATTGACGTGCCGCTTCTGTTTCTGTAATGTATAAAAGTGCACCGAGATCTCGGATTACATTGCTCCCTGTCACGACAGAAGCAGCCTCTCCCCATAATAATACTCCTGTGGCAAAGTGGATGGCTTCTGATACAGATTCTTGATCGACGGCTTTAGCATTGGCCCATGAATGTCCCGCATAAGGATCGAAATATTTTAAATAGGGAAACCAAGGTCTTACCGTACCATTGGCACCGGGATCGGTCATGTTTTTGGTTTCGTTGGCAATGGAGCGAATGACGGTTTCCACCATCGGTCCGTAATTGGTGACGAAAGCCGGATCGTATCTGGCCAATATGGCTGCTGCATTCACGATGTAACCGATATGGAAATGTGCATCTACAAAAGTACCGGAACTCCCGAATCCATTGGGATAATGAGCCATGTGGTTGAAGGTAGGACTATAAGCGAAGTAACGGTTGTAATTGGCATCGTTCGAGACTAACCAGTCTTGGAGTCTTGACCGGAGTTGTGTGAGTATGGTATTGAAGGCAGCGTTATTCCCTATTTGTTTGGCAATTTGAAGGTTGGTGGTCAGTTCAACAAATTGATCTTTGTTGTATCCATCGGCAGAATTGGCCATGACCCCTACGGTGGCTGCGAAGTTTGTAATGTAAGTATTTAAGGTTGCTTTATTGGCGGTATTGGCCCAACCGAGATTGGGTAATACACCTAAGTGTGGCATGATGGTTTGAAAGGTATTGGCATTGATTAATCTCATGTTTCCACGAGGAGAAGGATATTGTAATCCCGTATAGGTGGCCCCTGTAGCTTGAGGAGAATACAACCATTGATGACGATAAAGTGCTTGAAGTGTTCCTGTATTGACAGCACCATAGACGTTGGTGGTAGTGGTGTTGAAGTTGGTGGTCAAGGTGGCCGTGGCTTCGTTAAAGGTATAGGTATGCGTGGTTTGTGTAATGAAGTTGAATGCTTTTTGTGCAAATAAGTTGAGGGTGGCTTGGCTGGCATCGGGCATGACCGCTACGGAAATGTATTTTGCGGCATCGGGAATGTCGGCATTGAAGTTTGCACCGGGTGTCATACTTCCTATAGAACCTGCCAAACTTGCTATTGTTGCTCCATTTAAGGTTGTTCCAGGAGGAAAGAAAAGACCAATAACACCTGTTGTGGGGCCAGGATTCGCTGAAATTGAAATGGCATGTACGTTGGCATCCGTATAAATGGCATTTAACGTAGAAGTTCCCTGATTAAAGAAGTTCATGTCCGTATTGCCTGTTCTGGATACAAACAAATAAGGAGAACCGTGTGAAGCTATGGCCGTGAGTACATCCCCACCAAAGGTTTGACGAAAAGTAGCATGGTAATCTCCATAGCCATTGACCGATGTGGCGGTGGAGTTTTGCCCAATGAATCCTACCCTCATGTGTATGAGGGCTGGCCCATTGTTGACTTGGTCAGGTCCGCTGACATTGTTGGCGTGGGGATTGTGTTGAATAGCAAAACCCGCGTTGGTAGCGGTCAGTACCATGGGATATGGATACATGGTTTCAGAATGGTTGTCGCCACGAAAGGTAACTTCTCCTGTTGTACCCTCTCCTAAATTGACGTTCCAAAGTGCGGAAGTCCACCATTGGTGTGTTTGAAAAGGACCGGTATACCCAGGGCCTTTGGTAATGAAAGCAGCTCCAGCGGCCCCTCCTCCTATTTCATCGAAGGTATTTCCGGGTATATAATCGTCGGGGGGAATGGTCAAATTATAGCTTCCTGTAGCTCCTCCGGGAAACACTTGTTGAGCCCATGAAAGTGGTGTATAGAGGATAAAGATAAAGAGGAGTACCTTCATCCGTAAAGCAGGAATAGCTATATAAAGGTTAAATGTGCTCATATCGTCAGTGTTCAACATTTGGGTGACACTCTGAACAATGATACCTTTTAGTACCCTAGAAAGTGAGATATAATCCTTTTTTTTATTAGAATAGTTAAATTTTAGAGGGCTAAACAGCTGTTTTTTATACGCTTTAAAAATAAATCAATTATCTGTAAATCAATATTTTAAAATGTATTTTAGGTTTGATTTTACGCTTGTAAAATGAAGGAGAGTACATAATGCAAAAAGCCAGCATATTACGTTGGTTTTTTGCTTTGATTTTAGATGTTTACTTCACTCATTTTTCACTACTCCGCCTTGGTTCATGTCCTCACGAACCACCGTTAAGTATTAAGACGTATTGGTTTGACAGATAAGCAGGTTCGTGAGGACATGAACCAAGGCAGAGAAAAAAATAAAATATCAGAGTAATATAATACCCCGCTGATACAAGAAATGCTTTTGTGCCAGCAGGGTATTGCTTATGCGTTATAATCTCCTGAGGCTTCAGGCTGATAGATGATCTCGTCAATTCTTATTTTCGTATGTCCTGCCGGTACCACCCAGTCAATTTCATCTCCTGTTTTGTAGCCGATCAATGCTGCAGCTACCGGGGATAGAATAGAAATTTTTTGTTCCAATACATTGGCTTGATCAGGATATACAAGTTGAAACTGTAACTGCTTTTGGGTGTTCAAAAAACTTATTTTAACAATGGAATTCATGGTCACTACATTGGAAGGAACAGCTTGTGGCTCTACTATTTGGGCAGATTTCAATTCGTTTAATAAGTTTTCAGCTTCCAATACATTGATCGCTCTTCTTTGTTTGGCATTGCTGACACACGTGTGTATCCTGAAGTAATCTTTTCGGTTCAAAATTATTTTTTCCATTTTTCTAACATGATAAATTACACTTCTTTTTAAGGTATGCTAACGCAAAGAACGGGCCGTTGGAAATATCCTTTCAATAAGAAGATTTCTAACGGCCCGTTTCGTAAAGATAACCAAAGAAGTTGATGAAACCAATGACACACTGGAAACCGAGTACTTATTATGGCATATCTAATCGTTTGCGGAGAACTCATGCGGGCTTACTGCTTACTCAAGCCATGAATGAGTTCTCTGCGATATGAACCTTTCTCTTCTTTCTTATCGTTTTAGTCGTAGAGCAACTCATTCGCCAAAATAACTTTGGTTCGTGTCCTCACGAACCAAAGTGGAGGCACTACTGTTTGTGTTCGATTAAAAAAATACAACATATATGCTGATGACAAACGTGATGATAAAAATACTCCAGATGACCACAACTAAATTACGTTCAAAACGAATGTTATTTTTATCAGGAATGACTACAGGATTTTTCAAGGGTTTGAAAACGGTGAATAAGGTTAAAAGGATACATACGAAGATGAAATTAAGACCCGATACATCCATCGATGAAAGGTTTGGAAAGTAATGGGTGATCAGAAAATAAGAAGGTATAGATACCATTAACGCTGTGGTGGCGGCAACGGCTGGTGTTTTATTGACATACAGTCCAAATAAAAATACGGCGACAATGCCTGTTGAAATCGCTCCTGTTAAGACCATGCTGGCTTCAAATATTTTACCGAAGTCAGCGAAGTAAGGGGCAAAAATACAGGAACTGATAAGCGATAAAGCAATGACGATTCGAGATACTAAAATACTTCCTGCTTCTGATACATCGGGTTGAATGAATCGTTTATAGATGTCGTGTGTAAAAATGGTAGTGGAGGCATTCAACAAAGCATTAGACGCTCCGATTACCGTACCGGCAAACGAAACGATGATGATTCCTTTAAATCCTATGGGGATATGGTCTCGGATGAGCATCGGTAAAATTTCATCGGGATTGGATAAGCTTGATCCATAGAGTTCATAACCGACAATACCTGGTATGACAAACAGAAAAGGAATGATCAATTTTAGCGATGCAGCGAGTAATATTCCTTTTTGTGCTTGCGATAAAGAATCGGATACGAGCATGGTTTGTGTGGTAAATTGATTGAATGCCCAATAGTAAATATGCATGATCCAAAGGCTTCCTATGAAGACTTGTGTCCAAGGTAAAAAATCATCGTCGGCTGGGAGTATGGCGTGCATACGTCCTTCTGATTGTAGAACGAAATGATTGATGCCTCCTACTTCCCAGATGGAAAATGTAGTGATGCCTATTCCTCCGATCAAGAGGAAAATAACAAAGACCATGTCTATTTTTATAATGGCGGATAAACCTCCGGAAAGAATAATAGCACCGGCAAGCGTAGCAATCATCCATATTAATAGTATTCGATCGTACCCGAAAAAATCTTCAATGATGACGGCACTGGAATATAGAATGAAGGATAAACCGCCTACAATGTGAAAAACAACGATGGTAATACTCATTATGAGTCGACTGTATTTGTCGAAGCGGAGTTCAAGGTATTCCGGTAAGGTAAGAATACCGATGCGCATAAATTTTGGAATGATATAGAGGGCTACAAAAATGAGCGTGATCGAAGCGGTCCATTCATAACTTCCGATGGCTAGCCCCTTTTCAAAGCCTGAACTCGCCGATCCCATGAGGTATTCTACAGAAATATCGGCGGCAATAAGAGAGGTGCCAATGTATGCCCAATGGAGTTTTTTTCCCGCCATAAAATAACTGGCGGAGGATTGTTTAATCGTAAGGTTTTTGACTACGATGTACGCGATCCATGCAAAAAATATGGCAAAAACAATATAGTCTAAACTACCTAAGGACATGATAAGAGCTGGTTTATCTTTAGAATACAGTAATCTGTTTAAAAATAGAAAAGACCAATCGCGCCTCAACTAAGGCATAGGAATTTCTTCCAGCTCTGTTGCTTTGTATTTTTTAGTTTTTCCTTTGTTGACGAGAATATAGAATCGAGAGGTCAATAGAATGGCTGACGTGGTTAAACCTGATAAGAGCCCAAGCCAGATGCCTTGAATACCGAGGTTCAATACAAAGCCTAATAAATACCCTATGGGTAAACCAATAATCCAATAGGCCAGTAAAGTGATGGCTGTTGGTATATTTACATCTTCTATGCCTCTCAACATTCCCAAGGTTACTACTTGTACTCCATCCGACAATTGGAATAAGCCTGCTATAATGAGTACAGATGCTGCTGTATACACGACTCCTGTATCGCTGATGAATAAACTCACGAGTTCATTGTTGAACACGACAAAAAGCATGCAGCTGATCAGCATAAAAGAAGTGACCACCATAATAGCTGAAGAACCCATGCGTTTAATTTTATCTTTATCTCCTTCACCAAAAGCACTTCCTACTCTAATGGAACCAGAGACAGATATGCCCGCAGACATCATGTAGGTTAAAGCTGCAAGTCCTAAGACAATTTGATGTGCTGCTAATTCATTGGTACCGATTAATCCAACCAATAAGGCTGCACCTGCAAAAGCACCTACTTCAAAAAACAATTGCATACCACTAGGTAAACCTACTTTTAGTATTTTTAAAATAACAGGTCTTGTATTGAAGGTAGAAATTAAAGGAGGCATGAAATGAATGTACTTGCTGCTTCTGAAAATGTATAGGACCAACATCAAAGCCATGATGATTCTGGAGAGTAAGGTACCAATGGCTGATCCGGCGATACCCATTGCTGGAAAGGTTAACTTACCGTATATGAACACCCAATTTAGAAACACATTAATAATGACACCTACTATCGTAATGATCATCGCCGGTTTAGTCAATGAGAGGCCGTCGCTGAATTGTTTCAGGGCGAGGAACATCATCAATGGAATGGTAGAAACGGTCGTAATACGCAAGTAAACTTTCACCAGGTTATTGATGGCAGGTGGTTGATTGAATAAGTAGAAATGTTCGGCTATGAAAAACATGATGACGCATAAGACTGCGCTGATGATGAAGCCGAGTTCTATTCCCGTACGCAAAATTTCACCACATTCGGCTTTGTTTTTAGCCCCTTTAGACGTGGCAATCATGGGAGCCATGGCGGCTATGGTGCCCATGCCGATGACGGTAAATAGAAAGTAAATTTGATTGGCAACACCCGATGCGGCTACTTCTAATTTTCCTACTTGGCCAAGCATAAGCGTGTCTGTTATTCCCATGAGTACAGAACCTACTTGACCTAACATGATGGGGAAACTGAGTTTCAAGGTGTCGATGAAGTCACTCTTGATCGATTTAAAAAAGGTTATCGTCATAGCTCAAATATTACTTCAATTATCTATGAGTTCTTGTACGCAGCATCTACAAATTTAGTTCGTCGTTCTAAAGAAAATCATTGTTAAGCTTTCAAATGCTTCAAAATCAAAGGTATTTATGGGGCGTCTTTTTAAATAAAAGATTAAAAATATTACATTGACGTTTGGTAAGGTCAAAGGAATAAAAAGAGCTTTTTAGCTTAAAAATAAAAAGAGGCCTTCTTTTTACAGAAAGGCCTCCCCTTTTTTACACTAACACCCTTTTTATTGTTTTAAGAAAGATTTAACGATGGTTCCATTGTTTTCACTTGAAATGATGATGGTGTATAAACCAGCATCTAAGCTTGACACATCCATTGCAGCTGCTTGGTATGTTTGAGCGCTTACAATTCTTCCCATCACGTCAACGATTTGAATGGTACTTCCTGTCAGGTCCATTTCGGAAGTAATTTTTAATTCGTTAAGGGCTGGGTTAGGAAAAATAGAGAACTCTTCTGTTTTTGCCATGCTTTCATCAGAGCCTGTTCTTGCTGCACAAGTACCTTTGTCCACCCATGCATCGGTCCAATACATACCTGTACCTGGAGCATAAGCCCAAGCGGCACCGTTACACCATCCTGAATAAGGCCATGGTTTACATTCATATTGTCTGCCTGCATTTTTTACTTTGCTCCCTGCATTGTATCCATTGTTTTCACTGTAGCCAGGAAGACCAGAACACTGATCGGGAACGACTACGGTATTTACTTTTATACTGACAGCAGCAGATGACGTACTGGTATTCATATTGTCGTATGCTCTTGCAGAGATACTGTAAGTCCCTACTCCTACATTTGTCCATGTCATGCTGTAGGGAGCGCTCAGGTCTTCTCCTATTTTGGTATTGCCGTTGTAAAATTCTACTTTCGAGATACTTCCGTCGGCATCTGAAGCATTGGCTGATATGGTGATGCTTGCCGGTGCATTGTAGTTGGTGTTATTCGCAGGAGCTGTTAAACTTACTGTAGGAAACTGATTGGGATTCGTTACGACTACATTCGTAAAGGTGATTTTATCCACGTTGAATTCGTTGCTGGTAGCAAGTACTCTCAATGTTTTTTGTCCAGCCGTTAAGGCAATGTTATTGAGTGTAACGATTTGCCAGTTTTGCCAGCCTCCTGTATTGGGTACAGAAAAATTGCCAAGGGTAATGCCATTCATTTGCAGGCTAAAGGTTTTACCTGCAGCTATAGCAGCAACACGTGCCTCTATTTTATAGTTACCCGCTGTATTCACCACTACTGAATAGTCTAACCATTCACCCGATTGAATCCAACCTACATTATATCCACCACCAGTTGTTGCTTCAATATCTACGGCATCAGTTCTGAATGCACCGCCTTCGTTGGCTGGAGTGACATCGTAAAAAGCTATATTTTGTCCACCAAGATCGTATCGTTCTGCTTCGATCGTTCCAGGTATTGCTGCTCGGGTACCACCATAAGGTGTTTTGACAATGGGATTGGTTACATTAATACTGATGGCCGATGAAGTCGTTACACTTCCTTTGTTATCTGTTGCTTTGGCTGTAATGTTGTAGGTTCCCACACCTACTCCTGTCCAGCTAAAGCTGTATGGACTGGTAAGGTCTTCTCCTAATTTCGTGGAGCCTTGAAAAAATTCCACTTTGCTGACAGTACCGTCTACATCAGAAGCATTGGCCGTAATGTTGATGGTTGCTGGAGATGTAAAGCTTGTATTGTTAGCAGGACCTGTAAGTGTAATGGTAGGTGCCACATTGGGGGGTGTGGTGTTGGCATAGCCACCAAATAAGGCAAGTACTTTAGTCGGTGAAGGGGTGTGTAGCGTTGCCGATTGATCAAACACATCGTCGTAAGCGAATCCATAAGAAAGTCCATCGACGCTGATGTCTTTACGATGCCAAAACTTGGCATAATGGTTACACGGAGACGTTTGATAATAGGTTGTTGCATTAGACCATGTTTGTTGTCCTACGTTAGGAGTAGTCGTATTGATCAAATGACGTGTTAATGCAGCGCACAATTGAGCTTGTACGACAAGGTCGGTTGTAGCATCTTGGATGACGCGATCTAACACTCCTTTGCCTTCAAAAGCTTCCTGGGTAGTTGGACGTCTTTGTACGATGCCTCTTCTTCCTGCAAAACCACCGGATTGACACGTTAAGATCAATTGATCGTCTGCTTGTACACGGCCTCTCCAAACACCAGCATCTCCTGCACTGAAAATTAAATCTTCGTTTTTGTATTTGGCCCATACGGCATCGATGTAGGGTTTCATGTAGTTGACATAAGGTCCAACGTGAGGCATGGTACCGATGGTTCCGTCTGCCCACGCTACAGTTTTGGTAGGGAATAAGATAGAACCGCTTGCTGCATCGTAACAGCTTTGAAATTCTGCGGGAACACTGGCTTTAAAATCGGCTCCTATTTGAGCATGAGATTTTAATTCTCCTGTTTTTTTGAAATAACCTCCGGTACCGGATAATTCAAGTCCCATGGGGTATTGGTATGAATCTACACGGGTTGTATTGCCCCAAAAACCGTATTGGTTATAGGTGAGTTCTATGATTTCGTATTTTATCCCTTTGTTGGGATCGGTAGGATCTGTATGACTTGGTGAAGTGTAGCCTCTTTGTGCACCGGATGCGCCGAAGAAATAGAAATACAATTGTTGTTTGGTAGAAATGAACATTCTGCAACCTTGTATAGGAGGAAGCATGATGGTCTTATTAGGAATCTGACTGAGTTTGGTAAAGCAGTTGGCATATTTACCATTCAGTCCGGGACCTCCATTTCCATTATAGATAGGTCCTTGTACGGTATTATAGGACGCTAACATCAAATTTTGAGCTCCATTTTTACAGTCAATCCAGATGTGTTGACCGCTAAAGTTTTCCCCTACAATGGCAACATACAATTCGTCGTCGGTGTAGGTCGATGTATTTTGAATACTGAAAGGTAATAGTGCTTGTGCACTACTCACATGCATGCCGATAAACAGCATGAAGATAACGACTAATCTGCTTTGCGTAAAAGCAGTTTGTGAATGTTTTCCCATAGTTGAAAGTAGAGTTTTAGTCATGATACTTGATTTTACTTGTTTAGCATCTTCGTTTGGTAAATAATGATCTGTTGTTTAAAAAGAATATATTGATTAAGTACAATTATTACTTCTTAGTCATCCTATTTGAACCTCTATGAGTATCTTCTATTCTCCCCCTTTCTTTCTTTACTAAAACTAAAATCTATTTATTCAACAAGCAAGCTTTTTGATTGATTTATTTATATAAAATATATGTATATTTATATTTTTACACTTAATTAACATTTAATATTCTATTTTTAGAAGGTTGAACTTGTTTGTTATTAAAACGAAATATTTTTAATAGCACTTGTTTTTTACGCTTAAAAGGTGTGTTTTTTAATAAAAATATAATTATATCATTTATTTTAAACTCATTTTTATTCATTTTGTATTTTTATATAAAATAGTGGTTCGTTTTTATATCTTAAGACTGTAAAAAAGGAATAAATAAGATAAAGTGAGCTTTTTTTGATCATAAAAAGATTCAAGACTCGTATTGGGGCTATAAAGTATAATTAGAAAAATACAATAAATACAAGGCTTTGAATTCAGCTTGCTGGTCTCATGATAAGGAATGCGAGGTATCTTCTAACTTCGAGCGACGGACGAGTTCTTCTGATTTATACCTTCATTTTCTATACATACTTATCTACTCAGAAGCAACTCGGCCTGAAAAGAATCTATAAAGATATAATCCCGAAGGGATTCATCACCCTTTCATTGAATGGAGTTGTATGCGAGGTATCTTCTAACTTCGAGCGACGGACGAGTTCTTCTGATTTATACCTTCATTTTCTATACATACTTATCTACTCAGAAGCAACTCGGCCTGAAAAGAATCTATAAAGATATAATCCCGAAGGGATTCATCACCCTTTCATTGAATGGAGTTGTATGCGAGGTATCTTCTAACTTCGAGCGACGGACGAGTTCTTCTGATTTATACCTTCATTTTCTATACATACTTATCTACTCAGAAGCAACTCGGCCTGAAAAGAATGGTCTATTATCTATATAATGACCGTTGTTTGAGTATTGAAGAGGATAGGAAAATTTTAATCAAGGTTTCAGTGAGGAACTCTGAACAGCAAAAATGTAAGTGATATGAAGTAATATTTTTATCCTCAAGATAGGAATGAGTTTCAGAACCTCATCAAACAAAAAAGGGGGCCACAGTATAACATCTGTGGCCCCCTTTTGAATGAATAATTATTTTACTTTAACAAAACGTTTGGTCATTTTTTCATTTTCAGCAGTAATCATGATGAGTGTATAAATACCTGCATCCAAATCAGCAGTACTGATGGATTCAGAAGCACTTGATTGATAAACCATTTTACCTGTCATGTCGATGATCATGAATGAGGCACCAGACAAGTTATAAGAAGAACTAATATTCAATTCATCTTGTACAGGATTTGGAGAGATCAACAAAGATTCCGTGGTTGATACATTGGAAATATCGTCAGCTGATCTTGCATTACAAGATCCTCTGTCGATCCAGGCATCGGTCCAGTATAAACCTGTTCCAGGAGCATAAGCCCATGAAGCACCGTTACACCATCCAGAGTAAGGCCACTCTCTACATTCGTATTGTCTGCCTGCATTTTTTACTTTGCTACCTGGATTATAACCATTGTTTTCGCTATAGGTAGCTAATCCGGTGCATTGATCTGTTACTACGACGGTATTTACTTTTACCGTTACAGCACCAGATGTTTTCGTAGCGCCTAAGTTGTCTGTTGCTTTTGCTGTAATTGTGTATGTACCAGCACCCACATTTGACCACGCCAATGAATAAGGAGCAGAAGCATCTTCTCCTAATTTTGTACTGCCGTTATAGAATTCTACTTTGGTTACATTGCCATCTGCGTCAGAAGCATTAGCTGTAATGGTGATGCTTGCCGGTGCATTGTATGTAGCGTTGTTAGCCGGACCTGTTAAACTTACCGTTGGTGCTTGGTTAACAGGAGGATTGTTGGTTACCGTTAACACCCTCATAGAACTTGCTCTGTCGTTCCATCCATTGGCTACCACGCAACTGTTGTCAGCAGTATATTCGATTGATGCTCCTCCAAAATTGTCATTTTCATAAAGGATTACTTTATAACCAGCAGTTACTTTTAAAGATGATATATCATTGTCTTTAACGCCTACTGTGGCTAATTGTCTTTGTGTATAATTTCCTACTCCAAATCCTCCTGAGAAACCGGCATAATTACAATCTCTATAAGCTGTAACAATACCCGTTGTAGGTCTAATGATTTTCCAATGACCGCTTGTTTGGTTCACATTTGACCATTGTTGTACATTGCCTTCCGGAGCGGTACTGAATCCTGCTACTTCGATTACTTTAGCACTGTGTTTGGCAATCAATTTTACAAAACCACTTCCTGCATCGACAATAACAAACTGTTGGTTAGGTGTAGCATTGTACGTGTACTGTTCTACATTTGCTCCATCGTTTTGACTAAAGTTATTGACATCAACTGATTTACCGGAATGTGTGGCGATGATTTTATAAGTACCATCTCCCAAGTGTGTAAATTCGAATTGCTGATTATTGGCAGCTGTAGGATGCCATTGTTGAATATTGGCTCCATTGTTCATGTTTCCGGTACCACCCATAACATCTAAAAATAATCCACTGAGGCGGTTTTGTAAACAATAAGTACCTCCGATATTGGTCAAACCATTGGTTCTGATTCTTATGGATGATACTCTGTCGTTCCATCCTGCTGCTACCAAGCAGCTGTTATCGCTCGTGATCTCGGTAGATGCACCACTAAAGTTATTGTCTGCATATAAAATGGCTTTGAAGCCTTGAGCAACACGAAGCGATGAAATATCGTCGTTTAAAATACCTAATGCATTCATTTGTGCTAAGGTATAGTCTCCTACGGCAAGTCCACCCGAAAATCCGGCATAGTTACAATCTTTATAAGCGGTTACCACACCAGTAGAAGGAGAAATAGAATTACCCGGAGGGATATTACCTGAAATGGTATAACTACCAAGTGAAGCATAATCAGAATATCCTGTATTCGGATTACCAACTCCTGTACCGTCAACAGAAATATAGTAGGTTCCAGCACCTAAACTAGCCGTTACTGTGGCATTGAGTCCACTGGGATTGAATGATCCAATTTGAGCTCCAGATGCGGTATACAAGCGCACCAATACATCGAGATTACCATGTCTTGGTACGGTATTGACATTCAGTGTAATATTTCCACCACCTGTATTAAACGAAAAAAAGTCAAGATCTGAAGTTCTTTCAATAATGCCATAATTCTGAGAAGAAGATACATTACCATTAGAAGCAATTACTAATGCTTTAGCAGAAGCAGTGTTATTACCGATGTCATCATTTCTATAACCTACACCAAATTTAGAACTTGCAATGATCGCAAGATCATCTTGTAAATTATTTGCACTGGTATATTCTCCTTTGCTCCACGTTGTGATGGGTTTGTAATATGAAACACCCATAATAGGCGCCCAATCACCTGCTCCTCCATAATACCCTTCTTGAGGATTTGTTCTTCCATCATGCCCCAAATCAAACGTATGACCTACTTCATGAGAAGCAACTTCACCACATATTTTACCAGCACTTGTGTATGTACCCCAACAAGGTGTATCGTCGTTCCAGTTAAACGAACCAATGTATGCCACACCTGTAGTTGTCACGTCTTTACTGGTAGTAGAAATATGCATCATTCGTCTGTTTTTAGGATAAGAATTAAAAACAGCTCTATTGGTCGTTACGTTTACATTAAAAGAGCGATAATCTTCACTTACTAATTCCCATGTTTCTCTTATCGCATCATCACTCATATTAGCAGGAGCAGCCACGATAGTAGCTCCACCTTTCCATAAGGTACCAGATACGGTTTCTCCATCAAAATCTAAATAAATACAGCCTGCAGCTCCTGGTAAGCTTTGGAGTGTAAAGATTGCAGGAGAGTTAACAGCTGCTTCAGCTTTTAGGGATTTTAAACTTTTCTCTTTAAGAGGTAGTGGATCGAAATCAATACACAATATTTCATTGATATCTACTTCTTTTACGAACGCATTTCCACTGGCATCAGAAAAATACTTATATGCTTTTTCTGATTTTCGAAGGATGACATGACCTTCAAGTGACTTGTCACTTACATTTATGTAAAAACTACCATCCTTGATGTCGTTTATTTCCCCTATAATGTATTCACTGTTGGCGCTTGATTGGGTATAATTAATCTTCGCCCTTAACTTTTGAGTACTGGAAATGGTAAGCTCAACTTCAGATGAAATCTTAGCATTTTTGTTTTGAACATTTGTTTTAATGCTATTCATTAACTCTTTACTAGTTCCTAAAGAAACCTCTTGATTCACAATTTGTGCAAAGGACATTTGCTGGAGTCCTATCAACACCATTATGGTAATCCATACTTTGTTGAATTTTTTCATAGCTGTTGTGTTTAAGTTAGAAATAAAGGCCGACTGAACATCAGCCGGCCTTTGGTATAAAAATTATTGTTTTATAAATTGTTTAGTGATTTTTTGATTGTCTTTGGTTACGATGGTCAGTGTATACATCCCTGATTTGAGTGTAGATACATCCATGCTTGATGAGCCCTCGTGTTCTATAAGTGCTCTTCCTGTTAAATCTCTAATGGTAAGCACTGCTGCTGACATGTCGAATTGATCAGATGAAAGTGTAATTTGATCTGTAGCAGGGTTAGGAGCAATAGCAACATCACTTGTTACAGTAGCTGTTTGATCATTGAGATCAAGGGCAGCACGAGCATTACAAGAACCTCTTTCGTACCAGGCATCAGTCCAGTAAGCACCAGTACCGGGTCCATAAGCCCAGGAAGCACCATTACACCAACCTGAGTATGGCCATTCTTTACATTCGTATTGTTTACCTGCATTTTTTACTTTACTACCTGCGGCATACCCTGCGTTTTCACTGTAGTTAGGAAGTCCAGTACATGGATCGGTCACGACGGTGTTTACTTTCACCGTTACAGAAGCAGAAGTTGTACTGGCATTGTTGTTATCAAACGCTTTCACAGAAATGGTATATGTTCCTGCAGCAACATTAGACCAGGTCAATGCATAAGGAGCAGAAGCATCTTCCCCTAGTTTGGTATTACCATTGTAGAATTCCACTTTAGTAATGGAGCCATCGACATCGGAAGCATTGGCCGTGATGTTGATGGTAGCCGGAGCATTAAAGTTTGCATTGTTGGCAGGAGCCGTTAAACTTACACTCGGAGCTTGATTCGTACCTTGGTTTACTTTTACGGTTAAAGGAGCAGAAACACTTACTCCCCCTAAGTTGTCTGTCGCTCGAGCCGTAATGGTATAAGTACCCACAGCGACATTGTTCCAGGAGAAGTTGTACGGATTGACGGTAGCCTCTCCTATTTTTGTTGCTCCGTTGTAGTATTCTACTTTCGCAATGCTACCTCCGTTATCGGCAGCATTAGAAGAAAAGTTAATGTTTGAAGGCGAAGTAAATACTGCATTGGTTGCAGGTGAGGTAATACTTACCGTTGGCAAGTTGTTAGCATAGAGTTGTTTTGTAGGTACTACTTCTCTTGTTTGAGAGGCATGTGACCACTCTAATTTGGCTGCTGCTCCCCCGTTGTTTTCAAAGTATTCGATCTTAATGTTGTATTTTTGGTTAGCAGTTAAGGATATTTTCCCTGAGTAATCTATGTTCCAATCATCAATCCATTTGTCGATCACTAATTGGCCATTGATCCAAAGTCTTCTACCGTTATCGGAGTTGATATAGAAGGTATATTCCCCGGAGTATTTAGGTTGAATTTGTCCAGTCCATCTTGCCGAGAAACGATCGGCATTAACGGCAGCATTAGGAGAACCATTACCCCAGTCAAAATTGATGGTGGCATCTTTTCTGCTGTATACAGGTGTTTCGAAATTCATTCCGTTGAAGTAGTTACCTGTTAATCCATCACCAGTACCGTCTACAGGAGGCGTAACGACTGCAGGTAGGAATTTCCATTGCCCGCAGGTTTGGTTGTTGTTTGTCCATTGTTGAACATTAGCCCCACTAGCAGTACTTGCCCCAGCGACTTCTACAACTTTACCACTGTGTCGTGCGATTAATTTGTAACAACCTGTTAAATCTGTTGATACGACAATGAATTGTTGATTGACGGTTGCATTGTAGGTGTATTGCTCCACGTTTGCACCATTGTCTTTATTGAAATTATTAACATCCAATGATTTCCCACTCACTTTGGCAATGATTTTATACAAACCATTCCCTAAGTGTGTAAACTCAAATTGCTGATTGGATTCACCATGAGGGGTACCTTGAGCAATATTGGCGCCATTGGCTGTACTTCTTCCCCATACATCCATATTCAAACCGCTGTTCCTGTTTTGCAGGATATAGGTTCCTCCCAGATTGGTCACCCCATTGGCAGTTACCCGAATGGAGGTTACTTTATCGTTCCATGTGGTGTTCAGGCAGGTGTTGTCAGAATTGATGACTGTAGAACCACCACTGAAGTTGTCGTCTTGATACAAGATGGCTTGATAACCTTGAGTAATACGAAGAGATGAAATGGCATCGTCGTTGATTCCTAATGATTTCAAACGGGCAAGATTGTAGTCGCCTATTTCTAATCCACCAGAGAACCCGCCGTAATTACAATCGTTGTACACCGTGATTAAACCTGTCGATGGACTGATCGGAGCCAGGAATTTCCACTGACCACAGGTTTGATTGTTGTTATCCCATTGCTGAACATTGGCTCCACTAGCAGTACTTGCCCCTGCGACTTCTACAACTTTGCCACTGTGTCGTGCAATGATTTTGTAGCAACCTGCCAGGTCTGTAGGAACGACAATGAATTGTTGATTGACGGTTGCATTGTAGGTGTATTGTTCTACGTTTGCACCGTTGGCTTTGTTGAAGTTGTTTACATCCAATGATTTTCCACTCACTTTGGCAATGATTTTATACAAACCGTTTCCTAAATGTGTAAACTCAAATTGTTGGTTAATGTTCGTATAAGAAGGATTAGCCTGTGCTATATTAGCACCATTAGCGGTACTTCCTCCCCATACATCCATATTCATACTACTGTTTCTGTTTTGAAGGATATAGGTTCCTCCCAGATTGGTCACCCCATTGGCAATTACCCGAATGGAGGTTACCTTATCATTCCATGTGGTGTTCAGGCAGGTGTTGTTAGAATTAATGACTGTAGAAGCACCACCGAAGTTATCGTCCTGATACAAGATCGCTTGATATCCTTGAGTGATACGAAGAGAAGAAATATCATCGTCTTGAACACCTAAAGATTTAAGTTTTGCTAAGTTATAATCTCCAATGTCAAGTCCACCAGAAAAGCCGCTGTAGTTACAATCTTTATAAACCGTCACTAAGCCTGTTGAAGGATTGATTGGAGGTACGCCGTTGTCCTGGTAAACCCTTACATAGTCAACCTCCATTCTTTTAGGAAAAATATTAGGGTCAATCCAAGTTCCTAAAGAGCCTCCAACAGCGATATTCATAATTAAATGAAATCTTTTGTCAAAAGGCCATTGTTGCCATGAATTTTCCTTATTAAATGTAAAGTATTCCCTTCCATCGACATCAAATACCATTTTATTGGCAGTCCATGTTACTCTGTATGTATGGTAATTATCTTGGATATTGGATAAACCAGTAATACCAGCACCCTTGTTTGTACCTATAGTATGGTTATAAGCTTGCGTATGAACATTCGCCTCAACTTTGTCATATTTAAGTCCACCTAGCGCAAAGCTTTCCATAATATCGATCTCTCCGCTGGCTGGCCATCCTCCATAAGTCCAGTCAGTAGGTAACATCCATATGGCTGGCCACAGACCTTGTCCTACAGGTATCTTTGCCCTTATTTCAATTCTACCATAGGTCCAATCCCCCTTACCACGTGATACCAGACGGGCAGAAGAATATTCTGCACCAGACCAATCTCTGCGGGCTTCTAGAATAAGATTCCCATTTTCAACACGGGCATTCTCACGACGGTTATTGGTGTAATACTGAGCTTCGCCGTTACCCCATCCACCGGCGCCTACATCATAACCCCATTTGTTGGCATCGGGTGCACCCGTATAATTAAATTCATCTTGCCAAACCAGTTGCCAGTTTTGTCCATACCCTGTACTGATACAGAGTAAGAAGCAGAAGATGGTAAATACAATTTGTCGATTCATTGTTTTCATAGCTGTTTTTAAATGTCTTTTAAAATGGTGTGTTTGTAGAATGGATTAAATCTATATAATTGAATAATTCCTGTAAATAATTGAACTAATCAATTATGATAAAGATAGAAGAAGGTCTTACTGTTTGGGTTAAAAGTACTCGGACAAAACCCAGACATGGGTATAAAAATCAGGATTTAAGTGTAAAAAAATAGAATAAAATCAAGTTTTATTTTATTTAAATATCTAATAAACAGTATATTAATTGTTTTTATTTAGGCGCTTTAACGAATAATTGTTTTTGTTAAAAAATATTGAAAAAGGTACACTTGTTTTATTGGATGGATGAGTAGTTTGATGGTCAAACTTAAATCGTATTGTTTTCAATGGGATGCTTATTAAGCATATTGGGTTTTCAGGTGTTCAAAATACATGTTAAATTCCAGCATTTTAGTTGAATCTATTGCTCTTAAAATTACATTTTAAGGGAATTGGGATGATTTAGCTGCTGATTTAGGAATTTCTTTGGTTTGGATGAAAGAAAAGCAGATAAAAAAGTGTGAGTTCGGAAGTGAGTGTGGTTTTACACTTTTTACTCTAAACTCACATTATAATGAGTTCCCTGTCGGAATCGAACCAACGACCTTCCCGATTAAAATCGGGATGCTCTAGCAGCAGAGCTAAGGATTTGCAGGATCTGGATATGAAGAGTATGGGAATAAAAAAAGTGTGAGTTTGGGAATGAGTGTGGCTTTACACTCTTTACTCTAAACTCACACTATAATGAGCCCCCTGTCGGAATCGAACCAACGACCT